>JAFKKG010000019.1 GCA_017305715.1 Hyphomicrobiales bacterium | reverse complement strand
AGAACATCCGACATTCCCTGCGCGATGGCTTTACGGCTTATAACGTGCTCTCCCCGGAGAACGGCTCTTTTGCCTCCGTTGCGCCCTGGGAAGTCGAACGCCTCCAGGTGCATGGACGCCAGCAACGCGGCGTCAGGACCACACGTCTTCACCGTACGCTTCGGCCGCGCTCGTCGGGCGACAACCTCCGCGTCCACCGCGACCCGTCCCTCGTTGTGACGATGGCCAACGCCCCTCTGAGCGGGACGGGATGGCGGGAAATATGCGGCCGATTTTTGCTTCTGTAAATACGAATATTTTTTATTTTGGGGCTTGACACATATTCCGAAAATCGGAAGGTGATTTGCCCGTCGGGTCAAGATGTCGCGCCTGCTCTCTCCACATCGACTGCGAGCGTCGCTAAGCAACCCATGGCACAGCTTGGACGAAAGGCAGCGAACAGGCCGAATTACGCTTCCGCCTTCGTTCGAACGGCGTCGAACAGATCCGGCTGCAAATTGGCTTCGGCGGCGGACAGGTCCTTGATCGGCCGTGCGCTGGCTTCGCCGGCGCTCAGGAATTTGACGCCGTAGGTCTTGCCGCGGCGCCAGACCACTTCGCAGGATTGATGCCTGGGCCGATCGCGCACCAACGCGAGGCCGAATCTGTCGCGGACGTCGATCGCGACATCCGTGACGATCCTGGCCCCGCCCGGCGAGACGTCGAGAACGAAGCATTCGCGCTTGGTCAGGCCGTCGTCGACCGTCATCCAGGCCGGCTGCTTGTGCAACTGCCGGCGTGGTTCGCGCGCCACTTTCGTCCTCGGCTCATCCATGGACATGAACAACGCCCCGTTACGGAATTATCAGAGCGCCAGAGTGTGGTTGATCCCGTAAAGGTCTTGTTAGGGTATTGAATCGGAATTTATCGATTTCCGGGCAATCTGTCGGGGACATCTGGCCACCCCTTGTCGGCGAACCGGTTCACACAGGCCTGAACCGAATTCGGTAGGCGTCGCGAACGCGATCCACTAGGCTGCCAGGATATTTTTCCGCTTGCCTCGGCGGGATCGAGCCATACTGCTCGGAGTGGATCATGAACTGGATCGAAATCGCGGGTTATCTGGCGTCAGCGCTTGTCCTGGCCACGTTCTGCATGAAGACGATGATCCCGCTGCGCGCCGCAGCCATCTGCAGCAACGTCGCTTTCATCGTCTATGGCTTTTACGAGGAGCTTTATCCGGTCCTGATGCTGCATGCGATCCTGCTGCCGCTGAACACCTGGCGCGCCCTTCAGATGCTGCGGCTGATCAGGCGGGTCGAGGCGGCCGCCAAAGGCGATCTCTCTGTGGACTGGCTCAGGCCGTTCATGAAGGAAGCGCACCTGAAGGCAGGCGAAATTCTCTTCAGCCGGGGGGACCATGCCGACCGCCTCTACATGATCATCCAAGGCGATGTCTATCTTGAACAGATCGATCACACCTTGCGGCCCGGCGACCTGTTCGGCGAAACCGGCTTGTTCGCCGCCGATCACACGCGAACGCAGACGGCCCGCGCACGGACCGATGTGGAGCTTCTCTGGATCAGCGAAGCCGAACTGGCCCAAATTTGCTTTCAGAACCCGGGGATCGCGTTTTACTTCCTGAAATTGACGACCAACCGGCTGCTGGCCAATGCCGCGCGGGCAGCGGCCAGCGCCGCCCCCGAGGCCCGTCGTGAGGCCGCGGCTTTGTGATGCCGGTCACGGTAACCGAATAGAGGCCGTGGTGATCCTCACACGTTGCGCGGGGCGTGGATAACCCATGTTGCCGTGTGCAGGAACGGATGTTCCCTTAGGGAGTTTGATTTCCATGACCGAGCCCGTGCCATTGCTGATGGAAAATTCGATCCAGATCGCCTGGGATTATCTCGAGGGGACGGACGAACTTGGCGATCCCGAGGTCGCGGCGCGCTTCCTCACCGATGCCGTCGAGTTCATGATCCAGCGCGGCGAAACGCGAAAGCTGATGCTCGCGAACCGCGCGATCGACGCCTACCAGCGCTTCAAGGTCGACCGCCTGCTGTCGCTGGTTTCGTAGGCACGCCCGAAAAGTAATCAGCTCAGGTTCGTCATGCCCCCGGCATTGGACGAAGGCGCCCGCCAGTTTGGAACCAACGCTTCGATTCAAACTTGATTCATGGCCACCACGGAGTGTTCAGGCCATGACTGGAATGCTGCCAAACGTGCCCTACGGCGCGGACCAAACCCTCTATCTGGTAATGGATACGGTTGGCCCCCGGGATTTGAAGCTGCAGAATCCGGTCGAGCGACCCGATCTCGATTCCGTGATCGATGACCTCCTGCTGGCGCGCTTCAACAACCCGGTCGGCATCTACGCCTTCAACACGCTCGAACACTGGACCGCCGACATCTCCAAAAATGTCGCAGAGGAAATCCAGTGCCGCTGTGATATCCTGGGTGATCCGGTGCCGCCGCATCTGAAAGACTTCGTTGCGAACAGCCTGCGCGAGCGCACCAGCAAGCGATAGCACTTTTGTTGACGCATTTTCTTCACGCGAACATACCCTGATCAGGTCCGAGGGCATGCTGCGCTTGAAAGGCTCTTTAGGAAGGCACCAATGAACTGGGTTTATTGGAATACGTTCTGGTCGCTGGTCGTAAGCTCGATCTGGTTCATGACCATCGTCTCGCATCCCGACTCCGTCGTCGTCGACCGGCACCCGCCCAATCCGCCGCGGAAGTAATCCGGCAGCCCCCACCGGCCATGGATGCCGTGAGCCCGTAGTGATACGGGGCACCAATCCGTGCGCAAATCATTTATGCACGCGGCATGGAAATCGCCCTCACCGTCATGCTCGCCCTCGTCGGCATCGCCTCTTGCGCCATCGTGATGATCAAGATGTGGGGACCGGAAGCCTTGGCTTTCCGCAAGCGGTCTCGGCAGGAGACGGAGTAGCCGGCGCACAGAACGTCGCTTACTCTTTCCACGGGTTGAACACCGGTACGCGGGCCTTTCGATAGTCGGCGACATCCCGTGACACGACGGTTAGGCCGTGATCGAGTGCCGTGGCAGCAATGATCAGATCAGGCTGGGCAAAGGTATGTCGTGCCTTGCGCCCCTCCTCGACCAGAAGCCGCCATTTGAACATGACATCCTCCGATACCGCGAGCACGCGTTGCTCGAACATCGGACGCACCTTGTGTATGAGCCAATCATTTAGCTCGGCGCGCCGAGCGGCGTCCTCGACAATCTCGATGCCGAATCGAATTTCGGCGAACGTCACCGCGCTCACATAAAGACGCTCTACCGGTTGAGCGGCAATGAAGGCGAGGACTTTGCGGTCAGGCCGGAGGCGGCGCAACTCGGAGAGGACGTTGGTATCGAGAAGCCATCCTGTCACAAGGAGACCTTGCGCACGGGCATCGGACTTCGCGACGGCGCGATATCAAGGTCGCGATGCGGCGACGCCCGCATCACGGCGATCAAGGCTTCTCCAGTAAGATCGCCCTTGAGACGCCGAAACTCTTCGGCCGATATCACCACGACTTCATCGCGTCCATGAACGGTGACATGCTGCGGCCCCTCACTACGGACACGTCGCACCAATTCACTAAAGCGTGCCTTGGCGTCCTGCAGCAGCCACTGGCCAGTCCTCAGACTGCGCCGACGAGCCGGCTTCTTGGCTGACACCTTTTCAATTCTAGTCATACTGACCAGTATATCATAGATGCATGATGCCATTCAACTACCCCGTGCGTCAGGCCACGCGGAGCAATTGGTGACCTGCCCGCCTTTGCTCGCCGCGCGCCAGTGGAAGCCCATCCGGCCCCTTTATCGCCAGCGAACGGCGGACTACCTTGGCTGATCCGCCCGACGCAGGCGAGATTGGTCACGAGGTCCGCATGCCCACGATTTTTGTCGCTCTCACGCTTCTGCTGATCGGCGGCACCGCCGCGAACGCCGCCTGCACCTGCCAATGCGTCGACGGGCAGATGCAGCCATTGTGCAACGACGTGATCAATCGACCGATTGTCTGCAAGCCCGCCGTCTGCCCCCCGCCCCGGCCGGCGGTGGCGCGCCCAGTCATTGCGCCGGAAGGGTGCCGGCAGGCGAGGGTTTGCGATGATGGACGCGATTGCCGGTGGGAGTTGGTGTGTCGATAGATCAGTGAGCGGGATTACGTCTTCGACGCAATCCCCCTACTCCGCCGCTTCCCGCACATACCGCGCCGTCGGCGTCCGCATCGTCACCAACTCCTCGGCCGCGGTCGGGTGCAGCGCTACCGTCGCGTCGAAATCGGCCTTGGTCGCCTTCATCTTCACGGCGATGCCGATCGCCTGGGTGATTTCGGCGGCGGCGTCGCCGACGATGTGGCAGCCGAGCACGCGGTCGGTTAGGCCGTCGACCACGAGCTTCATCAGGATGCGGGTGTCGCGGCCGGACATCGTTGCCTTGATGGGGCGGAAATCGGTCTTGTAGATGTCGACGTGGGAGAATTGCGCGCGGGCTTCGGCTTCGGTGAGACCCACCGTGCCGACTTCGGGCTGCGAGAACACGGCGGTCGGGATTGTCGCATGATCGACCTGCACGGGACGCTTGCCGAACACGGTATCGGCGAAGGCATGGCCCTCACGGATCGCGACCGGCGTCAGATTGATGCGGTGGGTGACGTCGCCGATGGCGTAGATGTTCGGCACGGATGTTTTCGACCAGGCGTCGACCGCGATGCCGCCATTGTGCGGATTGATGGCGACGCCGGCATTCTCCAGCCCGAGATTGGCGACGTTGGGATGGCGGCCGATCGCGAACATCACCTTGTCGGAGGCGATGCTCGATCCGTTGGACAGATGCGTGGTGAAGTCATTGCCGTGCTTTTCGATACTGGCAATGGTGCAGCCGGTGATGATGTTGATGCCCTGCTTTTCCATCTCCGCGCGCACATGCTTGCGGACGTCCTCGTCAAAGCCGCGCAAAATGTTGTCGCCGCGATAGATCACGGTGACGTCGGCGCCATAGCCCTTGAAGATGCCGGCGAATTCCAGCGCGATATAGCCGCCGCCCTGGATCACGATGCGCCTCGGCAGTTCGGTGAGGTGGAACGCCTCGTCCGAGGAGATCACGTGCTCGATACCGGGAATTTCGGCGCCATGGTTGGGCCGGCCGCCGGTCGCGATCAGGATATATTTCGCGGAGACGCGCTTGCCGTCCGAAAGGCGCAGCGTGTGGGCGTCCTCGATCACCGCGCGGGCCTTCACCACCTGCGCGCCGGACTTCTCGACATTGGACGTGTAGATGCCCTCGAGCCGGGCGATTTCCTTGTCCTTGTTGGCGACCAGCGTCTTCCAGTCGAACGAGACCTGGCCGACGGTCCAGCCGAAGCCGGCGGCGTCCTCGATCTCGTGATGGATATGCGAGCCGATCACGAACAGTTTTTTCGGCACGCAGCCGCGGATCACGCAGGTGCCGCCCATCCGGTATTCTTCGGCGACCATCACCCTGGCGCCGTGGCCGGCCGCGATGCGGGCGGCACGGACGCCGCCCGAGCCGCCACCGACGACGAACAGATCGAAATCGTACTCAGCCATAGTCCGCCCTACTTTCCGCGAGTGGCGAGCGGTGCGCGGCGAATAGCGAATGGCGAATAGCGAATGGTAAGCAGACCCCGCTTCGCGCCTTCTATTCGCTACTCCCTATTCGCCGCTCGCCTGCTCAAATCGCCTTGCCGCGCTTCTTCATCTCGGCGCGGAACTGGGAGTCGACCACCGCGGCGAAGTTCTGCGCCCATGCGTTCATATAGGACATGCTGAACTGGATCGCACGGGGCTCGGCCGCCAGCAGTTTGACGCCGAGCGGCGACTTGTAGAAGGTCACGAGGTCCTTCAGCTCCTGCTCGGAGAACTCGTTGGCGTAGACCTGCGCCATGCCGTCGCCGATCTCCTTTTCGCGGCCGGAGAGATTCTTGGCGACGATCAGGGAGACCTCGTTGAGGTCCTTCTGGAAGTTGAGATTGTTCTGGATCAGCGCGTTCTTGGTCTGCTCGACGAGGTTGGGCACCGCGTTGGCGTACATCGCAGCCGCGTTCTTCATGGCGAGGATTTCCTTGGCGGCGGCGAGCGCGGCCGGCGAGGCCGGCTTCAGCGCGGCCGGCGCGGGGGCGTCCTTCTGCTGGGCAACAGCGGGCGCTCCGACCAGCGCCAAACTCAAGCCGAGGACCGCAGCCGACAAACTTCCCGAAAGGCTCTTCATTTCAATTCTCCTTCAAAGTGCCGGCGCTAGCGCCGCTCAATTACGCGAATTCCGTCCGCGCCAGCCAGCACGACCGTGCGGGCCAGGCCAATGAACAGGCCGTGTTCAACGACGCCGGGGATCAGGCTCAGCGCCTCCGCCAGGCGCGGCGCATCCCCTATCCGCCCGAGATGGGCATCGACAATCCAGTGGCCGCCATCGGTGACAAAAACGTGGCCGTCCTTGCCCTTGCGGACCCCCATTTGCCCGGAAACGCCGTTCTGCGCAAATGCCCTGGCGATCGCCCGTTGCGTCGCGGCAAGCCCGAACGGGATCACCTCGACGGGCAGCGGGAAGCGGCCGAGGGCATCGACCCATTTGCTGTCGTCGGCGATCACGATCATCCGATCCGACGCCGCCGCCACGATCTTTTCCCGCAGCAGCGCGCCGCCGCCGCCCTTGATCAGATTGAGCGCGTGATCGCATTCGTCGGCGCCGTCGACCGTGAGGTCGAGGTGGTCGATCTCGTCCAGCGTGGTCAGCGGTATGCCGCAGGCCTCTGCCTGGGCGCGGGTCACCTCCGAGGTCGGCACGCCAATCACGCGCAGGCCGCCGGCGACTTTCTCGCCGAGCAGATCGACAAAATGCCTGGCGGTCGAGCCGGTGCCGAGCCCGAGCCTCATGCCGTCGGTGACATGCTCCAGCGCCCGCGCCGCCGCCTGCCGTTTCAATGCGTCCATGTCCAATGGAGGTGCCCCCTGGAAGAGAATCCGCCGGTCTGGCGGGGCATATCTAGCGTCGTTTAGGGGGCAGGAATAGCGCTAACAGGGCTAAATCGGGCTTATCCAACCCACTTGCATGATGCCGTCGGGGCCGCTAGCGAATGGCAAATGACATCTCCCCGCACCCTCGTTTTCGATCTCGACGGCACGCTGGTCGACACCGCCCCCGATCTGATCAGCGCGCTCAACTTCGTGCTCCACCGCGAGGGCCTTCCCGCCGTGCCGTTCGCAAAAGCGCGCAACCTGATCGGCGCCGGCGCGCGCAAGCTGATCGAGCGCGGCTTCGAGCTCGAAGACCGCGCCATCACAGCCAACGACCTCAACCGGCTGACCAAGGATTTCGTCGCCTATTACAGCGAGCACATCGCGGATCAATCGCGCCCCTTCGAGGGGCTACACGCGGCGCTGGATGAACTGGAGGCGCAGGGCTTTGGCTTTGCGGTCTGCACCAACAAGCTCGAATTTCTTTCAAAACTGCTGCTCGACAAGCTCGATCTCAGCCAGCGATTTGCCGCGATCTGCGGCGCCGACACGTTTGGGGTGTCAAAGCCCGATCCGGTGATCCTGCAACAGACCCTCGCCAAGGCCGGCCGGCCGCTCGCGGGCGCCATCATGGTCGGCGACGCCGGTCCCGACGTCGGGGTCGCCCGGCGCGCGGGCGTTCCGGTGATCGGGGTCGCCTTCGGCTACACCGATGTGCCCATTGCCGAGCTCAAGCCGGACCGGCTGATCGGCCATTTTCGCGAGCTCGCGGGGGCGGTGAACAGCCTGATTGGGGTTAAGATACCGTCGTAACTGATTGAAATACTTTAAGTATTTTTAGTTCTCCGCGTCGCCATTAACCATTCTTTAACGAATCCGCACGGCGCGGTTGCAGCCCTGTTCCCACACTCCTATGGTCCCGACGGGGATTGTGGCTGATCGCCGCAGGTGAGTGATGATCATGCGCCGTGTTTTCGCGTTGGCCGCCGGAGCGGGCCTTGCCAGTCTCTTGGCCGGTCTGCTTGCCGGCTGCTCCTCGTTCTCCCTCGATTCCTTCAAGCCGGCGCCTCAACTGGTTCCGGTTCAGCTCGAATCCACACCGCCAGGGGCAGACGCCACGACCTCGCTGGGTCCGGGCTGCAAGACCCCCTGCACCGTCTCGGTCGCCGCGCCGGATGCGGGCTTCTCGGTCACCTTCAACCTGCCCCGGTCCCAGCCGGTCACGGTGCCGGTCCAGGTGATCCGCAATCCCGGCGACTTCACGACGCCCGCCAGCACCGTGATCGAGCCCAGCCCGGTCTTCGCGGAACTCAAGCCCGCAGGCCCCCCGCCCCGGGCCAAACCGATGCGGCCGAAGAAGAAGAAGCCGAAGGCCGCAGCGGCCCCCGCCGCGGTCTCGGCGTTCCCCGATCCGTCCGCACCGGCGCCCACCGCGCAACCGGCACGCTGACCACCGCACTGCACCCCGAAAGCATCGGATTGTCCGCGCCTTGCATCATGCCTACATTATGCTAGCGGAGCACAGTGCGGCGGCTCCGCCGAGCAAGGCGCGTGAATGAGCGGACTTCCAACTCCCCCCGACCAGTTGTTCCAGCCGATGACCGACCCGTTCGGGCGGACCATCCGTTATCTGCGGGTCTCCGTGACCGACCGCTGCGACCTGCGTTGCTTCTACTGCATGTCCGAGGACATGACGTTCCTGCCCAAGGCCGATCTGCTGACGCTGGAAGAACTCGACCGGCTGTGCTCGGCGTTCATCGCCAAGGGCGTGCGCAAAATCCGTCTCACCGGCGGCGAGCCTTTGGTCCGCCGCAACGTGATGTCGCTGGTGCGCTCGCTGTCGCGGCATCTTGGGACCGGCGCGCTGGATGAGCTGACGCTGACCACCAATGGTTCGCAGCTCGCGCGTTTTGCCGGCGAACTCGCCGACTGCGGCGTGCGCCGGATCAACGTCTCGCTGGATACGCTCGATCCGGCCAAATTCCGCGCCATCACCCGGTGGGGCGACATCGACAAGGTGCTGGCCGGAATCGAAGCTGCGCGCGCCGCGGGGCTTGCCGTCAAGATCAACGCGGTGGCGCTGAAGAACCTGAACGAGGAAGAGATCCCGTCACTGATGGAATGGGCGCACGGCAAGGGCATGGCGCTGACGCTGATCGAGGTGATGCCGATGGGCGACATCGGCGAGGGCCGCATCGATCAGTACGTACCGCTGTCGTTGTTGCGCGCGCGCCTGGCCAAATACTACACATTGACCGACCTCGACGACGATACCGGCGGCCCTGCCCGCTATGTCCGCGTCAGCGAGACCGGCGGCAAGCTCGGCTTCATCACGCCGATGACCCATAATTTCTGCGAGTCCTGTAACCGGGTACGGATCACCTGCACCGGCACGCTGCACACCTGCCTCGGCCACGAGGATGCCTCCGATTTGCGCAGGCCGCTGCGGGCCTCCGCCGACAACGACCTGCTCTCGGCCGCGATCGATCGCGCCATCGGCCTGAAGCCGAAGGGCCACGACTTCATCATCGACCGCCACCATAACCGCCCAAGCGTCAGCCGCCACATGAGCGTTACCGGCGGTTGAAATTTTCGGCTTGGGTTACGCCCTTGTTGCGCAATTATTTGCGCCCTCCCCACGCAACTAATTGAACCCGCGTCAATTTGTCCATTTTCCGATTGACGCCGCCACAACGCGCTGAAATGGTGCGGCTGCTTTCACGCCAGCACGGTCGACACAGGCCGCTGTTCCCCGACATGGGGCAGTCAAGACGGCGGAGGCTCTGACATGGGGGAGGACTATCGTTGCAATCGCTCCAGCGAATGAGCTGCGAAGCTGCGCGTTGTTCGCGCCGGCGCGAAACTGCGCGTTTGGCATGCGGCAGCGCGCGGGATCACGACGCTGATATCGCGCGGTGGCGACGCAGTATCAATGAAGACATCCGGCGCGCGTCGATGACGTGTCCGAGGAGAGCGTAATGCGCCCATTGCTGGCACTGAGTAACGGCATCGACTGGCTCAATGAGAAACTCGGCGGCGTCTGCAACTGGCTGGTGCTCGCCGCCTGCGTGGTGAGTGCGGGCAACGCGATGATCCGCTACGCGTTCGGCTACTCGTCGAACGCCTGGCTCGAATTGCAATGGTACATGTTCGCCGTCTTCGTGATGTTCGGCGCCTCCTACACGTTCAAGAAGAACGAGCATGTCCGCGTCGAAATCCTCTATCTGATGCTGTCGGAGCGCGGACAGCTCAAGCTCGACCTGATCGGAACGCTGTTCTTCCTGATCCCCTCCTGCCTGCTGCTCGCCTATTTGTCGTGGCCATTCTTCATGCAGGCCTATGTGGTCGGTGAAATCTCCAGCAATGCCGGCGGCCTGGTCCGCTGGCCGATCAAGCTCGTCGTTCCCGTCGGCTTCGTTTTCCTGGCGCTGCAAGGTGTCTCCGAAGTGATCAAGCGCATCGCGGCGTTGAAGGGCTATGTGATGATCGACGCCAAATATGAGAGGCCCGTGCAATGATCACGCTGGAGATGATGCCGCCGCTGATGTTCGGCGGCTTGATTCTGGCCATGCTGATCGGCTTCCCGGTGGCCTTCACGCTGGCGGCGCTCGGGCTGTCGTTCGGTTTCCTGTCGATCTATCTCGGCTTCTTCGACATGAACTTCCTGCAGGCCATTCCGGGCCGCATCTTCGGCAGCGTGCTCTCCAACGAATTGCTGCTGGCGATCCCGTTCTTCACCTTCATGGGCGCGATCCTGGAACGCTGCGGGCTTGCCGAGGACATGCTGGACTCGATGGGCCAGCTGTTCGGACCGATCCGCGGCGGCCTCGGCTATTCCGTCATCATCGTCGGCTTCATCCTCGGCGCGATCACCGGCACGGTGGCGGCCCAGGTCATCGCCATGGCGCTGATCTCGATGCCGGTCATGCTGCGCTACGGCTATAATGTGCGCTATATCACCGGCGTGCTGGCAGCCTCCGGCACAATCACCCAACTGGTGCCGCCGTCCCTGGTGCTGATCGTGATGGCCGACCAGCTCGGCAAGTCGGTCGGCGACATGTATCTCGGCGCCTGGGGGCCGTCGGTGCTGCAGATCGCCCTGTTCGCCGGCTACACGTTCCTGCTCGGCGTCTTCAAGCCAAGTCACGTCCCCGCGGTGCCGATAGAAGCGCGGACGCTGACCGGCTGGGCGCTCTGGAAGAAATGCCTGATGGGCATCATCCCCTCCGCGGTGCTGATCTTCGTGGTGCTGGGCACCATGATGCTCGGCCTTGCGACCCCGACCGAGGCCGGCGCGATGGGCGCGATCGGCGCCATCGTCCTCGCCGCGATCCATCACAAGGACCTCAGCAACAAGGGGCACAAGATGCTCCTGATCGGGATCGCGGCCACCGGCATCGGCACCATCATCGGAATGCTGCTCGGCGACGGCAAGCTGTTCAAGCTGACCTTCGCGGTCGTGTACATTGCGGTGGTCTGGCTCTGTCTCGAAGCCGTCCGCATCCCCGACCTGCGCGCCCTGATCAAGCAGGGCTACGAATCGACGATGCGCCTGTCCACCATGGTGGTGTTCATCCTGATCGGCTCGACCTGCTTCTCGGTGGTGTTCCTCGGCGTCTCGGGCGGCGTCTGGCTCGAGCATCATCTGACCTCGCTGCCCGGCGGCGTCTGGGGCTTCCTGATCTTCATCAATCTCTTCATCTTCTTCCTGGCCTTCTTCCTCGACTTCTTCGAGATCGCCTTCATCATCCTGCCGATGATTGCGCCGATCGCGCAGAAGGTGCTGGCGCCGGTGGTGGGGCCGGATGCGGCGCTGATCTGGTTCGGCGTCATGCTGTGCGTCAACATGCAGACCTCGTTCCTGCATCCGCCGTTCGGCTTTGCGCTGTTTTACCTGCGCGGCGTCGCGCCCAAGGAAGTGAAGAGCTCCGACATCTATTGGGGCGCGATTCCCTGGATCGGCCTGCAGGCCATCATGGTGGCGATCGTGATCGCGTTCCCGATCGTGGTGACCGCCCTGCTCGACAAGCCGCTCGACGTCGATCTCAGCAAGGTCAAGATCGAGGTGCCGCAGATCGAGTTGCCACCACTGGATTTCGGGCAACCGAAACAATAGCGGCATTCGAGATACGAAAAACCCCGGTGCTTTCGCTCCGGGGTTTTTGTTGGCCAGACCATTTTGCCGTTTGCGTCAGCTCTGCGAGTGGCGCGCCATGAAATTGTCGTAGCCGACTTCGGCGACCTGGAACCACTGGTAGCCATTGTTCGAGAACGACGTCAGCGATTCATAGAGCTTCTTGAAATTCGGGTTGGTGGCGGCGACTTCGCTGTTCAATTCCTTGGCCGCCTTGAAGCTTGCTTCCATGATCTCCGGCGAGAAGGCATGCAGCTTGGCGCCATTGGCCAGCAGCTTCTTCAGCCCCATCGGATTGACCATGTCGTATTTCGCCATCATCCAGTTGTTGGCGAGGTGGCCGGCCTGCTCGAGGATGTTCTGGTAATGCTTCGGCAGCGCATTCCACTTGTCGAGATTGACCATCGCCAGCAGCATCGGACCGCCTTCCCACCAGCCGGGATAGTAGTAATGCGGCGCGACCTTGTTGAAGCCGAGCTTCTCGTCGTCATAGGGCCCGACCCATTCCGCGGCGTCGATCGTGCCTTTTTCCAGCGCAGGATAGATATCACCACCGGCCAGTTGCTGCGGGACGCATCCGAGCTTCTGCATCACGCGGCCGGCAAAGCCGCCGATGCGGAATTTGAGACCTTTGAGATCTTCGACGGTTTTGATTTCCTTGCGGAACCAGCCGCCCATCTGGCAGGTCGTATTGCCCGCCAGCAGCGATGTCACGTTGTAGCTCTTGTAGAATTCGTTCAGCAGGTCCTTGCCGCCGCCGAGCATGTACCAGGCCTGGTTGAGGCGCGCGTTCGGCCCAAACGGCAGCGCCGAGCCGAACGTGAAGGTCGGGTCCTTGCCGAAATAATAATAGGAGGCGGTGTGACCCATCTCGACGGTGCCGTTCTGCACGGCGTCGAGCACCTGCAGGCCGGGCACGATTTCGCCGGCCGCAAAGGTCTGTATCTGGAATTTTCCGTCGGTCGCCTCGCCGACGGCCTTGGCCATCATCTCGGCGCCGCCATGAATGGTGTCGAGCGACTTTGGCCAGCTCGTCGTCAGGCGCCACTTGAGCTCCGGCATCGATTGGGCGATCGCCGGCGCCGCCAGCGTTGCCGCGCCCGCGGCGCCAATACCCGTGACCTTGAGAAATTCTCTTCGTTTCATGAATTTTGCCTGCCCTGTTGGTTTTTCGTTCGGCCTTCGTGGTGAGGCCTATGGGCAGCATGGAGTATCCGGTTCCTGATTGCCATCAAGAACTGCGCGCGCAACGAAAAAGTCCGGCCTCCTCACGGAGACCGGACGTCATCTTCAACTTATGTATAAGCGATCAGCCGCGCGTGCGCGAGCGGATCATGAAGCTGTCGAAGGTGTATTCGGCAACCTGCCACCACAGGTACTGGTCGGAGCGGTAGGCCTGCATCGCGTCGACCGACTTCTTGAAGTCGGCGTTCTTGGCGGAGATTTCGCCCCACAATTCGTTGGTCGCCTTCAGACAGGCTTCCAGCACTTCGTTGGTGAAGGGACGCAGCTGCGTGCCGCCGGCAACCAGACGCTTCAATGCCGTCGGGTTGAGCATGTCGTAACGCGCGGTCATCCAGGTGTTGGCGTGCGCCGCGCCATTGGTGAGGATCGCCTGATAGTTCTTCGGCAGCGAATTCCACTTCTCCAGATTGGCGAAGGCATGGACCATCGGCCCGCCTTCCCAGAAGCCGGGGTAGTAGTAGAATTTCGCGACCTTGGCGAAGCCGAGCTTTTCGTCGTCATACGGACCGACCCACTCGGCGGCGTCGATGGTGCCCTTTTCCAGCGCCGGATAGATGTCGCCGCCGGCGAGCTGCTGCGGCACGACGCCGACCTTCTGCAAAACCTGGCCGGCGATGCCGCCGATGCGGAATTTGAGACCCGACAGATCGGCGACCGTCTTGATCTCCTTGCGGAACCAGCCGCCCATCTGGGTGCCGGTGTTGCCGCAGGGGAATCCGATCACGCCGAACTTCTTGAAGAACTCGTTGCCGAGCTCCTCGCCGCCGCCCTGGTACCACCAGGAGTTCTGCTGGCGCGCGTTCAGGCCGAACGGGACCGACGCGTAGATCGCAAATGTCGGGTCCTTGCCGACATAATAATAGGAAACGGTGTGGCACATCTCGACGGTGTTGTTGGAGGTGGCGTCGAGCGCCTGCAGACCCGGAACGACTTCGCCCGCGGCAAAGACCTGGATCTGGAACTTGTTGTCGGTCATTTCAGCGACGTATTTCGACAGCTGCTCCGCGCCGCCGTAGATCGTGTCCAGCGACTTCGGGAAGCTCGACGTCAAGCGCCATTTGATTTCAGGCGAGGATTGCGCGATGGCCGGCGAGGCAACGGCAGTCGCGGCAGCACCGGCCGCTGAAACTTTCAAAAAATCACGACGCTTCATTCAGACATCTCCTTGAAGTCGGGGCGTTTCCCAATTTGCGCGAGCGATCCTCCGGCGGGGCGAATTCCACGTGATCCGGGGCGCTCTGGCCGGGGCGCTTTAACACGTAAGTTGCGACGCGAAAACGCGACAATGGCATGACTGCACCGATTAAACGAAAGTCGAATACGGTAAAACACCGTGCAAATACAGCCTCAGGCGGCTGCGGTGGCGCCCTTGAGCTGGTCGCGAACCTTGGTACCGATCTCGCGGTAAATCGCCGCGTGCGGGCCGTCCGGCTCGCTCGCCACCACCGGGTTACCGGCGTCGGAGGTGGTACGAATCGACATGTGCAGCGGGATTTCGCCCAGGAACGGCACCCCCAGCCGCTCGGCCTCGTGCCGCGCGCCGCCGTGGCCGAAAATGTCCGACCGGGTGCCGCACTCCGGGCACTGGAAATAGCTCATGTTCTCGACGATGCCGAGCACGGGCACGTTGACCTTCCTGAACATCGCAAGGCCGCGCCGCGCGTCGATCAGCGAGAGGTCCTGCGGGGTCGAGATGATGACCGCGCCCTTCAGCGGCACGTTCTGCGCCAGCGTCAGTTGCGCGTCGCCGGTGCCGGGCGGCATGTCGACCACGAGAATATCGAGCGTGCCCCAGGCCACGTCGCGCAGCATCTGGGTGATGGCCGACATCACCATCGGCCCGCGCCAGATCATCGCGGTTTCTTCCTCGACCAAAAAGCCGATCGACATGATGGCCAGGCCGAAGCGTTCGATCGGGATCATCTTGCGGTCGTCGTTCAGCTTCGGCTTCTCATGGATGCCGGTCAGCCGCGGCACCGAGGGGCCGTAAATA
The DNA here is from genome assembly GCA_017305715.1 of Hyphomicrobiales bacterium. Lineage (GTDB taxonomy): Bacteria > Pseudomonadota > Alphaproteobacteria > Rhizobiales > Xanthobacteraceae > Bradyrhizobium. Next base: position 186,125 of record JAFKKG010000019.1, on the reverse strand, counting down.
TCGGCATCCAGCAGACCGACGCGCAGGCCGAGATCGCGCAAGCCGAGCGCCAGATTCAGCGCGGTGGTGGATTTGCCGACGCCGCCCTTGCCGGAGGCCACCGCGATCACGGCGGCAACGCCCGGGATTTCCGCTTGCCTGGACATCGGCGATGTCGGGCTCTGCGGCGGCTTGTGCGCCGACACCGGCTGCACGCCGTGCGCGTGGCGATGCTGATGCGGTAACGGCGGAGGGGTTGCCCCCGGTGACGGCGGAGACGCCGCACCGGCTTTGCGCTCGGCGGTCAGCGCGATCATCGCGACACTGACGCCAGGGATGGCGCGAACCGCGGCCTCCGCCTGCGCGCGCACGCTTTCCCACGCGCGGGCTTCGGCGGCATCGACATTGATGGAAAAGAACACCTTGCCGTCGGAGGCCGTGATCGCCGACAGCACATTGGCATTGGTCAAGGCGACGCCGCGCGGCGAGGCCACCTTGGCCAAGGCATCGAGAACCTGTTGCTGCGTTACGCTCACGAAGTATCTCCTGGAGCCTTATCGGTCCTGACTGACGCCAGAACCGGGCTCTCTTAGAGCGTTGCAGCCCAAAAGGCTACCTTGCTCCGACGTCGTCCCGGCGCTCGGCCGGGGCCACCACCCCGCCCTCCTTGGCGGCCTCATAGTTCAATTCGACCATGACGCCATTGGGGTCGGTGACGAAGATCTGCCAGAGGTCGCCGCCGGGAACCTGGCGCGCTTCGAATGCCATCGCCTTTGACGTGAGCCGCTGCTGCATGCCGGAAAAGCCCGTGCTGGCGAACGCCACGTGATGGACCACACCGGAATCCGGCTTCTGCGGCTCGTCGGTCCTGGAAATATCGACCAGATGCACCACCGCCTTGCCCTCCGAATACATCCACGCCCCGGGGAAGGCGAAGTTCGGCCGCGCGCCCTTTTCCAGGCCCAGGATATCCTCGTAAAAGCGGACCGTGTCGGCGAGATTCCGGGTCCGGATGTTGAAATGATCGAGCACGCCCACGCTGACGCCCATGCGAGACACTCCCTTTTTTTGTGAGTTGTTTGAACCTGATAATCCTAGCATAAAACCGGCCGCTCCGGCCAAACGAAGGCGTTGCCCTTCATGGCGCAGGGGTTATGGTGCCGTCCCGCCTCCCAAACATCCCTAAGCTAGGCCCGAACGGGCAAATGATAAGGTAGCACATATGGCTAAAGTCGCTTTCCTCGGTCTCGGCGTGATGGGTTTCCCCATGGCAGGCCATCTGGTGAAAAAAGGCGGCCACGAGGTCACCGTCTACAACCGCACCGGCGCCAAGGCGAAGGAATGGGCGGACAAGTTCGGCGGCCGCGCGGCGCCGACGCCGAAGGCCGCCGCGGAGGGCCAGGACTTCGTGATGTGCTGTGTCGGCAACGACAATGACCTGCGCGCGGTCACGATCGGCGCGGACGGTGCCTTCGCCGGCATGAAGAAGGGCGCGACCTTCGTCGATCACACCACCGCCTCCGCCGAAGTCGCCCGCGAGCTCGACGCGGCCGCCACCCAGGCGGGATTCAAATTCATCGATGCGCCGGTGTCGGGCGGCCAGGCCGGCGCCGAAAACGGCGTGCTGACCGTGATGTGCGGCGGCGCCGCTGACGCCTATGCCGGCGCCGAACCCGTGATCGCGGCCTATGCGCGGATGTGCAAGCTGCTCGGGCCTGCCGGTTCCGGCCAGCTCACAAAAATGGTCAACCAGATCTGCATCGCGGGCCTGGTTCAGGGCCTCTCGGAAGGCATTCATTTCGCAAAAAAATCAGGCCTCGACGTCCAGGCCGTGATCGAGACCATCTCCAAGGGTGCGGCGCAGTCCTGGCAGATGGAGAACCGCTACAAGACCATGAACGACGGCAAGTTCGATTTCGGCTTCGCGGTGGAATGGATGCGCAAGGACCTGTCGATCTGCATCGCCGAATCCCGCCGCAACGGCGCCAATCTGCCGGTCACCGCGCTGGTCGATCAGTTCTATTCCGAAGTCGAGAAGATGGGCGGCAAGCGCTGGGACACGTCGAGCCTTTTGGCACGGCTGGAGCGATAGAACCGGCACGAGAGACGCCAGGCGCGAACCGCGAGGACGGCCCATTCGCCGTCCCGCGGCAGCGCCGTATTGCCCGGGAGCCAATGGTTAATTTAACCACCCGTTAAGGTGATTCTTTAGCTCTTTAAGTCATCGCTTAAGGATTTGGGCTCACAGATAGACAATGCAAAAAGCCCGCGCGGTTCGTGGGCAGGGTTTGTGTTGTTTGATGAGTAATTCCGCAGAAAAGCCTGAGATTGTCCAGCTACCGGCGGAGCCGCCGGTCGCCGTACCGATCAATACAAGGCGTGCCGCGGCACAACGGGTGCGCGAGGCCCGCGACCGGTTAACGTCAACCAGCGGAACCCGCCCGGCGTTCGACACCGAATTGCTCCGACAATATGCCCAGACCAGGATGTCGGCGTCCTATGTCGTGATGCTGCTGGTGGTTGCGACCGGGATCATCTTCGGCCTTTGGATGCATCTGGCGACGGCCGGGGCCTGGACCGTCGGCATGCTCTGCATCCACGCCGCCATCATCCGCAACTGCGCCCGTTTCCTCGCCGAACCGCCATCGCTCGCCGCCACCCGCAAATGGCGCACGCGGTTCGTGCTGCTCGACCTGCTCTACGGCCTGTGCTGGACCGCGATCCTGATCCGCCCCGCCGGGCTCGACGTCGTGTCGAACACGATGATGATGTTCCTGATGCTGCTGGTGATCGCAGTATCGAGCATGCTCGCGGCCAGCCTGCCGATCGCCGCACTGGCGGCGACCGCGCCGGTGACGGCGGCGATCGCGCTCAATTTCGTGCTCGGCGGCACTTTCGACAATTACGCGCTGGCATTGCTGGCGCTGGCCGCCGAAGGTTATTTCGCCCTGCTCGCGCACCGGCTGCATTCGACCACGCTGGCGACGCTGGAGGCGCGCGCCGAAAAGGACGCGCTGATCGGCGAACTCGAGCAGGCCAAGGCGATCTCCGACGAGGCGCGGCACCGCGCCGAATCCGCCAACGTCGCCAAGTCGCGCTTCCTCGCGCAGATGAGCCACGAACTGCGCACGCCGCTGAACGCGATCCTCGGCTTTTCCGAGGTGATGAAGAGCGAAATTTTCGGCGCGCATGCGGTGCCGGTCTACAAGGAATATTCCGCCGACATCCACAATTCGGGCGTCCACCTGCTCAACCTCATCAACGAGATCCTCGATCTGTCGCGGATCGAGGCCGGGCGCTACGAGCTCAACGAGGAAGCGGTTTCGCTGGTGCATGTCGTTGCCGACTGTCACCATTTGCTCAAGCTGCGCGCGTCCAGCCGCGGCATCACCATCCACGAAGTGTTCGAACAGGGCATGCCGCGGATCTGGGGCGACGAGCGCGCCACCCGCCAGATCGTGCTCAATCTGTTGTCGAACTCGATCAAGTTCACGCCGCAAGGCGGCGAAATCTGGCTCAAGGTCGGCTGGACCGCCTCCGGCGGTCAGTATCTGAGCGTCAAGGACACCGGAAGCGGCATTGCCGAGGACGAAATCCCGATCGTGCTGGCATCGTTCGGCCAGGGCTCCAATTCGATCAAATCGGCCGAACAGGGCGCTGGCCTCGGCCTGCCGATCGCCAAGAGCCTGATCGACATGCATGGCGGCACCTTCACGCTGAAATCGAAGCTGCGGATCGGCACCGAAGTCATCGTCACCTTCCCGCCGGAGCGCGTGATGTCGGCGCTGGCGCCGATGGCCGAGGAAGCCCCGCCGCTACAGCCGGAACCGGCCGCCCCCGCCGACGACAAGCGCCGGGCCCGCAACAAACCGATCATGAGCGCCGGAACCGGGCTGTAACTGGAGCGCTTGCGCACACCATCGAAAGCATTTCACACTCGCAGGATGAGCAAAGAAACGCCGTGTATCGCAGTCTGCATGATGGATCCCAAAACCAAACTCTGCTTCGGCTGCGGACGAACGCTGCCGGAAATCGCGCAATGGCACCGCATGAGCAGCGCCGAGCGGCTGGCGGTGATGGATGGCTTGCCGGCGCGCATGGCGGAAGCGGGTCTTGCGCCACTCGCGGAGCGTCCGTCCCGTTGATGGGTGGATGGGCCGGGCTTGAGATCGGCCTTGGAGGCGCGCAATGAGCCGCATCCTGCTGGTCCTAGTCATGCTCGCGGCCACCGCCGGCGCCGTCGTCGCCTATGGCGACCCCGATCAGATCGCGCGCGCCAGCGAACAGGTTTCACAGATGCTGCGGCGGCACGGCGTGCAGCCGGAGCCGCCGGTGCAGATCGCGCGCGGCCAGGCCGGCGAATTCAAGCTGCATGCCAAGATCAACGGCGTCAAGGCGCCGATGGTGATCGACACCGGAGCGACCTCGGTGGTGCTGACCTGGGAGACCGCGAAGGCGATCGGGCTGCCGCTCGAGATGCTCGAATACAATGTCGACGTCGAAACCGCCGGCGGCCATACCAAAGCGGCGCGGCTGACGCTCGATCGTCTCGCCGTCGGCCACCTCGTCGAGAAATCGGTTCCGGCGCTGGTGGTGCCGCGCGGGCAGATGAAAACCAATCTGCTCGGCATGAGCTTCCTGGATCGGCTGGAAAGCTGGGGCGTGCAGGCCGACAAACTGATGCTGAACGGCTATCCCGACGTGACCGGCAGCGTCAACACCTCACGCCGCCATCGGCGCGACCGCGCCGGCAACAACTAGCGCGATGAGATTGGTTTGAATCGTCATAGCGCTTTGGCTCCTTGTTTGAGCATGATCTTTTCGTAAAACCGCTTCACGCTTTTCCGGATCATGCTCTTAGCGCAATCGCATCGCGCAGCACACTGGCGCCGGGGAGCCGGCAACGGGAAGCGCTGATCTTACGCCGCCGGGATTCCGCCATTCACGCTGATAGCCTGCCCGGTAATGGCGTCAACGCGTTGACGCGGACGCCATCCCGCTTCGCTCCCATGGCGAGCGTGCGTCTGAACATGACGATTGCAGCCATCGCGGCGCCGATCACGGATTCCCGGGCGTGGCCACCTCGGCCGCGATCGGAACATCGATCGTCTCCCTCACGATTCTTGTTTTCTAGTATATCATATGGTAATGTACTAATTATCAGGCACTGCTTGCAAGCTGGAAAAACCGGCTGCGTACGTTGGAGGGAACCATGGCGACATCGAAAGTCCTTTACGAAAAGCGTGGCCCGGTTGCGTATGTCACGCTGAATCGGCCGGAAGTGAAGAACGCGATCGATGTTGAGACACATGAGCGCCTTTGCGAGATCTGGACTGATTTTCGCGACGATCCCGCGATGCGTGTGGCCATCATTACCGGGACAGGCGATGCATTCACCGCGGGCGCCGATCTGAACACGCATGCCCCCGAATGGCAGACGGTCGGCCCGATGGTGGGCCGCGAGAGGATCGATGCCGGACTTTGCGGCATCACCCGCGGCCCACTCGCTCGTTTCTACAAGCCGATCGTCGCTGCGATCAACGGATGGTGCGTCGGGCACGGCGTCGAGCTCGCGATGGCGTGCGACATTCGTATTGCTTCCGAGCGCGCGCAGTTCGGCACGTTCGAAATCCGCCGGGGCATGCATCCGGCGGATGGCGGCATCGTGCGCCTCGTGAACACATGCGGCGTCGGCTTTGCGCTGGAAATGCTCCTGACCGGAGAGCCGTTCAGCGCCGAGCGCGCCTACACGGCCAACATGGTCTCGCGCGTCGTGCCGCATGAGAAGTTGATGGAGGAAGCGGAAGCCGTGGCGGCGCGCATCTTGCGCAACGATCAGGCGGCCATTGAGTCCGCCAAGGAGACCATCCTCGAGATCGTCGGACGCCCATTCTACGACCAATTGCGGGTCGAGGCGATGTGGGGATACGCGCTTTGCGGCGGCAATTCCAGCGTGATGGAACGATCGCAGCAATTTTTCGACAAGACCGACAAGGGGCGCGCCGGCGCGACGGCCAATTCACTCTGACTGCAAACGTCGACGCGCAGGAGGCACCCATGTCGCAGTCTCACGAGATAGGAACCGTTCCGGATATCGTCCGCTTCTGGGCCGCGCGCGCTCCCGACAGCATCGCGTTGATAGGAGACGCCACATCGATCGGCTACGGCCTGCTGGATAAGCACTCCAATCAGATCGCCAACCGCATGGTCGCCGGCGGAATTAAGCCAGGCGATCACATCGGTTACCTCGGCATGAACAGCGTGGGTTTCTTTGAGGCCTGGTTCGCCGCAGGCAGGATCGGATGCGCTTTTGCTCCGTTCAATTGGCGCCTCTCTCCTGCGGAACTCACCGAGATCATCGAAGACGCCAAACCGTCAATCGTCTTTGTCGACAGCAGCCTCAGGGAGAAAATGCAGGCCGTCCGGGAGCGGACTTCGGTGAAATACGAGATCGTTCCCTTCGACCGGGCCTTGAATGAGGGGAGTCTGCAGGAATGGGCCAAGCACGCGCCGGATCACCATCCCGAGTCGTTTTGCGACGCCTCCAGTCCGTGCCTGCTCGCATACACGTCGGGTACGACGGGCGTCCCGAAAGGCGTCATCTTGTCACATGAGGCGATCCGACATTCTTTCAGGAGTGCTGCGCAAGAGCCGGCAATGGCTTGGACCAGCGAGGATACCATCCTTCTCGGAATGCCTAATTTCCATTTGGGCGGAAGCTGCATAGCAATGCAGGCGCTGTACAATGGTGGCCGAATATCCGTCATTCCAAGCTTCGATCCGGCCTTGACGCTTCAACGGATCGCACGCGACCGCGCGACCATCCTGCCCCTGGTTCCCGCCGCCCTGCAGATGATCCTCGACCATCCGGCTATCGGTTCAACAGACCTGAGTTCGCTGCGATGCATCACGTATTTCGGGTCAGCCATCGGCGCAGAAACGGTGCGTCGGGCACGGGAACAGATCGGTTGCAATCTGGTACAGCATTACGGAACGACCGAGACCTGGATCATTACCGTCCTGCGGCCCGCGGATCACGACGTTACGCGGCCGGCACGGCTCTCCTCTTGCGGGGTCGCGGTGCCTCTGGTGCAAATCCGGGTCGTTGATCCTGCAGGCGCGGATGTCGCGTCCGAGACGGTGGGTCAGGTCCTCGTGAAATCGCCGACCACATTCAGTGGATATCTTGGTAAACCCGACGCGACCAACGCGGTCATGCGCGATGGCTGGTACAGCACCGGCGACCTCGGATTTCTTGACCCCGACGGCTATCTCACATTGGTCGACCGCGCCAAGGACATGATCGTAAGCGGCGGTGAGAACGTCTATTCCGTCGAAGTCGAGCGCGCACTGCTCCGCCATCCAGCGGTCGCGACCGCAGCCGTGATCGGCACGCCAGATTCGAAATGGGGGGAGAAAGTCACCGCCTTCGTCGTGTGCAATACCGGCGCCGCCGTCGCCGCCGACGAACTCAAACACCACTGCCGCGAATTACTGGCCGGATACAAGGTGCCCAAGGAAATCCTCCTGGAGGAGGCATTGCCGATGACACCAAACGGCAAGATTCAAAAGGCCGTGCTGCGGGAGCGATTCTGGGGCGACCAGGGGCGCGCGATCGGTTGATCGACTGCCGGCCGTTGAGGCGAACAGACCCGACCGGTTGAAGCCTCATGCCGCCATCGAGACAGCCGCGCTGCCATCAACCAGCGCGATCGCCTCGCGCAGCACGCTGACGCCGGCATCGCGCCTGACGCCGTGCTCGGCCAGGTGCCGGCGGAACGCCCGCGCGCCGGGCACGCCATGAAACGCCCCGACGAAATGCCGCGTGATCGAATGCAGCCGCGTGCCCTGCGCGAGCTGCCGTTCGATGTAGGGCATCATGGCTTCAAACACGTCCTTCATGCCGGCGTGTGGCGGCGCCTCGCCGAACAATTCGGAATCGACGGCCAATAGTCGCCAGGGATCCTGATAGGCCGCGCGCCCGAGCATCACGCCATCGACATGGGCGAGATGCTGTTTTGCTTCCGCCACGCTGCCGATCCCGCCATTGATGACGATGGGCACATGGGGCAGCGCGATCTTCAGCCGATAGACGCGGTCGTAATCCAGCGGCGGGATGTCGCGGTTTTCCTTTGGCGACAGGCCGTTGAGCCAGGCCTTGCGCGCGTGCACGATCAGCGCATCCGCGCCAGCCGCAACGACGCCGCGCGCCAGCACGTCGAGCGCCACTTCGGGATCCTGATCATCGATGCCGATGCGGCATTTCACCGTGACCGGAATCTTCACCGCGTGCTTCATCGCGGCGACGCCGTCAGCGACCAGCGCCGGCTCCGCCATCAGGCACGCGCCGAAGCGGCCGTCCTTCACCCGGTCGGACGGACAGCCGACATTGAGGTTGATCTCGTCATAGCCGAAATCCTCGCCAATCCTGGCTGCGGCCGCCAGATCGCGCGGATCGGAGCCACCGAGCTGCAACGCCACCGGATGCTCGCTCTGATCGAACCCAAGCAGCCGCGCGCGATCGCCATGGATGATGGCGCCCGTCGTCAGCATCTCCGTATAGAGCAGCGCCCGACGCGTCATCAGACGGTGGAAGACGCGGCAATGCCGGTCCGTCCAATCCATCATGGGTGCCGTGCAAAATTTCCACTTTGCAATCAAAGGTTTAGCCTGTGGATAATTCTCATGTAATACTTCTGTAATACCCGAAATCGAAAAACGCAAATATCGGCAGCGAAATCAGACTGTTGCAAGGAGGCAAATGTAATACCCGAAACCCAGTGGAACTCGCATCAAAAAATCACAACGAACATCAACAGAACTCGCAATGCGAGCGCAACAAGAGACGGAAGACATGGAAGCGAAGAACATTCCCGCAATCGTTGGCGGCAACCATCAGCCACTAACAACACCTCGTCAACACGACGAGGGAAACATGGAAGACGGCAAGACGGTTCTCGACGCATGCTGCGGTAGTAGGATGTTTTGGTTCGACCGCCAAGACAGCAGAGCGATTTACGGAGATATCCGACAGGAAGAACACACCCTCAAGGATAGCTCCAGCACGGGCGGTTCTCGCAAACTGATCATCGCCCCAGACCAGCAAATGGACTTCCGGTTCATGCCGTTCAAGACGGACAGCTTCCATCTTGTCGTCTTTGACCCACCGCACCTAATTCGAAACGGCAAAACGGGTTGGCTCGCGAAGAAATACGGGAAGCTAGAGGGTGACTGGCGCGACGATATTCGCGCAGGATTTTCGGAGTGTTTTCGTGTCCTCAAACCCAACGGAACTTTGATCTTCAAATGGAATGAGGAGGAAGTGAAGGTGTCAGAGCTTCTGGCCCTGACACCCGAAAAGCCTCTGTTCGGAAACCGATGCGGGAAGACGGCAAAGTCTCACTGGATCGTTTTCATGAAGCCAGAGCCGGCCCAAATCTGAGTATTACAAAAAGTATTACATGACGCTGCGACCCCTATTTTTATAGGGGATCGCTCCAATCCATCATGGGGGCAATGCAAAATCGACGCGCTAACATATTGATGTTATTTCGCTTTATCATCTCGTCCGGAATAGCTGATTTTTGGGCCGACAGAGATTTAGAGCTGACTATTGGCGCCTTTTCCTTTCATCGATCGCTTGCGATCGCTCGATGACGCCGCACCTGCGCCGGTACAGCATTGCAGTACCGAATGAGTTCATGCAGTAGCGCTAGTTCCTACCCTCCTTATCAATCCCGTTGCAAAGTAATGTGCGGGTCTGGTCATGCCTAGGATAGAACAAGCAGCATCGTAGTTTTGGCGGCGATAGAGCAAGGAAACCTGCGGGCGGCGATTCTGAGATCACAAAGATCTTCGCTCGCCCGTTGGCCGGTCCACTCCAGAGGGAGTTCGGAGCAGGTCCGGTTAGCGCGAGTTTGCGAGATCTAACATCTATTTCAGCGGCCGCCTTGCGCCAAAAGCTGCCCTCCGACGACCGAGTTGAACAGATCTCAAGCGGATCTCGACGCATGTCTCAGAAGAGCCACCGGAATCGTCTGGCCAAGATCCGGTTCACTGGGGCGAGCGGCATGATCCGCTTGAGGAAGGTATCTTGATAGTTGTCCCCGTGCCAACCTCGCTGTAAATATTGATGTGGCCAAGCGACTGCTTAACAAAGCCATACACCATGCTGAGTCCCAGCCGCTGCCTGCGCCCACGCCCTTGATCATGCGAGGTTCGATGGGACCGCTATTTGCCGCGGAACACGGCCGCGCGACGCTCGACGAAAGACTGGATGCCCTCTTTCATGTCCTCGCTGTTGAAGACGCGATCCTTGATCTTCGGGATGTAGTCGATTGCGGCGCTTTCGCCGCCCTCGATGTATTTCAGGGCAGCTTCCTTGGTCACCTGAATGCCGATCGGCGCATTCCGGGCGATCAGGGCGGCAATCTCCATGGCGCGCGCGATCTGCTGGCCGGGCGCGACGACTTCCTGAACAAACCCGATCTTGTGCGCGCGGGCCGCGTTGAACTCGTCGCACAGGAGCAGGTGATACATCGCGTCGCCCCATCCCGCCCGCGTCAGATAGCGGAAATGGGCGCCGCCCAGCGGCGCGATGCCGCGCCTGGATTCCATCTGGCAGAACCTGCTATCGTCGGCCGCGACGACGATGTCGCCGGCCAGCATCATTTCGATGCCGATCGTGAAGCAGATCCCCTGCACCGCCGTCACTATCGGCTTGCGGCAGCGGCCCTTCAGCGCAAAGGCATCGATATTGCCGGGCTTGTCCTCGATCGTTTCGGCCTTGGGACCGAAGAATTTCGGCATGTCGAGACCAGCGGTGAAATCCGGACCCTCGGCACAGAGCACGCCGACCCAGTAATCGTCGGTGCTATCGAGCAGCGTGAACGCATCCGAAATCTGCGCCATCATCTGCGGGCTGAAGGAATTCTTCTTCGCCACGTTGTCGATGATGATCTTGAACACGTGTCCGTGCACTTCGGTCCGGATCTGGCCGGCCTGGGTCTTAGTCTCGCTCATCTGCTGGTCTCCGAATGGCTTACTCTTTGTCCGCCAGCTTGATACAGTCACCGTTGAAGAGACTACACACCATTTGAATAACCGCTATTCAGATGTGACGAAGTGCTGAATGGGCTGTCCGGCCGCACCATTCACTTGGTGTCGGCGGTAAGCACATCGCCGAACTTCTCCCACATGGTGCCGTTCCAGCGCTGCAACTGAAGCTGTGTATACGCCATGCTGTTGTCCGGGCCGGTGTTGATGACGACGCCCGGCACCAGCGTCGGAAGCGACAGCCCGCGGATGCTGCGCGACTGCTTGGCGATGTTTTCGCGCGAAAGGTCGTCGCCGCACTGCTTGAGCACCTGCTCCAGGATCTGTCCCTGCTGCGTGCCGAACAGGTAGTTGGAATCGCCGATATCGGCGCCCGGCAGGTATTTCGCGAAGTACTCGCGGTACCATTTGATGCCGGGGTCGTCGTCCCACTTCTTGTCGTTCGGGTCCTTAGAAAAGTTCGCCGCGACGACACCGATGGCCTTTTCCGGTCCGGCCGGAACGATGGTGGAAGCGACCGAACTCGAAACGTAGTTGATCAGGAACAGCGGCTTCCAGCCGATCTCGTCGGCCTTCTTGATCGCCTGCGCCGCGAATTTCGGCGTGCCCGCGACCAGAAACGCCTCGGCGCCGGACGCTTTCAATTTCACGACGTGAGAATCGATCGTAGGCTCCGTGACTTCGTAGGACGAGCCCACGACCTTTTCGTCAAAACCTTCCTTCAGATAGCCCTTGAAGGCATTGACGAAGTCCTTACCCAGATCGTCGTTTTGATACAGGATCGCAATCTTCGCTCCCGGCTTGGCCTGCGTAATGTATTTTGCGTAGATCCGCCCTTCGGTGTCGTAGCTCGGCAACCCCGTCGTGGTCATCGGATACTCGGCGAAATTCGTGAACCGGGCGACGCCGCTCACCACGAACAGATGCGGCACCTTCTTGGCATTGACGTATTTGATGGTGGCGCTGATGCCGGGCGTTCCCAACGGGCCGAACAGGAATGCCACATCGTCGCTTTCGATCAGCTTCCGGGTCTGCTCGACGGTCTTGGGCGGACTGTAGGCGTCGTCGTAGGTGATGAGGTTGATCTTGCGGCCGCTGATGCCGCCGCGGTCGTTGATCGAATTAATATAGGCGATCATGCCCTTGCCGGTGTTGCTGAGCGGCGAAGCGGGACCACTGAACGGGAACGTGGCCCCGATCTTCACCTCAGTGCTGGTGACACCGGGTGTCTCCGCCCGTGCGGGCGCGCTGATCATCGCAGCACCGAGCACGGCTGCCGCCAAAGTCTTCGTCAACATCGATATCTCCCTTGTCTTGTCCCTGCGACGGCTGCGCCGCGCATCGGCATATGCTCGAACTTGCAACGGCTGCGCGTCAGCCGGCGGCCGCGCTGGACGCCTTGGCGGCGGTCCGTTCGATCGCCAGCTCGCGGAGCTTGTGCTTGAGGATCTTGCCGGTGGATGCGGCCGGCAGCGCGTCGAGCACGATCAGCTCGGTCGGACGCTTGTAGGAGGTAAGCTGCCCGGCCGCGTATGCCTTCAACTCCTCGGAACTGACGCTGGCGCCGGGAAGGAGCTGCACGAAGGCGACGACCTCCTCGTTGCCGTCAACGGGGCGTCCAACGACGGCGGTCTGGACGACCTGCTTGTGCGAACTCAGCACCGCCTCCACTTCGGCCGGGTAGACGTTGAAGCCGGAGCGGATGATGAGCTCCTTGGTGCGACCGGCGATGTAGAGATGTCCCTCAGCGTTCACCCGTGCGAGATCGCCGGTGTTGAACCAGCCCTCGCGGTCGATCGCCGCCGCCGTCAGGTCGGCCGCGCGGTAATAGCCGAGCATCACGTTGGGGCCGCGGACATGCAGTTCGCCGACGTCACCGGTCGCAACTTGCTTGCCGTTGAGATCCACGATCCGGTGCTCGATGCCGGGAAGAAACGGTCCGACCGACTCGTCCGCGACGGGACGTTGCGACCGAACACCCGACAGGCCCGGCGAGCATTCGGTGATGCCGTAATTATTCAGCAGCGGAATTCCGAACTCGTCCTCGATCCGCTGCTTCAGATCGAGATCGAGGGGCGCGCCGGCGACGGCGATGTTCTTCAGGTTGCCGCGTTCGAGCTTCTCGATGCGCTTGACCGACTTGTGTTCGAGCAGGCGCTGATAGGTGGCGGGCACCCCGAACAGATTGGTGATCCCCTGCTCGGCGATGGCATGGGCCAGTGCGGCGGGATCGGCCTTCGCGACGACATACAGCGTGCTGCCGTGCATCAGCGTGGCGATCAGGAGGATCGAATAGCCGACGATATGGGACATGGGCAGCACACCGTAGATGCGGTCGCCCGGACCGCTATCGCGAAGGACTCCTGACGTCCTCGCGGCGAACAGCAGGTTGGCGTGGCTCAGCATCACGCCCTTCGGCGTGCCTGTGGTGCCGGACGTGTATAGCAACCCCGCGACTTGGCGGGCGCCGTCCTTCTCGACCGGTTCTGCCAACGCGTCCGCCTTGAGCGGACCGACACCGATACCGTCGAAGGGACCGACGGCGCGAATGGTCGCGCCGACGCGGCTGGCGTGATCGGCGGCTTCCTTTGACAGCGGCGCGTTGAACAGCACCCGCCTGGCGCCGCTATGGGCCGCGATCTGATCGATCTCCCGGGCCGACAGGCGCGGATTGACCGGGATGCCCCATGCATCGAGCTTGCTTGCCGCAAACAGCACCGCGCCCAGCGCCACGCTGTTCTCGCTCGCCATGATCACGCGGTCGCCCGGCCTGATGCCGAGATCGGCAAGATCCCTGGCCGCGGCATCGACGGCGTCCGAGAACTGCCGGTAGCTCCACGAACGCCCGTCTTCCACGAATGCCGGATGATCCGGCATGCCGCGCACGAACGGCGCGTAGACCTCGTGCACGCGAGACGGCAAGCCGTCCAGCAACTCGGCCGCAGTGATGTCGTCCACGCTCCTCATGTCGTCCTCCTTGCGTGTCGTTTTTCGGAAGCGCTGTGCGGCCCCCTTCGGGACGGTCAGGTCAGTCCCCTCACCTCCGTCGATGCACAGAGTAGACAGTTCTGAAATTGAACTGTCAAGAGATTCAAAAAGACACATTCGCTTCTAGTGCAGATTATTTTTGAATAATCATTCATTCTAATTTAGAATTTAAAGGCCAAGCGGAAATCGCCCGGAAAAATCCGGGAGGTACGGCGCCCACATGCGCACAACTGCCGAGGCCAGCATGAACGGCCGCGTCATGTACGCTGCACCAACGTTTCTATTGAGAACGACGCCGTCGCGATTTCCTTGGTGGGACCGCGAGCATGCGTCTCACCATTTCTCGACCCAGGGCCGCAGCACGACCTCGAAGGCCCAGGTCGACCGATGCTGGCGATGCAGTTGCAAATAGGTTTCGGCGATGTGGTCGGGGTCGGCCATGTTGTCGTCGACCGTAGTCCCCGCCAGCCGGTGCGCGCGGCTGCCGTCTTCCTGAGTCCAGCCGATCGCGGCATCAATCGGCACATTGGCGACATGGATGCCCTGGGGCATCAATTCCCTCGCCATGCTTTGCGCCAGCCCAGACTTGGCATGACAGGCCATGGCAAAGGCGCCGCTCGACGGATAGCCCTTCAGCGAGGCGCTGGCATTCGTGAACACGATGGTCCCCCGCGCGCCGTTGGCGTCGGGCTCGTTGCCAAGCATGTGGCGCGCTGCCTGCTGGCCGGTCAGGAAGGCGGAGAACGCCGAGTTCCGTACCGTTTCGAGCGCCATCGCCGGATCGGCTTCGAGGATGTTCTTGCGGAAAATGCCGGGAACGCGGCCGTCGATGTTGTGCACCACCAGCCGCGGCGTTCCCAGGTCCTGCACGACACTGGCAAAGAGTGGCGCCACGGCGGCCGGGTCGCTGGCATCGCAGGCATAGCGGTGCACACCATGGGCCCTCTCGAGCGTTGCCAGGACCGGCTTGTCCGGATTTCGGGCCGCGACGGCGACACGCATGCCGGATTCAGCAAACAGCCGGGCGCAACTGGAACTGATGCCCGGGCCGCCGCCGACAATGAGGGCGACCTCTTGCCCGGAAGTCTCGCTGGATTGGGTCATGTTGCTTCCCCGGATGCTTTCAGCGGTAATTGGGCGCACGCTTCTCGATGAAGGCCCGCACCGCTTCGGAATGCTGCGCAGTGCCGGCGGCAGCGACCATCTTCTCGGCTTCCTGATCCAGCGATGTCAGGAAGTCGGCCGACAGCGCGAGATCAAGGTTGTCCTTCATCGCAGCATAGGTGCTGGACGGACCGTTCGCCAATGCTCTCGCGATCGAGAATGCTTCGCTTCGCAGTTCGGCGTCCGGCACCACGCTGTTGATCAGCCCCAGCGCCTCGCCGCGGCGTGCATCGATCCGTTCTGACAGGAACATCAGTTCGCGGGCGCGCGCGGTGCCGGCCAGCCGGGTCAACAGCCACGAAATGCCGTAGTCGCCGGTGAGCGCGATTTTCGCATAGCCTGTCGTCATGATGGTGGATTCGGCGGCGATGCGGATGTCGCAGGCCAGCGCGATCGCAAGCCCGGCACCGGCTGCCGGTCCCGGCAACGCAGCGATGGTGGGCTTGCGCACCGAAACGAGCACGCCGGTCAGGGTGCGCTGGCGCTCCCGCAGCCGCGCCACCTTGTCGTCGAACGACATCGGCGCCGCCGCAGCGTTGCCGCCCATTCCCTTGACGTCGCCACCCGAGCAGAACGCGGTGCCCGCCCCGGTAATAAGCAACGCGCCGACATCGGGGTCGTCGCCGTTGCGCTTGATCATCCGCCGCAGCGCCGGCGTCAGGTGATCAGACAACGAATTGCGCGCGCCCGGCCGATTCAAGGTGATCACGGCAACGCGATCCCGGATCTCGCACAACAGCTCGTCCGTCCCCGTATCGACCGGTATCGATCCATCCGTCATGGCCTGACCTTTCTTGTGCGGCGCCGTTACCAGGTTTCGCCGAACGGCCGCAATTCGCTGAGAAACGACCAGGCCGATCGATCCTGGCTGTAAAGATGAAACAGCTCATCGGCGATGGCGGCGGGCTTGATAAAGAAATCGTCCGGCTTGTCGCTCAGCCGCGCTCGCATCCGCGGCGTGTCGATCACGGCGTCGATCAGGACATAGGAGACGTGGACACCGAGCGGCCCCACGTCGCGCGCGATCGACTCGGCCAAAATCCGCTGCGCCGCCTTGGTCGGCGCGAAGCCGGCGAAATTGGCCTTGCCGCGGATCGACGAGGTGTTACCGGTGACGAGAATCGCGCCCTTGCCCCGATCGATCATGTCGGGCGTCAGTTCCCGCGCGAGATACAGCAGACCCATCACGTTGACCTCGAAATTGCCCTTCAGCATCTTCGGGTCGATCTCACGAAAGCTGCCCCAGCCGCCGCCGACCGCGTTGTGGATCAGCACTTCGGCCGGGCCGAAGCGGCGCTTGACGTCGGCGGCCACGGCTTTCACCCGGCCTTCGTCCGAGACGTCGCAGGTCAGCGCATGGACGTCAGGAAGCTCCTGCGCCAGGCGACTGATCAGTTCGGGTGAACGCGCCAGCCCGACGACCCGAAATCCGCCGGCGGAGAAGCGCTTGACGATGGCGGCTCCCGTGCCCGGCCCGACCCCGGTCACAACGGCGATTGGCTTGTCGGTCATCTAAGATTCCTTCGGGCTAATTCGCGGCCGCTCGCATATGAATGCGCTCGGACTGCGTCTGATGGGTGGCCGCCTCGTGCGCCGGCACCAGCGACAGACGAACCGCGACGTTCTTGTGATAGGGCGTTCCCGCGATCGGATCGCGGTTTCCGCTTTCGGTGAGCAGGTTGATGCGCGGCCCGTTGACCAGGCGCTCCCCGTCCGGCGCGGGATAGGCCTGGCCGTAGCCGTGCGGCAGCGCCAACTGGCCGTTCCGCATGGCATCGTCGACCTTGCAGCGCACGACTAGCCGGCCAACCGCCGACTCCACCGCGATCCAGTCGCCGTCCTTGGCTCCCAACTCGCCGAGATCGTTCGAGTTGATCAGCATGGCTCCGTCAGGGTCATCGCGACGCCATGCCGGATCGCGAAAAATCTGGTTGGCGTTGAACATGCGGCGGCCACCGGCCGCCAGCATGAACGGAAATTCCTTTGGCGCACCGGCGGCCTGCGGATCGAGACGCGCCAGCCATTCCAGCATCTGCGGAACGACGAGGCGAATTTTGCGATCGGAATAGCCGATCAGCGTCCAGACCTCGTCATAGTCGTGACGGGTGACCGCGGCGCCCTGTCGGGCGGCGACGATGGTGTCGAACAGGAGATCGCCGAGTTGATGATCCGAGACCTCGTGGGAAGCGCCGATCGCCCGGCGCACCGCCTGCGGCGATCGCTTGGCGCAGGCCAGCGCCGCGTTCCACAACGGAGCCGCGGCTGCGGTGCCGTCCGGCAGCGTCTGGCCAAGCGTATGGTAGAGCACGAGGGCACCGACCGCCTGGGCTGACGGGTTTTCCCCCATGAACGCACGAAACGCCGTCGCGAACTCGGCGCGCGAACGCCGCGCCGCTTCACGCAACGGCGCGAGCACGTTGTCGCCCGGCAATAGCCCCAGCGCCACCGCAAGCCTCGTGTAGATCTCCGGCTCCGGCAAGGTGCCGGCCAGGGGCTGCAACACCCCAGCACGAACGTGAAAATAGTTGGTCGGGAATTCGAAATTGAACAGCGTGAACTCGGTCTTCTCGAATTGCGAGGATGCCGGCAGAACGTAATGCGCGAGCCGCGCGGTTTCGGTCATCGCGACGTCAACGACCACGCAAAGGTCCAGCGAGCTTAGCGCCCGCTCCACGGCCTCGGTGTTGGCGGCGGTGTTGGCGGGGTTGGAACTGTCGATCCAGGCGCAACGCAACCGGTCGGGATGGTCCTTGAGCACCGCCTCGGGAAAAATGTTCGGCGGCAACAGGCCGCCGATGATCGCATCGCCGGTCGGCGCGAAGGTTTGGTTCGGCGAATTGCCCCATAGCGGCTGCAGCCAGCTATGCAACTGGTTGGTGCCTTTGCGGCCGAAACTCCCAGACAACATGATCAGGAGTTTTTCGAGATAGGAATTCAGCGTCGAATTGGTGCCCTGCTGGATGCCGAGTTCGACCCGGACCACCATGGCCTTGGCGGCTGCGATCATTGCGGCGCACCGCTCGATCTCCGCGACCGGGATGTCGGCAGCGGCAGCCCATGCTTCGACCGGGATGCTCAGCAGCGCCTGCCGGACTTCCGGAAATCCAATCGTGCGCGCCTCGATAAAGGCATGATCGACCCGGTCGGAACGGACCAGCGTCGCCAGCAGTGCGCCGAGAAGGAATGCGTCCGCCCCCGGACGCACGGACAGATGCAGGTCCGCCATTTCGGCGGTCTCGGTTCGCCGGGGATCGATGACGATCAGTTTGCGCGCGGGGTCCTTGCGGATCTGATTTAAATGATCGCGCGCATTGGGAAAGCCGTGCGCGATCCAGGGATTGGCACCGATCACCAGCAAGAGATCGCAATGGTGCACATCTTCGGCGGTGTGGCAGGTCTGGCTGCCGAACATGTGGCCGTTGACCCAGAAGTCGCCGGTCTTCTCCTGCGAGAGCGCATTGAAGGTGCTGCGCGACCCCAGCGCGCGCAGCAATCCGCTGCCATAGGCGCCGCCGGCGTGGTTGCCCTGCCCGCCGCCGCCGTAGAGCGCGATGCTCTTGCCGCCGTGTTTGTCGACGATGTCGCGCAGCCGTCCGGCAATCTCGGCGATCGCCACGTCCCACTCGATTTCGTCGAAACCGCCGTCGGCGCGACGGCGCAGCGGGCTCGTCAGCCGATCCTTGTGATGGGCGTAAAACGGAATCCGTGTTGCCTTGTTGCAGAGGTAGCCCTGCGACTTCGGGCTCGAGCGGTCGCCGCGCACCTTCTCCAGGCGTCCGTCATTCACAAACACCTCGATCCCGCAATTGATGTAACACAGGTTGCAGGCAGTCTTGAGCCACGTACCGGCCGTCATAGTGACCTCCCTTGCATCATGGTTGTCCGCAGCGCTTCGCCATGGTTGCTACCAGTCAGTGCTTCCGGATTCGGCCGCCTGCGGTCCCGCGTCCGGCATCGAGGATGCGATCGGAAAATTTCCCCGCACCGACCGCACGCGATAGCACGATGGTCCCCACCATGGTCGCAATCGCGCCGGTTGCGATCCGGCGGGCCTGCCGCGGCGGCTCGTCGGGAAGCAGCTCGACAAAGACGTCGATCATCTCCTCCAGCTTGGCCGCGAAGGCGTGCTGCTCGCTCAAGCTCGATCGCACGACATCGACGGCCAGCGTAGGAAGCGGACAACCGCGTCTGGGATCGTCACGATGCCGCCGACTGAGGTAATCCGCGATCAGCGCCTCGAAACGCCGCCCGTTGGCCTTCTTCTGCGCCAATTTTCTCCATCGCGCCGTCATCTGGTCCATGGCAAACGCGATCGCCTCGCTGACCAGCGCGGCGCGTGAATTGAAATGGTTATAGAATCCGCCATGCGTCAGGCCGGCGAGTTTCATCAAATCGACGACGCTGAGCCCCCTGGCGCCCGTCTGGCGCAGGCCGTAGGAGGCGCTTTCAACAATCCGATCGTGGGTCTGGCGCCTGTGGTCCTGTTCGTATCGCATTGCCACTCCGTGCACTTTCACTTCATGCAAGGTTCCGGGTGAACGGCCGTCCAGGCCGTCACCATCTCCTCCCAGCCATTCCGGAACCGCATTGCCCAGTGGTTGCGGCCTCGTTTGTTGCATTGTCGGTCATCTTATATGACTATCGTCATATAACAACCACTATCAACAGGAGAGTTCGCCATGGCCGGCTTCGGCTTTGCCAATATTCGAATAAGACGAAGCAGGAACGCTATATGCATGGTGTTGCCAATCTTGATTTCGGTGTCGGTTGCTCCTGGACCATATTTCTTTTGCGCGAGAGCGCATTGAGCTGATGTCACCAACAGCACTGCTGCCAGCAGGCACGAGTGAGCGCTCATATTGTGTCTCTCCATTGTGATTTTTGACCGCACACGTGCTGAGCCTGGTCAGGTACCGTGGAATTCCGGTTTGCTGCTGCCCGGAGGGCGCTTCATCTCGAACATGTTTTCCGTCTTGACCTCGAGGTAATCTCCACCGCGGCCGGCGCGCAGGATGGGGCGCGCAAGCGCGGTGTTGTAGACGCCGTCCTCGATCAGCGATTTGTCGATGTAGACGGCGACGACCTCGCCGAGCACGAACCATCCCTCGACCTTCTCGCCGCGCGCATTCGCAAGCTGGGAGACGTCGATCACCTTGCATTCCATCGCGGCCCTGCTCTCGCCGACCCGCGGCACGGAGACGTGGCGTCCCGGCACCGGCGTCAGCCCTGCCGCTTCGAATTCACTGACGCCGTGACCGAGCGGCGTCGCCGTCACGTTCATGCGGTCACCCAGATCCATCGTCACTAGATTCCAGGTGAATTCGCGGGTCTCGCTGACGTTCTTGACGGTGTCCTTCCACGAAATCGAGGAGAATCCGATGATCGGGGGGTCGTAGAGGAACGCGTTGAAGAAGCTGTAAGGCGCGAGATTGAGTTGACCGGCCGCATTACGCGACGAGATCCAGCCGATCGGACGCGGCGCGATGATCGCGTTGAACGGATTGTGGCGGAGCCCGTGGCCCTTCGACGGCTCGTAGTAATGGAAGTCGACCGGATTCATGAGCTCTCCCTCCGCGGGGCCGACGACGGCCATTGATCGATGACTTGCCCGGTTCGCGCGACGCTCACGCAATCACCCGGACGGTCGGCCGGTGTTCTACACCGTCGAGGAAGCCGGTCAGGCGCTGGCGGATGATCCGCTCCGCGTCCGCCATGATGCGATCGATCAATTCCTTGACGGTCGGGATGTCGTGGATGAGACCCGCGACCATGCCGCAGCTCCAGGCGCCGGCGTCCATGTCGCCGTCGATCATCACCTTGGGATAGACGCCCGCCACCTGGTCGTGAATGTCGTCGATCTTGAGCGCTCTGCCCTTCTCGCGTTCGATCTCGAGCAACTGCTCGACGCCCTTGTTGTTCAAAACGCGCTCGGTGTTGCGCAGCCCGCGCATCACCAGACGGGTGTCGAGTTCGGTCGCCTTGAGCAGCGCATTCTTGACGTTTTCATGCACCGGCGCTTCCTTGGTCGCGATGAAGCGCGTGCCCATGTTCATGCCGGCCGCGCCCATCGCCAGCGCCGCGACCAGGCTTCGGGCATCGGCCATGCCGCCGGAGGCGACGAACGGAATCTTCAACTCCTCGGCCGCGCGCGGCAGCAGGATCATGTTGGGCATGTCGTCCTCACCAGGATGACCGCCGCATTCGAAACCGTCGACGCTGACGGCATCGCAGCCGATCGCTTCGGCCTTCAGCGAGTGGCGGACCGAGGTGCATTTGTGGATCACCTTGATGCCGCCCGCTTTCAAGGCCGGCATGTATTGCTCCGGGCTGCGGCCGGCGGTTTCCACCACCTTCACGCCGCCTTCCCGGATGGCCGCGATATATTCGGGATAAGGCGGTGCGGTGAAGGTCGGCAGGAAGGTCAGGTTCACGCCGAACGGTCGGTCGGTCATGTCGCGGCAGCGCGCGATCTCCTTGGCCAGCAAATCCGGCGTACGCTGGGTCAGGCCGGTGATGACACCAAGCCCGCCGGCATTCGACACCGCGGCGGCGAGTTCGGCGAATCCCACATAGTGCATTCCGCCCTGGATGATCGGATGTTCGATGCCGAACATCTCGGTGATGGCTGTCTTCACACGTGCCTCCGATATGGTTTGAGGGTGTCCGATTGTCGCGCGTCAGTGGACGATTTCGAGCAGGCCCGCGGCACCCATGCCACCGCCGACGCACATGGTGACGACGGCGTATTTGGCCTTGCGCCGGCGCCCCTCAATCAGGGCGTGACCGGTCAGCCGCGCCCCGGTCATGCCGTAGGGATGACCGACCGCGATCGAGCCGCCATTGACGTTGAGCTTTTCCGGATCGATGCCGAGCTTGTCGCGGCAATAGATCACCTGCACCGCGAAGGCCTCGTTCAGCTCCCAGAGATCGATATCGTCGATCTTGAGCCCGTGGCGTTTGAGCAGCCTCGGCACGGCGTAAACCGGCCCCACGCCCATCTCGTCCGGCTCGCAGCCCGCCGCGACAAAGCCGCGGAAGATGCCGAGTGGCTTCAGTCCCTTCTGCGCCGCCAGTTTGTCGCTCATGATGACGGCGGCACTGGCGCCGTCGGACAACTGGCTGGCATTGCCGCCGGTGATGGTGAAGCCCGCTCCCTTGGCCGGCTTTACGCCCGCGAGGCCCTCGGCGGTCGTGTCGGGGCGTGGCCCCTCGTCGGTCGACAGCGTCACTTCGCGATAGGACACCGCACCCGTCGCCTTGTCGGCGACCGCCATCGTGGTCTTGATCGGAGCGAGTTCGTCGTTGAAGCGTCCGCCCTGCTGCGCGGCCGCAGTCCGGCGCTGGCTTTCGAGGCTGTATTCGTCCTGGCGTTCGCGCGAGATGTCGTAGCGCTTGGCGACGATTTCGGCCGTGTCCAGCATCGCCATGTAGGCATCGCCCTTCATCGCGAGCAGTTCGGGATCGACGGCGTGAAACATGTTCATCTGATTGTTCTGCACCAGACTGATCGATTCGCCGCCGCCACCGATAGCGACTTCGAGGCCGTCGAAAATCACCGCCCGTGCCGCCAGCGCGATCGCCTGCAGCCCGGACGCGCATTGGCGATCGATCGTGGTGCCGGCGACGCCGACCGGGAGCCCGGCACGCAGCAGCGCCTTGCGGGCAATGTTGGTGCCGGTGGTGCCCTGCTGCATGGCGCAGCCCATCACCACGTCCTCGACTTCCGCGCCGTCGATCTTCGCGCGCGACACGGCCTGCGAGATCGCATGCCCCAACAGGGTGGCGCCCTCGGTGTTGTTGAGCGCGCCCTTGTACGCCTTGCCGATCGGGGTGCGCGCAGTCGAGACGATCACAGCTTCAGTCATTGCTATACCTTTCGTTGGATACGATTGGCGGTTACCGCCCCGGACGAACTTCAGCTCTGCTGCGCGTACCGCATCAGGTGATAGGCGGGATCGCCGAACTGGATGTTGATGGAGCTGATCCGCTTGAAGTAGTGGCCGACATCAAGTTCGTCGCTCATGCCCATGCCGCCGTGCAGCTGCACGGCCTGCTCCGCGACGAAACGCGCGGCATAGCCGACCTTCGACTTGGCGCCGGATGCCAGTTTCGATCCATTCGGCTCGCGCGCGGCCAGGCTGAGATTGAGATGCTGCATCAACGAGACCGATTCCTCGAGCGCGACGAACATGTCGACCATGCGATGTTGCAACACCTGAAACGTCCCAAGCGCCGTGCCGAACTGCTTGCGCGTCTTGCTGTATTCGAGCGTGGTCGAATTCAGCATTGACATCGCACCGACCGCTTCGGCACAGAGCGCCGCAATCGCGCGGTCGCGGCAGGCCTCTAACGCTGCGACACCCTCGCCTTCCGCGCCGAGCATCTGGCTGGCCAGCACCCGGACATCCCCAAGCGTCAGTTCGGCGGCGCGCCGGCCGTCGATGGTCTTGAAGCTCTGCAAATGCAGATTGGGCGAATGGCGGTCCAGGACAAAGAGGCTGACGCCGGCACGGTCGCGTGGATCGCCCGAAGTGCGCGCCGAGACGATCAGCCTGTCGGCCCATGGCGCGCCGATGACCGCCGCCTTCGATCCGCTGAGGACGAAATGATCCCCCTCGCGACGCGCCGTCGTGACGACGTTGTTGAAATCATAGCGTGACTTTCCCTCGGCCCAGGCCAACGTCCAGATTGCGCTGCCGTCCATAATATCGGGCAAAAACGCCTGGCGCTGTTCCGGCGAACCCGCCTCCTCGATTAGGCCGCCTGCCAGCACCACGGTCTCGAAATAGGGTTCGACGACCAGGTTGCGTCCGAACTCCTGCATCACGATCATGGTCGCGAGCGATCCGCCACCAAGGCCGCCGGAACTTTCCCGAAACGGCGCCGCGCACAAGCCGAGCTCGGCAAAGGCGCTCCAGTGCTTGCGGCTCCAGCCTTCGTCGGTCGCGACGATTTTTCGACGCTCGTCAAAGCCGTACTGCTCGCGCAGAAAGCGCTGAATGCTCGACCGAAGCAGTTCCTGCTCTTCCGTCAACTGGATATCCATCCGATGCCCCGTGCGATGTGGTCAGAGACCGAGAACCGCTTTCGCGATGATGTTGCGCTGGATTTCATTCGACCCCCCGTAAATGCTGAGTTTTCGGGAGTTGAGATACTTCTCCGTCGCGGTGTGCCCGTAGTCCGGCCCCGGCATGAAGCGGTTGCCGCTTACCGGGTGTTCGCGAATCGCCAAACCGTAGTTGCCGATCGCCTGATGCGTCAGATCCGTGATGCGCTGGAAGATCTCGGTACCCCTGATCTTG
The DNA here is from genome assembly GCA_017305715.1 of Hyphomicrobiales bacterium. Taxonomy (GTDB): domain Bacteria; phylum Pseudomonadota; class Alphaproteobacteria; order Rhizobiales; family Xanthobacteraceae; genus Bradyrhizobium. The sequence continues at coordinate 161,637 of JAFKKG010000019.1, read as the reverse complement.
AACAGCGACGCGGCCGGCCCCGGATCGATGCCACGCGACATCTGCGCGACGATGCGCAGTTCGGTTGCCTCCAACGCGAGCACATCAAGCTCGACGCGCGCAATTTCCTTGATGAACTCGCCGAAATTCGGATCGTCCTCGCCGACTTCAGTTTTCACGATGTGCTTGAGGCGCTTCAGATAGCGCGTCGACCGGCCGATCCCGGCCATGCTGGTACGCTCGTTGCCCAGCAGGAACTTGGCATAAGTCCATCCCTTGTTTTCCTTGCCGATCAAATTCTCGGCCGGGACGCGCACGTCCTCCAGGAAGACGTCGTTGACTTCATGCGAGCCGTCGATGGTAATGATCGGCCGCACCGTGACCCCGGGCGATTTCATGTCGATCAGCAGGAAAGAGATGCCGGCCTGAGGTTTTGCCGAAGGATCGGTCCGCACCAGGCAGAATATCCAGTCGGCATGCTGAGCCAGTGTGGTCCAGGTCTTGTGTCCGTTGACGATGTAATGATCGCCGTCGCGTACGGCCTTGGTGCGGACCGAGGCGAGGTCGGAACCAGACCCGGGCTCCGAATAACCCTGGCACCACCAATCCTCACCGGAGAGGATTCGCGGCAGAAACTTCTGTTTCTGCGCGTCGTTGCCGAAGGTGTAGATGACCGGGCCGACCATGGTGACGCTGAACGCCAGTGGCGGCAGCGTCCCGGCGCGTGACGTCTCCTGCTCGAAAATAAAGCGCTGCGTAATGGACCAGCCCGGCCCGCCATACTCCTTGGGCCAGAGCGGCGCGATCCACCCCTTCTGGTGGAGGATACGGTGCCAGAGCAGCATCTGCTCCTTGGAAAGGTCGGTTTCCGGGTTGGGAACGCGCATTTCCGCGGGATAATTCGCCGCGATGAAAGCGCGCACCTCGTCCTGAAACGCAGCCTCCTCACTGGAAAGATTGAGCTCCATTGTGAGATGCCCCCCTACCACTTCTCGCCGAACGGGCGGATCTCCAGCTCAAACGTCCAGGCGCTTTTGGGCTGCTGATAGAGCAGCCAGTAGGACTCAGCGACCGACGACGGCGGCATCAAGAGATCAGGATCATCCAGCGCGTTCGGGCCAAGCGCCTCGATCCGCCGCTGCCGCACCCATTCGGTGTCGACACCGGAATCGATGATGAGATGCGCGACGTGGATGTTCTTCGGCCCGAGTTCGCGCGCGGTCGCTTGCGCCACGGCGCGGAGGCCGAACTTGGCACTGGCAAACGCAGAATAACCGGTTCCGCCGCGCAGGCTCGCAGTCGCTCCCGTGAAGAAGATATTGCCCTTGCCGCGCGGCAGCATCAGTCGGGCCGCCTCGCGGCCGGCAAGGAAGCCTGAATAGCAGGCCATTTCCCAGACCTTGCGGAACACCCGCTCGGTCGTATCCAGAATCGGGAAGTTGACGTTGGCGCCAATGTTGAAGATGCAGACCTCGAGCGGCGCGTGCTTGTCGGCGTCGTTGAGGAAGGACACGATCTCCTCCTCCTTGCGCGCGTCGAGCGAGCGGGCGTGAATTTCGCCGCCGGCCTTTTCGATCTCCTTCACCAGCGGTTCGAGCTTGGCGCCATTCCGGCGTCCGGCGAACACCGTAAAACCCTCGGCGGCGAACTTCTTGGCGATCTCGCCGCCGATATAGTCGCCGGCGCCGATCACGGCCACGGTTGCGTTTCTCTTCTGCAAGATGTTCTCCCGGTGAGGTTAGATGTGTTGCCGGCGAAGTTCCCTCGCCGACGCCAAAGTGGCTTCGCCGGCCAGCGATTCCGCTAGCTTGTGCTTGAGGATCTTGCCGGTCGACGTGGCCGGCAGCGCATCGAGGACGATGATTTCGGACGGCCGCTTGTAGGAGGTGAGCTGAAACCGGACGAATTCCATCAGATCGTCAGGCGTGGTGCGCGACCCCGGCAATAGCTGCACAAAGGCGACAACCTCCTCGTTGCCATCGACGGCGCGGCCGACCACGGCGGACTGCACGACATCCCTGTGCGAGCTGAGCACCGCTTCGATTTCAGCCGGATAGACGTTGAAGCCGGAACGGATAATCATTTCCTTGGTACGGCCGACGATGTAGAGGCAGTCGCCGTCGAAGCGCGCGAGGTCGCCGGTATTGAACCAGCCTTCGCTGTCGATCACCTTGGCGGTCAGCTCCGGCGCACGGTAGTAACCGAGCATCACGTTGCGGCCGCGCACGTGCAGTTCGCCGACCTCGCCGCGCGTCGTCGGAATGCCGTCGATCGTTCGCACCCGGGCCTCGACGCCCGGCAACAGCGGGCCGACGGCCTGGTCAGCGCGCGGCGCATCGAAGCGCACGCCGGAGATTCCCGGCGAACATTCGGTGATGCCGTAGCCGTTGAGCAGCGGCAGCCCGAATTCCTGCTCGACGCGCGACTTCAGATTCAGGTCGAGCGGCGCACCGGCCACCGCGATCAGCCGCAGCTTTCCCCGGGCGAGCTTCTTCACGCCGGATACGCTCTTGTATTCCAGCAGGCGCTGATAGGTGGCGGGCACGCCGTTGAGGATGGTGACGCCCTCGTCCGCGATTGCCTTTGCGGTCGCAGCCGGATCATATTTGCTGACCATCCGCACCGTGCCGCCGACCATCAGCGTCATGATCAGGAGCGAAATGCCGACGATATGGGAGATCGGCAGCACCAGATAGATCTTGTCGCCCTCGGTCATCCTGCGGAAATGCGCGGTGGTCCTGGCGCTGATCAGGAGATTGTCGTGCGACAGCATCACGCCCTTCGGCGTCCCTGTCGTCCCCGACGTGTAGATCAGCACCGCGACCTGCTTGATGGGATCGGCCACGACAGGCTCGACGGTCGCGCTCTCGTTGAGCGGGCCGACGCCGATCTCGGCCAGCGGGCCCACCTGCCGCTGCTCGGCGCCGTAGCGCGAGGCGTGAGCGGCCGCCTCCTTGGAAATGCCTGACGTGAAGAACATCCGGCGGGCGTCGCTGTGGTCGCGAATCTGGTCGAGCTCGCGCGCCGACAGCCGCGGATTGGCGACGATGGCCCAGGCGTCGAGCTTGCTCGCTGCCAGCAGCAAGGCGGCCAGCGCAATGCAGTTCTCGCTGACAATGATCATGCGGTCGCCGGGCCGGATTCCCAGCGACGACAGCGCGGTCGCGGTCTCGGCGACGCGCTGGTTCAGTTCGCCGTAGGTCCAGAACGCCCCGTCTTCGACTAGCACGATCCGGTCCGGCGCCTTTGCCACCTGCCGTGCCGCTGCGTGTGGATGCGGCGCGGCAAGCCGACAATGATCTCGTCGAGGCTGATCGTCTCTGAAAGCTTCGCCACGACTGACCTCCCGACCACTGTAGTCCGCCTGTGCAGCGCGACATTTTCAAACATTACTTAGAGTTCTTTTTTAGAACTTGTCAATCGCTATTTCGATACGCTCCTTTTGGAAAGGAAAGACATGTTTCCTATCGTTATTCACGGAATTTGGAAAACCGCATTTACAAGGCGCAAACCAGTCGCTACGAATACAGTCTCAAATAAGAACTTATAAAGGGAGGGACAGAATGGCGGAGAGCCGTGGCGTAGCGATACTGGTGGGCGCAGGCGACGCCATTGGCGCGGCGGTGGCGCGGCGGTTTGCCACCGGCGGTTATACCGTCTGCATCTGCAGGCGCGATGCCGCCAAGTCCCAGGGACTGGTAGACGAACTGACGGCCGCGGGCCACAAGATCCATGCTTTCAGCGTCGATGCCCGTCAGGAAGCCGGGGTGCAGAAGCTGTTTGCCGATGTCGAAAGCAACATCGGGCCGATCGAAGTCTGCCTCTATAACGCCGGCTCGAACGTCAACAAGTCGCTGCTCGACACCACCGAGAAGTTGTTCTTCAAGGCCTGGGAACTGGCCTGCTTCGGCGGCTTCCTGGTCGGACGCGAAGCCGCGCGCGTCATGCTGCCGCGCGGACGCGGCACCATCTTCTTTACGGGGGCAACCGCCAGCGTGCGTGGCGGCAGGGGATTTGCGGCGTTTTCATCAGCGAAGTTCGGTCTGCGCGCGGTGGCGCAGGCGATGGCGCGCGAATTGGGGCCGAAGAACATCCACGTCGTGCACCTCCTGATCGATGCCGGCGTCGACAGCGAGGCGATCCACCAGCGGATGAAGGCCGCCAAGGGCATCGAGGCCAGCGACATTCCGGCCGACAGCCTGACCAAGACTTCCTCCATTGCCGAGGCCTACTGGTTCGCCCACCAGCAGAGCCGCGATGGCTGGACCCACGAGCTGGATCTGCGTCCATCCGTGGAGAAGTGGTAACATGAGCGCAGCACCTGAACTCACCTTGTGGGGCGTCGGGACCAGCCGCACGATTCGTCCGCATTGGGCCATGTACGAACTCGGCCTTGCCTACACGACAAAACCGATCGGGCCGCGCACCGGCGAGACCAAGACCGCCGAATACACCAAGCTCAACCCGCGCCAGAAGGTGCCGCTGCTGCAGGACGGCGACTTCGCCATCGGCGAGAGTGCCGCGATCGTGGCCTACCTGTCGCGCATGTATTCGACGAAGGAACGCTCGCTGATTCCGGAAGCGCCCCGCGACTACGCCGCCTGGCTGGAGTGGTGCTTCTTCATCGTCGCCGAACTGGATTCAACGAGCCTCTACGTGATGCGCCGGCATCGGGCCGACGCGCTCGGGCCGATCTACGGGATTGCGCCCGAAGTCGTTGCCCAGGCCGGCGAGTACTTTCGCCAACAGTTGCGCCATGTCGAGGTCGCGCTTGCCGATGGCAGGCAGTTCCTGATGGGCGACAAGTTCACCAGCGCCGACATCCTGCTGACGACATGCCTGGATTGGGCCATCGCTTACGGCGTCGGCATCTGCGACAACGCAAAACCCTATCTCGAACGCATCCAGTCGCGGGACGCCTATCAGTTCGCCAAGAAGGCCAACGTACCGCTGGCGCCGATCGTGCCGGTGCCGGCGAAAGCTTGAAAGCCGGACCAACGGCACACGTTGAGCTGCTAACAGATTGACTTTGACTTTTCGTAGAGACTGAAAAGTCCGGGCGGGCTAGCGCTGGAAGCGGTTTAGACCGCCACGCGCACGCTGCGTTCGGCCACCATCTTGTCGATGGCACCGTCGTCGTAACCCAGATCACGCAACACCTGGCGCGAGTGCTCGCCGACGCGCGGCGCCGGTCCGCCGATCGCGGCCGGATTGACCTCAAAGCGCGCCGCCGGCTTCGGCTGCCGCACCCGTCCGACCTTCGGCTGATCGAACTCGGCGATGATATCGCGCGCGACCACCTGTTCGTTGTGAATGATCTCGCCGCGTCGGAGGATCGGCGCACAAGGAACATCGGCGGCATCGAGGCGCTCCAGCCATTCGGCGGTGGTGTGCTGGCCGATATACTCTGCCATTTTGTTGATGCGTGCGGTCGCGTTGACCGAACGCGCCGACGGCGTCGCAAACCGAGGATCCTTGGCAAGTTCCGGATCGCCGGAGGCCCGGCAAAATCCCTGCCACTCCGAATCCGAAATGGTACCCGCGGTGATGTAACCGTCGCTGGTCTTGAACACGAGGTCGGGCCGGTCGTTGGGATCGGCCGCGGTGGCTTCCTTGCCGACGACCGTGTACTGCATCATGCCTTCGGGCCACAAATACGAGATCATCGTATCCAGCATCGCAACCTGGATGTGATCGCCCTGCCCGGTCTTCTCGCGGGCATAGAGCGCCGCGGCCACTGCCTGCGCGGTGAAGACCGCGGTGGTCTTGTCGCAGACGATGGTGCGGATCATCTGCGGACGGTTGGTCACCGGCTGCGACTGGATGTCGGCGAAGCCCGACAGGCCCTGGATGATCGGATCGTAGACCCGCTTCTTGACGTAAGGTCCGCTGTCGCCGACGCCGCTGATCGAGACATAGATCAGGCGCGGATGGCGCTGGCGCAACTCGTCGACGCCGAGGCCGAGGCGCTCCATGGTACCGGGCCGGAAATTCTGCACCAGCACATCCGCCTGCGCCACCAGCTTGGCCAGCACCTCGCGCCCGGCGTCGCTCTTGACGTCGATCGACAACGAACGCTTGCCGCGGTTCGACGAGATGAACAGTGCGGAGAATTCGCCGTCCTTGTCGATCGTGGCGCGGCTGCGGCGGGTGATATCGCCGCCGATCGGCTCGATCTTCAGCACGTCGGCACCCTGATCGGCCAGAAACATGGTCGCGAACGGACCCGACACCACGCCGGTGAGATCGAGGACGCGAACGCCGCTGAGTGGGCCAGGCATGGGTATTCTCCCTGAACTTTACTTTGTTATGAGGCCGACGGCGTCATGCAGAACCGGGACAGGCTGTGCACGTATTCCAGCATCAAGCCGATTTCGAAACCGGTTGACTGGTCTGCTCGACGATCGATTCCTCGACATCGCGAAGCTGATCCTTGCCGAAGAACATTTCCTTGCCGACGAAGAACGTCGGCGAACCGAACGATCCACGATTGACCGCGTCGTTGGTCCGCTCGATGAGCCCCTTCTTGACGTCGTCTTGCTGGGCGCGCGCAATCAGCCGGTCGATATCGATGCCCGAGGAGATGAACGCCTGCCGGAAGGTCTCAAGGTCGTCCATCTTCTTCGGCTCTTCCCACATGTGGTGATAAGCGGCGCGGAAATAAGGCTCGAACACGCCGTCAAACTGGGCCGCGACCGCGCCCCGCATCAGCATCAGCGTGTTGACCGGAAAGAACGGGTTGGGACGGAATTTGGTGACGTTGTGCCGCCGGATGAAGCGCTGGGTCTCCAGCGCATTGTACTCCGGCTTGTTCTTGATGCCGCGAAGCGAGTCGAACGGCGACATGTTGCCGGTCGCCTTGTAGACGCCGCCGAGCAGCACCGGGACATAGTCGAACTTTACCCCGGTACGCCGCTCGATGCCGGGAAGCGCCAGTTCCGCGAGGTAAGCGTTGGGGCTGCCGAAATCGAAGTGGAATTCAACCTTCAGGGACATGTCTGCTCCTCCCGCAGAGCGAAGTGAATGGCCGGGCCCGATCATTTCGGCGTGGCCGCCGGCTACTATTCGTTCATACAGTTCTAAAATCGAACTGTCAAATCAATGCTGGATTCTGCTAGTCTGAGCGGATCGCTGGGGTATTGTTTGGAATTTAGTACCTATCTAGAATGGTAGCCAAGGCCGCGGTTTCTTTAAGATGATTCGAGGGAATGGTCGCCGGCGACCGGAGAGCAGGAATGAAGTGGGACGAACTTGAGGAAGAGGCGTGTTCGATAGCGCGCACCATCGGCGTGATCGGCGACCGCTGGACGCTGATGATCCTGCGGGAATGTTTTCTGCGCACGCGGCGCTTCGAGGGTTTTCAGTCGGCACTCGGGATTACCCGCCATTTGCTCGCCGAACGATTAAAGAAGCTGGTTCGTCAGGGCGTCTTGCGCCGCATTCCCTATCAGGAAGCGCCCAAACGCCACGAATATATCCTGACGCAAAAGGGCCTCGATCTCTATCCGATCATGATGGCGATCGTGCACTGGGGCGACGTCCACATGGTCGACGTGCGCGGACGCCCCCTGCTGCATCAACATCGAAAGTGCGGCAAGATGTTCGATCCGGTGATGGTATGCTCGGAATGCGGCGAGCGACTTTCGGCCAAAGAGGTACACGTACATCCGGGTCCGGGCGCGCGAGCCGCTTTAGAGAAAGCCCATCTCGACAAAAAGGCGAAGGCCCGCAAGCGCGCAGCGTGATCCCGCGCGTCCAAGACCCCTGCGGATCATAAATCGCTTTGTCACCGCCTAAATTTCGCTGAAACTCGTTCGGTGATAGCTAACAGCATTCCGCATAGTCGCAGGGGCGGGACGAGAAGAACTGCCTCCGCTTTGTTCTAAGGTTCACAGCCGATGGAACTTAAGGAAGTCGTATCGTTCTTCACGGGACAGGTCGCCGACCCCAAGCTTCCAGAGCCGATCCATGATGTGCGCCTTACCGCCAGGACGGTCGGCCGACTATGCCCCGCGGAGGCTCGGGCGAGCTATTGCGATTGGGCAGGTGCCACGAGTGTTATCGCTCGCCAGGAAAGCGTGCGCTGTGCGGCTAATGTCGCAAGAGCGGACGGTTACTTTCATCTAAGGCCTAAACGCCCGCTCCCCGGGGATGGTGTCGACCAGCGGAGAAGACGTCCCAATCGCCCTTGGACTCTTCAGGGTCTCTGAGGCTTTGCGTGGAGTCCGAAACACGATCTTTGACGGTGTACTTTGACGGAGGGTGTTCGCTCCGCCAAGCTGAGATAAATCACTATCGCAAGCAGGGAGGCGCCGAAACAATCTGCTTCCCGGATGTGTCGGTATCCGAGGAGACGCTCGCGTGGGATCTGACTAAAGAGCAAGCCATGAAGCGGTTTCACGTTCGCGGCAATGATAGATTGTAATTATCCGGAGCGGTGGCTTTTGTTGCTGTTCGGAGAACTCTGCCGAGGTGGAAGTGGGCGGCGCGTCTGGCGGCGCTGCCCGGAATTACGACGTTGCTTGAGATCGCTTACCACTTATTTTTGCCAGTGCGACCGCCTGCTCGGCCGCTTTACTCGCAAAGTATCACCCCCCTTACGATGTTTCACCACCTCTTGTCGGCGCAGACGGCCCGACTGGACGATTTCGAGGTGACAGACGGCCCCGTACTCATTCTGCTGACTGCGCCCGTCCTGCTGGGCTCGGGCGTGAGGCGCCAGCCTAGCTCCAAAGTGACGTGTCCCTATTGGTCGCGAGCCGGCTGTCTGCATACAAGCGGCCGCTTTGCGCCAGAAGCGGCCTGTCGCTTTGCGATCCGCAGGATGAAAAACATTATCTAAGTGATCCAAGTGATTCCGGGACCATGATCGACTGTTTCGCTGCCAACTCAACGAGGCGCGACAATGTCCCGGCGGCGAGCGGAATTCCCTCACTCGCTCGTTTCTCCAGTTCGGCAAACCCTCGCTCGCCCGGGAGATAGACGTCGCCATTCTCCTGTGCGGGAGGAAGGCCCTTAATGTCCTCAGCCAACTGATCGACGGCTTTGATGAACGCCTCCTTTTCTCCGAACGCCCTCGGATCGATCGCCATCACCAGGCCGTTGAAGGGAGCGTCTTCCGCGCCGTTCAAGGAAGCGCTGATGATGGGATTGGCGACCAGAAGGCTGGACAGAATCTCGATCATCAGCGAGAGGCCAGAACCCTTGGGGCCGGCCATCGGCAATACCGCCTTGACCTGTTTCGGGTCCGTGGTCTCAGCGCCATCAGCATCGACGCCCCATCCGACAGGAATCGATTTTCCGGCATCGCGCGCGGCCATGATCTTCCCGAGCGCAACAGCGGCGGTCGACATATCCAGCAGGATCGGTCGCTCCGAATTTCCGGTCGGCGCGGCGATCGCGATGGGATTTGTCGAAACGCCTTCTGCCCTCGATCCGGCATAGATCATCAATGGCTTCGATGCCGTCATCACAATGCCGATCAGCCCGGCCCGGGTCACCTGATGGGCAAAGTAGCCCACTGCACCGGCATGCGTGATATTGCGGGCCGAGCACCAGCCGATGCCGTGGACCGGGGCCAAGGCCATGGCCTTCTCCGCCGCCATGATCATGGCGGGCGCGCCCGGCGCCCGATCGGCGTCGAGGACCGAGGTGGCGCCGAATTCCGAGATAAATCGAAGTTCCGGTTTCGGATTGATGATCCCGAGTTCAACCATCTCGACGTAACGCGGGATACGCAGCACGCCATGCGAATCGGCGCCACGCAGATTGGCCCATACCAGCAGATCGGCGGTTTGCGCGGCATGATCCGGCGCGAACCCTCCCGCCTGCAACAGGCTTACGGAAAACGAGCGAAGCGTGCCGCTGTCGACGAGCCGCTTGGCAGCCGCGGTCATATTCATGCTACCAGCGGCGACGGAAAGAATCTGTCGAGCCACCCCTTGATCATCACCTTTGTGCGTGGCGCGTCCTGTTCAGAGAGCGGGAAATGCGATGTCCCGGTCACCAGCATCAACTCGGCCGGCATGCCCGCCTTCTCGAACATGCGCAGCGACTGCTCAGTCGGCGTAATGGTGTCGTTCGCCGTGTGGAAGAACAGCACCGGTCGCGGCGCGATATTCCCGACGACATCATCGGCGCGGAAATTGTACATGCTCCATGCGGTTTCCACCGGGATTTCCATGATCGCCTTGGGGGAAAGGTTCTTGCGCAGATGTTCAGGAATCGGCACCGCGTCGAAGCGCGACATCCACATGCTTTCGCCGGTTTCCTGCTTGTGCTTCCGGCCTTTCTCCAGAATGCCGGTAAATTTGGCCCAGGCTTCCGGTGTCGGGTGTTGCCCGCGGAATTTACGTTCGCCATCGCCCCAGCCGCAGGAGGAAATGACGCAGGCGAAACGGTCGTCGATTCCAGCAGAATAAACCGCAACGGCCGCACCGAAGCTGTGTCCGATGACACCGATCCGCTTAGGATCGACCTCAGCGCGACCGGCCAGGAAGGTCATCGCGTTCTTGGTGTCGGCGACCTGGTCGAAGCAGCGCACCTGCCCGCGCTCGCCTTCGCTTTCACCGCAGCAGCGGAAATCGAACCGCAACGCCGCGTAACCCATGCCTTCGAGCATTTTCGCCTGGATCTCGGCGTGCGATTCGTCCTTCGAACCGACGAAACCGTGTAGCACGATGAAGGCAGGTAATTTCTGGCCGGCTTTGTGCCCTTCGGGCACGTGCAGTACCGCCGACAGCTTCAGGCCGTCGGAAAAAAACGACAATTTTTCTTGCATCATGGTCTCCGAAAGGAATGCATTCAGGCGAATGGAAGCCACGTCGCCTTGGGACGCTCAGGCGAACTTCGTGAAGGGAAAATGGAATTCACGCCATTCCAGCGGCGCCGGCGTCCCCCACACATTCATGGTGCGGACATTGCCCGGCCGCTCCAGATTGGTGATGATGTTGGGGACGAAATCGTCATCGTCCGCGACCACCGCCATCTGTCCCGAACACTCGACCATGGCCCCACTGACATCGGTGTAATAGGCGTAGGTGTTGTCACCCGGACGGTGCCGGCCCGGTCCCCACATCATCTGCTTGTCGAAGCGATCAAGCAGGTCTCCGAGCTTGAGGTAATCGTTGAATTCCCTGAACTCGAACGCATAGTGATGCAGGCCGACGTCGCCCTTCACCAATCCCAGAATATGATGCTGTCGGTTGCCGCCATACATCCAGGTGAGGCTGTCGTTGACCATCTTCTCCGAGAGCATGAGCCCCCCAATAGCGTTCAAATGCCGCAACGTCGCGCCGGGATTGGGTGTCATCAGATTGGCATGATCCAGCCGACTCGGGCCGACGCCATAGGTAGGGTGGCGCCGGTCGTAGATGCCATTGCGGATCGGGGTGTGGATCTCGAAGCGCAGGCCTTCAGGCGTTGCAAAGGTAACGCCAGCCTTGATGCATTCTAGGCTGGGCTTGCTCGAAAGGACGCGACAACCCGCGGCCTCGACCCGGCTTTCCGCTTCTCGCACCGCTTCGGCCGTCAGTGCTTCGAGGCCGATAGTATGGGTCGCGTTCTCGTCGGATTTGACGAGAACCAGTTCGGCTGCCCGTCCGTTCGAACTGAGCCATGTCTGCTCGGCGTCCGAATGCGTGACGTGCAACCCCAGGATCTCGGTGGCGTCGCGGACGACTCCCTCGATATCCCTGGTGTTGATCTTGATGTGCCCGAGCGCATGAACCAGATGCGACATTCATTTCCTCCCGCTAAGCGGCTTGTTCAGTTGACTAGATTTTCGGTATCTTGGCGGCTTCGATCAGGGCCCGCCATTTCACGATCTCCGATGCCACCAGATCGTGCATCTCATCCGGCGTACTGCCGCGCGCATCGCCGCCAACGGCGGCTTCCAGTTTGGACTTGATGGCCGGATCACCGAGGCTTGCCTGTACCGCTCCGTTCAGTTGGGCGACAATCCCCGGCGGCGTTCCCTTCGGCGCCAACAGCCCCGCCCAGGTGCGGACGTCATAATCCTTCAGGCCCCCTTCGGCGGCAGAAGGTACGTTGGGTAACAACGCGCTCCGCGTCGATGCAGTGACGGCAAGCCCGCGCACCGCGCCGCTTTCGATCTGCGGCGCGACCAGTACGGTGGTGCCGACGATGACAGGTACATCTCCCGCAAGCAGCGCGCCGATGGCCTGGGAATCGCCGCGATAGGGCACGTGCACCATGTCGATGCCAGCCGATTTCTTCAGCAACTCGCCGGCAAGGTGGTGTGTGCTGCCAAAACCGACCGATCCGAACGAGAGCGTGCCGGGCTTTGCCTTGGCGAGTGCGATCAAGTCGCCGAGCGTCTTGGCGGGAAAGTCACTGCGCACCGCGACGACGAGCGCATAATATACGATCGTGGAGATCATCTCGAAGCTGTCGACCGGCTGAAATCGCAGGTCGCTGTATAGCGCGCCTGAAATGGCATGACCGCCGGTCACCAGACCCAGCGTGTAGCCGTCCGGGTCGGCCTTGGCGACGGCTTCGGAGCCTATATTGCCACCGGCGCCCGGCTTCGCTTCAACGATGACGTTTTGGCCCAATTGCTTGGACAAACCCTCCGCCATGATGCGCGACAGAGTATCGGCGGCACCTCCCGGCGCGAAACCGTGAATGATCCGGATCACGCGATTTGGGTAGGATTGGGCGGAAGCCGCGGATGCGCTGATCGATGCAGCCATCGCCAGCGCAGCCAGCCATATCAGTCCCCTTCCTGGCGATCTCCGCCGAATCCCAAGCATGCTCTATTCCCCCTTCGTGAAATTATCTACGGCTGCTGATGGCCGCTTCATCAATCCGGACCTTAAACCGCACTCATCGTGAGGTCACTGTTAATTCGCCTATCGAATTCGTTGCAACGCCTCGAACGGCGCTTGGAAATTGGAATAACCGACATCACAGGTCGAGAACGAGAAGTCCCCCGTAATGATTCGACTGAGTAGCGGGCTGTTAGACCGTCCCACGCTGGAAAATGAAGCCCAGTCGGCGATTGCTTATCGCACATCATCGTATCGGCCTATGTAGTAAAGCCCCTCTTTGGTCAGCTGACAAACGGGCGCCGCGCGCCGGATTCGCTCGTAGGCTCTATGTAGGTTTTCATCTGCCGTATTAAGCTCCAGATTTAACACGGGCGGCGAACGATAATCCTTTGAGGAACATTCAGATCCTTCAGTCGCGTCGATCATGCCGTTTCTCCTTCTGGTATCGCGAAATCAGCAGCGAACAATTCCAAGCCCGCAACACCCCATGTCCTCCAATTTTGCTGCCATGCGGGCCGCTTCAAATCAGGTGGACGACCAACCGCCTCCCGTCGCCCACGCCGAGCGGTCAACGCCCGGCGGGATCATTCAAGTTCTATGAAGGATCCTTCTTGAGGATCTCGCGAGCCATCACAATCTTCATGATCTCCGTCGATCCTTCCATCTGCTTACACATCCGCAGATGGTTGTAGAAATCGCTGAACGGGTAATCGTCGATTGCTAAGCCGCGCCCCCCGAGAATCTGCATCGCTCGATCGACGACGCGCAATCCTGCGTCGATACAGTAGCCCTTGACCATCGACGCCTGAAGCCTCGCGGCTGAATATCCTCCGCGGTCAACGAGCCACGCAGCGTAATACGTGTTCCACCTGATGGATTCGATGTCGTACTGCGAGTCCGTGAGCATCCACTGGATTGCCTGGTTATCACCGAGCTTGCCTCCGAACACTTCGCGCGTCTGGGCCCATTCGACCGCTAGTTCCTGGCTGCGTTCGGCCATTCCCAGTGCAACTCCTCCCAAACGAAGTCGGAAGCGATTGAACTGGTGCTGCGCGATGGAGAAGCCGGCGCCTTCTTCCCCCAGAAGATTTTCTGCAGGAACGACGACGTTCTCAAACTTTACTTCCTCCTCGATACCCCATTGGCGCGATATGACAGGAATATCGCGCACCTTTTCGAACCCGGGTGAATCGTTGTCAACGAGGAGGATACTGATCCCACGATGACCTTTTTCCGGATCGGTCACGGCGGCGACGGCCGTGTAAGAGGCTCCGTGGTGGCCGGTCCTCCACATCTTTCGTCCGTTAATGACGTATTGGCCATTCTTTTTCACGGCAGTGGTCTTGATGCGAGCGAGGTCCGACCCCGCGTCGGGTTCGGTAAAGCACATGGACCAAGACGTTTCGCCTTCCAAGACGGGATACAAATACTTTTTCTTGATTTCTTCCGTCGCTTTGTAGAGCACGGGCCATGGAGCGAAGTGCGCGCCCGGCATCCTTCGAGGCGATCGCGCAAATTCGGCGAGAACAATGACGTCCTCCGTTACGCCCAATCCCTGTCCACCGTATTCCTTCGGGACGACGAGCTTCGAGAGCCCAAATTCCCGGAGTTTCTTCTTCAGGTGCGCTGTCAGTTCCGGACTATATTCGGGAGCCGTAATCGGCCATGAACGATAATTGGGCAGCACCTCCGTCTGTATAAAAGTACGTGCCCGCTGCTGAAGATCTAGTTGCTCCTTGGTAAATTCGAAATCCACGCTATCTCCTCCTGTCTGCTGTCGGTCGAGGACAGTTGCCGTCCTCTTTAAGTCATCGGACACCATCGGCCTAAGTTTGCCTCGGATGGTGATTGTCGGGTATGTCGCTGGCTTCCAAAAGTTTTGACCAAATCTATCGATCGACTACCGACGCTTAGTTTGCTGCTCGCTAGGGGTTGATTACGAAATTTGAAAATCCACCGCGTCGGCTATCCAAACGCGCCAGCGCTTCGTTTACGTCTTTCAAGGCGAAGGACACGTCTTCGAAAACGGCCAGCTTCAGTTGACCGGTGTCCGCGAGCGCCGCCAGATGGCGTCCCTCTTCCGTCGTGAACCACAGAGAGGCGATCAGCGTCATATTTCGAACCATCATATTCCCGATGTTGATCGAAACGTCGCCAGATACGGCTCCAACGTCAACGAGATGACCCCCGCGGCGAACGCTTCGCAGTCCCTCGGTGAAAGCGATGTGGCTCGCGCCGGGGCCTAAACAGTCCATGGCCACATCGACACCTTGGCCAGATGTCCGCGTCTTAATCCAGTCGAAGAAATTTCCGTCGTCTAGACTGAATACTGCAACCCTTCCTGGCGCTATCGCCTGCACGCTGGCCAAAAGGCCTCGGTTTCGACCTGTCGCAAATATTCTTGAAGCGCCTAGCGCCAGTGCGCTTATAACGGCGCATACGCCGAGCGTTCCCGAGCCGCCATTGATCAAAACACTAGAACCCGGACTTACTTTTGCTTTTCGCAAACCGGAATAAGCAGTTCCAATGTAACCGAACCGCGCTGCCTGGTTGAAGCTCACACACTCCGGCAGCTTGACCAATGCGCTCGCTGGGGCGGTCATATATTCGCCAAGCCCACCATACGGATAGCGCTCGAATAGCTTTTTCGAGAGGTGTGAAAATCCGAAATAGCCGTTGAACGTGTAGGATTCGCACGCGATGGGGTCCCCGGACCAGCAGTGTCGGCAGGTCCCGCACGACCTTCCCGGATTGACGTAAACCCGATCACCAGCGTGAACGCCGTCCACTCCGGTTCCGATCGCTACCACTTCTCCGGTGGGGTCCAAACCAAATATGGCCGGCAGAGGCGGAAGGGGTAGATGCGCCGCGACTTTTGGATAATGGTGCAAAACGTTTACGAGATTCGGCACAATTCCGCAGGCACGCACGCGGATCAGCACGTCTCCATGCAAGGGGTGCGGGGTTTCGATCGTATCGATTACAAGCGGCTTGCCGATCTCATGTAGTCGGGCCGCTTTCATCGTCGCCGGTACGCTCATGGCCGTCTCCCAATCTAAACTCAGGCTATGTCCGGTTGGATCGCAGAACCGAATTATCAGATCATCACGACGACTTTTCCGGCAACCTTTCGGTCAGCAAGCATCTGAATTGCCTTGCTGCCTTCTGAAAGGGGAAATTCGGACGTGATGCCGGGCGAAAGATTTCCTTCGCTGTACCATCGGTGAAGTTCGCGACGATGTGCATCGTTCTGCGCACTCTGCTGCAGAACAAAAGTGCGCCAATTTATCCCAAGTATGTCGCCGTTTTTCAAAAGAGGAAGATTCAGCGGCAAAGATGGAATCCCTGCCGTAAAGCCGAGCACAAGGTATCTGCCTCCTTCGGCAAGGGAACGTATCGCAGCTTCACTGAGCCAACCTCCGACCGGGTCGACTATTACATCAGCACCTTGCGGGCCGACCGAGCCCTTCATTAGCGCGGCCACCTCGCGGCGATCTTCCGGTGCCGTAGAGGGATACACGAGGCTACCGCTGGCCCCGTGCCGGCAAGCAAAGTCGACCTTCTCCTGGGAAGACCCCGCCGCAATGACGCGCCCACCGAGATTGCGCGCCACTTGAACCGACGCGATCCCTACTCCCCCGCCGGCGCCCAAAACAAGCACCGTCTCTCCGGCCTTCAATCGTGCACGGGTCGACAGGGCATAATATGCAGTCTCAAAGGTGAACTGCATGACAGCTGCATCGGAGAACGACATTCCTTCCGGAATCACGCTGCAACGCGATACGTCTGCCACGACAAATTCAGCCAAGCCTCCGGTTCCGATACGCGCAGCGACCCGCTGACCGACGCGGAAATCGGAGATGCCAGGCCCTATGGAGGAAACTATACCCGCGACTTCGGCGCCCGGAGCAAACGGGCGGGGCGTCTTAACTTGATACCGATCCTGAATGGTGAGCAAATCCGGATAGTTGATCCCACAGGCCTTTACTTCTACCTGGATTTGCGCTGGTCCGGGAATGGGCTTTGGCGTATCGACCAAACGCAGGGTCTCGGGCCCGCCCGGTTCAAAACTCATTAGCGAACGCATGCAGGCTGCCTCCTACCTTTTGTTGCCGGAGAATAGAGGGAAGCCGCCCCCAGTTCGCAATGACGCAAGCCTTCAATAGCGTTGACATTACCTGCCAGGGGTGGCGACAGACCCCCGTCGAAAGGCTAACATAGCTGCGCCATGCCGAGAGTTGCTGAAAGAGTGAATTCATCGAGCGGGGAGCTGTCACGCACCGCCATCGATTCGGGCTACGTCGGACTTGTACTGAGTGGGGTGCGAGAGGCGGGCTTTGACATCGACCGGCTTCTTGCCCGGGCCGGAATAAAGCCTGAACAAATTGCGGTACCAGGCGCAAGATTGCCTCAAGACCAGTTCGCCAGGCTGATCGGCCGCCTAACCCGCGAAACGCGTGATGAGTTTTGGTTGCTCTGCGGTCGTCCTATCAAGCCGGGTTCGTTCCGGATGATGTGTCGCCTGCTGATTCGATGCGCAAACTTGCGGGAAGCCATTCGGATAGGATGTCAGTTCTACCACCTGCTTGTAGATGATTTCGCTGTGCGTCTGTCTGAGGGCCCGGAGGACGCCTCATTATACGTCTCCGACAAGATCGACCAGCCGACCCGACGGCGGATGGTCAACGGGGCCATCCTCTTTTTCGCATACGGACTGATGTGTTGGCTTGTTGGCCGCAGGCTCCCTTTGATAACGGTTCACTACGTTTTCTCGGAGCAGTCCTTCAGCTCCGAAGTCGAGCCGTTCTATCGCGCTCCTATGCTTTTCGACCAGCCTCGTACGGAAATCCGTTTCGATGCCCAATTGCTGGATTTGCCGATAATGCCGGACCAGGATCGGCTACAGCGATTTCTTGCCTCGATGCCGAACGCACTGCTCCTTCGCTACAGGGACGACAGCAGCATGGCGGAGCGGGTGCGCGCCATCCTTCGCCGCAACCTCAAGCGATCCACCTCGCTCGAAGACGTCGCGGACATGCTCGCCGTCTCGCAACAGACGCTGCGCCGCCGCTTGATCGAGGAAGAGAATTGCGGGTTCCAAGAGATCAAGGACAAGCTGCGGCACGACGTCGCCACGCATCTGCTGGCGAAATCCCGCTTGACGCTCGAAGAAATCGCCCTCTCCTTGGGTTTCTCGGAATTGAGCACATTTCATAGGGCATTTCGGCGATGGACCGGCTTGTCTCCCGGCGAGTTTCGTGACCGACACAAGACAAAGGCGAAGTAGCGCGCGTCGGATTTCGCCAATTCTTTGGCAGGTATGGTCATTCCCCCAGTTAAGGCTTGAAAGGATAATGCGCCGAGAACCGACGCTCAGTCGGCGGTCGACCGCAGCTTTTCAGGCGAGGAAGCAATGCCAATTTTGCGCCGGTGGGCGGAACGTGATCCAGATAAAATTGCAGCCTTGATGGCGTTCTCGGACCAGGCTCTGACTTATGGCCAACTTGATCGCCGCTCCAACGCCGTCGCGCAGCTTCTGATGTGGCTTGGTCTGGCACCCGGCGACAGCATCGCAATCATGCTCGATAACGACCTCACCTATTTCGAAATCATGTGGGGCGCCCGCCGACACGGCGTTTACTACACACCCGTCAGTGCTCACCTAAGTCCCGAGGAGGCCGCTTATATCGTTCGCGACAGCGGAGCCAAGGCGTTCTTCGTTGCCTCCCACTTCGCAGCAGTTGTTCAATCGCTACAGGCTGACAGCTCTCAGAACTGCGCGATCTTCTCCGTCGCGGGCGCGTTGGACGAGTGCGCCGCTTATGAGTTGGAAGTTTCAAGATTCGATCGCCTGATAGAACTTCCGGACGACGGGCTCATCGGAAGAGATTTCTGCTATTCTTCGGGCACGACCGGAAAGCCCAAAGGGATCAAACAACCGCTTTTTACGCATGCCACGCAAGCACAGCTAAGTGGAGATTGGGTCCAGCGCAGTTTCGGTTTCGACCAGAATGCGATCTATCTTTCGCCGGCTCCCTTATATCACGCCGCGCCGCTTCGTTTCACCATGCGCACGTTGGATACTGGCGGTACCGCCGTAATCATGAAGAAGTTTGCAGCGGAACACGCCCTTGCTGCGATTGAGCGATATCGCATCACGCACAGCCAATGGGTACCGACGATGTTTTTTCGTCTGTTGTCCCTGCCGCAGGAAACACGGTCGCGCTATGACCTTTCCTCACATCGCTGCGCCGTTCACGCGGCTGCACCGTGTCCGCCGGAAATCAAGCAACAAATGATTGACTGGTGGGGCCCGATCGTCTGGGAATACTACGCAGGGTCTGAACGCAACGGCGCGACCTGCATTTCAACGGAGGAGTGGCTTGCGCATCGCGGTTCGGTCGGCCGAGCCTGTGTCGGCAAGCTTCATATTCTCGACGAGAACAAGAACGAGCTGGAAGTAGGAGAAATCGGCGACGTCTTCTTCGAAGGGCCGAAATTCGTCTACCACAACGACCCGGAGAAGACCGCGAGCTCTCAAAATGATAAAGGCTGGTCGACTATCGGTGATGTCGGTTACCTCGACCGAGACGGTTATCTCTATCTGACCGACCGCCGCTCGCACATGATCATATCCGGCGGAGTCAACATTTATCCCGCGGAGATCGAAAACCGCTTGGCGTTGCATCCGGCCATCGCCGACGTCGCCGTGTTCGGGATACCGAACCAGGAGTACGGCGAGGAAGTAAAAGCGGTCGTGCAGCTCAAAGATCCTTCAAAGGCATCGTCTACGCTCGCCGCAGAGCTCATTGCCTTCTGTCGGGACGGCCTTTCACACGTGAAGTGTCCGCGGTCGGTCGACTTCGAATCTGTATTGCCAAGGCAAGAAAACGGCAAGCTTTTCAAGCACCTGCTTAAGCAACGCTATCTCAAGTCAGCTTGACGTTTTCCAGAGGAGACAACCGTGAATAAATTCATAACGGCGGCCTGCGTGGCCCTTTGTGTAGCGTCGGCACTGCCAGCATCTGGACAAGAGAAGAATTACGGCCCCGGCGTCACTGATGCCGAGGTACGAATCGGACAAACCATGCCCTACAGCGGTCCTGCATCAAGCTTTGCTGCGATCGGCCGGGCTATGTCAGCTTATTTTCAGAAAGTGAACATTGAGGGGGGAGTCAATGGTCGCAAGATCAATCTGATTTCGCTCGATGACGGGTATAGCCCTCCGAAGGCGGTTGAGCAGACCCGCCGCCTTGTCGAATCGGACGAAGTCCTCGCGATCGTCGGCACCTTTGGATCACCATCGAACTTCGCGATCCAAAAATATCTCAATACAAAGAAGGTGCCGGCGTTGTTCCTCGGTACGGGGGCAAACAGGGTGTCGGACCCTGCCAATTACCCGTGGTCGATGGGTTGGCAGCCGAACAACCATGCCAAAGGCGTCATCTACGCAAAATACCTTTTAAAAGAACGTCCCAACGCGAAGATTGCAGTCCTATTTCAGAATGATGATTTCGGGCGTGATCATCTCAAGGGACTTCGCGATGGCCTGGGCGAGAAGGCTGCAACGATGATCGTGAAGGAGCTTAGCTACGAAACTAGTGACCCTACGATCGATTCGCAGATCTTGATCTTGAAGTCTTCGGGTGCAGACGTGCTTGTGGACATATCGACCCCAAAATTTGCTGCCCAAGCCATCAAAAAGATGACGGAAACGAAGTGGGAGGCTCTTCATTTTCTCAGCGACGCGGCTGGCTCGATCTCCAGCACGCTGGCGCCGGCCGGGCTGGATAATTCCAAGGGCGTCATGACCGTTTCCTTTCGCAAGGAACCTACCGATGTGACATGGGCGAACGACCCCGGCGTCCAAGAATATCTCGCTTTCATGAAGAAGTTTATGCCGGACGCGAATCCGACCGAGACTTATTCCCTCTTCGGTTACGCGACGGCACAAACATTTGTTCATGTCCTGCAGAATTGCGGCGACAACCTGACCAGGGAAAACTTGATGAGGCAGGCGACGAGCATCAAGGATCTCGTATTACCGACCATGCTTCCCGGCATAAAGCTGAACACAACGGCGACACGGTATACGCCAATGAGCCAAGCTCAGCTCGTTAAATTCGATGGCGTCACCTGGAAGCCTATTGGTGACGTTATCGACGCCGAGAAGTGATGGAGTTTGCGATCAAAGGTTTGCCGCCGGCTGAAGGGGCTGATGGCGTCTACTTGCCCGGCGAACGTGGGTTTGAGGCAATGTCCAGGGGGTCGTTGGCCGGGATACCGGTCGTTCGCGGGACGCTTACCCGACTAGCTACGCTTGCAGCGAAAAATGTGGCCGTGCCCGGCGATTGCGGTCCCTGATCAGGCCGGGAGGCGCAGCCGATGCGTTTTGAGCGATTCGGTGGAGGTAAAGAATATGTCCAGCATCGTTGATGTTGCAGTAGTTGGTCTCGGGCCGGTAGGTGCCATTCTCTCCGCCCTGTTGGGACGGGCCGGTATAAACACCGTTGTTTTTGACAAAGCCGATGAACTCTTTCCCTTGCCGCGCGCAATTTCCTTCGATCACGAGGTAATGCGCGTCATTCAGAACCTTGGGCTTAGCGAGGCGATGGCCGCGCACATCGCCCCATATCCTCCGACGGAATATCGCGGGATCGGAGGCAAGATCATTGCACGGTACGAACCCATTCCGCCACCTTACCCCCAAGGTTGGCAACCCGGGTTCATGTTCAAGCAACCGCCATTCGAAGAGGCGCTCCGGCGTTCCATAGCTGAAATACCCTGCGTTGAGGTGCGCCTTCGCACGACGCTAGAGGGAATTAGGCAGCATGATGATCACGTGGAACTTACGTTGCTGGATCACGCTGGCTCCACTGACCAATTGCGGGCCCGCTTCGTTGTGGGATGCGATGGCGGCGCAAGTGTTGTGCGCAGATTCATGGATACCGGCTTGGAATCTTTGGACTTCGACGAGCCTTGGCTGGTGATTGACATGTTGGTCGGTGATAAAGGTTTGGAAAAGCTGCCGCGAACGCTCGTTCAGTATTGTGACCCAGAGCGACCAACGACCTACGTCGTGGGTTCGGGCAATCACCGCCGGTGGGAATTCATGCTCCTTCCGGGGGAGACTGCGGAGGAAATGGATAACGAGGCAAGAATTTGGCGCCTCCTGGGACGCTGGTTGACGCCCGAGGATGGCAAATTATGGCGGGCAGCAACTTATGTGTTCCACGCGCTCGTCGCCAAGGAATGGCGAAGTGGCCGTATTCTGCTGGCAGGCGATGCCGCGCACATGACGCCCCCATTCATGGCTCAAGGCATGTGCCAGGGTATTCGGGACGCAGCGAACCTCGCATGGAAGCTTTGTTGTGTCATCAAGGGGCAAGCTTCGCCCGATCTGCTTGATACCTATCAGCAGGAACGTCGACCGCATGTACGAACGACAACTGAAACGGCAAAAGTTCTAGGGCGCATCATTTGCGAACTCGATCCGATCAAAGCGGCGGAACGAGATCTCAAGATGCTCGCTGAAAACGGTGATCCACCCGCCGTTAAGTATCGTCAAAGTCTCATCCCAGCGCTCGTTGAAGGCGCACTTTGCTCCGACCAGGGAGCGCCAGTGGGCATGCGCTTCCCCCAACCCAGAGTCATTACAGATGAAGGTGGGCGCCTGCTCGACGACGTAATTGGCTATTCGTTCCGACTGATCTTGCGGTCAGATGCAGTTGAAAAGGAAATTCCCGAATCCATACGCAAAACACTCGCGGAGCTTGATGGCGTGGTGTTGCGACTTGCCGAAGGCTCATCCACAAGGAAAATTGGAGATCTTGAATGGTCGATCGTTGAAGCGGACGGCCTGGTGGACAAATGGCTTCGAGACCACGGTTTGATTGCCGCCCTGGTCCGCCCTGATCACTACGTCTGCGCGGTCGCTCGTCAGTCTGTCGATCTCGGTGGTATGAGTGACTTATTGAAGCAGAATCTTCATCTCGTAAACCGCGGCATAGCTCCTATTTGGTTCTAACAAGTTGGGGGCTTATGGTCCGTGAAGTCACGGTAGTCCGCGTTAATCCGAGTTAGCTACCAGCTTTCTGCCAGCGGCCGTCCGACCCGCGCGTCCGTCAAAATGTCTCCAATTCCAAGGTGACGTTGATCACATTGAAGCTTTTCGGTAGGTCCACTGCTCCTGTTACTTAAAAGGCGATCTCAGCCCACCGGTATGGCATGTTTGTTCTGCGGTCACCCCGTGACTGGCTGCTTCGCGCCAGAAGCGGCTGCTCGCCGCCGGCACGTCTGGCTCTCATAAGTCCGGGGTATTCGTTTATTGGATCGTCGCCAGGTAAAGGCTGGGATCGAAATAATCTGCGGCCGGCTTCGCATTGGTAATGCCTGCGTCGGCCATGAAGAAATCACTGACCTGCTGCAGCCATTTCACCACGGTGCCGTCGGAATATGGTCGTTTCCACTCACGGGATGAAAACATCTTCTGGGCCTTGAGCGCTTCGACGACGTCGGCAACCGACGCCTGACGGTAGTGCCCTTTCTGCAAGGCGTCCGCCACGGCAGCGCTGTTGCGCAGCATATAGTCGTTGGCCTCCGCCCATCCACGAATGATGTCGGTGAGCACGTCCCTCTTGCTGTTGAAGTAATCATGGCCAGCGACCCAACCGCCCACCACGGCGGATTGCGGATAAAAGGCCGATGCGTCCACCAGCTTGATCGCCGCAGGCAACTTTTCGCGTACCGTGATGTTGAAGGGCACCCAGAGTGCGACGGCTGGAACTTCGCCGGCGATGAAGGACGCCACCGCTGCGGACATGCTGCTGTTGCGCACCTCGACTTCGGAAGCGCCGATGTTGTTGGCACGAAGCGCCCGATCGAGAAAGATGTGAGCTGTCGTCCTGGTCGTCGTCGCCATGCGTTTGCTCCTGAGATCAGCAAATGTCCTGACGCCGAGGTCAGGTCGCACCCAGAGCTGCGCGGTGGCGATCTCGACATCGTTGATCAGGTAGGCGCGACCGGCGCCAAGTGCCAGGTGGTTCGAGATCACCGCGCCTGCCGACACCACGTCAACCTTGCCGGCCGCCAGCGCCTCGA
The DNA here is from genome assembly GCA_017305715.1 of Hyphomicrobiales bacterium. Classification (GTDB taxonomy): domain Bacteria; phylum Pseudomonadota; class Alphaproteobacteria; order Rhizobiales; family Xanthobacteraceae; genus Bradyrhizobium. Next base: position 137,767 of record JAFKKG010000019.1, on the reverse strand, counting down.
AGACTTCGGGTCCGGTGTTGAACTCCGACAAATCGAAGTCGATCCCGTTCCGCGCAAACGAGCCGCGATCGAGACCGGTCCAGATCTGCCCGTCGACGGCAACGACGTGGAGATATCCGAGCCGGAGCCTCGTCTTTGCCTGGACCACGGCCGGTGCAGCGATCGAAGCGCCCATCGCGAGGCCCGCCGCGCCGATCAGCAGTTGTCGTCTGTGCATCGCTCGATCTCCTGGCAGCCATTTCGTGCCATCTTCAATGTCGGGATGTTTCCGGCAATTTCTGCCGACCGGCACTACCATTCAAAGAATCTGCTTCTCCCGAACGGGTTCATCCTCGGCAATCGCTCGCCACCCCGCCCCTTCAAGGTCATCGTACTGGCCATTCTTGAGCGACCAGAGAAATGCCGCCAGGCCAACAAGGCCGAGCATCAGCGCCAGCGGGACGAGTATTACCAGGACTTCCATCAGCTCAATTCCTTCACTCCGCGATGCGCGCGAAGGGCGTTCAAAATCACCAAAAGGGACGAACCGGACATGGCTGCAGCCGCCACCAGTGGGGTGGCCAGGCCTGCAATCGCCAACGGCACCGCAAGGAGATTATATCCCGCAGCCAGCCACAGATTTTGCCGCATCACACGCAGCGCCTTGCGGGACAGCCCGACCGCAGCCACGACGGGCGCCAGACGATTACCCAGGAAGACAAGGTCGGCCGTAGCCTGGCTCAAATGGGTGGCGCTCACCGGTGACATCGAGACATGCGCGGCCGCCAGCGCCGGCGCATCGTTCATGCCATCTCCCACCATCATGACCTTCAAGCCCTGCCGCTTCAGATCCTCGATCCGGGCGATCTTGTCAGCCGGCGTGACCCCGGCGCGCCATTCATGAATTCCGAGCAATTGGGCCGTGTGTTTCACCGCGGGCTCACGATCGCCGGAGAGAATCTCGATCGCAATTCCGGCCCGCGTAAGCGTCGCCAGCGCGGCGGCGGCGTCCGCGCGCAACAATTGCCGTACCGCAAGGACATGGCAGGCCTCCCCATGACGGAAGGCGACGACGGAGGCTTCCGGATCCCTGCACAGGATTTCGTTCGCGAGTCGATCTGCGCCGCAGAACGAGGGCCGGCCCAGCCTGACCTCAAGCTCGCCGACATAGCCCCGCACGCCCTGGCCTGCGACTTCCTCCATCCCAGCCAAAGGCTTCCTTGCACCCGACGCCCGGGCGACCGCGGCCGCGACCGGATGATGGCTGGAAAGAGCGACCCGGCCGGCCAGCTCGAATTCGGCTTGCGGGATGTCCACCGCATTGGCGACATCGAGCTCGGCCAGGGTCAGCGTTCCCGTCTTGTCGAACACGACCCTGTCGACTTCAGCCAGCCGTTCGATCGCATCGCCCGAATTGAGCAGCACGCCGGAGCGGAACAGGGCGCCCGAAACCACGGTCTGCACCGCAGGTATCGCCAATCCCAGTGCACAGGGACAGGTGATAATGAGAACCGCAATCGCGGCAACGATAGCGTCGTGCCAACTCGCGCCGAACACGACCCAACCCAGCATGGTCAGGAGTGCCGCCGCATGCACGATAGGGGCATAGAGCCGCGACGCCCGGTCCGCGAGTTGCACGTATCGGGAGCGCGCCTGTACCGCGTTGTCGAGCAACCGGCCGATTTCAGCCAGCAGCGTGCCTTCGGAGGCCGCAGCCACCCGCACGCGCAACGCGCCGGAGAGATTGAGCGCGCCCGCATAGACAGCCGTTCCCGGTCCTGCCTTCACCGGCAGGGTCTCGCCAGTAATCAGGCTTTGATCGATCTTGGATTGTCCCTCGATCACGGAGCCGTCGACGGCCGAACGCTCACCGGGCCGCAGCAAGACGACGTCCCCCGCTTGCACCGCGGCAATCGGCACTTCGCAGATTTCGTCGGTACCGACGAATTTTGTGGCTGTTTCAGCTTTCAATGCCGCCAGGTTTCCGGCGACGGCGCGCGTCCGGCGGCGCATGCTCTGATCGAGATAACGGCCGGCCAGCAGGAAGGTGAGCAGCATCAGCGCGGCATCGAAATAGGCATGCTCAGCGTGATGGATCGTTTCCATCACCGACATCCCGAGCGCCAGCACGATCCCGATGCTGATCGGAACATCCATATTCGTGCGGCGCGCCCGCAAGGCGCGCAGAGCGGACCGGAAGAACGGTTGTCCCGAATAGGCGACCGCCGGCAAGGCAATCAGCGCCGACAACCAGTGAAAGAAATCGCGCTGCTCCGGGATCATGTCGGTGACGTTGCCGGACCATACAGGCACCGACAACATCATCACGTTCATGGCCCCAAAGGCAGCTACGCCAAGACAGCGAAGAAGGAAGCCTGCCTGCTCGGTTTCCAGCGCTTCGGCCTGCACCCGCTCGAACGGATAGGCCTTGTAACCGAGCTCCGCCAACCGGTCGATCAAACGGGCCGGATCCAGCGTACCCTGCTTCCACTCCAGCGCGACGCGACGGTCGGTGAGATTGACCCGGGCCAGCGTCACGTCAGGAAGCGCCGAAAGGCCGCGCTCGATCTTGGACATGCAGCCGGCGCAACTCACGCCTTCGACCGCAAGATCGATATGCGATACCCCGGAACCGAGGTCCCTGACATAGTGTGAGAAGTCGCGCGTCGCCTGCATGACGTTGTCTTCCTAGTTCAACAGAACACGGTTCTTCGACAGGAACATCCGCTGCCCTGCCGCGACGCCTTCGAGCACCAGGTCCCATTGGCCGGGCGCGATCGCGGGCGCGCTACCGCGATAGACGCCGATCCCCACCTCGGCGAGGGCCACCGGCAGATCGGCGCGCCGGTCGGTGGGCCGTTCGAATCGGCCCTGGAACGTCAGGCCCGACATCGGCCGGCCGCTGCTATCGCGGGCTTCGATTTGCAGCGTCGCGCCGCCCTGCCCGCTGCGCTCGAGATGCGCATCGACCTTCCAGTTGCGCGCGTTCTGATCGCGGGCCGCGGTGATCTGCTTTTCATAGGCCAGGCTCGCGCTATAAGCGCTGTCGACCTCGGTGCCGGGCAGCGTCTGGACGGCAAAGCGCATCATGGCGAGGTTGACCCCGACCACGACCCCGAAGAACGCGACCAGCATGAAAAACACCATGCGGCCGGTCAAAGGTCGCGGTGCCTGCGAGTTGCTCATCTGGCATCCCTCCCGGATCTCATGGCGTCACAAAGTTATCGGTGGCGGATGCAACCTCGCCGAGCCCGATATCGGTAATGCGGAAATGCACCGGTACCGACTTCTCTGGATTGTCTGCGGCAGGCGCCGTCACCAGCAGCCGCAACTCGGTGGTCCGGTCGCGCCCCAGCACGATCATTGGCCGCTCCGGGGTGACGGAATCGACGCCGACGACATGGACCGTTGCGTTGGCCGGGCCGTCGATATCGATCGCTATGACGCGATCGAAGCCCCGCTTGTTCAACAGGCGAACCGTATAAGCGTTGCGGATCGATCCGTCGCTCAGCTTTACCGCAACCGGATTGCGGTCGTGCAACACGTTGACGTCGAGCAACGTCCGCGTCAGCAGCGCATACAACATGAACGCGCCAACGCCGGCGATCATCGCCACGTAGACGACGGTACGCGGCCGCACGATGCGATAGACCGGCGGCTTACCGGCCTGACGGCGGTGAATATTGATGTCGTTGTCATATCCGATCAGGCGGGTTTCCCGGCCGATTTTGGTCATCACAGTGTCGCAGGCGTCGATGCACAGTCCGCACTGGATGCAATCGAGCTGCGCGCCGTTGCGGATGTCTATCCCGGTCGGGCACACGGCGACGCATTGGTAGCAGTCGATGCAGTCGCCGACCGGTTCGCCAAGCGCCCGCAACTCGTTCGCCTTCTTCAGCGAAGTGCGTTTTTCACCGCGATCATATTTGTAGGTGACGTTGAGCGCCCATTCGTCGGTGAGTGCCGCCTGAATGCGGGGCCACGGGCACATATAGACGCAGACCTGTTCGCGCATGAAGCCGGCGAGCAGATAGGTCGTTGCCGTCAGGATCGCGATCCAGACATAGGCCAGCATCGGCGCCTGGAACGTCACCAACTGCTTCACCAGTGTCGGCGCGTCGTTGAAATAGAGCACCCAGGCGCCGCCGGTCCACCACGCGATCATCAGCCAGATCGAATGCTTCAGGAGAATCTCGGAGAAACGTTGCAATTTCATGGTGCCGCGCGCCGCATCCTTGCGCATGCGCTCGCGGCGATCGCCTTCGATCAGACGCTCCACCGCGTAGAACAGGTCCGTCCAAACGGTTTGCGGACAGAGGTATCCGCACCAGATGCGGCCGCCCAACGAATTCATCAGAAACAGCGTGATGGCTGCGAGGATCAGCAGCCCGGTGAAATAATAGACTTCCTGCGGCCACAGCTCGATGAAGAAGAAATAGAAGCGGCTGTTCGGCAGATCGACCAGCACGGCCTGGTCGGGTGCTCCGAGTCCGCGATTCCAGCGCACGAACGGCAGCAAATAGTAAACGCCGAGGCAGAATGCCATCAGGCCCCATTTGATCCGGCGGAAGGTTCCGGAAACGCTCTGTGGAAAGACTTTCTTCTGGGCCACATAAAGCGGCCCGTCGTCTTCCAGACGGAGTTCAGTGAGGTTCACGGGCTTGTTCATCGCGGTTGATCTCGTGCCTGGGTAGACTGTAGGCCCGCTCCCGCAGCCGCGATTGATCCACCTCAAACAACGCACGACTTCCCGCGTACGCCGGTCACTTGCCCCCGCCGAGCGAGTGCACGTAAACGGCCAGCGCCTTGATCGTGGAAGGATCGAGGCGACCGACCCAGGCCGGCATGACACCGGCGCGGCCGTTGCTGATCGTCTCGACCAGCGTCGCCTCGTCCGAGCCGTAGAGCCAGATCTTGTCGGTCAGGTCGGGCGCGCCGAGTTCCTGGTTGCCCTTGGCGTTATCACCATGGCAGGAGGTGCAGTTGTCCGCGAAGATCTTTGCGCCAGCCGACTTGTCATAGCCGGGACTGGTCGGGAGGCCCGACAACGAACGGACATAATTGGCGACGGTGATGATCTGATCTCTTTTGAGGACGCCTTCCTTGCCGAACGCCAGCATGGCGCTCTCGTGGGCCTTCGCATGTCCGGAACGCACACCGAACTGGATCGTCTGCATGATCTGGTCGAGCGAACCGCCCCACAACCATTCGTCATCGTTCAGGTTGGGATATCCCTTGGCACCGGCGCCTCCGCTGCCATGGCAAGGCGCGCAGTTGTCGCCGAACACCGTCCTGCCACGAGCACGCGCCAGAGCCAGCAATGCCGGATCCTTCTCGATTTCCGCCAACGGCGCAGCGCCGAGCGCAACCATCTTCGCGCCGCGGATCTTTTCGAGATTGGCAAGCTCGACAGCAACGTCCGCACGCGACGAGTAGTTCAGCACGCCGGTGGTGTGACTCCACAGCAACGGCCAAGCCGGATACACGACCCAATAGCCGACCGCCCACACGATCGTCAGGTAGAACGTGATCACCCACCATCGCGGCAGCGGCGTGTTCAATTCCTTGATGCCGTCCCACTCGTGACCGGTGGTGGTCTTGCCGGAGACTTTGTCGAAATCGCTGTGTTCGGTCATGATCCCGTCACTCCTCCCGCAACGGCATTCTTGCCGCCTCGTCGAACGCCGCCTTGTTGCGCGGCCAGAGCGCGTAGGTCACGATCGCAACGAAGATTGCGACAAAGAGCGGCGTCCAGAAGCTGGTGACGAAATCCGATGTGATATTCTGGACCGTTAGAATGGCTTTCATCGTTCTGCTTTCTCGGCAAGGGTTGGCTCAGCGAAGATTGGCTTTTTCGTTGTAGAGCTTGAAATCGACCAACGTGCCCAGCATCTGCAGGTACGCGACCAATGCGTCCATCTCAGTCGGCGTACCCGGCCTGCCGTCGAAGTTTCTGGCGACCGCCTTGGGATAGCGCTTGGCGAAAGCGTCGGCTCCGGCGCTATCCGGGTCAGCCTGCGCCTTGAGATCAGCCACGGCGTTGGCAATCTGGTCGTCCGAATAGGGTACTCCGACTGTGCGGCTGGCCCGCAGATGATCTGCGATGCCCGCGACATCGACTTCGGTCTCGGCGAGGAACGCATAACCGGGCATCACCGACTGCGGTACGATCGCGCGCGGATTGACCAGATGCGTGACATGCCATTCATCGGAATATTTGGCGCCGACACGCGCCAGATCCGGACCGGTACGCTTCGACCCCCACTGAAACGGATGATCGTACATGCTCTCGGCTGCGAGCGAATAGTGACCGTAGCGTTCAACCTCATCGCGCAGCGGACGAACCATCTGCGAGTGGCAGAGATAGCAACCCTCGCGGACGTAGACGTTGCGGCCCGTCAGCTCCAGCGGCGTGTACGGCCTGACGCCGTCGACGGCTTCGATGGTGCTCTTGAGATAGAACAGCGGCGTGATCTCGACGAGGCCGCCGATCGCAATGACTGCGAGGATTCCGCCGATCAGGACGATGGAATTCTTCTCGAAAATCTGGTGCCTGCTCCAGAAAGACATCTAGTCGCTCCTCATTCCGCCGGCTGAAGAGCGACGGGCGATTGCGCTTCCGCTTCGCCGACGCGCACCGTCATCCAGAGATTATAGGCCATGATCAATGCGCCGATCAGGAACAATGCCCCGCCCGCGGCTCGGATCGCGTAGAAAGGATGCATCGCCTCGACGGACTCGATGAAGGAATATTCGAGGAAGCCGAGCGACGTATAGGCGCGCCACATCAGGCCCTGCAGGATCCCCGAGACCCACATCGAAGAGATGTAGAGCACGATACCGATCGTCGCGATCCAGAAGTGCCAGTTGACGAGTTTCAGGCTGTAAAGGCCCTTGCGATCCCACAACCAGGGGATCAGGCAATACAGCGCGCCGAACGAGACGAAACCGACCCAGCCGAGCGCGCCGGAATGAACGTGACCGATCGTCCAGTCGGTGTAGTGGCTGAGGGAATTCACCACCTTGATCGACATCAGCGGGCCTTCGAAGGTCGCCATGCCGTAGAATGCCACCGATACGACGAGCATTCGGAGCACGGGGTCCGTGCGAAGCTTGTCCCAGGCTCCCGACAGCGTCATGAGGCCGTTGATCATGCCGCCCCAGGACGGCATCCAGAGCATGATCGAGAACGTCATACCGAGCGTCTGCGCCCAATCCGGCAGGGCCGTGTAGTGCAGATGGTGCGGCCCGGCCCAGATGTAGAGAAAGATGATCGCCCAGAAGTGGATGATCGACAGCCGGTAGGAATAGACCGGCCGCTCGGCGCGCTTCGGAATGAAATAGTACATAATGGCAAGGAAGCCGGCGGTCAGGAAGAAGCCGACCGCGTTGTGGCCGTACCACCACTGGAACATGGCATCCTGCACGCCGCCCCAGGCGATGTAGGATTTCGAACCCCATACCGATACTGGCAGCGCGGGGTTATTTCCGAGATGCAGCACGGCGATGGTGACGATGAAGGCGAGATAGAACCAGTTCGCGACGAAGATGTGCGGTTCCTTGCGCTTGATGATGGTCATCAGGAAGACCAGCAGATAGGTCACCCAGACGATCGTCAGCCACAGGTCCGCATACCATTCCGGTTCGGCATATTCCTTGGATTGGGTGACGCCGAGCAGATATCCGGTGCCGGCGATCAGGATGAAGAAGTTGTAGCCGATGACGACGAACCACGGCGCCAGATCACCCGCGAGGCGCGTACGGCAGGTCTTCTGCACGACGTAGAACGAGGTTGCGATCAGGACGTTGCCGCCGAACGCGAAGATCACGGCCGACGTATGCAGCGGACGCAGGCGGCCAAAGCTGGTCCAGGGCAGATCGAAATTGAGCGCGGGCCAAGCGAGCTGCGAGGCGATCAGCAGCCCGACCGCAAAACCGGCGATGCCCCAGAACATCGCCATCACGGCCGAAAACTTGACCGGACCGATATTGTAGTTGGGCCGGCCATTGATCTCCCGGGGCGGCAGCGTCGCGGGGCGATCGTAATACCGGTTCACGATCGCAAAGACCGCCCACAGGCTGGCGGCACATGCCAGCGACGCGTGAAAGGCAAACGCGGTGTCCAGTGCCTTGCCCGCGGCGAAGAGGCAGAGAAACGCGGACGCGGCAAAGAATACTGCCAGACCGGCCTCGCCGTGTGTCATCGATTTTGCGGTTTGAGACTGATTCATGCGCGGGCTTCTCTTCTGCAAAGGTCAGCACCGAATGATCACACCTGGAGCATCATCGAATTGATCGAGGTCAAACTCGGGCGAATTTTGCGCGAGCGCAGGGAAATCTATCCGTCACTCAGCAGCAGGAGGGACCGATCGGAACGGACGCCCGTATTCTGGCCGCACGCTGTTGCCGTTCCATCGCACGCAGCCGCTTCGCCAGCCGTGGAGATGCTTCGAATTCCGTCGCCAGGCATTGTTCCAGCGCTTCGGCGGAGAGCCGCTGACCGGTCAAAAGCCCGTAAAGCTCCGGGGGCGAGAGGCTGAGATCCTGCGCGATCTGCTCGAACTCCGACCGCGTCACGCCGCGCAGCTTGGCCCTGCGGGCGCATCCGGTGACGACGGATATCAGCCACCGCATCAGACTGCTACATCGCAGGCTTTCCATATCATCGGAACACACAGGCACGTCCACACCTCACAAGATGAACGGCCATTAAGTCCGGTGCTGCGACGTCCGCCTTGACGTCAATCAATCCCAACTAAACGGCCTTGCTGAATCGAGCCGGATTGTCGCGCGTATGGGGATCGAATGCCGCCGCAATCACCCGCACCACCTGCCGGCCGGCATCGGTGGCGGTCACAACCCGGCCCTCGATGCGCGCCAAGCCGTCGTTGACCAAGGGCCGCAGCAACTCCAGCTCTTCAACAAACTCCATGTCCGGCGCGGTGACGTCGAGGTCGGCTTGAAGCGCGCACATCAAGCTTTCGATGGTGCGGGCGCGCTGTTTCTCGGCGGCATCGTGTCGGCATCCGCGCGCCGCCGCCAGGCGGCCATCCGCAATAGTACGCACATAGCTTGGAACGTCGGAGACGTTTTGAACGTAGCCATCCCTGAACCGCGAAATCGAAGACGCGCCGAAGCCGATCAGGGTTTCCCTGCCATCGTCGGTATAGCCCTGGAAATTGCGATGTAGCCGTCCCGACGTCGCCGCCCGCGCCAGCGCATCCTCCGGTCTTGCAAAATGATCGATACCGATCCTGAGATAGCCTTGGCGCTGGAATTCCTCGGCAATGGCATCGGCCTGGTCGATACGCTCCTCCACGCCAGGAAGCGTCTTCTCATCGATAAGCCGCTGATTGGCCTTGAGGCGCGGCATATGGGCGTAACCGTAACAGGCGATGCGATCGGGCGAGAGCATCGCAACGGTCTCGCAGGTCTTGCGCAACGAGGCGATGGTTTGCAGCGGCAGGCCGTAGATCAGGTCGAAATTCAGATTGCCGATACCGGCCGCCCGCAACCGCAACACCGCCGCTTCGACATCCCGCATCGGCTGCCACCGACCGATCGCCGCCTGAACCAGCGGATTGACGTCCTGCACGCCCAGGCTGACGCGGTTGACACCAAGCTCGTTCAGACTCGCAGCCAGCAACGACGTCACATATCTCGGATCAAGCTCGATGGCGTGTTCGAAACCGGTCTCAAAGACGAAATGTCGGCGCAGGACGGCCATTGCAGATGCAAGTCCCTCCGCGCCCAGGATACTGGGTGTTCCCCCACCCCAGTGCAGCCGGGCGATACGAACCGGTCCCGGGAGTGCGTCGCAGGTCAACGCAATCTCGGATCCGAGCGCTCCGCGATAGGCCGCGATGACGTCGTCCCGCACCGCCTTCCTGGTGTTGCAGCCACAATAGAAACAGAGTTCGCGGCAATACGGCACGTGCAAATAGACCGAAACGGCCTCGGTCGTATCCAGATCCCGCAGCCACCGTCGCTGGTCGGCGCTTGCTACCGCAGGCGTGAACTCCGCGGCCGTCGGATAGGACGTGTATCGCGGCACCTGCAATCGGGCGTAACGGCGTACGATATCGCTCACGGCGCCACTTTCTGAGTTCGGCAGACGACTTTGAACGAGGAACGGCCTCGGATCAGAACGGCCGGCGCTTCGCGTTGTCCTGTGGGGCCAATTGCTTCGTGCGGGTCTGCGCATCGCCCCAGGCCAGGACGACGGCAAAGACGGCGAACATCAGGACTACGCTTGCGGCAACGAGCATCGAATCGACGGGCATGAGTAACCTCCTTTTGTGATGAAGGAATAATGCCCGTTCTGAGCAGATCATCTTTGACTTGAATCAACCGAACAGCCGGTGCCAGGCAAAATGCCTTCACGCCGCGGCCATGGCCTCGGCCCGCGTCCAGTCGAGCAGGCGAACGCCGCCGCTGACGATAACAAGCATCTTCTCGCGCTCGAAGCGCGTCAGTGTACGGCTCACCGTCTCGATCGTCAGCCCGAGATAGTCAGCAATATCCTGCCGGCTCATCGGCAAAACCACCGTTTGCCGTTCGTCACCGATGTGTGCCAGGCGTGCGCGCCATCCGACCAGGAACGCCGCCACCTTCTCTTCCGCCGTGCGTCGCCCCAGCAACAGCATTTGCTCCTGCGCCAGCATCAGTTCGCGCGCTGCGAACTCATTGATCCGGAGCAGGAAGTGTGGCCGCTTCTCGATGAAATGCATGAAGGCCTCCGCAGGGAAACGGCACACCGAAACGGCGTCGATGGCGTCCGCCGAGAAGCAGTAGCGGTCGGACGGCAAGGTACCGAGGAAGTCTCCCGGCAACGCAAAGCCGATCACCTGCCGCCGCCCGTCGGGCAGCAGTTTGTACAGACGCGCCACACCCGCAGTAAGATTGTGGACGGAACTCGCGACCTGTCCTGCGGTGAAGAGCGCTTCATTGGGAGCCAGCTGAACGTGGCGGGCGATCCGTTCGAATTCGGCAAGATCGGCCTCGTCGAGCGCGCCGCAGATGCTGAGCGATCGGACGGCACAGGCCGTACAGCGACCAAAACTGGCGCGAAATGAATTTGGCGAGATGGTTCGGATCATGGTCTCTGCCCGATCGACCGGTGGACGGCCACTGCATCTCCCGGTCGAGGGCCGGCTGCTCAAGGACCCGTTGAGACACGCTCCATTTTAGCGGCTCCATGGAAAGCCGGTTGATCCAGATCAAGTTGGTCCGAGAATAAACCTCCATGATGCGTCCGGTGTCTGGAAATTGGCCGGAGTTCGAGCTGCGATGATTGGACGAACATTAGGCTCTCTCGCGTTGACATTCGTGGTGGTGACGCCTGCTGCGGCGGCCTCGCCCGATCAGCAACGCGGCAAGACCTTCGCGCTCAATAATTGCGCGCGATGTCACGCCATCGACCGGGTGAGCCAAAGTCCGCTCAAGATCGCACCGCCATTCCGGATACTGCACAATCGCTATCCGATCGAAACCCTGGCTGAGTCGCTCGCCGAAGGCATCCAGACCGGCCATCCGACCATGCCCGAATTCCAGCTCGATCCCGACCAGATACACGACCTGCTGTCGTATCTGAGGACCCTGGAATAGCCGCCTCCACCGTCCAGGCATCATGTTTCTTCGCAACGCGCGCCGAAGGCATCGCCAAATGCTGCGATAGCCGCTGGTGGTGCGACCTGACCGAATCTTCTCGCGTTCTTCAAGCAATCGTGCTGTGACGACGGACAATTTGAATTGCTTCACGGCAGGCGATGGTCAGCGCTTCCCTTGACGCAAATCAATTGCCGGGCCGCCGCGCCGCGTACAATTGGGCCCGAGGTAAAAGGAGCGGCTCATGCGTTTCTATTTCGACATAAGCGACAGACTTCCAATCCGCGATCAGGTTGGGCGTGACTTCGAGTTGGCCTCGGAAGCCGTCGTGTACGCAAAATATCTGGCTGCTGACCTGCGATGCCTGGAACCCGATATCAGACCCCGGCTATCGATCCGGGTCATTGGTGAAAGCCGTGAGCCGATCCACGAGGAAGCCGTTTTTACCTAAACCACCGCGCGCCCCGATTGCCTGATCTCACAATCCCGGGAGCAAACCTACACGTCGAAACCCAAGCGCGCCCATGCTGAACGCTCGCCTGCCCCGCCAGTTCGGGCAAATCTTGCGGACGAACGCTTCGTCGTCGGCGAATATGTCTCGATCAACGAGCGCGGCAAAATGCATACCTGCGGCGTGACGGCCGTGTCGCATCCTTAGTGCGAACTGATCGTGGCTGATCCCAGGCTCACGGTCGCCAGCCAAGCCTAAACGGAGACGATCGATGCGTACCTATCTGAAGCTCTTCCTGCTATCGGCCGCCACTGCCGGCGCAGCCTGGCTGGCTGGCCGGACCTTAGTGCCAGATGCCGTACCGGTTGCAGACATCGAGCAGCAGCCACAATGGTATCTCCAACTCGCCTTCGTCCTGAGATCGATCGAATTGATCGGCCTTGGCGGGATGGCGCTGGTGGTGATATCCGGGGTCGCGGTCTGGCGACCAAACCGTTCCGGATAGGCATCGGACACCGAGGCTAGAGCGCAAGTCTGACGTTGCAGATATCGTGTTCTGCCGGATCCGGCTTCACCTGGAAGCCGAGGCTGCGGCACATGGCGAGCATGACGGTGTTTTCGGCCAGGACATCACCCCAGATCGACTTGAGGCCTTCGGACCTCGCATATTCGATGAGCATCTGCATCAACGCCCAGCCGAGGCCTCTGCCCTTGAGGTCGGATCGCAGCAGGATCGCGTATTCGCCACTCTCGTAGACCGAATCGGAGTGAATCCGGACCACGCCCAGCAGTTCGTTGGTAGCCTCGTCGAAAGCGACAAAGGCCATCGCGCGGGCATAGTCGAGTTGCGTCAGACGCGCGATGAACTCGTGCGAAAACTCCTTCATCAGTGCGAAGAACCGCAGCCGCAGATCGTGGCTGGTGACATGGCGCAGGAATTCGTGAATCAGCGGCTCATCCTCGGGGCGGATCGGGCGCAAGAAAACCCGCCAGCCATCCTTCACCTCGATGTGACGCTGCCATTGCGACGGATAGGGCCGCACGGCAAAGTTGGCCGGCCCCGAACCGCGGAACTTCCGTTCCACCCGACCGACCGCGACGCGCGCATCGACCGCGAGCACGCCCGCCTGGTCGGCCAGCAGCGGATTGATGTCCAGTCCGCGGATCTCGGGAATGTCGGCCGCCATCTGCGCCAGCTTGACCAGCACCATCGCAACCGCATCTTCCTTCACCGCCGGCACATCCCGATAGGCCCGCAGCAGCCGCGAGACCCGGGTGCGCTCAATGAGGCTGCGCGCCAGTTGCAGATCCAGCGGTGGAAGCGCCAGCGCCCTGTCGTTGATGATTTCCACCGCGGTACCGCCGCAGCCGAACACCACGACGGTGCCAAAGGTCGGATCGTCGGCGAGGCCGAGGATGAGCTCGCGCGCCTTCGGCCGCAGCACCATCGCCTGCACCATCACGCCGGATATCCGTGCCTCGGGCCGCATGGCTCTCGCCCGCGCCAGAATGTCCGAGGTCGCTGATCGGACCGCCTCGGCGCTGGTGAGATTGAGCACGACGCCGCCGACATCGGATTTGTGCACGATATCGCGCGACATGATCTTGAGCACGACGGTCGAGCCCTGCGCGAAAACTGTCGAGGCATGAGCCACCGCCTGCTCTGCATCGACGGCGGCATAGGTCGGCACCATCGCGATGTCATAGGCGTCGAGCAACCGCTTGATTTCGATCGGATCGAGCCACTGCCGGCCGTCGTTCAGCGCATCGGCAACGATTCGGCGCGCCGCCTCGACAGCGGGCGTAAACCCACCGGGCATCGCCGGCGGAACCTGCGCCAGCGCCTCCACCACCTCGCGGTGCCGCACCAGATGCATGAAGCCGCGCACGGCATCGTCTTCGGTCGGATAGTTCGGAATCCCGGCGCCGCTCAGGATGTCGCTGATCTCCTGATCCGCGCCGATCCAGGCCGCGAGAACCGGCTTGGGCGACATGCGCTGTTGATCGCGGTATTTCCGGACCACGTCAGTCACCGTAGCCGCGATTTCGTCGGCGCGTGCGATCGCGGTCTGGACGTTCATGACCAGAATAGCGTCATTGCCGGGATCGGCCAGCAGCACTTCGAGTGCCGCCGCGTAGCGCGCGGAGTCGGCGTCGCCGATGATATCGACGGGGTTTGACCGCGACCATGTCGGCGGCAACACCGCATCCAGCTTCTCGCGGACATCAGGCGCGACAGCGGCGGGAATGCCACCCAGTTCGACCAGCCGGTCGATCGCGAGCACACCGATGCCGCCGCCATTGGTCAGGATCGCCAGCCGCTTGCCCGGCGGCGATTTGAGCCGGCCCAGCGTCTCCGCGCAGTCGAACAGCTCGCGCAGGTCCGAGACTCGCAGCATGCCGGCCCTCAGGAACGCGGCGTCGTAAACGGCGTCCGAGCCTGCCAGCGCACCGGTATGGGTCGCGGCGGCCCTGGCGCCTTGCGCCATGCGGCCGGACTTAACGACGACGACCGGTTTAATTCGTGCGGCGGCGCGCGCCGCCGACATGAACTTCCGTGCGTCCTTGATCGCTTCGATATAAAGCAGGATGGCCTGCGTTTTTTCGTCCATAGCGAAATAGTCGAGGAGATCGGCGATATCGACGTCGAGCTGGTCGCCGATCGACACGATTCCCGAAAAACCGACGGCGCGCTGCGCCGCCCAGTCCACCATACCCGCGGCGATGGCGCCGGATTGCGAGATCAGCGCCAAATTTCCCTTGTCCGGCATATGCGCGGAAAAGCTGGCGTTGAGGTTTACGCCGGGCATCATGATGCCCAGGCAATTGGGACCGATCAGCCGCATCCCGTATTGCTTCGCCGCGCGTTCGGCCTCTTCCGCCAGCGAGCCCGGACCATGCCCAAGGCCGGCGCTGACAATGACCGCGCCGACCGTGCCGCGGCGGCCTGCCTCATCGATCAGGCCGGCGATCGATTTCGCCGGCGCCGTCAAGACGACGAGTTCCGGCACGAAGGACAATCCGGAAAGGCTGCCGACCGTGGCGACGCCGTCGATCTCGGAATGGCACGGATTCACCAGCCCGAATTCGCCCGCGAATTTTGCTTTGCCGATATTGTTGAGAATGGCCCGGCCGACCGAGCCCTGGCGCGGGCTGGCGCCGACCAGCGCGACCGAATGGGGTGCCAGCAGATTTTTCAGCCGATAGGTCGACATCGATCTCGATATCCGGCCAGTGCCGGCCCTTTATGACCCCGCGCACGGTTGCCGTGCAATGAGGCCTGATGCGGCATTGTAACCCGACACGGTCGCAGTCCGATGACAATTCTGGTCCGCGTTGCTTACTTCCGACCGCAAAGTCAGGGTTGAGGCAGATCAAGGCCCTCGCCGGCATCTCGTGCGATCCTTCGCGGTGTTCCTTCACCCAAGGGAGACGCGCCATGCCGGTAAATGTGGGAATGATTGATCAATATGTGCGGATTGTGGTCGGACTGGCTCTGGTCGCCTATGCGCTCCAGGACGGCTTTTCCATTCAAGGCTGGCATTGGGTCGGGTTGCTCGGCCTGGTGTTGCTCGTGACGGCTTTCTTCCGGAGCTGCCCGCTATATCAGGCGCTTGACATCTCGACCCGAGAAGTCCGCCAGTAATTCGAACAATCCGGGACAACGGCGCTCGCTTCCCCCGGGATTGGAGCGTCGGTCGCGCCGGCCGCAATTGCCATGGGTCGCTACGAGCGATTGCTCATCAGGGCCGAGGTGGCATCGATCAACCGCTCGCCGTGCCGGAGCATGCGGTCGCATTCGCGGCGAACGAATTCGAGTTGATGCTTGCCGCATTCCCGGGCCATCGCGTTCAGATCGCGCACCGAATGCGCCTCGGCGAACTTCGCAGCAAATTCGCCGAACAAATGGGATTCAGAGCGCGCCCGATCGAGCATCGTGCAGGCCGTAAATGCCGCCTCCTCCAGCATCATCCGCTGGGCCCCAAGCATGAAATGCAGCGCCTTCCTGTTCGCATCGGCCCATTGCGTCGCGCGATCGACCGGTTCGGAAAGTTCAGGCATGACGGCCTCCAAGGCTAGGATTCAAGGCTGGGTTTACCCCGCATGCTACGGCTTCTGGCCAACCCTGCTCATTGAGCTGCATCAAACTGAACCGTCACCGAATGAATTAGGATGATCGCAATTTCATCTCGCGGAGGCTGCTATGCGCGCTCATCAAATCATGACCAAGCCGGTCGTTACCGTCCTGCCGGATGCCACCATCCTTGAAGCCGCCAACCTGATGCTGCGGCGACATATCAGCGGCCTTCCGGTGGTGGATGCGGCCGGCAAACTGGTTGGCATCGTCTCGGAAGGCGATTTCATCCGCCGCAGTGAAATCGGCACCCAGCGCAAGCGCAGCCGCTTCCTGCGGCTCATCCTCGGCCCGGGTCAAGCGGCAACCGATTTCGTTCACGAGCACGGCTGCAAGATCGCCGAGATCATGACGCATGACCCCCTGACCATCACCGAAGATACCCCGCTCGAGACGATCGTGACGCTGATGGAGAAAAACAAGCTCAAGCGATTACCGGTAATGCGTGGCGAGAAGCTCGTCGGTATCGTGTCGCGCGCCAACCTGCTGCAGGCGGTCGCAAGCCTAGCCCGCTACATCCCCGATCCCACCGCCGATGACGATCACATCCGCAACCGCATCATCGATACGCTCGGCAAGAACGACTGGTGTCCCCAGGGTCTCAGCGTCGTCGTCCGCGACGGCGTCGTCAACCTGGGTGGTATCATTACCGACGAACGATCGCGGCAAGCCGCCATCGTCGGCGCGGAGAATGTCGCCGGGGTGAAGAAGGTTCACGACCATTTGTGCTGGGTCGATCCGATGTCCGGGGTGTACTTCATCGCACCGGAGGATGAGGACCTGGCGAAGGCGAGTTAGGCCGGCGTTTCGCCGTCCGAGCTCCGTGAGCCGGCTGATTCCCTCAGATACTCGTCGGGCACCTGCCCGAACCGGCGGAGTACATGTTTGTGAGCTGATTTCTCCTTGTCGAGCGAGCTGACGCGGCTGAACGCAACCGCGCCAGCGTGACCGAAAATCTTCCACTGCCCTTGCGCCGTCTGGATCGCAAGCGCCGGGCCTTCGCAATCAACCAACGGGCCTTCTGCGAGAACGCCGTCGACGAGGTCGAAGGCCAATGCCTGGAAAGTGATGATTCCGGTCATTTGTTTCCCCGGTCTCAGCCGGTAGGCGATGCCCTGCCGTCCGTGCAGCGCTGCAGCGCCCGCATCACATCCTCGCGCGCGATAATTCCCGCCAGCCGCTGCCCGGCATCCAGCACGGGAATGCTCTTCATCCGATGGTCCACCATCAACTGCAACACGCGCGTCAGCCTGGTCGCGGGATCGACGTAGATGAACTCCGGCGTCATCACGTCAGCTGCCGTCCGCGACAACAGCTCATCATAGCCCGGCACTATGCGGCTGGGGGTGAAGGCGAAGCACTTCAGAAAGTCAAACTTGGTCACGATGCCGACGACGTCGTCGTTCTCGCGGACCGGAAATGCGTTGAAGCCGGCGTCGTCGAACATCCTCTCGAGCTCGCGCATGGTGGTGTCGCGCGTCACGGTCTGCACCGCCCGCGTCATGTACTGTCCGGCGGTGGCCTCGAGAAATTTATGCACGGCGCTTCCCTGTCATGGATAACTCGCTAGCGGGACAGAAAGGCACAGCGACGGGACTCGGTCACCAGATGACGGGTAACGCCACTGAGTATCCATTCGCGGAACCGGGAATGGCCGTAAGCCCCGGCAATCACCGCGCCGGCGCCGACGTCACCGGCAATCCGATCGACCTGCCCGGCCGCCGCGGCGTCCGATTCCGGAACGACGGTGCTGGCCAAGATACCGTGGCCGTGCAGCCACGAAGCCACGTCCTTGACATGCGACAGCGCATCCGCACGCCGCACGCCCGGCTCGGGAATTTCTGCGATTGTGACGTCCCTTGCCCGAGCAAGGATCGGCAGCGCATCGAATACCGCCCTGCGGGCTTCCTTCACGTCTTTCCAGGCCACCAGCACGCTCCTGAAATCGAGCCATTGCACGGTCGGCGGCACCACGATGATCGGGCGGCCCGCCTGCATCACGAGATCGCTGGGATCGGCGGCCGCGCAGGGGTCGACAATAGCCTCGCTGCGCGCACCCACCACGAGGACGTCCGCGGCTCTCGCCTGCTGGAGGACGTACGGCACCGGCAACGACTGGGCCGAACGCCACTCCACGGCTTTGGCGCGCCTCTCTATCGAAGTGCGGAATTCCGCCTCGAGTTCGGACAATCGCCTTCGAATGGCGGCCTCCTCCTCATCGAGCAGTTTCTGCGCATGAGCGCCGTCGGCAAAATACAAGGGCGGCTTCAAATCCGACGCGGCGATGCCGATCACCCGCGCCTCAAAGCGCTCCGCAAGATCGCCCGCCACCGCAAGACAGGCATCATTGGGCCGGTCCAGCGCCAGACTGACCATGACGGTTTTGTAGTTCATGTCCTGCTCCGCCCCTTGGGTCGAAATGCCGTATGGGCGACCTGCCCGCAGAGCTGCACCTTAGGGGGCGATTTCGGGCCGGACCTGACCTAGATCAAGACGGGGAGCTTTTTCGCCATGCGGCGAAATCCGGAATTCGCGATCGCCAGACGCAACGGAAATTCATCGATATTCTCTTTTCGCTCAATGATATACGCGCTAGTGATATTCCGCCGCGTTCCCAACGATCGGACAGCCGTCCGGCACGCATGGAAAGGCTCGCAGCCGGAGCATGATTGACGTCGACCGACCATTTCGCAGTCAGGATCCGCTTGACCAGAACGTGCGCAGCGGGGTCGAGGGATCTGGCGTCGGCACCTGGGATTTTGAGTTTTCGATCCAAAAACTGACCTGGTCCAACACCACGCGAAAGCTCTTTGGCGTCCCACCGGATGCGCCCATTGATTATGATGCTTTCCTTTCCCTGCTGGACCTGCAGGATCGCGATCGCACCGCAAAGGCCGTCCAGCAGTCGATCGATACCGGGTGTAATTTCGACATCCAGTACCGGGTGCGCGGGCATTCGGAAGGAGGCCATTGGGTGCGCGCGCTCGGTGCCATTGTCGCCGGTTCCGATGGTGCCCCTGCCCGGCTGAGCGGAATCATGATTGATATCGACCGCGAGAAGCGGCTCGAGGAGGAGTTGAGGACACGCGAGCGGCATTTTCGCTCGATCCTGGACACCATCCCGGATGCGATGATCGTCATCGACGAACATGGCATCATGCAGTTTTTCTCAAGCGCCGCCGAGCGGCAATTCGGCTACACCGAACCCGAAGCGATCGGAAAGAATATCAGCGAGCTGATGCCGGAGCCGGATCGCAGTCGCCATGACGGGTATCTCGCCCGCTATCTGAAGACCGGCGAACGCCGCATCATCGGCATCGGCCGCATCGTGACCGGGATGCGCAAGGACGGCACCACGTTCCCGATGTACCTCACCATCGGTGAAATGCAGTCGAGTGGACGACCCTTCTTCACCGGTTTTGTGCGCGACCTCACCGAGCAGCAACAGACCCAGGCGAGATTGCAGGAATTGCAGTCCGAACTCGTGCACGTGTCGCGTCTCAGCGCGATGGGAGAGATGGCATCCGCCCTCGCGCACGAACTCAATCAGCCGCTTTCGGCGATCAGCAATTACATGAAGGGATCGCGCCGTCTGCTGGCTGGCAGCACCGACGTCAATGCGCCGAAGATCGGGGCCGCGCTGGATCGCGCCGCGGAGCAGGCGATTCGCGCCGGTGACATCATCCGGCGATTGCGCAACTTCGTCGCGCGCGACGCATCGGAGAAACGCGTCGAAAGTCTCTCGAAACTGATCGAAGAGGCCGGCGCGCTCGGGCTCACCGGCGCCCGTGAGCAAGGCGTCATCCTGCGCTTCACCCTCGATCCCGCGGCCGACCTGATTCTTGCCGACAGGGTCCAGATCCAGCAGGTGCTGGTCAATCTCTTCCGCAATGCGCTGGAAGCGATGTCCGGTTCGACGCACCGCGAACTGATCGCCTCCAACAGCAGGGCCGCCGATGATATGATTGAAATCGCGGTGTCGGATACCGGCCATGGATTTGGCGCCGATACCCGTGAGAACTTGTTTCGGCCATTCTTCACGACCAAGGACACCGGCATGGGGGTCGGCCTCTCGATCAGCCGGACGATCATCGAAACCCACGGCGGCCGGATGTGGGCCGAGACAAATGCAAACGGTGGCGCGACCTTCCGCTTCACCCTTCCCGCAGCCTCTGCAAAGGATATGAGCGATGTCGCAGAGCGGTAAGGTCTATGTCATCGATGACGATCCGGCGATGCGCGACTCGCTGGATTTTCTGCTCGGCTCGGCCGGCTTCAGCGTGCGCCTGTTTGACTCGGCGCAGGTTTTTCTGAACGAGCTTTCGAGCCTGGAAGCTGGTTGCGTCGTTACGGATATCAGGATGCCGGGCATGGACGGCATGGAGTTGCTGCGCCGACTGAATCAATCCTCCGGCATCCGAAAGCTTCCGGTCATCGTCATGACCGGCCATGGAGACGTTCCCCTCGCCGTCGAAGCCATGAAGCTTGGCGCGCTCGACTTTCTCGAAAAGCCGTTCGAGGATGACCGGCTGATCGGCATGATCGAGACCGCCCTCTCGCAGAATGAAGGTGGCGCAAAGAGCGACGCGCTCACGGCCGACATGGCCGCCCGGGTCGCCTCCCTCACCCAGCGCGAGCGCCAGGTGATGCAGGGACTGGTGAGTGGCCAGTCGAACAAGGTAATCGCCAAGGAATACGATATCAGTCCGCGCACGGTGGAGGTCTACCGGGCCAACGTCATGACCAAAATGCAGGCGGGCAATCTTTCGGAATTGGTCAGGTTTGCGATCCGGGCCGGCATGATCGAGGATTGAGCCAGGTCAATATGGGGATGCTCGAACTGGCTATCCTTCGCCCATGATTGACGCCCGTCACCCACCATCCGGCCGTTCCGACATCGGCCCATCGGCCAGGAAGTCGCTGATCTACGTCGTCGATGACGACCACGACGTGCTGAAATCGCTACGGTTTCTCCTGGAGACGGAGGGTTTCGAGGTCCGCACCTTCCGCAGCGGGTCCGCCTTGCTGGGGTCGTCGAAGCGGCAAGACGCGGACTGCCTCGTCGTGGACTACAAGATGGCGGGAATCGACGGGTTGGAGCTTGCGCACCGGCTGCGCGGCCTCGACGTCAGCACACCGATCGTCATGATTACGGGTTATCCGGACGAAAGCATCACGACGAAAGCGAGCTCCGCCGGGGTGCGCAAAGTCCTTCTGAAGCCCAATCTGGAGGATAATCTGGTGGAATGCGTGCGGAACGCCATCAATCCCGAGGCCATCGCCGGTTAGCCCCAAACATCTGGCGAAACCGTCTCCGTAAAACCCCGTAAGTAGACCTCCTTAGGATATCAACCGAAATATCGGGGAACAAATATCCTCGGTACAGAAGGCCATCCCGCATCGAGGAGATGGCGACATGCACACCCAGACGATCACCGCACCGGCCGCCCAGGCTCTCAACACGCCGCGCGCCGCGGTTCCTCCGTCAGCCGACCAGTTTAGCATCATCGCCAGCTGCTCGGGTGTCATCGCGACCGAATTCTGCTACCGCAAGGATGAGGAAATCTACGGCGAGGGCGAGCCTTCCGAGTACGTTTATCAGGTGATCCGCGGCGCAGTTCGCACCTACAAACTCCTGAGCGACGGACGGCGCCAGATCGGCGCGTTCCATCTGGCCGGCGACGTGTTCGGCCTCGATCCCGGCACCGCCCATCGTCTGACGGCCGAAGCAATCACCGATACCACGGTGCGTCTGGTAAAGCGCCGCAGCCTGGAAGCCGCTGCGGGGTCCAATGTCAGGGTTGCGCACAATCTCTGGACCATGACCGCAAGCGATCTGCGGCACGCGGAAGATCACATGCTGTTGCTTGGCCGCAAGACCGCGATGGAAAAGGTCGCCACGTTCCTGCTGGAAATGGACCGCCGGCTCGCCAAGGCCGGCATGATGGCGCTGCCGATGTGCCGCCGCGATATCGGGGATTATCTTGGCCTTACCCTGGAAACAGTATCGCGCGCGCTTTCGCAACTCAACGATCAGGGCATCCTGGTGTTTTCCAGTGCCCGCCAGATCGTACTGCGCAACCGCCAACGTCTGGCAGACATGGACGTCTGAGGCAGACCAACGCGCACGGACGGAGTCGACAATGAACAACTATCGCGTCTCCTTTTACAAGGACCTGCTGAACTCGGACGGCCACAGCTTCAAGTGTCTGCAGCGCCAGGTCGATGTCCAATCGGACGGCCCCTCGCAGGCGATGGTGCTGGCTGAACGGCTGGTCGACAATCAACGTCTCGGCGCCGATTGCATCGAGGTGGTGCATGTGAGCGGCCATCATGAGTTCGAACACACGTCGAAGCGATCTTCCGCTCCGTGCAAGCACACCTGGAGCCGCGCCTCCTGACGGGCACGCCATGACATGGACCGTTTCCTGGAACTTGCGGCCGGCTATGCCGCGACATTTCAATCACCTCTCATCGCATTCGTCCTGACCTCCCTCATCATCGAAATGACGCCGGGACCCAATATAGCTTATCTCGCCGTACTCGGCGCAAGCCGCGGTCGCCTCGCCGGGTTCTCCGCCGTCCTTGGCATCGGGCTGGGACTGGCGCTGCTTGGCGTTGCAGCCGGGCTTGGTGCGGGATCACTGATCCTTGACAATCATGTGGCCTACGAAACCCTGCGCTGGGCTGGCGCGATTTACCTTTGCTGGCTAGCCTATGACAGCTGGAAAGATGCCCGCCGACCGGTTCAAACCGCGTCAGGCAGTCAATCCCTCTTCGTACAATTCCGCCGTGGCTTCATCACCAACCTGCTCAACCCAAAGGCCGCGCTGTTCTATATTGCCGTCGTGCCGGAATTCATCAACGGTCCCTCGCCGTCGTTGCACGAGCTGGCGATCCTGGTTTCCATCTATGTCGCCATCGCCACTCTCGTGCATGGGCTGGTCGTGCTGCTGGCGGGCACGTTTCAGTCCTTCCTTGCCACTCCCCAACGCCGTGAAATGGCCGGCAATGCCTTTGCCGTCATCCTTCTCGTTGTGGCGGTATGGCTGTTCGTGAGCGGCAGCCGTTAGGCCATTGCGGTGACCGTTGCCGGACATGCGCGGGGCTCATTCTTCGTGGTGGCGCTGGACGAAAATTGACCGAGATCAATACGCCTTTAGCCACCGGTCTTACATCCCGGTCCCATGTCCGAGACTCGTCCTTCGCCCCATCCGTGGCTCCCCATATCCATCGCACCGGAGGATTGCGATCTCCAGCTCGGCGTGACCGACAAGGGGGGCGTGCGCCCCTGGGCATTTCCCTGCCGAAAGCGCGAGGCCGTGTGGTTCAATGTCTGGGCCGACCAGCCCGTGTTGATTCATCCGACACACTGGCGCGTGTGGCGTCAGGGAGGAACTGAGATGCCCCGCTAAGGCAAAACGGCGCTCACACGCCCGTGCCGCGCGATGTACCGCAATGATGCGGCGCGTAGAGGGTGATGCCACCCGGCGCAGGCTTTCGCTCAGAAACCGGCTCGCGTTTCCCCAGTTGTCGTTCTGCGCGCTGGACTAGACCCCTTTCCGTTCCGATGGAATCGGAACCGGGCTCTGGATTCTTGATTTGACGCGTTTTGTTGACGCGAACCGGAAGCCATTTCGCTCGAAAACGCTCTAGTAATTCGTCGCAGACTTTTCGTTTGGAATGCCGTCGATCGGACATTCGTCGGTTCCCGCGGTGGAGCGGGTCATCGCCTCGACCATTTCCCGCGTCCCCTCGGGATCGGCGATCCACTTCGAATAGAAGTCGTAGGGGCAGGCGGCGAGGCCCTTGGCACTTTCGCCGGAATTGATCATGCCGGTGTAGCCGCGATGCACCAGCTTGTAGAGATGGTTCTGCGACTGGTTGGTGCGACGGGCATCGCGGATCAGGTTCTTCGATAGCGCCGCATACTGGATGCCGTATTCCTCCTCGCCGGTCTCGCCCAGGGTGCGGCCGTCGAAGCCGATGATCGCGGAGTGGCCGAAATAGGAATAGACGCCGTCAAAGCCCGCGGCGTTGGCGACCGCGACATAGACATTGTTGGCCCAGGCCATCGCCTTGGAAATCAGCACCTGCTGTTCCTTGGCCGGGTACATGTAGCCCTGGCAGCGCACGATCAGCTCGGCGCCCTTCATGGCGCAGTCGCGCCAGATCTCCGGGAAATTGCCGTCGTCGCAGATGATGAGGCTGACCTTCATCCCCTTCGGGCCGTCCGAGACATACGTGCAGTTGCCGGGATACCAGCCCTCGATCGGCACCCACGGCATGATCTTGCGGTACTTCTGCACGATCTCGCCCTTGTCGTTCATCAGGATCAGGGTGTTGTAGGGGGCCTTGTGCGGATGCTCCTCGTGACGCTCGCCGGTGAGCGAGAACACGCCCCACACTTTCGCCTTGCGGCAGGCGTCAGCAAAGATCGCGGTTTCCTCGCCCGGCACCTGCGAAGCGGTTTCGTACATTTCCTTGGAGTCGTACATGATGCCGTGGGTGGAATATTCCGGGAAGATCACGAGATCCATGCCCGGCAAGCCCAGCTTCATGCCGACCACCATGTCGGCGATCTTGCGGGCGTTGTCGAGCACCTCGGCCCTGGTGTGCAGGCGCGGCATTTTGTAATTGACGACGGCTACGCCGACCGTGTCGTTGCTCGAGGAAATGTCGCCGTGAAGCATGGGGTCCGCCTCTCCTGTTCTGGTTCAATTCTGCCGTCGGAGCCTCAGTGGCTGATCATCCACGGCCGCGCGGTCGGGAAACTCTTGGCCCCGCCCCTGGTTTTGGTCATCAGCCGCGCGGGCTTCTTGCTCGAACAGCAGCCGCAGCCGGGGCCGTGCGAGGCCTTGTATTGATCGAGGGTCTTTGGCGCGTTGGTGCTGCGCTCGTTGGTGGCGTGGGCCTTGCGCTTGTCGGACGGCATGCAGAAGAACGCCGGCGCAGTCAGGATCACCCGAGGCGATTCCGTTTCGCAGTCCGGGCAGTCCTGCGGCGCATCGCATTCCGCCATCGGCCGCATGTCGGTGAACGGGCCGCACTCGTTGCAGAGATATTCATAGACCGGCATTGCACTATCCTTGCGCTGACTGGTTGCGGTGCGCGGCGGATGCAGGACGGCCAATACACCGCCGTCCTGCATCGCGTCGCGCAGCGATTACTTGTCCGGTGACAGCGGCATCTGGATGTCGCCCTTGATGTGTTTGATCGGTCCCGCCGACGACGGCATGATATCGAAGTCAAAAATCTCCGTCGGCAGCCACAGCGTGGCGCAGGCGTTCGGTACGTCGACCACGCCGGAGATGTGGCCCTGACACGGCGCCGTGCCCAGGATCGAATAGGCCTGCGCGCCGGAGTAACCGAACTTCTTCAGATACTCGATCGCGTTCAGGCAGGCCTGGCGATAAGCGATGTGCACGTCGAGGTAATGCTGCTTGCCGGCCTCGTCGACCGAGATGCCTTCGAAGATCAGATAATCCTTGTAGTTCGGCGTGATCGGTGACGGCTTGAACACGGGGTTCTTGATGCCGTATTTGGCGACGCCGTCCTTGATGACATCGACCTTGATGTGCAGCCAGCCGGCCATCTCGATCGCGCCGCAGAAGGTGATCTCGCCGTCGCCCTGGCTGAAATGCAGGTCGCCCATCGAGAGCCCGCCGCCGGGCACATAGACCGGAAAGTAGATTTTCGAGCCGCGCGACAAATCCTTGATATCGCAATTGCCGCCATGTTCGCGCGGCGGCACGGTGCGGGCGCCCTCGGCGGCGATCTTGGCCTTGGTATCGCCCTTGGCCTGACCGGCATGCGTGGTCGGCGCAAAGGGCGGGTTGGCCAATCCGGGAACGCGGGTCGGGTTGGTCGCGATCAACTCGGCTTCGCGCGCATTCCAGGTCGCCAGCATTTTTGGATCGGGCAGACAGCCGATCAAGCCGGGGTGGATCAGCCCCGCAAAGTTCACACCGGGAATATGGCGCGACGAGGTGTAGAGGCCCTTGATGTCCCAGATCGACTTCTGGGCCAGCGGGAAGTGATCGGTCAGGAAGCCGCCGCCGTTCTTCTTGGAGAAGAAGCCGTTGAATCCCCACAGGCTTTCCTTGAGCGGACCGACATCGAGCAGATCAACCACCAGCAAATCGCCGGGCTCGGCGCCCTTGACGCCAATCGGGCCGGACAGGAAGTGGACGATCGACAGATCGATATCGCGCACGTCGTCGGCGGAATCATTGTTCTTGATGAAGCCGCCGGTCCAGTCGACGGTTTCGATGATGAAGTCGTCGCCCGGGCTGACCCACTCCACGATCGGGATTTCGGGGTGCCAGCGGTTGTGAATCTTGTCGTTTTCGTAGGCCGATTTCGTAAGATCAACCTTGATCAGTGTATCTGGCATTGCAAGCTCCCCTTTTTACAAGCGTTTACGATTCAGACGGACAGGTATTTCGAGATCTGGGCGGCATCGACGCCGTCGCGCGGATCGTCACGGACGATCTCGCCGTTCTCGATGACCAGCACGCGGTCGGCGACATCGAGCGCAAAGCTCAAAACCTGTTCGGAGACCACGATCGACAGGCCGCGCTCGTCGCGAATCCGTTTCAGGGTGCGCGCCATGTCCTTGATGATCGAGGGCTGGATACCCTCGGTCGGCTCGTCCAGCAGCAGCACTTTCGGCTTGGTGGCAAGCGCACGCGCAATCGCAAGCTGCTGCTGCTGACCGCCGGACAGATTGCCGCCGCGGCGGTTCTTCATCTCCAGCAGCACCGGAAACAGCTCGTAGATGCTACCCGGAACATCCTTCTCGCCGGACACGACCAGGCCGGTCTCGATGTTCTCCTTCACCGTCATGGTGGAGAAGATCATGCGGCCCTGCGGCACGTAAGCGAGGCCCCTGGCGACGCGCTCATAGCTGTGCAGCTTTCCGAGCTCGGCGCCTTCCATCGTCACTGACCCGCTCTTCGCCGGCACAATGCCCATCAGCGATTTCATCAGCGTGGTCTTGCCCATGCCGTTACGGCCCATGATCGCGACGATCTCGTTGGGCGCGACCGATATGTTGAGGCCGTGCAATACTTCGCTTTGGCCGTAGGCGACGTGGAGATCAGAAATAGCCAGCATCGACGCGCTCCTTAGTGGCCCAGATAGACTTCAATCACCTTCGGGTCGTTCTGGACCTTCTCCATCGTGCCCTCCGACAGGATCTGGCCCTGGTGCAGCACCGTGACCTTGTGCGCGATGTCCTCGACGAACTTCATGTCGTGTTCGATCACCAGCACCGAGCGATCCTTGATGATGCGGTTCAGCAGCTCGGCGGTCTTGACGCGCTCGCTGACGCTCATGCCGGCGACCGGCTCGTCGAGCATCAGCAAGTCCGGATCCTGGATCAGCAGCATGCCGATCTCGAGCCATTGCTTCTGGCCATGGCTGAGCAGTTCCGCGCTCATGTTGAGCCGGTCTTTCAGGAAGATCATCTCGGCGACTTCATGGACGCGGTCGCGCACGACGGCATCACGCGTAAACGTCAACGAACCGAACACGGTGCGGCCGCGTGGAAAGGAGATTTCCAGATTCTCGAACACGGTAAGGTCGTCGTAGATCGACGGCGTCTGGAACTTGCGCCCTACCCCGGCCTGCACGATCTGGTTCTCCTTCAGTTTCGTCAGCTCCTTGCCGCGAAACTGGATCGAGCCCGACGTGGCCTTGGTCTTGCCGCAGATCAGATCGAGCACCGTGGTCTTGCCGGCGCCGTTGGGGCCGATGATCACGCGGATCTCGTTCTCCTCGACATAGAAGGAGAGATCGTTGACCGCCTTGAAGCCGTCAAAGGAAACGGTCAGCCCCTCGACCGCGAGCAGGAATTCCTTGGGCTGGTGTCCGACGAGCATGTTGACCTCCTCATTCCGCCGGGGCGCCGTCGGCGACCGAATTGTCGGTCCAGCCTGCGGCGGGTTTCGGCTTGCGTGAGCTGAGCAACCGGTCGATCCGCGGCTGGACGTGATCCTGCCAGATGCCGGCGAGGCCATTGGGGAAAGCGAGGACGACGGCGATGAACAATCCGCCAAGCCCGAACAGCCACAACTCCGGAAAGGATTCCGACAGGCTGGTTTTGGCGAAGTTGACCAGCAAGGTGCCGTACACCGCGCCCAGGATCGAGAGCCGGCCGCCCACCGCGGTATAGATCACCATCTCGATCGACGGCACGATACCAACAAAGGACGGCGACATGAAGCCGACATTGAGCGCGAACATGGCGCCGCCGATCGCGGCGAACACCGCGGCGACACAGAACGCAAAGATCTTGAAATTGGCGACGCTGTAGCCGGAGAAGCGGACACGGTCCTCCTTGTCACGCATCGCGACCAGGATGCGCCCGAGCTTGGAGTGGCGGATGAACTGGGCGATGAAGATGCAGCCGAACAGGCACGCGACCTCGAAGAAATACAGCACGATCTTGGCGTGGTCGGGCCTGATGTCCCAGCCCTTCAGCGTGCGCAAATCCGTCATCCCGTTGATGCCGCCGGTATAGCCCTGCTGGCCGACGATCAGGATGGTCAGAATCGCGGCGACGGCCTGGGTGATGATCGCGAAATAAGTGCCGCCGACGCGGCGCTTGAACATCGCGGCGCCGATGATCAGGGCGAAAATGCCGGGCACCAGGATCACCGCGATGATGGTCAGGGTGAGGCTGTGAAACGGCTTCCAGAACATTGGCAATGCGGTGATCTGGTTCCAGTCCATGAAATCCGGAATGCCCGGCGTCGACTGGATCTTGGTGTTCTCGACACTGGAAGCCTCCAGCTTGAGGAACATCGCCATGCAATAGCCGCCGAGGCCGAAGAACACGCCCTGCCCGAGGCTCAAAATGCCGCCATAGCCCCAGCAGATCACCAGCCCGAGCGCGACGAAGGCATAGGTGAGATATTTCGCGACGAGATTGAGCCGGAATACATCGAGGCAGAGCGGCAGGATCACCACCAGGAATACAGCGAGCACCAGGATGCCGATAAGCTCGGATCGGGTGGCGAAGCGCGCGTTAGTCATTGAATCAGCCCCTCTTGCTCATTTGCGAACCTTGAGGGCGAACAGACCCTGCGGGCGCAGCATCAGAATTCCGACCACCGCGAGCAGCGTGAGCACCTTGGCCATGGAGCCCGACATGAAGAACTCCAGCGTCGACTGCGTCTGCGAAATCGAGAAGGCGGAGGCGATGGTGCCAAGCAGGCTGGCTGCGCCGCCGAACACCACGACCAAGAAGGTGTCGACGATGTAGAGTTGGCCGGAGGTCGGACCGGTCGAGCCGATCATGGTGAAGGCGCTACCGGCGATGCCGGCGATGCCGCAGCCGAGGCCGAAGGTGTAACGATCGACCTTCTCGGTGTTGATGCCGACGGCGCCGGCCATGATGCGGTTCTGCACCACCGCGCGGACCTGGCGGCCCCAGCGCGATTTGTACATGACGTAGGCCACCACGATGGTGATCAGCACCGTCAGGCACATCACGAAGACGCCGTTGATCGGAACTTCGATGCTGTCGGTGACCTTGAGCGAGCCCAGCATCCATGGCGGCAGTTCGACACCGACTTCACGGGCGCCGAAAATCGACCGATAGGCTTGTTGCAGAATGAGACTCAAACCCCAGGTGGCGAGCAGCGTATCCAGCGGACGCTTGTAGAGATGTCTTATCAGCCCCCACTCGACCAGCATTCCAAGCGCTCCGGAGGCGAGGAACGCCAGGATCATCGCAAGAAAGAAGTAGCCGGCGAACAGACCAGGCAGGTAGGTCTGGAACAGGTTCGATGTCATCCAGGTGACGTAGGCGCCGAGGATCATGAACTCGCCATGCGCCATGTTGATGACGCCCATCTGGCCGAAGATGATCGCAAGGCCCAGCGCCATCAGCACGTAGACGGAGAACAGGATCAGGCCCGCAAAACCCTGCATTACGAAGATGGAGCCGAGATCGCCAAGCGAGTAGTCGCCGAACATCGATGTTTCTCCGCCTTATATCGTCGCTTTGGGGAAGTCCCGCGTCGCAAGCACGCTCGCGACGCGGGGTGGTGAGCGCGGATTGACGGTCCACGCCAGGGAGCGGTTTTTTCTTGAGGGAAAGCGCAGAAAATTCGCGCGCTTACTGGTAACCCTTGGGGAACGGATCCGGCTCGACCAGATCGGCGGTCTCGTAGATCAGTTCGAACTGGCCATCGAGCTTGGCGCGGCCGACGCGGGTCTTGGACCAGAGGTGATGGTTTTCATGGATGCGCACATAGCCTTCCGGCGCGCCCTTGAATTCGATCCCGGGAGAGGCCGCGGCGACCTTGTCGATGTCGAAGCTGCCGGCCTTCTCGACCGTCAATTTCCACAGCCACGGGCCGAGATAGGCGGCCTGCGTCACGTCGCCGATCACGGTCTTTTCGCCCCACTGCTTCTTGAAGGCGGGCACGAACGCCTTGTTGTTCGGATTGTCGAGCGACTGGAAGTATTTCATGCAGGCATAGGCGCCCGCGATGTTCTCGCCGCCGATGCCGTCGATTTCGTCTTCGGTCACCGAGATCGTGAGCAGCGCCTGCTTCGACAGGTCGATACCGGCCGCCTTGAGCTGCTTGTAAAACGCGACGTTCGAGCCGCCGACGACGTCGGTGAAGATCACGTCGGGCTTCGTCAATTTGATCTTGTTGATGACCGAGTTGAACTGCGTGCTGCCGAGCGCGTAATATTCCTCGCCGACGACCTTGCCCTTGAGCACGTTCTCGACGTGCTTGCGCGCGATCTTGTTCGAGGTGCGCGGCCAGATGTAGTCCGAACCGATGAAGAAGAAGGATTTTGCGCCCTTCTCCTTGGCGATCCAGTTCAGGCCGGCGAGGATCTGCTGGGTGGCCTCCTGGCCGGTATAGATGACGTTCTTGGACTGTTCGAGGCCTTCATAGAAGGTCGGGTAGTAGAGCATGCCGTTGTACTGCTCCATGACCGGCAACACCGCCTTGCGGGAGGCCGAGGTCCAGCAGCCCATGATGGCCGCGACCTTGTCGTTGACCAGAAGCTTTTTCGCCTTCTCGGCGAAGGTCGGCCAGTCGCTGGCGCCGTCCTCCTGGATGAACTTGATCTTGCGGCCGAGGATGCCGCCCATGGCGTTGATCTGCTCGATCGCGAGCTTCTCGGCCTGGATCGAACCGGTTTCCGAAATCGCCATCGTGCCGGTGGCCGAATGCAGGATGCCGCAGGTCACTTCAGTATCGGTAACCGCGAGACCGGTGGTATTGACCGCGGAAGTTGCGGGACCGGCGCCGAAAGACGGGCGGGAAAGCATCGAAATGGCCGGCAATGCCGCCATTCCCATCAGCAGTTTGCGTCGAAGCGGAGACTGCAGGCCCCGTTTGATTTCGTCTGACATGAGCACCCCATTTGTTCGAGAACGCGCTTATTGGTGCGGCAAGGATGCTCAGTTTTGTGCACTGCACAGATACGTGGGATTGCGTATACTGCACCGCAAAATAGCGACGTAGGTTTCGGTACGGGGTTTGCGGTACGCAATTTGCAAACAATTGATGGGCCTCGGGGGCTCGGTCGTTTGCAGTGAGGAGCAATCAAGTGGCAGGGCGGCAGCGGATCGACCGCGTCAGGCGCCAGTATAATCAATGGGTTGCCAACCAGACGCTGGAAGACTATGCGCTGCGCTTCACCGCCAAGAGCGCGCGGCGATGGTCCGCCGCCCGCGTCGCCAACACCGCACTGGGCGCGATCTCGTTCCTGGCGCTGGAGGCAATCGGCGGCACCATTACCCTCAACTACGGCTACACCAACGCGACCGTGGCCATTCTGGTCGTCAGCGTCATCATTTTCTGCTGCGGATTGCCGATCGCCTATCAAGCCGCCAAATGCGGCATCGATATCGACCTGCTGACGCGCGGCGCGGGCTTCGGCTATATCGGCTCGACCGTCACGTCGCTGATCTACGCCTCCTTCACCTTCATCTTCTTCGCGCTCGAGGCGGTCATCCTCGCCCAGGCGCTGGAGATGTGCTTCGGCATCCCGCGCCCGATCGGCTATCTCATCAGCGCCGTCGCCATCATCCCGCTGGTGACCTACGGCATCACTTTGATCAGCCGCTTCCAGTTGTGGACCCAGCCGATCTGGATCATCCTGCACATCCTCCCCTTTGTCGCGATCGCCTACGCCAACCCGCAGTCGTTTACGGAATGGCGCAAATTTGCCGGCGAACATGGCGATGCCGGCGGCCATCTCGATCTGCTGCTGTTCGGCACCGCAGCCTCGGTGGTGTTTTCGCTGGTGGCGCAGATCGGAGAACAGGTCGACTTCCTGCGCTTCCTGCCGCGTGACCGCCGCACCTCCCGCATGTCATGGTGGATCGCACTGCTGAGCGCCGGCCCCGGCTGGATCATCTTCGGCGCGCTCAAATTGCTGCTGGGCTCGTTCCTCGCCTACTTCGCGATCAGCCACGGCGTTTCCACCGAGCATGCCGCCGAACCCGCGCATATGTACCTCGAGGCGTTCCGCTACGTGCTGTCGCAGCCCGACCTGGTGCTGGCCCTGACCGGCACCTTCGTCATTCTCTCGCAGCTCAAGATCAACGTCACCAACGCCTATGCCGGCTCGATCGCCTGGTCGAACTTCTTCTCGCGCCTGACCCACAGCCATCCCGGGCGCGTGGTCTGGCTGGTGTTCAACGTACTGGTCGCGCTGCTGCTGATGGAGATCGGCGTCTACAAGGCGCTGGAACAGATCCTGGCGCTTTATTCCAACGTCGCGATCGCCTGGGTCGGCGCGCTGGTGGCCGATCTGGTCGTCAACAAGCCGCTCGGCCTGAGGCCGCAGCATATCGAGTTCAAGCGCGCGCATCTCTATGACATCAATCCGGTCGGCGTCGGCGCGATGACGATCGCGACCATCGTCTCGATCAGCGCATTCTATGGCCTGTTCGGGCCGACGCCGAAGGCGCTATCCGCCTTCGTCGCGCTCGCGGTCGCCTTTGTCACCGCACCGCTGATCGCGTGGGCGACCGACGGCAAATATTACATCGCGCGCAAGCCGAAACGGAGCTGGCAGAATCTCGAAGCGATCCAGTGCTGCATCTGCGAGCATTCGTTCGAGCCGGAGGATATGGCCTCCTGCCCGGCCTATGCCGGCCCGATCTGCTCGCTGTGCTGCTCGCTGGATGCACGCTGCCATGACCTCTGCAAACCGCATGCGCGGATTCAGGCGCAGGTTTCCGGTACGCTCGGCAAGATCCTGCCGGCGCCGATCTTTGCCCGGATCAATTCCCAGTTCGGGCATTATCTCGGCGTATTCGTGGTGTCCGCAGGGCTGGTCGGGCTGACGCTCGCGCTGATTTACCTGCAGACATCCGCGGCGATTCCGGTCGACAATCTCCAGGCGTCCGATCTGCTATGGAAGGTATTCTTCGCGCTGACCATCATCATCGGCGTGGTGGCCTGGCTGTTCGTGCTGGCACAGCAAAGCCGCCGCGCGGCGGAAGAAGAAACCCGGCGGCAGACCGCGCTGCTGATCCAGGAGATCGACGCGCACAAGCGCACCGACGCCGAATTGCAGCGCGCCAAGGAAGTCGCGGAATCCGCAAATCTTGCCAAGAGCCGCTATGTCGTGGGCTTGAGCCATGAACTGCGCTCGCCCCTGAACGCCATCAGCGGCTACGCCCAGTTGCTGGAACAGGATTCCAGCCTGCAGACAAAACCGCGCGATCAAGTACGCGTCGTCCGCCGCAGCGCCGATCATCTGTCCGGCCTGATCGACGGCATTCTGGATATCTCCAAGATCGAGGCCGGCCGCCTCTATCTATCGCGCGACGAGGTGCGCCTGAGCGATTTCCTCGATCAACTGGTCGGCATGTTCCGCCTGCAGGCCGCCGCCAAGGGCATCGATTTCGTGTTCAAGCGCCCGGCGGTGCTGCCCGTCGTCGTATTCGCCGACGAAAAACGCCTGCGCCAGATCCTGATCAATCTGTTGTCGAACGCCATCAAGTTCACACAGGCCGGCAGCGTCCATTTTGTCGTGCACTACCGCAGCCCGGTCGCGGAATTCGAAGTGATCGACACTGGTCCCGGCATTCAGGCCGACGACCTGGAGCGCATCTTCGCACCGTTCGAACGCGGTGCGCTTGGCGTTTCGCAACCGCAAACCGGCACCGGTCTCGGCCTGACCATCAGCCGCCTGCTCGCCGGCGTGATGGGCGGCGACATCAAGGTGACCAGCACGGTCGGGACCGGCAGCAATTTTCGGATGAAGATCCTGCTGTCCGAGGTCACCAACCCGACCCGGATCGCACCGGTGGGGGCGCCGATCTTCGGCTATCACGGCCCGCGCAAGACGATCCTGATCACCGACGACGATCCGACCCATCGCGATCTCTTGCGCGAGGTGCTGACGCCGCTCGGCTTCATCCTGCTCAGCGCGCCCGATGGCTCCGGCTGTCTGGAACTGGCCCAGCATTGCCGGCCCGATCTGTTTCTCTTGGATATATCGATGGCCGGCATGGACGGATGGACGGTCGCGGAAACCCTGCGCAAGACCGGCCACCACCAGGCGCGCATCCTGATGGTGTCGGCGAGCGCGCTGGAGGCGCATGGCGCGCCCCTGGCCCAGCCGTTCCACGACGGCTATCTGATGAAGCCGATCGATATTCCTCGCCTGCTGGAGACCATCCGCCAATTGCTCAAGCTCGAATGGGAATATGAGATCGACCAGATTGCCGTTCCAAGCTGGAAGCCCGAGACCGGTTCGCGCCCGTCGGTGAAGCATGTCGAGGAGCTCATCGGTCTCGGACAATTGGGCTACATCCGCGCCATCCAGGTCAAGCTCGACGAGATCGGCAGCGACCATCCTGAGCACGCCGATTTCGTCACGCAAATGCATTCGCTGATCGACCGCTTCGATCTCGATCAATACATGGCGACCCTGAAGACGTTGCACAGCTATGATCATTGAACAGAAAAAACGCGACGTCGCCCTCGTCGTCGACGATTCCCCGGAGACGCTGCGCCTGCTCACCGACGCGCTCGACGGCGCGGGCATGACCGTCATGGTCGCGCTCGACGGGGCCGCGGCGATGCGGATCGTCGACCAGATCACGCCCGATATCGTATTGCTCGATGCCGTGATGCCCGGCATCGACGGGTTTGAGACCTGCAAGCGGCTGAAGCGCGATGCCGGCCTCGTCAACGTACCGATCATCTTCATGACCGGCCTTGCCGAAACCGAACACATCGTCCGCGGGCTGGAGGCCGGCGGCGTCGACTATGTCACAAAGCCGATCGCGATCGAGGAGATGCTGGCGCGGATCCGCGTGCACCTCGCCAACGCGCGATTGACCCAGAGCGCCCGCGCCGCGCTCGACGTCTCCGGCCGTTATCTGCTTGCGGTCAACAGCGTCGGCAAGATCATGTGGGCGACGCCGCAGGCACAGAAATTATTGGCGGATACGCTTAGCGCCGACGGCGACGACGATTTCGCGCTGCCGGACCCGATGCCGCAATGGCTGGAGCAGGTGCAGAAAGGCAAGGCCGGATCGAAAGCGTCGGTGATGGCGGCGTTTCCGGGCAATGAGCTGCTCAAGCTGCAATACATGGGCAAGCTTGGGCCGAACGAGTTTTTGCTCCGGCTCGCCAAAGATTCCGGCGCCGATACGCCGGCGGAGTTCTCCAGCGAACTCGGCCTGACGACGCGCGAGGGGGAAGTGCTGTCCTGGCTGTCGAAAGGAAAGACCAACCGGGATATCGCGCAAATCCTGGGCTTGAGTCCGCGTACCGTCGACAAACACCTCGAGCAAATCTATTCCAAGCTCGGCGTCGAGAATCGCACCGCGGCGGCCACGATCGCTGTCAAAGCCAAAAAATCCTGACAGACGAATCATGGCCGCATCGGTCGGCAATCCCCTGCATCAGCCGTGCATGGTCAGGCCACCCGACACGCTGATCGTTTGACCCGTGATATACGCGGCATCGTCACTGAGCAGGAAGGCGATCATGCCCGGATAGTCCTCCGGTTGCCCAAGACGCCGTAACGGAATGGCCCGGGCGAGGCCTTCGGCGATCTTGCCGCCCGAAGGCGAACTCTTCGTGAAGGCCTCGAACAGCGGCGTATCCGTTGGGCCGGGGCATACCACATTCAAGATGATGTTCTTTCGCGCCAACTCGCGCGCCACGGTTTTCGTGAACGAGATCAGGCCGCCCTTGCACGCCGAATAAACCGCCTCTCCGGAAGAGCCGACCCGGCCCGCATCGGATGCCACGTTCACCACGCGTCCAAAGCTGCGTTCGACCATGCGCTTGACCACGACGTGGTGCAGGTTGAGCGGACCGTAGAGGTTGATCCCGATCACCTTGTCCCAGAAGGCGCGATCCGTATCGAGAAAGGCGATCGGGATATCCCAGCCGGCAACATTGGCAAGCAGTTCCACTGGGCCGGCGGCCGCTTCGAACTTGTCTGTTGCAGCAGCGACCGCATCGCGATCGGTGACGTCGACCTGAAAGGCCAGCACGCGGCCGGGCTTGCCGGCGCAGAGCTGCGCCGTCTCCTCTGCACCGGCGAGATTCTGGTCGAACACGCCGACGACACAGCCCTCATCCGCCAACCGGAGCGTGGTCGCCCGCCCGATCCCACTGGCCCCACCGGTCAAAATCGCCCGTCGCCCATTGAGTCCACGCATACCGACCTCCCTTCTTGCCTTGTTGTTTTTGTGCTTGAACGCGATTGCCGGTCGATTGTTTCTGCTCATCGAGGCGGCGTCAACATGGAGCCTCAACATTGGCTTTGGGATCGCATCCGCCGCTATCATTCGAGCGGCGGTTGACGAAGTCTTTTGGCTGCGCCAATAATCGCGCGCAGAAGGCGCATTGAACATGAATCCGACACGTCCGGCTTTGTTGGTTTCCAAACCCAATAGGCGTGTCTCCAAGCCAAAGCGCAGCGCCAATCCTCGTCCGGCAAAGGTGTCAAAGCGCAAGGCTGCCGCGCCAGCGAAGGTGGCCGCCTCCGTCGACCCGGTTTCGAAATCCGAGAAGTCGCGCGATACGATTCTGGTGGCTGCGGCCAGGCTGTTTCGCCGCCAGGGCTACGCCGCCACCACCCTGCGCCAGATCGCGGCGATGGCCGAAATCAAGGCGGGCAGTATCTATTATTATTTCGATTCTAAGGAACAAATCCTCGACGAGGTCCTTCATCTCGGGCTGCTGAGCGTCTTCGAGGCGGTCAAGAAAGCCCTGAAGGACGCGGGCGCGGTCTCGCACCGCCGCCGCATCGGACTGGCGATCGAGGCGCATCTGGTGGCGTTGCTGGAAGCCAGCGATTTCACGTCCGCCAATATCCGCATCTACGGCCAGTTGCCCGAAACGCTCAAGAAGCCGCATCGCCCGCTGCGCAAGGCTTACGCGAAATACTGGGACCACCTCTTTCTCGACGCCCGCCGGGCCGGGGAAATCCGCGCCGATATCGAGATCGTTCCGCTGCGGATCTTCGTGCTGGGCGCGCTGAACTGGACGATCGAATGGTTCAGCCTCGACAGCAAGGACGCGGTCCTGAAGCTGGCCCGGCGCACCGAGCTGCTGATCTTCGACGGGGTCAAGAAAGCCTGATCCCTCCGCACAAGCCCCTTTCAGCGCATTCGTTTGGCGACCTCCTCCAGCATGATCTCGGTCGTACCGCCGCCGATCGATTGCACGCGGGCATCGCGCACCATCCGCTCGATCGCGCTCTCGCGCATGTAGCCCATGCCGCCGTGAAACTGCAGGCAGTCGTACATCACTTCATTGACCAGTTCGCCGCAATAGGCCTTGACCATCGACACTTCCTTGGTCGCATCGATGCCCTGGGTGACCAGCCAGGCCGAATGATAGACCAGTTGCCGGCCCGCCTCGACCTTGGCCGCCAGCATCGACAATCGCTGGCGAATCGCCTGTTTCGACCATAGCGGTGCACCGAAGGCCTGCCGCTGCGTCACCCAGTCCAGCGTGATCTCGATCGCGGCCTGGGCCTCTCCCATCGCCATCGCGCCGATCACGATGCGCTCGTTCTGGAAATTGCGCATGATGGCGTAGAAGCCCTGCCCTTCCTCACCGAGCAGGTTCTCGGCCGGCACGCGGCAATCCTCAAACAACAGCTCGGCGGTATCGGAAGAGCGCCAGCCGTGCTTGTCCAGCGCCCGACTGACCCGAAAGCCCGGCGTTCCCTTCTCGACCAGCAGCATCGACAGCCGTTGCGACGGCCGCGCTTCCGGGTTGGTAACGGCTGCAACGCAGTAAAGATTGGCATGGACGCCATTGGTGATGAACATCTTGGCGCCGTTGAGGACATAGCTGTCCCCATCCCGGCGCGCAGTCGTGCGGATGCCCTTCACATCCGAACCCGCGCCCGGCTCGGTAACGCCGACCGCGACGATCTTCCTGCCGGCGACGACATCCGGCATGAAACGGTCCTTCAAAATCGGCGAACCGCCGTTGAACAGGTGCACCGATGCCATGTCGGTATGAACCAGCACCGTGATGGCCACGCCGGAAAACGTCGATCGGCCGAGTTCCTCCGCCAGCACCACCGTGGCCAGCGTATTCAAATCCGAACCGCCGTACTCGGTGGGATAGCGGATGCCGAGAAAGCCGAGTTCTCCCATGCGCTGCAGCACCTGGCGCGGGACCATGCCGTCCTGTTCCCAGGCCAACGCATGCGGCTTGATCTCTTCATCGACAAAACGCCGGATCTGGGTCCGCAGCAACTCGTGCTCTTCTCCCAGATAGGCCGAAGCCGCGGGGTTGCTGGAAACTTGCGTGCTCATGTGGGTTCGCCTCTCGGGCTGTTCTATTTGCCTTGCCAGACCGGTTTGCGCCGTTCGGCAAACGCCTTGGGGCCTTCGATGGCGTCGAGACTAGCATAGGTTTCGACATGCAGCCGGTTGGCCTCGACCAGTCCATCGGCACAACCCAGGTCCATCGCCGCCAGCACGCTCGCCTTGGCCGCCTTGACCGACAGCGGCGCCCCCTCAACGATTTTGCGGGCCAGTTGCAGCGCCCGCGCGCGAACCGCATCGGGTGTATCTTCCAGATAATTCAGGAAACCGTAGCCGGCGAGTTGTTCGATCGGCACTGTCTCGCCGGTGAGGACCAGCTCCATCAGCAAAGGCTGCGGCAGCATCCAGAGCATCGGCACCGCCCACGGCGATCCACGCCCCACCTTGATCTCGGTGATCCCGGCACGGGTTCCACGAAGGCCAACTCTCAAATCGGACTGGATCGCCAACAACATGCCGCCCGCCATCAGCGATCCCGTCATCGCGGCGACGATCGGCTTCGAGACCCTGCGCATCGCGGTCTGCATCGGGTCGCGCATCAACGACAGGATATCGACGCCATCGCGCGCCCTGATCTCCGACGCCTGCTTGAGATCGAGCCCGGCAGAAAAAACCCCGCAATCGGTCGAAGTCAGGATCACCACCCTCGCCTGCGATTCCCTCTCGACGCGCTCCCATGTGTCGGTCAAGGCATTCATCGCCTCCACCGACAGCGCGTTCTTGCGCTCCGGCCGGTCGATCGTGACGGTCACGACACCATCGTCTAACGCATAGCGGACAGGTTCACGCTCGGACATTGATCTCTCTTCCGGGAATTTCTAACATCTGTTAGAATACTGCCGATCCTCGCCAGTGCAACCCTATTCAACCATCGGGACCATCATGCAGCCAATGCCCAACATGCGTTTCGCGTCGGACCTCCTGGACGGTCAGGTCGCTCTGGTAACGGGAGGTGGAACAGGCATGGGCCGCGCGACGGCGATCGAAATGGCGCGCTGCGGCGCCGATGTCGTGGTGCTCGGCCGCCGCGCCGAACCGATCGAGGACTGCGCCAGGATCATCCGCGAACTCGGCCGCAAATCCATGGCGATCTCTACCGACATTCGCCAGCCGGACCAGATCGACGGCGCCATGCTGCGGATCAAGGATGAATTCGGCCGGCTCAACATCCTCGTCAACAACGCCGGCGGTCAGTTCGTGACGCCGGCGCGCGAACTGAACAACAAGGGCTTTGAGACCGTCATTCGCAACAACCTGATCGGCTCCTGGCAGATGACCAAGGCCGTCGCCGATCATTTCATGCTGGCGCATGGCGGATCGATCGTCTTCGTCACGGCCTGTATCCGTTCCGGTCTGAGCGGCTTCGTCCATACGGCGGCGGCCCGCGGCGGCGTTCTGGCGATGATGAAAACACTGGCATTCGAGTGGGCCGAATTCGGCATCCGCCTCAATTGCGTCGCGCCCGGCACCATCAAGACCGAAGGCATGGATCATTATCCGATCGATCCCGAGCAATGGCTGAAATTAAACCGCAATGTGATGGGTCATATGGGCGACGTCGGGGATATTTCGGCCGCCATCATTTTTCTCAGCTCGTCGCTCGGAAAGTTCGTCACCGGCGAGGAATGGTACATCGACGGCGGCGAGACGCTGCATCTGGCCCACGATGCCCGCCAGATGATCGATGCGGTCAAGTTCTCCAAGCGCGAACCCGCCGTCCCCAGGATCAAGTGAGGCCATTGACCTTCTATAGCGCCTGCCCGATCCGTACCCCCTCGTCGACAGCACGCATGGCGTCGAGTTCGGCGGCTTCCTTGGCCCCACCGATGATGTGGGCTTCGATACCGGCCGATTTCAGTTCGTCGAATAAACCGCGGTTGGACTGTTGCCCGGCACAGATCACGATGGTGTCGGCCTCGATCACCTGCGGCACGCCCTCGATCAGGACATGCAATCCCCGATCGTCGATCCGCTCGTAGACGACCCCGGCCATGATCCTGACGTTGCGTTTGGCGAGGCTGCTGCGCAGGATCCAGCCGGTCGACACCCCGAGATTGGCGCCCGGTCGCGTCGCCTTGCGTTGCAGCATGGTGATCTCGCGCGGACTTTGCCGCGGCGCCAGTGGGTCCCCCTTCAGTCCGCCGGACTCGGCAAGGCTGGCGTCGACGTTCCATTCGGCGTGGAATTCGGCCACATCCATCCCCCGCGCCTTCGGGGCTTCGCCGGGTTGCGAATGACAAAGATATTCCGCGACGTCGAACCCGATGCCGCCGGCACCAATAATGGCCACCCGGCGCCCGGCGTTTCGTTTGCCTGCGAGCAAATCGGCATATGACACGACCTTCGGATGATCGATGCCCACAATATCAGGCGTGCGCGGATCTACGCCCGAGGCAACCACCACCGCCTCGAACGCCTCCTTCCGAAGATCGTCGGCGCCGGGCGATGCATTGAGGCGCAACTCGACGCCGCCGTCGGAAATCTGGCCGCTGTAATACCGCAGCATCTCGTCGAATTCGGCCTTGCCGGGAACGGCACGGGCGAGATTGATCTGGCCGCCGATGCGATCGGCGGCCTCGAACAGCGTGACCTTGTGTCCCCGACGGCTCGCTTCCGCCGCGGCCGCGAGCCCTGCCGCACCGGCGCCAACCACCGCAACCTTGCGGGCCCTGGCCGCCGGCCCGTCGTCGAACTCGGTTTCGCGGCAAGCACGCGGATTGACAAGGCAAGTCGCGCTGCGATCGGAAAAGATCAGATCAAGGCAGGCCTGGTTGCAGGCAATACAAACGTTGATCTTGCCGGCGTTGCCTTCCCGCACCTTCCTGGCAAAATGCGGATCCGCCAGCATCGGACGCGCCATCGAGATCAGGTCGCTGTCCCCCGCAGCAAGGATCGCCTCGGCGATATCGGGCGTATTGACGCGATTGGAAGCCACCACGGGAATTCCGACAACCCGCTTGAGCCGTGCGGCGGCGAAGCGCCAGGCGGCACGCGGTATCGGATAGGCGATGGTCGGAACCCGCGCCTCGTGCCAGCCGATCCCGGTATTGAGGATATCGGCGCCGGCCATTTCGACCCGGCGCGCCAGCCGATCGATCTCCTCGCCGGTGGCTCCGCCCTCGACCAGATCGGCCGCGGAAATGCGATAGATGATCAGGAATTCCGGACCCGTGGCGGCGCGCGTGCGCCTGACCAGTTCGACGGGAAGCCGATGGCGATTCTCCTCCGACCCTCCCCATTCGTCGCTGCGGTCGTTGGTGCGCAGCACCGTGAATTCGTTGATCAGGTAGCCTTCGGATCCCATGATCTCGACGCCATCGAAGCCCGCCTCCTTGGCCAGCATCGCGCAGCGGACGTAGTCCGATATGGTCTGCTCGATCTCGGCGATGCTCATGGCGCGCGGCGGAAACTTGTTGATGCGCGAGCGGATGTCGGATGGGCCGAGACATTCCTGCTGCCGCGCATAACGGCCGGAATGGAGGATCTGCAGGCAGACCTTGCCGTCATGCCGATGAACCGCGTCGGTGATCCGCTGCAATTCCCGCGCCTGCGCGTGCTCGGTCAAAATCGGGCCGCCGGGCTCGATCAGGCCCGCGGTGTTCGGCGCGTAGCCGCCGGTGATGATCAGGCCAACCTCGCCCTTGGCCCGTTCGGCGAGAAACACGGCCATCTTGTGCAACCCGTTCTCCTCCATATCGAGGCGGGTATGCATCGAGCCCATGATCATTCGGTTGCGCAGTGTCGTGCGCCCGGCCCTGAGCGGCGACAACAGATTTGGATAGTGCGACGTTCCGAAATTGCTGGTCATCGACGCGGCCTATGGTCACACGATTGCGGAATTTCTAACGCCTGTTAGACTGGATAAAAATCGGGCCGAATGCAAGCCGTTGGCCTTCGCGGGGAAATCGTCATGGATTACGCGCTCAGCGAGCAGCAGCAGGCGTTTCGTGAGACCGCACAGCGCTTTGCCAAGCAGAAGCTCGCGCCGCACTACCAAAAGCGCGCCAAACAGGACCGCATCGACCGCGGGATGCTGAAAGAGATGGGCGAACTCGGCCTGATCGGCGTCGACCTGCCGGAGCGATATGGCG
This sequence comes from Hyphomicrobiales bacterium, assembly GCA_017305715.1. Lineage (GTDB taxonomy): Bacteria > Pseudomonadota > Alphaproteobacteria > Rhizobiales > Xanthobacteraceae > Bradyrhizobium. Next base: position 94,697 of record JAFKKG010000019.1, on the reverse strand, counting down.
GCCTCGGCGAAAGCAGCGCCACGGCCGGGATCGTCATCGAACAGATCGCCTATGGCGACTTCAACGCCAGCTATATTCAATTGCTGGCATCGCTGATGGGCGGCATGATCGCACAGCACGCCTCCCCCGAAATCGCGCAGCAATGGCTGCCGCGCGTCACCCGCGGCGAGGCCATCATCGGCCTCGGCCTGACCGAGCCGCGCGGCGGTTCGGATGCCGCCAATCTGGTTCTGCGCGCGGAGAAATCCGGCAATGGCTACCGGCTGAACGGCGAAAAGACATCGATGAGCTTCTCGGATCAATGCGATGCCGCCGTCATCTTTGCGCGTACCGGCAGCGTCGCCGACGGCGCCCGCGGCGTCAGCGCGTTCTTTGTCGATCTCAACCAGAACGGCATCACCCGGACGCATTTCGACGACATCGGCACCAGGCCGGTCGGTCGCGGTTCGGTGTTCTTCGACGACGTCTTTGTCCCAGCCGAATGCCTGATGGCCGAGGAGAACAAGGGCTTTTCCAAAATCATGTCCGGCTTCGACTACAGCCGTGCCCTGATCGGCCTCGAATGCATCGGACCGGCCCAGGCGTCGGTCGACGAAGCCTGGCAGTACAGCACCGGGCGGATCGCCTTCGAGCGGCCGATCGCGCAATATCAGGGCGTGAGCTTTCCGCTCGCCGAAGCTGAAACCCAGCTCACCATGATGCGGCAGCTCTGCTTTTATACGCTTTCGCTGCGCGACCAGCGACTGGCCCACACCGCGGAAGCCGCGATGTGCAAATGGTACGTGCCAAAGGTCGCTTGCGAGATCATCCACCAATGCCTGCTCACCCACGGCCACTACGGCTACACCACCGATCTGCCGTTCCATCAGCGCTATATCGACGTGATGGGGCTTCAGATCGGCGACGGTACCGCCCAGATCCAGAAGCTGGTCATTGCCCGGGAGAGGGTCGGACGGGTCGCGGTGCAGTATGCCAAGCAGCCCGAGGGGGCCGTGAACAAGGCGGCGAAATAGGCGCTCGCCGCGATCTTATTGCCCGCCCTCAAAGGCCGCGTCGCGAACCGGCACCCGGTCGAGACTGAACTGCCATAGCTTCGGATAGAGGGCGCGGAACTCGCGCAGCAATTGTTCGATGGGAGGATCGGCGAACCATCCCCGGTCGTTCACATATTCCATGTGCCGCTGGCTCTTGGCGTCGAATTCGTGAAACAGCGCGTCGCTTTTCCCGTCGAAGATCAGTTGCCGGACCCCGAACCGCTCGCACATCTCGGTATTGAACGCCGGCGTTACCTTGAACTGCCGGCCGTCCAGCCAAAGCGCGACGTAACCATGGTAGATGAACAGGTCGGTTCCCATCAGTTCCGCCAGCTTCGGCGAGTTCAAATGATTGCGGACATCGGCAAATCCGACCGCGGCGGGGATGCCAGCGGCACGCAGGGCTGCGGTCAGCAGGATCGCCTTCGGTACGCAATAATTCGACGGTTTCACCGCGATCCGGCTCGCGCGGTAGTCGTCCGCCGTGGTGCCGATATCAAACGGATTGTATCTGATCTCGTCGCGCACCGCATCGAACAGCCGGATTGCCTTTGCGGTCTCGGACAGGTCGTAGGTACCGTCGAGGCTCCGTGAAACGAACTCACGGACTTGCGGCGAGTTACAATCGACGAATTCTGTCGGCGCAAGAAACGCGGAAGCGCTGGAATTCATGTCTTCGGCCTTTCCCGGTTTTCGCCACGTTTCTAACAAACGTTAGAATCAAAGGAAAGCGCCATTGACGCGACGCGCGCCGGAGCGCTAGCTTTCTCGCAACCACCGGACCACGCACAAGATCGTTCATGAACGACGCCCCGCCATATCTCTGGACACCCCCATCGGAACTGGTGGCGGCAAGCAATCTGACGGCGTTTCTGCGTTTCACCGGCCAGAAGGACTATGACGGTCTCGCCTCCAAAGCCGAGGCCGATCCGGCCTGGCTGATGCAGGAAGTCTTCAGGTTCTGCGATGTCCGGTTCTACCGCAACTACGACCGGATGCTGGACGTTTCGGCCGGTCAGGCTTGGGCGCGCTGGTGCGTCGGCGGCACCACCAACATCGTGCTGAATTGCCTCGACAAGCATCGCGACACCGCCGTGTGGGATCAGACTTTCGTGGTCTGGGAAGGCGAAGACAAGCGCGAACGCCGCTCGCTGAGTTACCGTGAATTCGATCGCGACGTCGCCCGGCTGGCGCACGGGTTGCGCGACATCGGCATCGGGCGCGGCGACGTGGTCGCGATCTACATGCCGAACCTGCCCGAAACATTCGTCGCGTTCTTTGCCATCCTGAAACTCGGCGCCATCGTCATGCCGCTGTTCTCGGGATTCGGTCCTGCGCCGATTCAATCCCGCCTGAACCATGGCGAGGCAAAGGCCGTCATCACCGCCAACGGCACCTGGCGGCGTGGTGCACCGGCACCGCTCAAATCCGTGCTGGACGTTGCCCTGGAAGCCTCCCCGACGGTGCGGCACGTGATTGTCGTCCGTCGCGACGGCCTTGCGATCGACACGCCGATGCAAACCGGGCGCGACCTCTGGTGGGATGAGGCCGTCGCCGGCAAGGATGCAACGATAGCAACCGCCGAGATGCAGGCCGAGGATCCGGCCATCCTGCTCTACACGTCGGGCACCACCGGTGAGCCGAAGGGATGCGTCTGGACCCATATCGGCTTCATCGGCTCGATGGTCACCCGCGACATGACCATCTGCGGCGACTTCAAATCATCGGACCGCTTCTTCTTTTTCAGCGATATGGGGTGGATGGTCGGTGCGATGTGCGCCTGCATCCCGAGTTTCGCGGGCGGCAGCCTGCTGATTGCGGAAGGGACGCCGGATTATCCGGACACGGGCCGGTTCTGGCGCCTGATCGCCGAACATCGGGTGAGCTACCTCGGCGTGTCGCCGACCATCGTACGCAGCCTGATGCGGTACGGCCTCGAAGTCGAAACTTATGATCTTTCCAGCCTGCGCATGACCGCCTCCGGCGGTGAAGCCTGGACTGCCGCCCCCTGGCTGTGGTTCTTCGAGCATGTCTGCAAGAAGAAGATTCCGATCATCAACATTTCAGGCGGCACCGAAGTCGGCGGCTGTATCTTCACCGGCACGCCAAACCATCCGATGAACCCGGGCTCGTTCTCGCGGCCCGCGCTTGGCGTCGGCGCCGACATCGTCGATCTCACAGGGCAGCGTGTCCCAGACGGGACCGTCGGCGAACTGGTCCTGCGGCATTCCTCGATCGGGCTGACGAAAAGCCTGTGGAAGGCCGATGCGCGCTATATCGAAAGCTACTGGAGCACGCTGCCCGGACTGTGGGTGCACGGCGATTTCGCGATGCGCGGCGCGGACGGGCTCTATTACATTCTCGGCCGCTCCGACGACACCATCAAGATTTCGGGCAAGCGCACCGGGCCGGCCGAGCTCGAAGGCATTCTCATCGCGACAGGCAAGCTAGCGGAAGCGGCCGTGTTCGGCATCCCGCATGCAGTGAAGGGCTCGGCCATCGTATGCGCCTGCGTGCCGATGCCGGGCGTCGAGGGCGATCACCGCCTCGCCGCCGAACTATCGTCGGCCATCGTCGCAGGAATGGGTTCGTCTTATCGTCCCGAAACGATCCTGTTCGTCGATGATCTGCCGCGCACCCGCAATCTGAAGATCATGCGCCGGGTACTGCGCGCCGTGTTCGAGGACAAGGATCCCGGCGACCTCTCGGCGCTTGCCAACCCCGAGGCGGTCGACCGGCTGCGCGAGAAACTCGCCGCCAAATGAACTGAGATATGAACCGGCGGCAAGGCCGGGCGAAGCCCGCCTTGCCAAACCGTGCCAATCGTCAGATCGGGCAATCCGGCGGAAACACCGGCTTGCGCTTCTCGAGATGCGACGCCAGCCCCTCCCGCGCCTCGGCGCCGGTGAAGCCCAGGATCTCCAGCGCGGTCGAGGTGTCGAACAGCGGCCCGTTGACGCGCAGCCAGTTGTTCAATGCGTATTTGGTCCAGCGGATGGCGCTTTGCGCACCCGTCGCCAGATCTTCGGCCGTCTCCAGGGCGACCTTTTGCAGATCGGCATCTTCGACGCACAGCGAGACCAGCCCGATCCGCTCGGCTTCGGTCCCCGACAGCGGCTTGCAGGTCAGCAAATAGTATTTTGCCTTGGCAAGTCCGCACAGCAGCGGCCAGATGATGCAGGCAACGTCGCCGGCAGCGACGCCAAGCCGGGTATGGCCGTCGACGATGCGCGCGGATTTCCCGCAGATCGAGATGTCGGCGAGGATGCCGACGACGAGACCGGCACCGACAGCGACCCCGTTGATGGCCGAAATGATCGGCTTGTTGCAGTTGATGACGTTGTAGACGAGGTCTTTGGCCTCCTTCCACGTCGCCATACGGGCGGTCGGATTGTCGAGAATGCTCTTGATCAGTTCAAAATCACCGCCGGCCGAAAACGCCTTGCCCGCACCCGTCACGATCACGGCGTTGATGTCGGGATCATCATTGATATCGCGCCAGATATGCGTGAGCTGGGTGTGCGTCTCCGCATCGACCGAGTTGTAGGTTTCGGGCCGGTCGAACGTCAGCCGCAGGATTCGCTTCGACGGATAATCGATCTTCAGCTTGGTGTAGGCGGCATATCGGTCGGACATGGGCTTCCCCTTCTTGTTGGCGGGCCATCTTCCGGCCCCCGGCCGCTTGCACGCAACCGGTTATGGAGCTGTTTCGAACAGATGTTAGAATTTAGGTTTGATCGGATACTGCCGCAAGCGTATAGTTTTGGGATAATCGACGGGCGAGACATAAAGAAAACGCCTTTGGGAGTGGACGAAAGATGCCTGGCGAATTCGATGGTCCGGCTGCAGCCGGCTCCGGTCTCACGGTTGGCGAATTGTTCCGCAGTCGAGCCCAAATTCAACCGGCCGACACGGCGATCGAATATCAGGACCGGCAGATCAGCTATGGCCAGTTATTGAGCCGCGTCGAGCGGACAACCGCGATGCTGGCTGCAAGCGGCCTGAGCCGCGGCGATCGTGTCGCCTTGCTGTCGCGCAACCGCCCCGAATATGTCGAGATCGAATTGGCGGCGGCCAATCTGGGCGTCATCACCGCCTGCCTGAATTGGCGTCTTTCACCGCGCGAACTGGCCTATTGTGTCGAACTGGTATCCCCGAAACTGGTGATCGTCGAACCAGACCTGGCCGGCAACCTCGTCGTTCCCGGCAGCGTCCCGTGGCAGACCCTCGAAATCGGACCGTCATATGAACACCTGCTGCACCAGCAGCCTGACCGTGCGGCGCCGATCGTCGCCGAGCCGGAAGACGGCCTCGTGATCCTCTACACCAGCGGCACCACCGGCCTGCCGAAGGGCGCGGTGATTTCCCATCGCGCGATGATCGCTCGCTCCCTGGTGTTCAGCTCCGAATTGGGCATCGCGCCCCGCGACAGCTTCGTCGCCTGGGCACCGATGTTTCATATGGCCTCGACCGATCACAGCCTTTCCACCCTGCTGCGCGGCGGCACGGTCGTCATGATCGATGGCTTTCAGGTGGAACCGCTGCTGGCGGCCGTCGAACGACATCGTATCGGCTGGCTGGTCTTGATCCCCGGCATGATCGAAGCATTTGCCGCCGCGCTGAAGGCGCAGGCAACCAAGATAAGGGGCATCCATGTGTGCGGCGCGATGGCCGATTTGGTGCCGCCGCATGCGATCGCCGAGGTGACCGAACTGCTGCAGGCGCCCTATCTCAACAGTTTTGGCTCGACCGAAACCGGCCTGCCTCCCGCGACACGGGCCTTGATCGCGCCGGGAGAAATACCCGAACGGCTGTCAAAGCAGCAAAGCGCATTTTGTCAGGTCAAGCTCGTCAATCCGTCCGACCAGGAGGTCGCACCGGGCCAACCCGGGGAGCTCGCGATGCGCGGCGCCACGCTGTTTTCCGGCTATTGGCAGGCCGATGAGACCAACGCGCATGATTTCCGCGGCGGCTGGTTTCACATGGGCGACGTGTTCCGGCGCAACGCCGACGGCTCGCTGGATTTCGTCGATCGCGTCAAATACCTGATCAAGTCCGGCGGCGAGAACGTCTATCCGGCCGAGATCGAACGGGTTCTGTTGAGCGACAGCCGTGTCACCGAAGCCGCGGTCGTCAGAGCAACCGACCAGAAATGGGGCGAGGTTCCGGTCGCCTTCGTCTCCTGCCGTGACGGCAGTGTGACCGAAGCCGATTTGCTCGAACTATGCCGGCGCGATCTCGCGTCCTACAAGCGGCCCCGGCAATTCAACTTCATCGAATTCTCGGAATTTCCCCGCTCGACCAGCGGCAAGGTCCAGCGCCACGAACTCGAAGCCAGACTTGCCAAAAGCGCGGGTGCAACGCCATGAGCGACAGCACATTGCGCGGCAAGGTCGCGGTGGTCGGGATCGGGATGTCGCCTGTCGGCAAGGTGCCCGGCAGGAGCCCGCTATGGCTTGCCGCCGATGCCGCGAAGAAAGCCTTGGCCGACGCCGGGCTCGACAAGGGCGACGTCGACGGCGTGCTGTCATGTCATGCCTTTGCCTCGCCATTCCACCGTTTCAGCATCGCCTTCAGCGAATATTTCGGGATTCAGCCGACCTTTTCGAACACCCTGCAGGTATCGGGGGCGACCGCGGCGACGATGTTCAATATCGGCGCCGCCGCCATTCATGGCGGCCTCGCTAATGTTGTCCTGGTCGTCGCCAGCGACAGCCTGATGACCGGCCTGACGCCTGATCTGGCGCTGCGGTCTTTGACCGAAAGCCGCGACCAGCAATATGAAATGCCGTTCGGCATTCCCGTCGCGAATACCTTTGCGATGACCGCGCACCGTCACATGAAGGAGTTCGGCACCACGTCCGAGCAACTGGCCGAGGTCGCCGTGGTCCAACGGCGTCATGCAGCGCGCACGCCAGGGGCCCAGCAGACTGCGCCGATCACCGTCGACGACGTGCTCAATTCAGGCTGGGTGACGACGCCTTACCACAAGCTCGATTGTTCGCTGATCTCGGACGGCGGCGCGGCGTTCATTCTGACATCGGCCGAGCATGCCAGGGAAATCGGCATCGCCAAGCCGGTCTACATTCTGGGCGGCGGCGAATGCTATACCCACGAACATATCTTCCTGATGCCATCGCTGACGACCACCGGCGCGGTCGAATCCAGCCGCAGGGCCTATGAGATGGCAGGATATGGTCCGAGGGACATGCACACCGCCGGCGTCTATGACTGCTTTACCGGCACCGTCATCATGATGCTGGAGGACCTCGGATTCTGCCCCAAGGGCGAAGGCGGCCGCTTTGTCGCCGATGGACAGATGACCTATGGCGGTCAGATCCCGTCGAACACCCATGGCGGGCTGCTGTCATTCGCCCATTCCGGAATGCCCGGCTCGCTGTTCCATTTCCACGAGGTGATCGCGCAATTGCGTGGCCAGTGCGGCGAACGCCAGGTGGCGGGTGCCGAGCTTGGGCTGGTGCACAGCCTCGGCGCCGGCTTTGCGACCAACGCCACGACCATCCTGGGCACGGAGAACACGCTGTGATCTCGGCCAAAGATGCAATGAAGAAGCCGGTGCCGGCGCCCGACGCGGATTCCGCTGACATGTGGCGCGGCCTGCGCGAAGGCGTACTGCTGTTGCAGCACTGCGGCGATTGCCACCATGTGCAATACTACCAGCAGGGCATGTGCCGGCAATGCGGCAGCGAAAATCTCTCGCATCGGGCCGCGTCGGGGCGCGGCAGGGTGCACTCGTTCAGCGTGGTCCATCGCGCGCCCGGGCCGGCCTTCAAAGCCGACGTCCCCTACGCGGTGCTGCTGGTCGACCTGGAGGAAGGCCCCCGGATGATCAGCACCTATGTCGGCGGCAAGCCCGAAGACGTCACCTTCGACATGAACGTCATGCTGGTCTGCGAGCAGATCGACGACACCACAACGCTGCCGCGGTTCCGGCGCGCCTAGCAACGAACACGCCTGCCGACCCATCGCAATACTCCGTGCCGGCAACGTAAGGCCCCCGGGGCCCCTCCCATTTTCTAACAAATGTTCGATTTCTAACAATTGTTAGATTGAAATCCGGCAAGCTTTCTGCCTAAACAAGACGATCATCCTCAACGGGAGCCGATCCATGGACTTCGATCTCACGCACGAGCAGCGGCAGATCCTTGATTATGGAAACACCGTCGCCAGGAAATTCGATCGCAAATACTGGATGGAGTGCGCGGACAAACGCGTGTTTCCGGACGCGCTGTATCGGCAGGTCGCCGAGGACGGCTTCGTCGGAACCATGGTGCCCGAGGAATATGGCGGCGCCGGCCAGGGCATGGTCGAGATGCATCTTTTCCTGGAGGGCCTGTCGAACAACGGCATCCCGCTGCTCAACCTCGTCGTGGGCGCGGCGATGAGCCTCGGCTTCATCGCCAAATACGGCTCCGAAGCCCAGAAGATGCGTTACTTGCCCGATGCCTGCAGCGGCAAGACGCGCTTCTGCTTCGCGATCACCGAGCCCGATGCCGGCAGCAACACGATCCGCACCACCACGGTGGCGACCAAACGCGGCAACCGCTTCGCGCTCAATGGCCAGAAGACATTCATTACCGACGCCGATGGCGCCGATCACGCCCTGGTGGTGGCGCGCACCACGCCGCACGGCGAAGCCGCCAAAAAGACCGACGGCTTCACCCTGTTCATCGTCGACCTGAAAGCCAAAGGGCTGCAGAAAACATACATCCCGGTCAGCATCCCGGCGCCGGAAACGCAGTGGCAGTTGTTCTTCGACGATGTCGATCTCGGACCCGAAGATATCGTTGGAGAGATCGACAAGGGATTCAGCATTCTGTTCAAGAGCCTCAATCCAGAACGGATCCTGGTGGGCTCGATCTGCTGTGGTCTCGGGCGTTATGCGCTCAACCGCGCGGTCGATTACGTGAAGGAGCGCAAGGTCTTCAACAACGTGCCGATCGGTGCCTATCAGGGCTTGCAGCATCCGCTGGCGAGCGCGCGGACCGATGTCGAAATGGCCTCGTTGATGACGCTGAAGGCGGCCTGGATTTTCGACCAGGGGCGGGAGGCCGGCGAATTTGCCAACATGGCCAAGCTTGCGGCCGCGGACGCCGGCATCAAGGCGGTCGATACCGCGTTGCAGTGCCACGGCGGCAACGGCTTTACCAGGGAGTACGGCATCTTCGACATCTATCCACTGGTTCGGTTGCTGAAGACCGCCCCGCTCAATCGCGAAATGATCCTCAACTATATCGGCGAGCATGTGATGGGCTTGCCGCGCAGCTATTAGGTTATTGGCGATGGCTATGATGAAGTCGGAGGTATCAACGGGGACCGAGGAGTTCCGCCGCAACCGGCTGGCCTATGAAGCGCGGATCGCCGATCTTCACGCCCGTCGCGCGGCGGCCGTCGTCGGAGGCCCGGAACGGGCGCGGCGGCTGCACAAGGAGCGCAAACAATTATTGCCGCGTGAGCGCATCACCGCCCTGCTCGACCCCGGCTCGCCCTTCCTGGAGTTCTGCCAGCTGGCCGGCGAAGGCATGTATGAAGGCGTTCCGCCCGGCGGCAGCATCATCACGGGCGTCGGGACCGTGTCTGGCCGCTCCTGCATGATCATCGCCAATGACGCCACGGTAAAGGGCGGCACCTATTACGGAATCACCTGCAAGAAGCACGTGCGTGCCCAACGGTTCGCCTGGCAGCACCGCCTGCCCTGCATCACCCTGGTACAGTCCGGCGGCGCCAATTTGCCGGACCAGCCCAATATCTTTCCCGACGAGGGCCAGTTCGGTTCGATCTTCTACAACCAGATCCGGATGTCCGGCGAAGGCATTCCGCAGATCGCCGTCGTGCACGGGCCGTCGACGGCGGGCGGCGCCTACATGCCGGCGCTGTGCGACGAGACCGTGATCGTGCGCAATCAGGGCGCGATGTTCCTCGGCGGACCGCAGCTCGTCTATGCAGCCACCAAGGAAGAAGTCGGCATGGAAGCACTCGGCGGCGGCGAAATGCACAGCCGCGTCAGCGGGGTGACCGACCATCTGGCCGAAAGCGACGGCCATGCCATCGCGATCACCCGCGACATCGTCGCCCATCTCGGCGAGATCCCGCCGCAACGGTGGGCGGTAGCCCCGCCGCGCCCGCCCCGCGCCGATCCAAACGATATCTACGGGCTGGTCAGCGCCGACCCGCGCGTGCCGACCAACAACCGCGACATCGTCGCGCGCCTGGTCGACGACAGCGAATTTCACGAATTCAAGCCGCTCTATGGCGACACGCTGATCACCGGATTCGCGCGCATCATGGGGTTTGAAGTCGGAATCCTGTGCAACAACGGCGTGCTGTTCTCGGAGAGCGCGCTGAAGGCCACGCATTTCATCGACCTCTGCTGCAAGCGCAACATTCCGCTGCTGTTCATGGCCGACGTCACCGGCTTCATGGTCGGCCGCGAGGCGGAGGAAGGCGGTATTTCGAAGCACGGCGCCAAGATGATCACGGCGATGGCCAGCGCCAATGTGCCGAAATACACCCTGATCATCGGTAACGCCTATGGCGCGGGGTATCTCTCGATGTGCGGCCGCGCCTTCAGGCCGAATGCGATGATGATGTGGCCGAACGGGCGTTCCGCGATCATGGGGCCCGACCAGGCCGCCAACACGCTCGCCATGGTCAAGGACGAAGGACACCAGCGCGAGGGCACGAGTTGGACCGACGAGGAGCGCGAGGCCTACCGGGCGCCGGTGCGCAAATCCTTCGAGGATTTCGCCAGCGCGTATAATTTCGCCCGCAACACTTGGTGCGACATGGTGATCGACCCGCTCGAGACCCGCAACGTGATGGCGCTGCTGCTCGATCTGGCCGGCCGGTTGCCGCAGCAGCAAACCTCCTTCGGCGTATTGCGGATGTGACGACAGAGGATATCGCCCGGTGTTCAAGAAAATCCTGATTGCCAATCGTGGTGAGATCGCCTGCCGCATTGCGCGAACCTGCCGGCGGCTGGGCGTCGAAGTGGCCGGCGTCCACTCCTCGGCCGATGCGGATGCCTTGCACGTCAAGACCATTGGCGAGTCCTACGAGATCGGCAGCGCGGCCGCATCCGACAGCTATTTGCGGATCGACGCCGTGATCGGTGCGGCCAAAGCCGCTGGCGCCGAAGCCATTCATCCCGGGTTCGGCTTTCTGGCGGAGAATGCCGCATTTGCGCGGGCCGTCGAGGCCGCGGGCCTCGTCTTCATCGGCCCCACGGCTGATGTCATCGAGCGGCTGGGCGACAAGGCGTCCGCCAAGCGTGAGGCCGAGGCGGCGGATGTGCCGACCGTGCCCGGCAGCCAGACGCCGAGCGAGGATGCGGCAGCTATCGCCCGGACCGTGCGAGAACTCGGCCTGCCCGCGATGCTAAAGGCTGCGGCGGGCGGTGGCGGCAAAGGCATGCGCGCCGTTTCTAATCTCGATGGCCTGGCCGGCGAAATCGAAGCCGCGATGCGCGAGGCAAAGAACTCGTTCGGTTATGCCGGGCTCATTGTCGAAAAGCTGATCGAGCATGGACGCCATATCGAGGTGCAGATCGCCGGCGACGGAAAAGGCGATGTCATTCACCTGTTCGAGCGCGAATGTTCGCTGCAGCGGCGGCACCAGAAGCTGATCGAGGAAGCTCCGGCCGCGAATCTCCCGGCGAAGTTGCGCGACCGCATGGTCGACGACGCCGTGCGGCTCGGCAAACGCCTGAATTATCGCGGCGTCGGCACCGTCGAATTCATCGTGAGCGGCGACAGCTATTATTTTCTGGAGGTCAATCCCCGCCTACAAGTCGAGCATCCCGTCACCGAAATGGTCACCGGTATCGATATCGTCGAGCTGATGCTGCGGATCGCCGCCGGGGGCGGTTTACCCGTGGCGCAGGACGATATCAAATGCCGTGGCCATGCCGTCGAAGCACGGATTTGCGCAGAAGACCCGGCCAACCATTTCCTGCCCTGTACCGGCGAACTGGCCCACGTCAATTTCCCAGATAGCGACGTCCGGGTCGAGACCGGCGTCGAAAGCGGATCAATCGTCTCACCCTATTACGATTCCATGCTGGCCAAGCTGATCACGCACGCCGGGATGCGCGACGAGGCACTCGACAAACTCGGCCAAGCGCTCGACCAGACCTCGATCTTCGGCATTACGACCAATCAGGGGTTTCTGGCGCGCCTGATCAAGCTGCCCGAGACGCGGAACGCCACGTTCCATACCAGGTTGATCGACGAGCAGATCGACCGCCTCGTCGACAAGACGAAGGAACCCGACATCGAGGCCTTGGCGCTTGGGGCCTATTTCTGGATGACACGACAGCGCCCGCCCGCGATGGGCAATCCCTGGCAGTCGCGCGAGACCACCGGCTGGCAGATGGCGGCGGGAGGCGACGGACTGTCGCCGATCCCGATCCTGCATCTTGAGGCGGCCGGCGCGAGCGCGGAGATCAGGTTCGCACCGCGGCAGGCCGATGGGACCATGATCGTCGGCATCAACGACGACAAGCTGTCGGTCAGGCTGGTTCCGGCGGACGGTGACAGCTTCACGGCCGTCGTCGGAAGCCGTCGCGAAACGGTTCGGATCCACCAGCATGATCAAACATTGTTCGTCCACGACCTCCATGGCGTGCACACGCTGACCGCGATTCCTTACCTGACCTATATCAGTGCGGTAGCTGAGACGAGCGGTGAGCTGCGGGCGCCGATGACGGGGATGATCCTCAAGGTCAACGTCGCGGTCGGCGACCGGGTCAAGGCGGGCGACGTCGCCGCCATCCTCGAATCGATGAAGATGGAACTTCGTATCAACAGCGAAACCGACGGCGTGGTTACCGCCGTGAACTGCCGGGCGGGCGAAACAGTCGAGCGCAATGCGGTCGTGGTGGTCGTGGAGCCGGACGGACAGGCTTAGTTCACGGACAAGAGCGAACGACGGGAGATCGGACATGCGATTGGGAAGCGTCAATTACGAAACCAGGGGCAAGGTCGCCCTGCTCACGCTCGACGAGCCTCACAAGCTCAACGCCCTCAGCGTCGGCATTCGCCAGGGAATTCTCGAGGGGCTCAGGAAGGCCGATGCGGATGATAACATCCGAGTCGCCGTCATAACCGGCGGCGGCGACAAGGCGTTTTGCGCCGGCGCCGATATCGGCGAGTTCGATTTCGATCCGGAAAAGGCGCGCAGTTTCCTGATTGCGGCAATCGAGGTGCTGGCGGCCCCGGAAAACACCCACAAGCCCGTGATTTCAGCGGTCAACGGCATCGCCTATGGTGGCGGCTTCGAACTCGCCATCGCGTCGGACTTTATCATTGCCTCCGACCGTGCACGGTTTGCGGTGCCGGAAATCAAGCTCGGCCTGTTGCCGGGATTTGCGATCGTGCGGCTGCAGGATATCGTCGGCCGCGCCAAGGCCAAGGAGATGAGCATGCTTGGCGATCCCATCTCCGCGGAGGAAGCCTGTCGGCTCGGCATCGCGCTCCGCGTGGTGCCCCATGCCGATGTGCTGGCCGACGCCCTCGCCTTTGCCGAACAGATCGCGTCGAAACCGCGGCTGGCGGTACGAATGGCCAAATCGTTCTACAACCGCGGCCTCGGCGGCGACGATATCCGTCATGCGATCGACGGCTTTCCATTCCTCTTCATGCACGAGGACGCGCGCGAAGGTATTGCCGCGTTCCGGGAGAAGCGCCAGCCCAAATTCAGTGACAAATAGACGGCCCCGAACGGCAAGGCCATTTCGCCGCAAAAGCCCTGCTACGTCGCCGGGTCCGGTCGGTGCGGTGTGGGCCAGGTCGATGAGGGCCGCGCGGTATCCAGCTTGCAAGGAAATCCAACGTTCGTTAGCCTTGCAAGGCGATCGACAAGAAAAATGGCCAGCCTTCAAACGCCTAGCCAAGACGAACGACGCGCGGAGGAGGAAAATTGGCTTTTGCTGCTGAAAGCGCCGGTCCGGTACTGCAATGCCAGTCCGTCGAACGACGCTTTGGCGGGATCGTGGCGCTCAATGGCATCGACATGCAGATCGAGCGCGGCGAAATCTTTGGCCTGGTCGGCCCGAACGGATGCGGCAAGACCACCCTCACCAATGCCATTACCGGCTTCTATCCGCCGCAGCGCGGGCGCATCCTCCTGAACGGACGCGATATCACCGGACTGGCGCCGCACTACATCGCGACGCTCGGCGTAGCGCGCACCTTCCAGAATCTTGCGCTCTTCAACGGCATGAGCGTGCTGGATAACATTCTGCTCGGCCGCCACATCCACATGAAACCCGGCGTCGCCCGCACCGCGCTTTACTGGTGGCTCGCCCGCCCCGACGAAACCGTCAATCGAGCCGCGGTCGAGGATGTCATCGATTTCCTGCAGCTCGAGGGCGTGCGCGACGAACTCGTCGACGGGATTCCGATCGGTCTCAAGAAACGGGTCGAATTGGCGCGCGCGCTGGCTGCCGAGCCGAGTTTCCTGATCCTCGATGAGCCCATGGCGGGAATGAACCAGGAAGAAAAGGAATACATGGCGCGGTTCATCCTGGATGCCCGAGACGAGCGTGGCGTCACCGTGCTGCTGATCGAACATCATATGGACGTCATCACCGGCATCTGCGATCGCATGCTGGCGTTGAATTACGGCGCCATGATCGGCAGCGGTATTCCGGCCGACGTGGTAGCCGACCCGCGGGTGGTCGAGGCCTATATCGGAGGCGCGCATGCCGCGCGCTGAGCAGACCACGGCCTGGAACTTTGAAACCGACACGACGCTGATCCGTGTGCTGGCCCGCAACGCCGAGGCCTTCCCGGCGCGCGTGGCAATGCGCGAAAAAAGCAAGGGCATCTGGCAGGAAACCACGTGGCGCCAGCTGCTCGAAATGGTGCTGCGCTGCGCCGCGGGCCTCGAGACGCTGGGCTTCAAGGCTGGCGAAGTCATGCTGGTGCTTGGTGACAACCGGCCTCGCCTCTATGCCGGAATGCTGGCTGCCGGTGCGCTCGGCGGATATGCGATGCCGGCCTACCCGGATGCGACGCTCGATGAAATCCGGCATTTCGTCCATGAGGCGAACGCACGGTTCATGCTGGCGGAAGATCAGGAGCAGGTCGACAAGATGCTGGAGTTGCGCGACCAGGGCGCAACCATCGAACACATCATCTACGACGATCCACGCGGCTTGACCGCCTACGCCAATCCGGGCCTCGTGTCGTGGGACGCCATCCAGGCGAACGGCGCCAAACGCCTTGCCGCCGGTGCCGGCGCGCAGGCTGAACTCGTCGCCCGCGCACGCCCCGATGATCCCGCCGTGTTCGTGCATTCGTCCGGCAGCACCGGCAAGCCGAAGGGCGTGGTGCTTTCGCATCGCAACCTGCTGGCCGGGGTCAGAAACGCCTATCAGGGTAAAGCGTTCGACTTCGGCGAAAGCATTCTGGCCTATTTGCCGATGGCATGGGTCGGCGACTTCGCGGTGACCATGGGTGCCGGTATCGCGCTGCATTTCACCATCAACGTACCCGAACGCCAGGAAACCGTGCTCCAGAACCTGCGCGAGATCGCGCCGACATTTTACCTCGCCGCGCCACGCAGCTGGGACAATATGCTGACCGCTATCCAGGTGCGCGTTGAGGATTCTTCGTGGCTCAAGAGGCGGGTCTACGAATTCTTCATGGCATCGGCCATTTCCGCCGAAAAACGCAAACTCGACGGCCAGCAGCCCACCCCGAAGCAACGGCTGCTTGGCGTGCTCGGCGAATGGCTGGTCACCGGACCGATCAAGGACCAGTTCGGCCTCAGCCGGATGCGTGGCGCCTTTACCGGCGGCGAAGCCATGGGCGAAGACACTTTCGTGTTTTACCGCGCGCTCGGAATCAAGCTGCGTCAGCTCTACGGTCAGACCGAAAGTTGTGCCTACAACGCCGTCCAGAGCGTCGACGAAGTGCGGCTGCACACGGTCGGACGCCCGCTGCCCGGCGTCGAGCTCAAGATCAGCGACGCCGGCGAAATACTGATCAGGTCGGGCAGCGTGTTCAGCGGCTACTTCAATCTGGAAGAAGCCACACGCGAGACCCTGGAAGACGGTTGGCTGCACACCGGAGACGCCGGCTATCTCGAGCCGGACGGCCATCTTGTTGTGCTGGGACGCGTGTCCGATGTCGTGCACACCGCCAAGGGAGAGCGCTACATTCCCAACTACATCGAGAATCGGCTGAAGTTCAGCCCCTACGTCAAGGACGCTGCGGTGGTTGGACGCGACCGCGACACGCTGGCGGCCCTGATCTGTATCGACAAGGAAGCGGTGGGTCTCTGGGCCGAACTGCGCGGCATCTCCTACATCTCTTATGCTGATCTGTCACAGAAGCCACAGGTGATCGAACTCGTTGCGTCCGCCGTAAGGCACGTCAACAGCACGTTGCCGGAAGGGCTGCAGCTGCGGCAGTTCGTCTGCCTGCACAAGGAGTTCGATGCCGACGACGGAGAGATCACACGCACGCGCAAGATCCGTCGCAACGTCGTGGAGGAGCGCTACCGGCCGATCATCGACGCCATCTACGATCGCAAGCGCACGGTGCTGATGAAGGCCCAGATCAGCTACGAGTCCGGCGAAGTCGGCATCATCGAGCGGACGCTCTCGGTGCAGGAGGCCTGACGATGGATTGGTCGCTCCTGGCCGAATCGGCCGTCAATGGCGGCCTCGTCGGCCTGATGTACTCGCTGGTCGCGATGGGCATCGTGCTGATCTACAAGTCGTCCTCGGTACCCAATCTGGCGCAAGGCTCGATGACGATGCTGAGCGCCTATGTGGTGCTTGCCTTTGCCAATAATGCCAAAGTGCCGCTCTGGCTCGCGATCCTGCTGGCGATCGTGACGATGTTCGGCGCCGGCATGGCCATCGAGCGGGTCGCGCTACGCCGACTGGCGGGCCGACCGATCATCATGATCCTGATGATGACGCTCGGGCTGGAAATCCTGCTGCGGGCGGGCTCGATGACGATCTGGGGCGGCACCGCGCGTCCGATGCCGCTCGGCATCAGCGACGATCCGCTCTTCCTGAGCCCTCTTCTGATCAACCGCACCTATGCCGTCGGAGCCGCCGTCGCCGTCGTGATGTTCGGCCTGTTGATGCTGTTCTTCCGGACCAGGTTGGGCGTGGTACTGCGCGCCATTTCCGACGATTACACCGCGGCATGGTCGATCGGAATCTCGGTCGAGCGCGGCGTGGCGTTGTCCTGGGCGATGTCGGCGGTGGTGGCGACGATCGCCGGAATCCTCTGGGCGTCGGTGCAAGGCGTCGATCAATCGCTCGCGCAATTGCTGCTCAAGGGAGTGACCGTCGCCGTTCTCGGAGGGATGGACAGCATCGGCGGCGCCTTGCTCGCGGGCGTGCTGCTCGGACTTGTCGAGGGCGTGGCCGGCAGTTTTCTGGATCCTTTGCTCGGCGGCGCCAGTCGCGACCTCGTCGATGCCGCGATGCTGATCCTGACCATCATGCTTCGACCGCACGGCCTTTATGGCCGCCACGACATCGAGAGGATTTGAGCCCATGCTGTTCCGGCAGGCCGGCATTTTTCATACGAACTATGCGGCCGACCGCGCGCTGTTTCCGATTGCTGCCGACCGCTGGATGATCGGCATTCTGCTGGCGTTTGGCTTTGCCGCACCGCTCCTGGTCAATTCGCTCTATCTCAGCAGCTACCTGCTCCCATGGTTGATCTGGACCGCCGGCGCGCTTGGCCTCAACCTCATTCTCGGCTGGGCCGGGCAATTTCATCTCGGCTACGCCGCCGTGATGGGGATCGGCGCCTATGCGACGGTTCATGCCACCCGGGCCGGCATCCCCTGGGAAATCGCCATCGTGCTCGGCGGCTCCACCGCCGCGATCATCGGAATCGGCTTTGCTTTCGCCGCATTGCGCGTCAAGGGCCTGTATCTGGCGCTGAGTACCCTCGCCTTGCAGTTTGTCATGGACTGGGTGATCTCGCATGTTCCCGCCATCAGCGGCGGCACACAGGCTACATTGCAGGCACCGGACATCCGGTTGCTGGGCCAACCCATCACGTCCGATGCCGGGTTATATTACGTCGCGCTGGTGTGGTGCATCCTGGTGACATCCTTCATGCTCAACTTGCGGCGCACGGCGCTCGGCCGCGCCCTGATCGCGGTCCGGGAAAAGGACTTTGCGGCAGCGGTCATCGGCGTCAACAGCTTCTATTTCAAGCTGGTGGCGTTTTCGACCTCGTCCTTCATCGGCGGCGTGACCGGGGCCATTCTGATCGGCACGTTTTACCACGCCGTCACCCCAGAGCAGTTTTCCGTCGACGTCTCCATCCAGGCATTGGCGATGGTGATCGTCGGAGGCCTGGGCAGCATCATCGGCAGCTATTTCGGCGCCGCGTTCATTCTGTTGATGCCGGGCGCCATGAACAGCTTGATCTCATGGGCGGCGATCCGCTTCGGATTTTCGCTCAGTATCGAGACATTGGCCCATCTTCCGCAGGCGCTCTACGGTGCACTGATCATCGGTTTTCTCCTGATCGAACCGCTGGGGCTCGGCAAGATATACAACAACGTCCGCGACTATCTCCTGGTCTGGCCGTTCGGCTATGTGAAGAAATAGCGCCATGAACGCCTCGAACACCCCCACTGCCGCAAACGTGCTCTCGCTGAACAATATCGAGGTGGTTTACGACCACGTTTCCCTCGCGATCAAGGGTGTATCGATTGACGTGCCCGAGGGCGGCATGGTCGCGTTGCTGGGCGCCAACGGCGCCGGCAAGAGCACCACGCTAAAGTCGATCAGCGGATTATTGGTCGCCGAACGCGGTGAGGTCCGCCGCGGCGAATTGCAGTTCATGGGCCGCAGCATCAGCGCGCTATCGCCGCAGCAACGGGTCAAGCTCGGGATAGTCCACGTGCTCGAGGGCCGCCGGGTGTTCGAGCATCTGACGCCCGATGAAAATCTGGTCGCGGCGTCGGCGGTGCGCAGCGGTCACGACATGAGCCGCAACAAGGAACGGGTCTACAGCTATTTTCCGCGCCTGCACGAACGCCGCGCTGTCGCAGCCGGTTATCTCTCCGGCGGCGAGCAGCAGATGCTCGCGATCGGCCGCGCCCTGATGACGCAACCGAAATTGCTGATGCTCGATGAGCCAAGCCTGGGTTTGGCCCCGTTTCTGGTGGCGGAAATCTTCCAGATCATCAGCCGCATCAACCGGGAGGAAGGGCTATCAGTGCTGCTGGTCGAGCAGAACGCGGTGGCGGCGCTCGAAATCGTATCGCACGGATATCTCATTGAGAGCGGCCGCATCGTGATGCACGATACGGCCGAGGCCCTTAAGCGAAACCCGGATATCCAGGAGTTCTATCTTGGAGGCGCCAAAGGCAAGAGTTTCCATGACATCAAGCACTATAGCCGGCGAAAACGCTGGCTGACTTAACGGCGTGTACTGCAAAGACAAGAAAACTGACCGGACCAACACGGCAGCAAACCAGTTCAATCAAGGGAGGATTCAAATGAAGTATTTATCCATCGTGGCCGGACTCGCATGGACGGCTTTCACCGTCATGCCGGCGACCGCAGCGGACCCGATGCGTTTCGGGCTCTGCTACGATCTCACCAAAGTCTACACCTTCGTTACGCCTCAGGTGGCCCAGGCCGCCAAGGACTATGCCGAACTCCTTAATATGAAGGGCGGCATTGAAGGCCATCCGGTCGAGATGATCGTGCAGGATCACGGCAACGAGCCGCAACGCGGCATCGAATGCTACGAGAAATTGAAGCGCGACGGCGTCATGGTGTTCGACATGCTGTCGACCCCGGTATCGCGTGCGGTCCTCCCCCGCGTCATGAAGGACGGCAACGTCCTGATCCAGTCGTTGGCCGGACGCGGCGACGCGGTCGATGGCGATGTCTTCAAATGGGTCTTCCCCGTCGGCCCGACCTATTGGGGCCAGGCCGCAAACGACATCGAATATATCAAGCAGCAGTCAGGCGGCCAATTGAAGGGCGTCAAGATCGCGTTTCTCTACGTCGATTACCCGTTCGGCCAGGAGCCGATCGGTATTTTGAAGACGCTTGCCGCCAAGGAAGGCTTCGATCTCCAGCTGTTTCCATATCCGCTTCCAGGCAACGATCAGGCCTCGGCCTGGACCCAGATCCGCCGCTTTGCGCCGAACTGGATCGTCAGCTGGAGCCTGTCGAACATGCACGTGATCGCATCGCGCGAGATGAAGCGTAACGGCATCGCGCTGGACAAATATATTGCCGTCAACTGGATGAACGAGATCGATATCGGCAATATCGGCGCTGAAGCCGCCAAGGGGATCAAGCGCGGTACCAACGTCGCCGGCGGGTCGAACCATCCGTTGATTCAGGAGATCATCAAGGAACTCTACGACAAGGGCAAAGGAAGCGGCGACCGCAAGAACCTCGAGGACGTCTACTACAACACCGGCCTTGCGATCTGGTCGATCGCCGTCGAAGGCGCCCGTCTCGCGATCAAGAAAGATGGCTGGCCCCTGACGCCCGACAAGATCAAGGCTGGCCTTGAAAGCATCAAGGACTATAACGCCAACGGCATGATGGCGCCCGTTACCGTGACCGCACAGGACCATGGCGGCGGCGGCAAGACCCGAATCGAGATGTGGGACGGCAGCAAGTGGGTGCCGCAAACCGATTGGATCGCAGCCTACAAGGATGACGTGTTGAGCGTGGTGAAGGCTCAATCGGCCGAATACGCCAAGTCCGACAGCCAAAAATAAGCCTCGATAGGCGCCGGGCGTGGCGATGAATCTATCTCATTGCCACGCCTGTCCGTTCGCCCGGGCGGTTAGGCCTCGCCCTGTGGTTCAATCAGAACCAGGCGCTTGCCCGCCATCACGGTTTCGCCGGGCCGACACGATATGTCGGCAACGACGCCGGCGATCTCTGCCTTGAGCGAGCTGAACAGCTTCATCGATTCCAGAACGATCACGACCTGGCCGGCTTCGACGGCGTCCCCAGCCGATACCTTCACCTCCGCCACCACGCCCGGCATCGTCGCCAGAATGGCACCAGATCCGCCTACCCCTGCCGCAGCGCCGGCAGACAGCGCGACTTCGGCCTCCAGACCGATATCGCAGGTTTCGCCAGCCAGCGTCAGGCGGACCCGTCCATTGACCCTTTCGAACACGCCGCGCAGGATTCGCTCATCGGCTTCGACTTCGACACGATTGCCTTTCGAGCGGACTTTCAGCGCAATCTCGCCCTTGTCGTCGAGGACACACCGCTTGCCGCCCGGTTGCGCCTTGACGGTCAAGGCGACCGTGTTTCCCTCTTCGATCGCCAGCAATCTGGTTTCGGACAGACCACCCGCAGGTCCAAGCACACGGAAGCCTGAAAGGCTGGTCCAGGCAGACGATGGTTGCGCGTCGGACGGCAACGCATCCAGCATCAACAACGCGGCCGCTGCGCGCGCAAGCCGCGCCTGCGGCCGGACCGGTTTCCAGCCACCGGGAAACGCTTCTGCGATGAAGCTCGTTGTGGCCTTGCCCGTCGAAAAGATCGGATGCTCAACGGCATCGAGCAGAAACGGGATCGTGGTCGCCGGGCCTAACACCGAATATCCGCGCAAGCCGGCTGCCAGCTTGGCGCAGGCGATATCCCGGGTTTCTCCCGACGCAATGGCTTTTGCCAACAGCGAATCGTAAAATAGCGTGACTTCCGACCCCGACTCGACCCCGCTATCGATGCGCAGGTTTTGCGGCTCGGCATACCCGACGATCCGGCCTGCATCCGGACGGAAATCCTGATCGGCCCGTTCCGCCGTGATCCGCGCTTCGATCGCGTGACCGCTTTCATGGATATCGTCCTGCAACGCGGGGACCCGCTCTCCGGATGCGATCCTGATCTGCCATTCCACCAAATCGAGCCCGGTGATCGCCTCGGTGACGGGATGTTCGACTTGCAGCCTTGTGTTCATCTCCAGGAACCAGGGATCATTGCTCCCGTCCTCGAGGATGAATTCGACGGTGCCGAGATTGTCGTAATTGATGGCGCGCGCCAGAGCGACCCCGCGTTCGAGCAGTTTTGCCCGAATGGCCGGATTGAGGTTCGGCGCCGGGGCTTCCTCCAGTACCTTCTGATTGTTGCGCTGGACCGAGCAGTCGCGTTCGAAGAGGTGAACGACATTGCCGTGCTTGTCGCCGGCGATTTGTACCTCCAGATGCCGCGGGCGCATGACCAGTTTCTCGATCAGAAGCGAGGGATCGCCGAAGGCGGCCTCCGCTTCCTGTCGCGCCAGATCGATGGCCGCGATCAGGTCGGCGCGCTGAAATACCCGCCGCATCCCCTTTCCACCACCGCCCGCCGACGCCTTGACCATCAAGGGAAAGCCGATCCGCTCGGCCTCGTCCGCAAGACGCCGTGTCGACTGGTCCTCGCCGAGATAGCCGGGCACACTCGGCACGCCGGCACGAGCGGCGATCAACTTCGAGCCGATCTTCGGTCCCATGGCAACGATACGGTCCGCCGAGGGCCCGACGAACACGCGTCCCTCCTCAACACAGAGACGAGCGAGATCCGGCTTCTCCGAGAGGAAGCCGTATCCCGGATGAATGGCATCCGCCCGGACACGGGCTGCGGCCTGCATGATCGCATCGGGCCGAAGGTAGCTGTCGCGGGCGGCGGCAGGACCGATCCTGATCGCCTCGTCGGCGACGGCGACATGAAGCGCCTCGCGGTCGGCGTCGGAATACACCGCAATGGTATGGATGCCGAGGCGTCGGCAAGTCCGCATGATGCGAACGGCGATTTCACCCCGGTTGGCGATCAGAAGGGAGCCGATCATCGCATCACATCCGGTAGACGGGTCGGTGTTCAGGCAGGTCGATTTCCCGCGCAGCCAGCGCCAGGCAGAGCCCGAGCACATCGCGGGTTTGCCAGGGCTCGATGATGCCGTCGTCCCATAGCCGTGCGGTGGCATAGTAAGGCGTGCTCTGCTCCTCGAACTGCGCCCGCGTCTGTTTGTCGATCGCATCGATCTCGGATTCGTGCACGGCCCCGCGAGTCACACTGGCGCGACGTAAATCCGTCACCACGGTCGCGGCCACATCGGCGCTCATGGTGGCGATACGGGCATTGGGCCAGGCGAACAGAAAGCGGGGCTGGAAACCGCGCCCGCACATGCCGTAATTGCCGGCGCCATAGGAGCCGCCGATAATCACGGTGAAACGGGGTACCCGCGCGTTCGATACCGCATAGACCAGCTTCGCCGAATGTTTTGCAATTCCCCCACGCTCGGCATCGGTGCCGACCATGAAGCCGGTGATGTTCTGCAGGAACAGGATCGGCGTGCGGCGCTGATCGCAGAGCTCGATGAAATGCGCGCCCTTCACCGCGGCCTCGGAAAACAACACGCCGTTATTGGCCAAAATGCCGACCGGCTCGCCATGGATCCAGGCGAACCCGCACACCAGCGTCGAACCATAAGCCGGCTTGAATTCCTGGAACTCGCTGCCGTCGACCATACGGGCGATCACCTCCCGCACGTCGAACGGCTGCTTCAGATCGACGCCAACGATGCCGTCAAGCTCTGCCGGATCGTAGATCGGGTCACGCGTTTCCCGTTTTGTCGTGCGTTGCATCTGTCGCCAGCTCAGCGCCGCCACGATGTCGCGCACCTTGCCGATCGCTTCGAGTTCGGTGCCGGCGAGATAGTCCGAGACGCCCGAGACGGTCGAATGCATCTCGGCGCCGCCAAGCGTCTCGCCATCGACGATCTCGTTGATGGCCGCCTTGACGATCGGCGGTCCCCCCAGATGAATTCGCCCGGTCCCCCGCACCATCACGACCTCGTCTGACAGTGCGGGAATATAGGCACCCCCCGCCGTGCAACCGCCGAACACCGCCGAGATCTGTGGCAATCCCGACGCGGACATGCGGCATTGCTGGAAGAACGTGCCGCCGAAATGATCGCGGTCGGGGAAAACGCGATCCTGCTCCGGCAAATATGCGCCCCCGCAATCCACGAGATAGATGCAGGGCAGCCGGTTTTCGAAGGCAATCTCCTGCATGCGCAGATGCTTCTTCACGGTCTCCTGGAAAAAGGAGCCACCCTTCACGGTCGCATCGTTGGCGATGATCGCGCAGGGAATGCCGGCAACCATGCCGATCCCCGTCACGACTCCCGCGCAGGGTACTTCGTTGCCATAGAGTTCCCACGCCGCCAGCGGCGACAATTCGAGAAACGGCGACAACGGATCGATCAGATGATCGATGCGCTCGCGTACCGGAATCTTGCCCCTTTCGCGATGTCGTTGTTGAAGTTTCTCGCCACCTCCGACGAGCACCTGGCGGTGCCGCTGGCGCAAGACCTCGATCAGCTTGCCGTAGGCGGCACGGCTGCTGTCGAAATCCGGACCGGGACGCACGCTGCTTTCCAGTACGGCCATATCGCGTCGATCTCCTGCCCCAGCTGAACGGACGTGCGTGCAACTATTTCACGGCGCCCGCCAAGTGTTTGACGATACTCGGCAATGCCCGCGTAGTGCTTGCCGTCATCTGGTTTATCGCGTAACCTAACAAGCGCTAGGGAGTGCGACAAGGAAATTCGGAATGCCATTATCCGGAACGACCTACCAGGGGGTTTGCTCGGGGTTCAGCTGGCAGATTTCGCGCCGTTTCAATATTGCCGCGGCGACTTGCGATCGTCATGTCGGTGCGAACAAGCCCGCACTGATCGTCGAGGGGAACGCCGGTTCGGTCGAATTGACGTTCGAGCATCTGCAGGAACAATCGTGCCGTCTTGCCAATGCACTGTTGGCGCACGGCATCTCACGGGGCGACCGCATCGGCATCCTGCTGCCGCAATGCGCGGAAACCATCATCGCGCATCTCGCCGCATATCGGCTCGGCGCGATTGCGCTACCGCTGTTTACATTGTTCGGCCCTGAAGCGCTCGAATACCGGTTGAACGACAGCGGCGCCAGGGTGGTGATCTCGAATGCCGCCGGCATCGAAAAACTGCTGGCGATTTCCGACCGACTTGGCTCGGTGCCGATCTTGATCGACACCGACGCGCGTGCCGCCGGCAACGTGCTGGACTGGGGTTCACTGCTTGCGCGATCGTCCACCGCTCATTTGCGTGTCGACACCGAAGCCGAAGATCCCGCGATCATCGTCTATACGTCTGGAACCACGGGTAACCCGAAAGGCGTGCTGTATGCCCACAGGGTTCTGCTCGGCCATATGCCCGGCGTCGAATTTCCGCATGACTTTTTCCCGCAACCGGGCGACCGGATGTGGACACCGGCCGATTGGGCCTGGGCCGGGGGACTGATGGATGTCCTGTTGCCTTCGCTGTTTCACGGCATCCCGGTCGTCGCCAAGCGGCTGCAGAAATTCGATCCCGAGGAGGCCTTCGCACTTCTCGCCCGTCACGGAATCCGCAACGCCTTCATGCCGCCGACGGCTCTGAAAATGATGCGCCAGGTTTCCCGTCCGCAGCAGCGCTTCGGCTATTCGATGCGCAGCGTCGCGAGCGGTGGGGAACGGCTCGGCGACGAGATGCTGGATTGGGGCCGGGAGACCTTCGGCCTGAGCATGAACGAGTTCTACGGCCAGACCGAAGCCAATCTGACGGTCGGCAATTGCGCGTCAGTGATGGATCTGAAACCGGGTTCGATGGGACGCGCGATGCCCGGCCATGTCGTCGAAATCGTCGATGAGGAAGGCATTCCAGTGCCACCCGGCTCGACCGGCACCATTGCCGTGAAAGCACCGGACCCGGTTTTCTTCCTGCGCTACTGG
Source organism: Hyphomicrobiales bacterium (assembly GCA_017305715.1). Lineage (GTDB taxonomy): Bacteria > Pseudomonadota > Alphaproteobacteria > Rhizobiales > Xanthobacteraceae > Bradyrhizobium. Next base: position 68,876 of record JAFKKG010000019.1, on the reverse strand, counting down.
AACAAGCCGGAGGCCACCGAAGAGAAATTCAAGAATGGCTGGCTCCTCACGGGCGATACCGGCCATCGCGACGAACAAGGCTATTTCTGGTTCCACGCCCGCAACGACGACGTCATCATCTCCGGCGGCTATCGCATCGGCCCGACCGAGATCGAGGAGTGCCTGATGGCGCACCCGGTGGTCGCCATGGTTGCCGTGGTCGGCGTACCCGATCCGTTGCGCGGCGAGGTCGTCAAGGCCTTCATCGTCCCGCGCGAAGGCGCCACCATCGACGACACGGTTCGGGCTGATGTACAGGCTTTCGTCAAGGCGCGGCTGTCCGCGCATGAATATCCGCGCCAGATCGAATTCCGCGACAGCCTTCCCATGACCATCACCGGAAAAATTCGCAGAAAAGACCTGCGCGAGGAAACAACATAGATGGGACGCGTATTCGACGAGTTCGAGATCGGTCAGCGCTTCGTAACCCCGGGCCGGACTATCACGGAAGCCGACATCGGCGCGTTCGCCGGCCTGACTGGAGATTACAACCCCGTCCATACCGACGAGACCTTCGCTGCGGCGAGCGATTTCGGCAGCCGGATCGCGCATGGGCCGATGGGAATCGGTATCGCATTCGGCCTGGCATCGCGGCTGGACCTGATCGACGGCACCGTCGTGGCGCTGCTCGGCGTGAGCTGGGATTTCAAGGCGCCAATGCGGCCGGGCGACACAATACGCGCCTTGATCGGTGTCGTCGGCAAGCGTGCGGTCAAAAATCCAACCCTCGGCCTGATCGAATTGGCGATCGAGCTCGTGAGCCAGCGTGACGAGCTCCTGCAGAGCGGTTCTGCCCGCCTGCTGCTGCGCAAGACACGACCGCCCGCCGCCATCTGGGGTCAGGTCGATTCCGGCAAGACGGCGTAATCCATGAAGCGCAGGACCGCCAGCGCGCCAACCTCCGTCGCTCCCGCACCTGCCGCCGCTCCGCCAGAATCGGGTGCGCGGCGCCAGATCCTGGACGCCGCAGCGTATCTTCTCAGGAATCGCGGCTACGAAGCCGCGACCACGCGGGCGATCGCGACCGCCGTCGGCATCAAGGGCGGCAGTATCTACCACCACTTCCCGTCAAAGGACGCGATCGTCGGCGAAGTCGTCAACGAGGGCGTACGTGTCGTCTACGACGCGGTGGAGAAGGCGCTCAACGCGCTGCCGACCCGCGCACCCCCGCGCCGGCGGCTCGAAGCCGCCATCAAGGCCCATCTGCTCTCGTCGCTCGAGCACAGCAATTATACGTCAGCCAGCATCCGCGCCTTTGCGTTTCTGCCCGACTCCGTTCGCAAGGGCTGCCGGATCGAGCGCAGGCGGTACGAAGCGCTCTGGACGCAATTGGTCAGCGAACTCTACCAGGCCGGCCTGATCGATCCGAATATCTCGCCGGAGTCCGTCCGATTGCTGTTGCTCGGTGCCCTGAACTGGGCCGGAGAGTGGTATCGGCCGGAGCGAATGGGGATCGATGACATCGCGCGAGATTTTGCGGCCAGCATTCTCCGCGCAAAGTAAGCCACCTAATCCAGCGCGTCGCTGTCCCCTCGTCGGTTCGCGGTGCTGCGGCGCGACGGCTCGGGGTCGCGCCGCGGAGTGCCGGTCTCAGCTCTTCTTGACCAATGGGCACACGCTGTCCTTGAGCGGACGGAACGCCTGGTCTCCGGGGATCACCTCGCGCAGCTTGTAGTAGTCCCACTCGCCCTTCGACTCCGACGGCTTCTTGACCTCGTACACGTACATGTCGTGCACCATGCGGCCATCCTCTCGGATCCGGCCATTCTTGGCGAAGAAGTCGTTGATCGGCAGCTCGCGCATCTTGCTCATGACGGCCGCGGCATCGTCCGTTCCGGCTGCCTGGATCGCTGCGAGATAATGCATCGTCGAGGAATAATCGCCGGCATCGCCCATGTGGGGCATGCGCTTCATCCGGTCATAGAATCGCTTCGACCATGCGCGCGTCTCGTCGTCACGATCCCAGTAGAACGCGTTCGTCAGTACCAGCCCCTGCGCGAGATCAAGCCCCATGCTCTTGATGTCGGTAATCCAGACCAGCAGCCCCGCCAGTTCCTGGCCACCTTTCCGGATGCCGAACTCCTGCGCCGATTTCACCGCGTTCACCAGCACCGTTCCCGAGCCGGCAAGCGCGACGACCTTTGCCTTTGAAGCCTGGGCCTTGAGCAGAAACGACGACTGGTCGAAGGTTTCCGGAGGATAGCGCGTCGCGCCCACGACCTCGCCGCCAAGCGACTTGACGACCGCTGATGTGTCGGCCTCGAGCGCATGTCCGAAGGCGTAGTCGGCCGTGAGGAAGTACCAGCTCTTCAAGCCGGCATGCAGCATCGCCGAGCCCGTTCCGTTGGCGAGCGCGTAAGTATCATAGGCGTAGTGGACGCTGTTGGGGGTGCAGGCGTCGTTGGTCAGGCGGGACGAACCAGAGCCGTTGATGATGGCAATCCGGTTTTTCTCCTTGGCCAGTTGCGACACGCCAAGCGCGATCGAGGAATTGATCAGGTTGGCGATCATGTCGACTTTTTCGACGTCATAGAACCTGCGCGCCAATGTCGATGCCGTGTCCGGCTTGTTCTGATGGTCCGCGACGACAACCTGGATCGGCTTGCCCAGCACCTTGCCGCCGAAATCCTCGACCGCCATCTTGATCGCCGTGACCGAGCCTTCGCCGGATTCGTGAGAGAACTGCCCGGACATGTCGGTCAACACGCCGATCTTCACGACATCGTCGGAGATCGCCGCGGTCTGTGCGCTCGCATGATTGACAAAGACAGCCGCCGCGGCTGCGGCGATCAGTGTCTGATGTATTCCAGCTTTCATGGCTTCCCTCCCTGGGACGTTGGACGCGGTTTAATCCCGCCTTCTGTCACATGCATAACTAGACTTTTGTTACATGCGTAACTAGACTTATATTTTCTGGGAGTCAATCATGATGATGTGTTAAACGGGCGCAGCTTCGAAACGGCCGCGAGATGAGGCGGCGCAACGAGACCCCCGAGATGCCGGCCACCGCCAAGGTTCAGACAGCGAAGACACCGGCTAAATCGGCTGCGAAGCCAGTCGCGAGCCAATCGGGCGTGGCGCGGCGCGAACGGAACTGCTCGGTCGCCCGCACGCTCGACATCGTATCGGACGCGTGGGCATTCCTGATCATCCGCGAGGCGTTCTTCGGAACGCAGACGTTCGAAGCCTTCCGCTCAGCGCTCGGCATTCCCAGGGCGACGCTTACGAACCGACTGAAGAAGCTGACGCAGCTCGCCATCTTCCGTCAGGTCGCGACCGGCGCATCGCAGCGCAAGGAGTATCGGCTGACCAGGATGGGGTTCGATCTCTATCCGAGCTTCATCGCCCTGATGCAGTTCGGCGATCGCTGGCTTGCCGGCGGAAAGCCGGCCCCGTTGACGCTGGTTCACGCCGGTTGCGGCTGCGACAGTCATCCCTTCGTCGCATGCTCCCATTGCGGCAAGAGTGTCAATCCGCGCGAGGTCAAATACCGGGATGGACCGGGCGCCGGCCGGCATCCGGCGAAGGCCGGCCGCAACACCCGCCGGGCCTCGGACGGAAGCCGCTTCCTGCTCGGACGTCCGAGCTCGGTCTCGCGCGCGCTGCAGATCATCGGCGACAAATGGAGTTTTATGGTCGTTCGCGAAGGCTTCTTCGGCAATCGGCGCTACGACAAGATCCTGACCGAGCTTGAGATCGCCCCGAACATCCTCACCGACCGGCTGTCCCGCCTGGTGGCGAACGGCGTGTTTCACCGCAGGCAATATCAGCGTTCGCCCGACCGCTATGAATATCTCCTCACCGACATGGGGCGTGACCTCTACGGCCCCTTCATCGCGATGCTGGGATGGGGCGACCGCTGGCTCGCCAAAGGCAAGCCACCTCTTCTGCTCAAGCATCTGCCCTGCGGACACGATTTTCGTGCCGACGTCGTTTGCGACCGTTGCAAGCAGCCGATCGTCGCCGCCGATATGCGTTACAAGCTAGCCTACGATCCCAAGTCCTTTGGGGCCTTGGGCCCGCGCTCGGTGACTTAAGAAGCCTGGTTCAAGGCTTCGACCAGCTTGAAACGCATGATCTTTCCCGAGCCGGTCCGCGGGATTTCCGGCACGAAGTGGCTGGCCTCGGGAATCTTGTAGGGTGACAGGTTTGCCCGGCAGTGATCCATCAGCGAATTCAAATCCAGCTCCTCGCGGCTGGCGACGATGAACAGGCACGGTACCTCGCCGAGCGTGGCGTGCCTGATGCCTACCACCGCACAATCGGTCACGTGCGGATGCCGGATGACGACCTCCTCGATCTCGGCCGGCGCAATGTTCTGGCCACCGCGGATGATCAGTTCCTTGATGCGCCCGGTGATCGTCAGGTAACCGGACGGGTCCGACTTCGCCAGATCGCCGGTGTGGTACCAGCCCTTTCGCAGCGCTGCCGCGGTCTCCTGCGGCTTGTTGTGATAGCCCTGCATCAGGTTCGGGCCACGCACGATCAGTTCGCCCTCCTCGCCGAAGGGAACGTCTTCCCGCGATGACGGATCGACGATGCGCACGGCGAGACCCGGCACCGGCAGCCCGCACGAGCCCATCGGCCGGGCGCCGTGCAGCCAGTTCATCGTGACCATGGTTGATGTTTCGGTGATGCCGTATCCGTCGAGCAGCCGGGTCCTGAAACGCCCCTCGAACGCCTTGTTCAGTGTTGCCGGCATGATGGCGCCGGCGGAAATGCACAGCCGAACACTGCCGAGCCGTTCGACGCCGGTTTCCTGGGCTCGGTGCAGGAGATAGTGGAACATCGTCGGCACCCCGGGCAGCACCGAATATTTTCCCGTCTGCAGCAAATCGAGCGCTTGCTGCGGCGAAAACTTTTCCATGATGTGCTCGCTGGCGCCGACGGCGAGCACGCTGAGCACCGAGAGGTTGAGACCATAGGAATGGAACAGAGGCAGCGGCGATAGAACGACATCCTTCTCGGTCAGCTCGCAGACCGGCGCCCAGCACGCCGCGGCGATCCACAGCATGCCGCGCAATGACAGCAGTACGCCCTTCGCCCGACCGGTCGTGCCGGACGTATAGACGATGAAGGACGAACGATCGATATCGTCGGGATCGAGCGCCGCCGTGGCGCTTCCTGCTGCGAGGTCCGCCAGCGCCGTCCCCGCCTGTGCCGCCCCCGGACCCGCGAAGATCGCCATCGGCGCGATCCCCGCGTCACGACAGATTTTGCCGATCAGGTCCTTTCTCGCGGCCGTGGTGATGACAAGGCCGCATTCGGCGTCCGTCAGCCGATAGCTGATCTCGCCTTCCGCCGCGTCGAAGCTGATGGGCACGATCACCGCACCGGCGCGCAATGCGGCAAAGCAGGCCTCGATCCAGTCGACGCCGTTCGGCAGATAGATCGCAACCTTGTCGCCTTCCCGCAGACCGGCCTTCGCCAGGCTGGTTGCGATCGAAGCGGTCCGCCTGGCAAGTTCCGCATACGTGACGGACCGCGACGCATCCCAATAGGCAATTTGTTGGGGTCGCTGTTTCGCATGACGATCGAGGAGCGTTGCGATCGAGGCAATCAGATCGACGTGCAGCATCGTCGCCTCCTAGACCATGCTGTATCCGCCGTTGACGCTGATGACCTGTCCGGTAATCCAGCTCCCGGCATCGGATGCCAGTAGCGTGACCAGCGGCGCAACGTCGGATGGCAATCCCAGCCGGCGGATGGCATAGGCCTTGACCAGCTTTTCGCGGTTGGCGTCCACCCATGCCTTGTCGTGCGAGGTCTCGATCAGGCCCAGCGAGATCGAATTGGCTGTCACGCCGGAGCGGCCCCATTCGCGCGCCAGCGACTTCATCAGCGCGATGGTGCCGGCACGCGCCGCCGCGGCCAGCGCCAGCCCGGACTCGCCGACCCGGGAGGAGTCCCCCATGATCGAGATGATACGGCCGCGGCCCGACGCTTCCAGCAGCGGTCCGGCACTGTGGGAGCAGTTCAGCGCACCATACAGGCAGGTATCGATCTGCTTTTTCCAATCCTCGGGCGTGCTCTCGCTGAAGCGCTTGCGAAACACCAGCCCGGCATTGTTGACGAGGATATCGAGTCCACCGAAATCGCTCTTGATGCTCGCGACCATTTGCCTGACCATTTCGGCATCCGATATGTCGGCCTGATAGGCTTTTGCCTTGCCACCGGCCTTCTCGATCTCGGCGACAACAGCCTCGGCCGCGGCCTTCGAACTATGGTAGTTGACCGCGATGCTCGCGCCCCGTTCGGCCAGCATTTTCGAGATCGCAGCACCCACATCCCGTCCGCCTCCCGTCACGAGGGCAACACGTCCTTTGAGATCACTCATCAGCTTTTCCTCTTGAGTTGAACCTGGCCTGCTCCATGAGCTTGAAGATGCGCTCGGGAGTCATTGGAAGAATGGACACGTCGATGCCAAGCGGCGACAGCGCGTCGGCGATCGCATTGGCGATGGCAGCTGGCGCGCCGATCGTGCCACCCTCGCCCATACCGCGGAATCCGCCGGCCACGGCCGATTCGCTTTCGATATGTACGACCTCCATGACAGGCACTTCAGGCGCGGACGGAATCACATAATCGACAAGGCTGGCGCTCAGAAGCTGAGCGTCATCGTCGTAAATGAGTTCCTCGAAGAGTGCGGCACCGATGCCTTGCGCCACGCCGCCATGGACCTGGCCGTCAACGATCATCGGATTGATGATCTTCCCGCAATCCTCCGCGACCACGTATTTGTGGATCTTCACAAAGCAGGTCGCGGGATCGACTTCCACTGCGGCGATATGGGTGGCCGCAGCGGTCGTGCCATTGATCGGGTCGTAGGTATAGCTGGCGCTCAATTCTTCGCGCGCCTCGACCGGCAGCGTCTTCATGTCGGAATAGACCGCCCTGGCGACCTGCCTGAAGGTCACCGCGCGGTCGGTACCAATGACGACAGCCTGGCCGCCGAATACCTCGATGTCGTCCTGATTGGCTTCGAGCAGATGAGAGGCGACCCGCTTGATCTTGTCCCGCAGCAGAAACGACGCATGCTTGGCCGCGCCGCCGCCGAGCACGGCGCTCCGGCTCGCATAGGTGCCGGTCGACATCGGCACCTCGTCGCTGTCACCCTGGATCACGCTGATATCCTCGAACTTCGCGCCGAGGTCATCGGCGATGATCTGGGCCAGCGTGGTTTCGAGCCCCTGGCCATGGGAGGCGACGCCGAAGGCGGCGGTGATGGCGCCGGTCGAGTCGATCGAAATCTTCGCCGTCTCCGAGCCGGTATTGATCGGCATACCCGGCGCCACCGCAATACGCGACCCGATGCCGGTCAATTCCGCATAGGTAGCGATGCCGATGCCAAACAGACGGCCGTCCTTGCGCGCGTCCGCTTGCCGGAGGCGAAGCTGTTGATATCCGACTGCTTCCGCGGCAGCCTCCAGGCATTCGAGGAAGCCCGTCTTGTCCCAGATGATCCCCGACGCGATCCGATACGGGAAATCCTCGGATCGAACCAGGTTGCGGCGCCTGATTTCGAGCGGATCGAGGCCGAGCGCCTTGGCGCCGAGGTCCATCAACCGCTCGGCCACGAACGTCGAGATCGGCCGGCCGACGCCGCGATAGGGACCGGTCGGCGGCTTGCAGGTGGCGACGCCGCGAACGGCACCGCGATACGACCCGATCTTGTAGGGGCCGGGAAGGAAACTGACGACCTGAACCGGCTCCAGCCCGCAGGTCCAGGGATAGATCGAATAAGCCCCGACGTCGCCGATCACATCCGCCTGCAGCGAGGTCGCGACACCGTTGGCATCGAAGCCCATCTCGGCATCGACAATCTCGGCAAACGCCTGGCTGCTGCTGCTGACATCTTCCAGACGATCGGCCGTCCACTTCAGCGAGCGGCCGAGCTTGCGCGCCGCGATGCAAATCAGCAGTTCCTCCGGATAGAGTGAACCTTTCGAGCCAAAGCTGCCGCCGACATCGGGTGCCACGACGCGCAAGCGGTGGCCTGGCAGACCGAGCGATTCGGAAATCGCGTCACGGACGATGCCGGGAATATTCGACGACGTATAAAGTGTGATGGCATCGCGCCGCTTTTCGTACTCGGCCGTATAGCTGCGCGGCTCCAACGCAAGCGGCGCCTTTCGGGTCATTTCAAAACGGCCGCCGACCCTGACCGCAGCCACCTTCAAATCGGCAGCAACGTCGCCCTTCCTGAACTCGCGCGCGAGCAGGACGTTGCTGCCCGCCGCCTCGTGCAGCAGCGGAGCGCCATCGGCGACGGCAAGCTCGGCACGCGATATCGCTTTAAGCGGCTCATAGTCGACCTCAATCAACTCCAGCGCATCCTCCGCGAGATACCGCGAGGTGGCGATCACGGCGACGACCGCCTCGCCGACGTAGCGGACCTTGCCGGAGGCGAGCGGCAGGATCGGTGTCGCGTAATAATTCGGCATGCGCGAGAATGGAATCACCGCCTTGAAATCGTCCGCGATGCTGTCCGCCGTGAACACGGCAACGACGCCTGGCGCGGCCTCCGCCGCAGCGGTGTCGATGCCGGCGATCCGCGCATGGGGTTGCCCGCTACGCAGAAATGCGACGTGAAGTGCCCGGTCCGGCTTGCGGTCGGCGGAATATTCGCCGCGGCCGGTCAGCAGCCGCAGGTCCTCGGTGCGCTTGATCGGCGCACCGACATGCCGGGGCCGCAAGACATCCGACGGCTGAACGCGCCGGTCGCTACTCATAGCCGTCGTTTCCCTTGCGCAGGCCCTGCCATTGTCCGTCGTCATGGCCGCAGATCACCGTCGCGCCGGCTTTCTCGATCCGCCGCACTTCGGCGTAGGTCTTCAACTGCTCATCGACGTTCCACGTATTGCGGGGCGCGGCATCGGCATCGAGATGCCGACGTAGACTGACCGAATCCGACGCGAGCAGAAACTGACCGTCGCGATCGAGGCTGACCAGCGCACCGAGTGAGCCTGGCGTATGCCCCGGTAACGGAAGCAGCACGACGCTGGCATCCCCGAACAGGTCCTTCTCGCCGTTCACGGTTTCAATGGGCTGTCCGGTTTGCCAGTCCACCCGCAGGTAGCCGGCGGATTCCGCGCCCGCGGCTGATGCTGCCTCGACTTCCCTGGCGTGGGCCAGAATCGTCGCCTTGGTGAAAAACTGGTTGCAACCGCAATGATCCGGATGGAAGTGCGAGTTCACGACGATGTCGATGTCGTCGGGGCCAAGTCCGACGCAAGCAAGGCTCGGCAACAACGTCTCGTCCGCGCTCATCAGCGGCTTCATAAACTTCGCGAGCGCCCCCCAGCGCCCTTCGGCATTATCCACGACCGAGGGATGACAACCCGTATCGAACAGCACGTTGCCCTGCTTGTGCCTGATCAAGGCACTACTGACCGGCAGGTCGATCATCTCGCTGCGGTCCGCGTCCGGAATGTAGATGCTCTTCTTCATGCGAAGGCGCCCGGCGGCAAGGAAGTTGAGTTTCATCACGCATTCTCCCGGCGGAGCGCGGCGGCACTCCTGATCGCCGCCACGATGTTTTGATAGCCCGTGCAGCGGCAGAGATTGCCAGAGAGGCCTTCCCTGATCTCCTCGTCGGTCGCCAGCGGATATTTCCGGAGCAGGTCCTCGCCGGTCATCAGCATGCCCGGCGTGCAAAACCCGCACTGAAGCCCATGATGCTCGCGAAACTGGGTCTGAAGCACGTTGAGCGTTTCGGGCGTGCCAAGCCCCTCGACCGTGGTGATCTCGCTACCGTTGGCCTGGACAGCGAGCGTGAGGCAGGACCGCACGCTGTGGCCGTCCATCAACACCGTGCACGCTCCGCAGACGCCATGCTCGCAGCCGACATGCGTTCCGGTCAGTCCAAGGGTATCGCGGAGAAAATCGGACAACAGCAGACGCGGCTCGACGCCGGAAATCTCGTGCCTCATCCCGTTCACCGTCACCGATACGTTCACGGTCATCGCCGATCACCTTTCGCTGCCAATGCCGTCTTCAAGGCGCGCCTGGCCAGCTCACCCAACAGATGTTTCCTGTATTCACCTGACGCATGCAGGTCGCTGTTGGGACTGACGCTGGACCTCACCCATTCGCAGAACCGGTCCGGCATGCGGACGTCGATCTCGATTTCACAAAGCCGACGCTCGACGTCTTCGAGCCGCAGCGGCGTGTCGGCCACGCCCATCGCCGCGACGCGCGCATCTTCGATTCCGGATTGGCCGCGCCGGATCGATACCGCGATGCTGGCGAGCGCGAAATCGCCGAAGCGGCGCGCAACTTCCTCAAACACCCACCCGTCGTGTTGCGGAATCGGAAATTCGATCTCCACGACGATTTCCTCAGGCTCGAGACAGTTCGTCAGGGCGTCGACGAAGAAGTCCTTTGCCGCGATCGTGCGGCGGCCCGCCGGCCCCTGCACCGTGAGGCGGGCGGCGTAGAACATCGCCATCATCGGCAACTCGGCAGCCGGGTCCGCATGCGAGAGACTGCCACCAATGGTTCCGCGGTTGCGGATCGCCAGATGCGCCACGTGGCGCATGGCCGCCGACATCACCGGAAGCCTGGACGCGATCAGCGGGGAATGCTCGATCTCGCGATGCCGCGTCAGCGCGCCGATCACCACGCTCTCGCCGCGCAATTCGATGAACGACAACTCCTTGATACCGTTCAGATCAACCAGCACCGCAGGCCGCGCCATCCGGAAATTCAGCAGCGGCAGCAGGCTTTGGCCGCCGGCCAGAAGCTTTCCCTCGCCATTGGCTGCGAGCAGGGTTTCCACCGCGGCGTCTACCGACGCAGGCGCGACATATTCAAACCTGGCAGGCTTCATCGCGCTCGCCCTCCAAGGCTGATTTCCTTCCGGGTTCGGCCATTCTTATTGTCCGCGAAACTGCGGAGACCTTTTTTCCGCGAAGGCCCGCCGGCCTTCCCTGAAGTCCTCGCTGTCGGATGCAGCATCGATGAGCCGCTGCGCCGCCGTCACGTCGAGCGCCCCGGCCCCCATCGAAAGACCGTTCAGCATGTACTTGGCGCCCGCGATCGAGAGGGGTGCATTGCTCGCCAGGCGCTGCAGGAAGCCTTCGGCGGCGAGCACGGCGTCGTCGTGGATCTCGTCGATCAGTCCCATGGATATCGCCTGCTCGGCCGGATAGCGGTCGCCCGAGTACAGGATGCGCCTGGCGTTCGCGACACCCGTCAGCGCCAGCAGCCGCTGCACGCTATGAACGCCGTAGACAATGGAGAGCTTGGCCGACGGAATCCCCATCTTCGCGGTTCGGTCGCCGAAGCGAAAATCGCAGGCCAGCGCGAGATGACAGCCGCCTCCGAGGCAATAGCCGGATATGGCTGCGACAACGGGCTTTCCGAGCGCCGCGATCGCGCCGGAACAGGCGTCAACGGCGACTTCATAGTCGGCACTCTTTTGCCTGTCGTCGCGGATCGTGTCGAACTCGGCAATATCCGCACCGACGGAAAAATCCGTGCCCTCGCCCTTGAGCACGACCGCGCGGACATCCTGCTCGTCAGCCAGGCGCGAGAAGATGCCGGACAATTCACGCCACATCGCCAGGGTCACGGCGTTTCTCACAGACGGCCTATTCAAGACGACACGAGCGATGCCGTCCCGCTTGGCGACGCTGATGTCTTTCACAGGCTCCTCCCGTCGCACAAGGACCGCCTTTCGGCCGGCTCGATTGTTACTTGCATAAGTAGACTAACTTGACCGGACGCGTCAAGGCGCTTGGCGCCCGGAACAGCCGATCGCCAGCTCGATCGGCTATCCGAGAAAGGTGCCGAAGCGCGACCAAAGGTCTTCCCCGCGCTTCAACGTGGCATAAAGCGCATTCCTGCGCAGCCGCGCCACCGCACCCACGATCGCACCGGCGACGCTCATCATCGCCGTGTAGGAATCGAAGACCGAAACGCTGGCGGTCTGAACCAGCAACCGGAATGTGGCGTGGGGCATCAATGGCGACAGCGCGTTGTCGGTCAAAACCGCGACGTCGGCACCGATCGAGCGAAAATACTGCGCCGCCCGCAAGCCGTTCGGTGAATAGCGGCGAACGCTCACACAGATCAGAAGATCCCCCGCCCCTGCCCACAACAGCCGGTCTGCCACCATCGCCTGTCCGGTGTCGACGAGTACGACATTGTCGAGGCAGATATTGAGATGCGCCCAGATCAGGAAGGCGATCGGTTGGCTATTTTTCTCGCCGATGATGTAGATTTTGCCCTTGGTTGCCAGAATGCTGGCGACCAGGGCTTCGAAATTGCTGATATCGATCTGCTGGAATGTCGCCTTGATGTTGTCCACTTCCAAAGCGTGGAAACGCGCGAGAAACGCCTCCGTCGAGGTCGCGTTGGTGTCCACGATGGCCATGCGGTCCATCGGTGAATTGAGTTTCATCGCCACCTCGCGGCGGATCTCCTCCTGCGCTTCAGCGAAGCTCCCGTAACCGAGCTTGGCGAAGAATCGCACCACGGTGGCGGCGCTGATCTTGGTTGCCCGTCCGATCGACGAAGCAGATGCCAGGATCGCCTGCGGATAATGCGCGATCAGGTATTGCGCAATCTGACGCTCGCTCGCCGTCAGATGGGCCTGTTCGACTTCCAGCCGCTCCAGAAGAGCCATCGCAACTTCCCCGGTTCCATTCAGCCCCGCACGCGGCGCTTCGGCTGCTCATGAAATGTCTTTGCGGAGCTTATGAAATGATCTTTACAGAAATCGCCAAACACGCAACACTAATTGCAGACCGGTCCCGGCGAGCCCCGCGACCGGTGGGATCCCGATCGGGAATAAGGAGAGCCTGAGCATCATGGCGAAACAGGACCAGCCCGTGGCGATCGTCACCGGGGCCGGGCGCGGCATCGGGCTCGCATCGGCGACCGAAATGGCGAAGCGCGGCTATCGCGTCGCGCTGTCGGACCTGGGCAGCGCAGAACTCGAAGACGCAACATCGAAGCTGGCCGCACTCGGCGTCGCCACGATGAGCTTGCCAGGCGATGTCAGCGACCACGCCGCCGTCCAGGGACATGCCGCTGCCGTGGTCGCCCGCTGGGGCCGGATCGACGTGCTGGTCAATAATGCCGGCGTGTCAGCGCCGAAACCTATCCTCGAGATTTCCGAGGCGGAATGGGACCGCACCATGGCCATCAACCTCAAGGGCTGCTTCAACTGGTGCAAGGCTGTCGCGCCCGGCATGGTCGAGCGCCAGCGCGGCCGTATCATCAACATCTCGTCCGTGAGCGCGACGACGGGCGGGGCGCCGTCGGCGGTCAGCAAATTCGCCTATTGCGCCTCCAAGGCCGGCATCCTCGGGCTGACGCGCGGCCTGGCCAAGGAGCTGGCGCCTTACGTGTCGGTCAACGCCGTCTGCCCGGGCTCGATCGAAACACATCTGACCCGGGCGCTGATCACGGCGCATCGCGAGGCCATCAAGGCGACGATTCCGCTCGGCCGGATCGGCACGCCGGAGGACATCGCCGTGGTGGTGGCCTTCCTGGCCACGGTCGAGCCGAACTTCATCACCGGCGAGGTGGTGGATGTCGACGGCGGCCAATGGATCAACTGAACATCGGCTTCGCAGCCCGTTGGACGAGGGACACATGAACAAGACCGCCGACATGCAACCATGGGAATGGCCGGAGGCGCACTGGCGCGGACTTGTAAACCAGGTGCGCGCAGGCCGCTCGTTACGCCCCGCTACATGGAAGAACGGCGCCCGCTGTGCCGTCGCGTTTTCGTTTGACAGTGACCATGAGACCAGTGAGCTGCGCGATGGCGGCAAATCCATCGGCCGCATGGCATGGGGCGAATATGGCGCACGCGTCGGCGTCCCGCGCATCCTGGCGATGCTGAAGAAGCACGACGTGCCGGCGAGCTTTTACGTGCCGGCCGTCGTGGCACTGCTGCATGGCGATGAGCAGCGCCGCATCGTGGCCGAAGGCCACGAGATCGGCATCCATGGCTGGATCCACGAACTCAATTCGGTGCTGCCCTATGCCGTTGAACGCGACCTGATGTTCCGCGCGACCGATACGCTTGAACAAATCACCGGCGTGCGTCCGGTCGGCCTGCGCACGCCCTCCTGGGATTTCAGCCCATCGACATTGAAGATCGAAAAGGAGCTCGGTCTGCTCTACGATTCGTCCCTGATGGCGGACGAGGACTGCTACGAGCTCCTGCTCGAAGGCGAACCGTCCGGCGTGGTGGAATTTCCGGTCGAGTGGGTACGCGACGACGCGGTCTATTTCATGATGCACCGTTTCCAGTCGCTGCGGCCTCATACCCCGCCGACCGACGTGTTCGACATCTTCCGCCGCGAGTTTGACGCCGCCTGGGAAGATGGCGGCGTGTTCCAGTTGACGATGCACCCACACATCTCGGGCTACCGCTCGCGCATCTGGATTCTGGAAGAGTTGATCCGGCATGCCAAGGCCAAGGGCGACGTCTGGTTCGCGACCCATGCGCAGGTCGTCGAATGGGCGCGCGACCATGCCGCCTGACACCACGCCCAGCGTCCTTCGAAACAAGGCCGATTGACCGGAACGAGAACAGGCGGAGCGAATGGCGGTTGCGATTGCGGACATGACGGACAAGATCGAGCAGCGCCCGCGGGCGCGCGTCGATCTCGCACGCCTGACCGCGCTCGTCGCCTTGCTGGCGCCGGCCGTCGCACTGCTCGGGATCGGGTTGGTCTGGCCGTTCCTGAAGATGCTGGCCATCTCGTTCCAGGACCGCTTTCCCGATCCCACCGCCCTCACCTTCGCCAATTACGCCACCGCGCTGACCGATCCGTATTTCCTGCGGATCACCCTGCGCACCTTCTCGCTGGCCCTGGTCGTGACGCTGATCACGGCGGTATTGAGCTATCCGGTCGCCTGGTTCCTGGCGCGGTCCAATTCACGCTGGAAGCACCTGGTGTTCCTGGCGGTGATCTCGCCCCTGATGGTCAGCATCATCGTGCGCACGATCGGCTGGACCATCATCCTGGGCAATGAGGGGATGATCAACGCGCTATTGGTCGGGCTTGGAATCGTTACCGAGCCGCTGCGCCTGATGCAGAGTTTCTGGAGCGTCGTGGTCGGGATGGTCCATATCCTGATTCCGTTCATGGTGCTGTCGATCGCGACCGTGCTCGGCAAGATCGATCCGGGTTATGCCGAGGCCGCCGCCGTGCTCGGCGCCAGCCCGGTGCGCAATTTTCTCAAGATCACGCTGCCGCTCTCGGTCCAGGGCATCGCGTCGGGTTCGGTCATCGTGTTCTGCCTCACGGTGGGGGCCTATGTGACCCCGGTCATGCTCGGGCGCGGCCAGGTCGCGGTGCTCGCCGTCACCATTCACGAACAGATGGTCGTGCTGGTGGATTGGCCGACAGGCGCCGCCGTCGCGACGGTGCTGACCGGCGGCACGCTCATCGTGCTGCTGCTCTACGGCCTGTTCCTGCGCCGCCATTCGCGCCGTTGAGGGAAGCACGCCATGAACCCGACACAAATACTCACCGGCGAACGCGCCCTGAAGGCCTACGTCCTTCTCATCCTGCTCTTCCTCGCCTTGCCGATTCTCATCGTGGTGCCGCTTGCCTTCAGCAACGATGTCTCGCTCACCTTTCCGCCGCATGGTTTCTCGCTGCGCTGGTTCGGCAATATCCTGGCGCGACGGGAATTCGGCTCGGCCTTCCTCAACAGCGCGATGATCGCCTGCATCTCGACCGCGATCGCGATGGTGATCGGTATCCTGTCGGCGATTGCCTTCGTGCGCTTCCAGTTTCCCGGCCGCGAGACGCTGCTCTTGCTGTTCATGACGCCGCTGATCTTTCCCGCGATCGTGTTCGGCGCCGCCGTGGCGCTGATGCTGAGCCCGCTCGGGCTGCTCCGCAGCGTATGGGGCCTGACGCTCGCCCACACGGTGCTGATCTTCCCGTACATCCTGCGGACCTCGCTCGCGACCCTGTTCGAAATCGACAAGTCGCTGCACGAGGCGGCCTATACACTCGGCGCGAACCGCTGGCAGACCTTCCGGTACGTGATCCTTCCGCTGCTTCGGCCCGGTCTTCTTGCCGGCGCGACGTTCTCGCTGATCATCTCGTTCGACGAGTTCACGGTCTCGATGTTCCTGGTCGGACCCGGGCTGATGACGTTGCCGCTCGAGATGTACAATTATAGCGAGTTCAGCCTCGACCCGACGATCGCGGCCATCTCGACGGTGCTGCTCGTCATCACGTCGATCGCAATCCTGATCATCGAAAAGCTCGTCGGGCTGGGCAAGCAATTCTCCTGACCCGAACCACTTCCTTCGACCTGAAACAAAGGGGATTTCCCATGAGCCAAGACGAAACCGACAACATCCTGCGCGCCTTCGACCGCCATGCCAATCGTCGCTCGGTCCTGCGCGGCCTGGTCGCGATGGGCGCCGGCGGCCTCGCCTTCGGCCAGTTCGCCGAGGCGCTCGCCCAGGCGACCAGCGACGAGGTCGCCCAGCTCACCATCCTGTCGCAGCCCGGCGTGGTGCCGGAGATTCTCAAGGACGTAACGCTGCCGCTCTACAAGAAGACGCATCCGAAGACCGAGATCGCATTCGAGGCCGCCTCGAACGCCGTCGCCTATCCGAAGATGCTGGCCCAGCGCGGCAATCCGGTCGTCAGCGGCGCCATGGTGAACGACCTGTTCGCGCAGCGCGGCGTCAACGACAAGATGTGGGACCGCTTCGACCCTGCTTTCGTCCCCAACATTTCGACGTTGCCGGCCGGCTTCACCACGCCGGGCGGCTTCGGCATCCCGTTCCATTTGTCGCCTTGGGGGATCATGTACAATCCGGACAAGGTCGAAGAGCCGAAATCCTGGACCGATCTGTGGAACCCGAAATACAAGGGCCGCGTGTCGATGTGGGACGTCTATTACGACGCCTACATCATGGCCGGAGTCGTGACCGGCAAGGGGCCGGATATCGAGGCCGGCATCAAGGCGTGGGCGCCCCACAAGGAGAACATCGGCGCCTGGGTGAATTCGCCCACGGCAGAGGAAGACCTCGTCAGCCGCGGCGAGATGTGGCTTGCGCCGCATTGGGGCTCCTGGACCGCCATGGCCAAATCGCAGGGCAAGAACGTCGCCTTCACCATTCCGAAAGAGGGCGGCGTGCAGTGGACCGGCCACATGCAGGTCTGCACCGGCTTCTCACCCAAGGTGAGCGAATTGACGCAGCGTTATCTCAACACCTGGCTGTCGGACGAGTGCCAGCTCGCCTGGGTCGAGCGCGGCTTCTATTCGCCTGCCAGCACACGGGTGAAGGTGCCCGAGGCGCTGAAGTCTAACCCCGCCATCATCTCCTCCGAGGACGCCTTGACGAAGCTCGTCCATCCCGACTTCGTCAAGATGGGAGCCGAGATGCCCCGCCTGAAGTCGATGATCGATCGTAACCTCAAGTCATGATGGCCAGAATCGGATGAGCATGTCTGCCGCCGCCGACGCCGCGGGCGTACGCCTCACAGGCGTGAAGAAATGGTACGGCCAGGTGCCGGCCGTGCGGGATGTCTCGCTGGGGATCGAACCCGGCGAGATGGTGTGTCTCCTCGGGCCCAGCGGCTGCGGGAAGACCACCACGCTGCGGATGGTCGCGGGGCTCGAAAATCCCGATGCGGGCGAGATCCGCATCGGCTCGACGCTGGTCAACGGCCTGGCGCCATGGAAGCGCAATCTTGGCATGGTGTTCCAGAATTACGCCCTGTTCCCCCACATGACGGTTTTCGAAAACGTCGCCTTCGGCCTGAATATGCGTCGGCTTCCCGCCGCCGAGGTGCGCCGGCAGGTCGATGCCGCGATGGCGCAGGTACGGCTCGCCGCGTTCGGCGAGCGGCGCCCCTCCGAACTATCCGGCGGCCAGCGCCAGCGCATCGCACTGGCGCGCGCCATTGTGACCAAGCCCAGCGTGCTGCTGCTCGACGAGCCGCTGGCGGCGCTCGACAAGAAGCTGCGCGAGCAGATGCAGGTCGAGATCAAACAGCTCCAGCGCCAGGTCGGTGTCACGACCATCTTCGTTACCCACGACCAGGAGGAGGCCCTGACGCTGTCCGACCGGATCGTCGTGATGGATGAAGGACGAATCGTCCAGATCGGCACGCCGTCCGAGGTTTATGAGCGCCCCCGCAGCCGCTTCGTCTCGGACTTCATCGGCTTCACCAATTCGGTAAGCGGACGGGTGAACTCGATCGACGGCGCGTTCACGCGCGTGACGATCGCGTCGGGCCAGGTCGTCACGGTGCCGAGCGGCGCCGGAATCGCGGCCGGTGACGCCGTCGATCTGGTCATCCGGCCCGAGAAGATCGTGGTCGATCCTACCGGCCTGGTCGATCGCAGCGTTATCCCGGGCACGCTCGCCCACATGGTCTATACCGGGGCGGTGACCTACTATCACGTCGATATCGGCGGCGGCGCGATCCTCATCGCGATGGCGCCGAATCCAGACCTGCACGATTTGCCGGCGCTGGGCTCTCCGGTCGCGCTCGGCTTCAAGCCCGACAATATGCTGATCTTCCCGCGACGGGCGGAAAGCTGATCCGGGCGGTTCCTCGGCTTCCCCGCTTGCCGGCGCCCTACCCCGCCTTGCGCGAGGCTAGCCGGTCCTGCAACGTCATCCATCCGACGACCGCGGGCATGAACCATGCCTTGCCGTTCAGCAGCGGCACGAATTTGGGCGGGCGGAAATCGAGTGCCGATTGGCCCGCCTGGTCGCCAAGCACCTGCAACGCGGCCTTGCGGCCGGCCCAGCGTGCCCAGACGACACCCGAGCCGCAATAGCCCGCCGCATAACGCAGACCGCGGCGGCTGAAGATGCGCGGAACCATGTCGCGGTTCATGGCGACGTAGCCGAACCAGCTATGGTCGAGCTCCACGCGCGCCAGCTCGGGGAAGATATCGGCAAGCGCGGTCTTCAAATGCCTGGTCGGCCAATCCGCATCGCCCGCGATCGTGCCGTCGCGGCCGCCGAACAGGATGCGCGTGCCATCAGGCGACGGGCGGTAATAGTAATGAAGCCGGCGCGTCTCGGTGTACATCATGCGGGTGGGCATCAACTCGCCCATCAGGTTGGCTGACAGCGGCACCGTCGCGATGATGCGGCTGCGCACGGGCACGAGGCGTTGGCGCAGCCAGCGATCGGCGGCGTCGGTATAGCCGTTGGTACCCACGATGACGTGGCCGGCTTGCACGGTGCCGCGGGCGGTCGCGACCTCGTAGCCCGACCGCTCGGTGCGGGTGCCGAGGATCGCCGTCTCGCCATGCACCTTCGCGCCCGCCGCAAGGGCGAGGCGCAGCATCTCGGCATGGAATTTCGCCGGGTGAAGCCCGCCGATGTCCATGCGGACGTTGCCGCCATGGTAATAGTCGGTACCGATCAATTCGCGCTGCTCGCCACGCTGGACCGCATAGGCCTCGATGCCGAGCGTCTTGTGCAGCAGATCGGCTTCACGTGCGAGGCCGTCATAATCACCCGGCGCGGCCGCGCCGGCAAAACGCCCGACCAGTTTGAAATCGCAATCGATGTTCTCCTCGGCCAGGAAGCGGTAGAGATCCTCGCGCGCGAGCTTGGCCTCGGCCATGATCGCGGTCGCGCGGGCTTCCCCGAAACGCTTGGTCATCTCGGCGAAGCTCGGCCGCAGATTGCCGCTGGTGATGCCGCCATTGCGCGACGAGGCGCCCTCGCCCGGTTTCTGCCGGTCGAAGACCTGCACCGAGCGTCCGGCCCGCGCCAGCGTGATCGCAGCAGAGAGTCCGGTGTAGCCGGCCCCCATGATGACCACGTCGCAACGGGTGTCGACGGGCTGCGGCACGGTCTGCGCCAGCGGCGCCCCGACCCACCAGTAAGGGTCCCGTTTGATCATGACGCTCATCTCCTCTGGGGTAGGTCGGCGTGGCGACGCTAGAGTCGACCGCCATCAACTGACAGAATCTGGCCGGTGATCCAGCCGGCCTGCTCGCTCGCCAGGAACAGAGCGGCCGATGCGATGTCCTCCGGCGTGCCGAGACGACGGGTATGCAGCGAATCCAGAATGCGCTGCTGGCCTTCGGGGCCGTAAGCCGCCCATTGCGCGTGGGTCGCCGGATTGGTCAGGATCAGGCCCGGCGCAACCGCGTTCACGGTGGTGCCGTGCGGCGCAAGTTCAAGCGAGAGCTGGCGCACGAGGCCGACAAGCGCGTGCTTCGCCGCGGTGTAGGCCTGGATGCCGGTCAGGCTCGGGCGCAGACCGGCGCCGGATGCGATC
Source organism: Hyphomicrobiales bacterium (assembly GCA_017305715.1). Lineage (GTDB taxonomy): Bacteria > Pseudomonadota > Alphaproteobacteria > Rhizobiales > Xanthobacteraceae > Bradyrhizobium. The sequence goes on along the minus strand of JAFKKG010000019.1, from coordinate 48,582 downwards.
GAAACGATCCGGCCCCACCCAGCCGCCTTGAAATGCGGCGTGGACGCTTGCGATAGCCAGAGCGCCGCCTCGACATTGGCCTCGAACAACACGCGCCAGTCGCGCTCGCTGATTTCTTCGAGCGGCCGGCCCACCTGACCGCGGACGCCGCCGGCCGCGAGCGCCAGGATATCGAGCCGCCCCTCCAGGGCGATCACGTCGGCGACCAGTCGATGCGCCGCCTGACGATCGGACAGGTCGCAGACATGGACCGGCGCGGACAGGCTGTCGCCTGCGGCCGCAAGGCCCACGGAATCAAGATCGGTCAGGTGAATGCGCGCGCCGGCACCGCTGAAGGCGTGCGCCATGGCGCGGCCGATGCCCTGCGCGGCACCCGATAGAATCACGACGCGTCCATCCAGCCGAAGATCCATCGAGATGTCCCGTTCTGCCCGTCAGGCCTCGATGCCGATCGCATCGCGAAGCTGCAGCCACCAGCCATAAGACGGCGGCCACTTGTTCCAGTCCGGATCGACGCCGAGCGCCTGCGCGGCGTGCAGACCCCAATGCGGATCGGTGAGCGCCTCGCGCCCGATCGCGATCAGATCGGCCTGCTTGGCCTGCAGGATCGCCTCCGCCTGCGGCCCATCCAGGATCACGCCGACCGCCATGGTCGGGATGCCGGCCTCGCGCCGGATCGCTTCGGCATAGGGCACCTGATGGCCGCGCTTCAGTTTGGTGCGCGTCTTCTTGTAATCCATCATCGAGTTCTCGGCGCGGATGCCGCCGGACGAACAATCGATCAAATCGACGCCGCGCGCGCCAAGTTCGCGCGCCAGGACGAAGCTGTCCTCGATCGTCCAGCCGTCGGTGCGGTTGTCCAGATCCTTGCGCCAGTCGACGCAAGAAAGGCGGAAGAACAGCGGGGTGCCGTCCGGCAGATTCGCCCGCACGCTGGCCGCGATCTCGAGCGCGATCCGCATGCGCCCTTGCAGGTCGCCGCCATATTGGTCGTTGCGCTGGTTGGCGACGGGCGAGAGGAACGAATGGATCAGATACCCATGCGCGGCGTGGATATCGATCGCATCGAAGCCGGCCGCGACCGCTCGCCGCGCGCTCGCGCCATACGCCGCCACCAGCGCCTCGATCTCGGCGACCGACATCGCGCGGGGACGATGCCAGCCGGCGACGCTGCTTGAATCGGTCGAACTCACCGGTTGCCACGGCGGCTCCCCCTTCGCGGCCTCCGCCTCGCCGAGCGGACCTAGTCCTTCCCATGGGCGCTGCCGTGACGATTTCGGGCCGGCATGGTGGAGCTGCGCTGCCGCCACCACGCCTTGCTGGTGCAGGAAATCGGTGATCCGGCGCAGCGGCGCGACGTGCTGGTCGGACCAGATGCCGAGGTCGCCATAGGTGTTGCGCCCGATCGGATCGACGATCAGCCCTTCCGTCATCACCGTGCCGGCGCCGCCGATCGCGTATTTGGCGAGATGCTGGAAATGCCAGTCGGTCGCCAAGCCATCCGGCGCCGATTTATACATCTGCATCGGGGCGATCACGATCCGGTTCGGGAAGGTGACGGCGCGCAGCTGAAACGGGCTGAACAGCAGAGACTCGATCATCGCAACACTCATTCCTTGTCTCATGGCGAAGCCGCCGTCGCGCGTTACTCGGCCGCCACCGCGGCGCGCATGCCCACGTCCGGCCGGATTCGCGGCAGGTCCTCGAAGCGGGCGACGATCGTCTCGTAGGCGCGGTAAACATCGGCGGCCCCACCGTCGGGCGGCGCGATCTGGCCCTTGAGCGCGCCGAACACGCCGTGCTTGACGAAGAAGCGCCAGGTCACCGGCACCTCGCTCAGGATGCGCGTGAGCGCGGCGTAGCGCTGCTGGGTCCAGACGCGTTCGAACGCGACGCGCCCTTCGCCATGGCCGAATTCGGTGATGACGCGCTGGCGTGACATGTCCCCGCGCAGCCGCGCAGTCGCGGCCGCGTCGATGACGAGATCCTCGCCAATGACCACGCCGTAGTCCGACTTCGCCCGCGCTGCGGAGACGAAGCCGCGGCGGACATCGGTCAGCACATCGTCGGCCGGTCGATCAAGCGGGTCGCCATAGCCGCCGGCGCCGGGTCCCTGGATCAGGATGATGTCACCGGGATCGCAAGGCACGATATCGATCGAGCCGAGCTCGACGCAATGATCGGTGTCCGGATTCTTGGCGAAGCGTGAGGTCCGGCCCGGCATGCCGCCGCGCAGACCCCAGGCCGAGAAGATCGAGCGATCACGGTTGCGCGCCGTCACCATGGATTGCGGCGCGAATAGCTGGAATTCCATCTCCAGCGCCGAGCCACCGCGCCAGCGTCCGGCGCCGCCCGAATCCGGCACCAGACCGTAGCGCAGAATGCGCACAGGCACTTCAGCCTCATTGATCTCGACCGGCGTGTTCTTGAGATACGACATGTTGGCGCCGCAGCCCTCGGCCCCGTCGGCATAGGGGCCGCCGCCGGCGCCGCCGCCGACCGGTCCGATCGACGCCATGACGGAGCGCCCGCCCCGCGTCGTGGTCTTGACGTTCATCAGGCTCATGCCGCTACCCGGCGAGGCCGGCATGCGATCGGGCAAGGCGCGGCAGAAGGCGCCGATCACCGCGGTTTGAGCGAGATTGCTCATCAGGCTGCGCATGCCGACGGCGGCCGGCATGACCGCGTTCATCACCGACCCCTCGGGCAGGATGGCGCGCGCCGGACGGACGAGACCGGCATTGAGCATCGCGGTCGGGTCGAGGCAGTAGAGCGCATAGACGACGCCCACCATGGCAAGCGAATGCCGCTCCTTGCCGCCGGTCGGCATGTTGAGCGACGAGACCAGTTGCGGATCGCTGCCGGTGTAATCGATCGTCAGCGTGTCGCCGTGGATCTTCAGCGTGATCGCAATGCGCACGGGATAACCGCCGGCCTGATCCTCGTCGGCGTAGTCGGCGAAGAAATACTCGCCGTCGGGGATGTCGCGGATGACCGCGCGCGCCTGGTTCTCGGCATAATCGAGCAGACCGCCGAGCCCGGCCTTGAACTCGTCCTTGCCGAAGCGGTCGAGGATCTCGTGCACCTTCCGCTCGCCGACATTGACGCAGGCGATCTGCGCGTTGAGGTCGCCCCAATTCTGTTCGGGCAGGCGGACATTGTTGGCGATCAAGTTCAGCAGATCCTGATTCATGATGCCGTCGCGCATCAGGCGCATCGGCGGAATCCGCAGCCCCTCCTGGTGAATCTCGGTGAGGCTGCGCGACAAGGTCGCCGGCACCGCCCCGCCGACATCCGTGTTGTGGATGTGACAGCCGACGAAGCAGACGAGATCGCCGTCACGGAAGACAGGCTTCCAGATATGGACGTCGGGCGTGTGGGTCGCGACGAAGCCGGCATAGGGATCGCTCGTCAGGCAGATATCGCCCTCGCGGTAGTCGAACAACGGGATGACGCCGCCGTAATCGAGCCCGGTATACCAGGTGGCGCCGAAGGTCTTGGGCGAGGCGACCGTCAGGCCTTCCGGCGTCAGCACCTGGCAGGAGAAATCCTCGGTCTCCTTGACGAAGGTCGAATGGGCCGTGCGCATCAGCGTCCAGCCCATGCTTTCGGCGGCGGCGGCGCAGTAATTCGCGAGAACCTGCAGCGTGGTATTGTCGAGCTTCACTGTGCGGCCTCCCGCGTAATGCGCAAATTGGCGTATTCGTCGACGCGGGTGACATAGCCCGGCGGCACGACGGTGGTGCAATCGTCCTGGGTCACGACTGCCGGTCCGGCGAAGGTCTGACCCGGAATCAGGTCCGCGCGGCGATAGAGATCGATCTGGCGTTGCGCGCCGTCGAGCCAGACCTCGGCCTGGCGCGTCGAAGATGCCGGGCCGGGCTGCAGCTTGCGCCGGGGAAAGTCGGGCTTGGCGGTCTTGCCGCTGACGATGATGCGCAGCGAGATCACCTGGATGGCGGCGTGGGGATCGGCGTGGCCATAGATTCGCTCGTGCTCGCGGTGGAATGACGCCGCCATCGCGGCGACGTCGCAGGCCGCGATCGTATCCGGATCGAGCGCCGTATCGATCTCGAAGGACTGGCCCCGATAGCGCAACTCGGCCGAATACTTCAGCGCGTAAGTGCCGTCATAGCCCTGGTCGCGCCGCAGCCAGTCGACCGCGCGTTCTTTCAGCATGGCGAACTCGGTCCGGATGACGGCGGCCGTCGCGACGTCGAGATCGGCATAGAGCGTCTTGATGAAGTCGCTCTTGAGGTCGGCGATCAGGCCGCCGAGCGCGCTCAGCACACCGGGTGTGGTCGGGACGACGACCTCCTGCATGCCGAGTTCGCGCGCCAGGAAACAGGCCATCATCGGACCGGCGCCGCCGAAGGCGAGGCAGGAGAATTCACGCGGGTCAATGCCCGAGCGCGAGACCAGCGCGCTGACGTCCGAATACATGCCCGATACCGCGATGCGAATGATCGCCTCCGCGGTCTGCTCGATCGTGCGTCCGAGCGCCTCGGCAAGCTCGCCGACCACCCGCCGCGCCGCCGCGCGATCGATCGTCACGGCCGAATAGCCGATCTCCGACAGGCCGACCAGGCCGAGCGCTGCAAAGGCGTCGGTGATTGTCGCCCGCGTCCCGCCGCGCCCATAGCACGCCGGCCCTGGCCGCGAACCGGCGCTCTCCGGCCCGACCTTGAGGACTCCCTGGGCGTCGATCCACGCGATCGAACCACCGCCCTCCCCGATCGAACTGACCGAGACCGACGGGATGAAGATCTGGAACTCGCCGATCTGTTCACCGACGCCATATTGCGGCTGCCCGCCGATGATGACCGCGACATCCGCGCTGGTGCCGCCGATGTCGAGGCTCATGCAGCGCTCGATGCCGCAGATCTCGGCGACGTAGCTCGCGCCGATGACGCCCGAGGCCGTGCCCGACAGGATCATCTGGACGCACTGGTTCTTGCCCTGCTCGGCTGTCATCACGCCGCCATTGGACTTGGTCAGCCGCGGATCGGCAGTGACGCCGACATCCTTCAGCGCCTGCTGCAGGGAGCCGAGATAATGCGCGACGCGCGGCTGCACATAGGCGCCGATCGCGGCCGTGATGGTGCGCTCATATTCGCGAATGATCGGCCAGGTTTCGTTCGAACAGAAAACCGGGATTTCGGGCGCGAGCCGCTCGACGATCGCCTTGGCGGCGAGCTCGTGCGCGGGATTGCGATAGGCGTGCAGGAACGAGATCACGATCCCCTCGGCGCCCGCGGCGCGGGCACCTTCGACCGCCCGCGCGACGCTCGCCTCGTCGAGCTCGTCCTGGACGCTGCCATCGGCCCGGAGACGGCCGGTGACGCCGAAGACGAGATCGCGCGTGATGAGCGGCGCGGCGCGCTTGGACAGCAGGTTGTACATGTCCGGGATCTTGAGGCGCGCGATCTCGAGCACGTCGCGGAAATGCTCCGTCGTGAACAGGGCGAGGCGCAATCCCTTGCGTTGGATGACCGTGTTGATGCCGACCGTGGTGCCATGGGTAAAGTAGCTGACCTCCTCCGGCCGGATGCCGTAGCGCTCACCCACCAGGCGAATCCCCTCGAGCACTTCCGCGCCCGGCTCGTCGGGCCGCGAAAATACCTTCAGTGTCTTGAGACTTTGCGTCGCCTCGTCGAACAAAGCGAAATCCGTAAACGATCCGCCGATATCGACGCCTACCCGATAACCCATGATACCTTGTCTCCGCAGCGATCGTGAGAATGTCGGCCGCGTCTAGCGGCCGATCTCCTTATTCCAGGTCTCGACCCAATTGGCTTGATGCGGCACGATCTGCCGATAGGGCGGAAACACGATGATCGAGGTGTCCGTGATCTCGTGCTTGATCTTGGGGTCGAAGACCGCGTTCTTGTTGGTGACGCCGTAGCGCACCGCGCTGCCGAAGCAGGATTGAGCTTCCTTGCTGAGCGTCGAGTTGACGAAGTCATAGCCGAGATCAGAGCTGTTCTTGATTTTCTGCACCCAGGTGAGGCCGACGCCGACCCCCGGCCCGGGCGAATAATATTTGAAGTCGCTATTGTTGTCGTCGATGAAGGCCCAGGCGCGGCCGTCCCAATACAGCGCCATATCGATATCGCCGCCCTTCAGTCCGTTCAGCACGCTGTTCGGATCGGTCCAGAAGGCGAGATTGCCGCTCTTCTGCATCCGCTTGATCTGCGTCAGGCCGGGCGAAATGTTGTCGACGCCGCCGCCAAACAGGTCCGCGAACATCCAGACCGAGATCGCCAGACCGGCGCTCGGATAGTTCACGCCCGGCATCGAGGCCTTCCACTTGCCGGCAACGGTCCCCTCGACGAACGCCTTCCAGTCCTTGGGCGGATCCTTCACCGTCTGGCCGTTATAGATGATCCCCATGGCGCCGTAATTATGCGGGACGCCGTAGCCCTTTCCGAGATCCTTGAACTGCGGCAGGACGTCGGCGATGTTGGGCACCTTCTCCGTCGTGAACAGGTCGACCAGCCCGCGATCAATCGCGTCATACGCGGATTCGCTCGGCATGTAGACCACATCGAGTGGCGGCTTGTTCGGGCTGGCGGCGATCTGGTTCAGCCATTGCAGCGGCGCACCGAGCACGACATCGACGGTTTTACCGGTGCGCTTCTGGAACGGCTCCACTACGCATTTGCGCAGGCTCTGCTCCCAGATACCGCCGAAAGCGCCGACCGTCAGATCTGCTGCCGACGCGCTCGCTGCGCTGAGAAATGCTGTGGCGACCGCCACGAGCGCGCGTGTTGGTGTTCCGAATCGATGTCGCATCACACACCCCTTGTTGCCTCGACGTCCCCCAAGGACCTGACCGAAGCATTCACTATCGTGAACGCAGACGCAACCCCATTCAGTAAAATGTAGACCCCAAAGCCGCGAAAGGCAGCATATGCTTACAAAATAGCCCAAACTCCCCAGTTGACGTGCCGACCGATTTGCCTCTTAGTTCATTTTATTGAGGTTGGGACCTCGCAAGATGACGGGGGCTGAATGACGCTAATGGGAGCCATGCGGGCCTCACCGCCGTCGACGATCGGCGGCGCCTCGATCGGGCTGCCGTCGGCGGTCTCCGAACATCGCACGACGACGCGCGGGGTGCCGCTGCAACTGCTTGGAATCAGCAAGAGTTTTGGTTCGGTCCAGGCGCTTCGGCCGATGACGCAGACCATTGAAGGCGGCGAGATGCTGGCGCTGCTCGGACCGTCCGGTTGCGGCAAGACCACCACGTTGCGCATCATCGCGGGCTTCGAGACGCCCGACCACGGCAGTGTCGTCATTGGTACGCACGACGTCACCGAATTGCCGCCGAACAAGCGCGGCCTCGGCATGGTGTTTCAGAGCTACAGCCTTTTTCCGCATATGACGGTCGGCGAAAACGTCGCCTTCGGCTTGAAGATGCGGGGCGTGTCGGCGGCGGAGCGCACCACGCGCGTCCGCGAGATGCTGGCGCTGGTGCGGCTCACCCAGCATGAAGACCGGCAGATCCACCAACTTTCGGGCGGCCAGCAGCAGCGCATCGCGTTGGCGCGGGCGCTGGTCACCAACCCCTCGACCTTGCTGCTCGACGAACCGCTCGGTGCGCTCGACAAGAATCTGCGCGAGCGCATGCAGTTCGAGTTGCGCGAGATCCAGCACCGGCTCGGCATCACGTCGATCCTGGTCACACATGATCAGGAAGAGGCGCTGACCATGAGCAACCGTGTCGCCGTGATGTCCGACGGACAGGTCGTTCAGGTCGGCCGGCCGACGGACGTCTATGAGCGGCCGCGCAATCGCTTCGTCGCCGAGTTCCTCGGAACCGCCAACATCGTGGCCGGCACCGTGACCGCTCAAGCGGCAGAACGATGCTGGCGCGTCGCGCTCGCGGGTGAGCCGGGCGCAAGCGCGCTGGTGCAGTCCGACACCCCACTGGCACCGGGCAATACCATTTTGCTTGCCGTGCGGCCGGAGCGCATCGAGATCGGCCCCGTCGTGGCCGGCACGATGCAGGCCCTGATCCAGGACGTCGTGTTCCGCGGCAGCTATTTCGCCTACGAGCTGTGCGTACCCGGCCAAGACGCGCCGTTCTTCGCCTATAGCCAGAACCGCAAGGACATCCCGGCTGACCGCAGGGTCGGGCTGGGCTGGCAACCCGACAACGCGATTGTCCTGGAGGACGCACCGTGACGGCCGGGATCCCCGTGGTGGATAGCGACGCCAAGGCGCGCCCCAGCCGTCCCTATCGGCTGGCTGGCCCGAGCTGGGTCGTTCCGGTCCTGCTGTTCCTCGGATTCTTCTTTGTGATTCCGCTCGGCGCCAACATCCTGCGCAGCCTGCAGACCGGGCAGGCCGCGACCAATGGCCCGCTGTTCTACTACATCAAACTGCTGACGGACGCCTATTACGGCGGCATCATCGCGGAAACCCTGAAGGTGGCGGTGATCTCCACGGTGCTATGCCTCATCGTCGGCTATCCCGTCGCCTATTTCATGGTGCGCTTCGCCGGCCGCTGGAACACCGTCATCGTGTTCCTGCTCATCGCACCGCTGCTGACCTCCATCATCATGCGGACCTTCGGCTGGCGCGTGCTGCTGGCGCGCCGCGGCGCGCTCACCACGCTGCTGTTCGACTGGGGCATCATTCCGCGCCCGATCAACCTTGCGGACGAACCGTTCGCCGTCTATCTCGGCCTCGTCCACGTGCTCGCACCGTTCATGATCCTGTCGATCACCGCCGTCCTGCAGAAGGTGGACGTGCGACTAGAGGAATCGGCGCGCGTGCTCGGCGCGAGCGCGTTCGGCACCTTCTTCCGCATTACCCTGCCGCTCAGCCTCGACGGCATTGCGACCGGCTGTATCCTGGTCTTCGTGGTAACGTGTGGAAGCTTCCTGACGATGCTGCTTCTCGGTGGCGGCAAAGTCACCACGCTGTCGCTGCTGATCTACCAGCAATTCAACGTCGCCCAGGATGTCGGCTTTGCCGCCGCGATGGGCAATTTGCTGCTCATCATCGGCCTGATCTGCCTTGCGCTGCAGGCGAAATTCCTGCGCCGCAGCGGGGGTAAGTCGTGACCGCGCTCGCAACCGCCCTTCCCCTCCGGCGGCGCCGGCGCGTGCGCTACGGCGTGATCGCGCTGGCGCTCTATGTGCTCCTGTTCCTCGGCTTCATCGCGGCTCCGATCGTATCCGTCGTGGCGGTGTCGTTCTCGACGGCCTCCTTCATCGCCTTCCCGATCCCGGGTTTCAGCCTGCGCTGGTATTGGCGCATCCTCGAATACAGGCCGTTCATCGACGCGCTCATCGTCTCGGGCCAGGTCGCCGTCCTGTCGACCATGTTCGGAACGATCCTCGGCGTACCTGCCGCGCTCGCGCTGGCCCGCTCGCGCACGACGGCAGCCGCGATCGTGTCGAACTTGCTGCTCGCGCCCGTGACCGTGCCGGCGATCGTGCTCGGCCTCGCGCTGCTCTATTTCCTCAGTTCGCTCGCGCTCGGCATTTCGTTCGCCGCGCTGCTGATCGCCCATACGGTGGCAGGCATCCCCTACATCGTTCGGACCGTGCTGTCGGTCTATCGTTCGATCCCGCCGGACCTCGAAGAAGCGGCCGCGATCCTGGGCGCCAGCCGCTGGCAAACGCTGGTCCATACGACCCTCCCGCTGGTACGGCCGGGCGTCTTTGCGGGCGGATTGTTCGCCATCCTGACCTCTCTCGACAATCTGCCGTTGTCGTTCTTTTTCGGCAGTGCGAGCACCAACACGCTTCCGGTCGTGATGCTGAGCTATATGGAAAACCAGTTCGATCCGTCGATCGCAGCCATCAGCACGGTGCAGATGTTGATCGCAATCGTGGTTCTATTGATTGCCGACCGGGTTTATGGGATCGAAAAGCTTACCTCATGAGCAACCAAGAAGGCCGGCCCGCGACAGCGCGGATCCCCAAGATGACGCGGCCGGCACTACCCTCACCTCGGTGGCGTTCAGCCTCCTTCCACGGACACAACGATGGCAAACGACGAAACCATGGCGCACCGCGCACCCGACAGTGAAATCGATGCCATTGCAATGGGAGCAAGGGTCCGTGCGATCCGGCAAATGCTCGGCCTCTCCTCGGCGGAACTCGCCCTTCAGGCGGGGCTGTCCGTCGGTGTGATCAGCCAGATCGAGCGCGGCCAGGCCAATCCGAGCCTGCGGACGCTGGAGCGATTGCGCCTGGCGCTCGATGTTCCGCTGATGGTGCTGCTGGATGGGTCCGCGAGCACCGGGACCGAACCGGCCTTCGTGCGCCGGCGCCATGCCCGTCCGCGGCTCATGGTCGGCAATATGGGCCTCAGCAAGGATATCCTGTCGCCGCCAGACAGCGAGGGCCTCCGCTTCATGATCATCACGCTGCCGCCGGGTGTGCAGAGCGAGGACGTGCTGACGGGTCCGGGTCAGAAGGCCGGCCTTGTGCTGAAAGGTCAGATCAGTCTTATGGTCAGCGACGAACAGGTGCAGATTGCCGAGGGCGACAGTTTCCAGTTCCCGAGCGACGTGAAACACGCCTTCGTCAACAACACCGAGCAGCCGGCCGAAGTGTTGTGGATTATGGTGGGGCCGTCATACGTCACGCCCGTCTGAGGCTGGACCAGAACCCAAGCGCGGCATCCGGCGCGCGGCCGGCCTCGGTTGGGCCGGTGGCTCGCGCCGCGTGTATTGCCACTCAACCCATCGCTACGTCGCGAACAGCGCCTCGTCCATGACCTTGGGCTGATCGCGAACGCTGGCCGGAGAGAATTCCATTTGTTCGAGAATATCCTTTCGGACGTCGATGCCCTTGGCAACTTCGGTCAGCACCAGCCCTTCGCCGGTCACTTCGAAAACGGCACGTTCGGTGATAATCTGGGCACGCTGCCCGCGGCTGATCACGCCCTCGCGCACGGGATAGGTGATCTGCTCCGCGGTATTCACGAACTTGCGGACCTTGCCCTCCTTGGTGATGCGGAGACCGTTTGAACCGCCATCAATCTGCAACCCCGCCGTCGTGAACGTCCCGGTGAACACCAGTTCGCGGGCGTTGTGGGCGATGTCGATAAATCCACCGGCCCCCGGATTGAAACTGCCGAACTTGCTCACATTGACATTGCCGGCTGAATCGAACTGCGCAAACGCCAGCGCCGCGAACTCGCAATTTCCGCCGTCAATGAAATCGAATTGCGCAAGTCCGTCGAGCAATGCTTCGGGATGACGGTTCGCGGAAAATTGCCAGTTGCTCATAACGAGGCCGCCGAACGGGCCGTGCTCGGTCGTGAAGGCGTAGTCCCTGATCTTGCCATCGTCGAAGGCGCCCTGCTCCGCCATCACCAGGGGCGTATCGGAGGCCGCGCCGAACCCGAAGATGCTGACGACGCCAGGTCTGATTTCCTTTGCCGTACGGCGCGCGATGATCTTGTCCGCCCCGAACGGCACGCCGGGAATTTTCGAAGGATCGTAAGGCTGTCCGCCGAGATAGGCCGCATCATGCTCGACTTCCGTCGTCATCATCTGTTTTGGATCCAGCACAACGTGGTCAACGAGCGCCCCGGGTATCCGGACGGCCTGCGCGCGACGGGTTCCGCGAGCCACGCGCTGCGAGACCTGCGCGATCACAAGCCCGCCGCCGGCCTTCGCCGCGAGCGCCAGCGCGAGCGAGGACGACATCAACGCTTCGCTTTCGAATGACAGGTTTCCGGCGTCGTCGGCCTCGCCTGCGCGGATGATGGCGACGTCGATGTTCCACGTCGGATAAAACAGATACGGCTTGCCGCGAAACTGGATTTTCTCGACCAAACTATCGGTCGCGCGCGCCGTCAGGCGGCCACCGGTCTGGTCAGGATCGATATAGCAGCCAAGCCCGATTTCGGTCATGTAACCCGGGCTGCGGCGCGCGACTTCCCGAAGCCACTGCATACTGGCGCCGATCGGCCAGCTATAGGCCTCGATCGCGTTCTCACGGATCAAGCGCATCAATTCGGGACGCTTGCCAGTCGCCGGATTCAACGGATTGATGTAGGAGCCGGACACGATCCGTTTCATCAGGCCTTCGATGGCGACATGGTCCATTCCGCGAAGGCCGACGCCATCTCCGGTACCGCACGGGAAATAGAAGGTCAGATCGCGCGGCGCGCCCTCGCTGAGGTACCGTGCAGCCAGGCTCTTCAGGATCAGATCCGGCGTGATCCAGCCGATCACTCCGACACTGGCAACGGTCTGACCACTCTTGATGGCCGCGACCGCGGCCTCTGCGGAACAGAACTTATTCATCGCGCATTCCTTCAAACGGTTCAGACTTTCATGCCGAATTTGCGAAGCGTCGCCTTCGAGGCTTCGTCGCTGCAATTCTCGGCAAAGATCCGATTGGCCAGCATGTCGCTGGCTTCGGCGTTGCCGTTGACCAGCGGTGCAAAGAACCGCTTGGTGCTGGCGACGGCCGCGCGTGGAAGTGCCGCGAGCCGTTCCGCCACCGCGATTGCCTCGCTCTCGACGTCGGACTGCGGCACCAGATAATCGGCAAGCCCCAGGTCATGAGCCTCCGTTCCGGTAATCGGCTCGCTGGCCCACACCAGACGCCGGGCCACGACCGGCCCGACCCTCACGGCGAGCGACGCAAGCGCCCAAGGCGGAAGCCATCCGTTCGGCACCTCCGGCATGTGCCAACGGCACTGCGGATGCGTGACGATCAGATCGCAACCCGCGGCAAGCCCGACGCCGCCGCCAAGCGCGAAGCCACTGACCGCGGCGATCACCGGCTTCTCCAGAAATCCGATCGCGCGCACGATCCGCGCCGTCTCGGCCTCGTGATGGCACATCTCCGCGATGTTCATCGTCGCCAGTTCCTTGAGATCGCTACCGGCGCAGAAGCCGGGAGCGGTCGCCGAAACGACGATCGTGGCAACGCTGTCGTCATACGCGAATTCTGCGAACGCATCGCTGAACGCCTGCATCAGTTCGGTACCGAGCGCGTTGCGCCGGTTCGAACGGTCGATGGTCAGGATCGCGACTTCACCTTGCTTCCGGCGGTTTAACATGGGCGACCTTTCACTTCTGATCTGCTGGCAAAGCGTTCGAGCGTCGCGCGGGCGACGGGATGCAGGCAATTGCCGGCAAACGCTTCGTTGGCCTCAACGTCGAGGACCTCGGACATGCCCGATATGCCGAGCGTGAAAAACCGCTTGGTGGAGCAGACAGCCTGCGCCGGAAGACCGGCCAGCCGCTGCGCCAGTGCCATCGCAACTTCGTGCGCGTGGCCCGCTTCGGCGAGATGATCGACCAGGCCGAGACGCTTGGCTTCGCGACCGTCGAACGCCTCACTCGCAAAGCAGAGCTTTCGCGCCGCCACCGCCCCGACCCGCGAAATCAGCGCGCCGAGGCCCCATGGCGTCAGCCAGCCGATCGGCACTTCCGGCAGGTGCCACCGCGCGGTATCGGCCGACACCACGAGGTCGCAGGAAACAGCGAGAATGAAACCGCCGCCGAGCGCAAACCCTTCGACCGCCGCAATCACCGGTTTGCGGACGAAGCCAATGAGCCGGGCCATATCGCCGGTCTCGGCCTCGAACCGGCACATGTCCTCGAGCGACAGGCGGCCGATGAACTTAAGGTCGCTGCCGGCGCAAAACCCCGGCGCCTCGCCGGTCAGGACAATGGCGGCAATATCGGGGTCCGCGTCGAAACGCCGGAACGCCTGGACCAGCGCCGCCACCAGATCACGATCCATGGCGTTGCGCCGCTGGGGTCTGTTGATGGAGAGGATGCCGATGCGGCCCTGTTTGGTGACCTCAAGCATCGGTCGTCTCCGCACCGAAGTATAGTTGCGCAACGACCGGCGACGCCTTCAACTGCTCAGGCGTACCCTGCGCCGAGATGGCGCCCGCGGCGAGAACGTAGGCCCGGCTGGCGACTTCCAGCGCCATCGCGGCATTCTGCTCGGCCAGCAGAATGGTCATGCCGTCCCGCGCCAGCTTCATCACCGTCGCCGAAATTTCGTCGACGATGACCGGCGCGAGGCCGAGCGTCGGCTCGTCGAGCAGCAGGCATTTCGGCTTCGCCATCAATCCGCGGGCGATCGCCACCATCTGCTGTTCGCCGCCGGACATCGAGCCGGCGCGCTGGTTGCGGCGCTCGCCGAGCCTTGGAAACATCGCGAACATGGCGTCGATGTCGGGCTGGATATGGTTGCGGTCGGCGCGATGATAGGCGCCCATCGTCAGGTTCTCGAGCACGGTGGATTGCGCGAAGACCTGACGGCCCTCGGGCACCAGGGCGATGCCGAGGCTGACGCGCTTCGGCGTCGACAGGCCCCCGATCTCGGTACCATCAAGGGTGATCGACCCCGAGGTGGCGCGCTTCAACCCCGCGATCAGGCGCATCGTCGTCGACTTGCCGGCGGCGTTCGCACCGATCAGAGCGACCACTTCTCCGGCACCGACCTTGAGATCGATCGAACGCAGAACCTGGTTCTTGCCGTAGTGGGCGGATATCGCGGAAAGCTCAAGCATGGTGGCTGCGTCCCAGATAGGCCTTCACAACGGCGGGGTCGGCGAGCACGTCGTTCGGACGGCCCTGCGCGATCTTGCAGCCTTGTTGAAGCGCAATCGCCTGATCGGCGAACTTGGCGAGAAACGCCACCTTGTGGTCGATGATGCACAGCGTGGTACCGTGCGCGCGCAGGTCCCGCAGCACGTTCTCCAGATTGTGGATTTCATCGTTGCCCAATCCCGACGCCGGTTCGTCGAGCAGCAGCAGTTCCGGTTCGCACATCATGGCCATGGCGACACCGAGCATTTTCTCCTCGCCATAGGACAGCTCCGCCGCGGACTTCTCCGATGCTCCCTGCAGGCGGCACAGCGTCAGCGCCTTCTCCGCCCGGGCCCGCAGCACCGCTTCGCCCTTGCCGGGCGCAAGGAAGCTGCTCAGACGGCTGTGGTCCTTGATGCGCGTAAACGCGAGGAAGCTCGCGATCATGACGTGCTCGAATACCGACAGCTCGGAAAACAGCTGTGGGTTCTGGAACGTCTTGATCACGCCCCGCGACGCGATGACGTTCGGGCGTGCGCCGGCGATATTCTCTCCCTTCCAGACCACGCGACCGGTGCTCGGCGGCAGCAACCCTGCCAGCAGATTGAGCAGCGTGGTCTTTCCGGAGCCGTTCGGTCCGAAGATGCCGATGATCTCGCCCCTCTCGATGCCGAACGAGACGTCCGACACCGCGACGAGACCACCGAAGCGCTTGGTGAGATTTTCGACCTTAAGAAGCATGGGCTCGCCTTTTGAGTAAGCCGGCAGCAAGCCCGACAATTCCGCGCGGCATGAGCAGAATGACGAGAATGAGGATCATGCCGTAGACCGCGACCCGCAGTTCCGCGGGAAGCTCGATCAGATGCGGCAGCGACGTCAGCACCATCGAGCCGACCACCGGCCCGAGGATGGTGGAGACGCCACCGAGCAACACCATGGCGATGGCGTCGAGCGATTGCGTGACCGACAGGTAGGACGGCTCGATGAAGCCGGTGTAGAAGCCGTAGAGCGCGCCGGCAAAGGAAGCGATCACGTTTGAAATCGTGAACGCCAGCAGCTTGTAGCGAAACGTGTCGATGCCGAGCGTCTGGGCGAGATCCTCATTGAGCCGGATCGCGGAAAAATTCCGCCCGATCCACGAACGCATCAGGAGTGCGGAGAACGCCAGGACCACCGTCAGCGAGACCAATGTGAGGAAGTACCAGGCAGCCGTTTGCTCGATCTTGACGATCCCGCTGCGGGGCAGCCACAACGTCGGCTTTTCCAGCACCAGCATCCCGAGGGTTCCGTTGGTCACGCTGGTCCAGTTCAATGCGATCAGCCGGCAGAGCTCGGCAAAGGCCATCGTCACGACCGCGAAATAGAACTCCTTGAGCCGAAACTTGAAGCAGATCCAGCCGATGACAATCGAGACCAGCACGACGACCACGACCGCCACGAGGTAGCCGAGCCAGAACGGGAGGCCGAAATGCAGCATCGACAGGAACGTGGCATAGCTGCCGATGCCGAATGCCGCGGCGTGAAACATCGTCAATTGACCGGCGCCGCCGAACACGATGTTGAATCCGACCGCCAGGATACTCAACAGGAACGTGAATATCAGCACGGTCAGCATCGTGTCGCTCTTCACGACCAGCGGCAGCAAATACAGCGGAATCAGAAACCAAAGCGCTTTCACTTTTGACCCCCGAACAGGCCGGCGGGCCGGAACAGCAAGATAGCGACGAGGAAGACAAGCCCGTAGGCGTCGCGGAACGCGGATGGCAAATAGAGCGAGCCGACGGATTCAGTGACACCGAGGATTACACCGCCGGCGAGCGCGCCCAGCAGATTGCCGACGCCGGCGAGAATCGCGGACTCGACACCCTTCAGGATGAACAGGCCGCCCAGCGTGGGCTCAAGTGAGAACAGGCATGCATATAGCGCGCCGCCAAAGCCCGCGATCGCGCATGAATAGACCACCACGCCGGTTTGAAGCAGCTTGGTGGGCACACCCATCAGCATGGCCGCTTCCGGGTTCTGCGCGTAGGCGCGTGTCGCCCGGCCGAGCCATGCCCGGGACAATCCCAGCCAGGTCAGACCGATCACGGCCGCCAGCATCAGGAATGCCACCACCTTCATGCGCGGCAACGTGATCGCACCGAGAGTCCACGATCCCGCGATGACGGTATCCATGTTCTTGGGCGTCGTCGTGAACAAAAGCAACGCCACGCTCTCCGTTACCGAGATCAGGCCGATGGAAACCAGCAGACCGTTGACCAGATTGTTGCGCGTGAATCGAAACAACGCCTGGTCAGCCACCAGACCGGCCACGGCGGAAATAACCACCGCGAGCGCCACCGCGACCGGAAAGGGAAACATCGCCAGATCGGTGAAGTACCAGGTTGCGTAGGCTCCGATCATCATGAACTGGCCGAGGGCGAAGTTCACGATGCCGGTGATGCCGAACGTCATCGTCACGCCGAGCGCGATGATCCCGTATAGCGAGCCCAGTATGATCCCGTTGAGGATCTGGCCGACAACAACTTGCGTCATGTTACGGCTCGACGTGCACCACTTCCTTGGTGCCGCCTTTCCTCAAATGAACGATATCGAAGTTGAATATCTGCTCGCTGCGCTCGTCGAAGCTGATCTTCCACATGCCCTGGTAGGTCATCGACAGCAGCGTCTTGCGGATTTTTTCGACGTCGTCGACCGTGCCGGCCTTCTTCATCGCCTCGACCAGCATGTAGACATGGTCGTAGCAGGATGACGAACACAGCGGCGCCTGGTCGTAGGGGAAATCACGCTTGTAGAAGGCCTTGTAGGCGTCGATGAAGTGCTTGACCTTCGGCTCCTTCTTCTCGGCCTCTTCGAAGTCCTTCGGGACGTAGACGATGTAGTCCTCAAGACCATCCTTGTTCTTCAGCCCGGGCCCGGTCGAGCCCCGGACCAGGAAGAATTTCTTCGAGTAGTTGCCTTCGACCGATTGACGGACGATGTCGTAAAGCGCCGCATCGGAATAGCCGGGGAATAGATAGTCCGGCTTGAACCCGGCGATCTTGGCGAGAACGGGCGAGAAATCCTTGGTACCCGGCTCGAAATACTCGGTCATGGTTTCGATGCCGCGGGCCTTGAAAATCGGCTCGTAGATGTCGCCGAGAATCTTGCCGCCCGAATCGTTCTGGAACAGCATCGCAACCTTTTTCGGGTTCGCGGTCTTGACCAGGTAATCCACCATCTTCTCGCCGAAGCCCTTCGGCCCCGCGTCCCAGTTCCAGGTGCGAATGACGAATTCATTTCCGGGCTGGCCGACGAATTCATGGATGCGCGTGCCGCCGCCCATCATCAGGAACTTGCCGTTGAACTGCTTGGCATAGGGAAAGACCGTCACGAACACGTTCGAGAGGAACGGTCCGAAGACGAACTTGACCTTGTCCTGCTCGAGCAGCTTCTTGAGCTGGATGGTCGCCTCTTTCGGATCGCCCCGCGTGTCGAGCGCCATCAGCTCGAGCTTGTAGGTGGTATCGCCAACCTTGAAACCGCCGGCCTTGTTGATTTCGTCGACGGCGATCGGAACGCCCTGGGACGACATGTAACCGTAGATCGCATTCGGCCCGGTTTGGGCCTCGATCTGCCCGATCTTCACCGTTGCCGTTTGCGCGCCGGCAACGCCTGGAACGGCGGCCGCCAGCAGCGCCGCTGCGAAACTCCCCCTGAACAAGCTCTTCATTTCCTCACCCTGTCGTTTGTTTGTGTTGTTGATACCGCCCCTGCCCAGGGCCGGCCGTCGCGTATCGTGATTTCAGATCGCCGCACCATCCCTGCGCAGGGCTTCGCGAAGATCGGAAACCGGAAGCTCCCGCGGTGAGATTCCGTCGCGCAGCGACATGGCTGCCGCCATGCCGATGGCCTGGCCGTAGGAGAAGCACTGCGCCGTGACGCGAGCCGACGCCATCGCCTCGTGCTCGGCCGAAAGGCAACGCCCGGCCGCCACGAAGCCCTCGCCCGTGGCGGGAATGAAACTCTCATAGGAGATGTCGTAATAGTCGTCGAGCAACCACTTCAGTTGCGGCTTCTCGCCGGAATGAAGCTCGATCGGCCACGCCGATCGGGCGATCGAGCTCTTGCTCTTGGTCCCGGCGACGACGTCTGCATTGGCAAGGGTCGCGACGCCCCTGATCTGCCGCGTCTGGCGAATGCCCACCTGAACGCCGGTGTCATTTACGAAGGACTGTTCGCAACCGACGAGCCTGTCCTTGAAGAAATTGGCATATTCGCGGACCTGCTTGCGGCCCTGGATCTCCGCTTCCGTAATATCCTCGACCAGCACCGGATTGAGTTCGCGACCATCGCGGCCGATGATACGCGTGCAATTGCATAGCAGCTCGTTCGGACGTGGCGTCGAGAACAGGAATATCTTCGAACGCGGAAGGTCGTATTCCCTGCTGTTGTGCAAATTGCGGATCATCTGCGACACTTCATCGCCCATGATGGTGTCCTCGCCGTAATGCGCCCGCAGGCGCTTCACATCGACCCCCATCAGGCGAAAGATCATCGTCGGATTCTGGACCTTGCCGTCCTGCCCCATAAACGTCTCGAAGCCGCCGAGCGCTGCGACGTCCGCATCCCCGCTGGCATCGATCGTCAGCCGGGCGCGAATCTCCGCACGTCCCTGCTTGGTCCAGGCCAGCACACCGCGAACCTGATCGCCCTCGGTCAGCACGTCGATGACGCTGGTGTGAAATAGAACCTGTACGCCGGCCTCCGCGAGAAAGTGATCGCCCGCCTCCCGCCAGACGAGCGGGTCGTGCGTCAACGTATAGGTGTTGCCATAGCGTTGCGGCTCGGTAATCCCGCCTTTGTCCTGCATCACCTTGATGAAGCGATCGGCGAAACCGAACACCACTTGTTCGGGCGGCCGGGCCGCCCCCTCGGTGGCGGCATAGAGACCGCAAATCGTCCCGGAGAGACCGGCGACGGCAGCGCCGCCGCAGAAGCCGTATTTCTCCAGCAGAAGGACGCGCATGCCCGCTCGGGCGGCGGTAAAGGCAGCCGCGACGCCGGCCGCGCCGCCACCGACCACCAGGACATCCGTGTCGAAATTCAACTGCCCGCGCCGGTCCCGTCGCTCAGCCATTTGCCCTCCCTTTCTTCAGTAATATGTTAGCGATACTTCTCAAGGCCTGTCAACACTCTTCGATTTATCGCATAAATTGCGGCTTTTCGGCCTATCGCGCATTGTTCGGTTAGCCTGTTTGATGTTTTTCGTTATTCTAGTATGTTAGAAACATACCTTGAAATCTGCGCGGGAACCGGGAATGCCGATCGAACTGACCGAGGACGAAACATCGCTGCTGGCGGCAACCGACCGCTTCATCGATCGCGAGATGAAGCCCGTGATCGGAAACTACGTGCGCGAGCACCAATTCCCGACGCCCGTCGTCAAGGCATTCGCCGAGGCAGGATTCATGGGCGTTGCATACGACCCCGCCTTTGACGGAGGCGGGCTGGGCGCGCGCGGCGCCGCTTTGTTGAGTGCCCGGCTGGCGGAAACCGAGCCTGGCTTTGCCGCGATCTTTCTGTGCAACAGCGCGCCAATGACCGTGCTCGCCCGCTTCGGCTCCGACCAAATCAAGCAGGAATGGCTTGGGCCCCTCTGTCGTGGCGAAATGCTCGCATCCTTCGGGGTCACGGAGCCGCATGGCGGCTCGGACGTCGCGCAAATCAAGACACGCGCCCGCGAAGACGGAAACGATTTCGTTCTGGATGGGTCGAAAGTCTTCTCCACGAATGCCGGCACCCCGCTCCATGGCGTGACGACGGTTGTCGCGGTGACCGATCCGGACAAGGGGGCTGCGGGATTGTCCACCTTCGCCGTGCCGGTCGGCACCCCGGGATTCTCGATCGGCAAGCCGGGGCGCAAGATCGGGTGGCGGATTGCCCCCTCCAGCGAACTGTTCTTTGACGGATGCCGGGTGCCCAAGACCTCGATGATCGGTAACCGCGGAGACGGCCTCAAGCAGATACTGACGACGCTTGCGATCGGCCGAGTCCTGGTAGCGGCAACGGCACTGGGACTCACCCGCAAGGCAACCAGGCTGGCCATCGGCTACGGCTCAGGCAGGAAGCTGTTCGGGCACGATATCCTGCAGAACCAGGGCCTGTCCTTCCCGCTCGCTGACATCGTGACTAAATGCTATGCTGCCGAGCTTATGATTCACGATGCTGCAAAGCGTATCGACGACGGCCGACCGTTCAGGGGCGAGACCTCGATGGTCAAGCTGTTCTCGACCGAGATGGCCGTCGAGGCCGCGAGTCTCGCCATCCAGATTCACGGCGGCTACGGGGTATTCGAGGAATACGATGTCTCCGGCCTCCTGGGCGAAGCCAAGGTTCTGACTCTCGTCGAAGGAACCAGCGAAATACAGCGCCTTGTCATTGCACGAGGCCTATCGGAATTTTGAGGGCGAATACGTTTATGCGCAACGCCAATAATCGCGGAACGGCCAAAGGCGGACCTGCTGTTTCCTCGCCATGGCCGGCCGATACCTCGCCGCCAAAGGCCTCGCGTGGATCGAAGCCGCGGCCTGACAGGCTTGCGGACATTGCGCATGGCAAACTCGAGGAACTCATCGTCACGCTGGAATTGTCGCCGGGCAGCCTGTGGTCCGAGGGCATGCTCAGCGAGCGCATCGGAATCGGGCGGACGCCGGTCAGGGAAGCGGTGCAGCGGCTGGCATGGGAGAAGCTGGTTACGATCATCCGCCGCCATGGCATACGGATTTCCGATATCGACCCGCACGAGCAGATGCTGGTTTTGGAACTGCGGCGGGAGTTCGAGCCGCTGGTTGCATCGCGCGCCGCACGCCGCGCCACCGTCGATGAACGACGCTATCTGTCGAAGATCGCCGATTCCTTCATGGAAGCGGGTGCAACCGTCGACGTCATGAAGTTCCTGCGCGTTCATTTCGAATCCAAGCGCTTCGTCATTGCCTGCGCGCGCAATCCCTTTGTCGCCAATGCCTTTGCTCCGATCAACGCGCTGACGCGACGATTCTACTTCGTTTACCAGCGCGAGACAAAAGACGTCGCGAAAGCGGCCGCCTTGCACGCAGCCGTGCTGAAGGCGATCGCTTCCGGCGATGAAGTTGCGGCTGCCGAAGCCGCAACGGCAATGGTCGACTACGCCGAGTACTATACGCGGTCCGTCATCGTCGGACGGACCCCGATCTGAAGCGTTCTCAACCAAGCTGCCGCCGTGCTCACTCGCGCCGACATTCCATCGCCGCGCATTGCACGAACCATTGGCTCACCGCAGGCGCTCGAGGATGCTGACGTAATGAGAAACGGCCGCTTCCCTGCGACGCGCATCGATCATATCAGGCCGCAGGGTGGTCAACGCCGATCATATCGTAGGCCAGCAGTTCGGCGCCGGAGTCCGACGCGTCCACGATCCGCTTGCCGATCAGGTCACGCAATGTTTCGGAGGTACCGCCGCCAAGGGTGCCATAGCGCGCGCCCCGGTAGAGACGCGATACCGCGTATTCATCGGTGAAACCGAAGCCGCCGTGCAGCTGAATGGCTTCACTGGTCACGCGCATCGACATCTCGTTGCAGGTGATCTTGGCCACCGCCGCCATCAACGGATCGGGAAACGGATTCGCCGTCATGCAGGCGCGATAGAGGATGCTGCGGGCCGCCTCGATCTCGCGATACATCTCCGCGAGCTTCCAGCGCACGCCCTGAAAGTCGGCGATTGTCTTGCCGAACACGGTCCGGTCCCTGACATAGTTGCGGGCTTCGTCGAAGGCTCCCTCCGCCAATCCGAGCGAGATGCTCGGATTGAGGCAACGCTGCGTGTTGAAGGCGTTCAGCAGCTTGCGGAAACCATCCTCGCGAATGACGAGATTTTCGAGCGGTAGCTCGCAATTATTGAACTGGATTTCGTGCAGGTTCTCGCCGCCCATCGTGTGGTAGGTGCCGGTCACCTCAAAGCCGGAAACGTCGGGCTCCAGGAGTACACAACCGATGCCTTCCCGGCCGGGCCGGCCGTCAATCCGCGTGAAGACGACAAACATGCCGGCCTCTCTGGCGCGACTGATCAGCGTCTTGGTTCCGTTGAGAACGACGCGGTCCCCCCTGATGACGGCATTCGTCCGGTAGTTGGCAACATCGGTCCCGGCATGGGGCTCGGTCATGCAGACGGCAAGCATGCAGTCGCCTGCGACGACTTTGGGGAGAATCCGCTCGCGGATGGCCTTGGGGGCGTAGGTCGAGATCACCCGGGTCTGAACGCCGGCTTCACCAAGGGTTGCCATCGCCGTGACATAACAAGTCTTGGCGATCTCCTCGAGCACCAGCGCGGTATCGAATACCGGCAGGCCCAGCCCGCCAAATTCCTCGGGGACCGACATGCCGAGCACCCCGATCTCGGCGAGCTTCTTCATGTTCTCCCAGGGAAACGTTCCGTCCATATATCTTTGCGCGTTTCCCTTGAACTCCGATTGGGCCAGATCGCGGACGGCTATGACAATCCGCCGCTGCTGTTCGGTAAGCTGGAAGTCCATTGCTTGTCCTCCGGGGACACGAAGGCGATCGCTTGTCGCGCAGCTTTGCAATCCCGCATGATATGAAGGTACTACTGATACCGAAAGGATTGGGCAAACTATTTTCCGCCGACGCGGCGTTACTCGATGACGAGGTTCATGCTTTTTATCAGGGGACCAAGCTGTGCCATCTCTTCCAGATAGAGCTTTTTGAACTCGGGCGGGCTCATCGGCTCGACGGGTATCGCGCCGATGCCGATCATCTTCTCCCTGTATTCCTTGCTGGCAACAACCGCGTTGGCCTCCTTGTTCATCCGCTCCACGATCGCCGGCGGCGTTTTCCTGGAAGCGAAGATTCCGTACCATCCGTAGAAATCAAAAGCCGGGACGCCCTGCTCGGCCATCGTCGGCACCTCCGGCAGGGACGGATGCCGCTCGATCGTGCTGATCGCAATGGCGCGCGCCTTGCCGTTCCCCTCGAACTGCCGCGTGGACCCAACCGGGCCGGGATAGAGGTCGACCTGCCCGCCCCACAAATCCTGAAGAACCTGCGCGGAAGTCTTGTAGGGAATCATTTCGACCTTGCCGCCGAAGGTTCGCAAATAGGATTCGAATGCCAGATGAACGAGACTGCCCGGCTGAATATTCGCCACCGACAGCTTGGTTGGATTGGCCTTGATATAGGACGTCAGGTCCGCCAGCGTCTTGATCCCCAGGCCCTCGCGGACGACGAAGGTAAAGCCGGCCTTCGAGAGTATCGAGACCGGAACGAAATCGCGCTCGGTGTCATAGAGCAGCTTTTGGTACATGAAGGGGTTTGTCGTGATGTAACTCGCGATGGCAAAGACAAAGGTATAGCCGTCGGCAGGTGCCACGGCCGCAGCCTGCATACCGAGATTGCCCGCCGCGCCCGGCTTGTTGTCCACGAGCACGCGCTGGCCCAACCGCTCACCCAGCATCTCGGCAAAGATCCGGCCATGAACATCGGTCGGACTGCCCAAAGCCGGCACGACAAGCCGCACGGTGCGCACTGGCCATTGGTCCGCAGCATGCGCCCGAACCGACCAACCTAACGCCGCCGCGGCAACGAAACCCATCGCCTGCCTTCGGTCCAGATTCCCTTGACGCCATTTCATGCCGTTGCTCCCCACTTGGCGCCCGCGTTTGCCGCGATTACGCCGCTTCTTGAAAGGTTTCATTCCTCGCGCGCGAAATCGACGGCAGCGCCGCCAAGATAAGCAGCACCGCCGTCAGCGCAAACAGCGCCAGACTGATCGGGCGATCGACGAATATCGCGGGATCGCCCCGCGAGATGTGCATGGCCCGGCGGAAATATTCCTCGAGCTGAGGTCCAAGAACGAGCCCCAGCAAAAACGGCGCCGGCTCGCATCCGAGCTTGATGAATACGTACCCCAGGAACCCAAACCCGGCGAGCATCAGCAAATGAAACGTCGAGGATTGCAGGCTGAAGGCGCCGATGCAGCAGAACGCCAGGATGGTTGGAAACAGGAACCGGTATGGCACGCTCAGCAGCTTCACCCAGATGCCGACCAACGGGAGATTGATCACGACGAGCATCAGGTTTCCGACCCACATCGAGGCGATGATCCCCCAGAACAGGTCGGGGCGCTTGGTCATCACGTCCGGCCCCGGCTGGATGCCCTGCAGCATCATCGCACCGATCATCAACGCCATGATGGCATTGGAGGGAACACCGAGCGCGAGCATCGGCACAAAGGCGGTCTGGGCTGCTGCGTTGTTCGCCGATTCAGGTCCGGCGACGCCCTCAATGGCGCCTTTTCCGAACTGATCGGGCCATTTCGAAATACGCTTCTCGACGGCATAGGAGGAAAAGGCGGCAAGCGTGGGCCCGCCTCCCGGAAGGACGCCGAGAAACGAGCCGATCGCCGTGCCGCGCAGCACCGGCCCGATCGAGCGCCTGATTTCCTCCCGGGACGGCCACAAGGAGCTGATCGGCGTCACGCCATGCGCATGCGTACGCTGCTCGAGGTTTGAGATGATCTCGGCGATGCCGAACAGGCCCATCGCAATCGGCACGAAATCGATGCCGTCAGACATCTCGAAGATACCGAACGTGTAGCGTTGCGCGTTGGTCGCGGAATCCGTACCGGCCAGGCCGAACAGCACCCCAAGAAAGACCATCGCGATCGCCTTGATGATCGAGCCGTTGGCGAGCACCACGGCAACAACCAGACCAAGGGTCATCAGCGCGCAGTATTCGGCGGGCCCGAACTTCTCGGCGAAATTGACCAGCATGGGCGCCAACAGGACAATCGCCAGCGTGCCGATTGTTCCGGCGACCAGCGAGCCAACCGCGGCCACCGACAGCGCGACGCCGGCCTTGCCCTTCTTGGCGAGTTGGTGGCCATCCAGGCAGGTGATGACCGACGACGCTTCGCCGGGCAGGTTCAGCAGGATCGATGTGGTCGATCCACCATATTGCGCGCCGTAGAAGATGCCGGCGAGCATGATCATCGATGAAACCGGATCGACATGGTAGGTGAACGGCATCAGCATCGCGATGGTCGCCAGCGGCCCGATGCCGGGCAGCACGCCGATCAGCGTGCCGATCAACGCTCCGGTGAAGCAGTATACGATATTCTTCAGGGTGAGCGCGATCAGGAAGCCGCTGCTGATGCCGGCGAGGACGTCCATTCACCAGACCCCCGCAATGACCGGGAATGACATTTCCAGCATGACCTTGAAGACCAGGACGCAAAGGACGATCAGGAACGCGGCAATGCCAACGGTCTCCCAGACCCGGACCTGACCCGCCGCCGGGGCCGAGATCGCGATCATCGCGGCCATCGCCGGGACCAATCCGACCGGCTGCAGCAACAGCGCAAAGACGACGACCGACAGCACGATCAGGCCGACCGGCCGCAAATGGAGCCGGACCACCCGCTCTGCGTCGCACGCAAATCCCTTCACAGCGATCACGGCCCCCAGGGCGATCAGGATCCAGCCGATGGCGTGCGGAACAAAGCCCGGTCCCATCCGGGCCATCGTTCCAACGCGCAGATCGTTCCCAAGGATGAGCGCCGCAGCGCCCATGCCCATGAACAACAGGCCCGACCAGAAATCCTTCGATGTCAGAACAGCGCGGGCCATTGCCAATCCTTCAGCTCGCGCCCGCGACGTTCCAGCCCCGCGCGCCGTCGCCTGCGGCTTCCCAGCCGGTCTCCGTCACGATCAGCGTATCCTCGAGCTTGATGTAACCGCGGGTCGGATGCGGCAGCGCCGTCTCGATCGAAATCACCATTCCAGGCTGTAGCGGTCGATCGGCATCGTAGGCCGCATACGGCACCGGGCCGTGGTCGGACAGACGCGGTGCTTCGTGGCTGATCAGGCCGATGCCATGCGCGGTGAAATCCAGGATGTCGCGATGCGGCGAGGATTTTACAGCCGCTTCGCCGGCCGTGACGATTTCGCCGCCCGCCGTGCCCGGCCGGATCACTTTGCGCGCCACCTGCTGGACTTCCTCGACCTCCTGCAGCAATTCCTTCAGCTCGGCGTCGGGTTGCCCCAGGATGCCCATCCGGCAGAGGTCACCGATGTAGCCGTGGAAATTACCACCGGAGTCGAGCGACATCACGTCGCCCCGCTCCAGCCGCTGGTTCGACGGCGCGCGGTTACGGCTGGTTCCGGCTGTGATCAGGCAGTATTCAAACACGAGATCGCGCGCCTGCTCTTCCTTCCTCAGCCGGTCGACGACATCGTGCTTGCTCATGCCGGGTTCGCAAATGTTGAACGTTGCCTGCATGGCGCTGACGACGCGCGCGGAAGCCTGACGGACAAGCTCGATCTCCGCGGCCGTCTTGATCGCGCGCAACCGCTCCAGCACGAATTGCCCATCGAGCAATTCCACATTGCCGAGTTGGGCGCCGAGCAATTGCCTGGCGTCCGCCGGCAGAAAACTCGGTTCAATGCCAACCCTCCGCACGCCGTCGCCGAGCTGCTTGATGTGCTTGACCGCGGTTTCGGTGGCGTCGAGGGATCCCCAGGACGAGGTCTGAACGATCGGCGCCGAAATGGTCTCCAGCTCCCGCTCGAAACCCTCCATGCGATTGCCGACGTAGAGCGTGTTTTCAGGCCGGCCCCTCTGATAGACGACGACAGGCAAATAACGGCTGACCCCGATCGCATCCATCGCGTCGAAAAAGAAGAAGCGGTAACCGCCCAACAAATACTGGACGTTATGCCGCGATGTGGCGATGAGAACGTCGAGGTCCGCCTCCCCCATCAGCCGATCGAGTTTCGCCGTATCGAACGGTGGCTTCGCTGTGGTTTCGCTGTGCGCGTGCTTCATGACATGCAATTCCTCTTGCAATTACTCTTAAAGGTTACGCTGCGGTTTTTGCCGTCACCGGCTTCGACGCCGCATTCCCGCTCCGTGCGCCACCGAACAACGAGACCGGTCGGCCATGCGGCTCGACGCCAAGGAAGGTAAAGGCCAGTCCGACCACGAGGCCGGTGCCGGCAAGAAAGAAGAAGGCCGGCGCCACGGCGGACGCCGTCGCTTGCGGATGCACGAAATTGTCGGCGCCGGCGATCAGCGCGAGACAGAGCGGCCCCACGATCTTGCCGATGCCATTGGCGAATTGGGCCAGTCCAACCGCGCGCCCGCTGAGCTGAACCGGAAATATCTCCGCCGGATAAGGGCCGAGATTCGAGAACCCGCCGTCGAAGAACAATGCACCGACAATCAGGAACACCAGGAACAGTGGCACCGAGCCGACGAAATCGTTATGGAAGAATGCGGCCAGCCCCAGCGAGATGGCGATGCCATATCCCATCAGCTGACCGCAGGGCTTGCGCCCGACCCGGTGGGCCAGGAAGGCAAAGCCGGTCCGGCCCAGCACGCCGGCAAGGCTGACATAGATGAACATCTTCGCTGCATCCTGGGGTGCGACCCCAAGCAACAGCGCGACGATCGTGGGGCCCCACAGGAAGACGCCATAATTGGCCGTGCTGGCGCCGAACCAGATCAGCACCGTCAGCCAGAAGCGCCGTTGTTCGGCAAACAAATCGGCAAACCGGGCGCTGGGCGCCGCTGGAAGCGCCGGCAACGCAAACGGTTGATTGCCGACCTGGTAGAGCTTGCGGATGCTGGTTTGCGCTTCCCGTACCCGGCCCTTGCTGATCAGCCAGCGCGGCGATTCCGGCATGACGATGGCGGTCAGAATGGCGAGGATGATCGGCAGAAAGCCGACCGCGGCAAGTCCGCGCCAGCCCACCAGCGGCAACAGATAGCTTGCGGTAATCGACGCCGACAACACCCCGAAGGCGACGGGAACGACGACCAGGCTGGTGACCAGCGTCCTGTGGCGGGTCGGTGCGAATTCGACGATGGCGGGCACGGCTGCCGCAGCGCCCGCCGCAAGCCCAAAGCCTACGAAGAAGCGCAGTATCGCAAAAAGGATCCAGCCGTCTTCCGGAATCAGGGCAATCGCACCGGAACTGAGGCCACAGATCAGGACGCCGCCAACAGCCAGCGGCTTGCGGCCGAAACGATCGGCGAGGAAGCCCGACGCCAGCGCGCCGAGCATGGCGCCGATGCCGGCGCTCATCAGCATGATCGAGGTCTGCCCGAAGGTCAGGTGCCATTTCGGCGCCAGCACCGACACCAGAAAGCCGACCACGAAGAAATCGAAGAAATCCACCACGCCGGTCACGGCGAAAAGGATGATCGATAGCCAATAGCGCGTCGTTACCGGCGCTTCGTCGAATGGCACTGCGCTCGCCTGGTCCGCCATGATCGTCTCCCCGTGTTATCAACCCGCGTTTCTTATTTCAGAAATGCAATCACAGCCTCCGCCACACGTTCCGGCGCCTGGATCGAAGACACGTGTCCGACCTGGTCGATCACCCGCGTCTTTGCGTGCTTGAGATCGCGCGCGATGGCAAACGTCTCCGCGTTGGGAATCAGGCGATCCTCGCTGGCGGCAAGCAAAAGCGTCGGGCGATCGAAGCCTGAAAGGTCGGCCGCGACCGGCTGCGCCAGGAGGGCGCCACGTCGCGCCTTCTGGCCGTCGTCACGGCTGTTGCCGCGAAATCTCTCGATCAGCTCGGGCCGCTCGCGCAGGCAATCCGCCGGATAGAAAAACTCCGCAATCTTCGGCGCGTTGGTGGCGGTATCCGCACGATAGGACGCCAGGGTGCGGAACGCCTCCGCATTCACCTCCAGCGGGCTCTTGTTGATCTTCCACGTGCTGCTGAGGATCAACCGGTCGATGCAATCCGGGTGCCGCGCCGCCAGCGCCTGCGCGATCAGACCGCCGAGCGAGGTCCCCATCACGTGGGCGCGGTCATGGCCGATGCCGCGGATCAGGGCCGCGGCATCGTCGGCGAGGTCGGCCAGCGAATACGGCGCGGCGGGATTGCGCGTGGCACCGGAATCGCGCTGGTCGTAGGCGATGACGGTGAAATGGCCGTTCAGGGCCTGCACCAGGCCGTCGAACATCGCATGATCGGCCTCGCCGCCGTGCAGCAGAATCAGCGGGGCTCCGCGGCCGGTTTTTTGATAGGCGGTGCTGACGCCATTGGCTTCAAATGATTGCATCGAAGCCTCCGTCAGTGCAGCAGCGTCGAGAGGGCGCCGGCAAGTTCCTTTGCCGGATCCGACGGCACCCACGGCATCCGCCACGCCACATGCCCATCGGGGCGCACCAGTACGGCGCCGCGCATGCCCAATTGATATCCGTCTGCCGGATCAGCCGCAGGCAATTGCTTGAGCTGTAGCGCCACGCCGGTCTTTTCGGAAACCTGGCGACCCGCCTCGAGCCACTCGTGACCGAGCGGGCCGGTGACGACGGAAAATTCCTTGTCGAACCAGTCCAGCGTCGAATGTTTTCGCGCCGAGTCCAGCCACATGTGCGGAAACCGCGCGCCGGGGCGGTCGGACGGCGTGTAGTAGCGCGAGTTCAGCGCCTTGGCGACGGTGCCGTCTGGGATCACCGCACCTTCTTCGTAATTGTGTCCGAGGTTCTGGCCGATGCTGTGAAGGTGATTGTCCATGTCGTTGATCCAGAAGCGGATCCGGTCCGGATTTCGCGATCGCACCGCGTCGTCGGTGAGGCCGAACCGCAGCCGGTTGCCGAAGCTGAAATTGGCGTTGGACTGCGCGACAGGCCGCCGCTCGCTGGAATAGCTGTCGAGCAGCCGGTCGTCAGCCCAGCCCTTGAGGACGAACGCCAGCTTCCAGGCAAGGTTGTGCGCGTCCTGCACCCCGGAGTTCAGGCCGAAGCCGCCGGTCGGTGGAAAGCGGTGGGCGCAGTCGCCGACCAGAAACACCCGGCCCTTCCGGAATGTTTCCGCGACCTGCATGCTGACGCGCCAGATCGAGCGGTTGAGCAGCGTCACATCGAGGTCGGGAATTCCGACATGCCCGCGCGCGATTTCGATGAACTCCTGATCGGTCCATGGCCGCTCGCGATCGTCCTTGGTCAGCCCGATCTGCGTCACCGTCAGCCACCGGTCGCGGCCGTTGGTGTTGAGGATACCCGCCCGCGGCAGGTCGGGCCTGTCCGGGACGACGATGAAGCCCGCCGCCTCGCGCGCTATCGGCAGTTGCGACAGATCTGCGCGCCAATACTCGTTCGACATCACGGCGAGCGTAGCCGGCCCGACCATCTCGATGCCGGCGTTGCGGCGGGTTCGGCTGCCGGCGCCATCTGCCGCAATCAGGTAGGTCGCGCTCCACTCGGTGATTTCGCCGGTAGTTTCGGAGCGCGTCCTGACACGAACGCCGCTGTTGGTTTCCTCGAATGATTCACACTCGGTACTGAACAGCACGGTGGCGTGTTTCGATCGCGCGACGACACGCAGGATCTCTTCCTCGACCGCATCCTGCGCGACCAGGCTCTTCCAGGCCGGCGTATGTCCGACATTCGGTTCAGGCCGCGTGCGGCCGAACTCGTGTCCCGCGATGCTGTCGAGGAACACGAACATGTCGGAATTGTCCTGCAGGCCGCGGTCGCGGATCGCCGTCTCGATCCCCCACTGCCGGAAGATCTCCATGGTTCGAACCCAGCAACCGCGCGACTTCGGATGATCTGTCGTCGTCGGGCTCTTCTCGACCACAACGCAGTCGATGCCGAACCTGTCGAGCAGCAGCGACATCGCCAGCCCGACCGGGCCGCCGCCGGCGATGAATACGGTCGTCTGACGTGCTTCGTCCGCGGCGATGCCCATGCCCGTTTCGCTCCCTGTTCTGATTTTGACCAGAGACTGCCCTAATTATGTTATCTCGCAAGAATATGTTTGATATGGTTGCCATCTCGATTTGAGAAGGAGGCGGAATGGACCTGCGGCAGCTTCGTTATTTCGTCGCGGTCGCCGAGCGTGGCGGCTTCGCGGCGGCAGCCAGCGCGCTCAACATCGCGCAGTCGGCGCTCAGCCGTCACGTCAAGGAACTCGAACGCGAGCTCGGCGGCGCGCTGCTCGAACGCGGCACCCGCGGCGTCACGGTGACCGAGTCCGGCAAGGTGCTGCTGGCGCGCGGCCGCTGGCTGTTCGGCACCATCGATGACATCAAGGCCGAAGTACGGACGGAAAACCGCGAGCCCAGCGGCACGGTGCGGCTCGGTGCGCCGTCCAGTCTCGCCGATATCATCTACGCGCCGCTGGCGCAGTTATTCGTGAAGCGCTTTCCGCGGGTGCGGCTCGAATTGAGCGAAGGCCTGACCGAAGGCATGTGCGACCTCCTGCTGCGTGGCGAACTCGATCTCGCCGTCGTCACCACACCGCAGCCCAACGACCACCTCGATTACGAAACGCTGGTGGTCGAGCAGGTCTTCCTGATCGGCGCGCCGCGCGATCCGCTGCTCAAACGCGGCAAGCTGACCCGCAAGGAATTCGAGGACCTGCCGGCCGCCGTCGTGCCGCTCAGCCGCAACCCGTTCCCGTCAACGGTACCGTTCTCGCTGAGGGTCGACAGCTGCGGGCCGCTGAAGCGGATCGTCGCCTGCGGCCTCGGCTATGGCCTGCTGCCCTTCTCCGGTATTCACGAAGAGGTCGCGGCCGGCAAATTGTCGGCCGCGCTGCTGCCATGGATGCGCGCCGATCGGGTGCTGGCGCTGCCACGCGGCCGCCCGGTCAGCCGCGCCACGCGCGAAGTGTTCGCCGGACTGAGGCAGGTTTGCCAGGACCTCATTGATGAGGGCACGATCCTGGTTGCCAAACCACGCGTGGGGTCGCGCACATGATCGTCGCCAGCAGCGCAAGCTGCGAGTTAACAACGGGGCGCTAGTGGATGAAATCTAACGGTCGAGTCCCGCAGGCGATTCCCGGGAGCCCGGGATCATGCGAGTCTGCGGGATGCGCACGGGGATCACCGTTGAAATCAATGCCACCGATTATGCTCGGCTCGAAGCGATCGTGGCGAACCGAAACAGCCCGCAGAAGCACGTCTGGCGATCCCGGATCGTGCTTCTGACCTCCGAGGGCCTGGGCACCAACGAGATCATACGCCGGACCGGAAAGAGCAAGTCCGTCGTCTGGCGCTGGCGTATCTGGCGCAGGCAGGGGCTCCAGCCGCACCGGAGCCGCCAGTTCAAGCTATCGCGCGATCCCGAGTTCGTGCCGAAGCTTCGCGACATCGTGGGGCTCTATGTTGATCCGCCGGCCCATGCGATCGTATTGAGCGTCGATGAGAAAAGCCAGATCCAGGCGCTCGACCGAACCCAGCCGGGCCTGCCACTCAAGCCCGGCCGCTGCGGGACCATGACGCACGATTACAAGCGGAACGGCACGACGACGCTGTTTGCCGCCCTCGACGTGCTTGAAGGCAAGGTGATCGGCCGCTGCATGCAGCGCCACCGACACCAGGAATTCATCCGCTTCTTGAACGCCATTGAGACCGAAGTACCGGTCGGTAAGATCGTCCACGTCATTCTCGACAACTACGGTAGCCACAAGCACCCCAAAGTTCGCGCCTGGCTCGGCCGTCATCCGCGCTTCGTGTTCCATTACACGCCGACCTCGGCATCCTGGCTCAACGCCGTTGAGGGCTTCTTTGCCAAGTTGACCAAGCGCCGCCTGAAACGCGGTGTCTTCCGTTCGCTCGTCGATCTCCAGGCCGCTATTAATCGCTTCCTTGCCGAGGCCAACGAAAAACCCCGCCCGTTCGTCTGGACTGCCGACCCCGAAGCCATCATCGCCGCTGTTAGACGCGGACACCAAAAGCTCCAGTCGCTTACCTAACGTCACATCGTCTGAAATGGCGCAGCTTCGCCCGAGACAACAGGACAAAACGAGCCGTTGAAAGGACCGTCCGGCTCGTCAATCCGCCATACTGAGTGGGTTTCTACGTGCTCGACGTATCTGCTTCCTTCACCGGCAACGAATACCTCGTTGCTTGGACGTGAGCAAAAACGCGCCGTCCCGGAGCTGATCTGCCCCGCGACCCACTTCAGAAACCGCTTATACTCGCTCGGCGACACAAAACCGTGGATCGGTTCCCAAGGGCATTCCAAACCGGCCTCCGCCATTCTTCCCCTCACCAGCACAGTATCCTTAGCCGGTCGCCGTTGCCACCGAACAGCGGGCGCTTCGACCGCTGCTGCATAGGGTGCCGTCCGTTAGACTCGATCCACTATGCCTTCTCGCGCCGGTTGGCCGTGACAGGCTTCGCAGTCACTCCGGGCGCGAAGCCGTGCAGGAACAATTCGACCGCCATGTCGGCGAATTCCTGCGGGCCGATCGCGCCCTTGGGATCATACCAGGTGTAGGTGAAGTTGATGATACCGAACAGGATCATCGTGTAGATCTTCTTGGTGCGCTTGACGATCCGCCCCTCGGCGTCGAGCCTGAGCAGGAGATCGGTGACGATGTCGACCAGTTGCCGCTCGAGAGCCTTGATGGCCTGCTGCTCATCCTCATTCAGGAATGACAGGTCGTGGATCAGCACGCGCTGCTCATGCGGCGACTTGGCGTTGACCTCGACAATCGCGCGAATGACGTTCTGAAACTGCGTCAGCGTCGGCCCACCGGCGGCAACGGCGGTTTCGACATGCTGGATCATTTCCCGGATATGGGCGTCAAGGATCGCGAACAGGATCGCTTCCTTGGAGTCGAAATAATGATAGAGCGCGCCGCGCGACAATTTGCAGGCGTCCGCGAGGTCAGCGATCGAGGCGCGCATATAGCCCTGGGACGAAAACAGCCGGGCGGCATTGGTCAGGATGCCGAGATGGATGCCGTCGTAATTTTCAGACCGTGTTCGCGCCATTCGATGCTATCCACTTCGATTCAGCTTTAGCTCGTATTCCCAAGGGCATGCTTAGCTGATTCAGCAGCCCTTTTTCACATATCGAGATATCGCCCTGCGGCCGATCGATCACACGCCCCCTTATCGCAAAAAATTATTTGAACGGCCAGTCGGATTATAATATAGAGATTGAAATAGCTGAAGACCGGCCGGATCAACCGCGCGGCAATGCTTTGGGAGGTCGAATGACGGTTCGGGCGGATGCTGTCGTGATCGGGGCCGGCGCAGGCGGACTTTGCGCCGCGGCCACGCTTTCCCATGCCGGGCTCCATACCATCGTCGTCGACGACAAGGGCCGGATCGGCGGACGCGCCTCGACCGAACAGATCGACGGCTTTACGGTCAATATCGGGGCGATCGCGATCGAACTCGGCGGGGCCTTCGAGGAGACTTTCAATACCGTCGGCGCGCCGCTCGACATCCGCGTCCCCGAGCCTGCCAGTTCCTTCTTTATCGACGGCAAGCTGATCGATGTCGGCCGTGGCGGCTGGTCGCTGCTGCTCGGGCAACTGACCAAGCAGGCCTCGCGCATCCTGGAGAAATTCGCCGACGCGCGTTCTGGCAACCTGCCGGACGGGCGGCAGTCGACCGAGGACTGGCTCAAGAGCTACACCAGCAACGCCTCGGTGCACGCGATCTTCCGCAACCTCTGCGCGGCGATCTTTGCCTGCAACGCCAATGAGCTGCCGGCGCGGGCCTTCCTGACCTATTTCACCAGCAAAGGCGCCTTCAAGCGCTTCGGCTTTTGCCCGCAAGGCACGATCGGCGTCTGGAATGCGCTCGGAACAGCCATCAGACGCAACGGCGATATCTGGCTGTCGACGCCGGCGGTACAGATTCATACGGCCGACGGCCGCGTCGAAGGCGTCACGGTCATGCGCGATGGTCAGCGGGTGCGGATCGATACCGATCTCGTCATCAGCAATGCCGGCCCCAAGGCCACCGTAGCGCTCGGCGGCGAGACCGCCTTCCCGCCCGCCTATGTCGCGCAGGTCCGCAGTGGCTTGCGGCCCGCCGCCAACATCGTCATCAATATCGCCAGCCGCGAGCCGCTGATCTCTCATCCCGGTATCGTGACGTTCGGCAAGACGCGCCGGCTCTGCAACATGGCCAACCTCACGGCCACCTGCCCCGAGCTGGCCCCGCCCGGCTGGCATCTCTATGTCGCCTATGCGGTTCCGATCCCCGCACTCGGCGATTTCGACTCCGAGGCGGAGGTCGAACTGGCGCTGACGGATTTGCGCGAGCAATTTTCGAATTTTGCCCAGGCCAAGATCCTCTCGACTCGCGTCATGCGCGACGACTGGCCGGCCCAGCGAAGCTGCGCCGGCTACGATCTGCCGCGCGAGACCGGCATTGACGGCCTGTGGTGCGTCGGCGACGCCGTCAAGCAATACGGCAATGGCGGCACGCAAGCCTGCGCCGAGACCGCCAAAATCGTTACCGACGCGATCCTGGCGCAGCGGCCCCGGATGCCGCAGACCGGCCGGGTGTGAGCGCGATGCCAACAGCGATCCCGACGCAGGCGAATATCAACGGCCCTCACGCCGCGCCCGATCCGTCATGCCTGCTCGAATTCCGCAACATCCGTATCGTCTATGACGACGCCATCGAGGCGATCCGCGACGTCAGCATCGCGGTTCCCCCGGGCGGCATCGTGGCCCTGCTCGGCTCCAACGGCGCCGGAAAGTCGACGTTGCTGAAGGCGATGTCGGGGATTCTCTATACCGAGGAAGGCGTCATCGAGAACGGCGCCATCCGCTTCCGCAACGAGGATGTCCATCGCCTCGCGCCCGACGAACTGGTTCGCCGCGGCATCGTGCAGGTGCCGGAGGGACGCCGGGTGTTTCCGGCGCTGACCATCGACGAAAACCTGCAGATGGGCGGCTATACCAGGACAACAGCAGACGCGCGCGAGCGGCGCGACAAGGTGTTTGCGCTATTCCCCCGGCTGTTCGAGCGGCGCGACCAGATCGCAGGATACATGTCCGGCGGCGAGCAGCAGATGCTGGCGATCGGCCGGGCCCTGATGACCGATCCGGTGCTGCTGGCGCTCGACGAACCATCGCTCGGCCTCGCGCCGCTGATCATCGACCGCATCTATGAGGTGATCGCCAAACTGCGCGACGAGATGAAGATGACGGTGCTGCTCGTCGAGCAGAACGCGCAGCGCGCGCTCGATATCGCCGACTACGGCTACATCCTGGAAACCGGGCGCGTCGTGCTCGACGGTCCGGCGAAGAAACTCGCCGCCAACGAGGACGTGCAGGAATTCTATCTCGGTGTCTCCAATTCGGGCCGCAAGAGTCTGCGCGACGTCAAGCACTACAAGCGGCGCAAACGGTGGCTGTCGTGACCTTCCTGCTCAGTGTCCAGAACCTCAGCAAGCGTTTTGGCGGCCTGCAGGCGGTCGCCGATGTCAGCCTTGACGTGACGTCTGGTGAAATCTGCAGCGTGATCGGCCCGAACGGCGCCGGCAAGACCACGCTGTTCAACATGATCTCCGGCGTATTGCGGCCGAGCGGCGGCCAGATCATTTTCGACGGCGTCGATCTTGCAACGATATCGCCATCGCGCTTCGCGGCAATCGGGATCGGGCGGACGTTTCAGAACCTCGCGCTGTTCAAGCACGGCACCGTGGTCGAGAACATCCTGACCGGCCGGCACACCCATCTGCGCTCCAACGTGCTCGATGCCGTGATTTTCTTTGGCCGCACCCGGCGCGAAGAGATCGAGGCCCGGCAACGGGTCGAGCACATCGTCGAATTCCTCGAGATCGAGCACATCCGCGACGCCGTGGTCGGCACCCTCTCCTACGGTCAGCAGAAGCGCGTCGAACTGGCGCGGGCGCTCGCGTGCGAACCCAAATTGCTGCTGCTCGATGAAATGGTCTCCGGCATGAACCAGGAAGAGACCGAGGACATCGCCCGCTTCGTGCTCGATATCCGCGACGAGCTCGGCATCACTGTCCTGATGATCGAACATGAGATGCGGATCGTGATGGACATTTCCGACCGCGTCCATGTGCTGA
Source organism: Hyphomicrobiales bacterium (assembly GCA_017305715.1). Classification (GTDB taxonomy): domain Bacteria; phylum Pseudomonadota; class Alphaproteobacteria; order Rhizobiales; family Xanthobacteraceae; genus Bradyrhizobium. The sequence goes on along the minus strand of JAFKKG010000019.1, from coordinate 11,200 downwards.
ATTTCGGCCGCAAGATCGCCGAGGGCACGCCCGCCGAGGTGCGGCGCGATCCGGCCGTCACGGAGGCCTATCTCGGCGGTCACCGCGCGGAAGCCGCAGCCGGGGTGGGTGCGTGATGTCGGTCGTCGGAAACCTGCGAACCGAACATCCGCAAATCCAATCGGGTCCGGCACGGGCGGCAACCGTATCCGACGCCAGTTCGCTGCGGACCGCGCTGGAGAGCGCCGCGATCACCATTCCGCAATTGCTGCGCCAGCGCGCGGCGATGCATGGCGACCGGCTGGCGCTGCGGGAGAAGGAATACGGCATCTGGAATCCCTACTCCTGGAGCCACTATTATGAGACCGCGCGAGCCGTCGCGCTTGGCTTGCTCGCGCTCGGCCTCAAACCGGGCGACCGGGTCGCGATCGCCGGCGAGAACACGCCGGAATGGTTTTACGCCGATCTCGGCGTCCAGATGATCGGCGCGGTCGCGGTCGGCATCTATCCGACCAATCCCTGGGTCGAACTGCAATACATCGTCCGCCACTCCGGCGCGCGCGTGGTCATCACGGGTGATCAGGAACAGACCGACAAGGTGCTGGACGCGCTGGCCAACAATGACGGCCTGCCGGCGCTCGAGGCCATCGTCTGCATCGACATGAAGGGCCTGCGGCAATACCGGCAATCGCAACTGATGTCGTTCGAAGCGCTGTGCCAGCGCGGCAGGGCCTATGCCCTCGAAATTCCCGATGCCAACGCAACGCTCGATCGCCTGATCTCGCAGGCCTCGCCCGACGACGTCTCCATCCTGGTCTACACGTCGGGCACGACCGGACCGCCCAAGGGTGCGATGCTGACGCACCGCAATCTGGTCTATGCCGCCTATGTCTACGCCGAAGCGGTCGGAATCGCCGACAAGCCGTTCGAAGCCGTGAGCTATCTGCCGCTGTGCCATGTCGCCGAACGCTGCTATGGCGAGGTGACGCATCTGGTGCTCGGCGGCGCCGTCAGCTTTGCGGAATCGATCGACACCGTCGCCCTCAATATCCGCGAAATCGCGCCGACGTTCTTTGTCGGAGTTCCCCGCATTTACGAAAAGCTGCAGCAGGGTTTTCTGTTCAAGCTCGGCGAGAGCGGCCGCCTGCGTCAGCGCTTTGTCAAAACCTGCATGGACTGGGGCCGCAAGCTGTCGGACCGCCGACAGGCCGGGGCCACGACGTTGCTCGATCGCGCCGGCTACGCGCTGCTGTACGTCCTGCTGTTCCGCAACATCCAGCGTCACCTCGGCTTTGCCCGCAGCCGTCATCGTCTCTGCGCGGGCGCGTCGATCTCGCCGGAGACACTGCGCTTCTTCGACATTGTCGGCCGTCCGGTGTCGCAAGGCTATGGACTGACGGAAAGCGGCGGCGTCGCCTTCATCCAGACCGACAGCCATCACCGGCTCGGCGGCTGCGGCCTTCCCTTGCTGCACACCGAATGGAAGCTCGACAGCGACGGCGAGATCCTGTTGCGTAATCCCGGCGTGTTCAAGGGCTACTTCCTCGACGAGAAGGCTTCCACCGCAACGCTCGACGCCAGCGGCTGGTTGCGCACCGGTGACATCGTGGAGGTGATGGACAATGGCGAGATCACCGTGGTCGACCGCAAGAAGGCGATCATCATCACCGCCGGCGGCAAGAACATCGCGCCGTCCGAGATCGAGAACGCGCTGAAGGACTCCGAGTTCATCAAGGAAGCGATCGTGGTCGGGGAAGCCAAGAAATATCTCGGCGCCATCATCCAGGTTGATTTCGACAATGTCGGCCGCTGGGCGCGCGACAAGGCCCTGCCCTACACCAACTACAAGTCGCTGTCGCAACTCCCCGAAGTGCACGCACTGGTCGAGCGCATTGTCAACGACACCAACAAGCGCTTTGCGCGCGTCGAGAATATCCGCCGCTTCGCCATTCTCGAGAAGGAGCTCGACCACGACGACGGCGAGCTCACCGCCACCCAGAAGGTGCGCCGGGCCATGATCGAGAAGAAATTCGCGCGCGAACTCGCCATCATCTACCAGGCGGAGGGCTGAATGCAGTATTTCATGCAGCTTGTGATATCCGGCGTTGCCATCGGCGCCATCTATGGCCTGATCGCGATGGGCTTTGCGGTGATCTACAAATCCACGGGTCTGGTCAATTTCGCACAGGGCGAAATGACCATGATCACGGCCTATATCGCCTGGACCATTTCGACCACGGTCAGCGGCAATGTTTTCGTCGTGACGTTCGGCGCGATCCTGGCCGCGATCGTGCTCGGCCTCGTGATCGAGCGCATCGTGATGCGGCCGATGCTGGGCGAGCCGGTGTTTGCCACGGTCATGGTGACGATTGGCCTGGCAGTGATCCTGCGCTCGTCGATCAACTTCATCTGGGACGCCTATCCGCATGGCCTCGACGTCGGCTTCGGCCGCAGCATCGTGCGGATCGGCTCGATCGGTGTGCGCACCGGACAGATTGCCGTCATCGTCACGCTTCTGGCGCTGCTCGCAGCGATCTGGGCGTTTTTCCGCTACAGCAAGATCGGCGTCGCGATGCGCGCCGTGGCGGCCGACGACCGCACCGCCCTCCTGATGGGCATCAGCGCCACCCGCGTCCATGCGCTGGCCTGGGCGGCTTCGTCCGTGATCGCCGGGATCGGCGGCGTGTTCTTTGCGCTGTCCTATGATCTGTCGCCGGCGATGTTCCAGCTCGGGCTGAAGGCGTTTCCGGCCACCATTCTCGGCGGCCTCGACGCCGTGCTCGGATCGGGGCTCGGCGGGCTGTTGATCGGCATCACCGAAAATCTCGCCGGCGGCTATGTCGGCTCCGGCATGAAGGAGGTCGCGGGCTTTGCGATGATCATCGTGGTGCTGATGATCCGCCCGTTCGGCATCTTCGGCGAACGCGACATCGAGAGGGTTTAGATGCGCACCGGCGATTTCAAGCAGACTTATGGCGAACTCGTCACCCTCGTCGATTCTCCTCCGGTATGGCTGTGGTCGGCGGTGCTGCTCGCCGGCCTGATCGCAGCCCCCTTCGTGCTGAATTCCTATGCGCTGTCGTTCCTGATGATCATCCTGATCACGGTGGTCGGAGCGCTCGGCCTGAACATCCTGACCGGCTACACCGGCCTGATCTCGCTCGGCCATGTCGGTTTTCTCGTCACCGGCGCCTATGCCTATGCGGTGCTGGTCTCCAAATATCACATGCATCCGCTGCTCGGCTTCCTCGGCGCGGGCGTGGTGCCGGCGCTCGCGAGCCTGATTGTCGGCGCGCCGTCGCTGCGGCTGAAGGGGCTCTATCTCGCGATCACCACGCTCGCCTTCTCCTTCATCATCAACACCGTGATCCTGGAAGCGCGCTGGCTGACCAACGGCGCCCGCGGCATTTCGGTGCCGCGGCCAGAGATCTTCGGCCTCAGCTTCGACAGCGACGCGGCCTTCACTTATCTTTGCCTCGGCTTTGCCATCCTTACGCTGTTCGCCACGCTCAACATCCGCCGAAGCCGCGTCGGCCGCGCCTTCGTCGCAATCCGCGACAACGACACCGCCGCCCGCGTCATGGGCATCAATCTGCACGCCTACAAGCTGTTCGCCTTCGTCACTTCGGCCTTCATCACCGGCCTGTCCGGCGCGCTGTACGGCATCTACCTCTCTTTCGTCAGCGTCGAAGGCTTTCCCTTCCTGCTCTCGATCGAGGCGCTGGCAATCCTCATCGTCGGCGGGCTCGGCTCGGCGCTCGGCGCCGTGCTCGGCACCATCCTGATCGTGCTGCTCCCGGAAGCGACGCGGTTCGCCTTCAGCCTGTTCAGCGCCCAGATCGACGCTGTCTTCACGACCGGCGCGCAGGAGCTCAAGAGCATGCTCTACGGCCTCGTCATCATCCTGTTCCTGCGTTTCCAGCCGCGCGGCCTGGTCGGCGCATGGCACGACATCCGGCGGATGTGGGTGAACTGGCCGCTTCGTTACTAACCAGAAAATGCCATCAAAGAGGAGGACACAATGATGAAGTACCTGGCGACCGCGTCGCTGTTGCTCGCGGGCATGTATCTGTCGACCGGCCCGACGCTCGCCGCCGATCCCGGGATCACCGACACCGAAATCGTGATCGGCGATGTCGAACCGCTGACCGGCCCGCCGGCGCTGCTCGGGGTTGCCGCATCGATTGGCCACAAGATCGCCATTGCCGAAGCCAACAACGCCGGCGGCATCAACGGCCGCAAGATCAAATACGTGCTGGAAGATGACGGCTACGTCACCGCCCGTACCATCCAGGGTGTCAAGAAGGTGATCGACGTCGACAAGGCCTTCGCGATGCTCGGCATCTCCGGCTCCGGCCAGTCCATCGCGGTGATGCCGCTGCTCGAGAAATCCGGCATCCCCACCGTGATCGACGTCGCGCCGGTCAAGTTCCTCTGGGAGCCGCCGCGCAAGAACGTGTTCGTGGTCGGGCAATCCTATGAGGAAGGCATCATCCACCTCGTCAATTATCTCGCTGAGAAGAATCCCGGCAAGAAATGGGGCCTGATCACGCAGGACGATGACTACGGCATCACCGTGCGCGACGGTTTTGACACCGTGGTCAAGGCCAGGAAGCTCAATGTGGTCTACAGCGGCAATTACAAGAAGGGCCAGCAGGATTTCTCGTCCGACATGCTGCAGCTCAAGGAATCCGGCGCCGAAGTGTTCCTGGCGGGCGGGATCATCGGCGAGAACATTGCGATGATGAAGGAGCTGGAGAAGCTCAACATCAAGCCCGTGGTCGGCATCTTCTGGCCCGGGCGGGTTGAGCCGGTGCTGAAGCTGATGGGCCCGGCCGGCGACGGCATCTACGCGGTCGACTATGTCGAGCCGTTCGCAGGACCGGCCGGCAAGGCGTTCCTCGAAAAGGCCAAGGGTCTGCTGCCGGAAGCCGAGATAAAGGGCATCAACCGCTATTCGATGACCGGCTATGCCGCCGCCAAGGTCCTCATCTCGGCGATCGAGCGCTGCGGCAAGCAGCCGACCTGGGCCTGCACCATCAGCGAGCTGGAGAAGACCAGGAATGTCGAGACCGGCATCATGGCGCCGATCAGCTTCGGGCCCGGAGTGCGGTTCTCGAACCAGAAGCTGCAGATCATGCAGTCCGAGTTCTCGACGCTGAGCTTCAAGCCGGTGAACTGACGCAAGCGATCCAACAATCGCCCGGCGACAGAAGTCTTCACCTCTCCCATCGGGAGGGGTCGAATTGCGCGGCAATTCGAATGAGGGGTTACGGCCCATCGAGAGACCTTGTCCCCTCACCCGGCGCTGCGCGCCGACCTCTCCCGAATGGGAGAGGTAAGACAAAAGCGCGGCACTTCCGCTTCCAAGTCACATCCGTTTCGCAACTTCCTCCAGCATGACCTCCGTCGCGCCGCCGCCGATGGTCAGCACGCGGGCGTCGCGCGCCATGCGCTCGATCGGGGTACCGCGCATGAAGCCGCTGCCGCCGTGCAGTTGCAGGCAGCCATGCACGACCTCATGCAGCACCTCCGGCGACAGCGCCTTCACCATCGACACTTCGCGGGGGCATGGTATTCCGGCCTCCACGAGCTCCGCCGCATGATAGGCCAGCGCCCTCGCCGCAGCGGCCTTGGTCGCGAGCGAGGCGAGCTTGAGCCGGACCGCCTGCTGGTTCCATAGCGGACCGCCGAACGCCTGGCGGCTCTTCACATAATTGGTCGTCAGTTCGATCGCCTTGGCGGATTCGCCGGCGCAGATGCCGCCAATGCAGATACGCTCGTTCTCGAACGTTTCCATGATGCCGTAGAAGCCGCGGTTCTCCTCGCCGAGCAGGTTTGCGGCGGGGATGCGAACATCCTGGAAGGCGATCTCGGCGGTATCCGAGCAAAGCCAGCCATGCTTGTCGAGTTTTGTCACCGAGATGCCCGGCGTCGCCCGCTCGACGATGAACAGCGAAATGCCGCGGCTGCCTTTTGCATTCGGATCGGTGCGCGCGGCAACAATGAGAATGTCGCCATAGACCGCATTGGTGATGAACATCTTTGAGCCGTTGATCACCCAGGAATCCCCGTCGCGGCGGGCCCGGGTCTTCAATCCGGCGACGTCGGAGCCCGCATCGGGTTCAGTCACCGCGATCGAGCAGATCGTCTCACCTCTGACAATCGCAGGCAGATATTTCTGCTTTTGCTCCGGCGTGCCGCGCAGGGTGATATGGACCGCCGACATGTCGGTATGCACCAGCACGGACGAGGTAAACCCGCCAAAGGTCGAGCGGCCGAGTTCCTCCGCCCACACCATCGAGGCCAGCGGCCCCATATCGGTGCCGCCATATTCGGCCGCGTGACGCATGCCGAGAAAGCCGAGCGCGCCCATGCGGCGATAGATCTCGCGCGGAATCTTGCCGTCGCGCTCCCACGCCTCGCCGTGCGGCACCACCTCTTTCTCGACGAACCGGCGGACCTGTTCACGCAGCATCCGCAATTCCTCGGAAAGCTGCGGCTGCTCCGAGAAATGGAATTCGCCATCGGTGTGGCTGCGCGGATCGGCGGGCCTGACGTTCATGATGATGCCTTCTCGGCCTTGATATGAAGATGCCGGTTGAGAAATTGCGCGATCGATGCGATGGCCCGCCGCGCCTCGGGCAGTTCGAACATCTGGAAGACATGGATCATGCCATCCCAGACCTCCAGACTGACATCGACACCGGCACCACGCGCCTTGTCGGCGAAGACAACGGAATCATCCAGCACGGTTTCGCGGTCGCCGACCTGGATCAAAAGCGGCGGCAAGCCTGTAAGGTTGGCATATAGCGGGGATGCCAGCGGATCGCAGGGATCGTCGTCTCCGCCGAGATAGTTCTTGGCCAGCGCCAGGATCATCGGGCGCTGATGGATCGGGTCCGCTTCGGCGCGGCTGACGTAACTCGCGCCGGTCGCCGCCAGGTCGGTCCATGGCGACATCAGCACAGCCGCCGCAGGCAGCGGCAGCCAACGCTCGCGCAGACTCAGCATCGTGGTGAGCACGAGATTGCCACCGGCGGAATCTCCGGCAAACGCGATGTTGCCCGGTTCAAACCCTTGGGCGAGCATCCAGTCATAGGCGACCTGCGTATCATTCAGCGCGGCCGGATAGCGGTGCTTCGGCGAGAGGCGGTAATTGATCGCGAGCACACGGCAGCCGCTGGCGAGTGCGATCTGCGAAATCAGGTCCCGGTGCGAGTCGACCGAGCCGATGCGAAAGCCGCCGCCATGGAAATACAGAATGGCCTTATCCGGGGGCGTATCGGCCGGCGAGATCCATTCCCCGTCGACACCGCCGGCGGAAACGCGCTCGTACGTCACGGCCACGGTGCTGCCTCCGAAGGCCGCATCCCAATCGCTTCGCATCCGGGCGATCGTCGTCTCGCGGGTCCAGTTGCGATAAACGGCGCGGACGCGCTCAATCGCAAGATCGATCGGCGCCGTTGCGATATCCTGAGCCGCTCTCGCCATGTCAGCCTCCCACGCCCATGCCGCCGGACACGCCAATCGTCTCGCCGGTGATATAGGCCGCCTGGTCGGAAGCCAGGAACAATACGGCGGCGGCGATCTCCTCGGGCTCACCCAGGCGCCGCAACAGGGTGGCATCGGTCATGGCGCGCAAAATCTTGTCACCGCCCTTCTCGACCGCCGCTTCCAGCATCGGGGTACGGATCGGCCCCGGCGCGATGGCGTTGGCGGTAATCCCGAAGCGGGCGTTTTCGCGCGCGATGCTCTTGGTGAAAGCGATCACGCCACCCTTGGCCGCGGAATAGACCGCGCCACCCTTCGAGCCCAAGCGCGCGGCTTCCGAGGTGATGTTGATGATGCGCCCGAAGGCGGCCGCCTGCATCGCCGGCAGCGCGGCGTGGGTGCAGGCAAAGGCCGAGACCAGATTGACCGCGAGCAGTCTTGTCCAGTCTTCCGGGGTCGTGTCGGTGAAGAAGGCGTGCTGGTCGACGCCGGCATTGTTGACGACGATATCGAACGGCCCGTGCTGCGTCATGATTGCCAACACCATGTCGGTATTGCCGACATCGACGCGGGCCGCCACCGCACCGACCTCGCCGGCAAGGGCGGACGCCCTGGCGAAATCGAGATCGCCGATCACGACATGCGCGCCGGCCTCGGCAAAGCCGCGCACGATCGCAGCGCCAATGCCCTGCGCGCCGCCCGAGACGAAAGCGCGGCGGCCGTCGAGCCGTCCGAAAGGCCGGGTGCCAGGTGCCACCATCGATCAGCGCCCCGTGAAGTTCGGTTTGCGTCGCTCGATCACGGCGGCGAGCCCTTCCCGCGCATCGGCCATGCCCGACAGTTCGGAAACGGTGCGCGCTTCCTCCGACAGGCACTGCTCGATGCTGGTGCCGGTGCCGGCCCAGACCAGCCGCTTGGTCGCCGCCAGCGCCTTCGGTGCCCCAGCCGCGAGCTCCCGCGCCATCGCAAGCGACGCCTCGGCCAGTTCGGCATCGGGGACGACTTTCGTCACGATGCCCATGGACAGCGCCTCCGGAGCCGAGATTACCGGATTGGTGAGCAGGATCGACATCGCGCGACGCAAGCCGACCAGCCGCGACAGCGTGACCGACACGCCGGCATCGGGCGCCATCGCAACCCGCGTCGCGCCAGCGAGGAATTTGGCGGATTCGCCTGCGATCACGATATCGGAGGCGCAGACGAGGCCGAAGCCACCGCCACCCGCGGCAAAGCCCTGCACCGACGTAATCACCGGAGCCTCCAGCCGCAGCAGTCCCGTCACCGCGTTCTGCAGATAGGCCGTCGCCTGCCTGATATAGTCGGGCAGCTTCTCGCCCTTGGATGCAAACGCCCGGACGTCACCGCCCGCGCAAAAATTGGTGCCCTCGCCGCTCAGCAGCAGCACGCGCAGGTCCGGCTGGCCGTGGCAGACCATGATGGCGTCGCACAGCGCGCTGAGCAGTTCGGCACTCATGCCATTGGCGGCGTCGGGGCGATTGAGCCGCAGCCGGGCGATGCCATCGGCGATATCGAGCAGAACGGGACCTTTATCGATCATGCAGATTTCCACCTTCGGCTAGATCAGGAACGAGAGCGTGAACAGCGCCTTCTCATTGTTGACCAGGTTCACCTTCTTGTAGGCCATGCGCAGCTCGCCATCGACGTAGCGCAGCCGGTATTCGTTGCGGGCGGCCCAGATCGTATCGTCGCGCAGGCTGGATTCGAACACCATGCTGTTGCTGGCAACCGAGATGTCGCCGCCCGGCTGCCCGTCCAGCAATTCGATGTTGGAGACGAGACGCCGCAGCCGCGATTGCGGCGTCTGGGTATGGCGTTTTCCCGTCAGCAATTGCTTGATGCGCAGCGAGATGCGCGAACGGTTGTCGTAAATGATCGACATTTCCTTTTCGGGATCGATGTCGTCGCCATTGGCCGGCACCCAATAGACCCCGTCATCGGTCCACAGCGCTTCCCAGGCTTCATATTGGTGTTCGTCCTGCAGCCGCGCCTCCTTGTAGATGAAGGCGGTGACCGCTGATATCAGCGTGGCGCTGCTTTCGCGCGACAGCATCACACCGCCTCCATCAGGCTGCGATAATGACGCCAGATGCCGCGCGACGGGATCTCGTCGGTGACATGACCGATCTTGAAGCCGAGTTCGTCCTGACGCTCGCGCTGCTCGCCGCGGCCGAGGAAAATCCATTCGGGACTGCGCGCCAGCACGCCGCGGTGGCAGCGCTCGTACATTTCCGAATCATCCGCCAGCAATAATCCGGCCGGGCCGACCGAGCCCATGGTCTGCTGGCGCAGCCGCCGGTTCATGTCGGGAGCGCCCTTGAACTGCAAGGCCGTCACATGCTGCACGCTGTCGTCGACCGCGAGTGGCTGGATCACGAACATCTGGATTTCGGCGATGAACAGGTTTGGGAAGATCATCACATGCGGCGTGCCGTCGATCATGATTTCGCGCGCTTGTTCGTTGCCGTACGCGGCCTTCATGCGCGCCGTGTAATCCGGCAGCCGCTCTTCCGTGGTGCCGAACCAACTCATCGGCGCGTCACGCTTGCGGAATTCCGGCCGCAAATCGATCTCGGTATGGCCGTTGCCGTAATCACGCGTGACGGCGGTCGAGGCACCGCCATAGAGCTTGCCGATCGCACTGTCGGCGACGCCGAAGATCGAGGAATGCACGAAGGCCGGATGATAACCGTCGCATTCGTTTTCCAGGATGAATTTCCAGTTCGCCTTGACGCGGTGCTTGAGGAAGCCCGCCGTGACCTCGACTTCGCCTTCCGGCGAAAAACGCACCAGACGGTCTATGGTCTCCGCCGCACCGCCGAGATGCTCTTCCAATGTGGGGCCTTCGGCCGCGAACGAGCCGAATACGAAACCGCGATAGGACTGCACCCGCGTCACGCGGCCGAGCGCCAGCTTCGACCTGTCCTGGCCTTCATAGCCGTCGGGAAAGGCGTAGCCGACCAGACGGCCGTCATTGGCAAAGGTCCAGGAATGGAACGGGCATGTGAAGGAGCGCGCGTTGCCCTTGTCGTAGGAGCAGACCTGATTGCCGCGATGCGAACAGCGGTTGAGCAGCAGATTGATCTTGCCCTGCTCGTCGCGGGTCATGATGACCGATTGCGGCCCGATCGATTTGACGACGTAGTCGTTGGCGTTCGGCACCTCGCTCTCGTGCCCGACATAGACCCAGGTGCGGTACCAGATGTTCTGCAGTTCGGCTTCGAAGATCGCCGGGTCCGTGTAGAGCGAGCCATGCACCCGGTCGGCGCGGATCAATTCGCCCCATTGTGAGGCGCGCGGCACCACGTTCATCGCTGCATCTCCCACTGGCTGGCCCGGCCCTCTTGCGGAGGCCTCCGGCTTGGGCCAAAAATAATCCGACTGACCGTTCGAATAATAGCACCGGCCGATTTGGGCTTCAAGGACATTTTCCGGGAAAGGGACCGGATATAAATCGGTGATTGCCTATCCTCGCATGCACAAACGCTTCGCGTTTGTTGCAGACAATGACAGGAGATACAGTTTCGCGATCTCGCGGCACGAAATGCCCGAGTCTTGCCAGAAACTTCCCGCCCTCTTCAAATGGAGGGCGCAGGGAATGCCGGATGCGCGCTGCACCCGCGGTCCCGTGTGCGAACAGTGCAAAGAAAGCTGCACACGAGCATACAGGGCAGCGGAGAACATCCGACATTCCCTGCGCGATGGCTTT
>JAFKKG010000051.1 GCA_017305715.1 Hyphomicrobiales bacterium | reverse complement strand
CAGCAACGCGACGTCGGGACCACACGCTTTTGCCGTACGCTTCGGCCGCGCGCGTCAGGCGACAACCTCCACGTCCACCGCTCCCCGCCCAACGTCCGTGACGACGGCCGACGCCCTTCTGACCAGGACGGGATGGGCAAGGTCGTAGCGCTGATTTGCCATTCTTTAAAACAGAAATATTTTTTATTCTGGGTCTTGACATGACTTCCGAAAATCGGAATCCATGATTTGCCTGTCGGGTTATTTTGTCGCAGCATTCTCGGTCATTCCGGGCTCGCGCCAAGAGGTGCGCCCGGATGACGGAAACGTGGCTTTCCTTTTCCCTTTGCGGGAGAAGGTGGCGCGAAGCCACCCTCACCCACAAGGGGAGAGGGAAGAAGACCGCTTCTTTCATTCGCCCGTATTCGGAATGATTTCTTTACGGACGTCCAATAGATCGGACATGAGGCGTCCCCGAGATGAAGCGCGTTCATCGATACCTACGATTTTAGCGATCGCAAACCGGGTTCATTGACCAAGCCCGCGAGGGAACAGGTTGAGGATTTTCGGCGATGAACAGTTTCGATGCCGTCGTTTATCTCGCCTTGCTGTTGGCCGTGGTCATGGGTTTCAACAGCGGCCTGCTGCGCGGCTCGGTGACGATCCTCGCCTATCTGGTCGCCATGCCGATCGCCATGACGGCAACGTCGTTGCTGGCGCCTCGGCTCGGCGGCAAATTCGGCCCGGCCTTCGGTCCGGCCCTGGCACAGAACGCACTGCTGTTCTTCGGGATATTCCTGATATCAGGCATGCTGCTCGGACAAATCGGGCGCCTAGCGATCAGCGACGCCACCGGATCGCAACCCGGTCTCGTCGACCGCATCGGCGGCGCGGCGCTTGGCGCCGTGCGCGTCGGCCTGGTCGCCACCACGCTGGTGCTGGTCTTCGATCAACTCGTTCCCATCGGTGTTCAGCCGGCCTTCCTGACCGGCTCGCAATTGCGGCCGCTGTTTTCCATGGCCGGACAAATGGGCGTCAGGCAGCTGCCGCCCGACATCGCCGCCACCATCGCCCGGTTGAAGCAGCCGCAGCGGAGTTAGCGAGCGATGATGCGCTGATATGCATTTGCGCGGATGGAAGCCACTTATCATCGCCGTCGCGATTGGCTACACTGACGCCTTCGAACTTCAAAACCATCCGACATAACGGGAGTGAGACAGTGGATCTTGGGATCAAAGGCCGCCGCGCCATCGTATGCGCATCCAGCAAGGGTCTTGGGCGCGCCTGCGCCATGCAGCTCGCCAATGAAGGCGTTCATGTCACCTTGACGGCGCGTGGCGCGGAGGCGCTGAAGAAGACCGCCGACGAAATCCGAAAAGCCCACCCCGGCGTGACGGTGACGGAAGTCGCCGGCGATATCACCACGCCCGAGGGACGGGCGGACGTGCTGAAGGCCTGTCCCGATCCGGACATTTTGATCAACAATGCCGGTGGCCCGCCGCCCGGCGATTTCCGCAACTGGACCCGCGACGACTGGATCAAGGCGGTCGACGCCAACATGCTGACGCCGATCGAACTGATCAAGGCCACCGTGGACGGCATGATGGCGCGCAAATTCGGCCGCATCGTCAATATTACCTCGGCTGCCGTGAAATCGCCGATCGAGGTGCTCGGGCTTTCCAACGGCGCCCGCGCCGGCCTCACCGGCTTCGTCGCCGGCATCGCGCGCAAGACCGTGATCAACAACGTCACCATCAATGGCCTGCTGCCCGGCCCGTTCAACACGGACCGCATCCGCGGGGCCGTGGCGAAGGCCGAAGCAGAGAAGCGCGGCATTCCGGTGGACCAATTGCTGGCCGAGCGCGCCAAGCTCAATCCCGCCGGCCGCTTCGGCGAGCCCGAGGAGTTCGGGCAGGCCTGCGCCTTCCTGTGCAGCGCCCAGGCCGGCTTCATCACCGGGCAGAACATCCTGCTCGACGGCGGCGCATTCCCCGGCACGCTCTAAAGAGGCGCCGGATGAAAGCGGTCTGGTACGAGCGGACGGGCCCCGCGCCCGAGGTGCTCAGCTATGGCGAGATGCCGACACCCGTGGCCGGTCCCGGCGAAGTCCGGGTGCGGCTGGAGGCGTCCGGGGTCAATCCTGCCGATGTCGGCCGCCGCGGCGGCAGCTATCGCGCAATGGAATATCCGCGCGTGATCCCCAACAGCGACGGCGCCGGGATCGTCGACCAGGTCGGCGACGGCGTGACACGGTTCGCGGTCGGCGACCGTGTCTGGCTGTTCAACGGCCAGCGCAACGGCCGCGCCTTCGGCACCGCGGCGGAATATATCGCACTGGCCGAGCATCTGGTGACGCCGCTCCCGGATAGTCTTTCGTTCGCCGCGGGCGCCACGCTCGGCATTCCCGGCATGACGGCGTGGTGCTGCCTGTTTTGCGACGGGCCGATCACGGGAAAAACCGTGCTGGTCACCGGCGGCGCCGGCGCCGTCGGCCATTACGCGGTGCAACTCGCAAAGTGGGGCGGCGCGCGGGTGATCGCGACCGTCAGTTCGGATGCGAAGGCCGAACAGGCGCGGCTAGCCGGCGCCGACCTCGTCATCAATTACCGGAACGACGACGTCATCACCAAAGTGCTGGACTTTACCGGGCAGCGCGGCGTCGACCGCGTGGTCGATGTCGATTTCGGCGGCAATATCGCCATCACGCTGAAGCTGATGGCGATGAATTCAACGATCGCGGTCTACGCCACCAACGGCAATCGCACGCCGTTGGTCCCGATGCGCGATCTGATGGAGAAATGCATCGCCTTGCGCGCGCTGGTGCTGTTCGCGCTGCCGCCGCCGTTGCTGGCGGCAGCCCAGGCCGACATCGCCAAGTGGCTGACCGCGGGCAAACGCATTCACAACGTCGCGGCGCAGTTCCCCCTGGCGGAAACCGCGCAGGCGCATCTTGCGGTGGAAAAGGGCGACAAGCTCGGCACGGTCATCGTCGACTGCGCGCGGTGAACAACACCCATTCAAGAGGAAGCGCCGGATGCACTGGAAAATAGGCAAGGTCAAAATCACCAAGGTGGTCGAACTGGAGACGGTCGGCAGCACCCGCTTCATCCTGCCGCTGGCGACCAACGAGGAAATCCAGAAGCTGCCCTGGCTGATCCCGCATTTCGCCAACGAAGAGGGCCGGCTCAAAATGTCGATCCACTCGCTGCTGGTGGAGACGCCGTCGCGGCGGATCATCGTCGACACCGGGCTCGGCAACGACAAGCAGGGCCGCAACGTGCCGACCTGGAACAACCGCCAGGACCCGTTCCTCGAGAAATTAACGGCAGCGGGTTTTGCGCCTGACAGCATTGACACGGTGCTCTGCACCCACCTGCATGTCGACCATGTCGGCTGGAACACCAAACTGGTCGGCGGCCAATGGGTGCCGACCTTCGCCAATGCCCGCTATGTGTTCGGCAGAATCGAATTCGAACACTGGCGCGACCACAGCGACGACGCGGTGCATCGGGCCGTGTTCAACGATTCCGTCAAGCCGATCGCGGATGCCGGCAAGGCTGATCTCGTGGCCAGCGACGCCAGGCTTGCGGACGAAATCACCCTGATCCCGACGCCCGGCCACAGCCCGGGCCATATGAGCATCCATATCCAATCGGACGGCGAGGCCGCCCTGCTCACCGGCGACGTCGCCCATCACCCCTGCCAGATGGCCCATCTCGACTGGTCGTCGACTGCGGATTCCGACCAGAAGCAGTCGGCCGTGACGCGGCGCGAACTGTTCGGGCGTTTTGCCGATCGGCCTGCGCTTGTCATCGGCGGGCACTTCAATGCCGGTCACATAAAGCGCGAGGGGGATGCGTTCAAGTTCATCGCGCTGGGGTGAGTGCGGACCCTCATGGTGAGGAGGCGCTCTTGCGCCGTCTCGAACCATGAGGCCCCGATGCCCGCGGCCCATCCTTCGAGACGGCCGCGTTGCGGCCTCCTCAGGATGAGGGGGTGCCATGTGGCCGGCCAAGCCAGTCCGCAGTTGAATTTCCCCGCCCGCTGTTCCATGAAGCAATCCAAGTAAATAAACCCCTGAGGGAGCCATCAAATGAAGCTTGTTCGTTACGGCGCGCTTGGCCAGGAAAAGCCCGGCCTGATCGATAAATCCGGCCAGTTGCGCGATCTTTCGGCGCACGTGAAGGACCTCAATGGCGAGGCCTATGCGCCGGCCTCGCTGGCCAAGCTTGCCGCACTGGACCCCTCGAAACTGCCGGCCGTCGATGGCAAGCCGCGCTTCGGCGCCCCGGTCACCGGCATCTCGAAATTCGTCGCCATCGGCCTCAACTATGCCGATCACGCCAAGGAAACCGGTTCCCCGATTCCGGCTGAACCGATCTTCTTCCTGAAGGCCAACACCTCGCTGAGCGGTCCCAACGATCCGATCGAAAAGCCGCGCGAGTCCAAGAAGCTCGACTGGGAAGTCGAGATCGCCGCCATCATCGGCACCCGCGCCAAATATGTCAGCGAGGCCGATGCGCTCAACCACGTCGCCGGCTACTGCGTCTGCAACGACGTTTCCGAACGCTACTTCCAGCAGGAGCGCGGCGGGCAGTGGACCAAGGGCAAGTCGCACGACACGTTCGGCCCGGTCGGCCCGTGGCTGGTGACCAAGGACGAAATATCAGACGTGCAGAAGCTGTCGATGTGGCTCGACGTCAACGGCCAGCGCTGCCAGACCGGCTCGACCTCGACCATGATCTTCAGCATGGCCAAGTGCATCGCCTACCTCTCGACGTTCCTCACGCTGCTGCCCGGCGACATCGTCACCACGGGCACGCCGCCCGGCGTCGGCCTCGGCATGAAGCCGCCGAAATTCCTCAATGTCGGCGACGTCGTCACCCTCGGCATCGAAGGCCTCGGCGAGCAGCGTCAGGTCGTCATCGAGGCGTAGCGCTTCTACGCGCCGGGCACACGCACCTCGTCATGCCCGGCCTTGTGCCGGGCATCCACGTCTTGGCGGCGCATCGGCAAGAAAGACGTGGATGGCCGGGACAAGCCCGGCCATGACGGAGAACAAGAACAAAGAGGATTTCAAGAAAATGAAACTCAGCTTCTCTCCCGCCTCGCCCTTCGCCCGCAAGGTCCGCATCGCCGCGATCGAGACCGGGCTGATCGACAAGATCGAATTCATTTCGGCGACGGTGGCGCCCGGTACGGCCAACGAGGAATATTCGAAGATCACGCCGTTGAAGAAGCTGCCGGTGCTGATCCTGGACAATGGCGATGTCATCCTCGATTCCTATGTCATCGTCGAATATCTCGACGAACTCGCCGGCGGCAACAAGTTGATCCCGGCGTCCGGCCCGACCCGCTGGCAGGTCAAGACCGATCATTCGCTGCTGCAGGGCATGCTGGATTCCATGCTGCTGTGCCGCTACGAGAAAATGACGCGGCCGCAGGGCCTGCAATGGCAGGCCTGGTCCGACGACCATTGGAACCGGGCCTGGACCGGCATGGCGCGGTTCGAGAACAAGCCGGACGTGCTGTCGCGGCCGTTCGACATCGTGCAGATCGGCCTCGTCTGCGTGCTCGGCTATGCCGACTTCCGCTTTGCCGATTGCGGCTGGCGCAAGGCGTTTCCGAAACTCGACGCCTTCCATCAAAGAATGCTGGAGCGGCCGTCGGTGAAAATCTCGGTGCCGCCGCCGGCGTAACGACGATTGGATCGGGTAACGACGCCAACGATCAGCCGGGAGCTACGGCGCCTCGGCTTCGTAACCAAGCCGGGAAAATAGCCATGAGTCTGAAATTCACCGTCGGCGACCTCACCATCCACCGCATCATCGAGCAGGAAACCAGTTTCGTGCCGGCGCTGGAGATGCTGCCCAGCCTGACGCCGGAAGTGCTGGCGGAAAACCGCGACTGGATGCGAAAAGCCCGCGCGCTCGACGCCGATGACGTGCTGATGCTGTGCTTCCAGTCCTACGTCGTGAAGACACCGCACCACACCATCCTGATCGACAGTTGCATCGGCAACGACAAGCCGCGGCCGCTGCGCCCGAAATGGAACATGAAGACCGACGACACCTACACGCGGGCGCTCGCCGCGGCGGGCTTTGCGGTCGGCGATATCGATTATGTCATGTGCACCCATCTGCATGTCGATCATGTCGGCTGGAACACGCGGCTGGACAACGGCCGCTGGGTGCCGACCTTCCCGAAAGCGCGCTACGTGTTCGGCAAGCAAGAGTTCGATTACTGGACCGAGACGCACGCCAAGACCCCGGTGCCGCCGTTCGGCGACAGCGTTCTGCCGATCGTCGAGGCAAAACAGTCCGAGATCGTGCGCGACGAATTTGCGATCGGCGACCACGCGCGCCTGCTGCCGACGCCGGGCCACACCCCCGGCCATCTCGCCTTCACCTTCGGCCGCGGCAAGGACGACGCGGTATTTTCGGGCGACCTGATGCATTCGCCGATCCAGACCCGCTATCCCGAGATGTCGGTCAAGTTCGACGTCGACCAGGCCCAGGCCGGCGTGACGCGGCGCAGCTTCCTCGAACGCTATTGCGACACCGAAACCCTGTGCTGCACCGCGCATTTCCCCTCGCCGTCGGTCGGAAAAATCCGCCGTTCCGGCAACGGGTTCACCTGCGAGGCGATATGAGCACGGCAACGGAATCGTTCGAGACGCTGGCGCTGGAGAAGGCCGACGCGCATGTAATGATCGTGCGGCTGAACCGGCCGGATGCCTCCAATGCGCTCAACACGCAGATGGGCCGCGATCTCGTGCGCTGTTTCGAGGACATCGCGCTCGACCCCGCCGATCTGCGCTGCATCGTGCTGACCGGAACCGGGGACAAGGCCTTTTGTGCGGGCGGCGATTTGAAAGAGCGCCGCGGCATGACCGACGAGCAATGGATGCGCCAGCACGTGATCTTCGAGCGCATGGTCCGCGCCCTGATCGATTGCCCGGTGCCGATCATCGGTGCCGTCAATGGCGCGGCCTATGGCGGCGGCTGCGAGATCGCAGGTTGTTGCGACTTCCTCTATGCGGCCGAGGGTGCGCGCTTTGCGCTGACCGAAGTGACGCTCGGCATCATGCCGGGCGGCGGCGGCACGCAGACCCTGCCGCGCGCCGTCGGCGAGCGCCGCGCCAAGGAACTGATCCTGACCGGCAAGCCGTTCACGGCCGCGCAAGCCCGCGACTGGGGTTTTGTGAATGAAGTATTTCCGCCGGCCGATCTGCTGCGCGAAGCGCTGGCGACCGCGGCCCATATCGCCCGCAACGCGCCGATCTCGACCCGCCAGGCCAAGCTTGCGATCCACCGCGGCCTGCAATCGTCGCTGCGCGACGGCCTGGCGCTCGAAATCGAGGCCTATAACCGGATGGTGCCGACCGAGGACCGCCGCGAGGGCGTGCTGGCGTTCAACGAAAAGCGCAAGCCGAACTTCAAGGGGCGATAGCGCGGGTTCGATTTTTGGATTGAATCGGCGCCGGCGTTCATGTCACCTCGCCCCGCTTGCGGGGAGAGGTCGAAGCCGAAGGCTTCGGGTGAGGGGGACTCTCCGCGCACCGAACTCGTGGAGAGTCCCCCTCACCCCGACCCTCTCCCCGCAAGCGGGGCGAGGGGGAGTTCTTCGCTCCGTCTACACCATCAGTGGCTCAATCGAACAGGTTCGGCGTGTGGTTCACCACCGCGCCTTCGATCGCCAGCATTTTGAGTTTCGTCACGACGCCGCCATTGGCCGAAAAACCGCCCGGCTTGTTGCCCGCCGCGAGCACGCGGTGGCACGGCACCACGATCGGACACGGGTTGCGGCCAAGCGCCTGGCCGACATCGCGCGACAGTTCGACGCCGCCGAGCTTCTTGGCGATGTCGCCATAGGTCATGGTCTTGCCCGGCGGAATGGTGCGCGCGATGTCGTAGACGCCGCGGTTGAACTCGGGCACGCCGTCGAGATCGAGCACGACGTCGGCCAAATCGTTCGGCTTGCCGGCCAGCAGCTCGACGATGCCTTCGATCGCCGCCTGCACGTTTGCGGGCGGCCGCGCCTCGTCGATGTCGCCATGGCGCTGCTGGAGGCGGGTGCGGGTCTTCTTCTCGTCACCCATCGGCAATTGCACCGAGACAATGCCGCGCTCGCCCCACACGATGCCGCAGCGGCCGATCGGGGTGTCGAATATCGCAAAATGCGGTTCGGTCATGATCTTGCTCCAGATCTCTCGCTCCGATGTTTCGAGCTTGATACCGGCCCCAAATCTAGGCTTGGAGAATGTTGCTATCCACCCGAATTCCGGCGGAACTTGACGGCATGAACAACTTCCGGTGATCTGGGATCGTCACCGCGCCATTCAATGGCCCCACCCGTCACTTCACGAGCCCCGCATGCAAAGCCTTCCCGTCAACGGATTCGACATGGTCTATCTCGAGGTCGGTGACGGCCCGCCGCTCGTATGCATCCATGGCTCGCTGTGCGACTTCCGGATCTGGTCGGCGGTGCTGGGACCGCTGACGCGAAAACACCGCGTGATCGCGCCGTCGCTGCGGCATTTCTTTCCCGCGCATTGGGACGGCGTCGGCGACACCTATTCGATCGCCCAGCATGTCGATGATGTGATCGTCTTCATCGAAAAACTCGGCATCGGACCGGTCGATCTGATGGGGCATTCCCGCGGCGGGCACATTTCGTTTCGCGTCGCCCAGCGGCGGCCCGACCTGCTGCGAAAGCTGATCCTGGCCGAGCCCGGCGGCGAACTCGACGCCACGCTCGATCCCGCCTACAAACCCGGCCCCTCGCCGCTCGCAGCCCGGATTGCCGCCTCCGCAAAAGTCATCGCCGAGGGCAATGTCGATGGCGGGCTCGAAATCTTCATGGATGCGCTGGAAGGCCCCGGCGCCTGGAAGCGCCTGCCGGCGACGCCGAAACAGCAGCTGCGCGACAACGCCACCACCCTGATCGGCCAGATGCGCGACGCCCGCCCGCCATTCTCCAAGGCGGATGCCGAAGCGATCAGGACCCCGACGCTGTTCATCGGCGGTGCCAATACCAAAGGCACACTGCCGCTGGTGCTGCGCGCGCTCGCCGCCAATGTGAAGGGATCGCGCACCGAGATGATCCCGGGCACCACGCATCCGATGTTCGAGCAGGCGCCGCAGAAATATTGCGAGATCGTGCTGGATTTCCTGGCGGCGTGAACGCTGTTCTTTTTTTGACGCGTTCTCTTCGCTCGAAGATCATTTTTCAGCAGGACGCCACGCGCCGTCCCAATCGGGGCCGGGCGGGCTCGCCTGCATGTCACCGATGCGTTTGATGAAGGCCTTGGACGGGCCGTCGCCGGGCACGGCTTCGAGCGCCGCGCTGAACGCGCGATGCGCCTCGTCCCAGCGCCGCTCGCGGTAGGCGGCGAGCCCTTGCGAATAGCCGGCCAGCAGCGATTCCTGCGCGGCCGTGAGTTCGTCCCGGGCGCCGATGATCTCGAACACCGTCTCGGGATGGCTCTGGCCGACCACGATCAATCGGTCGATCTCGCGAAACGCTATTCCTTCGCCGGCCGCGGCGATGGTCGGCGCGGAGACCAGGCAATGGCTGCCATAGATCTTGTTGGCGCCCTCCAGCCGCGAGGCGAGATTCACCGCATCGCCCATCACGGTGTAGCTCATCATGAATTCCGAGCCGATGCTGCCCACCAGCACCTCGCCGGTCGCAATGCCGATCCGGACGTCGCAATCGCTCGGCACCGTGCGCACGCCGAGCAATTCGGGCAGCTCGGTGCGCAACGCCGCGCCACGGCGGGCCATGTCGATCGCGGCGAGGCAGGCGAGCGCCGCCTGTTCGCCGTCCTCGTTGAACGGAGGGCCCCAATAGGCCATGATCGCATCGCCGATATATTTGTCGATGATGCCGTGGTGGTTGCGGATCGGTCCCGACATCGTCGACAGATAATGGTTCATCACCTTGACCAGACCCTGCGGCGTCATGCCTTCGCTGAGGCTGGTAAAGCCCTTCATGTCGCAGAACAGCACCGTCATCACCCGCCGCTCGCCGTCGGTCGCGGTCTGCGACTGCCGATCAATTAGACCGGCAACGACGCGCGGATCGATGTAGCGGCCGAACGTCTCGCGCATCTTCTCCTTGTGGCGCAATTGCTCGACCATGTTGTTGAACGCCAGGGTGAGCTGGCCGATCTCGTCCCGCGTGGTGACGTCGATCGAACCATCGAGCCGGCCGGCCTCCACGGCGCGGGTGCCGTCCAGCAACCGCCGCACCGGCCGGGTGATCCCCGTCGAGATGACGATCGCGAACATCAATCCCAGGATGGCCGCGAGCCCGGTCAGGATCGAAGAGATCACGATGGCCTTTTGCTGGTCGCGCATCGTCACCACGGCATCGCTGCGGACCTGGGCCAGCATATCCTTGCGGATGTCCTCGACCTTCTGGTTGAACTCGTCGCGCAACTCGTCGGCGCGCGCGACGATGAGCTGGGCTTCGGCGATCTTCCCGGCCTGCAGCAGCGGCAGCAGGCGCAGATATTCCTCGCGCATGTAACGGCGAAGGTCGCCATTCACGGTCTCGATGCGGTTGTCGATCCGGCCGAGCCGGGCGTTATCGGACTCGGTGGAGCTGTCTTCGATGATCGCATTGATCAGTTGACGCGCCGCCTTCGCCTCCGCGTCGATCTCCTGACCTTTCGCCTCGTAGGTTTTCTGGCGCTCGGTGAAGCCGGCTTCGTCCGGCGGCGACTGCATCCGGGCGATCACCATGCGGCGCAGCGCCAGCGCCTGCTCCAGCGAGCGGACGTTCATCCGCGCCAGATGCCCATAGGCCTCGACATATTTGGTCGAGAGTTCGTCGAGCTGATGCGCCACCCTCCGCGTCATCACCGTCGACAGAACCGACGTGACCGCCATCAGGACAATCAGCCCGACGGCGATGGCAAGGATTCGTTTCCGGATGGTCGGTCGCAGCATGAAGTCGTGCTCTGAAATGGGCGGTCACGGCAAACAGGAAAACCCGGCCGATCGGGATCGGCCGGGTTTGTTCTTTAGCTTGCGCGGGTAAATTAAGCACGAGCCGGCGCGGCATAATTGATAGCAGTCTCGCCGCAGCCACTCTCCCCGACCCTCCTCCGCAAGGAGGGAACATCGGCGGCGTGGCTCACCCCTTCCAGACGCCGGCCGGCTGGCGCACGGCGATGTTGAGCCTGTTCCAGACATTGATGTTGGCAATGGCCAGGATCAGCGCCGCAAGCTCCTGTTCATCGAACTGCTTGTCGGCCTCGCCCCAGACCGCATCCGAGACCGGCTCCTCGCGGTCGCTGATCCGGGTCAGCGCTTCGGTCAGGGCGAGTGCGGCGCGCTCGCTTTCCGTGAAGTAGGGCGCCTCGCGCCAGGCGGCGACCGCGAACAGCCGTTCATCGGTTTCGCCGGCCTTTTTGGCGAGCTTCGGATGCATGTCGACGCAGGCGCTGCAGCCATTGATCTGGCTGGCGCGCAGATGCACCAGTTCGAGCAGCTTTTCCGGGAGGCCGTGCTTGGTCAACTCGCCCAGCGCCTGCAATGCCTTCATGGCCTCGGGAACGACCAGGACCGGGTGGTTCATTCGCGCCTGCAACATCTCTGCTTCTCCATTCTTTGCTCGGTTTTTGACGCCGCCATGCCGATCTGCTGTCACATCGACGCGGTTTCGTTCGTCAAAGCCATGACGAGACACGACATGGGAATGTGACCGATGGACGAGAAAAAATTTCTGGCTGAGAAGTTCGAAGCCAACCGGGGCCATCTGCGCGCGGTGGCCTACCGCATGCTGGGATCGACCGCCGAGGTCGACGATGCCGTGCAGGAAACCTGGCTGCGGCTCGGCCGCACCGATACCAGCGCGGTCGAAAACCTCGGCGGCTGGCTCACCACGGTGGTCGCCCGCGTCTGTCTCGACATGTTGCGGTCGCGCAAATCGCGGCGCGAGGAGCCGATGGGGCCGGACGTGCCGGAACCGGTCGCCAGCGACGAACCTGGGCACGACGCCGATATGGCCGACTCGGTCGGCGCGGCGCTGCTCGTGGTGCTGGAAACGCTGGCGCCGGCCGAACGGCTGGCCTTTGTGCTGCACGACATGTTCGCGGTCCCGTTCGAAGAAATCGCGCCGATCGTCGGCCGCACGCCGGCGGCGGCAAGGCAGCTCGCCAGCCGCGCCCGCCGCCGCGTACAGGGCACCCCGCCCGCGTCCGACGCCGATTTCAGCCGACAGAAAAGAATCGTCGACGCCTTTCTCGCAGCCTCGCGCGACGGTGATTTCGAAGGACTGCTCGCGGTGCTGGATCCCGACGTCGTGTTCCGCGCCGACGACGCCGCGCAACGGCTGGGCTCGCTCGCCGAAATCCGCGGCGCCGCCGCGGTCGCCGAAACCTTCAAGGGCCGAGCGGCAGCAGCAAGACCCGCGCTGGTCGATGGAGCCTTCGCACTCGCCGTGATCCTGGGTGGTCAATTGCGCGTCGTGGTGCGGCTGACGATCCAAGGCGAGCGGATATCGGCCATTGAGGCCGTGGCGGGCGCCGAGCGCATCGGCGCGTTCAACGTGGAAATGCTTGTGCCGGACAACCCCATCGGAAGTTCGCCCAGAGCCCCTTGACCACACTTCGAGCCGGGAGTATCCATACCGAATACGGAATTCCGTATTCCATTTTCGGGCACCCGGCATGATCCCGTTAGATCCGCTCCCCAATTTGATCGACCAGGTCTATGCCCGGATCCTGGAAGCGATCATCGACCGCACCCTGCCGCCGGGCCGGCGCATCACCCAGAGCGAGCTTGCCGAGAAGCTTGGCGTGTCGCGCCAGCCGGTGTCGCACGCCCTGCATTTGCTGCACCGGCAGGGCCTGGTGGCCGAGAGCGGCCGACGCGGCTTTGAGGTTACCGAGCTTGATCCGGCGCGCATCCGGCAACTCTACGAGGTCCGCGGCGCCATCGACGCGCTGGCGGCGCGGCTCGCGGCCGGACGGGCCAAGACCGACGCAGCCGGACGAGCCCAGCTTGAAGTGGCGCTGGAGGCCGGCCGGGCCACCCGCGAGGACACGCCGCTGGCGCGTCTGATTGCGCTCGACGTCGATTTTCACGGCGCGATCTACCGCCTTGCAGGCAATCCCGCGATCGAGGAGATGATCGCGCCGCAATGGCCGCATATGCGCCGCTCGATGGCCACCGTGCTCGCCGAACTCGACTACCGCGGCAGCGCCTGGAGCGAACATGAGACGATCGCCGCGCAGATTCTGGCCGGCAATGCCAAGGCCGCCGAGGCGGCGGCGTTGGCGCATGCGCAGACGGCGGGACGGATGACTGAGGAGCGACTGAAGGCGACGGATAAGGCGGCGTAGCAAAATCCTCATCCTGAGGAGCGGCGAAGCCGCGTCTCGAAGGATGCAGGCCCGTCTGAGGCTCATGGTTCGAGACGCGCGAAGATGCGTTCCTCACCATGAGGAGAGAGAGAAAACAACAGGGAGAGACGATCATGAAACTCACGCAAGAACAGATCGAATATTTCAACCGCGAAGGCTGGCTGTTCCTGCCCGAGTTGTTCAGCCCCGAGGAAGTAGCCTATCTCGCCCGCGAGGCCGAGGGCATCTACGATGCCAACCGGCCCGAGGTATGGCGCGAGAAGAGCGGCGCGCCGCGCACCGCCTTTGCCGCCCATCTCTACAATGAGGCGTTCGCCGCGCTCGGCGCGCATCCGCGCATGATCGAGCCGATCGAGCAGATCTTCGGCGAAAAGCTTTACATGCACCAGTTCAAGATCAACGCCAAAGCCGCGTTCACCGGCGACGTCTGGCAATGGCATCAGGATTACGGCACCTGGAAGCGTGACGACGGCATGATGCTGCCGCGCGCGATGAACATCGCGATCTTCCTCGACGAGGTGATGCCGATCAACGGGCCCTTGATGCTGGTGCCGAAGAGCCAGCATGCCGGCGACCTCAAGGCCTCGCACGACCTCGAGACCACCTCCTATCCGCTGTGGACGCTGGACGAGGAAACCGTCACCCGGCTGGTCAAGGAAGGCGGCATCGTAGCCCCGACCGGCAAGGCCGGCGGCATGCTGATGTTCCACGGCAACCTCGTGCACGGTTCGGCCGGCAACATCACGCCCTACCCGCGCAAGATCGTCTATCTGACGCTGAATGCGGTCTCCAACTACATCCGCACCCCGACGCGGCCGGACTATATCGCCCACCGCGACTTCACCCCGATCCAAACGGTGGATGACGACGCGCTGCTGCGGCTGGCGCGTGCGCATCGCCAGGCGGCGGAGTAGGTTTCGGTCGCGCTTACAACAGCTTCGTCATGGCCGGGCTCGTCCCGGGCATCCACGTCTTGACACCGTAGACAAACAAAGACGTGGATGGCCGGAACAAGCCCGGCCATGACGCGATGTGAAATCCGCGGCTTCTCGTCGCCTCCCCAATTGTTCGGATTCCTCCTCATGAACCTCCACCACCTCCTCAAGGCCCGCCATGCGGCCGGCAAGCCGGTTCGGGTCGCGCTGATCGGCGCCGGCAAATTCGGCTCGATGTTCCTGTCGCAGGTGCCGCACACGCCGGGGCTCGAGGTGCCCATCATCATCGATCTCGACCGTGACCGCGCGCGCGAGGCCTGCCGCACCGTCGGCTGGGATCAGGCGCGGATCGAACGGACGGTCTTCACCGACGATGGCGTGCGCGCCATTGCCGGCGGCGCGATGGATGTCGTGGTGGAAGCGACCGGCAATCCGGCCGTCGGCATCCGGCATGCCCGGGCGGCGATTGCGGCCGGCAAGCATGTCGTGATGGTCAACGTCGAGGCCGATGTGCTGGCCGGCCCCCTGCTCGCCGAGGAAGCGCGCAAGGCCGGCGTGGTCTATTCGCTGGCCTATGGGGATCAGCCGGCACTGACATCGGAGATGGTGGACTGGGCCCGCGCGACCGGATTCCGGGTCGTCGCCGCCGGCAAGGGCACAAAATATCTGCCGGCCTATCATGACGTGACGCCGGAAGGCGTCTGGGGCCATTACGGCCTCACGGCCGGCGAAGCGCAGTCGGCCGGCATGAATCCGCAAATGTTCAACTCGTTTCTCGACGGCACCAAATCGGCGATCGAAATGGCGGCGATCGCCAACGCCTGCCAGCTCGACGTGCCCACCGATGGTTTGCTGTTTCCACCCTGCGGCGTCGACGACCTGCCGCATGTGATGCGGCCGCGCGACAAGGGCGGCGTGCTGGAGAAATCCGGCGTGGTGGAAGTGGTGTCGTCGCTGGAGCGCGACGGCCGTCCGGTGTTCCGCGATCTGCGCTGGGGCGTCTATGTCGTGCTGGAAGCGCCGAACGATTATGCCGCCGACTGCTTCAAGCAATACGGGCTGAAGACCGACGCCTCCGGGCGGTATGCGGCAATGTACAAGCCCTATCATCTGATCGGGCTGGAGCTGAACATCTCGGTGCTGTCGGCCGCTCTGCGCGGCGAGCCGACCGGACAACCCCACGGTTTTCGCGGCGATGTCGCCGCGGTCGCCAAACGCGATCTGCGCGCCGGTGAAATGCTCGACGGCGAAGGCGGCTATACGGTGTGGGGCAAACTGATGCCGGCCGCCGCCAGCCTCAAGGCCGGCACGCTGCCGATCGGGCTCGCCCATCGCGTCAAGCTGAAGAACAACGTCGCCCACGGCGCGGTGGTGCACTGGAGCGATGTCGAGGTCGACGAAGCCAACGACACCATCAAGACGCGCAAGGCGATGGAAAGGAAATTTTCCGGGCCCGGCTGAGGCATCTCGCGGCGTTCGTTTCCGCCCTCTCGAATCGGTTACCATAGCCTGCAAGAACTGACGGATTGACGCATGTCAGCTCGACGGATTCTACGGGGCGGCAGCCATGTTTCGTTTCAAGTGCACTTCCTGCGACGAGTGGCATGAAGGAATGCCCACTTTCGGCGCGAACGCGCCATTGTATTTTTATGGCATCCCGGCCGAAGAGCGCGGCGAGAGATGCGCGCTGGATTCCGATACCTGCGTCGTGGATCAAGAGAATTTTTTCGTCCGCGGTTGTCTCGAAATCCCGGTTCACGGTGAAACGGACGCGTTTTCCTGGGGAGTTTGGGTCTCGCTCAGCAGGGATCACTTCGCGGAATTCAAAGCCTGTTACGATACACCGAAGCGATCACACATCGGCCCGTTCTTTGGCTGGCTTTCCGCCGAGCTGCCGCTCTATCCAAGCACCGAGAATCTAAAGACGCTCGTGCATCTCCGAGATGACGGCATCCGCCCCTGTATCGAACTAGAGCCGACCGACCACCCGCTGGCTGTCGAGCAGAGAAATGGAATATCGGTTGATCGGGTAGCCGAGATCTACGCATTTTTCATGCATCCTCAGCAGTGATCGCTGTTCGCGGCCGTGCGAAAGCGGCCGCCGCTGTGCCAGCATAGCGTGCCGGTCACGATGTCCAGATGTCACCCAGCTTCGTTGCCAGCCACTTTGCCAGCGCGGCGTTGACGGCGACGGGACATTCCTGCGCCATCCAGTGGCCCGATTGAACCACCACCTCGCTCAGATCGGCACAGTACTCGCGCATCGGTTCGGCAAGGCGGGAGCCGGTCGTGTCGCAGGTCAAATCATGCGCCGCATGAAGGAACAGCACCGGCATGTCGAGCCTGCCGCCGTTCACTGCCTTTGCCGCATAGGCCACGTTCCGATCGTGGTTCATGTACCAGGAGTCCGGACCAAAGAAGCCGTTGCGTTCCAGGGCCGCCGTGTACGCGGCAAGGTCCGCTTCGGTCAGCACATCGGTATCGATGGGCACGTCGGGCGCCTTACCCATGCCGCCAAACCAGCCGCCCTCCTGACGGACCATTGCCAGGCGCCCAGGTTGGCCTCGCCCCGCCGGATTGCCCTTGCGGAAAAGCGCCTTCACCGTGTTGCGCGTGTTGGCCTCGAAGGCGGCAGAAGCGGCCGAAAAATTCTCCTGGTAGAACAGCTGGTAGTCCCACTGACCTGCCGGGAATTTGTTTTCCGGGTAGAGCGTGCGATCCACCAAGGGGAGGAAATTTTCCGGCGCGAAGCCGCCCGGCAGATAAGGCACGCACAGATTGACGACGCCATGGCACCGGTCCGGATGATGGCTGGCGATATCCCAGACCACCGGGCTTCCCCAGTCGTGCCCGACCCAGACGGCTTTGTCGCGCTTGAGCGAGTCCAACAGCTCGATCATGTCGCGCACGCTGTTTTCGACAGCGTAATCCGCATGCTGCCGATAGACGCTGGACCTGCCATATCCGCGCATGTCCGGCGCCACGCAACGAAATCCGAGGTCGGCGAACACCGGCAACTGGTGACGCCAGCTGATCGACAGTTCAGGCCATCCGTGCAGGAAGCTGATGATCGGCGCATCGGGCGCGCCGCATGCAAGATAGGCCGTCGTATGACGATCCGTCTTCACGACATGCTCGGTAATCGGAAATGCCATGGCAGTTACTCCAACGTCTGTTTGCGGTGGCAAACCGCCTCGATGTTGTGGCCGTCCGGATCGAGCACGAACGCCCCGTAGTAATTTTCGTGATAATGCGGGCGTAGCCCCGGCGGCCCATTGTCGCGTCCGCCGGCAGCGAGCGCGGCCTGGTGAAACCGGTCCACGGTTTGCCGCTCCTCGGTCGCAAAGGCGACGTGGCTGCCGGTTTGGGAAGCGTCCTTCTGGCTGATCCAGAAGAATGCTTTCTTGCCGGCGCCATAGCCGGAGGCGGATTCGCCTTCGGCATAGAGGCGCTCGATGCCGAGCGGTCGAAGCGCTTCATCATAGAATTTCCGCGACCGCTCGATGTCGCTGACGCCTAACGTGACGTGATCCAGCATGTTCGGTTCCAACGTTTCTAGGGTAGCAAACGACTAGCGCGTGCAAGGGCGAACCATTTCCTGAACATCGTCTCCGTATCCATCATCTCGGTAAAGCCAGCCTGGTTGATCTTCACGGTCGAGACGATCGACGGCGGGCCTGACTGGGTCTGGCCGTAGCGCATGCTGTAGTCGGCATATTGGAACGACAGGCCGACGAACGCTTCGAGGCCGGGCGATATCAGACCGTGCCTGCGGCGCAGTTCGTCCCACGGGGCGATCCATTTGGGATATTCCTGCACCAGCGACAGCGGCACGGCGGTGCCGGGCTTCATGCCGAGCGCGTCGGATATCGCCGGCCAGACGTTTTCCCAGGTGAAGACATCGCCATTGGTGACATTGAAAGCTTCATTGCGCGCGGCCGGGGCTTCGCCGGCCCAGGCAATCGCGCGCGCCAGGAGATCGACGTCGACCGCCTGTGACACCCGCGGCGCACCGCCGGGATAGTCGAGCGGACGGCCTTGCTCGCGCAGCATGGCGGCATAGACGCCGAGCGGCGGGATCAGATCCATGGCGCCGCCGATGGTCTCGCCGACGATCAGCACCGGGCGCAGAATGCTCCAGTGCCAGGATTTGCCCTGCTGCAGTTCGCGCAGGAAATTTTCCTGCGCCCAATAGAAATTCGGCTGCTCGTACATTTCCGAGCGGCCTTCGCGCGCCGGCACCATGAGCGGACGGACGTGAACGCCATAAGCCTTGGTACCCTGCAGCAACGCGACATGCGCAAGCTCCGGCGCCACCGGTTCGAGCACGCCCATCAGGTTGCGCAACATCACATCATTGGTGCGGATCTGATTCTGATCGCGCCAGCCGTCGACCAGCTCTGGCGCCTCATAGAGCGCGGCGTAAACCAGATGCGTGGCGCCTTGCAGTTCGGCTGCCGCGCGCCGGCACTGCGCGGGATCGGTCAGGTCGATCGGGACATGGCGGGCGCCATACAGTTCGGGCGGCCGGCGCCGCGACAGCGCCAGAACGTCGCAGCCCCCGGCGGCACCGAAGTGCCGCAACGCGGCATGTCCCACCAGTCCCGTCGCGCCCGCGACCACGACCTTTTTCTTTGCCATTTCAGGCTCCCACAGGGATTTATCGACCTTTCCCTAGCAGACGACGGCCAGCGGCGTCAGTGCATGTCTTAGCCTTTCGTCGCGGACGCATGGGGTTCGTTGCACAACCTCGGTGCATCCGTTCGCAACTGCGATGGAACCACAACCCTTGATTAAAGACATCCGATTGGTCATCCTGCCGCACGGGTTTGATAGGCTTGAGCTCAATCACCGATCGAACGAACGGCCACTGACAAACAAAGCGACGCATCAAGATCGCTGTGCCGTGGCCAACGAAAAACAGGAAGGGGAAACAGATGAAACGTCGTGACTTTTTGAAAGCAGGCGGTGTCGGTCTTGCCGCGACTGCCGTTGCAGCACCCGCGATCGCGCAAGGCAATCCGGAAATCAAGTGGCGGCTTACGGCCAGTTGGCCGAAGGCACTCGATACGCTCTACGGCGGCTGCGAATATTTTTCCAAGCGCGTCGCCGAAATCACCGACAACAAATTCCAGATTCAATCGTTCGCGGCCGGCGAGATCGTGCCGGGCCTGCAGGTGCTTGACGCCGTTGCGAACGGCACCGTCGAGATGGGCAACACGGCGCTGTATTATTACTGGGGCAAGAATCCCGCTTTCACCTTCGGCACGTCGCTGCCGTTCGGTCTCAACACCCGCGCGCACATCGCGTGGCTGCGGTTCGGCGGCGGCATGGACATGCTGAACGATTTGCTCAAGGAATATAACAGCGTCGGCGTGCCGACCGGCAGCACCGGCGCCCAGATGGGCGGCTGGTTCCGGAAGGAAATCAAGTCGATGGAAGATTTCAAGGGCCTGAAATTCCGGGTCGGCGGATTCGCCGGCACCATCATCGCCAAGGTCGGCGGCGTGCCGCAGCAGATCGCCGGCGGCGACATCTACCCGGCGCTGGAAAAAGGCACCATCGATGCGGCGGAGTGGGTCGGCCCCTACGACGACGAGAAGCTCGGCTTCGTCAAGGTCGCGAAGTTCTACTACTATCCGGGTTGGTGGGAAGGCACCGGCCAGGGCCACAACATCATGAACCTGGACAAGTGGAACGCGCTGCCCAAGCACTATCAGGCGGCGATCGAGACCGCCTCCTACGATACGTTCACCTGGGTGACCGGCAAATACGACTACGTCAACGCCGCGGCCTTGAAGCGGCTGTTGGTGGCCGGCGCAATCCTCAAACCATTCCCGCAGGAGGTGCTGGAAGCCTGCTACAACGCGGCGAACGAGATCTACGCGGATCTGTCCAAGACCAATCCGCACTTCGCCAAGATGTATTCGAGCCTGACCGCATTCCGCGCCGAATCGGTGGCGTGGATGCAGGTGGCCGAACTGGCCTATGACAGCTTCATGATGCGGATGCGCACCAAGACCTGAGGTGCTGCGATCGAAAGCAGTAAAAAAGCCCCGGAGCTTTCTCCGGGGCTTTTTCCTGATGGCTTCGACTGATGATTATTCCTCGGTCTCGGACAGCGCTTCGACCAGCTTGTCGTAATATTTGGTCACGAGATCGATATTGCCCTTGTTCTCGACCGCCGGTCCCGGCGATTTGAGCGCGTCATTGAGATCGTCCAGCTCTTCCTTCTTGTCCTTGGCCGACATTTTCTTGTCGGCCTGGACCTCGGCGATCTGCGCCCGGATCACCGCTTCGGGACCGACATATTTCTTGGTCGTGGTATCGAAGCCGCCGAGCACCAGGTTGATGTTGTCGACGACGAGGTTGTAGTCGGCATAGCTGGCAAAGCCGTTCTTCTTGGCGATGCCCTCGAGCTGCGCCGTGATCTTGGGATCCGGCTTGGCGTCGTCGTCGATCTTGTCGGTGATCGGGTCCATTTCGGCGGTGGCCTTGAGCACGTTCTGGATCTGCGCCTCGGTCAGCGCGATCTGCTTCAGCGGCGCTTCCTGCTGCGGCGGCGCGGCCTGCGCGGGAGCCTGCCTCGGCGGCGGTGCCTGCTGCTGCTTGGCCTGCGCCAGCACGTCGCTACTGGAACCGATGGCCATCGCAAATGCGAGTCCGGCCATCGCGGGCGCGAGGCAGGCCAGACTCAGGACACGGACGGCGGGGCGGGCGATCTCACGCATGGCGGTCTCCTGGGGGGTTCAGTGCAGCTTCATGGATGGGTCAGGCGCGACCCGGGGACGGTTCAAATGATGACGCGCCAACCTGGCGACGAATAATGGCGGAAACGAAATTGGGCATCAGCTTATCGCCAGTTTCGGCAAAGGAGATACCGAATTTTGTGGTTCCGTCGCCTTCCCGGGGCATGGCTGGCCAGGCCGCACTGTCCATTTTCGAAGCACGGAGCGATCGGTCGTCTCACGGGCTGCGATAGATCGTTGCGCCGCCGGTGGAACGGCGATCGAAATGCGCACGCGTGCAACCCGGCGGTTTTCGCCGGCGCGGAACCTGCCGGCGCGTTGATCCTGGAACGCCAGCCAATTTGGAACAGCCGGGCGAGGAGCATCTTTCGTTCGCGCTACGGCGCTGCCGCAACAGGCCGTCGCCGGCCCGACAAACAAAAACGCCGCCTCCCCGAAGGGAAGCGGCGTTTTGTTTGATCGTGACACGTAAAGAGGAATTGCTTTGTCCTTGGCAGGTCTGGCAGCGACCTACTCTCCCAGGGCTTAAGCCATAGTACCATTGGCGCTGAGGAGTTTAACGGCCGAGTTCGGGATGGGATCGGGTTCAAGCTCCTCGCTAGAACCACCAGACCGGCGAAGGACAAAGATACGAAGCAAGCAGTCAATCGTCATGGCGCATACGCGCGATGGACACTGAAAATGAGAGCAATCAAGCCAATCGAACGATTAGTACCGGTAAGCTACATGCATTACTGCACTTCCACACCCGGCCTATCAACGTGGTCGTCTTCCACGGTTCTCAAGGGAATACTCGTTTTGAGGTGGGTTTCCCGCTTAGATGCTTTCAGCGGTTATCCCGTCCGTACATAGCTATGCAGCACTGCCGCTGGCGCGACAACTGCTCCACCAGAGGTACGTTCATCCCGGTCCTCTCGTACTAGGGACAAATCCTCTCAATATTCCAACACCCACGGCAGATAGGGACCGAACTGTCTCACGACGTTCTGAACCCAGCTCACGTACCACTTTAATCGGCGAACAGCCGAACC
>JAFKKG010000018.1 GCA_017305715.1 Hyphomicrobiales bacterium | reverse complement strand
AGGGAAAGCCGCCAAAGCTAGCCCTCATCGCCGTGCTGCGACGTCTCGTCGTCTTCGCCAACGCCGTAATAAGGTCCGGCCAGCCATGGAAAGGCGCCACCGCCTCTTGACAGCTAACACGGTAGATCCCGGCCTTCGCCGGGACGACGGAGAGAAGCGGACGACAGCTCAGCTCGCCGCTTCGAGCCGCTCTTCGGTCAGGAGCCGCATCGCGGCGTCGGCGTCCATCGGCTCGCCGAAGGCAAAGCCCTGCGCGTATTCGCAGCCCAATTGATAGAGCTCGACTGCATCCGAGTCCGTCTCGGCGCCCTCGGCGACCACGTCCATGCCGAGGTCGTGGGCCAGCGCGATGATCGATTTCAGGATCACCGGGCGGGTGCCGCGGCTGGTGGTGCGCACGAACGACTGATCGATCTTGATGGTGTCGAACGGAAAGCGCTGCAGATAGGCCAGCGAGGAATGACCGGTGCCGAAATCGTCGAGCGACAGTCCGGTGCCGAGTTCGCGGATCCGCGTCAGCATCTGCGCCGCGTGCTCCGGATTCTCCATCACCAGCGACTCTGTGAGCTCCAGCTTCAGCGTGCCGCGCGCCACCGAGGAGCGCGACAGCACGGTTCTGATATCGTGGATCAGATCGTGACGCAGCAACTGCCGCGAGGAGACGTTGACGCTGGCGAAGATCGGCTCGCGCGAGCGCATCGCGCGCTGCCACACCGCGAGCTGTTTTGCGGTCTGGTCCATCACGAACATGCCGAGGTCGACGATCAGGCCGATCTCCTCCGCAATCGAGATGAATTCCGACGGCGACATCCGCCCGAGTTTCGGGTGGTCCCAGCGCGCCAGCGCCTCGAAGCCGGCGATCGAGCGATCCTCCAGCCGCACGATCGGCTGGTACAGGATGGTGATTTCCTGGCGCTCGATGGCGCGACGCAATTCGGATTCCAGCGTCAGTCGGTCGGTCTTGCGGGCGCGCATCGCCGGCTTGTAGACGTCGATGCGGTCGCCGCCGATGCGCTTGGAATGATACATCGCCAGCTCGGCATCCTTGATGATCTCGTCGGACAGCTGGGTCTGCGGATCGGAGAGCGCGAGGCCGATCGAAGCGGTCAGGAAGATTTCGCGGTCGTTGAAGGCGATCGGCGCGCGGATGGTCTTGCGGATGGTCTCGGCAAAGGCGGTGATGCGTGCCGGATCCTGTTCCGACATCAGGATCAGGCCGAACTGGTCGCCGGCGAGCCGGGCCAGCGTGTCCTGCGGCTTGAGGATGCGGGTCAGCCGCCGCGCCAGCGTCAGCAGAATGGAGTCGCCGACCGCGATGCCGACGGAATCGTTGACCTGCTTGAAGCGGTCGAGGTCGATCACCATCAGGGTCGGGCGCAGGTTCGGCATGGTCTTGGCGAAGTTCGCCACGGCGCCGAGGCGGTCGATGAACAATTTGCGGTTCGGCAGGCCGGTGAGGTTGTCATGCACGCTGTCATGCAGCATGCGCTCCTCGGCGTTCTTGATCTCGGTGACGTCGGTGAGCGTGCCGACCACGCGCGAAACCTCGCCGTCGGAGCCGACCACCGGGCGCGCCTTGAGCGCGAACCACATGAAGTGGCCGTCGGGGGTGCGCAGGCGGAAATCCTGCACCAGCCGGCCGCGGCGCTGGTCGAGCACGCTGTCGAGCGCGGCGCGGAACCGGTCCTGGTCGAGCGGATGCAGCACTTCGAGCCATTTCGCGGCCGGGCCTTCCAGCGTGCCGCGCTTCAGCCCGAGCAGGCTTTCGGTCTCGGGGCTGGTGAACACCTTGTCGGCGGAGACGTCCCAGTCCCAGATCAGATCGCCGGAGCCGGTCAGCGCCAGCGCGCGGCGCTCGACGTCGGAAACCACGCCTGTGGTGGCGCCGCCGCCGGCAAAGGCATGCTGCATCACCGTGAACCCGATCAGCATCACAATCAGCACGAGGCCGCCGAGCAGGGCGGGGCCGACGATGTCGTTGGTGACGCTTCCCGCCACCGCCATGCCGGCCGCGCCGACCCACACCACCAGCAGGAACCAGGTCGGGATCAGCAGCACCGCGCGGTCGAAACCGTGCGTCGAGAGATAAACGATCAGGCAGAAGCCGGCGACCGCGATCATCACCAGCGACATCCGCGCGATGCCGGAGGCGACGGCGGGATCGAACAGCGCCAGCGCCACCAGCGAGCCGAGGAAGGTCAGCCAGCCGATGGTGATATGGGAATAGCGCACATGCCAGCGGCTGAGGTTGAGATAGGCGAACAGGAACACCAGCAGCGTCGCCGCCAGGATCGCTTCACCCGCCGCGCGCCAGACGCGCTCGGCGTTGTTCGACATGTCGAGCACCTTGCCCCAGAAGCCGAAATCGACGCCGATATAGACCAGCACTGCCCAGGCCAGCGCCGCGGCGGCCGGGAACATGATCGAGCCCTTGACCACGAACAGGATGGTCAGCACGAGGGCCAAAAGGCCGGAGATGCCGATCACGATGCCCTGATAGAGCGTGAACGAGTTGACCTTGTCCTTGTAGGCGTCGGGTTCCCACAGATAGAGCTGCGGCAATTTATCGGTGCGCAACTCGGCGACGAAGGTGACGACGGCGCCGGGATCGAGCGTGATGCGGAAGATGTCGGCGGTGGCGCTCTCCTGGCGCTCGGGCCGGTCGCCGGTCGAGGGCGTGATGGTGGCGATGCGCGACAGTCCCAAATCGGGCCACAGCAATCCCGACGACACGATGCGGTAGTGCGGCGCGACGATCAGACGGTCGAGCTGGTCGTCGGTGTTGTTGGCGAGCGCGAACACCACCCAGTTCTGGCCGCCTTCACGCGCGCGCACCTCGATGCGGCGCACGATGCCGTCGGTGCCGGGGGCGGTGGAAACCTGGATGCGATCGGTGTCGCTGCGCTGGTGATCGAGCACCGCCGTGAGGTCGATCGCAGGCGCGTCACTGCGGACGCTGACAGCGTCGACGGCGCGCGCTTGCGGCGCGAACGCAACAATCATGAAGCCCAGCGCGAGCGGCGCAAGGCACCTGATCAGACGCAATGTCAGTACTCCGCGATCAACCGATTTGTCGGGCGCGAACAGCCCGGCGATGGCGCGATAAATGACATGAAAGCGAAGGAAATCAAAGGGTTTCCGCCTGCGCTTCGGTCCGAAGAGTTAAACCTCCAACACAATTTTGCCAATATGTGCGCTGGTCTCCATGCGCCGGTGCGCATCCGCCGCCTTTTCCAGCGGGAATGTGCTGTCCATCAGGGGCTTTACCTTGCCCTCGCGGAGCAGTGGCATCACCTTGGCCTCGATCGCCGCGACCATCGCCGCCTTATCCGCATTAGTACGGGGACGCAGCGTGGAACCGGTGTGGGTCAGTCGCTTCACCATCACCTTGGCGATGTTGACGGTGACCTTGGGCCCGTTGAGGGTTGCGATCTGCACGATACGGCCGTCGACCGCGGCGGCGTCATAGTTGCGATCGACATAGTCGCCGGCGACCATGTCGAGGATGACGTTGGCGCCTGCGCCGTCCGTTGCTTTCTTGACCTCGGCCACAAAATCTTCGGTCTTGTAGTTGATGGCGCGGTCGGCGCCGAGCTTCAGGCAGGCATCGACCTTGTCCTGGCCGCCGACGGTGACGATCACTTTGGAACCAAAGGCCTTGGCGAGCTGGATCGCCATGGTGCCGATGCCGGAGGAGCCGCCATGGATCAGCAGCGTCTCGCCGGGCTTCAGCGCGCCGCGCTCGAACACATTGTGCCAGACCGTCATCAGCGTTTCCGGAATGGCACCGGCTTCCGGCATCGACAGCGCCGGCGGCACGCTCATCGCCTGCGCGTCTTGCGCGATGCAATATTGTGCGTAGCCGCCGCCGGCCACCAGCGACATTACCCTGTCGCCGAGCTTGTGCTTTGCGGCGCCCGCGCCGAGCGCGACCACCTCGCCCGATATTTCGAGGCCGGGCAGGTCAGAGGCGCCGGGCGGCGGCGGATAGGCGCCGGAACGCTGCGCGACATCCGGACGGTTGACGCCGGCGGCCGCGACCTTGACCAGGATTTCGCCGGGGCCGGGCACCGGAACGTTGCGGGTTTCCGGCAACAGCACCTCAGGGCCGCCGGGCTTGCTGATGCCGATGACGGTCATTTGCGCGGGCAGCTTTTCCATGATTTGTCCTTGCGAAATACGGGAGTTTTTGAAGGCGAACCCTGATTAGCCAGACCGTTGGCGGCTGGCAACCGCCGCAAGGGATCACCGACCACGGAGCAAGCGCATGGCCATCGAGGATGACGACAAGCCGAGGAAGAAAGTCACTCACGAGATCGGGCAGGATTTGTCGCTATTGTCGGTCGAGGAATTGGCCGAGCGCATCGCGCTGATGAATTCGGAGATCGAACGTTTGCAGGCGGCGATGGCGAAAAAGCGCGCGTCCAAAGATGCCGCGAACAGTTTTTTCAAATCGTGAGATTGTGGTCCCGGACAAGCGAAGCGCGATCCCGGACCCATACGCCGCAGCCTCTCGTTAGGACAAATCGTTGGCGACCCTCCTTCACTACTCCGGCCGCGGCGTGGGTCCCGCGTTCGCGGGGACGACGTGTGGAGAGATATGCGCAAGTCCCAAACTCGGCCAGCGGCCGGCCTTCGTGGGGGCGACCGATGAGTCAAGACGTTCGCTCGGCCAATGGCCGACATGGCAAACGAACCCTGAAGAAAACCGTTCGTTTACGATCAATTAAGCTTTCTCGATTATGACTATGTCCGTCCTCGTTTGGACACCGAGTGGCTCCTGTCCACTCTGTTTGACGCCTCCCTGTTATCAACTTCAAAAGCCGCCGGAAACGGCGGCTCTTTTTTGCCGTCGCATGCCGCTGGAAACCATATTTCCGGATGCGGCTGGACTCTCGCCCGCGCAAGCGCAATGATTTGTTCATCATAAGTCGGCGGCTTCAAAGCCGGCAGCGTATCAGTGGCGTGAGGGCGTTAACCAATGGCGGACCGTTTGCACGGCGAAACCGCGCTCGTTCTATTCAGCGAGCGGCTGACCAATTCCGCGGCATTTGGAACCCTGTTCCGGGAAGGCATGGATCTGGTCGAGGAGACCGCCGCCTATCTCGACGGTGACGGCCGGACCGAAGCCAAGGCGCTGGAACGTTCTGCCAGCCTCACCTATGCGACCGAAAGCATGCGGCTGACCACCCGCCTGATGCAGCTCGCCTCCTGGCTGCTGTTGCATCGCGCGGTCAAGGAAGGCGAGATGACGCTGACCCAGGCCAACCGCGAAAAGACCAAGGTCAAGCTCTCCGCCGCCGACCCCGGCCCGGAAGACATGATCGCCAAGCTGCCGCAGCAATTGCAGGACCTGATTTCGCGTTCGATGAGCCTGCAATCGCGCGTGCGTCGGCTCGACATCTCGATCCACGCGCCGGCGGCCGAACGCGCCCCGATCGGCAATCCCCTGGTGCCGCAGCTCAACCGGCTGAAGGCGGCATTCGAGCAGTAATTCAGTTCGGTCATTCCGTCTGGTCCGTCGGACCATCCCGGAATGACGGGCTTAAACAAAAAACGCCTCGGGAAACCGGGGCGTTTTTGTTAGGCGTGGCCGAAGAGGGGACGGTCCGAAACCGCTCAATCCTTCTTGAGGAAGCCCGAAAACTTCTTCTGGAAGCGCGACACGCGGCCGCCGCGGTCGAGCATCTGCTGGGTGCCGCCGGTCCAGGCCGGGTGCGACTTGGAGTCGATGTCGAGGTTCAGCTTGTCGCCTTCCTTGCCCCACGTGGAGCGGGTCAGGTATTCCGTACCGTCGGTCATAACGACCGTAATCGTATGATAATTCGGATGAATTTCGGGTTTCATGGGATATCCTTCGGCGCGCCTGCGCCCGTCTCGAAATGTCAGGGATACGGGATTTGGGCGGGTCTATAACGCAAGAAGTCCGCCAAAACAAGCTGCCAAAGCCGTCTGATTGGGGCCGATCCGCCGGATTTGCCAGCGCCGCTCCCACAGCCTATCTGGGGGCGTCGAAACCGGTCCCTTTTCATGAGCACAGCCGAACAGCTTGAAGACCCACGTGGCGGGGTGCCGCCACGGCGCGATGTGCTGCTTGAGGAAGAGGCCTTCATCGAAAGCCAGCTGACGCAGTCGCCGGCCAAGACCCGTGCAAAACTGCGACCGTTGCTGGCGCTGGCGCCCTATGTCATGCGCTACCGCGGCCGGGCGCTGCTGGCGTTCATCTCGCTGACCGTGGCGGCGATCACGACCCTGGTGGTTCCGATCGCGGTGCGGCGCATGATCGACTTCGGGTTCACGCCCGAAGGCATCGCGATGATCAACAGCTATTTCAGCGTGATGATCGCGGTCGTCGCGGTACTGGCCGGTGCCAGTGCGTCGCGGTTCTAC
Organism: Hyphomicrobiales bacterium; assembly: GCA_017305715.1. Lineage (GTDB taxonomy): Bacteria > Pseudomonadota > Alphaproteobacteria > Rhizobiales > Xanthobacteraceae > Bradyrhizobium. Next base: position 341,303 of record JAFKKG010000018.1, on the reverse strand, counting down.
CTCGTCATGACGATCGGCGAGCGCATCGTCGCGGATCTCCGGCGCGACGTGTTCGCGCACCTGATCTCGCTGTCGCCGGCATTCTTCGATTCCGCCCGCAGCGGCGAGTTGGTCTCGCGGCTCACCGCCGACACCACGCAAATCAAGTCGGCGGTCGGTGCGTCGGTGTCGATCGCGCTGCGCAATTTGATGCTGTTCATCGGCGCCACCACCATGATGGTGATCACGAGCCCGAAACTGTCGCTGTTCGTGCTGCTGGCGATCCCGGTGATCGTGATTCCACTGGTCGCGTTCGGACGCTGGGTGCGGCGGCTGTCGCGCAACGCGCAGGATACGCTGGCGGATGCCAGCGCCTATGCCTCCGAACTGGTTGGCGCCATCCGAACCGTGCAGGCCTATACCAGCGAGCGGCTGGCCGCGACGCGATTTGGCCGCGAGGTCGAGCAGGCCTATGACGCCGCGCGCCATTCGACACGGGCGCGCGCGGTGCTGACGCTGATCATCATCTTCATCGTGTTTTCCAGCGTCGTGGTCATCCTGTGGGTCGGCTCGCACGACGTGCTGACAGGCTCGATCAGCCCGGGCCGGCTCGGCCAGTTCGTGCTGTATGCGGCGTTCGCGGCGACGGGCCTCGGCCAGCTCAGCGAGGTCTGGGGCGAAGTCTCGGCCGCGTCAGGCGCTGCCGAGCGGCTGTTCGAAATCCTGCGCGTCAAACCGCAGATCACGGCGCCGTCGGCTCCAGCCGCGCTGCCGGTACCGGCGCGCGGCGATGTCGGGTTCGAGAATGTCAGTTTCAACTATCCGACGCGCCCGGATGTGCGGGCAATCGACAACGTTTCGCTGTCGGTGCGCGCCGGGGAGAAGGTCGCGATCGTAGGTCCCTCGGGCGCCGGCAAGAGCACGCTGTTTCATTTGCTGCTGCGGTTCTACGATCCCGCCAGCGGTGTGATCTCCGTCGACGGCATGCCGGTCAAATCGGTCGATCCGCGCGAGTTGCGCGCGCGCATGGCGTTGGTGCCGCAGGACTCCGTGGTGTTCGCGGCCACCGCGCGCGAAAATATCCGCTTCGGCCGGCCCGATGCCAGCGATGCCGAAGTCGAACGCGCCGCGGATCTCGCGCATGCCACCGAATTCCTGCGCCGTCTGCCCGACGGCTTCGAGGCGCAGCTTGGCGAGCGCGGCGTCACGCTGTCGGGCGGCCAGCGCCAGCGCATCGCGATTGCCCGCGCCATCCTGCGCGATGCGCCGCTGTTGCTGCTCGATGAAGCAACCTCCGCGCTGGATGCGGAATCCGAAACATTGGTGCAGACCGCGCTGGAAGAATTGATGCGCCACCGCACCACGCTTGTCATCGCGCACCGGCTCGCCACCGTGCTGTCCTGCGACCGTATCCTGGTGATGGACCAGGGCCGCATCGTCGAACAGGGCACCCACGCCTCGCTGGTCGCGGCGAATGGGCTTTATGCGCGACTGGCGCGGCTGCAGTTCGAGGGGATTTGAGGCCCACTCGTCATCCCCAAACTTGATCCGGGCATCCATCTACTTCAACAGAATCTTTGGTTGATGGATTGCCGGGTCAAGCCCACGGCAATGACAGTGCTTCTTGCTGCCCGCCTACCGTTCCGTCAGCTTCAACTCGATGCGGCGGTTGCGTTTATACGCTTCCTCGGTCGGCGCGGTGTCGAGCGGCTGGAATTCGGCAAAGCCGGCGGCGACCAGCCGCTGCGCGGGCACGCCGAGCGAGACCAGATATTGCACCACCGAGATCGCGCGCGCCGACGACAGTTCCCAGTTCGACTTGAACACCGGACTGTTGGTGATCGGCCGCACGTCGGTGTGGCCGTCGACCCGCAGCACCCAGGCGATTTCGGCAGGGATCCGTTTGTCGAGATCGACCAGCGCGGAAGCGAGCTTGTCAAGCTCGGCGCGGCCCTCGGGCAATAGCAACGCCTGGCCGGTATCAAAGAACACTTCCGACTGGAACACAAAACGGTCGCCGACGATCCGCACATCCGGCCGATTGCCGAGAATGGCGCGCAGGCGCCCGAAGAATTCCGAGCGGTAGCGCGTCAATTCCTGCACGCGTTGCGCCAGCGCCACGTTGAGGCGCTGGCCGAGGTCGGCGATGCGGCCTTGCGATTCCTTGTCGCGCTTCTCGGACGCGTCGAGCGCTTCTTCCAGCGCGGCCAATTGGCGGCGCAGCGCGCTGATCTGCTGGTTCAATACCTCGATCTGAGCCAGCGCCCGCGAGGTGACGGATTTTTCGGAATCGAGCGCCTTGTTGAGTTCGGCGGCGCGGCCCTGGGCATCGTTGCCGGCGCCGGCGAGGCCGTCATAAAGCCCCTTGATGCGATCGCGGTCCGCCTCCGCCGAGGTCAACCCGGCGCGGGCCTGCGCGAGCTGGTCGTTGAGATTCAAGCCGGTGAGTTTTTCCAGCGACAGCAAGTCGTTCAACTGCGCGATCTTGGCGTTGAGCGCCTCCAGAGCCTTGTCCTTGCCGGTGACTTCCTGCGACAGGAAGAACTGTACGACGAGAAACACCGAGAGCAGGAAGACGATCGAGAGCACCAGCGTCGACAGCGCGTCGACGAAGCCCGGCCAATAGTTCATTCCCGATTCGTTGCGGCGTGAACGCGCGAGGGCCATCTAAATCTTCTCCGCTCGATTCTTCTCCTCTCCCATCGGGAGAGGTCGGCGCGCAGCGCCGGGTGAGGGGCTCAGGTACATCGATAGACCGTACTCCCTCACCCCAACCTCTCCCCACGGGAGACGGAGTGCACTTCCGTTGACGCGATATCTCGCACTTCAACTCTTCTCGGGCTGGCGCGCGATCCGCTCGAGCAGCTTTTTGATCTCGCGGTTCTGTTCGCCCTGGCCGTCCGCCCATTCGCGGATCATCTGCTGCTCGGTGCGCATATGGGCGACGAGGCCCTGAATGGCTTCGGCGAGGTTGGCCATCGCCGCCGTGGTGCCGCGGTTGCTGCCGCCTTCCTCGACCACCGCGCGCAGCCGGTCCATCGCCTGCTGCAACTCGCCGGAGACGCCGGTCGAGCCTTCGCCGGAATATTCGCGCACGGTCGAGGCCAGCCAGTCTTCCAGGTCGGTATAAAACCGGTTCTGCGCCTGGCTCGATTGCAAATCGAGGAAACCCAGGATCAGCGATCCGGCAAGGCCGAACAGCGAGGACGAAAACGAGATGCCCATGCCGCCGAGCGGCGCGGCGAGGCCCTCCTTCAGGGTATCGAACAACGCGCCGGAATCGCCGCCGACCTTCAACCCCTCGATCACCTTGCCGACCGATCCCACGGTTTCGATCAGGCCCCAGAAGGTGCCGAGCAGGCCGAGAAAGACCAGCAAGCCCGTCATGTAGCGGGAGATGTCGCGGGCCTCATCCAGCCGGGTTGCGATCGAATCCAGCAAATGCCGCATGGTCTGCTGCGAGATCGACATCCGCCCGGTGCGCTCGCCGCCGAGGATCGCCGCCATCGGCGCCAGCAGCGTCGGGCGCCGCTCGATGGCGAGGCCGGGATCGGCGATCCGGAAATTGTTGACCCAGGAGACTTCCGGGTAGAGCCGGATCACCTGCCGGAACGACAGGATGATGCCGATCAGGAGCACGGCGCCGATCAGGGCGTTGAGGCCGGGATTGGCGAAAAATGCGGTCACGATCTGCTTGTAGAGCACGACCATCACAAGGCCGCACAGCACCAGGAACACCAGCATCCGCACCAGGAAAATCCTTGGCGAGGACAATTTGGTGAGCTCGATCTCCATTTCGGAGCGGGCGGAGGGGCCTGGGGGCATTGCGGGGGTCATCCGTTGCGAAAAGCCGCGTTTGGGACGCCAATATGGCACAGCGCGGCCGAGAAAAAAGATCGGAAAAGCGCTGTTTCAATCCGACGAAAGGGGAACTTCACGCTGAAACCGGGCTTTGACTTGAGCGTATTTTGGAAAAGCTCTTTGTCCAACCGGGAATTTTCATGACAGTCCTCTATCTTGAGGCGCTGGCGGCGATAGCCGTGTCGCTTTCCGTCCTGATGGCGGGTGCCTGGGTGGTGCAGCAGCGCACCGGCAATTCCGGCTGGGTGGATACGATCTGGACGTTTTCCCTCGGCCTGGTCGGCGCCGGCAGCGCGCTGTGGCCGGTTGCGGGCGCTCCCCCCAATGCACGGCAATGGCTGGTCGCGGCGCTGGTGGCGATCTGGTCGCTGCGGCTCGGGACGCACATTGCCATTCGCACCAAAGGGATCACCGACGACCCCCGCTATGCGGCGTTTGCCGGGGAATGGGGCGTCGATTCGCCGCGAAGGATGTTCATCTTTCTGCAAAACCAGGGGCTTGGATCGATCCCGCTGGTGTTTGCGATTTTCGTCGCGGCGCGCTTCCCGCAGGACGCGCTGCGCTTGCAGGATTATCTCGGCGCGCTGATCCTGCTGGCCGGCATCGTCGGCGAGGCGCTGTCGGATGCAGAACTCAAGCGCTTCCGCGACAATCCCGCCAATACCGGCCGGGTCTGCGATGTCGGGCTGTGGCGCTGGTCGCGCCATCCCAATTACTTCTTCGAATGGTTCGGCTGGCTGGCCTATCCCGTCATTGCGCTCTCGACCGGCTACGTGTGGGGCTGGGCGACCTTGCTGGCGCCGGTCTTCATGTACTGGATCCTGGTCCACGTGACCGGCATCCCGCCGCTGGAGGCGCAGATGCTGCGCTCGCGCGGCGACCGCTATCGCGACTATCAGTCCCGTACCAGCCCGTTCTTCCCGCTACCGCCGCACGCATGAAGGGAGTGGTCACATGAGCTTCGTCTCCACGCTCATCGGCACCGCCGAACGGGTGCCGCTGCCTGACGTCATCATCCGCGCCGCCATCCGCCGGCTTTGCTCGCGCACCGCCACCCGGCTTGCCACCGGCAACGCCGAAAGCGACGCCTGGTTTGCCGACGAAATGGCCGCGCGTGCCATCGCCGAATACACCGACGAGGCCAACGCCCAGCATTACGAGGTGCCGGCGGCGTTCTTCGCGCACATACTGGGACCGAACCGCAAATATTCCTCGTGCTTCTACAAGGAGCCGGCCTCGACATTGCAGGAGGCCGAAGAGGAAGCGCTGCGCCAGACCGTCGAACATGCGGATCTGGCCGACGGCCAGTCGATCCTCGAACTCGGCTGCGGCTGGGGATCGCTCTCGCTGTGGATGGCGCGGCAATTTCCGCATTCGGACGTCACCGCGGTGTCGAACTCGACGTCGCAGCGGCAATTCATCGAGAGCGAAGCCGGCAAACGCGGGCTGAAGAATCTCCGTGTGGTCACCTCCGACATGAATGTGTTCGATCCGGTCGCCCGGTTCGACCGCATCGTCTCGGTCGAGATGTTCGAGCACATGATGAACTGGCGCGAATTGATGATGCGGGTCCGGTCCTGGCTGAAGCCCGACGGCCGGTTCTTCATGCACATCTTCACCCATCGCTCCGGCGCCTATCTGTTCGACCGCGCCGATGGCGAGGACTGGATCGCCCAGCATTTCTTCAGCGGCGGGGTGATGCCGAGCCATCATCTGATCCGCCAATATGCCGATCTGTTCGAGGTCGAGAAGGAATGGCGCTGGAGCGGCACGCACTATCAACGGACCGCGGAGGACTGGCTGGCCAATTTCGATCTGCGCCGCGAGGAGATCGAACAGGTGCTTTGCCACGTCTATGGCGAAGACACCGCGCTGTGGATGCGGCGCTGGCGCTGGTTCTTCCTGGCCACATCAGGCCTGTTCGGTTACGCGGGCGGCAGCGAATGGGGCGTCAGCCATTACCGGATGAAAGCGGCTGGTTAACGGGAGATCGCGTGATTCGCGCCAGTTTTTTCGCCAACCCGCGCGATCCTGTTTTGTTGCGCGTCGAAATGACCCAACGCTGTCCAGTTCCATTCCGACACGCTGAAATTGATCTCTGTCACAATCCGGTGAGTCGCCAAAAGCCTCGTTTATTCAGGATGATAGCGTCGTGTGACATTGGGCCGCCACGAAACGTATTGCATCGCAGCAAGCTGACCCTATCCTCCTCCCAACAACAACGCGGCGTCATCGGGACGGCCGCGCGCGCATTTGCGTTTGCGCTTCAACTCGACCAAGGGGCGGCCTTTCAATGTCTGGATTTCGTGCGCACTCGGCATGCATCTCGCTGATGCTTCTTGCGATGGCGCCGCTGCTCGCGGGATGCGAGGAGCCGAAGGTCGCGACGGCTGCCGTTCCTGCTGCCGAGCCAGACGTCAGCGTCATCGTGGTGCGGCCGCAGGCCCGTGCGATCGTTCGCGAACTGCCGGGACGTATCTCGCCGACGCGTGTTTCCGAAGTGCGCCCCCGGGTGTCCGGCATCGTGGTCGCGCGCCTGTTCCACCAGGGCAGCGAGGTCAAGGCCGGCGAACCGCTCTACAGGATCGATCCGCGGCCGTTCGAGGTCGAATTGCAATCGGCCGAGGCGGCTCTGGCGCGCGCCCAGGCCACGCATGACCAGGCCGCATCGCACGCGCGCCGCATCGCGACGCTCACCAGCCAGCGCGCATCGCCTGAAGCCGAGAACGAAAAAGCCGTCTCGGCCGAGCGGCAGGCCGCCGCCGATGTCGAGGGCCGCAAGGCCGATGTCGCCCGCGCCAGGCTCAATCTGGATTACGCGACCATCCGCGCGCCGATCGATGGCGTGGTCGGCGCCGCGCTGGTGAGCGAAGGCGCGCTCGTGGTGCAGAACGATGCGCAGAGTCTGGCGACGATCCAGCAACTCGATCCGATCTATGCCGATTTCACCCAATCGGTAACCGAGCTCAATCAGCTGCGCCGCGCGTTCGAGAGCGGCGATCTCGACCGCATCGCGCCTGACGCCATGAAGGTGCGCCTGGTGCTGGACGATGGCTCGGTCTATCCGCAGGTCGGCAAATTGCTGTTCTCGGAGGCCAAGGTCGATGCCCAGACCGGGCAGGTGACGTTGCGCGGCGAGTTTCCCAATCCGAACCGTGAATTGCTGCCGGGCATGTATGTCCGTGTGCTGATCGAGCAGGGCATCGATAGCGACGCCATCGCGGTGCCGCAGCAGGCGATCCAGCGCAATGGCGGCGGCGGCAGTGAAGTGTTCGTGGTCAAGGATGATGGCCGCATCGCCGTCCAGCCCGTGCGTACCGGTTCGGTGCAAGGCGGCCAATGGTTCGTCACCGAGGGCCTGAAATCGGGCGACAAGGTCGTGGTCGAAGGTTTTCAGAAATTTGCCGCCGGCGACAAGGTTCGGCCGCAACTCCTGACGGAGGCCGACGCGTCGGCCGATTTCGGCCCCCGCGCCAAGCCGGCCGCGCAAGCGCAACGGTAATTTCATATGCCCAGTTTCTTCATCGACAGGCCGATCTTCGCCTGGGTCGTCGCGCTTTTCATTTGCCTGATCGGCGCCATTTCGATTCCGCTATTGGCGGTCGCGCAATATCCGATCATTGCGCCGCCCTCGATCTCGATTTCGACCAGTTATCCCGGCGCATCGCCGGAAAACCTCTACAACAGCGTCACGCGGCTGATCGAGGAAGAGCTCAACGGCGCCAACGGCATCCTGAACTTCGAATCCACCTCGGACTCGCTCGGCCAGGTCGAAATCATCGCCAATTTCGTGCCGGGCACCGACACCGGCGCGGCCTCGGTGGAAGTGCAGAACCGCCTCAAGCGCGTCGAGGCGCGGCTGCCGCGCGCGGTGATCCAGCAGGGCATCCTGGTCGAGGAAGCCTCCAGCGCGGTGCTGCAGATCATCACGCTGCGCTCGACCGACGGCAGTCTCGACGAGGTCGGCCTCGGCGATTTCATGATCCGCAACGTGCTCGGCGAAATCAGGCGCATTCCCGGCGTCGGCCGCGCCACGCTCTATTCCACCGAACGCTCGCTGCGGATCTGGGTCGATCCGGCGAAGCTGGTCGGCTATGGCCTGACCGCCGACGACGTCAACAAGGCGATCACGGCGCAGAACGCCCAGGTCGCCTCGGGCAGCGTCGGCGCTGAGCCTAGCACGTCGGACCAGCGGATCTCGGCGCTGGTGCTGGTCAAGGGGCAATTGTCGTCGCCGGATGAATTCGGCGCCATCATCCTGCGCGCCAACAAGGACGGCTCGACGGTGCGGCTGCGCGATGTCGCCCGGATCGAGATCGGCGGATTGAGCTATCAGTTCAACACGCGGCTGGACGGCAAGCCGACCGCCGGCCTTTCGGTGCTGCTGTCGCCGACCGGCAACGCGCTGGCGACCGCCAGCGCCGTCGAAGCCAAGATGAACGAGCTGTCCCGCTTCTTCCCGGCCAATATCGCCTATGAAATTCCCTACAACATCACTCCGGTGGTGAAGGCCTCGATCGAGAAGGTGCTGACCACGCTGGTCGAAGCCATCGTGCTGGTCTTCATCGTGATGTTCCTGTTCCTTCAGAACATCCGCTACACCATCATCCCGACCATCGTGGTGCCGGTGGCGCTGCTCGGCACCTGCGCGATGCTGCTTGCCGCGGGCTACTCCATCAATATGCTGACGATGTTCGGCATGGTGCTGGCGGTCGGTATTCTGGTCGACGACGCCATCGTCGTGGTCGAGAACGTCGAGCGCATCATGGCCGAGGAAGGCCTGCCGCCGAAGGAGGCCACCCGCAAGGCGATGTCGCAGATCACCGGCGCGATCATCGGCATCACGCTGGTGCTGATCGCGGTGTTCGTGCCGATGGCGTTCTTCCCGGGCTCGGTCGGCGTCATCTACCGGCAGTTCTCGGTGACGATGGTGTCGGCGATCGCGTTCTCGGCGCTGCTGGCGATGTCGCTGACGCCGGCGCTGTGCGCGACCTTGCTCAAACCGGTCAAAGCCGGCCACGGCCATGCCAGGAAGGGCGTGTTCGGCTGGTTCAACCGCGCGCTCGATGGCACCAAGGACGGCTATTCGCGCGTCGTCGGGCATTCGCTGAAACGCACGGGTCGGCTGATGCTGATCTATGCGGCGCTGATCGTCGGACTGGGCTGGGCGTTCGTTCGTCTGCCCGGCGGCTTCCTCCCCGTGGACGACCAGGGCTTTATCACCACCGACGTGCAGACGCCGGCGGACTCGTCCTATGCCCGCACCGAAGCCGCGGTCGAGAAGGTCGAGCAATATCTGGCCAAGCGCGAAGGCGTCGAGAACGTCACGTTCCTGACCGGCTTCAGCTTCCTCGGCCAGGGCATCAACACCGCGCAGGCCTTCATCACGCTGAAGGACTGGTCGGAACGCGGGCCGAAGGATTCGGCGGCTGCGATCGTCAACGACATCAACCGCGACCTGTCGTCGATCCGCGATGCCCGGATTTCCGCATTGCAGCCGCCGCCGATCGACAATCTCGGCAATTCCTCGGGCTTCTCGTTCCGCCTGCAGGACCGTGGCCAGAAGGGCTATCCGGCGCTGGTGGCGGCCGCCGAACAGCTGATCGCGGAAGCCAATGCCAGCCGCGTGTTGCAAAAGGTCTATGTCGAGGGCCTGCCGCCGGGCCCGCAGGTCAATCTGATGATCGACCGCGAGAAGGCCGGCGCATTCGGCGTCACCTTCGAGGACATCAACAACACGATCTCGACCAATCTCGGCTCGAACTACATCAACGACTTCCCGAACCGCGGCCGGATGCAGCGCGTGATCGTGCAGGCCGACCGCGGCAGCCGCATGAACGCCGACGACATCCTGAATTACAACGTCAAGAACAGCCGCGGCCAGCTGGTGCCGTTTTCCTCGTTCGCCAGCGTCGAATGGTCGAAGGGGCCGACGCAGATCGCCGGCTTCAATTATTATCCCGCGGTGCGCATCAGCGGTGAGGCGAAGCCCGGCTTCACCTCCGGCGATGCCATCGCCGAGATGGAGCGGCTCGCGGGCAAGCTGCCGCGCGGTTTCGGCTATGAATGGACCGGGCAGTCGCTGCAGGAAAAGCTGTCGGGCTCACAGGCGCCGTTCCTGCTCGGGCTGTCGGCGCTCGTCGTGTTCCTGTGTCTGGCCGCGCTCTATGAGAGCTGGACCATTCCGCTGGCCGTGCTGCTGACGGTGCCGCTCGGAATCTGCGGCGCGGTGGTCGCGGCAACGATGCGGGGTTTGCCGAACGACGTCTATTTCACCGTCGGCCTGATCACGATCATCGGGCTTGCCGCCAAGGACGCCATCCTCATCATCGAATTCGCCAAGGATTTGCGCGCGCAGGGCAAGCCCCTGATCGAGGCGACGATCGAAGCCTGCACCCTGCGTTTCCGCCCGATCCTGATGACCGGTCTTGCTTTCGTCTGCGGCGTGCTGCCGATGGTGATCGCGTCAGGCGCCGGCGGCGCCAGCCAGCAGGCGCTCGGCACCAGCGTGATGGGCGGCATGATCGCGGTCGTGATCCTGGCGCTGTTGATGGTGCCGGTGTTCTTCGTCACCGTGCAGCGGGTGCTGGCGGGGGACCGGGAGAAGGTGGTGAAGGCCGAGGCTGGCGCACACGCGGCGGCGGAGTAGGGACGGCGTCGTGACTATTCTACCGTAAAACCGGAGGCCGGTGGTTTGGGATCGCACTGACCTGTTGCCGGCTCTATGCGCCAGGGATAGAGCGCCAGCATCAGAGCGGAGAAGGTCGCGGCAGCGGCGACGCCGGCTGTGATGGCGACCTTGCGCATCGCAACGCCGCTATAGCGGCTTGAGAATCTTCACGAGCTCTTTGTGGACGAACTCGTTGCCCGCGATCACGTGGCCTGTCTTGAGCGGGTCGTCATCGCCCGCCATGCCGGAGACGACGCCGCCGGCTTCGCGGATCATGATCTGTCCGGCGGCCATGTCCCAGGGCTGCAGATTGCGTTCCCAATAGCCGTCGAGGCGTCCGGCGGCGACGAACGCCAGGTCGAGCGAGGCCGCGCCAAACCGGCGAAGTCCTGCCACCCTTTCCTGCATCGCGGTCATTTCCAGCCGCGACTGGGCATGATCGCCGCGCCCGATATGCGGCAGGCCGCAGCCGATCACGCATTCGTCGAGCTTGCGGCGGCCGGCGACACGCAGCCGCTGGTCGTTGAGGAAGGCGCCCTTGCCGCGCTCGGCAATGTACAGTTCGTCATTGGCGGGGTTGTAGATCACGCCGGCGATGATGACACCTTCGCGCTGCAGGCCGATCGAGATCGCAAATTGCGGAATGCCGTGCAGGAAATTCGTGGTGCCGTCCAGGGGATCGACGATCCAGGTGTGGCTCTTGTCGGCGCCTTCGCGGGTGCCGCCTTCCTCGCCGATGAAGCCGTAACCCGGCCGCGACTTGGTCAGATCCGCATAGAGCAGTTCCTCGGCGCGCTTGTCGGCCATGGTGACGAAGTTCGCCGGCCCCTTCAGCGACACCTGCAGATGCTCGACTTCGCCGAGGTCGCGCTTGAGGCTGCGGCCGGCGTGGCGCGCGGCTTTCACCATGACGTTGATAAGGGCTGAGTGCAGCATGATGCGGGGCTTGCGTGGTGAGAGGAAACGGCCAATGCCGCCTGAGGATTGGGGGATTGGGTGCCCTGACGATGTGTCGCCGTCAAGGCGTCATTTCTTATCGTTGCCGATCCATTTACGGGCGGCCTCCTGGGCCTTGGCGCGGTCCTCGGGGCTGAGGTCCGCCAGCATCTCGTCCAGGGTCGGATCGCCCTTGCCGGCGGTTTTGGCGACAATGTGCCATTTCAGGGCCTCGACCTTGTCCATCGGCGCACCCTGGCCACTGGTCAGCACGCGGGCGAGGCGGTTCTGCGCGATCGGGCTGTTCTGGCGGGCGGCCTTGCGCAGCAGCGCCACCGCCGCAGCCTCGTTTTTCGGCGTGCCGGTGCCATTATAGAGCGCAATGGCGTATTCGACCTCGGCATCGACATTGTCGGCCAGCGACGCGGCCTGCAGCAGGCGCACCGCCCTGTCGATGTCCTTTGGGACGCCGGTGCCTTCCTTGTAGAAGGTCGCCAATGCGTATTGCGCTTCCGCGTTGCCGGCGTCCGCCGCGACCCGCAGCAATTCGGCGGAGCGTTTCAGGTCCTGCGGCAGCGTCTGCCCGTCGAGATAGAGCAGCGCGAGATTATACGCCGCCTTGGGATTGCCGAGCTTGGCGGAGGAGGCGAGCAGCTTGACGGCCTGCTCGCGGTTGACCGGGCCGCCGCGGCCGGCGAGCTTCATCATCGCCAGCGCAAACATGCCCTCGCGGTCGCCGGCGTCGGCGGCGCGCTGGTACCATTCGATGGCTTTCGCATAGTCACGCTTGACGCCGAGCGCGCCGGAGTAGAGCTCGCCGATCATCGTCATCGCCTTGGCGTCGCCGGCATATTGCGCCCGCGTCAGCGCCAGATCGAGCGCGGTCTTGTAGAGTCCGCGCTGATAGGCGCCGTAGACCAGATCGACATTGGGATCCTCGAAGGCGGGCGTCGGCGAGGGGGCCGGTGTCGGCGTTGCCGCGGTTTTGGGCGTCGCGGCTGGCTTCTTGGCGACGGCGGACGCTTTCGGCTTTTGCGTCTCCTTGGGCGCCTCTTTCTTCGCGGCCGGCTTGCTGGCCGGCGGCGGCGCTTGCGCGGCGGGCGGTGTCAGTGAAATTTGCGCCGACGCGCCCGACGCCGCCAGCAGGCAGCACGCGAAGATCGATATCGGACGCAGCAGCTTCATGCCCGGCACTATCCCCGCTCGGTCGTCTTGCCGGTCGTCGTGACTTTTCCAAACGCTGCCGCATGCGCTTGCGTGATCGCCTGTCCGACCTCGATCAGCGCCGCCTCCGGCCCGCGCGGATCGGCCCAGATGAATTCACCGACCAGCACGAAATCCGCGCCCGCTGCGGCGAATTCGCGGGCTTCCTCGCGCGAGACCGCAAAGCCGACGCAGGGCGGTTCGAACAATTCGTCCCACCATTGCAGGCGCTCGGCAATCGCCTCGCTCGAGGGGCGTTCACCCTTCATGTCAGGTTCGCCGAACAGCACGTAATCCGCGCCCGCTTCGCCCGCAGCCATCGAATCGTGCCGTGTGGCGAGGCCGCCGACGCCGGCGATGCGGTCGGGTTTGAGCGACGGCATGGCGTCTTCCAGGGCAGCCAGCCCGGTCAGATGCGCGCCGTCGGCGCCGCCACGGGCGACGAGTTCGACATGGCCATCGAGCAGCAGCGCGGCGCCGCCATCCTGTACCGGGGGCGCCAGCGCCTTGATGCGCGAGATCATGGTGCGCTGGTCGGTCTCGCGCAGCCGCAGCAGCACGGCGGCAACATCGGCGGCGGCGAGCAGGCCGGGAAGGCTGGCCACGAGCTGCGAGGGATCGTCCACGACGGGGCTAGCGAGATAGAGGCGCGGCGCCGGGCGCGGCGGAACAGGTTTGGTGGCCAACGCTATGCGACCTTCTTTTCCAGGCCGGCTTCCCACTCGCCCTTGCTCGCCAGCGCATTCATCCGTGCCCGGTGGGTGAAAGCGCGCTGGCCGGCCGCGATGTTCTCGGGCTTGCCCGACCACGCCTTCTGCGGCGCCGCCTGCAGCGCGCGGCCGTAGGAGAAGGTCAGCCTCCAGGGGAGGCTGCCGATCCGGTTCATGGCGTTGAGATGCGCGGTGGCATCCTCGTCGGATTGTCCGCCGGACAGGAAGGCAATGCCGGGCACGGCAGCGGGAACGCAGCTCTTCAGCAGCCGGATGGTCTTCTCCGCGACCTCTTCGACGGATGACGGTTTTGCGCTTTTCTTGCCTGCGATCGCCATGTTGGGTTTCAGGATCATGCCCTCCAGCGCGACGCGCTGGACGCGCAATTCCTGGAACGTCTTGTTGAGGACGCGCTGGGTCACCTCAAAGCAGCGATCGATGTCATGATCGCCGTCCATCAGCACTTCCGGTTCCACAATCGGAACGATCTGCGCCTGCTGGCACAGCGCGGCGTAACGGGCGAGCGCATGCGCGTTGACGTGGATCGCGGTCATGGTGGGGATATTCTTGCCGATGTCGATCACCGCCCGCCATTTGGCGAACCGCGCGCCGCGCTCGTAATATTTCTTCAGCCGTTCGGCGAGCTTGTCGAGCCCCGCCGTGACCAGTTCGCCGGGACAGTTCGGCAGCGCTTGCGTTCCCTCATCGACCTTGATGCCGGGGATGGCGCCTGACTGTTCGATCAGCTTGACGAGCGGCGTGCCGTCTTTTGCGTTCTGCCAGATGGTTTCGTCATAGAGGATGACGCCCGAGACGTATTTGCTCATCGCCTCCTGCGAGCGAAACAGCATTTCCCGGTAGTCGCGGCGTGTTTCCTCGGTCGATTCGACGTTGATGGCATCGAAGCGCTTCTTGATCGTTCCTGAGGATTCGTCGGCGGCGAGCACGCCCTTGCCCGGTACGACCATGGCGAGGGCGACCTTGTTGAGGTCAGCGAGATTCATTGAACCGTTCTCCAGGCACCTGCCTTGCAACCAAAATAGGCGGTTATCGGGCAATTGCCTAGAAAACGTTGGTCGCGGCGGTCAGCCGCCGCGACGCGGTGGCGCGGGGTCAGGCGAGCTTAGGCGACCTTGGGATCGAGTTCGCCCTTGCCGTAGCGCTTGGCCATTTCGGCCGTGGTCAGCACCTTCTTGATCTTGCTGGCCTGGCCCGCAGTGTTGAATTCCTGCAGCCGCTGCTTGCACAGCCTGGTCATCGCTTCCATCGCGGGCTTGAGGTATTTGCGCGGATCGAACTCTTCCGGATTGTCCTTCAAAACCTTGCGGATCTGGCCGGTCATCGCCATGCGGTTGTCGGTGTCGATGTTGATCTTGCGCACGCCGTGCTTGATGCCGCGCTGGATCTCGGAAACCGGCACGCCCCAGGTCGGCTTCATCTTGCCGCCATTGGCGTTGATGATGTCCTGCAGATCCTGCGGCACCGAGGACGAACCATGCATCACCAGATGCGTGTTCGGCAGCTTGCGGTGGATCTCCTCGATCACGTTCATGGCGAGGATGTCGCCGTCCGGCTTGCGGGTGAACTTGTAGGCGCCGTGCGAGGTGCCCATCGCGATCGCCAGCGCGTCGACTTTTGTCTCTTTGACAAATTTCACGGCTTCGTCGGGATTGGTCAGCAACTGGTCGTGCGACAGCTTGCCTTCGGCGCCGTGGCCGTCTTCCTTGTCGCCCATGCCGGTTTCGAGCGAGCCGAGCACGCCGAGTTCGCCTTCCACCGAGATGCCGCCGAGATGGGCCATGTCGGTAACGGTCTTGGTGACGCCGACATTGTAATTCCAGTCGGCCGGGCTCTTGCCGTCGGCCTTCAGCGAACCGTCCATCATGACCGAGGTGAAGCCGGCCTGGATCGCG
This sequence comes from Hyphomicrobiales bacterium, assembly GCA_017305715.1. Classification (GTDB taxonomy): domain Bacteria; phylum Pseudomonadota; class Alphaproteobacteria; order Rhizobiales; family Xanthobacteraceae; genus Bradyrhizobium. The sequence goes on along the minus strand of JAFKKG010000018.1, from coordinate 326,031 downwards.
GTCATGCAGGTGTCGGGCGCGTTGCCGTGATCGAGATGCACGCAGACCGGGATCTGCGGATAGATTTCGGTGACCGCGTCCATCATGTGCTTGAGCATGATGTCGTTGGCGTAGGAGCGCGCGCCGCGCGAGGCCTGGATGATGACGGGCGCATCGAGGCTGGAAGCAGCCTCCATGATGGCCAGTGCCTGCTCCATATTGTTGATGTTGAAGGCCGGCACGCCGTAATCATGCTCCGCCGCGTGGTCGAGCAATTGACGCAACGTAATCCGAGCCATCCGAATTCTCCCTTTCTTTATAGCGCCTTGCGCGCTCAATCCGCTCTCAATTAAAGCTTCTAGCTTACTTTTAGAACTTCGACACCGGGCAGAGGTTTCCCCTCCATCCATTCAAGAAACGCGCCGCCGGCGGTCGAGACGTAGGAAAAATCGCCGGCCACGCCGGCCTGGTTCAGGGCTGCGACGGTATCGCCGCCGCCTGCCACCGAAATCAGCTTTTTGGCCTTGGTCCGCTCGGCGGCATGCCTGGCCGATACCATGGTGCCGCGATCAAACGGCGTCATCTCGAAGGCGCCGAGTGGCCCGTTCCAGACCAGCGTCGCGGCGTCGTCGATCGCGGCCCGAATCCGGGCGATCGATTGCGGACCGACATCGAGGATCATGCCGTCGGCCGGGATGGCGTCGAGGCCGTAGGCGTGCGAGGGCGAATTGGCCGCGAACTGATAGGCGACCACGGCGTCGACGGGGAGGATGATGGCGCAGTTGGCGGCTTCGGCCTTTTCCATGATCCGCAGCGCGGTCGCCGCCAGATCCTTCTCCGCCAGCGACTTGCCGACGCTGACGCCCTGCGCATGCAGGAAAGTGTTGGCCATGCCGCCGCCGATCACCAGCGCGTCGACTTTCGTCACCAGGTTCTCCAGCAGGTCGATCTTGGTCGAAACCTTGGCGCCGCCGATGATCGCGATCACGGGCTTGGTCGGCGCTTCCAGCGCCTTGCCCAGCGCGTCGAGCTCGGCCTGCATGGTGCGGCCGGCATAGGCCGGCAGCCTGTGGCCGAGGCCTTCGGTCGAGGCATGGGCGCGGTGCGCCGCCGAGAACGCATCGTTGACCCAGATGTCGCCGAGTTTTGCCAACTCGCCGACAAACGCCGGATCGTTCTTTTCTTCCTCTTTGTGGAAGCGGGTGTTTTCCAAACAGAGGATGTCGCCATCCTTCATCGCGGCAACGGCCTTCGCGGCGGCCTCGCCGATACAATCGTCGGCAAACGCGACCGGCCTGTTGATCACCTTCGACAAGGCTTCCGCCACCGGCTTCAACGATTCCTTGGGATCGCGTCCCTTCGGCCGGCCGAAATGCGCCAGCAGAATGACCTTGCCGCCCTTGCCGGAGATTTCGGTGATGGTGGGGGCGACGCGCTCGAGCCGGGTGGCGTCGGTGACGCGGCCGTTATCGGTGGGCACGTTGAGGTCGACGCGCAGCAGCACGCGCTTGCCCTTCACGTCGACGTCATCGAGGGTGCGGAATGATTTTGTCATTGGCGCCTTCTAGGGCTGTCTGTCGTGTCCCGGGCGCGATGCGGCGCGAAGCGCCGCTGTGCAGAACCGGGACCATGTGGTGCTGGTCGTCGTACAAATGGTCCCGGCCCTGCGGAGCAGCATGAAGACACGCTGCACCGCGTCCGGGACACGAGACTGACTTACAGCAGCTTGCCCATCGCCACGGCGGTGTCGCCCATGCGGTTGGAGAAACCCCATTCATTGTCGTACCAGGCCATCACCCGCACCAGCGTGCCGTTCTGCACCTTGGTCTGGTCCATGTGGAAGGTGGCCGAGTGCGGGTCGTGGTTGAAGTCGATCGAGACATTCTGCGCGGCCGTAAAGCCGAGGATACCCTTGAGCTGCTGCTCGGAGGCGCGCTTCACCGCCTCGTTGATTTCCTTGGCGTCGGTGGCACGCTTGGCGACGATCTTGAGGTCGATCACCGAGACGTTCGGGGTCGGCACGCGGATCGCGACGCCATCGAGCTTGCCTTTCAGCTCCGGCAGCACGAGGCCGATCGCCTTCGCAGCTCCGGTCGAGGTCGGGATCATCGACATCGCGGCAGCCCGACCGCGATAGAGGTCGCTGTGCAGCGTGTCGAGCGTCGGCTGGTCGCCGGTATAGGCGTGGATCGTGGTCATGAAGCCGGTTTCGATGCCGACGGTGTCGTTCAGGACCTTGGCGACCGGGGCCAGGCAGTTGGTGGTGCAGGAACCGTTGGAGACCACGAGATGGTCCTTGGTCAGGGTATCGTGATTGACGCCGTAGACGATCGTCGCGTCAGCGCCGTCGGAGGGCGCCGAAACCAGCACGCGCCTGGCGCCGGCGGTCAGATGCGCGGACGCCTTGGCCTTGGCGCTGAAGATGCCGGTGCATTCCATCGCGATGTCGACGCCGAGTTCCTTCCACGGCAGTTTTGACGGATCGCGCTCGGCGGAAACCTTGATCTTGCCATTGCCGAGGCTGATCGAATCGCCGTCAACGGTGACGGTGCCGGGGAACCGGCCATGCACGGAATCGAAACGCAGCAGATGGGCGTTGGTCTCGACCGGGCCGAGATCGTTAATGCCGACGACTTCGATATCCTTGCGGCCGGATTCCGCGATCGCCCGCAAGATGTTGCGGCCGATGCGGCCAAATCCGTTGATTGCGACGCGGACTGCCATGCTGGTTTCTCCCTAAATAGCTGGCGCGACCCCCGTGGAATGGTTCCACGGCGGTGCTTACGGCGGATCGCCCGGTTCGGCCGGGCGAGAACGGTCAAGATGAGGATTTAGGTAGACCCTTTTTCCGGCAATCTCAACCGTCACCCCAAGCGTTTCAGGGCAGCGTTAACCGCAGCCTCAGCGGTAATTCCGAAGTGCTTGTAAAGGTCCTTGGCGGGCGCACTGGCACCGAAACCGTGCATGCCTATGAATTCACCATCCTGGCCGATCACGGCATCCCAGCCCCAGCGCACGGCGGCCTCGATCGCGATCTTGACCGGGGCGTTGCCGATCACCGCCTTGCGGCGGTCCGCCGGCTGCGCCAGCAGCAATTCGAGCGAGGGCACCGAAACCACCCGCGACGCGATGCCGCGTTCGGCAAGCTGCTTCTGGGCGGCGACCGCGATCTCGACCTCGGAGCCGGAGGCGAACAGCGACACCTTGGCCTCGCCCTGCGCTGCGACCAGCTCATAGGCGCCATGGCTGCAGGGGTTGTCGTTCGGGGCCGTGGTGCGCAATTGCGGCAGGTTCTGGCGGGTCAGCGCCAGCACGGTCGGGCCATCGATGCGGTTGAGCGCAAGCTCCCAGCATTCGGTAACTTCAATGGCGTCGCAGGGCCGGAACACCCGCATGTTGGGCATGGCGCGCAATGCCGCCAGATGCTCGACCGGCTGATGCGTCGGTCCGTCTTCGCCAAGCCCGATCGAATCATGGGTCATGACATAGACGACGCCGGCGCCCATCAGCGCGGCAAGCCGCATCGCCGGCCGTGCGTAATCGGTGAACACCAGGAAGGTGGCGCCGTTCGGGGCAAAGCCGCCATGCAGGAAGATGCCGTTCATCGCCGCGGCCATGCCGTGCTCGCGGATGCCGTAATGGATGAAGCGGCCCTTCGGCGTCTTGGCGGAAAACGCGGTCGCCGATTTCGCCTTGTTGTTGTTGGAGCCGGTGAGGTCGGCCGAGCCGGCGAGGAATTCCATCGGCATCGCGCCGGCAATCGCCTCGATCGCCGATTCCGACGATTTGCGGGTCGCGATGTTCTGCGGCGTCTCCAGCAGCTTCTTTTTGTGATCGCGCAGCGCCTTGGCGAGCGAGGCCGGCCGCTCATGGCGCAGCCGGCGCTCGAATTCGGCGCGCTTGCGCGGACCCAATTCGCCGAACACGGCTTCCCATTCCTGGCGCGCGGCGGCGCCGCGGCTGCCGGCGGCGCGCCACGCCTTCAGGACATCGTCGGGCACCGAAAAGGCTTCCAGCGAGATGCCGAGCTTTTCCTTGGCGCCCTTCAATTCCTCGGCCCCGAGCGCTTCGCCATGGGCTTTGGCGGTGCCGGCGCGGGTCGGTGCGCCGAAGCCGATGGTGGTCTTGCAGGCGATCAGCGACGGCTTGTTGGATTTCTGCGCCCGCGTGATCGCCGCTGCGATCGCCTTCGGATCATGGCCATCGATCCGTTCGGCGGCCCAGCCGGCCGACTTGAAGCGCTTCACCTGGTCGACCGAATCGGCGATCGAGGTCGGGCCGTCGATCGAGATGCCGTTGTCGTCATACAGCACGATCAGCTTATTGAGCTTCCAGTGCCCGGCCATCGCGATCGCTTCCTGCGATACGCCCTCCATCAGGTCGCCGTCGGAAGCGAGCACATAGGTGTGATGGCCGACCACCTTCTTGCCGAACTCGGCGCTGAGCATCTTTTCCGCCAGCGCCATGCCGACCGACGTCGCGATGCCCTGGCCGAGCGGGCCGGTGGTGGTCTCGATGCCCTTGGTGTGGAAGTTCTCGGGATGACCCGGCGTCAGCGAACCGAGCTGACGGAAATTCTTGATCTGGTCGAGCGTCATGTCTTTGTTGCCGGTGAGGTACAGCAACGCATAGAGCAGCATCGAGCCATGCCCGGCCGAGAGCACGAAACGGTCGCGGTCCGGCCAGTTGGGCGCGGCGGCGTCGAATTTCAGGAACTGCGTGAACAGCACGGTCGCGACGTCGGCCGCACCCATCGGCAGGCCGGGATGGCCGGATTTCGCCTTCTCGACGGCATCCATGGCAAGGCCACGGATCGCATTGGCCATACGGGAATGATCGACCTGCGTCATGATGAAAATCCGCCTGAAATGAGGTGCTTGGTTGCGGGTGCGTCGCGGGCAAGGCCGCAATACGAGGGTTTTGGCTACGGGAGTAAGGGGTGATTAGCACCTCAATTCCCCGAGTCCAAGGCTAAGGAAACGCACTTCCGGTGTGAAAGGTTGCTTAGCAGTGCATAGCTTCGCGCGGGCGTTGCGCTGTCCTCGCTTGCCACGTAAATTTAATGGCCTAACCGCTTGCCGAACCGCAGATTTTGCTGTGCGGCGGGCTTAACCGAAGGTCCGCGCTGTCTCTCATGAGCGATCGTCCCGCCAACGGGGCCGGCAACCCCGAGCCAGTCTTCGCCGATGTGGACGCCGCGACGCGGCGGCTGATGGCGGCGCTCGACGCGCTGGAGGCTGCGGCCGAACGGCGGCGCGATGCGGACCGCGACGAAAACGAGCTGGCGAGCCGGATCCAGGCACTCGGCGCCGACCGCTCGCGCCTCGCCGACGAACTCGACGGCTCGCTGGTGAAGACGCGGCGGCTGGAGCGCACCAACCGCGAGATATCGGAGAAACTCGACGCCGCGATCGGCACCATCCGCGCCGTGCTCGCTGCCGGAGAAAGCTCATGAGCCACATCAACGTCACCATCAACGGCCGGCAGTACCGGATGGCCTGCGAGGAAGGGCAGGAGGCGCGGCTGCTCAAGCTCGCCGAGAGTCTGGAAGCGCGCGTCGAATCGCTGCGCGGCAAGTTCGGCGAGATCGGCGATTCACGCCTCACGGTGATGGCGGCGCTGACCGTGTGCGACGAACTGCTCGATGCCAATCATCGCATCCGCGCGCTCGAGGAAGAGCTCGACGCCCTGCGCAATGTGCGCATCGCGGCCACCGATCGCGCCCGATCGACCCAGACCGCGGTCGCCAACGCACTCAATGCCGCCGCCGACCGTATCGAGAAGACCACGCAGATGCTCAACCGCACCATCGGCGGCGGCATCGCGATCGGTTGATACGGTTCCCGTAACGGATTCGTATCGCCCGCATCCCTTCATTCGCATGCCCGTTCCAGTTGGTTGCGCGAAGCATGCCGACGATCGAACGGTTGGCGGATCGAACGATGATGTGCGACATGTTCGGTAACAGTCGCTCGTGGATCGGGCGAGGGCGTCGGCGCAGCATCGGCTAAGCCATCGGGAGTGTTCGCAGTTTGGGCAGCATCTCGGGCAGCAGCGGTCTCTTGTCGATCGATCTCGGCCTTCGCGGCGCGGCGGTCGGGTTGTCGTTACTGTTCGCGGCCGTGGCGCTGCGGGATCGCCGGGACAGCACGGTCGCGCTCCTCGGAGCCGCGCTGGCGGTCGCCGCCGCCGCGTCCGTGATCTGCTCGGCGCCGAATTTTCCGAGGTGGCCATGGTGGAGCCTGGTACTGCTGGCGTTCGCCTCCGGCGGCGCGGTCATCTTCTGGCTTTGGGCGCGTGCGGGCTTCGATGACGACTTCGTGCTCCGGCCCTGGCACGGCGTCTTGTGGGCGGCGCCGGTCGGCATTGAACAGCTTGTCGCCGGCGGCTTCGTCGATTGGCCCGTGCCCGGACAGGCGCTCGACCGTGCGGTGCAAGTCGGGTCTCTTGGCCTGGCCTTGTTGGCCGCGGTGCAGACGCTGGCGACATGGCGGGCCGACATGGTGGAAGGTCGGCGGCGGCTGCGGCTGGCGGTCCTGATCGGAACGTCGGCCTATATCGCCCTTGGCGTTTTCCAGCATTTTTCTCCGCCGCCACACCCCTCTCAAGCGTCGGTCGCGAGTATCGCCAACGCCTTCGTCATGTGCGTGCTGCTAGGCCTCAGTGCATGGAGTGTCCTGCAGGCCACCGGAACGCCGGAAAGCGCCAGGGCGCTCCCGGCGGCAGCCGCAATCTTCGGCGAAACACCTCCGACGGGCGTGGATGACAAGCACGTCATCGAACCGGCGTTGTTGCGCCGGCTCGAGCAGCTGATGGTCGTCGAACGCGCCTATCGGCGCGAGGGGTTGACCATCGGCGCGCTGTCCACCGAGCTTGGTGTACCGGAATACCGGCTGCGGCAGCTCATCAATGAGGGTCTCGGGCACCGCAACTTCAATGCGTTCCTCAATCGCTACCGGATCGAGGAAGCCAAGGCCGCCTTGGTCGACCCCGAACAGATGGAAGTGCCGGTGTTGACCATCGCCATGGACACCGGATTCCAATCGATCGGGACGTTCAACCGCGCCTTCAAGGCAGCCACCGAAGTGACCCCGACCGAATTCCGGCGTCTTGCCGTGGCGAAGAAGGCATCGATGTCGCCAAAGGCGCACGCCGTTTCAGGAAACGACAAGCCAGCTTAAGAAATTGGCCAATCGAATTTTAGAATTTGGCGAGAGGGAACCAGAAATATCGGGCAGGCTCCTCTGGAATCGCAGTTTGGAATCGTCTGAAGGGCCTCCCCATGAAATTCATCCAGGCATCATTCATGGCGGCGCTGGCGCTCTGCCTGGCGGGTGCGGCGCTGGCCGACGATTTGCAGACTGTCGGCGACCCCGACGTGACAGGCTTTTCGGCGCGGCGATTGGCGCGCATGACCTCCTGGTTCGAGGCGCAGACCAAAAACGGCGATCCCTCCGGCTTTGTCGTGGCGATCGCCCGGGGCGGAAAGCTCGCCTATTTGCAGCCCACCGGCTTTGCGGACCACGACAAGAAAATTCCGATGCGGCCGGATTCGATCTTTCGCATCGGCTCGATGTCCAAGCAGATCACCAGCGTCGCGACCATGATGTTGGTCGATGAAGGCAAGCTCGAGCTTGATGCTCCCGTGGCGAAATATTTGCCGGAGCTGAGGGATATGCAAGTCGTCAAGAAACATCCGGTGACGGGGGACCCGATCCTCCTGGAGCTCGAACCGGCCAGGCGCGCAATGACCATCCGTGATCTCCTGCGCAACACGTCCGGCCTCGTCTACGCAAGCCCAGACTATGCCGATCCCGGATTCGGCAATGCGGCGATACATGCGCTTTACGGCATCAAGGCGCCGTTCCGACGCGACAAGACGATCGCGCCCTTTGTCGCGAGCGTCGGCACGCTTCCGCTCGTGCACCAGCCGGGCGAAGTCTGGGAATATTCCTTGGGCTACGATGTTCTCGGCCGTGTTATCGAAGTCGTATCGGGCCGGCCATTCGACCAGTTTCTGCAAAGCCGCGTGTTCGCGCCGCTGCATATGGTCGATACCGGATTCCACGTGCCGGAGGATAAACTCGCCCGTCTCGTAGCCGTGCCGGGCGCGCTGCCCGCACCGCTGACGGATGGAGACGTCGCTAAGCCGCAAACGTTCTTTTCGGGTGGTGGCGGGATCGTCTCCACGGTCCCGGACTTCCTGCGCTTCTGCCAGATGCTGCTCAACGGCGGCGAACTCGATGGCGCGCGTATCCTGAAGCCGGAAACGGTCCGGCTGATGACGATAAATTCGCTGCCATCGGACATGCACCTCGCGGGACACGAAGCTGGACCCGCGTTTGGGACGGGGTGGGGGCTCGGCTTCGCGGTTCGCACCAACCCGGATTTCAGTTGGATTCCGGGCGCGGTCGGCAGCTACAACTGGCAGGGAAGCTGGGGTACGTTCTTCTCGGTCGACCCGGTCCAGAAGCTGATCCTTGTTATGATGATGCAGCGACCGCAGCACAGCGTAAACGGATTCTATTTCAACGCGATCCGCCGTCTGCCCTATGCGGCGTTAAAGGTTCCGGAAGTCGCCGCACCCACCGCGTCAACGCAATTGAATCCACGCGAGCTCACGGAATATGCCGGACGCTACGATTTTGGCGGATCCGCCAGCGCATTGGACAAGCAGACCTCGCTTCTCATCGACGGTAACGGCTGGACTGGACTTGAGTCCGTTGTCGCGGAAACGGACGGCCTGAGAGTGGTCAAACCCGCCAATGGAGGTCCCGCTGCGAGAGCCGGAGTGATGGTGGGAGATCTCATCACCGCGATCGACGACCGGTCGATCAAGGGCCTGGGCCTGGAAGCAGCTTTTCGATGGATTTCGGGTCCGTTCAACGCCCCAGTCAAGCTCAAGATCATCCGTCAGCAGCAGACCGATCCACTCGTGATCGCTTTTGCCCGGGAAGCGGCGCCGTCGCACAGTGCCGAGCTCCAGGTCCGTGTCGCGGACGACAAGCTGGTGGTTGAAGCGACCGGCACCTGGTCGATCCTCGATTTCGACAGGGGCCAGCCGATATCGGTAGCGGTCCGCTCAAAGGATGAATTCCAGGTCGAGAGCGGCGATCATACGCGGATCGCTTTCGTCAGAGACACCGCAGGCAAAGTCACCAGCGCGGTTCTCAATCCGGGACCATGGGAGCAGCGCGGCACGCTCGTGCGATAGGGGCAGCTGACACCTGGACCATCCGATTCGACTTGCGTCAGGCTGGGCACAATATGGACGGATGCGGCGGCCCAGCAGCGCTGAACGTTCAAGCGTGCTGGGGCGGATCAAGTAAATCTACCCGACTGCTATTCACAGGTGCCGACGTTAGCGCTGGCGCATTGGCCTGTTAGCCCCTACATTAGCCGGGCGAAGCTGCGTCGCGCGTCAGGAGCCATATATCCCCGGGGCCTTATCGATCCTTCAGGGAACTGTCCCTGGCCGGGTCCGTGGATCCGGTCATATGGTGCCCACCTACTTTCGTAGGTGCTCCGGGATCGAGTGCTTCAACGGCCTCTGCGGCTTCGCACTTTTGTTGCTGTCGATTACTTTGATTCCGAGTCGAGCCTAACGCCCGATCGGCTTCGCCATCTGGATACGAACGGCCCCTGCAACTTTCGCTTCGCCCGTCCTCACGGGCGATGTTCGGCGGAACAGAACGCTGCATGACGGCAAGTGCTTCGAAAGCAGACCTTCGCGCTGCCGCGCTGGCAAAGCGCGATGCATTGAGCGACGAGCAACGTACCGCCGCGGCACAGGCCCTCGCCAGACGCGGCCTGCCGTTCGAGATTGCCCCTGGCACGGTGGTCTCGGGCTATTCGCCGATCCGCAACGAGATCGATCCGGCGCCCCTGATGCGCAAGCTCGCCGAAGCGGGCGCCCGGCTGGCGCTGCCGGCGGTGATGGCGCGCGGCAAGTCGCTGGCGTTCCGGGCCTGGTCCGTTAGCGACCGGCTGATGCTCGGGCCGCTCGGCATTCCCGAACCGTCGCCGGCCGCCGCCGAGCTCATTCCCGACATCATGCTGGTGCCGCTGGCGGCATTCGATCCCCTCGGGCACAGGATCGGCTACGGCGCCGGGCACTACGATTTCACGCTGGAACATCTGCGCAAGGTGAAGGCCATTACCGCCGTCGGCATCGCGTTTGCCGTGCAGCAAATAAAGGCGGTTCCGGCGCTGCCGCACGACGTGGCGCTGGATTATGTGCTAACGGAAAAGAAAGTGTTCGATTTCCGGAGCTGAAATTTTGCGTATCCTCTTCATCGGTGACGTCGTCGGCAAGACCGGCCGCACCGCCATTTCCGAGCATCTCCCCGGCATGGTCAAGGACTGGTCGCTCGATCTCGTCATCGTCAATGGCGAGAATTCGGCCGGCGGTTTTGGCATCACCGAGGCGATCTATCAGGATTTTCTCGACGCCGGCGCGGATGCCATCACGCTCGGCAACCACGCCTGGAATCAGAAGGAGGCGCTGGTGTTCATCGAGCGCGCGCCGCGACTGATCCGCCCGCTGAACTTTCCGCGCCATACGCCGGGCAGGGGGGCGGCGCTGATCGACACCAAGAACGGCAAGCGCGCGCTGGTCATCAACGCGATGGGCCGCGTCTTCATGGAGCCGCTCAACGATCCCTTCCACGCCATCGGCAAGGAGCTCGACGCCTGTCCGCTGCGCGAGGCCGCCGACGCCATCGTGGTCGATTTCCATGGCGAGGCGACCAGCGAGAAGCAGGGCATGGGATTTTTCTGCGACGGCCGCGTCAGCCTCGTGGTCGGCACCCACACCCATGTACCGACCGCCGATCACCAGGTGCTGCCCGGCGGCACCGCCTATATGAGCGATGCCGGCATGACCGGCGATTATGATTCGATCATCGGCATGCAGAAGGAAGAGCCGCTGCACCGTTTCGTCACCGGCATTCCCTCGGGCCGCTTCGAGCCGGCGTTCGGGGTCGCGACACTCAGCGGCGTCGCGGTCGAAACCGACGATGCGACCGGGCTGGCGCTCAAAATCGCCCCGGTGCGGGCCGGGGGCAGGCTGGAGCCGGCGGTGCCGGGGTTCTGGACAAGCTAGCCTGCGACACTTTGTCATGCTTTGATGGCGGCAGAGGCAACCAATCAAATCGAGGGGGATTTGTGGCCAGCGAGCGCTTGGAACGGCGGTTGGCGGCGGTGGTGGCAGCGGATGTCCCCGCCTATGGCCGCCTGATGCACCTCAATGACGAGCGGACATTGGCCGACCTGAAGAGCGCCAGGCGGACCTTGATCCTTCCCGCCGTCACTGCGCATCGCGGCCGCATCGTCAAGACCGTCAGCGACGAAATGCTGCTCGAATTCCCCAGCGCCGTCGAGGCGGCGCAGTGCGCGGTCGAGGTCCAGCGCGGCATGGCCGTGCGAAACGCCCCTGTACCGGAACATGAGCGGATCGAATTCCGCATCGGCATTCACCTCGGCGACGTCATGATCGATGAGGACGATCTTTTCGGTGACGGCGTCAACATCGCAGCCCGCCTGGAAAAGCTCGCCGAACCCGGCGGCATCTGCATCTCCGATGACGCGCACCGGCAAATACGCGGCAAGGTCGATTTCGTGTTCGACGATCTCGGGGCGCAGACCCTGAAGAACATCGCCGAGATGATGCGGGCATGGCGGATCCGGATCGGCGGCGAAGCGGCGCAAGAGCTTTCCGGTTCCGCACCGGCGAACGGGTCTGCATCGTCCGACCGCCCGGTCGCGCCCCCCGATATGCCGTCGATCGCGGTGTTGCCGTTCATCAACATGAGCGGCGATCCCGAGCAGGAATATTTCGCCGATGGCATGGTCGAGGAGATCATCACCGCGCTGTCGCGGTTCAAGTCGCTGTTTGTGATCGCGCGCAATTCGACCTTCACCTACAAGGGCAAATCCGTCGATATCAAGCAGATCGGCCGCGAACTCGGCGTGCGCTACGTGCTGGAAGGCAGCGTGCGCAAATCCGGCAACCGGGTCCGCATCAGCGGCCAGCTGATCGAGGCCACGAGCGGCACGCATATATGGGCCGATCGTTTCGAAGGCGGTCTTGAAGATGTGTTCGGTCTGCAGGACCAGGTGGCGACCAGCGTCGTCACCCTGATCGCGCCGCGGCTCGAGCAGGCCGAATTCGAACGTATCCGGCACAAGCCGACCGATAAGCTCGACAGCTATGACCATTATCTGCGCGGCGCGTCGGCGCTGCATCACCGCTCTTCGGTACAGGAAGCATTCGGGTTCTTCAGGAAGGCGATCGAACGGGACCCGGACTACGGCGCAGCGCATGCCATGGTGGCCTGGTCGTGGATGGCGCGGCAGGCGATCTATGGCATGCCGCTCAAGGCCGAGGACCGCGCCGAGGCCATCCGCCACGCCCGGCTGGCGGCGCGGCTGGCCGATGAGGATCCGTATGTGCTGGCAACCGCAGGTCACGTCCTGACCTATATCGGACACGAGTATGAGCGTGGCGTCGCCATGGTGGAGGAGGCGGTCGCGCTCAACCCCAACCTTGCCATGGCCTGGTATTCACGCGGCTTCGTTTTCCTGCTGTGCGACGAGGCCGAACGCGCGATCGAGAGTTTTGGGCGTATGATCCGGCTGAGCCCGCTGGATCCCCTGCGATTGAGCGCCTGGAACGGCTCGTCGCATGCCTACTTCCGTCTCGGCCGTCACGAGGAAGGATGTCAGGCTGCGGAGAAATCGATGCAGTTCGATGCCAACGCGCATTCGCTGCTGGCTTTTGCCATCAACGCCGTGCGTTGCGGACGCAACGAAGAGGCCAACAAGGCGGTCAGCCGGGTGTTGAAACTGCAGCCGGGCTTTCGCACCTCCCATGTCAGCGAGACCTTCCCGGTTCGCTGGCCGGAGCGGCGAGCCGAAATCGCCGCCGCGTTGCGCGACGCGGGGGTGCCGGATTGACCCCCTCAGGCGCTCAGTAGCGCTCCGGCACGTACAATTCCGGCGGAACCGGGCCGCGGTGGTAATCCGGATTGCGCACGCGCGGCGGCAGGATCACGGGGGCGTGCGGGACCTCGCTGTAGGGAATCTGTTCCAGCAGATGCGCGATGCAGTTCAGCCGCGCCTTCTTCTTGTCGACGGCCTGGACGACGTGCCACGGCGCTTCCGCAATATGGGTGCGTTCCAGCATCGCTTCCTTGGCCTTGGTGTACTGCTCCCAGCGGCTGCGCGCCTGCACGTCCATCGGGCTCAGCTTCCATTGCTTGAGGGGATCGTGGATCCGCATCGTGAAGCGCAGATGCTGCTCCTCGTCGGTGATCGAGAACCAGTATTTGATGAGGACGATGCCGGAGCGCACCAGCATGCGCTCGAATTCCGGCACCGAGCGGAAGAACTCCTCGACGTCGGCTTCGGTGCAAAATCCCATGACGCGCTCGACGCCGGCGCGGTTGTACCAACTGCGGTCGAACAGCACGATTTCGCCGCCGGCCGGCAGATGCGAGACGTAACGCTGGAAGTACCATTGCGTGCGCTCGCGCTCGTTCGGCGCCGGTAGCGCCGCGACGCGGCAGACCCGCGGGTTCAGGCGCTGCGTGATGCGCTTGATGACGCCGCCCTTGCCGGCTGAATCGCGTCCCTCGAAGATCACGACCACCTTCAGCTTCTGGTGCTGCACCCAGCTCTGCAGCTTTACCAGTTCGCCCTGCAGGCGGAACAGCTCCTTGAAATAAAGCCTGCGGTCGACGGTTTCCTCGGATGTATGGCCCTCGAATTCATTGGTCAGCGCGTCGAGACGCTCGTCGTCGATCTCGAGCTCCAACTCTTCGTCGAAGCTGTCGATCATTTCCGCGTGGATGCGATCATGGATCGATCGTGCGCCATTGACTGGTTTTTCGGTCATCGCCGTGCTCCGCCGGGGAAATGGAAATAGCGTGTCCGTTATTTTCAAATGAGCGTGTCAGGGGTGTGACAGGCACGGGCGGTGTGTCGGAAGACAGATCTGCGGTCTGGATTCGTCCGGCGTTTACAGCTTGTAGGCCGTGCGGAAGCCGCCCCAATGGCGGCCCCGGACGCGGATCGGCACGTCGATCTCGCGCATCATCACCAGGTTGCCATTGCCCATGTCGCGGGCGTAGCTCTGCACCAGATAGGCGCGCTGGTTGCGGCCGGCGGCGAGGCCCGCGGGATCGTTGAAGATGCGGCGGTTGCGGCTGTTGGCGGTGTTCCAGGTGACGTCGCCCGGGCGCTGCGGATGCGAATAGATCTTGTTATGAACCGGCAGATAGCCGTTCTGATCGATCATGGCGCAGAACGCCATGCGCTTGTCGGTGGCAAGGAAGGCTTCCTGGAACGGCGGCAGCGCCCGCTCCGCCCAGTCCAGAATTTTGGTGCGATACTGCACCGGATTGCTGCCCGGTATTTCGACATAGTCGGTGTCGAACATGTCTTCGATCGAGATCGCGCCGCTGGCGATGCCGTTCTCGAAAATTTTCGTCAGCGTCGCGCCCGCTTCCATGGCGCGGGTGACGAATTCGGTGTTCTCGTCGTGGATCGCCCACAATTTGTCTTCGATCGCCTCGCGCAGGCGAGCGTCCGGCCGCTCGAACTGCGCCTCAGTGCCGGCCTTGGAGCGCTCGCCGATGCGAATCTTGCAGGCGCCGATGTCTTGCAGCGTGGCGGCGAGGCTTTGGTTCGGCGTCAGCTTGTCGGCCTCGGCGCCGCTGATCAGAATGCGGTCGATGGAAATCTCGTAGACCGGTGCTGCGATCGGGCCGCGCGGAGTCTGGATTTCGATTCTGAGGCTGCAGGGCAACTTTTCCTGCTTGCCGCTAGCCTGGCGCTCGCTCTGGCGCAGCAGCACCGCGCAGCGCGATTTGAGTTTGTGCGCGAATGTCGTGACGGCCCGGCCCGCTTGCGCGACGCTTTCGCCATGCGCTTCCGCCTGCTTGGTGGCGACGTCGATCTCGCTCGCGCTGTCGCCGACCGAGACGATGAAGTGCGATGCGGAGGCGGCATTCTCGGACATTTCGCCGGTGGTCTGGCTTTGCTCGGCGACCGCGCCATTGACGTTGTCGAACACCGGCCGGATCAGTTCGATCGCCTGCGTAATGCGATGCACGGCATCCACCGAGCCGGCGGCGTCGCGCTGCAGCGCCTCGATCTTCCTGGTGATTTCCTCGGTGGCGTTCTGGGTCTGCACCGCCAGCGCCTTCACCTCGGTGGCGACGACGGCAAAACCGCGACCGGCCTCGCCGGCGCGCGCGGCCTCGATGGTGGAGTTCAGCGCCAATAGCGTGGTCTGCCGCGCGATCTGCGCGATCAGATTGACGACATTGCCGATGGCGGCCGAGGACTCCCGCAGCCGGTCGACATTGGCACTGGCTTCGCGGGCGGCCTCGCTGGCCTGGTCGGCGAGCTTGCCTGCGTCGCGCACCTGCTCGCCGATGCCCTGCGCCGAATGGGTGAATTTGTCGGCGGCCTGCGAGAACGCGCTCGCGGTGGTCTGGGCCGCGGTGGTGCGGCCGGTCAGCGCATCGGTACGCTGGCGGATGGTGACCAGCGTCGCCGCGGTCGCTTCGGCGCCGCCGGCGACCGAACTGGCCGCGCGCTCGAGCTGGCGGATCATGCCGCCAAGTTCGAGTTCCAGCAGTTCGAGGATTTCCTTGGCTGAATCGCTTTCCGGCGTGTCCGTCGCGCCCAAAGCCGCTGCCGCAACCGCCGCCGGATCGTTGGGCTCGACGGCAGGCGCGGTCGCTTCCGGCACTCGCTTGCGAAACAAACCGAAGGCCATGGCATCTCTTGAAAGTTGAGAATGTGGCGCACATCCTCTCATCCGGGCATGAAGTCATGGTTAACAACTGCCTCATATTCCGGCATACGGGCACTACTTAAGTACCAGAGCGGTCGCGTATCTTTTGATTTTGCCCGGATACCGGCCTATAAGGCCGCGTTTTCATCCCAAATCGCTCCCGAACGAATCCAAGAGACCTCGCATGGCCGGCCATTCCCAATTCAAGAACATCATGCACCGCAAGGGCCGGCAGGACGCCCAGAAGTCGAAACTGTTCGGCAAGCTGGCGCGCGAAATCACGGTCGCGGCCAAGATGGGGCAGCCCGATCCGGCGATGAACGCCCGGTTGCGTGCGGCGATCATTTCCGCCCGCCAGGAGAACATGTCGAAGGATTCGATCGAGCGCGCCGTGAAGAAGGCAAGCGGCGGCGAAGGCGAGAATTACGACGAGATCCGCTACGAGGGCTACGGCCCCGGCGGTGTCGCCGTGATCGTCGAGGCGCTGACCGACAACCGCAACCGCGCCGCCTCCGACATCCGTTCCTATTTTACCAAATCCGGCGGCAATCTCGGTGAAACCGGCTCGGTTTCCTTCATGTTCGATCGCACCGGCATCATCGAATACGACGCCAAGGTCGCCTCCGACGACGCCATGCTGGATGCGGCGATCGAGGCCGGCGCCGACGATGTGATTTCGAGCGAGAATGGCCATGAGGTTTACGCCTCGCAGGAAACCTTTCGCGAGGTTGCCAAGGCGCTGGAAGCGAAATTCGGCGAGGCCCGCAAGGCGGCGCTGACCTGGAAGCCGCAAAACACCGTACCGGTCGATGACGAGACCGGCGAGAAGCTGCTCAAGCTGATCGACCATCTGAACGAGCATGACGACGTGCAGAACGTCTACGCCAATTTCGAGGTCTCCGACGCGCTGATGGCGAAGATGGGCGGGTAGGGCCGGGCTCCGCGACGCGGCTCCACGTTCGGTTGTCGTCACGGGCAGGGGAAACCGTTCTCTTTATGTTTCGTTCACGATGGTCTGGCGTTATCACAGGCCATGACATCTCCCCCGATTCGCCAACCCGTCCGGATCATCGGCATCGACCCCGGCCTGCGCCGCACCGGCTGGGGCGTGATCGAGACCGAGGGCAACCGCCTCGTCTTCATCGGCTGCGGCTCGGTGGAGCCGCCGGACCATCTGCCGCTGGCGAGCCGGCTGCTCGCGATCCATGAAGGGCTCGCCGCCGTGCTCGGCGATTTTAGGCCGATGGAGGCCGCGGTCGAGCAGACTTTTGTGAACAAGGACGGCGTTGCGACGCTGAAACTCGGCCAGGCCCGCGGCGTCGCCATGCTGTCGCCCGCGATGTTCGGCATATCGGTTGCCGAATACGCGCCCAACCAGGTCAAGAAGACCGTGGTCGGCGCCGGCCATGCCGACAAGAACCAGATCGCGGTGATGCTGAAAATCCTGTTGCCGAAGGCCGAACCGAAATCCGCCGACGCCGCCGACGCGCTGGCGATCGCGATCACGCACGCGCATCACCGCGCCGGCACGGCGCTGCGGCTGAAGGTGGCGGGCCTATGATTGGGGTCAGGCTGCGGAGTGAGGTGGGCGCGCTCGTCAGGCTCCCTCCCCCCTTGCGGGGGAGGGTTGGGGAGAGGGGTGGCTCCGAGTTAGTCTGCCCGTGTGGACCCCCTTCCCCAACCCCTCCCCGCAAGGGGGAGGGGAGCCCATCGACTGTTGGGACGCGGCGATGATCGGCAAATTGAAGGGCCTGATCGACAGCTACGGCGAGGATTACGTGATCCTCGATGTCGGCGGCGTCGGCTATCAGGTGCATTGCTCGTCGCGCACGCTGCAGGCGCTGCCTGCGCCCGGCGAGGCCGCGGTGCTGTCGATCGAGACCTATGTGCGCGAGGACCAGATCAAGCTGTTCGGCTTTCGCAGCGATATCGAGCGCGAGTGGTTCCGCCTGCTGCAGACCGTGCAGGGCGTCGGCGCCAAGGTGGCGCTGGCGGTGCTCTCCACCCTGCCGCCGGCCGAACTCGCCAACGCCATTGCGCTGCGCGACAAGGCCGCGGTGACGCGCACGCCGGGCGTCGGGCCGAAAGTGGCCGAGCGCATCGTCACCGAATTGAAGGACAAGGCGCCGGCGTTTGCGAATGTCGATCCGGCGCTGGTGCATCTGTCCGGCGCCATCGACAATGACCGCGCGCCGCGCCCGGTCACGGACGCGATCTCGGCGCTGGTCAATCTCGGCTACGGCCAGCCGCAGGCCGCCGCCGCCATCGCCTCCGCCTCGCGCAGCGCAGGGGAAAATGCGGAGACGGCGCAGTTGATCCGGCTGGGGTTGAAGGAGTTGGCTAAGTGAACACGCCCTCCCGCATCGTCACCCCCGAGCGCCGCAGCGACGATGTCGGCGACACCGCGCTACGCCCGCAATTGTTGTCGGAATTCGTCGGCCAGGCGCAGGCGCGGAAAAACCTGTCGATCTTCATCGAGGCGGCGCGCAAGCGCGGCGAGGCGCTGGATCACGTGCTGTTCGTCGGTCCTCCCGGCCTCGGCAAGACCACGCTGGCGCAGATCGTGGCGCGCGAGCTCGGCGTCGGTTTCCGGGCCACCTCCGGGCCGGTGATCGCCAAGGCCGGCGATCTTGCGGCGCTGCTGACCAATCTCGAAGAGCGCGACGTCCTGTTCATCGACGAAATCCACCGGCTCAGCCCGGCGGTCGAGGAAGTGCTCTATCCCGCGATGGAGGATTTCCAGCTCGACCTCATCATCGGCGAGGGGCCCGCGGCGCGTTCGGTCAAGATCGAGCTCGCAAAGTTCACGCTGGTTGGCGCCACGACGCGCGCGGGCCTGCTCACCAATCCGCTACGCGACCGCTTTGGCATTCCGGTGCGGCTGAATTTCTACACCGAGGAAGAGCTGGAGAAGATCGTCACCCGCGGCGCCCGCGTCCTCAACATCGGCATGACGCCCGACGGGGCCAACGAGATCGCACGCCGCGCCCGCGGCACGCCGCGTATCGCCGGCCGGCTGTTGCGCCGGGTGCGCGACTTTGCGTCCGCCGCGGACGCCAGTTCGATCGACCGCGCCATCGCCGACCACGCGCTAAGCGCGCTCGAGGTCGACGCTGCCGGCCTCGACGCGATGGACCGGCGCTATCTCTCGACCATCGCGCTGAATTACGGCGGCGGTCCGGTCGGCGTCGAAACCATGGCCGCTGCGTTGTCGGAGCCGCGCGATGCGATCGAGGACATCATCGAGCCGTTCCTGATCCAGTGCGGCTACCTGCAGCGCACCCCGCGCGGCCGGCTGTTGACCTCGCACGCCTTCAGGCATCTCGGCCTCGCCGAGCCTGCACGCGATCCGGCGCAATTCGGATTGTTCGGCAACACCGACAGCGACGATTGATGCCTTCGAACTGCTGACGAACTGCACAAACGCACCCCAATTCCGCTCCAATGGCCGGCCATGTTCGCGATGCATCACGAACCAGCAAGCCATGATCACACGCCGACATCTCCTTAAATTCCTGGGTGGCCTGGGCGCGCTCGGCGTCACCACCACGGCATACGGGTTCGCTGAACCCGCGCTGCAGCTTCGCGTCACGCGGTACAATCTGTTGCCGCCGCAATGGCCGGCCGATTTCAAGCTCAAGATCGCCGTCATCACGGATCTTCATGCCTGCGATCCCTGGATGTCGCTCGATCGCATTCACGGGATCGTCGAACGAACCAACGCGCTGGACGCCGACGTCATCGTCATGCTCGGCGACTATGTCGCCGGGCACCGCAAGGTGACGCGCTTCATTCCGGCCGGTGAATGGGCGCCGGTGCTGGCCGGGCTGAAGGCGCCGCTCGGCGTGCATGCCATTCTCGGCAATCACGACTGGTGGGAAGACAAGGAAGTACAGCGCGAAGGCAAGGGCCACACCGTCGCCCGCCGCGCGCTGGAGGCTGCCGGCATTCCGGTCTACGAAAACGACGCCAGGCGCCTGACCAAGGACGGCCGATCGTTCTGGCTCGCAGGCCTTGGCGATCAGCTCGCTTATGTGCCGGCGCGGCGCTTCAGGCCGATCCGGCGCATCGGCGTCGACGATCTCGCCGCGACGCTCGGCAAGGTCACCGATAGCGCGCCGGTTATTCTGCTGGCGCACGAACCCGATATCGCCAGGCGCGTGCCGCCGCGGGTTGCGCTGCAACTCTCCGGCCATACCCATGGCGGTCAGGTGCGCCTGTTCGGCTGGTCGCCGGTGGCGATATCCGGGCGGCTTCTCACCTACGGCCATGTCCGCATGAACTGCGACGTTGTCGTCTCCGGCGGCCTCGGCTGCAGCTTCGTGCCGTTCCGTCTCGGCGTCCCCCCGGAGATCGTGCTGGTGACCCTGGGCGGGCAGGGCCCGGCGGTGGCGTAGTTCCCGCTGCGCCGCTTGCGCGGCAGGCGGATTTTGCGCAAAACGATGGCTTTCGAGGCGATCGAGGGCCGCAATTGATTTTACCCCACATCGACGGCGAGGTCCGCAACGGCCGCCATCACATGCAGGTCCGCGTCTATTACGAGGACACGGATTTTTCCGGCATCGTCTATCACGCCAATTATCTGCGCTTCATGGAGCGCGGCCGCACCAACCATCTGCGGCTGATGGGCGCCGACCAGCATGCGCTGTTCGAAGCGGCGCAGGCGGAGACGCCCGGGTTTGCCTTCGTGGTCCGCTCGATGGAGATCGATTTCCTGCGCCCGGCGCGGATGGACGATCTGCTCGACGTGGTGACCTGGCCGATTGCGGTGAAAGGCGCCTCGATCACGCTGGGCCAGGAAGTGCGGCGCGGCGCGGAAGCGCTGGTCACGGCGAAGGTGCGCGTTGCCTTCATCTGCGAGGGCCGCGCCAAGCCGATCCCGAAATCGCTGCGGCAGTTGATGAAGGCCGATCTGGATTGACGATCGGCCGATAGGCGGATGGCCATCGACTCTGCGAAGCACGGCGTTAGACTTGCGGCCTGATCAGCATCCGAGGCCATCATGTCGCGTCCGCCGCTGCCACCGTTCACCCGGGAAACCGCCGCTCAAAAGGCCCGCATGGCCGAAGACGCCTGGAATTCGCGCGATCCCGTACGTGTGTCGCTGGCCTATACCGAGGACAGCCATTGGCGCAACCGCTCTGAGTTTTTTCAGGGCCGCGATGCCATCGTTGCATTCCTCACCCGCAAATGGGCGAAGGAACACGAATACCGTCTGATCAAGGATCTCTGGGCGTTCGACACCAACCGCATCGCGGTTCGTTTTCAATATGAATGGCATGACGATGCCGGACAATGGCATCGCTCCTATGGCAACGAGCAGTGGGAATTCGATGCGCACGGCCTGATGCGCCGCCGCGAGGCCAGCATCAACGACATCGCGATCGCCGAAAAAGATCGCCGCTTTCACTGGACCGCGCCCGGGCCGCGGCCTGCCGATGTACCGGGGCTGGGCGAAAGCCCGTTCTGAACCGGATCACAGTCGTCCCGGCGTTCGCCGGGACGACTGTGATGAGATAGTGCCTTACGCCGCCGCCTTGTGGCGGGCGATTTCGGCCTGGTAGAGCGCGAATTCCTCGGCCAATGCCTTGGCGACGCTCGGCCGCTTCTTCATCCGCTCGAGATAATCCTTCACCGCCGGATATTTGGAAAAATCGATCATCGGGGTGGCGATGCTCCAGTTCAGCACGGTGGTGAGGTAGGCGTCCGCCACGCTGAAATGGTCGAGCACGAATTCACGTCCTTCCAGATATGTGTTGAGGTAATCGAGGCGCGACAGATATTTCTCCAGCGTGTAGGCCTTGACCTCGGCCGGCACGGTCTTGCCGAGCAGCGGCGTGAACAGGCCCTTGTGCAGTTCGGTGCCGATGAAGCACAGCCATTGCTGCAGCTTTGAGCGTTCGATGCCCGGCCTCGCGCCGATATTGGAATCGGCCAGTCGCTCGGCGACATGCTGCAGGATCGCGGCATTCTCGGTCAGCGTGACGCCGTCATCGGTGCGGACGACCGGGACGAGGCCAAGCGGATTGACCGCATAGAAATCCGAATTGTCCTTCAATACGCGCTTGGTCTTGGGATCGACCTCGATGAAGTTGGCCGGGCTGCCCGCCTCATACAGCGCGATCCTTGTTGCCATCGAGCAGGCGAGGGGCGAGAAATAAAGGTCCATGGTCGAATCTCCCTGTGGTCTGAGTATCCGGGTTTCGATGTTGAGGTTCAGACAGCCCGCGGCTGAAACTTGATTTATGTACCGCTTCGTATAAATAAGCGTCAAGGATTATTTGCAAGATGGTACAAAAAAGAAATCCGCCGGCGCCGCGGCCTAAATCGGCAAAGCCGGGGCTGGCCAAGCCGGCGGCAGCGAGGCCGGAACCGCCGTCCGGCGGCGTTCCGCCAAAACGCCGCGGCCGGCCGCGCGCTTACGAGCCGGATGTCGCGCTGGCGCGCGCGCTCGACGTGTTCTGGAAGGACGGATTTGCCGCGACCTCGCTCGACGATCTCAGCGCCGCCACCGGCATGAACCGGCCGAGCCTCTATGGCGCGTTCGGCGACAAGCGCGAACTCTACAAGAAGACCTATGAGAGCTACCGCAATCGCGCCCGCGCGCGGATGGGCGAAGTGTTCGCCGCCGACATGCCGCTGCGGCCGATGCTCGAGCGCATCTATGGCATCGCGCTCGAGATGTATCTGTCGGGCGAGGACGGCCCGCGCGGCTGCTTCACGGTGATGACGGCAGCCTCGGAAGCGGTGTTCGATCCGGATATCCGCGCGATGGCGGTCAGCGGCCTGGTCGAGATGGATCGTTTCTTCGCCCGTCTGTTCAGAACGGCACAGGAGCGCGGCGAGCTCGCCGCATCCGCCGATCCGCAGGCGCTGGCCAGTCTCGCGTCGGCGACGATCCACACGATTGCAATTCGTGCCCGGGCCCGGATGCCGCGTGCCGACCTCGAAGCCATCGTGAACGGCGCCATCGACGTGATGCTGCGGGGCTGAATTGTCGTTCCGGCCTTTGCCGGGACGACATCCAAATCAATATCCGCGCCCGCGATCGACCACATTCTCCAGCGCGCCGCCGGCCTCGAAACGTTCGATCTGGCGCGCGACGTATTTTGATATTTCCTCGGGATCGGTGTCGGCGGCGTTGTGCGGGGTCAGCACCACCTTTGGATGGGTCCAGAACGGGCTGTCCGCGGGCAGTGGCTCGGTGACGTAGACGTCGAGCGATGCGCCGCCCAGCGTGCCGTCTTCGAGGCAGCCCAGAATATCCGCCTCGTTCTGCAGCGCGCCGCGGCCGGCATTGATCAGGACCGGCGCGCCCATCGGGCTGGCGCGGTTGAGTTTCTCGAACACGGCGCGGTTGAGGATACCTTGCGTATCCGCCGTCAGCGGCAGCAGGCAGACCAGGATGTCGGTCCGCCGCAGGAACGTTTCCAGTTGCTGCTCGCCGTGAAAGCATGGCACGCCGGCGATCTCTTTCGGGCTCCGGCTCCAGCCCACGACCTTGAATCCGACATGCCCGAGCACCCCGGCGGCATGGGCGCCCAGCGCACCCAGTCCCATGATACCGACCGTGATCGCGCCCGCCGCCCATTGCGGCTGCGGCGACCAGCGCTTTACCCGCTGGCTCTCGCGCAGATAAAGTTCCTGCCGGTGATGCATCAGCGCGTGCAGCACGACATATTCCGTCATTCGTTCGGTGAGGTCGCTCACCGCAACGCGCACCAGCGGCACGGCGGGCAGCGACGAATCCGCCATCAGCGCATCGACGCCGGCGCCGAGATTGAAGATCACGCGCAGATTTGGGAATCCGGCGAGCTGCCCCGGCTTCGGCTTCCACACCGCGGCATAATGGATCTCGGCCGGATCGAACGCCGCATCCGGCATCTCCACGATCGGGCGGTCCGGGCAGACGTCGCCAAACCGCTTCATCCACCGCGACGCCGCCCAATTGTCAGTCCCGCCACGCACCAGCAGAGCGAGCGCACCCTTCTTCATCGTCATTTCCTTCGTCTTGCCACGCGGCGTGACCCCTATCACACAACAGGTCGATCCATTCCACTAGTTTCGAGCCATCAAAATGGCCGTTGATGCGCCGCGATTTCAGCGATCCTCCAGCGATCCTCCAGCGATCCTCCAGCTATCCTCCAGCTATCCTTGGGATGACTGCCTGCCGATGAAAACGATCAAAAATATCCTCCTCGTGATCTGTGTGTGCAGCCTTTGTTCCAAGGCAGCCGTCCATACCTATCGGCATTTCTATCCGCCGTCGGCGCCGATCGTCGGCCCCTGACAAATCGCGGACAGGGTTGAAATTTCTTTCGCTCCCCTGTCGGCTCCGGGCATACTCGTTCGTTCCTAGACATGATCCGGAAAAGTGGGCTCCGGTTTTCCGATGAGATCATGCCGCTCTAAGAGAACAACGGAGATGCCTGTCGCATGCTGTACGCCATCCTCTGCTATCACGACGAAGACATGGTCGGGTCCTGGTCCAACGAACAGGATGCCGCGGTCATGACCAGACTGGCCGCGGTGCAGGATAAATTGACCAAACAGGGTCGGCTCGGCCCGGTGGCGCGGCTGCTGCCGACCACGGCGGCGACCACGCTGCGCAAGGACGATCCGCCGGTCGTGCTCGACGGCCCCTTTGCCGAGACCAAGGAGCAGTTGCTCGGCTTCTATGTCGTCGACTGCAAGAATCTCGACGAGGCGCTCGACGTCGCGCGCGATCTCGGCAAGGCCAATCCCGGCGGCGCCTATGAGATCCGTCCGGTCGGCCATTTCACGCCCGGGAGTGTCACGAAATGACCGATACCGCCTGGATCGATAACGCGCTGACCTCGGCGCGTCCCCAGGCGGTCGGCGCGCTGCTGCGCTATTTCCGCAATCTCGATACCGCCGAGGAGGCTTTTCAGAACGCCTGCCTGCGCGCGCTGAAGAGCTGGCCGCAAAACGGTCCGCCGCGCGACGCTGCGGCATGGCTGATCATGGTCGGCCGCAACGTCGCGATCGACGATATCAGGCGGGGCCGCAAGCAGGAACCGCTGCCCGAGGACGATCACGCGATATCCGATACCGGTGACGCCGAGGAGCAGTTGGCCGAGCGGCTCGACGGCTCGCACTACCGCGACGACATTCTGCGGCTGCTGTTCATTTGCTGCCATCCCGACCTGCCGGCGACCCAGCAGATCGCGCTGGCGTTGCGCATCGTCTCGGGACTGACGGTCAAGCAGATCGCGCGCGCCTTCCTGGTCTCGGAAGCCGCGATGGAACAGCGCATCACCCGCGCCAAGGCGCGCGTCGCGGACGCCGATGTTCCGTTCGAGACCCCGGGCGCGGTCGAGCGCACCGAACGGCTGGCTGCGGTCGCCGCGATGATCTATCTCGTCTTCAACGAAGGTTATTCCGCAAGTGGCGACACCGCCGAGATCCGCAGCCCGCTGTGCGAGGAGGCGATCCGGCTGGCGCGGCTGTTGCTGCGGCTGTTCCAAAGCGAGCCCGAGATCATGGGGCTGACCGCGCTGTTGCTGCTGCAGCACGCGCGCGCCGCGGCCCGCTTTGATTCGGACGGCGCGGTGATCCTGCTCGACGACCAGGATCGCTCGAAGTGGAATGGCAAGATGATCGCGGAAGGGCTGGCGCTGATCGACAAGGCGATGCGCCATCGCCGCAGCGGGCCCTATCAAATCCAGGCCGCGATCGCGGCTCTGCATGCCCGCGCCGAAACGCCTGCGGATACCGACTGGACCCAGATCGATCTGTTGTACGGCGCGCTCGAAATCATGCAGCCGTCGCCGGTGGTGACGTTGAACCGCGCCGTCGCGGTATCCAAGGTGAAGGGCCCCGAGGCCGCGCTCGACATGATCGAACCGCTGGCGGCGCGGCTGTCGAATTATTTCCATTATTTCGGCGTGCGCGGCGCGTTCCTGATGCAGCTCGGACGCAACGACGAAGCCCGCATCGCCTTCGACCGCGCCATCGCGCTGGCCAACACCTCGGCCGAAGCGGCCCATATCCGCATGCACCTCGACCGCCTGATGCGCGACAGCACGCGCGGCGCGAAGGCGGGGAAGTAGCGCGTCACCGCATTGGAAGGTGATGAGTTTAAGTGGATCAGGGCCGGCATCGGCAATTCCACCCCTCCTGTCGGGAGGTCGCGCCCGCTCACTGATACAGGTGACCTGGCGTCATTGATCCGCGTGAAGCTTTTGCAGTTCGGCAATGCGGCTGTCGGCGCGACGCAGCCGCCGGCAGAGTTCGCGGTTGATATTCTGCATCACCATCACATAGGCATGGATGTCGGCCTTGTAGCATTTGTAGAGGTCGCGCGCCGTGAGTTCGTAGAGCACGGTCGGATTTTCCGCGACGACGGTGGCCGAGCGGTTCTGCATTTCGATCAGCGTCATCTCGCCGAAGAAATCCCCCGGCTCGAGCGCCGACATCCGCATGATGCGCCCGGAATCGAGCCGCTTGCTCACCACCAACTGGCCGGAGTGAACCACGAACATGGAGCGCCCCTGTTCGCCTTCCGCCACGACCGTGGCGCCGGCTTCGAAGCGGCGCTCGACCAGCATGGAAACCAATAGATCAAGGCTTGCGTCCGAGAGGCCGCCAAAGAAGGGCGTGGCGATTAAAAATGCTTTCAGATCGGGGGAGCTGTCAGCCATCGGCGTAATATACCCGCGCTCCCGGTGGCGGCAAGCGGGGCAAATCCGCCTGGATATATCCACGGCCGGCGTCCGGCTGCCGATCATGCAGGCTCATGAGAAAAATAATCTGTCCCCTGTCTGTTTGGGTTTCCCTCGTTCGTCTTGTGACGGAGCCTCACCACTCACTTGCCGACGGAGCCGACAATGACGATTTTCACCGAAAGTATAGCCGGCCGGGACGCCGGCATTTCCAGACCCGCGCGCTGGACCGGTGGCGTTCTGTCGGGTCTGGTCATCGTGTTCCTGCTGCTCGACGGCGCCATCAAGCTGGTGCCGTGGCCGGTCGTCACGGAAACGATGGACAAGATGGGCTATGGCTCCAGCGAGACGCTGGCGCGCAGCCTCGGCATCATCACCATCATCTGCACCGTGCTCTATTCGGTGCCGCCGACGTCGATCCTCGGCGCCATCCTGCTCACCGGTTATCTCGGCGGCGCGATGGCTTCCCATGTCCGGATCGACAGTCCGCTATTCTCCCACACGCTGTTCGGCTTTTACCTCGGCGTGATGGCATGGGGCGGGCTTTGGCTGCGCGATCCGGACCTGCGCAATCTGCTTCCCTTCCGCCGCTGACTTGAATCGTCCATCATGAGTCTTTACGGAGTCTGACATGTTCGAGATCATAGCCATCGTCGCCATCGTGCTGGCGATCGCCATCGCCGCCGTGCTGATCCTTGCCACGACGAAGTCCGATACGCTGCGCGTGCAGCGCGCGATCCGCATCAAGGCGCCGGCGGAAAGGATATTCCCGCTGATCAACGATTTTCGCCAATGGCGCAGCTGGTCGCCTTACGAGGACAAGGACCCTGACCTGAAGCGCACCTATAGCGGCGCCGACAGCGGCACGGGCGCGGTCTATGCCTGGGACGGCAACAAGAATGTCGGGTCCGGCCGCATGGAAATCCTGCAAACCGCGGTGCCCTCGAAGATCGTTATCAAGCTCGATTTCTTCAAGCCGTTCGAAGGTCACAACACCGCCGAGTTCACAATGCTGCCGCAGGGCGATACTACCGATCTGACCTGGACGATGACCGGGCCCGCCGTATTCATGTCCAGGGTGATGCAGGTGTTCATGAACCTCGACCGCATGATCGGTCGGGATTTCGAGGCCGGTCTTGCCAATCTGAAGAAGCTCACGGAGAAGTAACCGGGGAAGAAACGTGTCCCGGGCGGAGTGCAGCCTTCTGCTGGCGATGCGAAGCATCATCCGGTACGTTATCCCGGAGCAGACAAGAAAGTATCGATAACCCCCAGGAGACAACGATGCAGGTCAATCCCTATATTTTCTTCAACGGCAATTGCGAAGCAGCGTTGAATTATTACCAGAAGGTGCTTGGCGCGCGGATCGAGGCGATCATACGTTACGAAAGCGCGCCGCCCGACATGCCCACCCCGCCGGAGTGGAAGCAGAAGGTGATGCACGCCAAGATCACGATCGATGGCGAGGTGCTGATGGCTTCCGATGCCCCTCCCGGCCATTTCAATCCGCCGCAGGGCTTCGCGGTCTCGCTGCAGGTCGAGAATCCCGGCGATGCCGCGGTGCGCTTCCGGCAACTTTCCGACAGCGGTACCGTGACCATGCCGTTCGGCAAGACCTTCTTCTCCAACGGGTTCGGCATGTGCATCGACAAGTTCGGCACGCCCTGGATGGTCAACAGCCCGCTGGATGATTAAGCGTGACTTCGTAGGGTGGGCAAAGGCGCTCTTGCGCCGTGCCCACCATCTTCATCGAGCACGGATTGGTGGGCACGCGGACGCTTTGCCAACCCTGCCATTCCTCACCGGCACGACGGATAAATCGCGGCGAGTTCGCGCCCGCGCAGCAACAACAGCCGCGACGTCAATCCGCCGCGGCGGCTGATCCAGCCCCGCACCGCTGGCGGATAGGCCGCCAGCACCGCCTGCGACGCTTCCGGTTCGGCATACATCCGGCCGCGCCGGTCGATCGACCGCGCGGCGTGGAAGCCGAGCACCGCGCGGCGCGTCACGCAGATGCGCTCGCTCGGCACCGTGCTCAGCACCAGCGTGCAGGCCGACAGGCACGGCCCGTCGATCACGACCCGTTCGCCGGACTCGCGAACGCGATCGAACAGGTCGAGAAACGGGCCGACCTGCCCGCCGGGGCTGGCGAGAATGCGTATTTCGGCCCGAGCCGGCGCAACGACGGCGCATAATGTTGCCGTGACAAGAATTGCCTTGATGACCGCCCTTCGCATGCGCGGCTCCTTCGTCCTCGAGCCCTGTCAGTTAAGCAACTCCGACGCAGACGGCAAGGTTTCGCTAGTTGTCCGCGTTCGAAACCCCGGCCTCGGAAAAAGTCGCCATTCCGGTGTGGCAGGCCAGCGCCGCGCGCAGCAGCAGAATCGCAACGCCGGCGCCGGAGGCCTCGCCGAGCCGCATGCCGAGGTCGAGCAGCGGAACCAGACCGAGTTCGCGCAAGAGATCGCGATGCCCGGACTCGGCCGAGACATGTCCGGCGCGGCAATGATCGAGCATGCCTTGATGGAGGCGCGTGAGCGGCAGCACGGCGGATGTCGCCACAAAGCCGTCGAGCAGAACCGGAATGCCGTGTTTCCTCGCCGCGAGCACGGCACCGGCGATGCCGGCCAGTTCACGGCCGCCGAGGGCTGCCGCCACGGCCAGGGGATCGCCGCAAATGCCGCGATGAAATTGCAGGCCGGCATCGATCGCTGCGTGCTTGCGCGCCAGCCCCGCATCGTCGACGCCGGTGCCGCGGCCGGCCCAGCGCGCCGCGCCGCCGCCGAGCAACGCGGCGCACAGCATGGCGGCCGTCGTGGTGTTGGCAATGCCCATCTCGCCGACCGCCAGCAGATCGCAATCCTCCGGCACCGTATGGTAGCCGAGATTGACGGCGTGCAGGAACTCGTCGGCATCCATCGCGGCAGCCACGGTGAAATCGCGCGTCGGCCGGTCGAGCTCGATCGGCACCACGCGCAGATCGGCGCCGGCAAGTTTGGCGATCTGGTTGATGGCCGCGCCGCCAGCCGCAAAATTCGCCACCATCTGCGCGGTGACATCGGACGGATAGGCCGAGACGCCGCGGCTGGCGATGCCATGATTGCCAGCGAACACGGCGACCGAGACGCGATCGAGCCGCGGCGATTCGCGCCTCTGCCAGTGCGCCAGCCAGACTGCAAGCTCTTCCAGCCGGCCGAGGCTCCCCGGCGGTTTGGTCAGATGCTGCTGGCGCGACATCGCAGCTTCAGTGGCGCGCGCGTCGCCCTTCGGCAAGTCGCGACAGAAGGCGCGGATGTCGTCTAGACTGTCGAAGGGCATGCGATTCCTTAAAACCAACTTCGGGCGGATCGCCGAACCTACAGCGTTTTCGAGCGAAGTGGGTACCGGTTCGCATCAAGAAAACGCGTCAAAACAAACAAGACGATTCCGCAGGCGATAGCATGAATGAATGGCTCGACGATTTCAAAACGGCGGTTGCGTTTCTGACGCGGTGGCCGATGCCGCATCCGCAAGGCCCGATGCCCGGCAATTTCGTGCGCGCGCACCGGATGTTTCCAGTCGTCGGCGCGCTGATCGGCGCAGTGACAGGTTTGGTCTGTCTCGGCTTGCGTTCCCTTGGCGTGCCCGAACTCGCTGCCGCCGCGCTGGCTTTGGGGGCAGGTGCGATCCTGACCGGCGCGTTGCACGAGGACGGCCTGGCCGACGTCGCCGACGGATTCGGCGGCGGCCGCGACCGTGCGGCCAAGCTCGAGATCATGCGCGACTCCAGGCTCGGCACCTATGGCGCGCTGATCCTGCTGGTGAGTTTCGCCGCCAAGCTTTCGGCGCTGGCCGCGATCCCGGATGGCTATGTCGTGCAAAGCCTGATCGCCGCGCATGCGCTCGGCCGTGGCATCCTGCCCTTCATGTCGGTGAAGCTGCCTTACGCGCGCACTGATGGCCTTGCCCGCAATGCCGGCCAGCCCGATGCGGCGACCGCGGGCATCGCCGCTGGCCTTGCGGTGATTCTGGCGTTGCTGTCGCTGCCATGGACCGACGCGCTGTTCGCGGCGCTGTTGGCCGGCTTGAGCGGCCTCGGCATGGCATGGCTGGCGCAGCGGCAGATCGGCGGCCAGACCGGCGATGTTCTGGGCGGTGCCGAGCAGGTCGCCGAGACCGCAATCCTCGTGCTGCTGGCGGCGCGGCTCGCATGAGCGGCGAAACCAAGTTCTGGCTGATCCGGCACGCGCCGGTCGATGGACCGCGCGGGGTGATTCACGGCCCGGATGCGCCGGCCGATCTCAGTCATGCGGTGGCTTTTGCCGCGCTCAAAGCGAAATTGCCGTCCGGTGCGCGCGCGCTCTGCAGTCCGGCGCGGCGGACACGGGAAACCGCGCTTGCGTTGGGGCTCGATCCGGTGGAGGAGGCCAATTTCCGCGAGCAGGATTTTGGTGCCTGGACCGGGCGGCGGCACGATGATCTCACGATGGAACCCGGTGCCGCCTATCAGGCGTTTTGGGAATCGCCGGCGGGCAACCGGCCGCCCGGCGGCGAAAGCTTTGTCGACCAGATCGCCCGCGCCCGCGATGGCTTGGCGGGTTTACCCGCGGGCGAGGCGATACTGGTCGTGCATTCCGGCACCATCCGCGCGGTGCTTGCGATCGCGCTGGATCTAGAACCCGACAATGCGCTGCGCTTCGTGATCGATCCGTTGTCGCTGACGCGGATCGACCGGCTCGATGGTGGCTGGCGCGTGGTGGCGGTCAACCAGCGCTGGTGGCTTCCTTAGCCTCGCCCCGCTTGCGGGGAGAGAGGGAGAGAAGTTGAACGTCAGCCATTGCGCCGCTCGCCGCGCAACGTCGGCAGGCCGATGCCGGCGGCGTCAAAACCGCCGTCGACGGCGAGGATCTGCCCGGTGATGTAGCTCGCCCGATCGCTGCACAGGAAGAAGATCGCTTCCGCGAGCTCCTCTTCCAGGCCGTAGCGGTTGAGCGGGATGGCGTCGTGATAGTCGGCGCGGATTTCCGGCGTATGGACCGCCTTGGCCATCGCCGTCTCGACCGGACCGGGCGCCACGCCGTTGACGCGGATGGCGAGCGAAGCCAGCTCGACCGCGAGCTGTTTTGTCAGATGTGCCAGGCCGGCTTTGCTGGTGCCGTAGGCCGAGCGCAGCGTCGAGGCGCGCACCGCCGATATGGATGTGATGTTGACGATCGCGCCGCCGCCGTGTTCGCGCATCAGGGGCGCGGCCGCCTTTGTGCAGATGAACGGGCCGGTGAGGTTGACCGCGAGCACCCGGTTCCAGTCCTTGTCCGATGTCTCGAGCAATGGCGCGAACACCGCAACCCCGGCATTGTTGACCAGCGCATCCAGCCGTCCAAAACGCTGGCTCACGCGCGCCATCGCGGATGCCACCGCGTCGGCATCCGAGACGTCGCAAGGCAGCGCCAGCGTATGGTCGGGGTTTGCCAGTGCCGCGACCGCACCGTCCAGCAATTCGCGCTCGATATCGAGCAGCGCCACCCGCCAGCCGTCGGCGAGAAACCGTTTGGCCGTCGCCAGCCCAATGCCGCGCGCGGCGCCGGTGACGAGAGCTGTTTTTTGTGGAGGCAGGGCCATGGTCGGGGATCCGTGTGCTGGGGCTTTGCGCTCCTATAGCCGATGCCCCGCTTGGTGTCCCCCCGCACGCACGACAAAGCCTGTGCCCGGGCCGCGCAATGCGCGGATCCGGGTCGAGGCGCCACGGCGTCCCGATCACGATCGCAGATATCTCAAGCGGTCTTGTTCTTGATGGCACCGACGATGGCGGTCAGGACCGCTCCGGCAACGCCGCCGCCGGCCGCCTGGCCGATGATGCTGCCGATATCCGGCGTCGAGGCCGAATTGGCGAGCAGCGGAATCAGCATGCCGAGCAACTGTCCCCCGGCGCCGCCGCCGATGGCGCCGGCGATGGTGTTTCCAAGCGTACCGAGGTCGATGTTCTTGGCGGCTCCCGCGGCGACATTTCCGCCGATGGCGCCGCTGATGATCTGGATGATCAGACTGACGAGCATTCCCGACATGGCGCGACACTCCCCCGATCCGCAGATTCAGTTTCGGCGTGTGCGGCGGCGGACCGTCGCCGCACGGTAGAGCTTAGGCGCAGGAACGCAAAAGGTCATGCTGCGGGAGCGAAGGATTCGGTCGAATATGACGAAATCACCACGAATTTCCCATCCGAAGAACGGCCGGCACCGCTTCGCTTCCGCGAAAACGGTGCCGGCCACGCCCGTCCTTCGGCGCCACGAGCCGAAGGCCGTCCGGCGCGATACGAGGGGGTCGTATCAGGCCAACTCGGCCGAGGCGCGCTGCATGTTGGACGACATGTCGGCCGTCACGGCGCTCTGTTCCTCGACGGCAGCCGCCGTCGAAGTGATGAACTCGTTGACTTCGGCGATCGCGAGCTTGATCGCGGTGAGCGAACCGGCGACATCGCCGGCAATGCCGTTGAGCTGTTCGATTTCCTTGGAGATGGTGTCGGTCGCGTGCTTGGCCTGGTTGGCGAGATTCTTGACCTCGGAGGCCACCACGGCAAAACCGCGGCCCGCCTCGCCGGCGCGGGCCGACTCGATGGTGGCGTTCAGCGCCAGCAGATTGATCTGCCCGGTGATGTTGCCGATCAGCTCGACGATTCCGCTCATCGCCTGCGAGGCGGTGTTGAGCTTCTGCGCCTGGGCGTCCGCGGCGTCGACCCGCGCGGTCGCGGCCGCGGCATTGGTCCTGGATTTGGTCATGGTCTCGGAGATTTCGCGGATCGAGGCGGTCATTTCCTCGCTGCCGGCCGCCACCGACTCGATCAGGCCGCGGGCGTTCTCGGCCTTCTTGCGGCCGATCGCCTGGGCGGTGATGTCGGCGGCGTATTTCACCACCTTGAACGGCTTGCCGTTGAGGTCGAGGATCGGGTTGTAGGACGCCTGGATCCAGATCTCGCGGGCGCCCTTGGCGATCCGCCGGTATTCCCCGGCCTGATACTGGCCGCGATTGAGGCTGTCCCAGAACTCCCGGTATTCGGGCGCGTTGCGTTCGCCCATATCGACGAACATGCTGTGATGCTTGCCCAGGATTTCCGGCAGCGCGTAGCCAAGCGCATCGCAGAAATTCTGGTTGGCGGTGCGGATCGTGCCGTCCATGTTGAATTCGATCACCGCCTGCGACTTCTTGATCGCCTCGATCTGGCCGTCATTGTCGGCCGCCTTGAGCTTTTGCGCAGTGACGTCGGTCGCGAATTTGACGACCTTGAACGGCTTGCCGGCCTCGTTGAGGATTGGATTGTAGGAGGCGAGGATCCAGATCTCCTTGCCGCCCTTGGCGATGCGCTTGTATTCGCCGGCATCGTACTGGCCGCGGTTCAGCCGCGCCCAGAATTCGCGATATGCGGCGCTGTCGCGATCTTGCGGCGCCATGAACAGGCTGTGGTGCTTGCCCTTGATCTCATCCAGCGCGTAACCGACGGCGCCGAGGAAGTTCTCGTTGGCGGTGACGATGGTGCCGTCCATGTCGAATTCGATCACGGCCTGGGCCCGGCCGATCGCCGCGATCTTGCCGGCGTCCTCCATGCTGTGGATTTTCTGCGCGGTGATATCGGTCCCGAACTTGATCACCCCGACCGGCTTGCCGTTCTTATCGAAGATCGGATTGTAGGACGCCTGGATCCAGATTTCCCTGCCCCCCTTGCCGACCCGCTTGTATTGGGCGGCCTGGAATTCGCCGCGGTTCAGTCTGGCCCAGAAGTCGCGATAGGCCGCGCTGTCGCGCTCGGCCGGGTCGACGAACATGCTGTGGTGCTTGCCCTGGATCTCCGCAAGCGTGTAGCCCACGGCTGCCAGGAAGTTCTCGTTCGCCGTGACGATGGTGCCGTCGAGCTTGAACTCGATCACGGCCTGCGACTTGTCGATGGCGGCCGCTTGTGCGAGCGCGCTCCTGGTCTTTGCGTTGCTCTGCAGATTGAACACGTTGGGCCCCCGCGCGCGCTGGTTTCCGAAACCGGAAAGGAGAGAGTCGCTGCAATTGGATGCGACAACATGAAAGTTCCAGATTGCCCTTTCGCAACGGTAAAGCAGTTCGGTGCCGCAATTGATGACCCGATAAGATCAACCCCGCGTTGTGACTGATCGCGAGATTCTTAAGCCGTTCATATGCTGAGCGAATTCTCTTCATAAGCACTTCAATGGGCACAACGACAGGCGACGGGCGTCGCGTCGGGTTCCCGTATTCATACGGGCGTCGCTGCGTACTCTTACGGATGTGCTAGGCGGGGTCGTTGCGCTTGGCGACGCGCTCATACGCCGCCTGCAGGCGCTCGCCGACCGACAGCCCCTTCTTGCGCCTGACATGGCCGAGATGCGTCTGGCGCAATTCGTCCATGAACTCGGCCCACATTTTCGGTCCGCCCTCGCTGAGCAACCGGGCGCGGATGCCGAGTTCTTCGGAAACCGGCAGATATTTGTAACCCCAGGCCGCCATCTGCGCGAGGATGGGCAGCAACTCGATGCCCTGTTCGGTCAGCGAATAGATGCCCTTCTGCTTGTGGCTGGGGTCGTCCTCGCGGGTGATGATCCCGGCCTCGAGCAGCGTCTTCAGCCGGTCGGCGAGGATGTTGGAGGAGATGCCTTCCTCGGATTTGGTCAGCAGTTCGCGAAAATGCCGCCGGTTGCCGAACATCATGTCGCGGATGATGAGCAGGCTCCATTTGTCGCCGACCACTTCCAGCGTGAGGTTGATCGGGCAGCCGGAGCGCCGGTCGTCGGTCATGCAGACATCCCAGGAAAAACTGCTTGCAATATTGCATCAGTTGTTCCAGGGTGCAACCAGTTGCAAATTGCAATCGGTTGGCTCCACGGCCAATGCCGAAAGCAGCCAACGCCGAAAGCAAATGTCGGTTGGCCAAAACCCGGTTCGTCTTGCTGACGTGCCCTTAACTATCCGGAGTTCCCATGTCTCTGACGCTGCATTTCCACCCGCTCGCCTCGTTCTGCTGGAAGGCGCTGATCGCGCTCTATGAGAACGGCACCCCGTTCACGCCGAATTTGGTCGATCTCGGCAACCCGGCCGAGCGCGCCGCGCTGCTCAAATTGTGGCCGATCGGAAAATTTCCGGTGCTGCAGGACGATACGCGGGGCGAGGTGGTTCCGGAATCCAGCATCATCGTCGAATATCTGGACCGCCATTATCCCGGCCCGACACGCTTCATTCCCGATGATGCCGGCCGCGCGCTGCGGACCCGGCTGCGCGACCGCTTCTACGATCTCTATGTGCACCTGCCGATGCAGAAGATCATGCTCGACCGGCTGCGCCCCGAAGGCAGCAAGGACCCGCACGGCGCCGAGGAGGCGCGGGCGCAGTTGCGCACATCGTACGCGATCATCGAACAGCAGATGACCGACGGCGGCTGGGCAGCCGGCGGCGATTTCAGCCTTGCCGACTGCGCCGCCGCGCCGTCCCTGTTCTATGGCAGCATGGTGGTGCCGTTCGGCGACGGGCAGAAAAAACTCGCCGCCTATTTCGAGCGACTGAAAACCCGGCCGTCGTTCGCCCGCGTGCTGAAGGAGGCCGAGCCCTATTTCAACATGGTGCCGAAGGAGCGCTGAATGGCTGCAACCAGCAAGCACGAAA
The DNA here is from genome assembly GCA_017305715.1 of Hyphomicrobiales bacterium. Taxonomy (GTDB): domain Bacteria; phylum Pseudomonadota; class Alphaproteobacteria; order Rhizobiales; family Xanthobacteraceae; genus Bradyrhizobium. The sequence continues at coordinate 289,932 of JAFKKG010000018.1, read as the reverse complement.
TCATCCGCAACCTGTTCGCCGCCTATCTGAACAACGACCGCGCGGCCGTCGAAGCCGCGTTCGCCGATGATTTCCGTTTCACCAGCCCCTATGACGACGAGATCGACAAGGCGACCTATTTCGAGCGTTGCTGGCGCGTCAGCGACTGGATCGCGCGGCAGGATCTCGAACGGATCATGGTCGAGGGCGACGCGGCGTTCGTCACCTACCGCTGCGTCACGAAACAGGGAAAGAGTTTTCGCAACACCGAGGCCTACGGCTTCGCCGGCGACCGGATCAGGCGCATCGACGTCTATTTCGGCGCGACCTATGAGAACGGGCAATTCGTCAAGCAGCAGGTCTAGATAGGGGAGCGAATTCCAGCCGCCATTATCTCCAAAATAATTTCTCGGGACATGTCGGCGCCGTAAACGGCGGTTCGTCTGGTTGATGAGCGATCGTTCGGCGGGTTAAGGGCCGACCGGCCGGACCGACCAACGGAGCGAAACGATGCGATTCATGGTGATTGTGAAGGCCAACAAGGATACCGAGGCTGGAATCATGCCCAGCACGGAAGAGTTGACCGCGATGGGTAATTTCAACGAGGAACTGGTCAAGGCCGGCATGATCGAGGCCGGCGAGGGCCTGCATCCGTCGTCGAAAGGCGCCCGGGTCAAATACCAGAGCGGGCAGGCCAGCGCCCTCAAGGGTCCGTTTCCGCTGACCAGCGATCTGGTTGCCGGCTTCTGGCTGATCAACGCCAAATCGCTCGATGACGCGATCGAATGGATGAAGCGCGCGCCGTTCGGCAGCGGCACCGAGATCGAAATCCGCGAGGTGTTTTCGACCGAGGATTTTGGCGAAGCCCTCACCCCCGAACTGCGCGATCAGGAAGAACGCCTGCGCGCGCAGGTCGGGAAGAGATAAAATCACACCCGTCATTCCGGGGCGGCTCGAAGAGCCGAACCCGGAATCCAGAGATTGTCGTGTCGAGATTACGGGTTCAGTCCTGCGGGATGCCCCCGAATGACAGCAACCCAACAGGACCCCCACCATGCGATTCATGATGCTGATGATTCCCCTTGGCTATGAGACCGCGGCGCCGGACGTGCAACTCGATCCTGAGCGCGTCACGGCGATGATGAAATACAATGAGGCGCTGAATGAAGCCGGCATCCTGATCGCGCTCGACGGGTTGCATCCGCCGTCGATGGGCGCGCGGGTCTCCTTTTCGTCCGGCAAGCCCATCGTTACCGACGGCCCGTTCACCGAGGCCAAGGAAGTGCTCGGCGGCTACTGGATGATCGACGTCAAGTCGCGCGAGGAGGCGATCGCCTGGGCCAAGAAGTGCCCGGCTTCCGAAAACGAGATCATCGAGATCCGCCAGGTCCAGGAGATGGCCGACTTCTCCGAAGAGGTGCAGGAGGCGGCGTCCAAATTTCCGGAGCTGCAGAGCAAGGCCCGCGGCCGCTAATCCCCGTCGTCAACCCCCAGCAAAGCGAGAACGATCCCATGAGCACCAACGATACTTTCCTCGCTGTTTTCCTCGGCAGCAAGAGCAACCCGAAATGGGCGGCATGGAACGCGCTGCCGGAGGCTGAGCGGCGCGCCAAGGAACAGCAGGGCATCGCGGGCTGGAAGGCCTGGGTCGAAAAACATCAGGCCGCGCTGGTCGCCATGGGCGGCCCGCTCGGCAAGACCAAGAGGGTCGATGCGACAGGTATTGCCGACATCGCCAACGAGATGGGGGCCTTCGCGGTGGTGCGCGCCGCCTCGCACGAGGCTGCCGCGAAAATGTTCGAGAACCACCCGCATTTCACGATCTTTCCGGGTGAAAGAGTGGAAATCATGCCGGTCCTGCCGATCCCGGGTGGTTAACGGCTTTCCGGGTTTTAACCCGCGCCGGGCCGCCTTGCACTGGCGAGGCGCGGCCAACTCATGTAAAAGCCTTTCACATGAGTTGGCGCAAGGAACGCGGCCGCGCCGAGCGCGGCTACCATCACGGCAATCTGAAAGAGGCGTTGCTGCAGGCGGCGCTCGGCCTGATCGCCGAGAAGGGCGCGGCCGGCTTCACCTTTGCCGATGCGGCGCGGATGGCCGGCGTCAGCCCGGCCGCACCCTACCGGCATTTTCGCGACCGTGACGAGCTGCTGTCCTCGATCGCGCAGCGCGGCTTCGAGCAGTTCGAGGCGCTGCTGACACAGGCCTGGGACGATGGCCGCCCCGACACCGTCTCGGCGTTCGAGCGGGTCGGCAAGGCCTATCTGGCTTTCGCGCGCAATGAACCGGCATTCTATTCGGCGATGTTCGAATCCGGGCTCCCGGTCGATTCCAACCCGACCTTGATGGCGGCCAGCGAGCGCGCGTTCGGCATCATCCGCGCCGCCGCCGAGCGGCTGGCGGCCCTGGCGCCGCCCGGTACGCCGCGACCGCCGGCGATGATGATGGCGCTGCACATCTGGTCGATGTCGCACGGCGTGGCGTCATTGTTCGGCCGCGGCGATGCCGCGCGCCGCAAGCTGCCGATGTCGCCGGAAGATCTGCTGGAGGCCGAAGTGCTGATCTACCTGCGCGGGCTCGGCTTCCCGACCGACCGCAGACCTGCCGCAAAAGACGCGGCGAACGCGAAGCCGTCCGGTCCACCACCGGTTCCGCCGGCCGGCCCCTGGGGCACCCCCAAATAATTTTGCGGCCGCGACTTGCCGCCCGCTTGACAAAAACGGCGGATGGTTTAGGTATGTAAATGTTATTTACATTCACAACGGCGTGATCGCCGCTATGGAGAGGGAAATGGCCTACACCGCAGATGTCAATCGATGGCGCGGCCCCGCCGAAGAATACCAACGGCCTCCGCATATGCTGGACAGTCCGTGGCATCCCGGCTGGATCGCCGTGACCATCCTCGGCTTCATCATCTGGTGGCCGATCGGACTAGCCCTTCTCTTTTTCACACTCGGGAGCAGAAAAATGGGTTGCTGGAGTCACCAGGATCGTTGGCAGAACAAGATGGAGCGGATGCAGTACAAGATGGACCGGATGCGCGGCCGCATGGAGCGCCGTGGTTTCGGCTTCGGCGGGTTCGGCTCGCCCTCGAGCGGCAACCGCGCCTTCGACGAGTACCGCACCGAAACGCTGCGGCGCCTCGAGGAAGAGCAGGTCGAATTCCGCAATTTCCTCGATCGCCTGCGTCACGCCAAGGACAAGGAAGAGTTCGACCAGTTCATGGCGCAGCACAAGCCGCGCCCGACCCCGCCGAACGATCAGCCGCAAAGCTGAGCTTCGAGAGGTTGAGCTTCCAAGGACTGAGCTAACGCCTCGGGCGAGATGCCCCCATAGCGCCTGAAGGCTAACGAGCCGCCCGTTTGTGATCAGCACAGACGGGCGGTTTGTTGTTGCTCAAAGCGATTTGCTGAAATGGAAACGCCGGATCCCGCCGCCCAGCGTCTTGTTGCTGGCCGCGATCGCAACCTCTTCGCGCACCAATCGATATCCGCTGTTGCGATAGAGCGACAGCGCATCGCCCTGCAGCTCGGACGTGCTCAAATCCATCCGCAACAGATGGCGTCGCCGGCATTCGTCTTCCGCGAAACCCAGCATTCTTCGTGCGATGCCCCGACGCCTTGCATCGGGATCGACATACATGCGGCGCAGCTCCATCGCCTCGGTCGAGGATGGCTCAAGTCCGAACATCCCGACGAGTCTCCCGCCCTCGACCGCCACCCAGAAGCCGCCCCGCTTTTTTCCATAGTAGCTGCTGATCTGATCGATCTCTTCTTTCAGAGAGGTGGCGATATAATCCTCAAACGCCTGCTTCATGTCAGGCGGCGCCAACAGGCGATTGACCCTGATAAACAGGTCGCGCACCTGCACGGCATCGTCGATATCGAACGGGCGGATCTCGATCGTCGCTTCCATCCGGTCAGCCTCTGTACGGCACCGCCAGGGCGGTTCTCTTTGACCCGCCGTTCCCGGCGAAATGGCGGGTTGCGGAAAAACGCGGGTATCTGCACGCAGATTCGGGGATCAACATGGCGGCGCGGCCGGATGTCCGCGATGTCCCCTGGCGATCTTGACCTGGGACAATGCGGACATGCCTTGCGGTTGTCATAAATCATTCATACAGCATCCTGATGGGGATATCGTTGAACACGGAGCAGCCAGTCGTGAGGAATTCCGGCGGGGCCGTTGCCGCGTGGCCGGGGGAACTGGCGGAAATCGAACTTAAGCTGCTTGCGCCGCAAGGAGTCCTCGATACCCTTCGCGAGATGCCCGTCATCGTGCAGCATGCGCGCAATCGGGGCGCGTTTCGGCGGCTGGAGACGGTATATTACGATACGCCGGAGCGGCTGCTCTATCAACATGGCATGTCGCTGCGCGTGCGACGCCGCGGCAAACACTTCGTTCAGACCCTGAAGCGCCTGCCCGATACCGGGCAACCTCTGACGCGCCGGCACTGGGAAGCGCCGGTTGCCGGGGGCACCCCCGATTTGGCGCAGTTGCCTGCCGATGAGGTCGGCGGTCCGATGACGGGACTCACCAACGACGCGTTGATCCCGGTTTTCGCGACCAAAGTTAGCCGCCATGTGCGGCAACTCGACCTGCCCGATGCCACGGTTGAAATCGCATTCGACGAGGGGACGATCGAGGCCGGGGCGCGCCGGGAAGTCCTGTCTGAAATCGAGCTCGAGTTGAAAAGCGGCAATGCCGGCGTCCTGTTCGATCTCGGAACGCAATTGCTCGACGTGGCACCGCTACAGGTCGGCACGCGCAGCAAGTCGGAACGCGGCTATGCCCTCGCGTTCGACGTCGAGCGACCGGCGGCGAAAGCCGAACCCGTCGGTATCAGCGCCGGGCAGGCGGTTGACGACGTCATCGCGCAGCTGGTGGGCGCGTGCTGGCATCATCTTCTGAAAAATCACGCGGTGGCGGAAAAGGGGGTGGATCCCGAAGGCGTGCACGAGATGCGCATCGCCTTGCGCCGTTTGCGGACAATCTGTGCGTTGTTCCGCCGCGATATTCCATCGCCCGCATTCAGGGCCATCAACAGCGAGGCGCGATGGCTGATGCAGCAACTCGGCCCAGTGCGGGATTTGGATGTTTTCATCCAGGCCACCACCGCTCGCCTGGTCGCGGCGGCGCCGGAGGTTGATCTGGCCGGCCTGCGCGAGACGGTCGAGCAGCAACGCAAGGCGGGCTACGGCGCCTTGCAGAGCGTTCTCGCCGATGCCCGTTGCAGCCGCTTCCTTCTCTCGCTGGGACAAATGGTGGAACGCCGCGGCTGGCGAAACGAGATCGACAGCGAAGCGCTGGCCATCCTGTCGCAACCGATACCGGTGCTTGCCGAAAAAATTCTGTGCCGATTGCATCGCAAGGCGCGCGCGCGTGGTGCGCATTTCCGGCAGCTCAGCATCCAGGCACAGCACAATCTCAGAATCCACCTCAAGAAGCTGCGCTATGCCGCGGAGTTCTTCCTGCCGCTGTATGCTCCCCAGGGGGCCGCGAAGCGTTACGCGAAGCGGCTGGCCAGGCTCCAGGCGGGTCTCGGCCGCGCGCGCGACATCGCCAGCGCCCGCATGCTGGTCGACGGCATCCGGCAGGATGGCCAGCCTGCGCTCCACCTTGCAATCGGCGCGGTCACCGGCTGGCTGGCCCGCGATCAGATTGCGATGGTCAAAACGCTGCGCAAGCGATGGCGGCAATTCAAGGCGACACCCCCGTTCTGGGAGCGCTGACGTCTGGCGAGTGCGCTGCGACTCGACCCGGCTGCCGTGGGCTTTGCTGGATTTGTCTGGTCTGGCCATGCGGAAATGGTAACCTGCCCGGCAAATCAACTGGCCTGAGGAGGTCCGCCATGCTTGCGGAGAAGTTCTTCCTGGTGCTGGAAACGCTCAGGAGCATCGCCTCGGTCGAGAGCGCCAGGGTGGTTAGCACCACGCCGCATACCCCGGTCAAGGTACCGCCGCCTGCGCCCCGGTGAGATGCCAACTTCGTGGATGGGGCGGGGTCTCTTTAGCCCGCCGTTCCAGACAAATGGCGGGTCATAGAGAACTGCCCTGCACTTTGCGTCTCCCGTCCTTGGATGCGGTACCGAGCGTCATGCGCGCTGGCGCTGTTCTCTGGGCGGCTTATATTTCGGACTGACGCAATCCGAGGACAGTCATGGCGCAGAACGCAGTACTACCCGTCGACCAGCTTTGGCGATCCGTCCGCCGCGAGGCCGAGGGCGTCCTCGCGGGCGATCCGTTGTTTGGCGCCTCGCTGTCGTCGGCGATTCTCGATCATTCCGGTCTTGGTGACGCGCTTGCCCATCAGATCGGCGCGCGGCTCGGTAAGCGGGCCGTTGACCGCGAGCAATTCGCGCGCGTCGCCCGCGAGGCCTTTCGCGCCGCGCCCGATCTGATCGATGCGGCAAGCCTCGATCTGCAAAGCATCGCGGTTCATGATCCCGCGATGAACCGGCTGCTGCCGCCGCTGCTGAACTACAAGGGCTATGTCGCGCTGCAAGCCTGGCGTGTCTCCAACTGGCTCTGGCGGCGTGAGCAAACCGATCTCGCCCGCCTGTTGCAAAGCCTGTCGTCCGACTCCCTCCAGGTCAGCATCCACCCCTCCGCCTCGATCGGCACCTCGGTGTATCTCGATCATGCGACCGGCATCATTATTGGGGCATTCGTCGTCGTCGACGACGAGGTGACGATCATGCAGAACGTCACCATCGGCCGGAAACAGGCGCTGCCGGGCCGCGCGCCGCGGATCGGCCGCGGCGTGCTGCTCAGTTCGGGCGCGACGATTTTGGGCGACATCAGCGTCGGCGACTTCGCCAAGGTCGGCGCCGGTGCGCTGGTCGAGCACGACGTGCCCGGCGGATGCACCGCCGTCGGGGTGCCGGCGCGGCTCGTCAATTGCGCGGAGGCCGGGTTGCCGGCGTGACGTGCTGTGCGTGAAAGAACGTCGTCCGACGGATTAATTCGTCACTTGATTCCGTACAGCGCCATGTAGTCTGCAATAAAAGGCGAGATGGCCTGCGCCGTCGTCGCGTCGGCTTCGCCACCTGCGATGTCCCCCATCCGTCGCTTGACAACGGCGCGCCCGTACAGGGAGGCGGCCTTTCGCGCGTCGATGCGGAGTGCTGCGTTATAGTCGGCAAGGGCCTCGTCGAATGCTCCCTTCTTGAGATAGGCGAAAGCACGGCTATCGAGGATGTTGGGGCGGCCAGGTCGTATTTTCAGCGCCTCGTTGCAATCGGAGAGGGCGCCGTCAAAACGGCCGGCATTCGCGCGAGCCATGCAGCGATTGTTCAGCGCGGAGAAATTTCTGGGCTCGAGTATCAGCGCCTGGTCGAGATCGCGGATGGCGTTGTCATAGTCGAACTTACCCGAATAGGCGCCGGCCCGGCGCATGAAAGCGGCTGCATTCCCTGGGGTCGGGTCGAGTTCAATCGCGCGGTTGAAGTCGGCCGTGGCTCCGTCGTGTTCGCCCTTCAGTTTGCGGGCAAGACCTCTTGCGTTGAAGCCGGCCGGGCATTGCGGGTCCAGTTTGATCGATTGTTCGACATCCTCGATGGCCCGGTCGTATTCGCGTTGGCTCAGGTAGACAGAAGAACGGTACAGGTAACCAACGGCGTTGCGAGGGTAGAGCTTGATGGCTTGGTCGATGTCCTCGATGGCACGGACGAATTCGCTCTTTTCCATGTAGACCCCCGCGCGATTGAGAAAGAAGGCGGAGGAACCGGGATCAAGGGCTATGGCGCGGTCGAAGTCCTCCAGGGCTTCGTTCAACTGACGGTTCGTCCGCCGGGCGACACCCCGATCGGCATAGAAGCGCGGGTTCTTGGCGTCGTGTTCGACGGCTTTATCGTACTGTTCAATGGCTCGGTCATACTCGCCGGCTGACATGAAGCGCCGCGCGGCGATAGTGAGGGCTTGTTCCGTCTTGGCTTCCTTTGATACCGGCTTCGGAATGTCGCCGAATGTTTCGCGCGGCGGAACGCGACAGGCCGAAAAGACCGGAGCTGCCGGTCGATCCTCGGCCCGGGCCACGCCTCCGGCTACGCTGAGAATGATCAATGATGCCGATAGAGCGAACGCTAGTCGCCGAAGCGGGAAGTAGGTTCTGCTGCTGCCGACGACGCACGCACCGAAACTTCGTCGCGACCGGCCTGCGAATTGCTTTTGGAGATGCATAGCAAAGGAGATTCGGGATTTCTTCCGCCAATATCGATGCAATGTTAGCATGCATTGTTTTTTGCAAGCAACCCGGTCAGGGACCTCCATTGCGCGGCGCCCCTTGTGATGACGATGTGGAGCGAGCAAGTGCGACGACAGCCGCACCCGGCGTAGCCTAGGCGACCTATCCGCCATGGCTCAACGGGCTAAAGGGGAAGGTAGGACAAGTCACTTCTGGTTTACGGAAGTTTTGTCAAGACCCGAAATAAAAAATATTTCTGTTTCCCAGAATGGCAAATTAGTTCATATCGATGCCCATCCCGTCCCACTCAGAGGGGCGTTGGCCATCGTCACAACGAGGGGCGGGGAGCGGTGGACGTGGAGGTTGTCGCCTGACGAGCGCGGCCGAAGCGTACGGTGAAGACGTGTGGTCCTGACGCCGCGTTGCTGGCGTCCATGCTCCTGGGGCGTTCGACTTCCCAGGGCGCAACGGAGGCAAAAGAGCCGTTCTCCGGGGAGAGCACGTGATAAGCCGTAAAGCCATCGCGCAGGGAATGTCGGATGTTCTCCGCTGCCCTGTATGCTCATGTGCGCACTTCCTTGTGCACACTGCACATGAGACCGCGGGTGCAGCGCGCATCCGGCATTCCCTGCGTCCTCTGGATTGTGGGAGGGCGGGAAGTTTCTGGCAAAGCTCGGGCGTATCAGGCCGCGAGAACGCGAACGCATATTCGTTTCGTTGTTTGAAAATTGGATCGGGAAAGCGCCGTGTTCCGGACGCGATGCAACGCTTCTTCAGCGGTGGATCGCAGAAAGATGCCCCCGGGGATGGCCCCGGCTTGGCGGTGCGCCACGACGCGAAGGAGCCTCACCCTGCGCCGCATCCGGGGCACGAGGCCGCCGGGAACCGCCCCCTAACCGCCCGGCCTGCCTCGACTTCCCGCAGTGAAATTCCCCTTTGGTAACCTCGCATTAACCAAGATTAGCGTCTGGTTAGGGACGTAAAGACGCGCGGATAGCCCTCGTTTTGACACGTTGGCAGGGGAAGCAGGACCCGGCTTTGGACGGGCCCCCCATGCGACACCAATGAGGCTTTTCGCGCAGGCGCATGACCGCCGCGCCCGACGCGCGGCTGTGGAACCGGCAGCCGGTCGGTCCGGGGGATTTGGGGTACGGCATGATCCGGAAAAGTGGGAACCGGTTTTCCGAAAAAGATCATGCCCAAACAAGTGATAGAGCATTGAGAGGATATTGATCTCGTGGCGCGGAAATTCCTTCAGTTCGGAGCGCTGACCTGCCTTCTGGTGACGGCGTCTGCCGCCAGCGCGCAGCAGGTCGAAACGCAGTCGCTGTCGCTGGCCGCTTCCGACGTATCGCTGATTGCGCTGTTCCTGCAGGCGCATTGGGTCGTCAAATCGGTGATGCTGGGACTGCTCGCGTGCTCGGTCTGGGTCTGGGCGATCGCGATCGACAAGATCTTCCTCTACGCGCGCACCAAGCGTGCGATGGACCGGTTCGAGCAGGCATTCTGGTCCGGACAATCGATCGAGGAACTCTACCGCGCGCTCTCGGCCAAGCCCACGCAGTCGATGGCGGCCTGCTTCGTCGCGGCGATGCGCGAATGGAAGCGCTCATTCGAAAGCCAGACCCGCTCGTTCGCCGGCCTGCAGATGCGGATCGAAAAGGTGATGAACGTCTCCATCGCCCGCGAGGTCGAGCGGCTGGAGCGGCGGCTCCTGGTGCTGGCGACCGTCGGCTCGGCCGGGCCGTTCGTCGGCCTGTTCGGAACCGTCTGGGGCATCATGTCGAGCTTCCAGTCGATCGCGGCCTCCAAGAACACCTCGCTGGCGGTGGTGGCGCCGGGCATCGCGGAGGCGCTGTTTGCCACCGCAATCGGCCTTATCGCCGCCATTCCGGCGACTATTTTCTACAATAAGTTCATTTCCGAGGTGAACCGCCAGGCCCAGCGGCTGGAGGGGTTCGCCGACGAATTTTCAGCGATCCTGTCGCGCCAGATCGACGAGCGGGCGTGAGGGGCGAATGGGTGTGAGCATTTTGGGCATCAGATCATGGCGATGAACATGGCAGGTTCGGCTGGCGGTGGTGGCCGCCGCCGGCGACGCGCCGCCGTGATGGCGGAGATCAACGTCACGCCGATGGTGGACGTGATGCTGGTGCTGCTGATCATCTTCATGGTGGCGGCCCCCCTGATGACCTCGACCATCGATATCGATCTGCCGGTCGCCAGCGGCAGCAAATCGCTGTCGTCGAACACGCCGCCGCTGACGCTGTCGGTCAAACGCACCGGCGGCGCCTGCAATTCGAATGTTGAACTGTATCTGGGGGATGCCCTGATCCCGGCCGCCGAGTTGCTGCCTAAAATCAAGGCTATCCGGGAAACCCGATCCGAGGCGGAAAGCGTGATCTATCTGCGTGGCGATAAAGACGTCTGCTACACGGATATGATGAAATTATTGGGCTATATTCGGACCGCGGGATTCAAGGCGAACATCGTGATCATCCCCGAAGGCGGCTCGTGACCAAGGGAACGGCGAGCGATGACGGCGGAGCGGGAAAGCTGAAGTGAAGATCAAGGTCGACAAGACACTGGCTGCGTCGATTGCCCTGCACGCTCTCGTGCTGGGGTATGGACTGGTGTCGTTTTCGACCAAGGCGTTTGAAATGACGCCGGAAGATTCGGTCCCCGTCGATGTCATTTCCCCCGACCAGCTCGCCAAGGTCATGGCCGGGACCAAGACCGGCAAGAAGGAAAATCCGAAACCGCTGGTGGACAAGGTCGCCGAGGCCAAACCGATCGAAGACGCGATCGGCAAGGTGACCGAGAAGGCGCCTGTCGTGACCGACACCGCGCCGCCGCCAGAGCCGAAGGTGGAAGAGAAGCAGGTCGAGAAAAAACCCGATCCGCCCAAGGTCGCCGAAAAGCCGAAGGAAGAGCCGAGGCCGGAGAAGAAGCCGGATCCCCCCAAGGTCGATCCGATCGCGGAAGCCATCAAGAAGGAAGAGAAGAAGCCGCCGCCGAAGCCGGTCGCGCAAGCCGCGGCCAAGCCGCCGGAGCAGAAGAAGATCGTCGAACGGCATTTCGACCAGTCGAAGATCGCAGCCTTGCTCGACAAGCGCGATCCGACCCGCAGCGCCGTAACCGGCGATACGCTCAATTCGAACGCTGCGCTTGGCCTCGCCAACGGCAAGGCCGCGGACAACTCCGCGACCTGGGGCTCGATGTTCAAGCAGCAGGTCGAGCGCTGCTGGAAGAAGCCCTATGGCGGCATCGAGTCGCAGAAGCCCGAGGCCGCGTTTGCCATCCGCCTGAAGCGCGACGGTACGCTGGAGGGAATGCCGGTTCCGGAAGGAACGCCGGCAACGCCATACTTGCGCGTCTATCAGGAGAGCGCGTTGCGGGCGATCATCGAATGCCAGCCGTACAAGTTGCCGGCGGCGTTTTTCGAGGAATGGAAATATTTCGCGCCGGTGTTCACCGAACAAAAAACCTGAAGCATTGGTCATTTGGTGGTCACCTCCCGGCAATTATGGATATGAGCAAAGTCGAATCGATGACTGACAAAGATGGATTGCCGAACATGCCGTTTCGCTTGAGCCGCCGGCAGATCATCACCGGAATGGCGTCGGTCGGCCTGCTGACGAGCGGCCAGCGCGCGTTCGGCCAGGCGCCGAAGCGCATCATCGTGCCGGAAGGCGAATTCACCCCGCTGCCGATCGCGATCCCGAATTTCACGGCCGGCACGCCGGCCGACGCCGAAGTCGGCGCCGGCGTGACGCAGGTCATCACCAACAACCTCAAGCGCAGCGGTCTGTTCGCGCCGATCGATCAGGCCGCCTATATCGAGAAAACCATCAACATCGACGCGGCGCCGAACTTCCTGAACTGGAAGAGCATCAACGCGCAGGCGCTGGTGACCGGCCGCATGACGCGGCAGGGGGACGGCCGCCTCAAGGCCGAGTTCCGGCTCTGGGACGTCAACACCGGCCAGCAGCTCACCGGCCAGCAATACTTCACCTCGCCGGAATACTGGCGGCGGATCGCGCACATCATCTCCGACCAGATCTACGAGCGCCTGACCGGCGAGAAGGGCTATTTCGACAGCCGCGTGGTGTTCGTCGACGAGACCGGCGCCAAGGAACGCCGCGTCAAGCGGCTCGCTCTGATGGATCAGGACGGCGCCAATGTGCGCTATTTGACCAAGGGCGCCGACCTGGTGCTGACGCCGCGGTTCTCGCCGTCGACCCAGGAGATCACCTATATGGAGTTCGGGCAGGGCGATCCCCGCGTCTATCTGTTCAACATCGAGACCGGGCAACGCGAGATCGTCGGCAACTTCCCGGGCATGTCGTTCTCGCCGCGCTTCTCGCCGGACGGCCAGCGCGTCATCATGAGCCTGCAGCAGGGCGGCAATTCGAACCTGTTCGTGATGGACCTGCGCTCCAAGACCACGACGCGCCTGACCGATACGCCGGCGATCGACACCTCGCCGTCCTATGCACCCGACGGCACAAGGATCTGCTTCGAATCCGATCGCGGCGGCAAGCCACAGATCTATGTGATGGGCGCGACCGGGGGCGGGGCACAGCGCATCTCCTTCGGCGAAGGCAGCTATTCGACGCCGGTGTGGTCGCCGCGCGGCGACTACATCGCCTTCACCAAGCAGGGCGGCGGCCAGTTCGCGATCGGCATCATGAAGCCGGACGGTACGGGCGAACGCATCCTCACCTCGGGCTACCATAATGAAGGCCCGACCTTCGCGCCGAACGGCCGCGTGCTGATGTTCTTCCGCGAACCCGGCGGCAACTCCGGGCCGTCGCTGTTCACCGTCGATATCTCCGGCCGCAACGAATTGCGGGTGCCGACGCCCGGCTTTGCCTCCGATCCGGCGTGGTCTCCGCTGCTATCGTGAGTGCGGCGGGCCATTGCGTCGCAGCCAGCGCGGTGGATCGGCAAACATTGCCTAGCATGCTGATATTACGGGCAGATTTTACAGCCGAAAACGCACGGCAACGTTTCGGTAACGATGTTCGCTCAGAAAGACTTCATCTGCAACGGGTATGACTACGCGGTCGAACAGGACGCGCGCACCCCACATGCAACTCGCAACTCAGGGCGGAGAGCCGGATAAGAAGACTTCGCCGTATCTTCGCGCGGCGTTGATCGATTCGCTGTTCGAAACGTCCGCTCCGATGCTGACCGGCCTCGTGTTCGGAGCCGGCGCGGCGGCGATGACCGCGCTGAAGACGGGCGAGACGGTGATCTGGGCGTGTGTCGGGCTGCTCGTGTTCGCCGGCGTGTTCCGCGCATTCGTGCTGCAGCGCTACCACGCGCGCACCTCGACCCCGACCGCCGAGGAAGCTGCGCGCTGGAAGGCGTATCATCAGATCGGCGCGATGATCCAGGCCGCTGCGCTCGGCACATGGTGCTCCGCCACGCTGCTGGTCAGCAACGATGCCGTGGCCCATATGATCTGCTTGTCCGTCACCACCGGAATCCTGGCCGCGGGTTCGGGTCGGGCCTATGGACGGCAGTGGGTATTCCAGCTCCAGGCCGCCCTGATTTTCGGTCCGACCGTGATCGTGCTGGCGTTGCGCGGCACGCCCTATTACATCGCCATGTCGGTCGTTTGCGCGGCGTTCCTCGTGGCCGTTCTGCAGATCTCCGCCAATTTGCACCGAATATTCATGCAGGCGCTGGTGGCGCGCGAGCGCGAGGCGGCGCTGGCGGGCCAGTTCGATACCGCATTGAACAACATGCCGCACGGGCTGTGCATGTTCGGCGTCGACGGGCATCTGGCGGTGATGAATCACCGCTTCAGCGAGATGATGAATATATCCGACGATTCCATGCAGGGCGGCGCCGTTGCGTCCGAGATTATCGCCGCCTGCGTCGCCTCGGGTTCGATTTCGAGCGCGAGCGGCAGGATGATTCTGTCGGAAATCGGCAGCTCGCAGGCGCGGGACATGATCACGACCGATCCCGACGTCACGCGCAACCGGTCGCTGTCATGGACTTTCCAGCCGATGGCGGGCGGCGGCGCGGTCGTCCTGCTCGAGGACATCACCGAGCGGCGCGATGCCGAGGCCAAGATCAGTCACCTGGCGCGTTACGACGAACTCACCGAGCTTCCCAACCGGGTCAATTTCCGCGACGAGATCGGGCGCCTGCTGGCGATTCAGCAGGGCGCGGAGCAGCTTTCGGCGTTGCTGTTCGTCGACCTCGATCAGTTCAAGCAGGTCAACGACACGCTGGGTCATCCCTGCGGCGACCAGTTGCTGTGCGCGGTCGCCGGTCGGATGCGCGAGATGTTGCGGCCGGAGGATTTCGTGGCGCGGTTCGGCGGCGACGAATTCGTCGTGTTCCAGCAGAACATCCACTCCCATGAGGACGCGGCGGGCCTTGCCCGGCGTATCGTCGACCGGCTGAGCGAGCGCTACAAGATCGACAACCATCTGGTCGAGATCGGCGCCAGCGTCGGCATCGCGATGACGTCTCCCGGCGTCAGCGCCGATACGCTGCTCAAGAACGCCGACATGGCGCTGTACCGCGCCAAGGCCGACGGCCGCGGCACGTTCTGCTTCTTCCGGGACGAGATGGCGCAAACCGTCGAGGCCCGCCGCATCCTGGAACTCGACCTGCGCAAGGCGCTGGCGAACGAGGAGTTCGAACTGTTCTATCAGCCGCTGGTCAACCTCAAATCCGGCAAGATCTCGACCTGCGAAGCGCTGCTGCGCTGGAATCATCCGGTCCGCGGCACAGTGTCGCCGATCGATATCATTCCGGTCGCCGAGGATATGGGCCTGATCGTCGATCTCGGCCGCTGGATCCTGCGCAAGGCCTGCATGGAGTGCATGAAGTGGCCCGAGGCCGTCAGTGTCGCCGTCAACTTCTCGCCGCAGCAATTCCATCAGCGCGACGTGCTGAGCGAAGTTCGCTACGCGCTCGAGGTTTCCGGCCTGCCGGCAAACCGGCTGGAGATCGAGATCACCGAATCCTCGTTGTTGCGGAACACGCAACTGACGCATGACGTGCTGTCGCAGCTGCATTCGCTCGGCGTGCGGATCTCACTGGACGATTTCGGCACCGGCTATTCGAGCCTGAGCTATCTGCATAATTTCCCGCTGCAGAAAGTGAAGATCGACCGCTCCTTCCTCGAAGGCATCGATACCGATCGCCCGCTGACGCTGCTGCGCGGCGTGGCGCGGCTCTCGGCCGATCTTGGCATGTCGGTCGTGGTCGAGGGCGTCGAGACCACCGAGCAACTGGAACTGATCAGCACCGATGGCGCCGTGACCGAGGCGCAGGGCTATTTGTTCAGCCGCCCGGTGCCCGCGGTCCGGGTTCGCCAGTTGCTGAACGCCTCGCATGGCCGCCGCCCGGAAGATCCGCAACTCGTGGTTACGTCGCGCTCGATCGCCTGAAGCCAACCCCGTAATTCTACAGGTTCCAACGCCCCGCATGCTGCCGCGAGGGTTAACCCTAACATGTCGATTGCTTTGCAATTTGCTTAAGGGAGTGTTAACGATTTTATCCACTCGCGGAAGTTGCTTGGAAGTGTGAGGGTATGGGATGAGGGCTGGAGCCGAACCGCGCACCACGCTGTTTGTGCCGGAGTCAGGACTTTCCGATCGCGTCGAGTGCCGGCTGATGGAAACTCCCGAGGAAAAAGACGCCATCTATGTGCTGCGCTACAAGGCCTACCTGCATGGCGGCGTAACCGCCCCGTGCGAGACCCAGCGCGTCAGCGATCATTACGACGATGCGCCCAATGCCTACATTACGGGCGTCTATGTCGACGGGGAACTCTGCAGTTCCATCCGCCTCAATGTCGTGACGCCGGAATGCCGGATTTCCGGTTCAGTCGATCTGTTCGGCGATATCCTTCACCCGCGCCTCGATCGCGGTGAAGTTTTCATCGATCCGCTTCGTCTTGCCGCATTGCCCGAAAAAGCCAGGCAGTTCCCCGAGCTTGCCTATCTGACGGTGCGGCTGGGTTATATGGCGTGCGAGCATTTCAACGCCGATACCGGGCTCGCACTCGTTCGGGCGGAGCATCAGGCGTTCTATCGCCGCGTCTTCCTGTCCGAGGTCATTGCCGAGCCGCGTTCGTTCCCGGGGTTCCTGCCAAAGGTTGCGTTGACGGCGTCCGACTTCCGCGCCGTGCGGGAAAAGGTCATGACCCGTTTTCCGATCATGCGCTCGACGGCGTTCGAGCGGCAGATGCTGTTCCAGCGTGCCCATGAGCGAGATTCGCTGCCACGGGGGGTTGTCGTGCCCTTTGAGCAGCCCTCGATCGTTCCCAACCCCTGAGCCGGCCGTCCTAAGGCGATCCGGAAGCTGTGGTCCGGGTTCCAGGCCGGGCGTGTCCTGGGCCGGATGTGCCTCGCCGAACGCTCCGAAACGCCGAAATCGGGTGATTTCGGCGCCGCCTGTGCTTGCCTTCACCGTCGCGCCACATTTACAAATCATTAACCATCGTGGTCGCTTTTCACGGTTTGTCGGCATTTGATCGGGTCTGGCAAGGTTCCATCAAGGTTGACGGAACGTTCGCTTAACCATCGCCCTGTAGACCGGATAACAGTCGAAAAACGTGAGCGTTGGAGGCTCTCGAATGAAACATCAAATGCGTATCCTCCAGGGATTAAAGCTGGCCGCGGTGCTCGCGGTGGCCCTGTCGATGGGCGCCTGCGCCAACAAGAACCTTGGCGCCGACGGCGCGATGGCCAGTGCGGCGACCCCGGGAAGCCAGCAGGACTTCGTGGTCAATGTCGGCGACCGCGTGTTCTTCGAGAGCGACCAGACCGAACTCAGCCCGCAGGCGATCGCGACGCTGGAGAAGCAGGCGCAGTGGCTGCAGACCTACAACCGCTACTCCTTCACGATCGAAGGCCATGCGGACGAGCGCGGCACCCGCGAATACAACATCGCGCTCGGCGCGCGGCGCGCCCAGTCGGTGCGCAGCTATCTCGCCTCGCGCGGGGTCGACCAGAACCGGATGCGCACCATCTCCTACGGCAAGGAACGCCCGGTGGCGGTGTGTAACGACATCTCCTGCTGGTCGCAGAACCGCCGCGCCGTCACCGTGCTGAACGCCGGCGCCTGAGCGACGATTGCGAATTCAAAACCGGCGCCTTCGGGCGCCGGTTTTATTTTGGCCTCAAGATGAATTCGCGGATCGCGGCCAGCGTCTGCTCGGGCGCATCCTGGATGCAGCCGTGGCGGCAGTCGGCGAAGCGTTCGAACTGCACCAGATGCGGCGGCAGGGCCGCGGCGATATCCGCCTGGCTTTCGATCGGGAGCATCGGGTCGTCCTCGCCGCCGAGCACCAGCGCCGGGCATTGGATGCGATGCAGGTCCGGAAAGAAGTTGAAGCGGCGGCTCTCGCCACCGGGCCTGGTGAACCAATGCAGCACCTCCGGCCGGCTGACGGCGCGGCGCGCCATGTCGGGATCGCGCGGGACGCGGGTGTAGTGCGGCATCGCCAGCCGCACCCAGTCGGCAACCGAGGCCTGATCCGGATGGCCTCCTTGTTCCAGAAAGCGTCGCCGCGCCAGGCCGCCCACCTCCGGGCCGCCGAACCGTTCGAACAGCGCCACACGCCGTTCCAGATGGGAGCCGCCGGCAGCCTCGGTACTGATCAGGATCAGTTTTGCAGGATGCGCGGGATGGCGCGTGGCATAGGCCAGCGCGACCATGCCGCCGAACGAGGCGCCGAGCACGATCGGATCCGTGATGCCGAGCGTGTCGCAGAACGCGCGGACGTCATCGCCCCATTGCGCCAGATTCCACCCTTCGCGCGGACCGTCCGCGCTGCGGCCGTTGCCGCGATGGTCGAGATAGACGATCTGGGCGATATCGGCCAAAGCCGAGTAAGCCGGCCGGTAGGTCGAATGGTCGAAACCGGGGCCGCCATGCAGCATCAGCAGCACCGGCTTCTCCCGCATCACCGGGCCGTCGGGGACGAATTTCGCGCCCTCGACGTCGAAGAACAGCCGCACCCCGTTCACGGATACGTGCATGGGCCATGTCCCTTCGGTAGATGAACGACCCGCCCGAGCAAGCCGCTTGCTTGTTTTGTCGCTGATACTAAACGATACCGGAATCCAGCGTTCGGATTCGGAAACGCCAGTCACAATTCTGGCGTACTCCCTCTCTCAATGTGTTCGGCTTTCGATGTCACGCCGAATTTTCGTCGTCAGGGCAAAATGTCATCCAGGTTTCTTAATGCTACCGGCGCCGCCGCGATCGCTGCGATGCTGGCTTTATCCTCGCAGGCCGTTGCGCAATCCGACGATGCCGATCTGGAGATGCGGGTCCAGCGGCTTGAAAACCAGCTGCGGCAACTGACCGGCCAGAACGAGGAGCTGCAATACCGCAACCGCCAGCTCGAGGACCGCCTGAGGCAGCTCGGCGGCAATGCGGCGGTGGCTCCCGCCGGCCAGCCTCCGATGGCCCCGCCCAGCATGGCTGCGGCGCCGCCGCCCCAGGCCTATCCGCCCGCCCGGCAACCCCAGGCCCAGCCGGGCTATCCGCAGGGACCGCAGGGCTATCCGCCGGTGCAACCGGGATATGAGCAGCCGCAGATCGCAGCCCCCGCACCGATCATGCAGGAGCAGGCGGCAGCGCCGATGCCCGGCCGCCGCCGCGGCGATGCGTTCGATCCCAGCCAAAATCCGAACGCCCCCGGCGTGCCGCGCGCGCTCGGCGGCGGTCAGATGCCGGTTGCCAACGGCGCGGCGGCCGGTGCGCCCGGTGGCCGCGGGGCGGGTGAACCGCTCGACCTCGGCGCGACCAGCCCGCGCGATCCCGGCGGTGCGCCGCCGCTCGGGCGTGTCCCCGGCGCCAGTGCCGCACTGACGACGCTGCCGCCCTCCGCCACGCCCAAGGACGAGTTCGATCTCGGCATCGGCTACATGCAGCGCAAGGACTACGCACTCGCCGAAGAGACGATGAAGAATTTCGCGCAGAAATATCCGAGCGATCCCCTGATCGCGGATTCGCAATACTGGCTCGGCGAAAGCTACTTCCAGCGCCAGCAATACCGCGATGCTGCGGAGACCTTCCTCGGCGTGACCACCAAGTTCGACAAATCGGCCAAAGCGCCGGATTCCCTGCTGCGGCTCGGGCAGTCGCTGGCGGCGCTGAAGGAAAAGGAAGCCGCCTGCGCCGCACTCGGCGAAGTGACGCGGAAATATCCGCGCGCCTCGGCCGGCGTGAAGGCCGCGGTGGACCGCGAGCAGAAGCGGGTGAAGTGCTGAGCTTTCACGGTTCGGCCTGATCCCCCATTGAGTGCGGGA
This sequence comes from Hyphomicrobiales bacterium, assembly GCA_017305715.1. Lineage (GTDB taxonomy): Bacteria > Pseudomonadota > Alphaproteobacteria > Rhizobiales > Xanthobacteraceae > Bradyrhizobium. Next base: position 270,472 of record JAFKKG010000018.1, on the reverse strand, counting down.
CAGGTTTCGTTGGAAAACGCTATGGTCGGCCCATGCCAGACGACGACCATTCCGCGATCACGGTGAGCCAGGCGAAACTTCTGTTCGCCGACTGGAAGGCCGCGCCTGCGATCGCGCTCGCGGTCTCCGGCGGTCCTGATTCCATCGCGCTGATGTGGCTCGCTGCGCGCTGGCGCCGCGCCTTGAGGCGCGGACCGCGCTTGATCGCGCTGACCGTCGATCACGGCTTGCGGCCCGAGGCCGCGCGTGAGGCGCGTGACGTCAAGAAACTCGCCGCAGAGCTCGATCTGCCCCATCGCACGTTGCGCTGGAATGGCGCCAAACCGAAGACCGGCATGCCGGCCGCCGCGCGCGCGGCGCGCTACCGTCTGCTGGCGCAGGCGGCAAAGGCCAGCGGCGCCACGCATATCCTCACCGCGCACACCCGCGACGACCAGGCCGAGACATTGCTGATGCGGATGCTGCGCGGCAGCGGCATTGCAGGCCTGGCGGCGATGGCGCGCCAGAGCGAACGCGAAGGCGTGTGGCTGGCGCGCCCGTTGCTGGAGGTTTCGAAATCGCAGCTGGTCGCGACGCTGCACAAGGCCAGGATCGCCTTTGCCGACGATCCGACCAACCGCGATATCAATTACACGCGCCCTCGCTTGCGTGCGCTGATGCCGGCGCTGGCGGAAGAGGGCGGCGATGCCAGGAACCTGGCGCGGCTCGCATCAAGGCTGGCACGGGCCAATGCCGCGCTGGAAGTGCTGGTCGATGGCGCCGAACGTTATCTCGCGCTGAGGGACCGTCGCGACACCGCGCATTTCGGTTTCGATGCGTCGGCCTTTGCCGGCCTGCCCGAGGAAATCCGGCTGCGGCTCCTGATGCGGGCGATCGACCGCACGGGTCATGAGGGACCGGCGGAACTCGGCAAGGTCGAGGCCTTGCTGGCGGCGCTGGATCGGGCGGTTGCGGAAAACCAGGGGAAGCTGAAACAGACCCTTGCCGGGGCCGCAATCAGCCTGATTGGAGGTCGGATCCACGTCGCGCCGGCCCCCCCGCGTCGTCACAGGCCCGGATGAGGGGCCCATAATGCCTCGATATCCCGTCACAAACCGGCGCGGTGTCTTAACCACCCCCGAAAAACGCCGATTTTTACATCATTATTTGACCGTGAATCGCGCTAGGATGCGCTAAATAGTCCTGTGTGGTTCCCTTGGCATAGACCCCTGCGCAACCTAGATTGTATGCAGCGGCCCGGGGATCCTCGCCTGTCGACCCAAGGACCACCCAAGCTTACTTACTGCCAAGGACATAAGGCCGCGATCCGCGCGACCACGAAGGAAGATCGATGAACGCCAATCTGCGCAATTTCGCCCTCTGGGTCATCATTGTTTTGTTGCTGTTGGCACTCTTCACGCTCTTCCAGAATCCGGGTCAGCGCGCGTCCTCGCAGGAGATCTCGTTCTCGCAGCTGTTGACCGAGGTCGACAAGAATTCCGTGCGCGACGTCGTGATCCAGGGGCCGGAGATTCACGGTACGTTTACCAACGGCTCGAGCTTCCAGACCTACGCGCCGAACGATCCGACGCTGGTCAAGCGTCTGTATGACGGCAAGGTCTCGATCACCGCGAAGCCGCCCGGCGACAACGTGCCGTGGTTCGTGTCGCTGCTGGTCTCATGGCTGCCCTTCATCGCGCTGATCGGCGTCTGGATATTCCTGTCCCGCCAGATGCAGGGCGGCGCCGGCAAGGCGATGGGCTTTGGCAAGTCGCGCGCCAAGATGCTGACGGAAGCGCATGGCCGCGTCACTTTCGAGGACGTCGCCGGCGTCGACGAGGCCAAGCAGGACCTGCAGGAGATCGTCGAATTCCTGCGCGATCCCGGAAAATTCCAGCGCCTCGGCGGACGCATTCCGCGCGGCGTGCTGTTGGTCGGCCCTCCCGGTACCGGCAAAACCCTGATCGCGCGTGCGGTCGCGGGCGAAGCCAACGTGCCGTTCTTCACGATCTCGGGCTCCGACTTCGTTGAAATGTTCGTCGGCGTCGGCGCGTCCCGCGTCCGCGACATGTTCGAGCAGGCCAAGAAGAATGCGCCCTGTATCATCTTCATCGACGAAATCGATGCGGTCGGCCGTCACCGCGGCGCCGGTCTCGGCGGCGGCAATGACGAGCGCGAGCAGACCCTCAACCAGTTGCTGGTCGAGATGGACGGCTTCGAGGCCAATGAAGGCGTGATCTTGATCGCGGCGACCAACCGTCCCGACGTGCTCGATCCCGCGCTGCTGCGCCCGGGCCGTTTCGACCGCCAGGTGGTGGTGCCGAATCCGGACGTCGTCGGCCGCGAGCAGATCCTCAAGGTTCACGTCCGCAAGGTGCCGCTGGCGCCGGATATCAACCTCAAGACCATCGCGCGCGGCACCCCGGGTTTCTCCGGCGCCGACTTGATGAACCTCGTCAACGAAGCCGCCCTGACCGCCGCCCGCCGCAACAAGCGCATGGTGACCCAGGCCGAGTTCGAGGAAGCCAAGGACAAGGTGATGATGGGCGCCGAGCGCAAGTCGCTCGTCATGACCGAGGAAGAGAAATTGCTGACGGCCTATCACGAGGGCGGCCACGCCATCGTCAGCCTCAACGTCGTCGCAACCGATCCGATCCACAAGGCGACCATCATTCCGCGCGGCCGTGCGCTCGGCATGGTGATGCAGCTGCCGGAGCGCGACAAGCTGTCGATGTCGCTCGAGCAGATGACGTCGCGCCTTGCGATCATGATGGGCGGCCGGGTTGCCGAAGAGCTGATCTTCGGCCGCGAAAAGGTCACCTCGGGCGCGTCGTCCGACATCGAGCAGGCCACGCGCCTGGCACGCATGATGGTGACCCGCTGGGGCCTCTCCGAAGCGCTCGGCACCGTGTCCTATGGCGAGAACCAGGACGAGGTGTTCCTCGGGATGTCGGTGTCGCGCACCCAGAACGCGTCGGAAGCCACGGTTCAGAAGATCGACACCGAAATCCGGCGTTTCGTCGAGAACGGCTACAACGAAGCGACGCGCATTCTCACCGAAAAGCGCGCCGACCTCGAAGCGCTTGCCAAGGGCCTGCTCGAATTCGAGACGCTGTCCGGTGAGGAGATCATCGACCTGCTCAATGGCAAGAAGCCGAACCGCGAATCGGTGCTGGAGCCGACCACACCGCGCGCCTCGGCGGTCCCGCCCGCCGGCAAGTCGCGCCCGCGTCCCGATCCGGATCCCGGCCTGGAGCCGCAACCGCAGGCGTAAGCGGGTTTGCACCTGGAATGAAAAACGCGGCGACAACGCCGCGTTTTTTTATGGCGGCGTTCTGACCTGCGCCGCGAGGACAGTGGCGCACGCCCGTCCGCCATGGCATGTTTCCGCCGCCGGAGACAACCGGCCGCTCCGCGCGTCCTTGAGCGCGGCTGACGTTACAGGGGAGGAAGCCGATGCGTTTCGTCACGGGGGTTGGCGCACTGGGCGCCGTCGCTTGCCTGATGCTGCCAATGGCCGCGCGTGCCGCCGAAATGCGCGGCGTCACCAAAACCGAAATCAGGATCGGCCAGACCATGCCCTATAGCGGCCCGGTCTCGGCGTTCGGCGCGCTCGGCAAGGGCGAGGTCGGCTATTTCAAGATGGTCAACGAGCGCGGCGGCATCAACGGGCGCAAGATCAACCTGATCTCGCTCGACGACGGCTACGCGCCGCCAAAGACGGTGGAGCAGACGCGGCGGCTGGTCGAGAGCGACGAGGTGGCGCTGATATTCTCCTCGATCGGCACCGCCCATAACACCGCGATCGCGAAATATCTGCAGAGCAAGAACATCCCGCAATTGTTCATCGGCTCCGGCGCCTCGAAATTCTCCGATATCACGCAGTATCCGCAAGCCACGATGGGCGTGCAGGCGCCGTTCCGCTACGAGGCGCGGCTCTATGCGCGCCATGCGCTGGCGAAGAATCCGAATGCCAAATTCGCCGTGATCTCGCAGAACGACGATTTCGGCCGCGACTATCTCGCAGGGCTCAAGGACGTGCTCGGCGAGAAATACGATTCGCTCGTAACCGGCGCCACCTACGAAATCTCTGATCCGACCATCGATTCCCAAATTGTAAAACTGAAGGCCTCCGGTGCCGACGTGTTCGTGATCGCAGCGACGCCGAAATTCGCGGCGCAGTCGATCCGCAAGGCGTTCGAGATCGGCTGGCGGCCGATGACGTTCCTGTCCAACGTCGCGGTCTGGGTCTCGACCGTGATGGAGCCGGCAGGGGTGGAGGCCGGCACCGGCATCCTCTCCACCGCCTATGTCAAGGATCCGGACGATCCTGCCTGGAAGGACGATCCCGGCGTCAAGGGCTGGCGGGAATTCATGGTCAAATACGTTCCCGACGGCGATCTGCACGACACCAATTACGTCAATTCCTACAACAGCGCGATGGCGCTGGAGGCGGTGCTGAAAGCCTGCGGCGACGACCTGTCGACCGAGAACATTCTCAGGCAGGCTTACGCGATCAAGGACCTTGAATTGCCGATGCTGCTGCCCGGCATCAAGATCAACACGTCGCCGACCGACCATGTGCCGGTCGACCAGATGCAGTTCATGCGGTTCAACGGCAAAACGTGGGAGCGGTTCGGGGACTTGCTGACGGGGAATTAGCTATGGCTCCGACGATCAATCGAGTCCGTTCTCTCCTTCGACGAAAGCTGTCGGCGCTGACTGCTCCGGCCGGCGCTTGGAACGCGTGCGGCAATGTCCAGGAAGCTTCGGCCGGACGTATGAGACGACTTACAGCTTGTGACCCATCTGCTGCGACATTTTCAAATCAGCAAGTCGTGCGGCAAATGTGCTGCGGTATGATGCTGGCCGTTATTGACGTGAGCGGCCGCGTGTTGGTCCATGGCAGCTGAGCCTACTTCAAGACTTGCTGCGGGCTCGACGTCGTGACCGAGCAGAACGGGCGAACCGCTAACGACTGCCAGCTCAACGGCCGCGATGGGGGTGGAAGGAGTAGGCAGGTTATTGAAGTCAAATGTCGGTTCTTGGCCGGCGCCGCCGAACGCGGCGTTAGTCGGCTGGGCTGCGTCTGATGCGCTCAAAGCGACGGATTGCGAAGCGTGCTGGGAGTTACCATGGCCCGCGCTGTTACCGGGCATGATGCCAGTTTCGATCGGCTCGGTGCCTGCCACGACGCTTGCAGAGGCTGAGTGTGAAGGCGGCCCCGAGTTGCTCTGCCCGGGTACGACGCCTGATTCAGTTATTTCGGTGGTCGTTGGTGCCGGCGCAGCGGCCAAGTTCGAGGCGTGAGCGGTGCCGTTGCCAACACCGTTGCCAGGCGTGAAGCCAGGCTCGGCCAGTTCGGTGACTGCCGCCGTGACGGAGGCCGGCTCCGAAGCGTGCTGGGAGTTGCCATGGCCCGCGCTATTGCCGGGGGTGGCGCCAGTCTCGACCGGCTCGGTGGCTGCTGCGGTGGCGGAGGCCGGCTCCGAAGCGTGCTGGGAATTGCCGTGGCCCGCGCTATTGCCGGGCGCGGCGCCAGTCTCGACCGGTTCGGTGACTGCCGCCGTGACGGAGGCTGGCTCCGAAGCGTGCTGGGAATTGCCGTGGCCCGCGCTATTGCCGGGTCCGAAATTAGTCTCGACCGGCTCGGTGGCTGCCGCCGTGGCGGAGGCCGGCTCCGAAGCGTGCTGTGAGTTGCCATGGCCCGCGCTATTGCCGGGCGCGACGTTGGTTTCGACCGGCTCGGTGGCTGCCGCCGTGACGGAGGCCGGCGCTGAAGCGTGCTGGGAATTGCTGTGGCCCGCGCTATTGCCGGGCGCGGCGCCAGTCTCGACCGGTTCGATGGCTGCCGCCGTGACGGAGGCCGGCGCTGAAGCGTGCTGGGAGTTGCCATGGCCTGCGCTATTGCCGGGAGCGACGTTGGTTTCGACCGGTTCGGTGGCTGCCGCAGTGGTGGAGGCCGGCTCCGAAGCATGCTGGGAGTTGCGGTGGCCTGCGCTATTGCCGGGAGCGACGTTGGTTTCGACCGGTTCGGTGGCTGCCGCCGTGACGGAGGCCGGCTCCGAAGCGTGCTGCGAGTTACGGTGGCCTGCGCTATTGCCGGGAGCGACGTTGGCTTCGACCGGTTCGGTGGCTACCGCCGTGGTGGGCGCCGGCTCCGAAGAATGCTGCGAGTTACGGTGGCCTGCGCTATTGCCGGGAGCGGCGCCATTTTCGACCGGTTCGGTGGCTGCCGCCGTGACGGAGGCCGGCTCCGAAGCATGCTGGGAGTTACGGTGGCCCGCGCTATTGCCGGGAGCGGCGCCATTTTCGACCGGTTCGGTGGCTGCCGCCGTGACGGAGGCCGGCTCCGAAGCATGCTGCGAGTTACGGTGGCCAGCGCTATTGCCGGGGCCGGCGTCATTTTCCGGCTCGGTGGCTGCTGCCGTGGCGGAGGCCGGCTCCGAAGCGTGCTGGGAGTTACGGTGGTCTGCGCTATTGCCGGGAGCGGCGCCATTTTCGACCGGCTCGGCAACTGCGACCGGGGGCGCGATTGCGGCGCTTTGCATGCCGATCTCGAGCGGTCCAGTGGGGGCGTGCGCGGCGCCTCGCCCGGTCGGCGACGCACCGTTCGCGTAGATCGGCATCGTCTTGAATGTGAGATTTTCCTCGGCCTCGACTGTTGCATTGCTTTGGGCAAGCTCGATTGACGATACGTGGGCCGACACACTGGCCGCACCATCGCTCTCGCCCGTTGCGTAAGCCGAATCGTCGCCGAAACTGGTGAGCCTGGCCGAACCGTAGGAGCCAATCCGGTCCCGCCCGAAATGGAACCTCAAGCCGTCGTCAGCAGGCATGGCCCAGACACCAGCCGTCCCGTGGGTGGACTCGTTCGCGCCTGCTCCGATAGCAGCATGGACGCTGTCCGTCGTCGGAACGGTCCCATCGCTCGTGGTCAACGTCAGCAGCGCAGCGTCGATTCCCTCCAAAGCCGCCGCAACCGCCGCCGGCTCCGACGCTGCGGCGGAAACATTTCCCTCCAAGTGAATTTCCAGCAGCGCCGCATCGCCGATATCCAGGCTACGATCTGTCAGATTCACATAGACGATCGTTTCATTGCTCGTGGGGTTGTAAATCCACGCGAGCGTATGAGGCGGCACTGATTGGGTTGCTGACGTCAACTGCAGAAACGCCAGCGCGCCGAAAGCTGCCAGGTTGATCTTGTCCGTCCACGATGTGAATTCGCGATGACCGGGGCCCGTCGCCACTCTTGCGGTGGCATCCTTGGTGACGACCGTCGATGTATCGATCAGCGCTTCGCTCGAACCAAGCGACTGCGCGGTAGCATGGGAATTGTCGAGTGTGTAGATCAACGCACCGGCCAGCATGGTGAAGATGCCATAGCCGCCGTGTCCCTTCATCGGATTCGCCGCATGCGGCAACGGTGGGAATGGCTGCTGCGCCACGGGGCTGCCGATCTGGCTATTCTCGGTGTCTTGCAATAGTGGCGAAATGGAAAGTGGGGGCGTACTGGATCCAATCGGGCTTCTACCGAGAACGGACGGGACGGCTCGTTCAGCCGCGTGCAGCGATTCCACCTTCGCTGTCGAGTTCGCCACCTGGCTCACTTCTGTGGCAGAGCCTCTCTGGGGGAGCTGGATCGTCTCGCCGGAATCGACGATGTGCCGCAGGATTGCCCTTTTCAGCTTGAATTCGAGATGCTCATCACCGGCGTCGGCATTGTCGGCGGTGTTGCCTTCATCCACGAAAATGTCGTTCGCGTGCGCCGCCTTGAGGTCGTCCGCAATTGCGAACGCCAGTGCGGCGAGCGTGAGCGTGCCGAAGCCGGCGGGTCGTTGCAACAATGCGATCGCAGCGAGCACGGTCCTATTACTGATTTCAAGCTTCTGAAATATGTTGTGGAGGTGCACTTTGACCGTGCCTTGGGAAAGGTTTAGCTTGCGCGCAATCTCCTTGTTCGACATGCCTTCGGACACCAGTCGTACAATCTGGCGCTCCCGGTGCGTCAGCAACCCCAGCATTTTTTCGATTTTGGCGCCGTCGGCTGCATGGCCGTTTGGCGAGAGGTCCTGGGACTGTTCCGGTGACGCACGGTGCTCCGTCATCAGCCTCAGGGATCGCAGCAAAGTGTCGGGGTTCGTGTACTTCGAAATTGCACCGCAAACGCCGGCCGCGATAGCCGCGGTGAGATTTTCGTCGCCTTCGGATTCGGTAAAGAACACCATCCGTGTGGAAAGATTCTCGGCCTTCGCAATGGCGAGAATTTCGGATGTCGTCAGGTCAGGCAAGGTGTCGGCAAGAAGGGCGACGTCGGGTGCCAAATTCCGCACTGCGTCGAGGCAGCTTGTCCCGTCGTTACACGACGCGACAATCTCGAAGTCGGACTGTGCTGCAAATACCGAGGTCAACCCCTGCAGCACGATCGGTTGTCGATCTGCGATCACCAGCCGGATGCAGCGTGTGGATGTTCTCCGGTCCCCGGGCACTTCCAACATTGGCTTAACCTCGCCCCGGGAATCTATGTCCTTCGGCATATAGCCGAGGCCGGGTAAAAAGCATTAATGACTAATTAATCGATTAGAAAAGGAGGCTTGGCGGCCTCAGTGGTATTTTAACCATTAATTTGCGTAAAGGGGTAGAGATAATGAAGACATCATTGATTGCAGCGATGGCCTTTGCGGCAGCTTGTGCGGTCGCGCCTGCCGCAAATGCCAGTCTCGTGCTCACGGCAGGCAATATCGGCGGCGTCACCGATCAGAATGTGCTGTTTCAGAACGTTACAGGCGACAACACCACGTCGCTGACGACCGATACGAACTCAAGTCCAGCCAACCGGGTCACATTTACCAGCAACGAAGCCCTGACCGGCACGAGTTCAAGCGGTCAAGCCAGAATATTCGATACCGCTGGCAACGGGTTCAACTTGCTGGGGTGGTCGATGGCCAACAGCAGTCTGGGGTTTTTGGCGAACGTCTTTAACATCAATGATCTTACCGCCACGCTCGCCAACATCACGGTCGTGACCAATCTGCAAACCGTGACCTTTTCAAATCAGGCCATCAGCACGAACGGCAATAATTTCTTCACACTCCAATCCGCCGGCGGTGAAATCATTCAAAGCGTCTCCATCGCCGCGGTGAATGGTCTGTTCAGCGACGTAAGGCAGGAACGCCTGGGTGATATCACTGCAATAACAGCGGTGCCGGAGCCCACGACCTGGGCCATGATGGTGCTGGGGTTTGCAGGCGTCGGCTTCATGGCCTATCGCCGTCGCTCCAACGGTGCAGCACTTCGTATCGTTTGATTGCGGTCCGACAGTTTTTAGAACGGGGAAGGCCGCCTCCTGGGCGGCCTTCTTTGTCGGGAGCAACGGATGCGCACGATGGATGAACGCAGCCTGACGGAAATGGCGGCCGATGAGCTATGGGACCTGCATCAAAGCATCGTAGCCATTCTGGCGTCGAAACTAGAAACTCAGAAAAGCGAACTCGATAAGCGGCTGGCCCGGCTGCACGCAAATGCCGTGCTGGACCAGGTGGTCGAACCAGCGCGCCGTCCATATCCAGCGGTGACACCGAAGTTTCGCAATCCGGCTCAGCCGGACCAGACCTGGAGCGGCCGGGGGAAGCGGCCGCGCTGGGTGACGGAGCTATTGAATGCAGGAATGAGCATTCGCGATTTTCAGATTAGCGAAGTGACTACCTCGCAAATTTAGCCGATCTACGTCAAATAGGCGTGAGAACGTTGCAATGACGCAAAATCGCTGGGAAGAATTGGAAGAAATTAAATTAGAGCTTGCCGCGCTATCGGTGCAGTTGGACGCGTTGGCCGCTCGAACAAACAGCCACTTCCTCGTGCCGTCTGATAGACCTGCCGAGAACGTCGACCAGAGTTTTGCCTTGCGGGCTGTCCTCGCCATGAGGCACTCCGACAAGAGGCAGGATGAATATTGAAGCTTCTGGAATGGCGCGCGTCTGTCAGTTAAGTCGTGGGCGGGAAGTGCTGTTGTAGATGCCCGCATGAGGGCCAATCGAAGATGCCGTGCGCCGCAGCGGCGCCCAGCCGCGCGGGCTCGACGGCAAAGGTCAGCTCGGACAATTCGCCCGATCGCAGCGACGGCAGCCGCTCGACGGCGGCGATGAAGCGTTCCTGCTCGGTCGGGGCGATCACGCCTTCCGCCAGCGCGCGGAATTTTCGGATGTAGTCCGGCCGCGTGAAGGGGCGGGCGCCCGAAGGGTGCGCATCCGCGACCGCGATCTCGTCGCTGATGACGGCGCCGCCCTTCAGCGTGACCACGACGCGGCCGCCAAAGGCCTTTTGTCCGGGATCTTGGCTATGATAGCGCCGGGTCCATTCGGGGTCCTCGACGGTGGAAATCTTGCGCCAGAGTTCGACCGCCCCTGGGCGGCCGGCGCGCTCCGGCGCGTAGGACTTCTCGTGATGCCAGCTGCCATCCTCCAGCGCGACCGCGAAGATGTACATGATGGAATGGTCGAGCGTCTCGCGGCTGGCCGCAGGGTCCATCTTCTGCGGATCGTTGGCGCCGGTGCCGATCACATGATGGGTGTGATGGCTGGTGTGAATGACGATGCTCTCGATCTTCGAGAGATCACCGATGTCAGGTCGCATTCGCCGCGCGAGATCGATCAGCGCCTGGCTCTGATATTCGGCCGAATGTTCCTTGGTGTAGGTGTCGAGGATTGCCCGCTTGGGCTCGCCTTGCTCCGGCAGCGGCACGGTGTATTCCGCCTTGGGGCCGCCGAGCAGCCAGGCGATAAAGCCGTCGGCGCCTTCATAGGCCGGCGACGGCGCGCCTTCGCCGCGCATCGCGCGGTCGACCGCCTCGATCGCCATCTTGCCCGCGAAGGCCGGCGCATAGGCCTTCCAGCTCGAAATCTCGCCCTTGCGCGATTGCCGCGTGGTGGTGGTGACGTGCAGCCCCTGCTGCACCGCCTGATAGATCGTCTCGACGGGTAGTCCGAGCAGCGCGCCGATGCCGGCGGCCGCCGAGGGGCCGAGATGGGCGATGTGATCGATCTTGTGCTCGTGCAGGCAGATGCCCTTTACCAGATCGACCTGGATTTCATAGGCCGCAGCCAGGCCGCGCAGGAGCTCTTGGCCCGACGACCCGCGATGCTGCGCCACCGCCAGCACCGGCGGGATGTTGTCGCCGGGATGGGAATAGTCCGCGGCGAGAAACGTATCGTGGAAATCGAGTTCGCGGACCGCGACGCCGTTGGCCCATGCCGCCCATTCCACCTGGTAGTGCTGAGTGCGCGGCAGGCCGAAGATGGTCGCGCCGCGTTGCCCGGGATGCGCGGCCGCCTGCGCCCGCGCTGCGATCACCGGACGCCGCGCGATCGAGGCGGCGGCGACCGCTGAATTGTCGATGATGCGGTTGCCGATCATCTCGGCCACGTCGTCTTCGACAGCAACCGGATCGGCGGCGACGGCTGCGATCTTCCAGGCCAGCTGATCGGCGCGATCGAGGCGTTCGGCGGAGGTGTAGGTGCGGACGTTATGGAGTTTCACGGAACGGCTTCCCCGGCAATGTCGCGGCGATGCCGCGAACGATACCACGGAAGCAGCGCCGGCGGCCTAATCCAGTACCGGCACCAGGCCGGATCGCGGCGCAGCCAGTGCCTTGGCCGATGAGGGCACCAGAAGATATTTGGCAAGCCAGATGCCGATCACGGCGAGCGCGACTCCGCCGAACACGTCGATCATGTAGTGGGCGCCGATCACGGGCGTGGATGCCATCATCATGAGATTGAGAATGACCGCGGCGCCGCCGACATAGCGCACCGGCCAGAGCGCCCAGATATAGAGCACCGCGGAAGCGGCATGGAAGCTCGGGAACGACACGATGCCGGTGATCTTGAACAGTTCGAGATGGCGCAGCGAGCCGTCACGCAGCGCCAGGATGTCGCGCAGCTGCGCCTGATACATCGAGGCATCCAGCGACTTGAATTGCGCGGGGTCGATCATGAGGCCGTACCAGGTTCCGACCGCCGGCGTGAACGTCGAGATCAACAGCGTCATGATCAGCGTCAGGCTGAAGGCGAACACGAACACCTGCAGCCGCACGAATCGTGCGGTCAGGGCAAGAACGACGGGGATCGCGAGCAGCATGATCTTGATCAGCGCGTAGCTGCGCACCAGCAGGCCGCCAAGCCAGTCATGATCGTTGACGTACCGCGCGATGGTCTGCGGATCCATGCCCATGGCGCGGTCGATCGCCAGCAGCGTATGGTCCTGCAGCGGCCAATTGGCCACGCCGGCCACATAAGTGAGCGGCCCCATGATGGTCGCGATCAGCAGCAATTGGGAAAGCGCACCCAGCGGAAAAATCAATTTAGGGTCGGCTTGATCTCCCTTGGCGAACGCATAGAGATAGGCGATCAGCGATAGCCCGGCCGCGATGCTAAGGGTAATTCCAAGCCCGAGCGGCTCGATCGTGAAGCCAGAGAGCGCGCCCCCGGCCAGCACCACCGCGCCCATGACGGCGATGGGAATCCAGTTCAGCTGAAACAGCCGCCAGGCCGTGAAAGCGTTCGAATTGTCCATGCCGCCCCCTGAGAGCTTGTGCGGGCACAGTTGCGCCGGAAGGCTTAACATTCGCCAAACGGCCATGGTTATCGCTGCATCAATCGAATGCTGCGTTCAGCTGCATTTTCGCGCCAGACCGTCATATTTGCTTCTTGTCATCCGGTCTGAATAGTTGTTCAGTTCTTCAAAGCGATTGGGGACAATCGTTCAAAACATTGAAGACGCTGCGCGATCCCGGAAGGCCCTGCGGGCCCTTCCGGCGCGCCGGGGACGGGGAAACGCGCCATGGTGTATCGGCGAACCCATCAGGTGGTGAAACGGCTTGCGGCGCGGCGCAGTGCCATTCTGGCAGCGGCGCGGGATGCGGCGGCCGACGGTGGCATGGTGGCGGTGCAGATCGCCCCGGTGGCGGTCCGCGCCAAAGTCGCGGCCGGCACCGTCTACCGCTACTTCCCCTCCAAGGCCGAGCTGATTTCGGAACTGATCGCCGAAGTCTCGCGCGACGAATTGGCCGCGATTCGCCGCGCTGCGGAGGCCGCACCCGGGCCGTCATCGGCACTGGCCGCGGCGGTCACGACGGTGGCCGTCCACGTGCTGTCGCAACGCAAGCTTGCCTGGGGCATTTTGGCCGAACCGGTCGATGTCGACGTCTCGGCGTCCCGGCTCGCCAGCCGGCGCGAAATCTCCGGCGAGATCGCCGCCAGGATCGATGCCGCCGTGCGAGCCGGCCATTTGCCGGCGCAGGATACCGCGCTCGCCGCCACCGCCTTGCTCGGCGCGCTGCACGAGGCGCTGGTCGGCCCGCTGGCGCCGGACAATATGGACGACCCGGCCAAACTGCGCGACGCCGTGCAGACCGTGACGCTGCTCGCGCTGCGTGCGGTCGGCGTCATGGACGCCCGCGCCCGCGGCCTCGTGGTGCAGGCGGTGCTGCCGGCCAAGGCGCTGGTCGGCGCATGACGGATTAGATCGCGCGGCGTTTACCTGTCCGCTTTGCCTTCCGGTCCGACATAGGCGATGCGCACCATGTTGGTGGTGCCGGCGATGCCGAGCGGTACGCCGGCGACGATGATGACGCGCTGGCCGGCCTTGGCAAACCCGTCGCGGAACGCAATCGTGCCGGCGCGCTCGACCATATCGTCCTGGTCGTGGGCGTCTTCGGCGACCACGCAATGCACGCCCCACACCACGGATAATTTGCGGCCCGTCACGAGGTTGGGCGTGATCGCCACCACCGGCGGCTTCGGCCGCTCGCGCGCCACGCGAATGGCCGTCGAGCCCGAACTGGTCCAGCAGATGATCGCGGACAATTCCAGCGTCTCGGCGATCTGCCGCGCGGCGTCCGCGATGGCGTCGCCGACGGTCTGCTCCGGCTCGGGCCGCTGCGCCGTCAGCACCGAGCGATAGGTCGGATCGCGCTCCACTTCCTCGCCGATGCGGTTCATGGTCGAGACCGCCTCGACCGGGAATTTGCCGGCGGCGGATTCCGCCGACAGCATGATGGCGTCGGCGCCTTCATAGACGGCGGTCGCGACGTCGGAGACTTCGGCCCGCGTCGGCACCGGCGACTGGATCATCGATTCCAGCATCTGGGTGGCGACCACCACCGGCTTGCCGGCGCGGCGCGCCATCCGCGTCATCTGTTTCTGCAGGCTCGGCACCCGCTCCAGCGGCAGTTCGACGCCGAGATCGCCGCGCGCCACCATCAGGGCGTCGGAAGCCTCGATGATTTCGGCGAGCCGATCGATCGCCTGCGGCTTTTCGATCTTGGCCATCACGGCGGCGCGGCCGCGGATCAGCCGTTTTGCCTCGTTCACGTCCTCGGCGCGTTGCACGAATGACAATGCGACCCAGTCGATGCCGGTGGTCAGCGCGGCTTCGAGATCGGCGCGGTCCTTCGGCGTCATCGCCGAGACCGGCAGGTCGGTATCGGGCAGGCTGACGCCCTTGCGGTCCGACATCCTGCCGCCGATCACCACCCGCGTCACCGCGCGATCGGGCGAGGTCTCTTCGGCGATCAGCCGCACCTTGCCGTCGTCGAGCAGCAACGCATGGCCCGGCCGCAGCGCCGCCAGGATTTCCGGATGCGGGAGGTGGACGCGGCTGTTGTCGCCCGGCGCCTTGTCGGAATCGAGAATGAAGTTCTGGCCGTTCTTGAGCTGGGTGGCGCCTTCATTGAACGAGCCGAGGCGCAGCTTCGGTCCCTGCAGATCGACCAGGATGCCGATCGGCCGGCCGTAGCTGGATTCGACATTGCGGATGGTCGTGACCAGTTCGCGCATCTTGTCGTGCGCGGTGTGGCTCATATTGATGCGGAACACGTCGGCGCCGGCCTCGAACAGCTTGCGGATCATCGCGCTGTCTGACGATGCCGGGCCGAGGGTGGCGAGGATCTTGATACGACGGAGCCGCCTCATTGTTTCGGCGCCGCGGCTGGCGGCTGACCGGCTGGCGGCGGCCCGCCCGGCGACAGGCCCGGCACGCCGCCGGGGCCGACGGTTCCCGGAATGCCCGGCACGCGCTGCTGCGCAGGTTGTTCATTGGCTTCGGTCAATTGCACGGTCCATGCTCGCTGTTCGCCGGTGTCGACCTCGAAGAACCCGGTGCGGTCGAAACCGCGCGCCAGGCAATTCTCGGTACCCTTGATGGTGAATTCCTTGTCGCGCGAGCACATGAAGGCCTGCCCCGACCATTCGCCGCCGCGGTCATAGTCGAGGGCGTAGATATAATAGAAGCGTGCGACAAGCGTTCCGCGCAGCAGCGTCTCGCAACTGCGCGAGGACACGTTCCACCAGCCCTCGGTGGTCCAACCCTCGGCATCCTTGTAGCCCAGCGCGATGCCGACCCGGCTCGAGGTATTGTTGCAGAGCCTGAAATCCGCCGCCGCCGGGCTGCTCCACAGGATCGCCGCAAACGCCAGCGCCGGCAGGAGGCCGGCGGTCAGGCGAGCGGGAAAGCGGGGTGAAGGCAGAGAATCTGTTCCAGTCATGCGGCGAAGCTATATCAAATCATTGACGATTTCGCGTGGCCCGGCGGGCCTGTCAACGCCCGGGAATGGCGTTTCCCGCGATGTGGGACGGCCGGTTTCATCCGATCCGGTACTGTTTGCGCGCCGATATGGCAAAATCTGTGACAATTCCCACCTGATATCAATATGCTCAGGAACAACCTTGCGGGATCACGGCCATGACGATTGACGACAAAACCAGAACAGAATTGGAAGCTGCGGTTTTCCGGCGCCTGGTCGAGCACCTGCGCACCCGTACCGACGTGCAGAACATCGACCTGATGAATCTGGCCGGCTTCTGCCGCAACTGTCTGTCGAACTGGATGAAGGAAGCCGCCGACGGCAAGGGCGTGGCGATCAGCAAGGACGAGAGCCGCGAGGCGGTCTACGGCATGCCCTATGAGACCTGGAAGGCGAAGTTTCAGGGCACCGCCAGCCCCGAACAGCTCGAGGCGATGAAGAAGGCCCATAGCGGGCACTGATTGCATCCCGCCGCACTTCGTAGCCCGGATGAGCGAAGCGACATCCGGGGCATGTCGGGATTTTCCCGGAAGTCGCTTCGCTCATCCGGGCTACATCTTCTTACCTTCCTGTGGGCGCGCTGTGGATGAGCGCGATGGCGCCTTGACGCGAGGCGCCGCACTCTTGAGGGTCATTCTGCAAAAGCGCCGCGCGGAAGCGTGCGGCGCTTGATCTTTCAGCTCTACTCAGTTCCATTCAGGAGTACCCGATGGCCACCTCCGCCGCCGCCGTCCAGGACGAACCCGCGACGAAATTCGCAAAAGACCAGCTCAAGGCCATCGTCGAGCGCATCGAACGGCTGGAAGAGGAAAAGAAGACGATCTCGGACGATATCCGCGACGTCTATGCCGAAGCCAAGGGCAATGGTTACGACGTCAAGGCGCTGCGCACCATCGTGCGCCTGCGCAAGCAGGACGCCAACGAGCGCGCCGAGCAGGAGACCATCCTGGAGACCTATATGCAGGCGCTCGGGATGCTGTGAGGCGCGGGCCAGCAGCTTTTCCGGCGCAAACAAGCTTGGGCCAAGGCCCCGCGTCTGTTAGGTTACCCGCGAGGGAAGCCAGAAATGGATGTGCCCGGACCAGAGCGGAGGCTCGCAGCGGTCCTTGCCGCCGACATGGTCGGCTACAGCCGGCTCATGGAGGTTGACGAGACGGGGACACTTGCGCGTCTCAAGACCCACCGGATCGAACTGATCGATCCGGCCATCACGAAGAACCATGGCCGCATCATCAAGACCACCGGCGACGGCATGCTGGTCGAATTCCGCAGCGTCGCCGACGCGGTGCTGTGTGCTGCCGAGATCCAGCGCCGGATGGCCCGCCGCAACGCCGACGTCTCGCCGGCGCGCTGGATCCAGTTCCGCATTGGCATCAATCTCGGCGACGTAATCGTCGAGGACAACGACATCTTTGGCGACGGCGTCAACGTGGCGGCGCGCCTCGAAATGCTCGCTGACCCTGGCGGCATCTGTGTCTCGGGCGCGGTGCGCGATCAGGTCGGCCAACGGCTGGATGACGTCGCATTCGAGGATCTGGGCGAGCAGACCGTCAAGAACATTGCCCGTCCGATCCGCGTCTTCCGGGTCCGGCTCGACGGCGATCCAAAAGCCGCGCCAGGGGGCGCAACGGAGGCTGCGGTGGCGGCGCCGGTCTCCAGGAAGCCGTCGATCGCCGTGCTGCCGCTCGCCAATATGAGCGGCGATCCGGAGCAGGAATTCTTCGCCGACGGCCTCACCGAGGACATCATTACCGAGCTGTCACGCTTCCATGATTTGCTCGTCATTTCGCGCAACTCGACCTTCGTGCACAAGGGCAAGGCGGTGAACGTGCGGGAGGTCGCACGCGAATTTGGCGTCGATTACGTTCTCGAGGGGAGCGTGCGCAAGGCGGGGGATCGCGTCCGCGTCACCGTACAGCTGATCGATGCGGAAACCGACCAGCACATCTGGGCTGAACGCTACGACCGCGAGCTCGAGGATATCTTCGCGATCCAGGACGAGATTACCCACGCGATCGTCGCGACGCTCCCCGGCAGAGTCGAGGCCGCCACGCACGACCGCGCGAAACGCAAGCCGACCGACAGCATGGCGGCTTACGAGTGCGTGCTGGCTGCCAAGGTGCGGCATCACCGCTCAACGCGGGAAGACAACGCCGAAGCCCAGCGCCTGCTCGACCGCGCCCTCGCGCTCGACCCGAACTATGCGCATGCTCACGCCTGGAAGGCCTGCGTCCTGGGCCAGACGTGGGTCTATGATTGGTGTGCCGATCGCGACGCCGTCTTCGAGCAGGTGGCCGCGGAGCTGGAGATCACGCTGGCGCTCGACGACAATGACAGCGACGTGCACCGGATTCTCGCCGCGCTGAACTTGAACCGTGACGACCATGACAAGGCCGCATATCACCAGGAGCGGGCGCTCGCGCTCAACCCGAACTACGACCTTGTCGTGGTGCAGCAGGGTGAACTTCTGACCTGGCTCGGTCGGCCGGAGGAAGGCATCGACTGGATCAAGAAGGCGATGCGCCTCAACCCGTACCATCCCGAGCGCTTCTGGAGCCATCTCGGGCGCGCCTGCTATTGCGCTGAGAAATATGCCGACGCCATCGAGGCCTTCTCGCGGATCACGCGGCCCGACCATACCCATCATGCCTTCCTGGCAGCGACGTTTGCGCAAATGGGCAACGCGGTCGCGGCCGCCGCGCATGCGGCAGAGGTTCTGAAGTCGCAGCCGAAATTCTCGGTGGCCGTTTACCTCGCCACCCAGCACTACAAGCACGCAGCCGACCGCCAGCGTCACGAGGCGGGCCTGCTCAAGGCAGGCTTGCCGGCCTGACGCGGCGGAGCGCAAGCGCGCGGGCCGGGGCGGAAGACGCGCTGAGCAATACTCGCTCTCGCGCAGACGATATTGAGACTATGGAGGTCGCCTATCGCAGCGAGGCCGTGCGCAGCGCAAAGGACTGCGTGGCGATCCTGGCGGTCGCCGATCCGGTAAACCGGTCGGTGCTCATGCCCTGCATCGGATCGTCCGAGAAGGTCATCGCAACGGCCGTTTGCGGCTTCACGAAATGGCCGCGCATCAGCGTCATGTCGGTATCGCCGAGCACGGTCGTCGACATCGCACTGCTCGCGCTCGGTGCCAGCATCACGACCCGCATCCAGAGTTCATTGCCCTTGGCGGCGGCGATGCGCGTCGCGGTCGAGATCACGCTGTTCTGCCCCTGCGCCCCCTTGGCGACCACCGTGTTGATCTCGGTGGCGGGCGCCGCGGCGCCGCGCGCCGGGCGGACGTTGCGCGGGATCGGCGCGGAGGCCGCAACGACGTTGGCACGATCGACCGGCGAGGTCGCAGCCGGCGCATAGGCGAGCGCCTTGTTGAAGGCGTCGGACACGCTCGCGGTCGGCTGCGGATCGGCGCCGCCGACGGCCTGGCGCGCCCTGAGGGCCGCGACCTGCGCAGGCGTGGCTTGATTGGCCGTTGCCGGCGCCTCGTCCCAGAAGCCGCGGGCGTTGATGATATCGGAGGGGGTCTGCGGTTTCGGCTCGGCGGAGGCCTGTACGACAGGAGCCGGCTTGGCCTCGATCTTGGATTCGATCTTGGACTCGATCCTGGGTTTGGGCGCCGGGATGATCTGGGCGTCGGCCGAGGCCAGCTGGATCGTTGCCGCAAGCGGCTTTGCCCGCGGCGTCGGCACCGCCTCGGCGGTTTTGGTCTCGGCGGTCTTCGCGGCCACGGAAGCGGGCGCAGGCTTCTCGTTCTTGGCGATGACGGGAGCTGCCCCCTCGTCATCCTCGTCGTTCGACTTGCCGCCCTTGAACAGCGCGGCGAACAGGCTGGGTTTCTTGCCGATGGTTGCTGCGTCGTCGCCGTTGCCACGGCGCTCGATATCGGCGCGGGCGAGTTCATAACCCTTCAGCGGACCACCATTCGAGGGCAGGTGCACGGTACGGCCGTCAGGGAACACCTTGGCCAGCTGGTCATGGGTCATGCGCGGCCAGTGACGGATGCTGCCGGTATCGAGATGAACGAACGGCGATCCGGAGGTCGGATAGAAACCGACGCCGCCACGCTGCAGGCGCAGGCCGGCGGCGCGGATCTGATCGAGCGGAATCCCGGGGATGAAGAAGTCCATCGCGTGGCCGAGCATATGCTGGCTGAAGCGGGCGACGCCGGAGGAGCGGCGGCGAAGCATGGAATTGGTGGCGGGGGAGCGATAGGCGGAGATGATCTGGATCGGCTGCTTGCCGTCGACGTCGCGGTAGACTTCCCAGAGGATGTCGAACAGGTGACGATCCATCGTGGTCTGGTCCTGGCTGCGCCAGTCGCGGAGGAAGTAATTGAGTTTCTTGAGCGCTTCTTCGTCGTAGCGGCCGTCACGCTTGAAGGTGACGGTGAGGTCTTCGTTGGAATGGGTGTGGTGGAAGGAAAGCGTGCGGGTTTCGTTCAGCGCAGTCGCGTCGTGCACCGTCCCGGCTCCGGCAACGAGCAACAGGGACGTCAGGCCGATCTGATACGCGGCCTTCGGCAGACACAGCGAATTGAATTGGCGCGCGAAACCAGCCAGCACGTATGAGCCCACCCAGTCGACGAGCGATCATGGATCTCTTTCGCAAACCAGACCCAGGCAAGGACCTGCGAAAGAGGGTGAACGCTTTATTAAAGCGGGATGGTTAACCGAGGTTTACCGGACCCGCCCCCCAACTAAGGCTTAACCTAACCCGTCGAGTGTGGCGAAAAAGTGCCCGGTGCTAAATCAGAGATGGATAATGGTTAACGTAAACGATCTCGCGCAAGTCGCGAGATCGTTGATTTCGTTTAAAAATTTCGGCAGCCGGCCGTAATCGGGGATTAACGCGTAATCACCCGCCGCTGCTGCTGGGGCTGCTGTTGCGGCCGCCGGCCCGGCGCCGTGGGGTTGACGGCCGGACCGCCGAACAGCCGCTCGAAGAACGAGGGGCCGGAATAGGTGTTGTCGCTGGCGAAGTTGACGCCGGCCGGCAGGCTGGAGCCGGGCGGGCGCGAATAGCTCGGATTGGCGTGAGCGACGACGCTCTCCAGGTCCTTGCTGCCGGAGTTCTTGAGCATCGGCAGCATCTTGGCGTCCCGGCCATAGATGTCCTTGCGCATATGCAGTTTGCCGGCCTCATCCACGAAGGCGGTCTGATAGGTGAGGTGGACCGGGATCGGCGTCGGGAATTTCAGGTCGATCTCGCTGCGGCCATACATGCCGCGGATTTTCTCCGGCGTGTATTTGTCGTTCGGCATCGCGATGTTGAGCAGCGTGGAAGCGTATTGATCCGGATTCTGAACCCGCATGCAGCCATGGCTGAAGGCGCGCTCCTCCTTGGCGAACAGGTTCTTGTCCGGGGTGTCGTGCTGATAGACCAGGAACTTGTTCGGGAAGTTGAAGCGGATGCGGCCGAGCGCATTGGCTTCACCCGGCGGCTGCGAGATGTGGATCGAGCCGTCGCGGTTGCGCTCCAGCTTCAGGCCCATCCGTTGCAGCACCGTCGGATCCTGCTGCAGCGCCGGCAGATATTCGTTGTAGATGATCGACGGCGGCACGTTCCAGGTCGGGTTGACCGTGATGAACTTCATCGTCTCGGTCAGCATCGGCGTGGCGTGGTTTCCCGGCTTTCCGGTCACCACGCGGGTGGTCCAGATCTGGGCGCCGCCCTGCATCACCTTCAGCGTGAAGTCAGGCACGTTGAGAATGACATAGGCGTTGTTGAGCGACGGCGCGCCGAGCTGGCGCGGCAGCCAGCGCAGGCGCTCCATGTTGACGATCACGGTGTCGATCTGACGGTCGCGCTTCGGGCTGTTGATGGCCTTGACGGTCTTGTCGTCGAGAACGCCGGTCGGCTTGAGGCCGGCGCCTTCCTGGAACTTGCGCACGGCTGCGGCGACCTTGGCGTCGTATCTGGTGTCGTCAGGATGTTCGCTGACACCGAGCTTGGCGCGGAGCTGCGGGACGCGCGGATCGTCGGGGGCGACCTCCGGCTGCTTCTTGGTGGCCGCCTTGAATGCGAGCGGCGCGCCTTCGGCGATCTGCATCACCGGCCCTTCGCCCTGGCCGCGCAGTTCGGCAAGCTTGGCCTTCAAATCCTTGTAGAGCTTGTGCTGCGGGTTGTAGCCGTCGAGCGCTGCGGATGTGTCCTTGGCGGTCGAGATGTTGGTCAGCACTTCGGCCGGGTCGGTCGGATGCTCCGGATAGAGGATGTCGGCCGAGACCTGCGACCAGTGGATCCGGCTGCTATAGGCCTGGCGCGCATAATCCAGCATGCTCGCGGTCAGCTTCAGTTCGGCATCGGCCAGCTGATCGGGCGAGGTCGCCGCGGCGAAATCCGGCACCGGATAGTCGGCGGGATTGAGCCCGTCGGACGCCGCGTCCTGCAGGCGCGCGATGACGCCCTTGGCGCCAGCGGTCAGTTTGCCGGCCTGCGTCCATTGCGGGGCGTATTCGCGGGCGCTGTAGAATTTCTCGACCGCGGCGCGTTCGCCCTTGCGATCGAAGGTGCGCAGCGTCTTGCTGGCAAGCAGTTCGCGCAGCTTGTCGGCGACCGGCTGATCGGCCGCCGGAACGTTGCTTGCGGCCTTCACCGGTTCGGCGGCAGGCGCCGCGGCGGCAGGCGCAGGTGCTGCGGGCGCCGTGGCCGCGGTGTCGGCGGGTTTGGCCGTCTCGGCCGGAGCGGTGACGATGTCGGCCGGCTTCGGATCGGGAGCCTTTGCAACGGTGCTTGCCGCCGGCGCGCTCGGGGCGGACGCTGCCGTGTTGGCCGCAGCGGGTATGGCCGCAGTGGTGTCCATCTTGAAATCGGCGGCGGTCGGCGGCGGAACGTTGGCCGGTTCGGGACGCGGGATCGCTGCATCGATCGCGAGCTCCGCAGCACTGGTCCGGGGCCCATCGCTCTGAGCCAGCGCAGAAGTCGCGGACACCGTGAGGAAGGTTGCCGCGACAGCCATCAGCACGCGGTCGAATCCAGCACGGTTGGTCGAACAGTCACGCATCGTCACACCCCCTTGGGCGGAACTGCCCCGACATGGAACAGTCCTTCAGGTATCGTTCGTTACAGCTTGCGCGAAAGCGCCGGCTTCGATCGCTTTGGTCGGTACGCCTGCACGCAACGATTCAAACGCAGACGATACATGCGCCCCTTTCATGCAGCCAGCGCCACGGGGGGCAACTCACGACAAACTGACCTCGAACTACCCATTTGCATTCGGGTAGCGCGGTTTTGCCACGCCCCCCGGCTTTTGTCTGTCACCGGCAAGCCACGGTTCGAAGGTTCCGAATCAGCGGCGCACGCCGGGCTGCCACCGAAGCGCCATAATCCATCCACGATCGATCATCGGCTCCACGCGTTTCGGTTGTCTTGTCAGTTGTTGTCTTGCGCGCCCTCGGCCGGATCACTGGCCGCGGCCTCATCGAGCTTGCGATAGAGCGTCGAGCGGCCGATCTTCAAGCGGCGCGCGACCTCCGACATCTGTCCGCGATAATGCGAAATCGCAAAGCGGATGATCTCGTTCTCCATCTCCTCGAGTGGCCGCACCTCGCCGGTCGCGGTCAGCATGGTCAGGCTGCCGGCGTTGCCAAAGGGCGCGATGGGTATCTCATTACCTGAGACCATGGCGGGCGCTGTGGAGGGTCCGACGATCAAGGGTTCGGCGTGCAAGGCTGGGGCATCTGCAGCCGTATGGGCCGCGGCTTGCGGAAAATCAGGCAGGCCAAGCTGGTCGCCTTCGCTCAGCACCACGGCGCGGTACACGGTGTTTTCGAGCTGGCGGATATTGCCGGGCCAATCGAGCTGCGCCAGATAGGCCATGGCCTCGCCGCTGATGCCGGTGATGGTGCGGTTCTCCTCGGCGGCAAACCGCGCCAGGAAGTGCCGCAGCAGATGCGGGATGTCTTCGCGCCGCGCCCGCAGCGGCGGGATGGTCAGCGGCAGCACGTGCAGCCGATAGAACAGGTCTTCTCGGAACGCGCCGTTCTTGACGTGGTCGAGCAGTTTGCGATTGGTCGCCGAAATGATGCGGACGTCGACCTTGACCGGCTTGCGGCCGCCGACGGCCTCGACCGTGCCTTCCTGCAGCGCGCGAAGCAGCTTCACCTGCGCGGCGAGCGGCAGTTCGCCGACTTCGTCGAGAAACAACGTGCCGCCGGAGGCCTCGACGAATTTACCGGTGTGGCGTTCGGTGGCGCCGGTGAAGGCGCCCTTCTCGTGACCGAACAGGATCGACTCCACGAGATTGTCGGGGATTGCGCCGCAATTGACCGCGACGAACGGCTTGGCCTTGCGCTCGCCGCTGCCGTGGATGGCGCGCGCGAACAATTCCTTGCCGACGCCGGACTCGCCTTCGATCAGCACCGGAATGCCCGACGAGGCGGCCTTCTGTGCGGTGCGCAGCACGCCGGCCATGGTTTCGCTGCGGGTGATGATATCGGCAAAGGTCAGCCGGCCTTCGCGGCTGTGCCGGATGCGCTGCAATTCGCCTTTCAGGGCCTGCGCGTTGAGCGCATTGCGCAAGCTGACCTGCAACCGTTCGAAGCCGACCGGCTTGACCACGAAGTCCTGCGCGCCGGCGCGCATCGCCGAAACCACATTGTCGATGCCGCCATGGGCGGTCTGCACGATGACCGGAACGGTCAAACCTGCCTCACGAATTCTTGCGAGCACGCCGAGGCCATCGAGGCCCGGCATCACGAGATCGAGAACGACGGCATCGATCGGCTGCGCGTCTGGCGCGGTCAGAAGGGCCACCGCGGCATCGCCGCTGTCGACGACGAGGGGCTCATAGCCGCACTTCTGCACCATGTTTTCAACCAAACGGCGCTGCACGGCGTCGTCATCGACAATGAGAATGGTGGCAGCCATGGTCTTCCCCGCAAGTTACGCCAACTGTATCGAATCGGGGCACTCTCGCCTATGGCGATTAACGCACACTTAATTGTTCGGGACGCGTGGCGAGCGGCTAGGCGTTGAGGAGAGGCCACACCTCCAGGGCGCCGCGATAGCACATGTCGAAAGCCACATAGAGGATGATGGCGAGGCCGACATAGGCGATCCAGCGATGCTTTTCCAGGATGCGCGCGATGAAGCTGGCGGCGAGTCCCATCAGCGCGATGGAAAGTGCCAGGCCGAATATCAGGATCATTGGATGCTCGCGCGCCGCACCTGCGACCGCGAGCACGTTGTCGAGCGACATCGAGACATCCGCGAGGGTGATCTGCCAGACGGCCTGGCCAAGCGTTTTCTGGCGGCCCGCACCGGCTGGTGTATCGATCGCGCTTGCGGACGACAAACTTTGAAACGTCGGTTGATGCGACGTGCGCAGCTCGCGCCACATCTTCCAGCATACCCAGAGCAGGAGAACGCCGCCGGCGAGCAACAGTCCGATGATCTGCAGCAACTGGACCGTAATCGAGGCGAAGCCGATCCGCAGCAGCGTGGCGGCCAGAATGCCGACCAGGATCGCTTTCCTGCGCTGACCCTCGGGGAGCCCGGCGGCTGCGAGCCCGATCACGATCGCGTTGTCGCCCGCGAGCACCAGGTCGATCATCACGACCTGGAAAAGTGCCGTCAGGGATTGGGAAGAAATCATCTCCAGCATGCGGGCCACTCCATTCAGAAGTCCAATCCGACATCGCAGTTCGATTGAACTGCCAGAGGGGCCCGGGCTTGGACGCAAACACCGTCAAGGAAAGACGCAGTCGATTTGCGGAAATTCCTTCCCGCTACTCAGGTTGATCCGAAAGGGCGAAGAGTCTGATCATCTGATCCGGCTCGATCAGAACGGACAGCACGACGCCGATGAAAGTCAGGCCGCCGGCGAGGTCGAACCACATGGAACGGAGCCGGTCGCGCCTGCACAGCAGCGCGAAACCGGCCGTGATGGCGCCGGCCGCAAACAGCAGCGTGACGATCACAGGCGCCAGCGCGTCCAGCGGCACGGTGTTCCGGATGCCGAGCGCCGCGATCAGCGCCAGCAGCAGAATGCCGGCCATCAACTCCTTGCCGCGGCCCGCGCTTTCCTGATCCTTGGCCCGGACCATCCGGCCGCGGTCTGCAATCGCCATTGGATTGTTGCCTCCCGAGGCCTCGCTGACCGAAACCGCGAAATTGTGGTAGGGAACACTACCTGCTTCGTAATTCAATCTGCATAGTTTAGTAATCATGAAACGAGCAAAACATCAAGATATTTTCGCTGGACAGCTTCCGGGCAACGTCGCCACGGAAGCCCGGCAATTGCGGAAACAGGCCGGAGATTGGCTCAAGCAGCGCCGGGCCGACGCCGGATTGTCGCAGGCCGATCTCGCAGCAAAGCTTGGTCTCAAATATTACACGTTCATCTCGCAGGTCGAGAACGGGTTCAGCCGCGTTCCGACTGAAATCATGGGCGCGTGGGCCGGCGAACTGGGTCTTGAACAAGCCGCGTTCGCTAGGCATCTGTTGATGTATTACGAGCCGGAGCTGCACCGGCTGCTGTTCGGAGCGGAGAAAAAATGAGCGTGGTTGCGTTCGAGCGCGCCCGGCAAACCGGGGCGTGGAGCGAAAGGGAACTCAACACCCTCGTCGCGGCGTTACAGGCCGCGCTCGCGCCGTCGACCGGCCGCCAATGGGAAACCGGCACGACGGAAAGGGGTGATGCCCAGTTCTATCTGCTGGGCCCGCTTCCGGATCAGGCCTGCGAGCTGTGCGTGTCCCGGATCGGCGGCCGCTATGTTCTGGAAGACGGATCGGGCCGGCTGCTGTTCGAGCATCGAAACCTCGATCTCCTCGCGCTGCATGCGCGCGCGGCGATCCCGTCGACGCCGTGGCTGATGGTTCGGGCGATTACGCTGTGGTGTGCGGTTCGAAACGCCATTCACGACAAGCTTGAGCCGATGATTGCGGAGAGCGAGGAACTGCTGGTCCAGTTCGCACCCCAGCTCGCGGCATTCGCCTGATCGCCTGGTCCATTTATCGTCACGTCGCTTAATCATCCCGCCAATTTGAAAGTATTCATGACCGCGAAATCTGCGACATCCCGTGCCAGCAAGACGTCCCGCAAAGCCACAGCGAGCAGGGGATCTGCCGTCGGCAAGGCTGCAGCGGCCAAATCAAAGGCCGGTAAGCTGCCGGAGTGGAATCTGTCCGACCTCTATGCCGGCATCGACGCGCCCGAAATCATCCGTGATTTGCAGAAGATGGATGCCGATTGCGCCGCGTTCGAGACGGACTACAAGGGCAAGCTTGCCGGGCATGTTGCAAAGGATGACGGCGGGCAGTGGCTCGCCGAGGCGGTCAGGCGCTATGAGGCGATCGACGACCTCGCCGGCCGGCTCGGCTCCTATGCCGGTCTCGTTCATGCCGGCGACAGCGTCGATCCCAAGATCTCCAAATTCTACGGTGACGTTTCGGAGCGGCTGACGGCCGCATCGGTGCATCTGCTGTTCTTCGGGCTCGAACTCAATCGCGTCGACGATGCCGTGATCGAACGCGCCCTGCAGACGCCCGCGCTCGCTTATTATCGCCCGTGGATCGAGGATCTGCGCAAGGACAAGCCGTATCAGCTCGAGGATCGCGTCGAGCAATTGTTCCACGAGAAATCCCAGAGCGGCTATGCCGCCTGGAATCGGCTGTTCGACCAGACCATCTCGGGCCTGCGCTTTAGGGTCGGCGGCAAGGAGCTTGCAATCGAGCCGACGCTGAATTTCCTGCAGGACCGCGCGGGCGAAAAGCGCAAGGCGGCGGGGCAGGCACTGGCGAAGACCTTCAAGGAGAACGAGCGCACCTTTGCGCTCATCACCAACACGCTCGCCAAGGACAAGGAGATTTCCGACCGCTGGCGCGGCTTTGCCGATGTCGCCGATTCCCGGCATCTCAACAACCGCGTCGAGCGCGAGGTGGTCGACGCGCTGGTCGCCTCCGTGCGCGCTGCCTATCCGCTTCTGTCGCATCGCTATTACGCGCTCAAGGCCGGCTGGTTCAAAAAGAAGAAGCTGGCGCATTGGGACCGCAACGCGCCGCTGCCGTTCGCGGCGACCGGCACGATCGCCTGGCCCGAGGCGCGCAACATGGTGCTGACGGCCTATCGCGGCTTTTCGGGCGAGATGGCCGATATCGCCGAGCGCTTCTTCACCGATCGCTGGATCGACGCGCCGGTACGGCCGGGCAAGGCGCCCGGCGCCTTCTCGCATCCGACCACGCCGTCGGCGCATCCCTATGTCTTGATGAATTATCAGGGCAAGCCGCGCGACGTGATGACGCTGGCGCATGAGCTCGGTCACGGCGTGCACCAGGTGCTGGCGGCGAAAAATGGAGCGCTGATGGCGCCGACGCCGCTGACGCTGGCGGAAACCGCCAGCGTGTTCGGCGAGATGCTGACCTTCAAGCGGCTGCTTGCGCAGACCAAGAGTGCAAAGCAGCGCCAGGCGCTGCTGGCCGGCAAGGTCGAGGACATGATCAACACCGTGGTGCGGCAGATCGCGTTCTACTCGTTCGAGCGCGCCATTCACACCGAGCGCAAGAACGGCGAACTGACCGCCCAGCGCATCGGCGAGATCTGGCTCAGCGTGCAGGGCGAGAGCCTCGGGCCCGCCATCGACATCCGTCCGGGCTATGAGAATTTCTGGATGTACATCCCGCACTTCATCCATTCGCCGTTCTACGTCTACGCCTATGCGTTCGGCGACTGCCTGGTGAACTCGCTCTATGCGGTCTACGAGAACGCCTCCGACGGCTTTGCCGAGCGCTATCTCGCCATGCTGGCGGCCGGCGGCACCAAGCATTATTCCGAATTGCTGAAGCCGTTCGGGCTCGATGCCAAGGATCCCAAATTCTGGGACGGCGGACTCTCCGTCATATCAGGCATGATCGACGAACTCGAAGCGATGGGCTGAGCGCGACAATTTCGGCCGTCGTGGCGCGCTATGGTAACGGCGACGATTGGAGTGGCTGATAGTCGACACGCCGACGCGACGCGCGGTGCTGGGAGCGGCGGCCTTGGTGGCCGGCTCGCTGTTCGCCATCGATTCCGGCGCAGCCGAAGGGCCGCTTCCGCCGACACCGGCCTGCCATGACGGGCATGATGCGACCCTAGCGCAAACGGAAGGGCCGTATTTCAAGGCATCCTCGCCGGAACGGATCGAACTGTTCTGTAAAACATTTGTTGAACGATTTCAAAGCGCATGTTATACGTTCTGTATAACGGAGCCGCTACAATGACCAAAATCCCTCGCGGGCTGAACGAAGCCCCCAGCGAATACAAGCTTGAGGACAACGCCCTTCAAATTCGGAAGATTGGCAATTCGGTTGGCGTGATCCTGCCAAAGGAGCTGCTTGCACGGCTCAATCTCAAGGAAGGCGACAAGTTCTATCCGGTCGAGCAACCGGACGGCAGCCTGCGGCTGTCGCCGTTCAACCCCAAGCATGCGCGGACGATGGAAATCGCCCGCCAAGTCATGCACGAATATCGCGATACGTTTGCCGCGCTTGCAAAATGAGCGAGCCGATTTGGCTCGATGTCGACGAAGTCATCGACATGCATGCCGAGCAACTGGCGAGATTCGGCGGACCGGAGGGGCTCCGGGATCATGGCCTTCTGGAATCCGCGGTTATGCGGCCGGTCAATCAATGGGCTTATGGACAGACTGATATGGCCGCGCTTGCCGCAGCCTATGCGTTCGGTCTTGCCCGTAACCACGCCTTTGTGGACGGCAACAAGCGCACCGCGTTCCACGCCATGATGGTGTTCCTGCGGGTCAACGACATCCCGTTTGCGCCTGACCCGGCGCACGCCACTGCCATCATCCTTTCCCTTGCCGCCGGCGAGGTCAGCGAGGAAAGCCTGACCCGCTGGATTCGGGATAATTGGCCTTCCATATGACCCGATAGGCTTTGTGCCGTTGCCCTGCCTGCGGCTTTGCGGTAATGGCTCGCGAGATCGACGATTTGACTGGGGACACCGATGGCAGACCATAGCGAAGTGGCCTACACGACCGCTGACGGCAATGATTATCCGGCCCATGAGCAGACCTATGAAGGGTTCATCATGCTGGTCAAATACGGCACCGCCGCCGTTGTCGTGATCGTCGCCCTGATGGGCTACTTCCTGACCTGATGCGTCACCGGCTGCACCGCCCAGGCGGCGGTGACCAGAAAAATTTGCACGTCGCCCGGTTGTAAAACCGGTATCCAACTCAGCGGAAATAACGCTAGTTTGATCGCGCGCGCGCCCTCGCGTCCGCCGGAGGCCTCATGAAGATTGCCGTTGCCAAGGAAATCGATCCGTCCGAGCCACGGGTGGCTGCTTCCCCCGATACCGTGAAGAAGTTCAAGGCGATCGGCGCCGAAGTGCTGGTCGAGCCGGGCGCCGGCATCAAGTCGGGCCTGCCCGATTCCGAATACACCGCGGCCGGCGCCACCGTCAGTGCCGATGCGCTGAAAGATGCCGACATCATCATCAAGGTGAAGCGCCCGGAGGCGAGTGAGCTCGGCCAGTACAAGCGCGGCGCGCTGGTCGTCGCCATCATGGATCCCTACGGCAATGAGGCGGCACTGAAGACGATTGCCGAATCCGGTGTTTCCGCGTTCGCGATGGAATTGATGCCGCGCATCACCCGCGCGCAGGTGATGGACGTGTTGTCCTCGCAGGCCAACCTCGCCGGCTACCGCGCGGTGATCGAGGCTGCCGAGGCGTTCGGCCGCGCCTTCCCGATGATGATGACCGCGGCCGGCACGGTGCCGGCGGCCAAGGTGTTCGTGATGGGCGTCGGCGTCGCCGGCCTGCAGGCGATCGCGACCGCGCGCCGGCTCGGTGCCGTCGTCACCGCGACCGACGTGCGGCCTGCGACCAAGGAGCAGGTCGAAAGCCTCGGCGCCAAATTCCTCGCGGTCGAGGACGAGGAATTCAAGAACGCCCAGACCGCCGGCGGCTACGCCAAGGAGATGTCGAAAGAATACCAGGCCAAGCAGGCAGCGCTGACTGCCGAGCACGTCAAGAAGCAGGACATCGTGATCACCACCGCCTTGATCCCGGGCCGTCCGGCGCCAAAACTGGTCAGCGCCGAGATGGTCAGGTCGATGAAGCCGGGTTCGGTGCTGGTCGATCTGGCGGTCGAACGCGGCGGCAATGTCGAGGGCGCCAGGCCCGGCGAGGTCGTCGACGCCGACGGCATCAAAATAGTCGGCTACACCAATGTCGCCGGCCGTGTCGCGCAGTCCGCCTCCAGCCTCTACGCCCGCAACCTGTTCTCCTTCATCGAGACCATGGTCGACAAGCCGAACAAGGCGCTCGCGGTCAATTGGGACGACGAACTGGTCAAGGCCACCGCGCTGACCAGGGACGGCGCCGTCATCCATCCGAACTTCCAGCCCAAATAGCGAATAGACCGCGTCAGGAGAGCCGCCATGGATCATATCGCACAGGCCGTCGATCCCTTCGTGTTCCGGTTGTCGATCTTCGTTCTCGCCGTTTTCGTCGGCTATTTCGTGGTGTGGTCGGTGACCCCCGCGCTGCATACGCCGCTGATGTCGGTGACCAATGCGATCTCATCGGTGATCGTGGTCGGCGCGCTGCTGGCGGTCGGCGTTCCCATGATCTCGAGCGGCTCGGGCTGGGCGCGCGGTTTCGGTTTCGTCGCGCTGATCTTCGCCTGCGTGAACATCTTCGGCGGCTTCCTTGTCACCCAGCGCATGCTGGCGATGTACAAGAAGAAGGCCAAGTGAAATGACCAGCGAGCGGCGTGCACCTCGGTGTGACGAAGCAAATGGGGACCTGAGATGAACGCCAATCTGGCTGCACTGTTATATCTCGTCGCGGGTGTGCTGTTCATCCTGTCGCTGCGCGGCCTGTCCAGTCCGGCATCCTCCCGCCAGGGCAATTTATTCGGCATGATCGGCATGGCGATCGCGGTCGCGACCACGCTTGCCAGCCATCCGCCCGCGGACGGCGTCGCCTGGGTGCTGGTGATCCTGGGCATCGCGATCGGCGGCGGCATCGGTGCCGTGATCGCGCGCCGGGTGCCGATGACGTCGATGCCGGAACTGGTCGCCGCCTTCCACTCGCTGGTCGGCATGGCCGCGGTGCTGGTGGCCGCCGGCGCGTTCTACGCACCCGAAGCCTTCGACATCGGCACGCCCGGCAACATCCACGCTTCCAGCCTGGTCGAGATGTCGCTCGGTGTCGCCATCGGCGCGCTGACGTTCACCGGCTCGGTGATCGCATTCCTGAAGCTTTCGGCCCGCATGAGCGGCGCGCCGATCATCCTGCCCGGCCGTCACATCATCAACGTCGCGCTCGCGCTGGCATTGGTCTTCTTCATCTTCGGCCTGGTGCGCTCCGGCAGCGCGCTCGACTTCTGGCTGATCACGATCATCGCGCTGGTGCTCGGCGTGCTGATGATTATCCCGATCGGCGGCGCCGACATGCCGGTCGTGATCTCGATGCTGAACTCCTATTCGGGGTGGGCCGCCGCCGGCATCGGCTTCACGCTCGGCAATTCCGCGCTGATCATCACCGGCGCGCTCGTCGGTTCGTCCGGCGCGATCCTGTCCTACATCATGTGCCACGCGATGAACCGCTCCTTCATCTCGGTCATCCTCGGCGGCTTTGGCGGCGAGACCGCCGCGGCCGGCGGCGGTGCGGGTGCTGAAGCGCGACCCGTCAAACTTGGTTCGGCCGACGATGCGGCCTTCATCATGAAGAATGCGCAGAAGGTCATCATCGTGCCCGGCTACGGCATGGCGGTGGCGCAGGCCCAGCACGCGCTGCGCGAAATGGGCGACATCCTGAAGAAGGAAGGCGTCGAGGTGAAGTACGCCATTCATCCGGTCGCGGGCCGCATGCCCGGCCACATGAACGTGCTGCTGGCGGAAGCCAACGTGCCCTATGACGAGGTGTTCGAACTCGAGGACATCAACTCCGAATTCGCGCAGGCCGACATCGCCTTTGTGATCGGCGCCAACGACGTCACCAATCCGGCGGCCGAGGACGACAAGACCTCGCCGATCTACGGCATGCCGGTGTTGCAGGTCTGGAAGGCGGGCACCGTGATGTTCATCAAGCGCTCACTGGCCTCGGGCTATGCCGGCATCGACAATCCGCTGTTCTATCGCGACAACACCATGATGCTGCTCGGCGATGCCAAGAAGGTGACCGAGAGCATCGTCAAGGCGATGTAACCTCGCCACGCGGGCAGTCATGACCGTCCTGAAATGGCTGCTGATTGTCGTTTCGGTCGGTTATGCCTGCGGGCTTGCCGCGCTGTTCCTGGCGCAGCGATCGTTCCTGTTTCCCATTCCCACGGCGGTGCGTACGACACCCGAGGCGGCCGGCTTTCCGGAAGCCGAAGAGCATGTGCTGACCACCGTGGACGGCGAGAAGGTTATCGTCTGGCATGTTCCGGCCCGGCCCGGCCGCCCGGTCATCCTCTATTTCCACGGCAATGGCGATTTCCTCGCGGGCTTCTTTGGCCGCTTTCGCGAGCTGATCGCCGACGGCATGGGCGTCGTCGCGCTGTCCTATCGCGGTTATGCGGGTTCGAGCGGACACCCGAGCGAGCGCGGATTGCTGCAGGACGCGGCCATGGCCTACGCCTTCACGACGTCGCGCTATGGCGCGGAAAGGATCGTGGTGTGGGGCTTTTCGCTCGGCACCGGCGTCGCGGTGGCGCTGGCGGCGGAGCAGCCGGTTGGCAAGGTCATCCTGGAGGCGCCGTATACGTCGACCGCGGAGGTGGCTGCATCGATGTTCTGGTTCATGCCGGTGCGGCTGGTGATGCGGGATCAATTCCGCTCCGATGAGCGTATCGCGCGCGTCAAGGCTCCGCTGTTGGTCATGCATGGCGCCAACGACCGCGCAATCCCCATCGCCTTCGGCGAACGGCTGTTTGCGCTC
Organism: Hyphomicrobiales bacterium; assembly: GCA_017305715.1. Classification (GTDB taxonomy): domain Bacteria; phylum Pseudomonadota; class Alphaproteobacteria; order Rhizobiales; family Xanthobacteraceae; genus Bradyrhizobium. Next base: position 237,038 of record JAFKKG010000018.1, on the reverse strand, counting down.
GCCCATGAACCGAAGCAGTTCATTCGCTTTCCCGGCGGCGGCCACGAGAATCTCGGCAATTTCGGCGCAATCGAAGTGGCCCGGCAGTTCATCAACGCCGCAAAAGGCTGACGCCGGCGATTGTTTGCTGCATAGTCGGCCGGTAATCATCCCAGGGATATGGATCATATGAGCGCGCACGGCCCGATGCCGAAATCGTCGTGGATTTTCCCCGCACTGGCGGTGGCGCTGTTCGTCGTCGCCACCGGGCTCGGGCTGACCTTCACGCCCTCTGCTATCGGGTTGTTGTTCGCGGCACTGCTGCTGGCGATCCTGTTCGGTACGGTGTTTGCGGCCGTGCATCACGCCGAGGTGATCGCGGAACGGATCGGCGAGCCCTATGGCACGCTGTTGTTGACGCTCGCGGTCACCATCATCGAGGTCGCGCTGATCGCAACCATCATGCTCGGTGACAAGCCGGTGCCGACGCTGGCGCGGGACACCGTGTTTGCCGTCGTCATGATCGTCTGCAATGGCCTGGTTGGTCTCTGCATCTTCATTGGCGGGCTGCGCTATCGCGAGCAGGATTTTCAGGTCTCCGGCGCCAATCTGTATCTCAGCGTGCTGTTCGTGATGGCGACCATCACGCTGATCATGCCCAACTACACGCTGACAGCGGCCGGGCCGATCTATTCGGCGGCTCAACTCGGCTTTGTCAGCGTCGTCACGCTGCTTCTCTACGCCGTGTTTCTGTACATCCAGACCATCCGCCACAGCGACTATTTCGTCGGTAGCGCCACGGGCGATGCGGCCGGCGGATCGCAACTGTCGAACCGGATGCTGGCGTTGAGCATAGCGCTGCTGCTGCTTTCGCTGCTGGCGGTGGTGCTGCTGGCCAAGAAGTTCTCGCTGGTGGTCGATATCGCGATTGCCAGCATCGGCGCGCCGCCGGCTTTCGCGGGCGTGCTGGTGGCGCTGTTGATCCTGTTACCGGAGAGCGTCGCCGCCATTGGCGCCGCCCGTAAGAACGACCTGCAGAAGAGCATCAACCTGGCGCTCGGCTCGTCGCTGGCGACCATCGGGTTGACGATCCCGGCGGTCGCCGTCGCCGCCTACACGCTCGACAAGCAGTTGGTGCTCGGCCTCAATGCGCAGGAGATGGTGCTGCTGGTGTTGACCTTCATCATCAGCATGCTCACCTTCGGCACCGGCCGCACCAACATCCTGTTCGGGCTGGTGCACATGGTCGTATTTGCCGTATTCCTGTTCATGGTATTCGTGCCGTAACGCCCTTCGCCAGTTCCCCGGAGTGAACCGAAAATGCTCAGCGCCAAGTCAGACGTTCAGGTCGACACCCCCGAAGTTCGCGTCACCGAATGGCGGCTGGCGCCGGGCAGTGCGACCGGCCACCACACCCACGGGATGGATTATGTGATCGTGCCGGTGACGTCAGGCGAGATGACCATCGTGGCGCCGAACGGCGAGCGCTCGAAGGCGCAGCTCGCGGTCGGCAAATCCTATTTCCGCAAAGCCGGCGTCGAGCACGACGTGCTCAACGAGACGGCCAGCGAGATCGTGTTCCTGGAGGTCGAGCTGAAGCCCTGAACGATCCGGTAGGGTCGCCGCCAGGGCGGCAGACACGGAACCTCATCAGGAACTGCACATTTGCCACCGATCCGTCGCAGTTGATCCCTCAATATGCCCAGAAGTTCCCGCATCTACCTGGTCGCGGGGAGTGGCCGGCATGCTGAAAAAGTATCTTTCGAAATTTACGATCGACATCCTGCCTTCGGTGGCCGCGACCGTCATCGGGGCCTACATCGTCAACCATTACATCGTGACCAAGCCGGCCACGGACGCTCCCGTCGCCGCCGCCGTATCGGCTGCCGACCCCAAAACGGCAGCCAAGAGCCCTGAGGTTCGGACAGGTGACGTCGGCAACCTGCCGGCCGCCGGCGTCAAGGCAAAGGGAATCTCCGAAAAGGCCATCTTCGAGAAAACCGCAGCCGAGCGGCCGACGGTGGTCGAGAAGGTCGAAGCCAAGGCCGACCTGAAGGCTGACACGAAGCCCGCCGATGCGCCGGTCGAGTCCGCGAGCATTCCGGCCGAGCCCCGCCCGGCACGCGCCGCGGCACGTGAAAAGGAAAAAATCAGGGTCGTGCTGCCGTCGCCGGTGCAGGCCGTGACGCCCGCGGTTGCGACCGTCCCGCCGTCCGCGCCGGTCGTGGAAACTGCCGCGGTGCCGGAAGACCGCCGGGACGCCAATGACCTTGCGCGCGCGGCGATCGAGCGGTTGCGCGTCAATAATGACGGTTTGCCGCGGCCATCCGACGCGCGTGTGCCGGAATCTCCCCGGATCGAGACGCCTCGCGTTGCGGTCGCGCCGGCGCTTCGCCCGCTGCCGCCGCCGATCACGGTTTCGACGCCGTCAGGGGGAGAGACCTTTGACCACGGCAGGCCGCCTTACGCCGACGATGCATCCGCGGATCCGCGCCATCCGACGCCGCCGGCCGAAATCCCGGTCTCCCGTCCGCTCGATTTGCGGGCCGATGTGGCGGAGCCGTCGGTGCGCGAGCGTAGCACGGCGGTTGCCGAGGACGTGCTGTCGACGGCGAAATCCTTGTTCCACGCGGTCTTGCCGAAATAGCCGATCGGTCGGGGTTAGCCGTGCCCCGGCGCTTGCGTTCAGCCGCCGGTGCGGGCCAGGCCGCTTCGTGCGGCTTCGTCCCTGGGGCGGAGCGCAATGGCGCGGCCATAGGAAGCGGCCGCCTTGGCCTTGTCGCCAAGCCGCTCATAGGCCTGCCCCCGCGCTGACCAGGCGGGTGCGCTGTTGGGGTCGGCCTGCACCGCCTCGTCGAGGTCGGCAGCCGCTTCCTTGGCCTTGTCGATCGCAAGATAACTCGTCGCGCGGCCGAGCAACGGCTCGACCTTTTGCGGGGTCAGGCCATTGGCGGCGGAGAAATCCTCGATCGCCTGCTGGTATTGCTTTTCGGCCTGATGGATCAGCCCGCGGCCGTAGAGTGCCTGCACGTTATATGGATCGAGCGCGATCGCGCGATCGAATTCCGCCAACGCCTCTTCGTTCTTGCCGGACTTCGCCAGCACCTGGCCGCGCGTGGCGTAGCCTTGCGAATCGTTGACGCTGCGCGCGCTGATATTGTCGGACGGGGTTTGTACGACGGGCTGCGGCTTCTGGCTGTCCGCGCCCCACGATCCGAGATCGAACGAGCAGCCGCCAAGCGGGATGGCCAGCAGCGCGACAAGCGCGGCCGAGCGGCGTGCGGCACGGGAAAACGGGGCCGGCATGGCCATATGGCGGAATGCTCGCGCGTCCATGCCGCATAGGTACCGCGACACGCCGCAAAATGCATCGGTCAAAATGGCCGCAATGGCGGTTTAAAAACCCGTCCAACGCCTGCTTTGGCGTCTCGGCGACATCGGACGGACAAACAAAAACGCGGGCCTGGGCCCGCGTTTTTCAAATCCAGATTTGCCGGATCGTTCAGCGCGGTCCGCGCGGACCTGCACCGGGACCACCACGGCCACCGCCGCCGGGACCACCACGGTCGCCGCCAGGGCCGGCGCCGAACACCGGCTTCGGCTTCATCGGCAGCAGGCCTTCGCGCTGCAGCTTCTTGCGGGCCAGCTTTCGCGCGCGGCGCACGGCTTCGGCCTTTTCACGGGCCTTTTTCTCGGAGGGCTTTTCATAATGACCGCGGAGCTTCATCTCGCGGAAGATACCCTCGCGCTGCATCTTCTTCTTCAGCGCCTTGAGGGCTTGATCGACATTGTTATCGCGGACGAGAACCTGCACGCGGCATCCTCTTTCAATTGATCGGGTAGGGATTCTGGTAAAGCAAAGAGCTGGCGAAAGGCCTAGCCCTTAACCCTGAGCGCGGGCATGTACCAGACAAAAGCGTGGATGTCCACCTGCGAAGCGGTTTCCGGGCCAAGTAAAGCCACGAAATATGGCAAACTTGGTCCTGTTCGGCCCTGATTTGGGAGCTTGCGCGCCCAGACCAAGGCTGTTCCCGGCGTTTTGAGCAACCCGGCAACACCAATCTGGGGAGATACCTACATGAATACAAAAAAATATGCCGCTGAAGCCATCGGCACGTTCTGGCTGACATTTGCGGGATGCGGCAGCGCCGTCATCGCCGCTGGCTTTCCGCAGGTGGGTATCGGGCTGGTGGGCGTGTCCTTTGCGTTCGGGCTGAGCGTCGTCACGATGGCCTATGCGATCGGCCACATATCCGGGTGCCATCTCAATCCGGCCGTCACGGTCGGGCTTGCCGCGGGCGGGCGTTTTCCGGCCGGCCAGGTCGCGCCGTACATTATCGCGCAAGTGATCGGCGCCGTCGCCGCGGCGGCCCTGCTCTACGTGATCGCAAGCGGCGCCGCCGGTTTCGATGTCACCAAGGGCTTTGCGTCGAACGGCTATGACGCGCATTCGCCCGGCAAGTACAGCATGGTGGTCTGCTTCATCACCGAAGTGGTGATGACCATGATGTTCCTGTTCATCATCATGGGTTCGACCCATGGCAAGGCGCCGGCAGGCTTCGCGCCGCTGGCGATCGGACTGGCGCTTGTCATGATCCATCTCGTCAGCATTCCCGTCACCAACACTTCGGTCAATCCGGCGCGCAGCACCGGCCCCGCGCTGTTCGTCGGCGGCTGGGCGCTGACGCAGCTCTGGCTGTTCTGGGTCGCGCCGCTGATCGGCGGCGTCCTGGGCGGGGTGATCTATCGCTGGCTCAGCGACGAGCCGACCGGCGTCGTCGAGGGTCGCCGCTAACGAGGGCCGCCGATAATACGTGCGCCGGCTACTTCCTGGCCGGCGTCACTTCGGTGACGTGCCCCATTTTGCGGCCGGGCTTCGGCGCACCCTTGCCGTAGAGATGCACGGTGGCGCCGGGGACCGTCAGCCACCGTTCATAGCCAAGGATGTCGTCGCCAATCAGGTTCGTCATGGTGACCTCGCCATGACGGACCGGCTTGCCGAGCGGCCAGCCGGCGATGGCGCGGATGTGCTGCTCGAACTGCGAGACCGAGGCGCCGTCCAGCGTCCAGTGCCCGGAATTATGCACCCGCGGCGCGATCTCGTTGACCAGCACTTTCGGGCTGCCGCTTTGGTCAGCGTTTTCCTGGACCACGAACATCTCGACCGCCAGTACGCCGACATAGTTCAGCGCGGTCGCGATCTGCTCGGCGATGCCGCGCGCCTGCGCCGCCAGCGCCTCCGATATCTGCGCCGGCGCGCGCGAGATTCTCAGGATATGGTCGCGATGCTCGTTCTCGGTGACGTCGAAGCTTTCGACCTGGCCGTCGGCCGCACGCGCCGCGATGACCGAGATTTCTCGCTCGAACGGAATGAAGGCCTCGAGGATCGCCGATCTGGTGCCGAGGTCTTCCCAGACTTTTGCGAGATCGTCGCCCTGGCGGATGATCGCCTGGCCCTTGCCGTCATAACCGAAGCGGCGGGTCTTGATCACGGCGGGAAGGCCGATCTTCGCAATCGCCGCGCGCAAACTTTCCACCGACGACACATCGGCATAATCGGCGGTGCCGATGCCGAGGCGTTTGACGAAATCCTTTTCGATCAGCCGGTCCTGCGTGGTCTCCAGAATTTTCTGGGCGGGCAGCACCGGGCGGCGCGCGGCCAGCACCATGGCGGTGGCGGCCGGCACGTTCTCGAATTCATAGGTGATGACGTCGACATCGTTGGCGAACAGCTCCAGCGCCTCGACGTCGGCATATTCCGCGCAGGTCGCGTTCAGCACCACGTCGAAGGCCGGCGAATCCGGATCTGGCGAAAACACCTGGCAGCGCAGGCCGAGGCGCGCCGCGGCCATCGCCAGCATCCGGCCCAATTGCCCGCCGCCGAGAATTCCGATGGTGTCGCCCGGCTTCAGCTTCACCTGAGGGGAAGCCGTCACGCCGAGCCCTCCGGACGCTCTTTGACCGCATCGGTCTGCTGCTGGCGCCATGCGGCCAGCCGCGTCGCCAGTGCCGGATCGTTGAGCGCCAGCACGCTCGCGGCAAGCAGCGCGGCGTTGATGGCGCCGGCCTTGCCGATCGCCAGGGTTCCGACCGGAACGCCCGCGGGCATCTGCACGATCGAATAGAGCGAATCGAGGCCGGACAGCGCCCTGGATTCCACGGGAACGCCAAACACCGGCAGCTCGGTCAAGGCGGCCGCCATGCCCGGCAGGTGCGCCGCGCCTCCGGCGCCGGCGATGATGATCTTGAAGCCTTCAGCCTTGGCCCCCTTGGCGAAGGCAAACAGCCGGTCCGGGGTGCGATGGGCCGAGACGATGCGTTTTTCGCAGTCGACCCCGAGCGCGACAAGCGTGTCGGCGGCGTGGCGCATAGTCTCCCAGTCGGACTGGCTTCCCATAATGATGGCGATGGGTGCGGTCATCTCGTCAATTCTAATCGGGAATCCAGAAACATAGGCCGGATTATAGGGTCGGCCCGGGCGGCATCCAAGGCGTGGCAAGGGATCAGGAATGGACTATCCTGTCTTGGTAAATCCGGGCAAGCCTTCATACGCAAGCCTGCACAGGGAAGGCGATGAAGAAGAAAACCCGGACGGCCGCTTCTGGAACCGCAAAACGCGGCAAAACTGCAGTACCGGGGCGAAAAGCCGCGCCGCGCGGGGCCAGCGGGTCCGCAAGCCCGGCCGCGGCAGCACCGGGCGACCCCAAAACGACGATCCGCCGGCTCAAGGCGCAATTGGCGCGGGCGCTGGCCCGAATCGAGGAACTGCAAGCCTCCGCCGATACCGATTTCCTGCTGGAGATTCCGAACCGCCGCGGTTTTGAGCGCGAACTGCATCGCGCGATCGCCTTCATCAAGCGCTACCACGCCCGCGGCGCGCTGATCGTGCTCGACGTCGATCGTCTGAAGCCGATCAACGACGCTTTCGGGCATGCTGCGGGCGACGAGGTGCTCAAGGCGATCGTGAAGACGCTGCTGTCCCACGTGCGCTCGTCCGACGTGATCGGCCGGCTCGGCGGCGACGAGTTCGCGCTGCTGTTATGGAATCTCAGCGAGACCGATGCCAGGGCCAAGGCGGCGTTGCTGGAGGAGGCGATCGATCGCCTGAACTTCGTGTTTCGTGGCCGCACCATCACCGCCGGCGCTTCCGCCGGCGTCGCGATCCTCGGTCCGCATGCGGAATTGGGCCGCGCGCTGGAAGAGGCGGATAGCGCGATGTATGTGCGCAAGGCGCAACGGCGCCACGAGGCGTGAGCTAAAGCCCGCTCAGATCGTCCGGCACGTTGCCGAACTTGCGCAGCAATTGCGCGTCGCTGAATTCGCCGATCATGGGATCGCCGCTGCGGCTGAAGGCGACCGCGCCGATGCTGCCGGGGGCCCGCGACAGGATCTCGGCGCGGCGCAGCGCGGTGGACGGACTCTGGCACTCCTCGGCCGCGCCCGCGACCGGCGAGCCGTCATCGTCCTGCAGGAATGGCAATGCGACGTAATAGGTAACATCGGCCATCGTGGTCGCTCCGGTCATGGCGTTTTCAGGCGAAGTGGATCCCGGTTCGCGTGAAGAAAACGCGTCAAACAAAAATAGATGAGTCAGGCGGCGTTGCTGCCGGTACGCGAGGATTGGGCCGGCACGCAGCCGGCCGATATCGCCGCCTGCAATTCCTCCAGCTCGGTCTCCAGATATTCGTTGGCCATGATCAGTGCCTTGATGGTCGAGCGCAGATTGCCGTCACACATCGCGATCGCCTGATCGCAGGCCTGCTCGTAACGGCTGTTGTCGGACAGGGACGGTGGTGCGGACATGGCGAAACTCCCTTGGCTGGCGGCAGGTCTATATGTTCTTCTTTTGTTCTATTGGAGTCAAGCCGGCTTCACGCTTGTGCACCGTCGTCCGGCATAAAAATCCGGCCCGTGACGGCATTGCCTCGCCGAGGGGCCGATGCCAATGGCGCGGATCGACGTCCCATGAACGCGTCGCAACGTCGCAGCGATTTCGGGCGACCGCTTGAAACTCGCTCCAAGCGGTCGGTGGCGACCGCGTGCCTTGTGGATGTCGGGGACAAACGCGCGAACGGATCGGCGGCGGCCGGCCATGAGGCCGTGCGCGCATGCGTCACGATCAGGCAATGATATCGGGCGTGATCTGGTCTTCGATGAAGGCGATGCGGTCGCGCAGCGCCAGCTTGCGCTTCTTCAGACGTTGCAGCCGCAGCAGATCCGGCGCCGGCGACTGGTGCAGCGCGTCGATCGCCGCATCGAGATCGCGATGCTCCTGCTGCAACCGGGCAAGCTCGTTTTCGAGCTCGCGCTCATCTTCGTCGGTCATAGGTGTACATTAACTGCAAAGCACGATGAGGTTGTGAACGGCTTTTGGACGCCGTCGGTGAAATATCGTCCCTGCGGGCCCGGTCCGCAAGTTGACCAGGTTCCATAGTCACGATTGATTACAGATAATCCCGAAAATTTCAGCACCCCGATTCTGGATAGCCATCGACAGATTCGGCGGCTGGTGTACACTCTTTCGTCCGGATCGAATCTGAGGTTTCACCCACCGAGGAGATTTCGTATGGCTCTACAGGCGCATCTTGTTGAACTTGAGCGTAAACACAAGATACTCGAAAACGAATTGCACGAAGCGCTCGTGCACCTTTCCACAGACGACCTGCAAATTGTCGAGTTGAAGCGCCGCAAATTGATGGTCAAGGACGAGATCGAACGGTTGAAGCATACCGTCGGCGACACGGTCCACTAGACCTCCCGGAGCAGGCTTTCCAGCAAATTAGCAAAACGTTCGAATGGGCGCTGATGCGCCCGTTCGTTCAGGTTGCGTCGCAACTCAGGTTGCATTGCAAAACGTAATTTGGCTGCTTACTGCTCTGCCAATCCACCGACATGATCAGCGATCGCCAGGGACGACGTCAGTCCTGGCGACTCGATGCCGAACAGGTTGATCAATCCGGCGACGCCGTGCTCGCGCGGTCCCTGGATCAGGAAGTCCTGCGTGGCGACCGCGGGCGGCACGATCTTTGGGCGCATTCCCGAATAGCTCGGCATCAGCGCGCCATCCGGCAGCGTCGGCCAGTAACGCCGGATCGCGGGATAAAACCGGTCCGCGCGCGCCGGATCGACCGCATAGTCGATGCTCTCGACCCATTCCACGTCGGGACCGAAGCGGGCCTGTCCGGCCAGGTCGAGGGTGAGGTGCACGCCGAGCCCGCCCGGTTCCGGCACCGGATAGATCAGCCGCGAAAACGGCGCCCGCGTGCTGCAGCTGAAATAATTGCCCTTGGCGAGATAGGCCGGCGGGATCAGTTCGATCGGCATGCCTTCGATGCTGCGCGCAACCGACGGCGCGCCCAATCCCGCGGCGTTGACCAATAGGTTGCATTCCAGCGTCATCGGGGCGTCGCCGCCGGTCTCGATCTCGATCCTGCCCGCGGCCGCCCTGGCGCGCAGCAGCGGCGTATGGAACGCGTAGGCCGCGCCGGCTTCCCCGGCATCGCCCATCAGCGCCAGCATGTAGGCGTGGCTGTCGATGATGCCGGTCGACGGCGAGAGCAGCGCCGCATCGCAATTCAGCGCCGGCTCCAGCGCACGCGCCGCATCGCCGGTCAGCAGCTGCATGTCCTCGACGCCATTGGCTTCGGCATGGGCCCGGATCGATTGCAGCTTTTCGGCTTCTTTCGGCGTCGTCGCGACGATCAGCTTGCCGCAATTGCGATGCGGAATGCCGTGGTCGCTGCAATAGCGGTAGAGCGCGCGCTTGCCGCTGACGCACATCTGCGCCATCAGGCTGCCGGCGCGGTAATAGATGCCGGCGTGGATCACTTCGCTGTTACGCGAGGAGGTCACCGTGCCGATGCCCTCGGCCTCTTCCAGCACGATCACTTCGCGGCCTGCCTGGGCCAGCCGGCGAGCGATCGCAAGCCCGATCACTCCTGCTCCGATGACGACGCAATCAACCTTGTCCATGTCAGCTTCAGGTCCGGAAATGTGGCGCGAGATCAGGCCGGCATCGCGCGCATTCGTTATTGTTTCGTTGAGGAATATGCCCGAACAACCCGTTGGATTGTCTCGACATATGCACCAGGGCCGGTCCTGTTAGTGAAGCATTAATCATGTCAGGGCAATTGCCGTAAATTAAGTCACATTTTCCGGTTGTAAGGGTACGCGTTTACCCGATTCAAACCCGCGAAGCCAGACACTCCGCCCGGTAATGCGCGGGTGACTGATGGCTGGCAAGAATTGGCAGGCAGGCGGGAAGAATTCGATTCCGGCGCTGGCCCTCGTATGGCTGCTCGCCACCGCTGCGTCGTGCGGATCGGCGGCGGCCGCGCCGTCCATTTCCGGCGGCTTTGCGCCGTCGAGCTATGTCGGCGACCTCGATCCCGGCATGATCTGGGAAATACTGATCGGCGGCATCGTGGTGATATCCTTCCTGGCCTCGGCCGGATTGTGGGTGCTGTCGTTGTTGCGCCGGCTCAAGCGCTCGCAGCTCCGGCGCAGCGCCTTCGTCAATTCAGCCCTGAACCATCTCAGTCAGGGCGTGGTGATGACCGACGCGCAACAGCGCATCATCTTCTGCAACGACCGCTACCTCGAGATCTACGGCCTCGGGCGCGCGGACATTTCCCGCAAAATGACCGGGCCGGAATTGCTGGAAGTGCGGCGCAAGCGCGGCGTGCTGGACGTCAGCGCCGAGGAATTCTACGCCCAGGCCGCCACCGCGGACGGCCTGGTCACCGAGCTGCCCAACGGCAAGTCGGTGCTGGTGAAATACTTCCGCCTGCCGAATGGCGGGTCGGTCGCAACCCACGAGGATTGCACCGAGCAGCGCAAGCTCTCGCGCAAGCTGGCGTCGACCACGCAATTCCTGGAATCGGTGCTCGACAACGTTCCGGTCTGCGTCGCCGCCAAGAACATCGAGGACGGCCGCTATATCTTCGCCAACCGCGCGTTCGAGCGCTTCTCCCGGTTCTCGCGTGATCACATCGTCGGCAAGCGCGCCGACGAGATTTTCCGTCTCGAGACCGCCAGCAGCATCGAGGCGGCGGACCGGGCGGCGCTGGAGGCGCCGCAAGGTTTTCACCGCAATGAATTCGTGGTCGAGCGCGGCAACGAGAAGCGCGTTCTCGCCTCCAACCGGGTGGTCGCGCGCAACGAGAAGAACGAACCCGAATTCCTGATTGCCTTGTTCGACGACGTCACCGACCGCCGGTCGCTGTCGCGCGAACTGGAGAACACCAAGAAGTTCCTCGAACTCGTGGTCGACAATATTCCGGTTTCGCTGATCGTCGAACGGGTCTCGGATGGAAAATATCTGCTCGCCAACCGCAGCGCCGAAACCATCCTCAACCGGCGCCGCGAGGATGCCACGGGGCTGACCGCCTCCGATATCTTCAATCCGCGCGAAGCCAAGCTGATCATCGCGCGCGACGAGGCGGCGATCAAGAAACGCGGCCTGCTCACCGAGGAACATCCGATCTCGACCAAGGACGGCCTGCGGCTGTTCCTGACCCGCCGCATGACGGTGCTCGACGATGCCGGCGAGCCGCAATATCTGATCAAGACCCATGAAGACGTTACCGACCGCCGCCAGACCGAGTCGCGCATGGCGCACATGGCCTATCATGACGGCCTGACCGATCTGCCGAACCGTCCCGCCTTCCTGCAGGCGCTGGCCCAGATGATCGAGGCCTGCGAGGGCACCGACGAGGAATTCGCGGTGCTGTGCGTCGACCTCGACGGCCTGAAGGAAGTGAACGACGTGTTCGGCCATGCGATGGGCGACAAGGTGCTGATCGAGGTCGCCAAACGCCTGCAGGACTGCGCGCGGGGCGGCGTGGTGGCGCGGCTCGGCGGCGACGAATTCGGGTTGATCATCGACGGCAAGCAGCCGGCGGCCGGCGTCGCGCTGGCCGAGCAGGTCGCGGTGGCGCTGGTGAAGCAATTCCAGATCGACGACAAGTCCGTGCGGGCCGGCGCCACGACCGGCATCTCGGTCTTCCCGCGCAACGGCTCGGATGCGGCCGCCTTGCTCGCCAATGCCGGCGCGGCGCTGTTCCGCGCCAAGGCAAAATCGCGCGGCTCGATCAGCGTCTTCGAACCCGAGATGGACCAGCATCTCCGCGATCGCCGCGTCCTGCACCAGGATCTCTCGGTTGCGATCAAGAACGGCGAATTGTCGCTGTACTACCAGCCGCAGGCCACCTCGGGGCCGACGGTCGCCACCAGCGAAGTGATCGGCTTCGAGGCGCTGGCGCGGTGGATGCATCCGGTGCGCGGCTTCGTGTCGCCTGGCGATTTCATTCCGCTGGCGGAAGAAAGCGGCCTGATCGTCGAAATGGGCGAATGGATCCTGCGCGAAGCCTGCCGCGAGGCCGCTTCGTGGCCGGTGTCGCTGCAGATCGCGGTCAATCTGTCGCCCGCGCAGTTCATGCATGGCGACGTGGTCAGCCTGGTGCATTCGATCCTGCTCGAAACCGGGCTGGCGCCGGACCGGCTCGAGCTCGAAATCACCGAAGGCGTGCTGATCGAGGATTTCGATCGTGGCCTGGCGCTGCTGCGGCGGCTCAAGGCGCTCGGCGTGCGCATCTCGATGGACGATTTCGGCAGCGGCTATTCCTCGCTGAGCTACCTGCAGGCGTTCCCGTTCGACAAGATCAAGATCGACCGCGCCTTTGTCATGCATCTCGGGCGCAACCCGCAATCGGCGGCGATCGTGCGCGCCGTCATCGACCTCGGCCACGGTCTCGAAATGTCGATCGTCGCCGAGGGCGTCGAAACCCAGGAACAACTCGGCTTCCTGTCCGAAGAGGGGTGCGATGCGGTGCAGGGCTATTTCATCGGCAAACCGCTGCCGATCGGGCAATACGCCAAGCTGGTCGGCCGCCACGCGGCCGTCACGGCGCCGGCGCGCAAGACCGGCTGACATTTGGTTGCCGTCCCCTGATTGTTGCCTTCCGCGGCAGGCCCGGTTATTTTGCCCGGATACTCGATCGAGAAAGGAGGGCTGCGCGGTGACATTTTTCCTGCACTATCGCCGGCGTGGCCCCGTCAACGCCCTGCAAATGCGTTTGCAGGGCTGACCAGAGGCCTTTTTCGAGAATCTCTTCCTGGTCTGCCCTCGTGGCCATGCAGCGCGGAGCGTTTGCCCGCTCGCCTGCATTCAGTAGCTCGCCGCGAAACGAGTGTCCCGTCATGGCTGCGTGCCCGGGACTTCGTGACCGCCGGCAAGACCAGGAAACGATCATGTCCCTCATCACTATCCGCAATCTCGGCGTGACGCTGAGCGCGCCGCTGTTTTCCCGACTGAACCTTGTCGTCAATGCCGGCGACCGCATCGGGCTCGTTGCCGCCAACGGACGCGGCAAATCGACGTTGTTGCGCTGTATTGCCGGTCTGATGGAGCCCGGCGATGGCGAGATCACCAGATCGCGCGGGCTCACCATCGGCTATGTCGCGCAGGATATCCCGACCGCGCTCATGGATACGCCGTTTTATGCGGCGGTGCTCGAGATGCTTCCCACGGAGCGACGGGCAGGCGAAAGCTGGAGGGTCGACGTCGCGCTGGACTCGCTGGAGGTGCCGGCGGCGCTGCGCACGAGGCCGCTGAAGCAACTGAGCGGCGGCTGGCAGCGGCTTGCCATGCTGGCCCGCGTCGTGGTGACCGAGGCCGACGTCCTGTTGCTCGACGAGCCGACCAACCATCTGGACCTCGCCAGGATCGCGCAACTTGAAGGCTGGTTGAACGCGCTGCCGCGCGACATGCCGGTCGTCCTGTCGAGCCATGATCGCGCCTTTCTCGACGCAACCACGAACCGCACGGTATTTCTGCGGCCGGAACAGTCACAGATGTTTCCGTTGCCCTATACGCGGGCGCGCGCGGCGCTTAGTGAGGTGGATGCATCGGATGAACGGCGCTACCGGCGCGACGTCAAGGCGGCCCAGCAGCTTCGCCTGCATGCGGCAAAGCTCAACAATATCGGCGTCAATTCCGGCAGCGACCTGCTGCTGCAGAAGACCAGACAACTGAAGCAGCGTGCCGAAAGGCTGGAGGATGCGGCAAAACCTGCGCATCTGGAACGATCCGCAGGCATGATCAAGCTGGCCAACCGCGGCACCCACGCCAAGGTTCTGATCACGCTGGACGACGTTTCCGTCACTGCGCCGGACGGCAGGTTGCTGTTCAAGACCGGCAAGCAATTCATCTGCAAGGAAGACCGTATCGTGCTGCTGGGGCCGAACGGGACGGGCAAGACCCGGCTCGTGGCGATGCTGCGGCAGGCGATCGAAGAGCCGGACATCACGCGAACCGGCATCAAGGTCACGCAGTCGCTCGCGCTTGGCTATTGCCAGCAGGACCTTGCTGATCTCTCGGATGCCGAGACGCCGATGCAAACCCTCGTCAAGCGATTCGATATCGGCGATCAACGCGCACGTGCATTGCTGGCCGGCGCCGGCGTGTCGGTCGCGATGCAGAGCCGTCCGATCGGCCGGCTTTCCGGCGGGCAGAAGGCGCGCCTCGGCATGCTCTTGCTGCGGCTTGCTCAGCCCAATTTCTATCTGCTCGATGAGCCGACCAACCATCTGGATATCGAGGGACAGGAAGCGCTGGAGGACGAGTTGATGGCGCATCAGGCAAGCTGCCTGCTGGTTTCGCACGACCGCAACTTCGTGCGGACGGTGGGGAACCGGTTCTGGCTGATCGAGAAGAAGCGACTGGTGGAGCTGGAGGGGCCGGAAGGCTTTTTCGCATCGGCCCGCGTAACCGGCCAGTGACGCGGCCGGATTTTTTTCTTGATGCAGCCAGTACCCGGGTTGCTCAAAAACGCGATAGACCTTGTGGATGGCGGATTACGATCTTGCGATCATTGGCGGCGGGCTGAACGGCGTCAGCATCGCGCGCGACGCCGCCGGCCGCGGCCTGCGCGTGATCCTGCTGGAGCAGGGCGACCTCGGTGCCGGCGCCTCCTCGGCCTCGCCGCGCCTGGTGCATGGCGATTTGGCGGGGCTGGAGCGGCGTCATTTCTTGCGCGTCCGCGCGGCGCTGGCCGAGCGCGACGTCTGGCTTCGGATCGCGCCGCATCTGGTGCGCCCGATGCGCTTTGCGATCCCCGCCCATGCGGACGAGCGTCCAGCCTGGCAGTTGCGGTCCTGGCTGCTGCTGTATGACCGGCTGGCCGCGCGCGGGCACTTGCCGGGTTCCACCACCGTCGACGTCACCCATCATCGGATCGGCAATCCGCTGAGGCGGCCGTTCGGGACGGCATTCGAATATTCCGACTGCGTCGTCGACGATTCCCGCCTGGTGGTGCTGACCGCGGTCGATGCCGCGGCGCGGGGGGCGGCGATCCGCACCGGCGCGCGCTGCACCCGCGCCGAGCGGAGCGAGACTTGGCGGCTGGTGACGGTCGATCGCGGCCATCGTCAGGTCGTGACCGCGCGCGCCCTCGTCAACGCCACCGGGGCCTGGACCGCAAGCGTGGCCGAAACCGTGCTGCGCCAGCCGTCACCGCAGGATGACGCAAGATTTGGCACGGAACAGATCAGCCAGATCGTCGTCCGCCGGCTGTTCGACACCGACCACGTCTATGTGTTCCAGAACATCGACCGCCGTTTGATCTTTGCCAGCCCCTATGAGCGCGATTTCACCCTGATCGGCACGGTCCGCCATGCCTTCAGGGGGGATCCCGCCATCGTTGCGATGGGGGCCGGCGATGTCGCCTATCTCTGCGATGCGGCGAACCGTTATTTTCGCGAGCGGATCGAACTTGTCGACGTCGTGCGCACGGTGTCCGGCGCCAACAGGACAATGAATCCCGCGAGCAGACGGTCTGCGCGCGACGGCGCGATCGGGTTTGACTACGGTCGCCGCAAGGCGCCGCTGCTCACGGTGTTCGGCGGCGACGTCACCACCTCGCGCCTGCGCGCCGAAGCAGCGGTCTCGAAGCTGACGCCGTTCTATCCGATGTCGGCGCGATGGACCGCCAGGACGCCGCTGCCCGGCGGCGAATTTGCCTGGAGCCGTTTTGAAAATGAAGTCGATGAGGCACGCGCACGCTGGCGGTTCCTTGGCGAGGATCAGGCGCGACGCCTGGTGTCGGCCTACGGATTGAACCTCAAGGCGATCCTGGTCGACGCCAAAGAGCGCGGTGACCTCGGCCCGGCATTTGGGCCGGAGCTGACGGGTGCGGAAGTGCGCTATCTCATGCGCAACGAATGGGCGCGTTTTCCGGACGATGTATTGTGGCGGCGCTCGAAGCTCGGCCTGACCATGCCGGCGGCGGGCCGCAAGGCGCTGGCGGCGTTCATGGCGGCGGCGACCCCGGAGTTGTCATGCGACGCGCGATAAATCCGACAATCGTCATTGCCGTGAGCGGCTTTCTTTCGGGGATGGTCTATCGCCATTTCTTCGACCTTCCGATCGAAGCCTCGGTGTTCAACTATCTCCGCAGCGGCCTTCACGCGATGGGTATCGCGCTGGCCGGCTGGGGCGTTCATCTCTACTTCACCTCGCGCCGTAGCGCATGGGTATCCAAATGGCCGCTGCTGACGGATCTCGCGATGCGTTCGGCAATCATGGCACTTGTCGTCGCGGTGACCGCCTTGGGTTTGGAGGTGGTGCTCAACGAACAATGGATCAAGGTCAGCTGGCTGACCGACGCGTTCCCCAGGATCGTTGCGCTGTCGTTCTTCGGTGCGCTGTTTGTCGGGGCAGTCTACGAATTGACCCGTCTGGTTGGCAACCGGGTGCTGTTCAATGTCGCGCTCGGGCGGTATCGCGTCCCGGTGCGGGAAGAGCGGGTGCTGATGTTTCTCGATCTCGCCGGTTCCACTTCGCTTGCCGAGTCGATGGGTGAACTGCGCGTGCAAAATCTTCTCACCCGTTTTTTTCATGACATCGACGATGCGATCGTCGCGCATGGCGGCGAAGTCCATGCCTATGTCGGCGACGAAGTTATCGTGACCTGGCCGCTTGACGCGGGGATGTCGGGCGGGCGTTGCATCGACTGCTTTTTCGCGATTGCGGATACGATCGTGGCAAAGGCGGATTCCTACCGGCAGGCGTTCGGCATGGTGCCGAATTTCCGCGCCGGCCTGCATGCCGGCCCGGTGGTCATCAGCGAATGCGGCAACTCGCGGCGTCAACTGGCCTATTTCGGTGATACCGTGAACGTGACGGCGCGGCTGCAGGAATATTGCAAGGAGGCCGGCCGCAATCTGCTGGTCTCCGGCGATTTGCTCCGCCACGTGCGGCCCAACCCAAAGCTCCTCGTTGAACCGCTCGGCCATGCGCAATTGCGCGGACGCGCGGCGGCGATCGAAGTGTTCGCGGTTCAGCGCCGCGCCTGAGCTTCGCGCGACCAGGCCGCATCGCGCGCGGAAGGCCTGCGGTCGAGCCGGGCGGAGATCAGCCCGGATGCCTTCTCGGCATATCCGCCGCGCAGATACGCCACGATCAGCGTGTCTTCCCACAATTCGCGCTGGGCGTGGCTGCCGCCGATCCGCACCAATTCCGCCATTGCGGGTTCGAGCAGGCGGATCGCGCCCTCATTGTCGCCGTCGGCGAAGGCCCGCATGCCGCGGCACATGTCGATCGCGGCAGGGCCCGGCGCCAGCTTGCCGTCGGCGGCGCGGGCTTCCAGTTGCGCCAACCGCGTATCCAGCGCCTCGCCGCCGGTTGCGGCCGCCGATAGCGCGTGGTGGACGTCGGCGAAATGCGCCCCGGCCTGCGGGAAGTATTTGTCGCCATAGGCGGCGACGTCACGCCAATGCGGCTCCAGCCCGGACTTGCCGGCCAGCGACAACCGCCACAGCAGCGAAGCGCCGTCGGTGAAGATGTTGAGCGGCGGATAGGGGCGGTCGGCCGGCTTGATCTGCTGTTCGTAGATATCAAGCGCGGTGTCGAGATCGCCTTCATCGAGCGCGGTCAGCGAGATGTGCCACCACAGATGCCCGTGCAGGAAGCTCTTGCGGTCGTGCGCGGGCAGCCATTCCGACAGGAACCGGCGGCCCGCCGCCATGTCGCCCTGCTCGAACATCGCGTGCGACAGGCCGTGCGCGGCATTGGCGTTGGCGGCCCGCAATCCCATCGCGCGTTCACTCAGCGCGCGGCCGGTGGCGAGGTTGCCGGCTTCGGTATGCGACCAGCCGAGATAGCTCAGGAACCACCAATCCTCGCCGTAATGGGGTGCGGCGCGCTCGCACACGGCGAGTTTCGCCGCGTCGTGGTCGGGCCGCCCGGAGAACGCGTAGAGGCCGAAGGCGCCGAGCAGCATCGAGAGCACCAACGCGTCGCGGGGATATTCCTCAAGATGCGCTTCCGCACCACTTGCCGCCACTTTCGGCCTGCTTTCGATCACGTCGGCCGTGATCTGGATGTGTTGGCGCTCGCGCGGGCTGGCCGTGACGCCGAGTTGCATGGCCTGTGCGGCCATGGCGCGTGCTTGCTTGCCTTGCATGTTGAGCTGATGCAGCCGGGCGCGCGCGATATGCGCCAACGCGAAATCAGCATCCTCCCGGATGGCACGGTCGAAGGCATCCTCGGCCCCGTGCCAGGCCGACAACATGCAATCCATGCCGTCGCGATAATGCGCCGCGGCGCGTTCGGAGGTTGTGGTCAGCGGCAAATCGTATCGGTCCCGGATCATGTTCTCGTTCCATGGTGCGCGCTCGGAGTGCCAAGCCTAGCAGAGACGTGGCCGGCGGCAGCGATAATATTGTGACTGCGCGGCGCGGAGCGGTTGAGCCGGTGCCGATCCGCCGCTAGCGTGCGGCAGCGAAGGCTGGCAGGGGACATGACCGAGGAATCGCCTGATATCGAGACGCCGAAGGCTGACGTGGCGGCGGAGCCGGCCACGCCGGAGCCGCCGGCTGAAGCGATCGCAGCGTCCGCGCCGCAGGTCGAGCCGGCTGGCGAGCCGCCGTTGCTGCGCATCGAGGGGGTCGGCAAGAGCTTCGGTAATTTCCGCGCGGTGGACCGGCTGTCGCTGGATATCCGCGCCGGCGAATTCTTCGCGCTGCTCGGGCCGAGCGGCTGCGGCAAGACCACGCTGCTGCGCATGCTCGCCGGTTTCGAGACGCCCGACGAGGGCCGCATCCTGCTCGGCGGCAACGACATCGCGCAGGTGCCGCCGCATCTGCGCCCGGTCAACATGATGTTCCAGAACTACGCGCTGTTTCCGCACCTGTCGGTGCGCGACAATATCGCCTTCGGCCTGAAACGCGCCGGTATGGCGCGCGCAGAGATCGCGACCCGCGTCGCCGAAATGGTGTCGCTGGTCAGGCTTGAAGGCATGGAGAAGCGCAAGCCGGATCAGCTTTCCGGCGGCCAGAAGCAGCGCGTTGCGCTGGCCCGCTCGCTGGCGCGCCGTCCGCAGGTGCTGCTGCTGGATGAGCCGCTGGCCGCCCTGGACAAAAAGCTGCGCGAGAGCACGCAGCACGAATTGATGGAGCTGCAACGCCGGCTCGGCATGACCTTCATCATCGTCACCCACGACCAGGAAGAGGCGATGACGGTGGCCAATCGCATCGGCGTGATGAATGCCGGCCGGCTGGAACAGGTCGCGACCCCGCGCGATCTCTACGAGGCGCCGCATTCGCGCTGGATCGCCGAGTTCATCGGCGACGTCAATCTGTTCGAAGGCGATGCCGGTTGGCGCCAGGGTAATCGGCTCACGGTCGCCATCAAGGATGGCGATACGATCACGGTCGGCGAGCCGCGCCAGCCGGTCACCAAGACCGCGGTTTGCGTCGCGATCCGGCCCGAGAAGGTGAAGCTGTCGCGCCGCGGGCCGGTGTCGGACGCCGCCAATACGCACGCGATCAACCGGCTCGAAGGCGTGGTCAGCGATGTCGGCTATCTCGGCGGGCTTACGGTCTACAAGGTCAAGCTCGATTCCGGCATCGTCGTGCGGTCGTCGATGGCCAATACCGCGCGGCTCAATATGGATGGCTATCTGGTGGGCCAGCGGGTGGTGGCGTGGTTCACGCCCGACGACTGCATGGTGCTGGAGCAATGAGCGCCCGCCGCATCTTCGCCGGCCCGGCGCGACTGGCCGCGATCGCGCCATACGCCTGGATGGTGCTGTTCTTCCTGGTGCCATTCGGCTTCGTTCTGAAAATCAGCCTGTCGCAGACCGCGATCGCGCAGCCGCCCTATGTGCCGGTGTTCGACGTCACGGAAGGCTGGGCGTCGATCAAGGCGGCGTTTGGGCAATTGTCGCTGGATAATTTCAGGCTGCTGGTTTCGGACGATCTCTACATTTCGTCCTACCTCCGCAGCGTTTTGGTTGCCGTGATCTCGACGGCGATCCTGCTGCTGATCGGCTATCCCGTCGCTTACGGCATGGCGCGTCTGCCGAAGCGCTGGCAGCCGATCGCGATGATGCTGGTCATCGTGCCGTTCTGGACCTCGTTCCTGATCCGGATCTATGCCTGGATCAATATTTTGCAGCATGACGGACTGCTCAACAAGGTGCTGCTGGCGCTGCATATCGTATCGAAGCCGGTGGTGTGGCTGTCGACCGACACCGCGATGTATATCGGCATCGTCTATTCCTATCTGCCGTTCATGATCCTTCCGCTGTATGCCACGCTTGCGAAGATGGACGGATCGCTGCTGGAGGCGGCCGGCGATCTCGGCGCTTCGCCGGCGCGGGCGTTCTGGCTGGTGACGTTTCCGTTGTCTCTGCCCGGCGTCGCCGCCGGCGTGCTGCTCTGCTTCATCCCGATCGTCGGCGAATTCGTCATTCCGGATCTGCTGGCCGGTTCCGGCTCGATGATGATCGGGCAGACGCTGTGGCTCGAATTCTTCACCAACAAGGACTGGCCGGTCGCTTCCGCCGCCGCGGTCGCGCTGCTGCTGCTGTTGATTCCGCCGCTGTTGCTCTATGACCGCTTGCAGCGTCGCACCCTCGCTGGGGGCGGCTGATGGGGCGCAGGGTGAACCAGATGTCGCGGTTCAACATCACCGCGCTCGCGCTCGGGTTGGCGTTCCTCTATCTGCCGATCGTGATCCTGATCCTCTATTCGTTCAACGCCTCGCGGCTGGTGACGGTGTGGGGCGGCTGGTCGCTGCGCTGGTATCATGAATTCTTCAACGACCGCGCCATGCTGGATGCGGCCTGGATGAGTCTTCGCGTTGCCGCGGTATCGGCAACCGTGGCAACGCTGCTTGGCACGCTGGCCGCGATCGGGCTGGCGCGCGGCGAGCGTTTCAAGGGCCGTTCGCTGTTCTCAAGCATGCTCTACGCGCCGCTGGTGATGCCGGAAGTGATCTCCGGGCTCTCGCTGCTGTTGTTGTTCGTCGCGCTCAACGCCGAGCGCGGTTTCTGGACCGTCACCATTGCGCATACCACGCTGACGATGTGCTTCGTCACCGTCGTGGTGCAGTCGCGGCTCGCCTCGCTCGACCGCAGTCTGGAGGAAGCCGCGATGGATCTCGGCTGCGATCCGGTGAAGGCGTTCTTGTCGGTGACGCTGCCGCTGATCGTGCCTGCGATCGTCGCCGGCTGGATGCTGGCCTTTACGCTGTCGCTCGACGACGTCGTGATTGCCAGCTTTACCACCGGCCCGGGCTCGGCGACGCTGCCGATCCGGATCTATTCCGAGGTGCGGCTCGGTGTGAAGCCCGAGATCAACGCGATCTGCACCATGGTGATCGCGCTGATCGCGGTGGTCATCGTGATCGCCTCGTTCGCTTCCAAGCTGTCGAGTTCGCAAGGCAAGAGCGCGGCGCCGCTGTAATATCAGCTCTTCACCGCCCCGGCCGTCAGCCCGCCGACCATGTACCGCTTGAACGCGTAATAGATCGCGGCCGGCGGCAGCGCGTAGATGAAGCCGGTGGTCATCAGCAATTCCCAGGGCGAATCGTCGGCGGCGAGGAAGTTGCCGAGCGCCACGGGCAGGGTGATTTCGGTGTCCTTGGAGAGCAGCAGGAACGCGTAGAGATATTCGTTCCAGGCGAGCAGGATCGCGTAGGTGCCGATCGCCACCAGCGAGGGCATCATCAGCGGCACATAGACCAGGCGGAACAATTGCGGGATGGTCGCGCCATCCATGACAGCGGCCTCGTCGAGCTCGACCGGCAGCTTGTCGGAGGCTTGTTTCAGCACCCAGATCGCATAGGGCGAGGCGATCGTCACCATCGCCAGAATCAGCGACCAGTGATTGTTGAGCAGGCCGTAATTGCCCATGGTGCGATACATCGGCACCGCGAGGAACGCCGCCGGAATGAAATAGGTGAACAGCGCGAGATTCATCACCCACCGGCTGCCGGGCACCTTGAGCCGCGAGATCGCAAACGCCGCGGCGGTTGCGATCATTAGCGTCAGTGCGCCGGCCGCCACCGCGATCACGATCGAGTTCCAGAACTGGATCCAGAAATCCCGCAGGAAGTAATGCTCCTGATGGAACACGATGCGGAAATTGTTCAACGTCGGATGGTTTGGCCACAGTTTGCCGGAGAACGCGTCTTCCTTCGGCGAGATCGCGAACAGGAACATGTGGTAGATCGGGATCATGGTCCAGAGGAACACGGGAATCCCGATCAGGAGGAGGCGGGCTTCGACGCCGACTTCGCGCAGTGTTGGCAGCTTCATCGCGACAACCGTTTCATCATGAAGTAGATCAGCGGCAGCACGAACGGCAGCGCGCAGACGATCGAGGCCATCGCAAGGCTGAGCTGGTCGAGCCTGAGATAGCGGATGCCGAGGGTCGCCAGCACATGGGTGAGATCCGCAGGGCCGCCGCCGGTCAAGAGATAGACGCTGTTGAAATCGCCGAGCGTCCAGATCATCGAGAGCAGCGTGCAGGTGAGATAGAGCGCCTGCATCGACGGCCAGGTGATGAACCGGAACTTCTGCCACCAGCTGGCGCCGTCGACATCGGCCGCTTCGAACAGATCGTTCGAAATGGCGAGCCGCCCGGTCATCAGGATCAGCGTCCAGAACGGCAGCGATTTCCAGATGTGCACGCCGATCGCCATGGTCAGCGCCACCGCGGGATCATTGAGCCAGTTCGGGCCGTCCTCGCCGGTGAGCTTGAAGATCAGCGTGTTGACCACGCCCCATTCGGGATTGAACATGAAGCGCACGGAAAGAATTGTCGGGATCGACGGCACCGCCCAGGGCAGGATGAACAGCACCGACAGCCATTTGATCCAGGAGCGCGACTGCACGAAGAAGCCGGACAGAAACAGCGCCACCATCATCTTGAAATTGATGCCGATCACCAGGAAGATCAGCGTGTTGAGCGCGGCGCGCGCGAAGATCGGATCGTGATAGAGCGCGACATAGCTCGCCGGATGACGTGCGAGCCACAGCCCGTAGCAGACCGGATAGACCACGAACGCCAGGAACACGAGCAGATAGGGGGTCAGCAACGCGATGCCCCAGATCTGCGGCGTGGTCAGCCGCGCCGACAATGGCGGGCCGGGCATCTCGGATGCGGAGAGTGTGATCGCCATTGCTAGTCATCCATGTGACGTTCTGAACCTCGCCCCGACCCTCTCCCCGCAAGCGGGGAGAGGGAGAAGCAGGTTCAACCCGCGATCTGCTTGATGCGGGCGATCAGTTCGTCGACGGCCTTGTCGACCGGAACCTTCTCGCTCACCACCCGGTTCATCGCCTTGGCCCAGACGTTCTCGTTGTTCAGGATCGTGAACTTCCAGTTCTTGGTGAAGTCGAACGGCGTGGTGCCGCCGGTGAACTGGGTCCACACCGCCTTGCGGTGGCGGTCAGCCTGCCAGAAGGGGCTGGCCTGGCTGGCCGTCGTCACCGGGAACCAGCGGCCGAGCGCGCCTTCGATATAGGGCCGAAGGTTTTCCTCCTGCATCAGGAACTTGATGAACTCCTTGCCCTCGGCCTTGTTCTTGGCGTTGTTGAACATCAACCCGGTCTTGACGTCGGAGCGGTACTTGATCGGCGTGCCGTCCGGCTTGTTGGGGAACGATGCGGTGATGATGACCTCGTCATAGTTCTTCTTGCCGAGCGCGCGCTGTTCCGGCGTCAGCGCCGGGTTGTTGGCGTCATCGAGCCATTTCGCGGCGATCGAGATCGTGAAGTTGTGCGTCATCACGATGGTCTTGTTGTGGAAGGCGACGTTGTTGTCCGGGTCCTTCCAGGTGGTGGAGGACGGCGGCGAGCAGCCGCGGACGTAAGTATCGGTGTAATCCTTCAGCGCGCCGATCAGGTTCTGGCGGACCTTGGGATCGTCGACCAGAAGCTTGCCGTCGTCGTCGACCAGCTTGACGTTATAGGCGTCCATGAAGGTGTAGAACGACTGGAACGAGTCGGTGGATTCCACGCCCATTGGCTGGCCGACGGCGTAGATACGCTGGCCGGTCGCCTTGCGGCTGGCGGGCTGCACCTTGTCGCACCAGAACGACCAGTAATCTTCCCATTTGGTCGGGATGTCGCTCTGCTTGAAGCCGGCCTGTTCCAGCATGTCGCCCCAGATCTGGACGTGCATGCTCTGCTGCTTCAGCGGGAAGCCGTAATAGGCCCTTTTTTTGGCGACATCGTTCTGAAGCAGCACCGTTTCCAGCGTGTTCGGCGCGAACGCCGACTTCATCGGCATCATGATGTCCGTCAGGTCCTCGAGCTTGCCCTCGGACGCCCATTTGCCCTGCGCCTGCACGTCATAGGTGTCGGAATAGGCGACATCGGGCACCGTGCCGGAATCGAGCGCCGCGACCGTCTTCGGGATCATATCCTGGATGGCGTATTGCGACAGCTCGACCTTGATGCCGGTCTTGGCCTCGAACTTCTTGATCGCCTCCAGCAGGGCGTCGTCCTCGGACTTGTAGAAGCCCTTGCCGAACCAGACGGTGATGGTTTTTTGCTGGGCCATCGCAGGTGCTGCGGCATAAAACAGCCCGACAGCAGCGACCGCGAGCGAAAGCGCGCCTAATCTCTTGGATCTCACATTGTTCTCCCTGGATCTGCCGGCTTTTTAACCGGTTGGATAAATGATAGCGCAACCAAGCTGCGCAATCTAGATGGGTTTTTGTGAACTTGCGTAGGGGGAGGGGTATCTCGGGGTGGGTGAGCGGCCGATCGGTTCTCTTGCAATCGCAATGACGGCGACGGAGTAACGCCGCTCCCGTCGCTGTCGTCCTCCGCGAAGCGGGGGATCCAGTACGCCGCGGCTTCTCGGTTTTATCATCAGGCGTCTCTGGAATCTGGGTCATCGCCTGCGCGGGTGCCGACAGCGGAATATGTCGCTGCATTCTCGCGACGCATTGCGCCCGAAGTTTTCAAAATCGTTCGCCCTCCCCAAATTCAGAGGGCACAGGGAATGCCGGATGCGCGCTGCACCCGCGGTCTCGTGTGCGACGTGCACAAAACAAAGTGCACACGAGCATACAGGGCAGCGGAGAACATCCGACATTCCCTGCGCAATGGCTTTACGGCTTATAACGTGATCTCCCCGGAGAACGGCTCTTTTGCCTCCGTCGCTCCTCCGAAGCGTTAGCCCCTTCGGAACTTGACGCCAGCACCGCGGCGTCAGGACCACACGTCTTTGCCGTACGCTTCGGCTGCGCGCGTCAAGCGACAACCTCCGCGTCCACCGCTCCCCGCCCAACGTCCGTGACGACGGCCGACGCCCTTCTGACCAGGACGGGATGGGCAAATATGTGCCACTGATTTGCCATTCCATAAAAGCGAAATATTTTTTATTCTGGGGCTTGACACGGTTTCCGTAAAACCGAAGTGGACTTGGCCGGCAAGTTCACTGGTGCCATATTGAGCAGGGAATCCCGGGTGCGCGCAGCGCGCCTTGGCCGCGTTGATCCATTTCGGCGACGCATCGCCTTCGAAAACGCTACTTCCCTCCGGTGCGCGGTCGGGTGGCTGACGTCTTGGCGAAACCGGCCTTCATTTCGCGGACCGTATGGATAAAGGCCTTGATGAGCGGGGAGTGCGCGCGGTCCTTGTGATAGGCGATGCTGTACTGCGTTCGGATGGCGTGGTCTTGGATTTCCAGGGCGCGCAAATTCGGGTGCGGAACGAATTCGAAGTCGGCCACCACGCTGATGCCGAGGCCCCGCTCCACGGCCTTCCACACGCCTTCCCGGCTTTCGATCTCGAAAACCGGGTTGATCTTCAATCCCTCTTTCGCGATCGCCGCCTCGAACGCGCGCCGCGTCGTCGAGCCGCGCTCGCGCAGGACGAAGCGCTGATCCGCAAGCTCGCGCAGCCTGATCGACTTGCGATTGAACCAGGGATGGTCACCGTTGACGAAAACGACCACGCGATGCGTCCGGTAGGGAAGCATCGTGACGCGCGAATCGTCCGGGACTTCGGCGAGGATCGCCACCTCCGCTTCGAAGTCGATGATGTGGCGCAGCGTGCGTTCGGAATTGCCAAGCAGCGTCGAAATCTGCACGCCGGGGTGGTCGCGGTTGAAGGCCGCCAGAATCTCGGTCGCATGAAACGGGCCGACGGTCGCAAGGCGAAGGTGGCCCTTTGTCGATTGGCCATGCGCATCCAGCAACTCGTGGGCTTCATCGCAGAATTTCATGATGCCGCGGGTAATTTCGAACAGGGCGGCGCCGGCCTCGGTCAGCTCGACGCTTCTCGATTTGCGGACCAGAAGCTCGACGCCGTAGCTTTCCTCGAGCTCCCTGACCTGAATGGTCAGCGTCGGCTGGCCCACGTTCAAGACGCGGGAAGCCGCCGTAAAGCCGCCATGCTCGGCAACGGCGTGGAACGCCCGGATCCGGCTGAATACTATTGACATAATCAATAGTTGGCTTCGAAAAGATGAATTTGTCAATAGCAGCCGGCGCTCTACCTTCGCCCGAAAGGGAGAAGCGCGATGGGTTGGAAATACGGAAATCCGGTTCAGATCGAATTCGGCGTCGACAGTTTCGACAAACTGTCCGGACTGATCGGACGCCGGCGATACGCCCTGGTCACCTATGGTGAGCCGTTCTTCGACCAGCTTGCGGCCCGGTTGAAGAAGACAGCCGGCGCGCCCGTTCTCGTCGTCAGCGACGTCGCGCCCAATCCCGATTATCGCTTGCTGGCGGAACAAACCAGCCGCTTCGCCGCGCTGGCGCAGCAGCCGGAAGTCATCATCGCCCTCGGTGGCGGCTCGGTGATCGACTCGGCCAAGGTGTTCGCAGCCGCCGGAGGCGACTTTGGAAGGATCAGGACGTTCCTCGAAAGCCAGCAGGGCGCCGAGCACCTCTCGGCAATCCCCATCATCGCCGTCCCGACGACGGCGGGCACCGGCAGTGAAGTCACTTGCTGGGGTACCGTCTGGGACGAGGCGAACGGCAAAAAATATTCGCTCGCCCGGCCCAACCTCTATCCGACACACGCCGTCGTCGATCCGCGCCTGATGCTGGGCAAGCCGCTATTGCTGACGATCAGCACCGGGCTCGATGCGTTGTCGCATGCGCTGGAGAGCCTCTGGAACGTCAACAACAATCCGGTCTCCGCCAATCACGCCGTTGCCGCCGCGCGCACGATCCTGGATGCATTGCCGAAGCTCGCAAAGGACCTCGGCAATCTCGAATTGCGCAGCCGGGTGGCGCTGGCCGCCCTGTTCGCGGGTCTGGCATTCTCCAACACCAAGACCGCGATCGCGCATTCGCTGTCCTATCCGATCACGTTGCGCCATGGCGTCCAGCACGGAATCGCCTGTTCGTTCTCGCTGCCGATGGTGCTGCGCAGCGTCGGGGGCGTCGGGGGCATTTGCGAAGACAGCCTGAAGCAGATCTTCGGTTCCGATCTGACGCGCGGCGCCGATGATCTGGAAGACTTCCTCGGGCTGCTCGGAATCTCCAGCAACCCCGCCTCCTACAAGATCGGCCACCAGGAATGGCGTCTGCTGATCGAGGATTCCCTGCAAGGCGAGCGCGGGAAGAATTTCCTCGGTTCGGCAGACCGGTTGATCCAGGCGTCGCAGGTGGTCCGCCTGCCGCAAGCCAGAACAGCGTGAACACAAGCCGCCGGGCGTTGCACGCGCGAAACGTGCTTACCGCAGCGGGACAGGGAGAACGATCATGAAAGCCAATGGAAAGACCATCGTCGTCAACGGCCGCACCTATAATCCGCCGCAGCGGCCGACGGTCGTCATCTGCCTCGACGGGTCGGAGCCCGGCTATATCGAGAAGGCCATCGAAGCCGGCGTGGCGCCGACCTTTGCGCGGTTCATGAAGGATGGCGCGCATGTTCACGCCAGCAGCGTGATCCCGAGCTTCACCAATCCGAACAATTTGTCGATCATCACCGGGCGGCCGCCATCGGTGCACGGGATCGCCGGCAATTATTTCTACGACCCCGCAACCGGTGTCGAAGTCATGATGAACGATCCGAAGTTTTTGCGCGCGCCGACAATCCTCTCGGGCGTTCACGACGCAGGCTTCAAGGTCGCGGCCGTCACCGCCAAGGACAAGTTACGGACGCTGTTGTCGCATGGGCTCGATTATTCGACCGGCCGCGCCTTTGCCTTCTCGGCCGAACGGGCCGACCAGGCGACGATCAAGGACAACGGCATCGACGACGTTCTCAACTTCGTCGGCCTGCCGCTTCCCGAAGTCTACTCGGCCGATCTGTCGGAATTCGTGTTCGCCGCCGGCGTCAAGCTCGTCGAGCGCTATCGCCCCGATCTGATGTATCTGTCGACGACGGACTACATCCAGCACAAGGTGGGTCCGGGCACCAGGATCGCCAACGACTTCTACGGCATGATCGACGGCTATCTGGCGCAACTGGATGCGCTGGGCTGCAACATCGTCGCCACCGCCGACCATGGCATGAACGACAAGTTCATCCCGGGTGGCCAGCCCGACGTGCTGTATTTGCAGGATCTGTTCGACAGCTGGATCGGCAAGGCGCAGGCGCGCGTGATTTTGCCGATCACCGATCCCTATGTGGCGCATCACGGTTCGCTGGGTTCGTTTGCCACGATCTATCTGTCCCCCGGACACAATATCGAGCAGTTGATCGCGCGGCTGAAGGACACGCCCGGCATCGATCTGGCGATGACCCGCAAGGCCGCTTGCGATCGTTTCGAGCTGCCCATGGACCGCGTCGGCGACATCGTCGCGATCTCGTCGCGGCACAAGGTGCTGGGAACCAGCCGGGATCGCCACGATCTTTCGGGGCTGACCGAGCCCCTGCGGTCACATGGTGGGATCACGGAGGAGCGCGTTCCGCTGATCGCCAACGGCAAGATCGTCATTCCACCCGGTCACGTCCTGCGAAACTTCGACGTCTTCGACGTCGCCCTCAACCGCATTCAGTGATCCCGCGCCAGCCCGACAGGAGCGTTCAAATGAACATGCAGGCCCAGGCCGTGCGCCACGAACAGATGCGGATCGCAGGCAGGCTCGTCGACACCGACGAGCGCGTCAACGTGGTCAATCCCTATACCAACAAGGTCATCGGGACAGTCCCCGCCGCGCGCCCCGAACAGGTGCGGGAGGCGTTCGCCAAGGCCAAGGCCTTCAAGTCCAAGCTCACGCGTTACGAACGCCAGCAGATCCTGCTGAGGACGGCGGACATTCTGGCCAGCCGCAAGGAAGAATTCGCGCGGCTGATTACCTCCGAATCCGGATTGTGCTGGAAGGATTCGCTCTACGAGGCCGGCCGCGCCTACGACGTCTATTCCTTCGCCGGCCAGTTGACCATCCAGGACGACAGCGAGGTGTTCTCCTGCGATATCAGCCCGCAGGGCAAGGCGCGCAAGATTTTCACCATGCGCACGCCGCTGCTCGGGACGATCTCGGCGATCACGCCGTTCAATCATCCGCTGAACATGGTCAGCCACAAGATCGCGCCGGCGATCGCGACCAACAACCGGATCGTCTTGAAGCCCACGGAACTGACGCCGCTGACGGCGCTGGCGTTGGCCGATGTGCTCTATGAGGCCGGCCTGCCGCCGGAAATGCTGTCGATCGTCACCGGCAATCCCCATTCGATGGGGGATGCCATGATCACCGATCCCGACGCCGATCTCGTCACGTTCACCGGCTCGGTCCGCGTCGGCAAGCACATCGCCGCCAACGCCGGCTACAAGCGCCTGGTTCTGGAGCTTGGCGGCAACGATCCGCTGATCGTCATGGAAGATGCCGACCTCGAGAAGGCGGCGGAACTGGCGGTGCTGGGCGCCACCAAGAATTCAGGCCAGCGCTGCACCGCGGTCAAACGCATCCTCTGCGTCGAAGCCGTCGCCGACGCGTTCGCCGAACTCGTGCTCAAGCGCGCGCGGCAACTGAAGTGCGGCGATCCGATGGATCCCACCGTGGATGTCGGGACGGTGATCCATGAGGGCGCGGCAAAGGAATTCGAACGCCGGGTCAACGACGCCGTGAAAGACGGCGCCCGCCTGCTTCACGGCAATGACCGCAACGGCGCGCTCTACCCGCCGACCGTGGTCGATCACATCCCGTACACGTCCGAGCTGGTGATGCAGGAAACCTTCGGTCCGGTGATTCCGATCATCAGGGTTCCCAACGACATCGAGAGCGTGATCCGGATTTCGAACTCGACCGCGTTCGGCCTGTCGTCGGGCGTTTGCACCAACCGTCTCGATTACATCACGCGTTTCGTCAACGAGCTCGACGTCGGCACCGTGAATGTCTGGGAAGTCCCGGGATATCGCATCGAGATGTCGCCGTTCGGCGGCATCAAGGATTCGGGGCTCGGATACAAGGAAGGCGTGCAGGAAGCGATGAAGAGTTTCACGAACGTGAAAACCTACTCGCTTCCCTGGTCCAGTTAGCCGTCGCGGCGCATCGGGCGGCCGCGCGCCGCCCATTCAAAGCATCAATCGGAATCGGCCCGCAAGAAGTGCCGACCGCTATCGTCATCAAAACAGGGAGGCTGAAATGTCCGTTATGCAAAGTCCGGCGAGCATAGGCTCCGCCGGTATCGGAAATCCGGAGCTCGCGACCAGTTTCCGGCGCGCGCAGTGGCGAATGCTGTTGGCCGCCATGTTCTGCTATCTGTTCTTCTATACCGGGCGGCAGACGTTCGGTTTTGCGATCCCGGGAATTCAGGCCGAATTCGGCGTCAGCAAAGCCGCGCTGGGGTGGGCCAGCGCCGCCTTGCTGTGGTGCTACGCGATCGGTCAGGCGATCAACGGCAATCTCGGCGACAAATTCGGCGGCCGCCGCGTCATGAGCGCCGGTGCGATCCTGTCCTTCATCATGAACTGGGCCACCAGCCTGACGACGGGCATCGTCAGCCTGTCGGTGTGCTGGGGCATCAACGGATACTTCCAGTCGATGGGATGGGCGCCGGGCAGCCGGCTGCTGTCCAACTGGTGGGGACGCCACGAGCGCGGAACGGTGTATGGGCTTTATACATTCGCCGCCGGACTGGCTTCGGTGCTCTCGTTCGTGACCTCGCTGGTCGTTGTCGGTTACTTCCAGCTCGACTGGCGCTGGATATTTCGAATTCCAGTCCTGCTTTTGCTGATCGGCGGGATCGCGTTCTATCTGATCGCCCGCGAGAAGCCGGAAGACATGGGGTTCAAATCGCCCCATGACGATACGGTCGATGATGCAGCGGTATCAGATGTTCCCGATTCGGAAGGCTCGCTTGCCAGGTACAAGGCGGTTCTGTCCAACTGGCGGTTGCTGGTGGCTGGTCTTGCCATCGGTTTTCAGAACGCCGCAAGATACGGCTTGCTGGTCTGGGTGCCCGTGCATTTTCTCGGCGCCAACTGGACCAAGGCGGATGCGTCGGCGGCCATCGACCCCCGATGGATCAGCATTGCGCTGCCGGTCGGCATGGCGTTCGGCGCATTTTCCAACGGATGGGTTTCGGACAAGCTCTTCAACTCGCGCCGCTCGTCCGCGATCGTGCTCTACATGGTGCTGGCGGCGATCACCGCGCTCTACATGTACACCATTCCGACGTCAGCGGTGTATCAGGGAATAGTCGTGCTGTTCCTGTGCGGCTTCTTCGTCTACGGCCCGCAATCCTCGTTCTGGGCGCTGTGTCCCGATCTGGTCGGGCACAAGCGGGCGGGCACCGCCACCGGCGTCATGAATTTCTGCGCCTACTTGTTCGCCGGTTTGGGCGAGCCGATCATCGGGCATTACATGGACGGCCATCCGTCGTCGGTGGTGTTCCTCGTCGTGGCCGTCTGCGCGGCAGCGAGTGCCGTGGTCGCGATGTTTATTCGACGGTAGGTTTTGAAGACTGGGGCTGCTACCGGGAATAATCCCGGGAGCAGCCCGATGCTACGCCGCGGTCAGGGCCTGCGCGATATCGGCGATCAGGTCCGACGGGTGCTCGATGCCGATCGACAGCCGGATCGTGGAATCCAGCACGCCGATTTTCTGGCGGATCTCGGCGGGAACGCCGGAATGGGTCATGCTGGCGGGCAGGCTGGCCAGCGACTCGGTGCCGCCCAGACTCACCGCCAGCTTGAAGATCTGCAGCGCGTTGAGGAATTGGAAGGCGGCGGCCTGGCCGCCGACGATGTCGAACGAAAACGTCGAGCCCGCGCCGCTGCATTGGTGCGCGAACAGGCGTCCCGCCGGCGAGTTCGGTTCGTGATGTCCGAGGTAATGGACCTTGGCGACCCGGGCGTGGTCGCGCAGAAAATCCGCCACCAGCCGCGCGTTGGCGTCCGCCTTCTCCATACGGATGCTCAATGTTTCCAGCGACCTCGAGAGCATCCAGCAGGAATGCGGGTCGAGCTGGGTGCCGATGGCGCCGCGCAGCGCCTTGACGTCCTTCATCAGCGTCTTTGAGCCGAGGGCCGCGCCCGCGATCAGGTCGGAATGGCCGCCGATATATTTGGTCAGCGAATACAGCGACAGGTCCGCGCCGTGCTCGATCGGCCGCTGAAACACCGGCCCGAGCAGCGTATTGTCGCAGGCGACGATCGGCACATGGTCCTGGGCCTCGCCGATATTGTCGGCGACGCGGCGGATCATCGCGATATCGACCAGGCCGTTGGTGGGATTGGCCGGGGTCTCGATGAAGATCATCGAAACCCGGCCCTTGCGCATGGCGTCCTCGGCGGCGAGCTGGACCGCGGCCTCGTCGATCCCGTCGGCAAAACCCACCGATCCGATCGACAGACCCGCGAGCGTCTTCGTAAACAGCGTCTCGGTCCCGCCATAGAGCGGTTGCGAGTGCAGGATGACGTCGCCGGGGCGAACGAAGGCGAGGATCGCGGTCGAAATCGCCGCCATGCCGGACGAGAACAGCGCGCATTTCTCGGTGCGCTCGTAGACCGCTAGCCGGTCCTCGACGATCTCGCTGTTGGGATGGTTGAACCGCGAATAGACCAGGCCCGCGCCCATGCCTTCCGGCGGCTCGCGCCGGCCCGAGACGTAATCGAAGAAATCCTGGCCGTCTTCGGCGGTCCGGAACACGAAGGTCGAAGTCAGGAACACCGGCGGCTTGACGGCGCCTTCCGACAATTGCGGATCGTAGCCATAATTCAGCATCAACGTTTCCGGATGCAGCATGTGGTTGCCGATGTGGGTCTTGGATGGAAAGGGCTTCACCATGGCCTGCCTCGCTGTCTGGATTGGCAAACGTCTCGGTTCTCAGCTTGACGCGTTTTCTTGACGCGAACCGGCGCCCGCTTCGCTGGAAAGCTTCCGCAAGGAAGATGCGGTCAGGAGCCGTGTACGCGACGTCAGCAACGCGAACGCGTCAGTTCGGCTTGGTGGCCTCATCCGCCGTCGCCGGCGCAGCCGGCCGCGGGCCGCCGCCGGTAAACCGCTCGATCACCTGCCGCACCGTATCGCGGGTCTTGCGATCCTTCACCGCATCCAGCAGCGGGGCTGCGCCGGGCGAGCGGCGGATCAGGCTTTCGGGATCGGGAAACACCAGCGGATCGTCCCAGGGGCCCTGCACCACGAAGGGCAGGTCGAAGCCGGGGCCGGCGTTCGCCGCCGTGGTCAGGCTGGCGACACCCTTGAGGTCGTATTCGCGCGCCGGCACCGAGGCGGTGCCGGTCAGCTTGAGGCGCGCGGCGGGGCCTTCGACGCGGACGTCTTCGGCGGTGGCGATGCCGTCGTTGAATTTCACCGCCATGGTCAGGGTGTCGTACGGCGTCGATCCCGAGCGGAAATTGCCGCCACCCGACAGCGGCCGTCGCTCCAGCCGCTTCAGCAATTGCTCGACATTGAAGCCGGCGATCGCGCCGTCGCGGCCGGTCAGCGTGGCGGTGCCGTCGAGCGAGGTGACGAGCCCGAAGGGGCTGGCGCCGGAGGCCACCAGCGAGACGTTGAGATTGCCGCGGCCGGTCAGCTTGTTGATGCCGAACAGTTCGGATCCGCAGGCCTGCAGGTCGACGTCGGTGAACTGGAACTGGGCCTTGACGTCGGCGATCGCGTCCGAGCGCGCGATGCTGAACGTGCCCTTGGCAATGCCGCCATACATCTGCGCCTCGGCGATCGACAGCGCGAGCGCGCCGCCGCGCAAATTGGCGCCGAACGCGGTGCGGCCGAGTTTGCTCGGGCCGACCGTCACCTTGGCGGCCGACAGCCGCATGTCGAGGTCGGTGGTCGACAGCGAGGTCAGGTCGAACAACTGCCGGTTCCAGTCGCGGGCGCCGCTCGCCAGCAGGCGGAAGGTCGAGATGTAGGGCGTGAAATCCAGCGCGCCCGCGGCCAGCGTCGCCTGCAGCGTCTGGCGGCCATTATTGGCGAACGTCATGACGCCCTCGGCGACATTGCCGTCGAGTTCGACATTGACATTGGTGAGGGCAACCGAGGCGCCGACGACATTGGCGCGGGCCTTCAGCGCGAAGCGGCCGAAGCCGCCGCCGGCGGGCGGCGCCTGTCCCATCCAGCGCAGCGCGTTGCGGAGGGACAGGCTGTCGATCGTGACCGTGCCTTCCATCATCATGCTGGTGCGGTTGGCCAGCGTGCCGTCGAACGCCAGCTTCAGCGGCGCGCTGGCGAGCCGCGCCTTCATGCCGGAGCGATCGCCGGACAATACGGCGACGAAGTCGCTGGCGCTGATCGAGCCGTCGACGCGCTCGCCGCGCCAGTCGAATTGCCCGGTGGCGGCGAACGAACGCGAGATCGAGGGCCAGGCCAGCGACAGGTCGATATCGCCCAGCGTCTCGGTGACGTGGTTGCCGGCGTCCTCGTAATTGAGCACGCCGTCCTGGATCCGGATCTCCGAGAACGACACCTGATGCTCGGCGCCGGGCTTCATGGCGCGCGCGATGGTCTCGACGAACGGCGTCCAGTTGCTCTCGCCATTGCCGTCCCTGATGACGCGGATGCGCGGCCGCAGCATCATGACGTCGGCGATCTCGAACCGCCGCAGCAACAGCGGCAGCAGGCGCAAATTCGCGGTCAGCACGTCGACCTGCAGCGCGGGGTCGACGGTGCCGCCGCCCTTCAGCCGGACATCATGGAAGCTGACATAGCTGCCGGGAAATACCGAGACGTCGATCGCGCCCCCCACGACCAGTTCGAGCCCGGTGACGGCGCGGATCTGCGCCTCGACCGCCTGGCGGAGCGCGTCCCGGTTCAGGAACCAGGAGGTGCCGATCAGGCCGATCAAAGCCAAGCCGAGAAACGCCGCTATCGGCATCCCCAGGCGCTTCATTCCTTGGGCCATCGTCAAAGACATATCCGGATCGGGTTGGGGTCGAAGGTTTTTGGTTGCCCGGGGCGGCGGTGCATGGGTAGGCCCGTGCCAACCCACGCAACTTGAAGGGTTTTCTTGACGCTTTCAAGGCCATCCTGGCGGGATGGACCGTGGCCGATGGTCCGGATGGGCGCGCATTGACGCAGTGCGAAGATTTCGCCTAATAATCCCTGATAATGCCGGCCTTAGGCCCCTCCCTCCATCAGGTCATATCGCGATGAAAAAGGTTTACCCCGACGCCAAATCGGCACTCGATGGCGTTCTCAAGGACGGCATGATGATCATGTCGGGCGGTTTTGGTCTTTGCGGTATCGCCGAGACCCTGTCGGACGCGATCCGCGATTCGGGCGTGAAAAACCTCACCGTGATCTCCAACAACGCCGGCGTCGACGGCATCGGGCTCAGCCGCCTGCTGGAGACGCGGCAGATCAAAAAGATGATCTCGTCCTATGTCGGCGAGAACAAGCTGTTCGCCCAGCAATATCTGGCCGGCGAGCTGGAACTCGAATTCAACCCGCAGGGCACCCTGGCCGAGCGCATTCGCGCCGGCGGCGCCGGTATTCCGGCCTTCTACACCAAGACCGGCGTCGGCACGCTGATCGCCGAGGGCAAGGAAGTGAAGGAATTCGACGGCGAGAAATACATCATGGAACGCGGCCTGTTCGCCGACCTTGCCATCGTCCATGCCTGGAAGGGCGATACCGCCGGCAACCTGGTCTATCGCAAGACCGCGCGCAATTTTAACCCGATGATGGCGACCGCCGCCAAGGTCACGATCGCCGAGGTCGAGCATCTGGTGCCGGCCGGCGAGATCGACCCGGATCACATCCATACCCCCGGCATTTTCGTCAAGCGCATCATCGAGGTCGGCACCGGCAAGAAGCGGATCGAGTTCCGCAACACCCGCCCGCGTCCCGCAGCGTAATCCAACTCAACTCTTATCAGCAGGAAAGCCCCATGGCCTGGACCCGTGAACAGATGGCCGCTCGTGCCGCCAAGGAGTTGCGCGACGGTTATTACGTCAATCTCGGCATCGGCATTCCGACGCTGGTTTCGAACTTCATCCCCGACGGCATCGACGTCAGCCTGCAGAGCGAGAATGGCATGCTCGGCATGGGCCCGTTCCCCTATGAGGGCGAGGAAGACGCCGACCTCATCAACGCCGGCAAGCAGACGGTGAGCGAACTGCCGGACACCAGCTATTTCTCCAGCGCCGAATCCTTCGGCATGGTGCGCGGCGGGCATATCGATCTGTCGATCCTCGGCGCGATGCAGGTGGCGCAGAATGGCGACCTTGCCAACTGGATGATCCCCGGCAAGATGGTCAAGGGCATGGGCGGCGCGATGGACCTCGTCGCCGGCGTCAAGCGCGTCGTCGTGGTGATGGAGCATTCCGCCAAGGACGGCCCGAAGCTGCTGAAGAAGTGCAACCTGCCGCTGACCGGCGAGAAGGTCGTCGACATGGTGGTGACGGATCTCGCCGTCTTCACCATCGACAAGCACGGCAAGGACGGCATGGCGCTGATCGAACTCGCCGACGGCGTCACGCTGGACGAAGTCAAGTCCAAGACCGAAGCCGAGTTTCGGGTGGCGTTGAAGAACGCTTGAGTTCAAGCTGAGGCATAGCGTGAGACCCGCATCCTGAGGAGTGGCGCCTGCGCCGCGTCTCGAAGGATGCAGGCCGTCTGCGGCCTCATGGTTCGAGACGGCGCTGAAGAAGCGCCTCCTCACCATGAGGGTTGACTTGTCGCGTGCCGCGCGAGCGCGCGCCGTCAATGGTCGACCGGAAGTCCGGGACCGAGATGATAGCGGCTGGAAAAGAACACCAGCGGAAGATCGTCGCAGTAATCGCATTTCGATACTTCGGCGATGAACAGCGTGTGGTCGCTGACGTCGATCATCCGGGTCACCTCGCAGGCGAAGAAGGCGACGCAGTCCGATAGTCGCGGCAAGCCTTGCGCGATTTCGCAGCCGGGCCGCATACCGGTGGCGGGATGACCGGCGAAATGCCGCGATAGTCCTTTGCCGTCCTGCGGCAGGACGTTGACGCCGTAACGCCGGCTTTCGGATATCGCCTCGTGCGTCCTTCCCGGCCGGACCGAGACCAGCACGGTCGGCGGCGCAAGGCTGATGGTGACGAAGCTGTTGGCGGTCATGCCGCAGACCTCGCCCTGCCGGTCAAACGCGGTGACGACCGCAACCCCGGTCGCAAAGCGCGACGCGGCCTGACGGAAAGCGAGCGGATCGGCACGCTGCATCTCATGCTCCGACCGGAAAATGAAACAGCGTCGCGCCGAGCGGCGAATAGTTCGGAACGTCCGCCGCAACCTGCTTTCCGATGTCCGATTGCAGCGCTGCGAACATTGCCGGCTGATCGGCGAACCAGGCCTGAAAGATGCAGAACGGCACCTCGGCCGGGCCGAGCGGCTCCGGATAGGCGAAGCTGCATGATGTGAGACCGGGCAATTGCCTTGCCAGCGGCAGGTGGGTCGCCACGTAGTAGGCCTTGAACTTGCCGGCGTCGGCCGGCGCCGGATAGGTGACGGTCAGGCAATGCATCGATGATGTCCTTACGCGGTGGCCCGTACCGGTGCCGCAGGTGCCGACTTGCGGTCGATCCAGGCATGAATGCGCTCCGCCGAGGCGACGCGGTCCCATTGCTGGTCCGGATAGTTGAAATTCTCGGTGAATTCGTCGGCCAGCGCCTGGTTCTGGCTCATCGTGCCGATCAGCATGCCGAGGGCCTCCGAGGGCGGCTGCAGCATGATGTTGGTCCAGCGCGCCGCGGCCAGCACCCGGTCCTGCCGCTTGATATCCACTTTCTCGCAGAAACGCGCGTCGAGCACGTCGGCATGGACGATTTCCTCGCCGAGGACGAATGCCGCGTAGGACGCGACGTTGGCGCCCTGTCCCATCATCGGATCGACCACGGAATGGACGTCGCCGAGCGCGATGGCGCATTTGCCGCCGTCGAATTGTACGACCGTGTTGCGGACCGTCGGCACGACGCCACCTTGCAGGAGGTCCAGCGGCTGTGCGAGGTCGAAGCGCGCGGTGTCGATCCGGTCGTATGTGGTCGGATGATGCTTCTCGAGCTTGGCCAGCACCGTGCGCAGGAAATGCGCCCGATCGGCCTCATAGTTCAGCGTCGCCAATTCCTCCATGTCGCCGCCGGGGACGTTCTCCATCAACAGCGCACTGGCGATACCGTCGAAGGTGATGGTGGGAATGACGATCATCTCGCCATGGCCGGGCGAAACCGACAGCGTCACGTTCATCGGATCCGGTTCGCGCACGCCGGAATAGAGGCCGACGCAAAGCCGGCGTTGCGGCTGCGAATAGGGCGAGTGCTCCGGCCGGTAGGAGAACAACTGGCCGAGCGGACCCTTGCCGGTGGAGACCACGAGCAGGTCGAAGCGGCTGACCAGCGGCGCGATATCGGCTTCGTCGATGCGGCGATACTCGATCTTGCCGCCGCGATCCGCAAAATCCTTCATCAGCACCGGCAGGTAGATCCGGTAGTCGACGGCGCGGCTGGGCCGCGAGAAGTAACCGCGGAAGCGGATCGGCTCTGGGAAATTGAAGAAATGGTCGTGGTAGTAATAGTGATGTTTCGGATCGTTCCAGTGATTGACGCCGAGATAATCTTCGCGCGCGATGGTCACGTGGTGATGGGCGACCGTGTTGAGCAGGCGGATGCCGCGGTAATCGTCCGGCGCGCGATCGGTGATCAGCGTGGCGTCGAGGCCGTGTTTCTGGAGATAGAGCGCCAGATGCAGGCCGGCGATTCCAGCCCCGACGATTCCGATATGCCGTCTCATGTCCGCCTCCCCTGTGGATGGTCCGGGAGCGTCCCTCCCGTTGTTGCGCATAACCTAGCCAGCAACTTGCCCGTTGAATATGGAATGGATAGGATATGATCTATTCCTGTTGGGAATTAATGGATGGACCGGATCGACTGTCTGCGGGCGTTTGTTCGCGCGCTGGAGGGCGGCAGCTTTTCCGTCGCGGCCAATGAGCTGGGAATCGGCCAGCCTGCCGTGAGCAAGCGGATCGCGTTGCTGGAAAGCGAGTTCGGCTCGCAGTTGTTCTTTCGCTCGACGCGCAAACTCAAGCCCACCCCCGAAGGCCACCGCATCTACGATCTGGCGCGCCAGATCCTCGGCAGCTTCGATCTGGCGCGGGTCAACGTCGAGGAGAATTCGCTGCGGCCCAGCGGCACACTCAGGATCAGCGTGCCCTCATCGTTCGGCCGGCGCTATCTGATGCCGGTCATTGCGGAATATGCCCGGACCTATCAGGGAGTCCGGCTCGACGTCCGCTTCAGCGAGCGCTTCGTCAATCTCGTCGAAGAAGGCATCGAACTGGCGCTGCGGATCGGCGAACTCGAGTCGAGCACGCTGGTCGCAAGGCGGCTCGGCACGGTGCGGCGCTATCTGGTGGCGACGCCGGGCTATCTCGCGGGCCGTCCGATCCCGCGCGCGCCCGAGGATCTCAATGCACATCAGTGCATCGTCTATTCGCGGCTGCCATCCGCCAATGACTGGATTTTCGAATCCGAGCACGGCCGCCACGTCGCGTCGATCAACGGTCCGCTTCTGGTGGATGATGCCGACGCGATGGAAGGCGCGGTCATGCACCATCTTGGCATCGCCATCCTGCCCGAATGGAGCGCGGTCGCGGGAATTCGCAGCGGCCAACTGGAAAACCTGCTGCCGGATTTTTCGATCGCGGCGTTGCCGCTGCATGCCGTCTATCCCGAGACGCACTGGATGTCGCTTCGGGCGCGAAGCTTTCTGGACCTGCTGATCAAGCGTTCGGGGCAATTCTCGATGCCGTGACGGCGCCCGCTCTACGCCGGCCCTGACGGCACGTCGGAAAACCGGGTCAGCCACGCCACCGGGCCGATGCTGGCGGCGACGATCAGGAGGGCTGCGAGTGCGCCGTCTTCAAAACTGCCGCGGCTGGCGAACTGGTAGATCGAGGTTGCCAGCGTATCCACGTTGAGCGGCCGCAGCAGCAAGGTTGCCGGCAATTCCTTCAGGCAGTCCACGAACACGATGATGACGGCGCCCAGCATCGCCGGCCGGAGCAGCGGCAGATGGATCAGCCGCATCGTGGTGGCCTGGCCGGCGCCGGCGGCGCGGGCACTGTCATCGTAATCGCGCGGAATGCGTTCGAAGCCGGCCTTGATCAGCCCGGTCGGCACCGCGAGGAAGCGGAGGACGTAAGCGATCACGACGGCGGCACCCGAGCCGACCAGGATCAGACCCGGCAGCGACCTTCCGAGCCATCCGGCCAGCGCGCTCAGGCCGTTGTCGATCGCCAGCACCGGCGTCAGCAGCCCGAGCGCCAGCACGAGGCCGGGCAGCGCGTAGCCGGTTTGCGAAATGTTCATCGCAACGAGCCGCAGCGGATTCGGCCGCCAGCGCCAGGCCAGGATGGTGGCAAAGCCGAGCGCGAGCGCGATCAGCGTTGCCAGCGTTGCAAACGCCACCGAGTTGAAGGCATCGCGGCCCAGCGACATGTCGAAATTGGCCAGCAGCCCGCGCTTGAAACTCTGCTGCAGCAGGAACAGCACCGGCACGATGAAACCAAACAACACCGGGGTGAGGCAGGCGGCGAACGCCCACCAGCCCTTGCCGCCGTGAAGGCGCGTGCGCGGCGTCAGGCGCGGGCTTTCGGCGGAGAATTCGGTTGCGACATTTCGGCGGCCGTAACGTTCGATCGCGATCAGCCCGGCCACGATCGCCAGCATGAAGCAGGACAATTGCGCGGCACCGGCGAGGCTGCCGCGGTTGAGCCAGGTCGTGAAGACCGACACGGTCAGCGTCCGGACGCCGAGATATTCGCTGGCGCCGATGTCGTTCAGCGTTTCCAGCGATACCAGCGCGAGGCCGACCGCCAGCGCCGGCCGCGCCATCGGCAGCGAGACGCGCAGGAAGATCTGCAAGCGGCTGGCGCCGAGGGTGCGCGCGGCCTCGGCGAATTCGGCGCTCTGGAACTGGAACATGGTCCGCGCCGACAGATAGACGTAAGGGTAGAGCACGAGGCCGATGACGATGATCGCGCCCGGCATCGAACGCAGATTGGGGAGCAACGCGACCGCGTCGCGCAGCGGCAGCCAGATCGCCAGCGTGCGATGGACGAGGCCGAGCGGCTCGAACAGGTCGGCATAGACATAGGCTGCGATATAGGTCGGGATCGCCAGCGGCAGCGGCATCAGCCACAGCAACAGCGCGCGGCCGGGAAATTCATGCAGCGAGATCAGCCATGCCGTGCCGGCGCCAAGCGTCAGCGCCAGCGCGCCGACGCCGAACAGCAACAGCGCGGTATCGAGCATCGCGCGCGGCAGCACATAGGCGATCAGGTCCCGCCACAGATCGGGGGCGGGATTCATTGCCAGCACGATGACGGAGATGACGGGAGCTGCGACGGCAGCCGCGGTCATGACCGCGATCGTTGTGGCGATCCGTCCGGCGGGGGCGGAACGGTTCACGTGAGATCACATGTGAATTGGGAAAGTCGGTGCATAGGCTGACGAGGATGCACTCCCTCCCCCCTTGCGGGGGAGGGCAGGGGAGAGGGGTTCTCACGGGCAGTCTCGCTTGTGGCTACCCCTCTCCCTAACCTCAAGAGCGAGCTTCGCTCGCCTCGGACCCCGCAAGGGGGGAGGGCACGCAGTTGTGCACGCTGCGAGATCACGATTCTATCGCTTCACGGGAGCTCAATTATCAAAGCCGACCTTGTCCACCAGCGTCGAGGCCGCCTTGCGGTTGGCGGCGACCTTCGACATCGGTAGCGGATCGGCGTTGAGCTTGCCATAGCCCGCGATGGTCGGGTTGATGGCGACGCCCGCGCGCACCGGGTATTCGTAGTTCTGGTCGGCATACATCTGCTGCGCCTTTTCACCGGCGAGCCACTCGATCAGTTTCACGGCATTGGCCTTGTTCGGCGCGTGCCTGGCCAGCAGCACGCCGGACAGGTTGACGTGGGTGCCGCCACCCGCAAACGTCGGCAGGATCACCTTGGTGGCTTCCGCCCACGGCTTCTTCTCGGGATCGTTGTTCATCATCAGCGCCCAGTAATAGGTGTTGCCGATGCCGATGTCGCACTTGCCCGCGGCGACATCGCGCGCGGCTTCGCGATCGCCGCCTGACGGCTTCTGCGCCAGATTGGCCTTCACGCCGCGCAGCCATTCCTCGGCTTTGGCCTCGCCGTATTTGGCGGTATAGGCCGCGAACAGGCCGTTGTTATAGATGTGCTGGCCGGAGCGGATGCAGATCTTGCCCTTCCATTTGGGATCGGCGAGCTCTTCATAGGTGATGGCGTCCTGCTTGACGCGATCCTTCGAGGCGTAGATCACGCGCGCGCGCATCGAGATGCCGGCCCAGTGTCCATTGGGATCGCGGTATTGCGCCGGCACGACCTTGTCGAGCGCTTCGGACTTGATCGGCTGGGTCACGCCGGCGGCGACCGCTTCGTCGATGCGGCCGATATCGACCGTCAGCAGCACGTCGGCGGGGCTGTTGGCGCCTTCGGCCTTCATGCGCT
This sequence comes from Hyphomicrobiales bacterium, assembly GCA_017305715.1. Lineage (GTDB taxonomy): Bacteria > Pseudomonadota > Alphaproteobacteria > Rhizobiales > Xanthobacteraceae > Bradyrhizobium. The sequence goes on along the minus strand of JAFKKG010000018.1, from coordinate 193,905 downwards.
GCTCGAGGCCGGAGCTCGCCGAGACGACGTTGACCTTGACGCCGGTGTCCTTGGTGAAGGCATCGAACAGCGGCTGGATCAGCTTGGTTTCGCGATAGGTGTAAACGTTGACTTCCCCGTTGTCGGCGGAGGCTGTGGTGACGGTGGACGTGGCGAAGCAGAGCAACGCCGCGGTTGCGGTGACAACGCGAAACTTCATCATGAAAAACGGCTCCGGCAGGGATGGTTTGCGATGCCGGTTCACTAGCGCAGTGGGCACTCCAACCGCCGCGACGCAATGTCGCGAAAGCGATCATTTAGAGCGATTCCACACTCGGATTTAGAAGCGTTCCAAGAATAATTCTGTACCTTACGCGTCGATCGCATCCTTGATCCGCTTGCGCGTCAGCGGCAGGTCGCGCAGCCGTTTTCCGGTGGCATTGGCAATGGCGTTGGCGATCGACGCCGCCGCGGGGTCCTGACCGGTCTCGCCGCTGCCGAGGAACGGCAGGCCGGGGCGGATGATGATGTGGACCTCGACCCGCTCGGGCACCGCATCGAAGCGCAGGATCGGATAGGTCTGCCAGTCGGTGCTGGTGATCCTGCTGTCATCGAAGGTCACGCTTTCGTACAGCGTCCAGCTCATCGACTGCAGGATCGCGCCCTCGATCTGGTTGACCAGTCCGTCCGGATTGACCACCTGCCCGCTATCGACGGCGGCCACCGCGCGCACCAGCCGCGGCCGGCCGGTCTGCCGGTTCATCTCGACCTCGCTCGCGATGGCGCAATAGGCCGCCAAATTCTTGTAGCGCGCGAAAGCAAAGCCGTAACCGCGATCGGGCGACGCTTTTTGCCCCTTCTGCCATCCGAACGCCTGCGCGGCCTTTTGGATCACCTCGCGCCCGCGCGCATCGTCGAGATGTTTCAGGCGGAATTCGACCGGGTCGGCGCCGGCGGCGGCCGCGAGTTCATCCATGAAACTCTCGATCGAAAACACGTTGTGATAGGCGCCGAGTGCGCGCATCGCCGAAATCCGCAGCGGCATCGCCGGGATGAGATGATGCACCACCTTTGCGTTCGGAAATCTGTAGATCGGAATGGCGTTGCGGTCGCCGCCGCCTTCCGGCAGCGGAAGCGGCTTTGGTTCGGGCAGCGCAAATGGCTGGGCCATGTGCTGGGCTGCCAGCATCGATCCCGCGCCACCCGGCCGCATCGAATGGGTGTTGCTCCAGACGTCGAAACTCCAGTCGGCGATCTTGCCGTTGCCGTCGAGCGAGGCTTTCAGCTTTGTCACCATCGCCGGGCCGAACGGCTCCCAGGCATGCTCCTGTTCGCGCATCATCCGTGGCGATGGCTTTTTCATGCGCACCTGCTTCTTGGGCCGGCTTGGTGCCGCGCTTGTAGCACCAATGGCGTTGCCGTTGCGATGCCGACAATTTGAGCAGCGGGGGCGCGCTATCCGTTCGACCTTGGCACGCTCCGTGCGTAGTCTCGCCGGGAGCGGAGAAAATCGATGCGCGACATTCTTGAGTATTGTGTTGGCGGACTTCGCCGCAACGTCTCCGCCGGCACGGAAGTTCTCCATGAAGGCGGCCGTACCGGGCATCTGTTCGTGCTGATCGAGGGGCGGCTCGATGTCGTCAAGGGCGAGACCGTGGTTGCGACCATGGTGGAGCCGGGGGCTATCGCAGGTGAAATGTCGGTCCTGCTCGATATGCCGCATACCGCCACCGTGCGCGCGGCCCAGGATTCGGTGATCTATGAGATCGACGATGCCGCGTCGTTTCTGCGCCAGCAGCCGGCGGTGGCGCTGATGATCGCGCGGATGCTGGCCCAGCGGCTCAACGTCGCCACCACCTATCTCGCCGACCTCAAGCGGCAATATGGCGGCCACGGCAACCACCTCGCCATGGTCGGCGACATCCTGCAGAGCATGATCAACCTTCCGCCGACGCAGGTTTCGCCAGGTTCGGATCGGCAATCCGATCCAAGGATGTGAGCCAGGGCGGCGCGGTCCGGATCGGCGCCGCCGGCCGTTTCAACGGCGCTTTGAGGTCGATCGATTGGGCATGTTCGGCCGCGAGCCAGAACGCCGTGGTCGCATCGAAGTCGAGCACGATGTAGGTTGGCGGGCGGCCGGGCTGCAGGCCGGTGTTGAACACCCAGGTGTCCCCAAGCCGGTCGAACCAGGAGCCATCGGCAATGAAGGGCGACTGGTGCACATGGCCCGAGATCACCATCGAGGGCTGGTGGCGGGCGATCCACTGCACCAGTTCGACGTCGCCGAAGAACCGCTTGCCGCCCCAGCTGGTCGGCGAATTCGCCGGCGGCGCGTGATGTACCCAGACCCAGCGCGCCGGCCGCTCCGCGGCGGCCTGCTGCAACTGGGATTCGAGGCGCTGCTTGACCAAAGGTCCATCCCACCACGGACAGACGGTGAAGAGCGTGTCGCCGAGCGTCAGGCTGTCGCCGTCGCAGGCGATGCCGAGTTCGCGGACTTCGCTGATCCAGCGCGAAATCTTTTCGCCTTCGGTGCTGCGTTCATCGAGGTCATGATTGCCCGAGCACAGGATCACGCGGGTGATGCCGGACAGCAGCGACAGATATTTCTTCACGACGACGATCTGGGCGCGGAAATCGACGATCGAGCCGATGTCGAGCGCGTCACCGGCGAAGATCACGAGGTCGAATTGCGGTGCGGCGTTCAGCAGCCAGTCGAACTGCGGCAACGAATAATGCAAATCGGCGACGACGAGGCAGCGCATAATCGGTTCATCCAATGCCTGGGAAATGGGCGATCCGGGCTCGGATGCATTCAGGCAGCGTGGATTCGAGCAAAAATTGTGCCGTGTCGCGGCAATAGGGAAGCGGCAGATGCCCGCATCAGCGCGTGTCGAAATTCACCGCTGCGGTGTTGCCGCCGCTGATGACGACGGCGACGCGTTCGCCGGCCGCGGGCCGGTACGCGCCGGACAGGATCGCCGAGAAGGCGGCCGCACCTCCCGGCTCCGCCACGATGCGCAGGGCGCGCCACAGCGTCTTCTGCGCTTCGGCAATCGCATCGTCCGTCACCAGCACGGTTCGCGGCGCATATTTTTGCGCGATCGGAAACACGCGTTCGCCGACGCGCCGCGGCGCCAGCGAATCCGCCGCCAGCCCGCCAGTCTCCGCATCGACGGGATGTCCGGCTTCCAGCGCCCTGGTCAGCGTCGGCGACGCAATCGGCTCGACGCCGATGACCTTGATCCGGCCGGCGTACCAGGCCGCGACGCCGGCAATCAGCCCGCCGCCGCCGACCGAGACCAGAACCGTGTCGATGTCGGGTGCCTGTTCGTCGAGTTCGAGGCCGATGGTGCCCTGGCCCATGATGGTTTCGTTCTGGTCGAACGCATGAACCGCAATCGCGCCGGTCTGCTGCCGCCAGATTTCGCTGGCGGCGAGCGCATCGGCATAGAAGTCGCCGCCGACCGTCAAGTCGGCGCCGTATTCGCGGATCCGCGCAATCTTGGCCGGAGAGGAAACGCTGGGCACGAAGATCTTGGCCGGCATGTTGAGCCGCATCGCGGCATAGGCCACCGCCGCGCCATGATTGCCGCCCGACGCCGCGACGACGCCGGCCTTGGGGACCTCGCGGGTCAACAGGTTGGCGAAGGCGCCGCGCGCCTTGAACGCACCGGAGTGCTGCAGCAGTTCGAGCTTGAGCGTGAGGGCACCGGCGGGCAGCCCAAACTCGCTGCGATCGGTCGCGATGATGGGTATGCGCCTGATATAGGGCCGGATGATCTGCTCGCACGCTGCGATCGCTTGCGGCGTTACGGCATCATCAGGTCCGCTCATGCCGGCCTCACGCTTTCGCCGTCGCGTGCGAGAACACCACTTCGATCAGCGTACCCGAGCGCGCGCCGGTCTTGATCTGGAAGCGGGCGCGGTTGGCTTCGACCAGCGCCTTGGTCAGCGACAGGCTGACGCCCGCGCCCTCGGAGGCCTGGTCGGACGGTGCGGGGGTCCGGAACGGCTCGAGGGCGGCGGCGACTTCGTTGTCGTTGAGGCCATGGCCGGTGTCGCGGACCCGCAGCATCACCTCGCCGAAATCGGACAGCGCCGTCGAGACGATGACCTGGCCGCCGGCATTGGCGAGATGGATCGAATTGCCGATCAGGTTCAGCGTGATCTGGCGCAGCGCGCGGGCGTCGGCGATGACCGGCGGCAGCGTGTGCGCCAGCGAGGTGCGGATGATGATGCGTTCGCGGTTGGCCTGCGGCTGCAGCACGGCGACGCAGCTCTCGACCAGTTCGTTGAGGTTCTGATTGGTGAAGGAAAGATCGAGCTTGCCGGTCTCGATCCGCGACAGATCGAGCAGGTCGTTGATGATGGAGAGCACGCGTTCGCCGGAGGCGCGGATATCCTTCATGTATTCGACATAGCGCTCGTTGCCGAGCGCGCCGAAGCGTTCGCCGATCATCACTTCGGCAAAGCCGATGATGGCGTTGAGCGGCGTGCGCACTTCATGGCTGATGCGGGCCAGCACGTCGGCCTTGGCATTGGCGGCACGCTCGGCCAGCCGCCGCGCCTCGCGCAATTCGTTCTCGCTCTGCTTGGCCTGCGACAGGTCGCGGAACACCGCGAAGAAGTTCGGGCCGTCGGGGCGCGTGCGTCCCATGGTCACCGACAGCGGAATCAAGCCGCCCTTGCTTTCGCGCCCCAGCGTCTCGCGGCCGTGATCGAGCAGGCTCGCGCCGGCTTCGGATTTGATGCCGGCGAGATAGTCGAACACGCCGTGCCGGCTTTCCGGCGCGAACAGGTCCGCCAGATTGCGCCGCGCCAGTTCTTCGCCGTCATAGCCGAACAGCGCCTCGGCGCTGCGATTGACCGAGCTGATGTTGCCCTCGGCATCGAACATCACGATGCCTTCGGCCGCGGTGTCGAGGATGGCGCCGAGTTCTTCGGCGTCGGCGTGACCGGCCGGCAACGGCTCGGGCGCCGGCGGCTCGGCGACGGGCGCAGGCTGGGCGATCGCGGCTGCGACGGCGGCCCCCTCGTTGCGCGCGCCGGAGAAGATCAAGGCGAGCGCGGAATCGCCGTCCCAGGAAATCGTGTAGAGGCGCGCGTCGGTCGGCGGCGATGCCGGTTCGCGGCTTGCCAAATCCTGTTCGGTGTTTTGTGGCTGGCTGGCTGAGATCATCACCGGCGTGCCGGTGTCCGACGTCGAGGGCGCGTTGGAGACGCCGGGTTCGACATAGAGCGCATCGAGGCCGCCGGCTTCCTCCAGCGCGTGCAGGTCCGAATAGCCCATCTGCGTCAGGAAGGCGGGATTGGCGTAGAGCAGCCGGTCGAGCCGGTAGATCAGGATGCCGATCGGGACCAGATCGAGCAGCGTCTTGTCGCGCCGGGCCTCGCCGCGCGCCGGCGGTTCGGACGGCGCCAGCCATTCCGGCGGCACCGGGACGTCGCTTGCGGTTTCGCGTGAAGCCTCTCTTGAAGCTTCTTGGGAATCCGCAGCGGGCAAGTCGGTCGATGCCAAGTCCGCCGATGCCAAGTCCGCGGATGCCACGTGCTCGACCACGGTTTCATCCAGGCCGGTGACTTCAGGTGTCGCGTTGCCCATCTCGTTTTCGAGCCGCGCCGACAATTGCCGCGCGAGTTCGTTGAAGGCGCTGTTTTCGACCGGGGTCAGCGACGGCGGCTTGGTGTCGCCGGGGGCGCGGAACGGCAAGACGTTCTTCGGCGCTTCCGCCGGCATTTCTGCCATTGTGTCTTTGGGGGTGTCCACGGCGGCATCCAGATCGGTTGGGTGTGAAGTCTCGGAAACGCAAATCTCGGAAGCGATCGGCTCGGGCAATTCCGTAACGGGCGGCTCCGCGCCGCTGGTCTCGATGACGAAATTCGCGGGCGGCTGTTCTGCCGCCGGCAAGTCTGCGTCCGGATTTTCTTGCGGCAACGTTTCTTGCGGCGCGTGCGGGGCAGGGCCTGCCTGCACGATAGCAGGCGAGCGCGGTTCCGGCGCCAGCGGGGCCGGTGCTCCACCGAAGAATTCGTAGCGGCGCAGCGCCGCCAGCCGCGCCAGGCCGTCGAGATCGCGGCAAACGCCGAAGCCGCGATAGCCGGCAAAGTTCCGCATGCGGTCGAAGATCGGCAGGCCCGACAATTCGACCGGCAAATGCCCGGCGCCATCGACCGGCCAGTTCAGGGTAAGGCCGCTCCATGTCTGTCGTGTGGCAAACGCCTGCATCACGCGGCCATCGGGATCGAGCCCGAAGGCGTCGGAGATGTCGCTCCACAGCCGGCCGAAGCTTGCGGTCGTGTGCGGGCCGATCAGGCGGGTGAATTCATCGGCGCCCAGCGAGAAGCGGCCCTCCCGATCCATTTGCCACATGAAGCGCAATGGAAGCCGCCGCGACTGCGGCGACGGCTCGTCGAACCAGGACGGTGGTTTGATGGATTCTCTGGCGGATTCCCTGGCAGGCTCCGTGGCGATCGGCGCCATCGGGCTTTCGGGCAGTGCGACTTCGTCAGCGGGCGAGGAAGCCGCTTCATCGGCGACCGCTTCGACGTAAGGCGATGGTTCAGGCGGCCGTGCAGCCGGCGGTTCGTCGCTGGACGGCGCGGCCGTGGCGATCGGCTCGGCTTCGGGCTCGGACGGCTCTTCGGCGAGCGCATCGAACAGCGCGAGGCCGGCCAGCACTTCGGCCGTCCGTTCCATCGCCTCCGGGTCGGGCGCCGGCTCGTCCGCAACGACCGCAACCGGCGGATCGAACGGTTTTGGTGATTTTTCTGCCGGCGGCTTTTCTTCGGGCTGCGCCGGTGCCGATGCGGGCGTAGCGGCAGGCACGGCATCCGGTACGATCAGCGCGACGAGGCCGGTGTCGGCGCCGGTGCCGACGCGTTGCAACACCATGCGGCCGATACCGATGGCGGTTGCGACCGCGCCCTGCTTCAGCGCTTCATTGCGGGCATGGTCGAGGCCGGCCTCGACCAGATTGTGAAACCCGAGCAGTGGACGCGCCGCATCGCTGGTGCCGATCAGCACGCCGTCGCGGGTAAAGGCCGCGACCGGCATCGAAAGACCCGCGACCAGGCGCTGCAGCCGTTCCTCGAGCGGCATGATGCGGCCGGGACCGTTGCCGGCGGCCACCAGGATGCCGTGGCTGCCATCGGGCAGGTCGAGCCGCGAACAGCCGCAGGTCGCGAGCATTCCGGGGGCGGCGCCAAAACCCGGCAAGCGTTCGAGCCGGACCGCGCCATTCGCCAGCAGGCGTCCCGCGAGCCGCGCGATCTGCCGCCGATGCGGATCGGCCGGTCCGAAAATCCGCTCACCCAGCGCCGTGCTGCTCGCGGCGCCGAACGCCCGCGCGCCGACCGGGTTGCTCCACAGCACCCGCGTGCCGTCGCCCGACCACAGCCATGCGGGCAGGGCGCTCGTCGCGTGCACCGCAAGCCGCGGGTCGCCGAGCGCCTGCATCTGGAATTCCGCATTATTCATCAGCGCGACATGACCGTGGGTGCGAGCCTTCCCGGGGATGACCTTTGCAAATCGGAATCAGATGCTGGCGGCCCGGCAGCATCGCAAGTGGATCGCCAGTATCGCAAGCGCAGCGCGGCAGGTCCACGGCCCCGGCCGGCGGCCCGGTATCCTAAGGCGCGATAACCTTAATCTGACTGAACCGATCGGGCGCTGCGGCGTTGAGCGTGAGCGATATCCCGACGTAATCCCTTGCCGGGATCCTGAGCCGATACGACAGGAGTGGGACCATGAGCGACAGCCGTTTCGAGATTCCGAAGGAAATGCGGGCGATGGCGGAAGCGAGCTTTGAGCAGGCCCGCAATACGTTCGAGAAATTCCTCTCCTCCGCGCACCAGGCCGCCGGCTCGCTGGAGGAGCGCGGCGCCACCGCGCGCACCAACGCCAGGGAAATCGGCAGCAAGGCGGTCGCCTATGCGGAGAAGAACGTGCAGGCCTCGCTGGACTACGCACAGTCGCTGCTCAAGGCCAAGGATTTGACCGAAGTGATGCGGCTGCACAGCGAATATGTGCAGGGCCAGATGCGTTCGCTGGCGGAGCAGGCCAGCGAAATCGGCCAGATCGTCAGCCGCGCCGCGATGGATGCGGCCAAGCCGAAAACCTGACGGTTTTGGCGCTTTCTCTCTACTTTGGGGCGTCCAGACCCGGCCATGCAGCCAGTCCGGGCAATAATGACGCAACGCACACAATATTGCTTTGCGTTGCACAAATTTGACATGTTATGAGTGTCTATTGGCTGTGCCCGCGGATGGGCAAATCCCCTGATGAGAGCATGATCCGGAGAGCTGGGGACCGGTTTTCCGAGAAGATCATGCTCAAACAAGAAGTGGCTGCGTGATCCAGTACGGCGCTACCGGCGTCTTTGCCGCTGGCGTTCGCAAGGGCTCACACTGTTTCACCTGTTGCCAAGGAAGCATGCGAATGAGCAATTCGACCGATCCGTTCTCCGCCTCCATCATCCCCTTCGAAGTCCCCGAGCAGATGCGCGCCTTCGCCGAAAAAGGCGTTTCGCAGGCCCGCGACAACTACGCCAAGTTCAAGGATGCCGCCGAAGCCCATAACGGCACCATCGAAGCCGTGTTCACCTCGGCCAGCAAGGGCGCCAGCGCCTACAGCGCCAAGCTGATCGAATTCTTCAAGGCCAACACCAGCTCCTCGCTCGACTTCGCGCAGGAACTGTTCAGCGTGAAGACGCCCGCGGCCGCCATGGAGCTGTGGACCGCGCACGCCAAAAAGCAGTTCGAGACCTTCTCGGCCCAGGTCAAGGAACTCGCCGAGCTCGGCCAGAAGGTTGCGACCGAAACCGTCGAGCCGATCAAGGCAACGGCTGCGAAGTACCAGCAACCGGCCGCCTGAACCCGCATCGAGATTCGAAGAAGCCCGGGCGGGTCAGCCCGGGCTTTTTTGTGGACCAAGGGCGCCATCGAGGCCCAAGGTCAGTTTGAGGGCTGCAAGTGAACTTCGCAGGTCCCCAAAACGACCATATTTCCGGTGCTTCGCGGCTTGCCAAAGCGGGGCGTTGCACCTAGTTTCCGGCCCATTCCGCGACCCCCTTTTTGGGGCTTCGCGCAGGATGCAGTTGTAGCTCAGTTGGTTAGAGCGCCTGTCTGTGGAACAGGAGGTCGGTGGTTCGAGCCCACCCAACTGTACCATTAAAATCAACAGCTTAGATCGAAATCGCTGCTTCGTGGTATTCGCTTAGTGGAGGCCATAGCGGAGATTGCCTTACTTCGTAGAACGGGGCGGGCGCCTCGCGCGCCACTCGGCGATTTCCAGATCGCGAACCTTCTCGAAGCCTAATTTCAAATTGACCAATGCGTCCGGCATTAACTCAAGAAATGCTAGGCGTCCGCTGATCTTTGCGGGGAGAGGAGCGGCTACTTGAGGATCAGCTTCGCCTCGCGCGATTGCCGCTCGTCCCTTCGAGTGAGCAGAGGCGAGGAAATCGGCGATCATTAATCTTGGGGCAGCCGCTTTGCTCGCCGTCGAGAATGTCCCGAGGGCTGGGATGCCCAAGTGATCGAAGCGGCGCTTTAGGTCATTGAAGATGCGCTGGCAGTCGCCGGCATTCTTGTGACCGCTTTCAACTATCACGTCGACGGTATCGCGATGATTTCGCGCTTCCATCACATCGAATAATCGTGCCAAGCAGGCACGGAAGCAGACACCATATTGGCTGTCCAGCAACATCTTCTTTGGGATCGGCGGCGCTCGGTATTCGCCCATGTATCGCGCATGCTCTAGCGATACCGCCATGCCCTCGGTCAAGTTTGCGCGTGCCAATTCCCCGATGTCGGTGACAAGGTCGAGGCATTTCCGATCCGACCAGCCGGCGAACTCGTTCCTCTTCGCGTCAAATTCGTGAGCGTGGAAATTCCGGAAGCCATATTGTGCTTGAAGCCGAGCGAGCTTCACGTCGAAGCGCCGCCATTGGTAATCGTGGCCGAGGTATCCAGCCATGATGATGGTGGGGGCGGGACCGTGCGTATCGGTTTCATCGAGATAGAACGAATAGTGCATCGAGCTACCGCTCCGTTGCCAAGAAAAAAGCCCCCGTCGCGTACGGGGGCTTTTTGCGCCATCGAGCGCGGCCGGCGCTCTCCGGGGTCCAGCAATGGCCGCATACTACGGGCCGACCGAACGACACGGACTATTAACCGAGCCACCATCTTAGTCAATAGGCATCCAAAAATTTCTGAATAAAATTTTTAATCAGAAATTTTATCAGTAATCCACAGCTTATCTTGTTCCAGTCTTCGAGGTGTGGTAAAGCTGCGCTCGGAGGCACCAGCCATGACCAACACTGAAGATACCGAAGATCGCGCGAAGAAAGAGCGCAGCCCCTCCTATCCCTTCATTTCATTGCCTCGGGCGATTGAGCGGGCGCAGCAGTTCAGCGATGCTCATCGTCGAAGTCCGGCTCGCGTAGCCACGGTCGCTGATACATGGCGATATGCTCAATCAAGCAGCGGACTGCTGCAGACCCTTTCAGCCATGAAGGCTTATGGGCTGTTGGAAGATACCGGAAAAGGGCAGGACAGAAAAGTTCAGTTAACTGAGCTTGCCCAAAGAATTCTGCACGATGCCCGGCCGGGTGCGAAAGAAGCTGCGGTCAAAGATGCCGCACTTAGTCCACGACTATTCGCCGAATATGCCAATAAATGGCTTCCAATCCGTCCCAGCGATAGCCATTGCCTTAGCGAGCTTCGGCTTGATCGCGGCTTCACCGAAGCCGCTTCCAAGGTCTTTCTGCGATCCTTCGACGAGACCTTTTCCTTTGTTAATCTCTCAGGAGAAGATAACGTATCTCATCTCCCGGTTAAAGTCTCCTCTGAGAGCGACGATGAGGAAATAGCGGAGATCTTGGCGGCGGCGGAGCGCGGGGAACTAACGGTCCCTGAGGAAGCTGCACCCTTCGCCTTTCCTTGGCAGCAACGAAGCCCAGCTGCACCGCCTCGATTTTACGGCGGCGAGCCAGTCGAGACCCCTCCTGGTGCGGGACGATCGCGCGCCGCAATCGCGCAGCGGTTTATCGCACCCCGAGCAGCGGGATCCCCGCGCGCGACGCTGCCTTTGCCGGAGGGGATTGCTGCTCTCGAAATTCCAGCAAGGCTTTCGCGCAAGAGCTTTGAAGCTTTGAAGTCATGGGTGGATGTCATGGTGTCATTGGCTGAGAAGTCCGTTTCCTCGAAATGGTACGTCGAGTGGTACACGCCGACGTCCACAAAGGCAGAAGAGCATTACCTTTTGTCCGATTGGGCCGAAGTGCAGAATTTCATGACCGAATTCAAGAAGGCCGTGCCCGGTGTCATCTTTCGCGTTATCGCGCCGGATGATGCGAGCCAAAGCGATTTGGCTGAGTTGAGGGCGGTCGGAGTTCGGACCTTCTGAGCGGTGTCGCGATGGTCACGATCAAAAGCAACTTCATGGGTAACTTCAAGCTCGGGGATAACATCTGCTTCAATCTAGCTATTCTCAAGACGCTCTATGATCTCCGCGCGGCAGGCAATGCCTTGCAAAAAAGGCATTTGCAAAAGCCGATCACGGTCATGAACGTTTCGATCATTGAGGCAATCCTCTATGATCTGCATCTGCGCGTGAAGACGTTCACCAGCGAAGGGGTCGCAAATCTCCAAGCGACGGTGATCGAATATATTCGAGGCAAGAAGATAGACGAGCTTGAGCGGTACATTGCGAGCGCAAAGAAGCATGACCTCTTCGATCAGGGTGATAGCGGCTTCTACGAGGCGCTAGATGATCTTCGAAAGATCAGGAACCGCTTGCACATCCAAAATACTAAGAAGCATTTCGAGCCCGATGATGTCAGCGCCTTCAGCGAAGCTCGCATGACGTTGTCAGAGCAGGCCGTTGAGCACGTCATGAGAACGATGGCGCGAAAGTATGCTCGACCGCAGCATAATTTCGTGAAGGACTTCATCCTCCCTTGGGTACCTCATTTCGAGGATACGCAACTCTAGCTGCGCCAATCCGGCCAGCATCCATCTTCTTCGAGCCGGCCGGTACGATTGATACAGGTATCGTCTAGCAAGCGCTGCCCGACATCCTTCCAAATCGCTTGCTGGCCATAAAGCCGGACCGCATCGGTCTTCTGAATTTCGACGATCCGAGTGCAGCGCTGGCACTCGACGCGCAGCAAATGACGTTGGATATCCGCAAGCCGGCACTGCTGGATGGCCTGCGCCGGCTTTCCGGCGGTGCGCGGGTCGGCCAGCGCAGCATCCCATAACGCGTCTGGGATCGGATCGCTCGGGCCAGGGTCAGGGGTCGCGCGATCTCGCCGGAGCGCAACCTCGCGCGCCAGCTTATCCATCTGCTTAGGGGTAGGCATTCGCCAGCTCGCCGGTCGATCCGTCATGCCCGATTAGAACATAAAGAGAACAAAAGTCCAGCCTGTGGTCGCGGCCGGCCGACGTCGCCACGATCGATCGGCTGTCGTCGCTAAACAGATAAACGTCGGCGGAAGTGCCTCCGTGGAGGGAGAGCGTAAGGCTGTCGATGTAGCCTGCAACCGTTGCCGTGAATTGCACACCGGCTGAGGTGCTCGATGAGAACGGACCAGGAGCACTGGGACCGACGGGCCAATAGCCGTTGTTAAAGGATGAGCCCGTGATCGTGTCGTACACAATCACGGCATGGCTTGGGGAGGCATATGCGACCGAAAGGAACGACAACGCCCAAATGATCGATTTGAACCGGCTGAGTTTCACGCTACCGCCCTCTGTTGATTGAATGCCGTTTGCATCTTCCCCTATCGGTGCTGCATCATCCGGGGAAGGTGGCCGCGCGGAAATGAGACGGCCGGTCAAGAAAATGAGACGCGTTGCAAACAGCGCGGGTACCATTCGCTCACGGCATGCGCCGCTCTTTTGAGCGTGGCGAACTTGGCGATGTCAGGCTTGTCGGTAAGGGCGCTTTTGGACCGTGAGCCGCTGGTTGCTTGGCCTCAACGCGGTCGATGCGTCATTCGCTTCGCATGTTTGGCCGGCCATGACCCGACATGCGCCGGGCGGCTCGGATAGCTATCCTGGAGGTAGCTCCGGGAGAGAACCGGCTCGCACCGATATGGGTAAGCGCGGCGTGTTGCGCGCACGGGGCCTGGCTTGATTTGGCAAAAGGTGCCCGTTCTGAAAAAAAGAAAGGGCCCCGACCTTTGGGATCGGAGCCCTCAACCCAGCCTTCTAAGCGACCAGCCACGGTAGCTACGACAGCGAGGGTGTTACTTCAGCGAAGTGCTGATCGTGCCAAACTTGCCGCTGAGCGCGGTGCCGACGCCGTTCACAGCAGCGATGATTGCAATTGCGATACCTGTGGCGATCAAACCGTATTCAATGGCAGTTGCACCGGATTCATCTTTCAAGAATCGCCTCAAGATTGTCATAGCCAATGATGCTCCCTTTCAGATTGAACTGGGTTACCCTAGGCGTTGCTTTCTTTAGGTTGTATTAAAAGAATTCTTCAATTGAGTTTCCTGGCCAATTTGTCGCAGGGGAACTTCGTTGTTTCCAGAACAATATAGCGTGGGGTTCGTGCATGCCCGGGTGGAACCGCCAGCGCTTCGCCGGCCGTGGCTTCGCGGCCGCGTCCTAAGTAAAATCCAGGAATGTCCCATTCTTGATTTCCGGCGATCCAGAAAATCGGGACCGAGGATCAATAACATCCGAACGATTCCGAAAAAGAGAAGGAACGAAATCAGGCTCGGATAGGCGAAAAGGAAATGGCAGGCGAGCGCGAGGACATCCGCGCCGCAACCGACCCGACGACTGGCAGTGCCTGCCTGGTGCCATGCATCTGCTCTGGGTCACCTCGGTTGGCGATGCCGGTCAGTTTTCTGCGAGCGCCAATGATTGCCCCAGCTACTGCCGGAGAATCGCCGTGGGAACGTCGAAAGCGATCCCTCTCATCGCTGCGGCATTTCCACCGATAAGGTGTCCGACCGACATCAGCGACAACAGCAAGCGCAACACTTCGACTATGCCGCCCCACACGGAGCGGAAAACAGCCCCGAAGGATAGACTGGATGGAACGGACATGCGGCCGCTGCCGGGAAAAATTTTTGAAAATACGACGTCATACTACTCCAGGTAGTCCCGTCTGCGAAGGCTGTCCGGCGCGCCAATTCCACGCCCTTCCCGCCCAAATCGGCCTCGTTAAGGTCGACCCATGGCACCCGCCATGGCAGCAAGATCAATCCCCTCATGACGGATATGCGATGCGTGTGTTGTCCACTCCTGCTTGCCAATCCCGCACCGTTCACCCACAATTCGCGCAAACCAATGCTTCGGGGGATTTATGACCAGGAGTTTCCATTTCGGCATCATGCTGGCGACCGCGCTCTCGGTTTCAATGTGGTCCAGCTCGAGCCAGGCCTACACCGCCGAACAGGAGCAGGCCTGCACCGGCGACGCCTTCCGGCTCTGCAGCTCCGAAATCCCCAATGTCGACCGCGTCACGGCCTGCATGGTCGCCAAGAAGTCGCAGTTGTCGCCGGGATGCCGGGCGCAATTCAGGGGCCCTGAACCGAGCCAGGTGCGTTCCGCACCGGCCGGCAGCCCGATGGCGATCAAGCCGGCCGCGCCGCGCAAGTCCGCAGGCAAAGTGCGCAAGCACCGGAAGCCGGCAAGACCCGCGACCTGAGTGCGCTGCACGATTTCAAGTCCCCTTTGCGCGACAGACTGACGCCTTGCGGCGCTATCGCTCATCAACATCTGTCCATGCGAGGAGAGATCTGAGTGAGCAAGGAATCCCAGGCGGAACTCGACCGGCATTTTGCCTGGTTCGAATCCAAGCTGCCGGCGGGGCCAGCCAGATTCATTAGCTGGCTGCGCAAGCCGTCGTCGCGCTATGTGCGGATTCCGATCGCCATTCTGCTGATCATCGGCGGCATTTTCAGCTTCCTGCCGGTGCTCGGGCTCTGGATGCTGCCGCTCGGACTCCTTTTGTTCGCGCAGGACGTGCCGATCCTGCAGAAGCCGATGGCGCGGATGCTCGGATGGATCGAGCGCAAGTGGATCGAACGACAGCGCACAAAAAGCATGCGCTGAATCGGTCAAGCCATTCTGACGATTCCGTTTTTGCGATTCCATCATGGGTTGCAGCGTCGCGCGCGGTGTGACTCAAAAAGCAACTTTGCTGGCTAATCAGAGGCTTCTTCGCGATTGCCAGTAAATTTTTCTTCCACGAATCAGCGCGCTGATTCATTTTCGCCTCCTGGGGTCAATCTGGAGGCCAAGGTATGAACGTCATTGTTTTCGCTTCGCGTAAGGGGGGCTCGGGAAAAAGTACCCTGGCCGCTCACATTGCTGCGCATGTACACAAGTCGACCAAGCCCTGTCTGATGATCGATGCAGATCCGCAGGGATCGCTAACTCTCTGGCACAAGCTGCGCGGAACGAACGAGCCGCCGATCAAGGCCGCGGTGAATTCGGTCAGCGGAATTATCGCCGCCGCCAAGCGCGACGGTATCGAATGGGTGTTCATCGACACGCCGCCGAATCTTTCGGCCGTCGTCGACGACGCCATCAAGAACGCCACCATGGTGATTATTCCGGCGCGGCCCGGCGTGTTTGACGTCAATGCCGTGCAGGAAACCATTCAGACCTGCCGTACCGCACGCAAGCCCTACGCGGTCGTCATCAATGGCGCACCCGCGAGCCGGGACGGCGTCGAAAGCCGCATCGTCACCATCGCGCGTGAAGCACTGGTCAAATTCCGCGCGCCGGTGTGGAGCGGTCAGATCACCAACCGTGCCGATCTGTTGCTGGCGCTCGGCAACGGCGAGGGCGCCCGCGAATATTATGCGGAAGGCCGCGCTGCTGCGGAAATCAGCCGGCTGTGGGCGGCGATCGAGCGTTCGATCAAGGCCATCCGCGGCAACGCCTCGGCGTCCGGCGCCATGCACAAGCAAGCGGCGTAACAACGCCGCTTACGACTTTCAAAGACGCGCGGGGCTCCGCGCGTTTTTCTTTGCCTGATTGGATGTTGTCATTCCGGGGCGGCGCAAGGCGCCGAGCCCGGAATCTCGAGAGTCCGGATTCGATGCCAACGCATCGCTCCGGAATGACAGAAAGAGCAATGGCGGCTCACGCCACCATCAGCATGTAGAACACGACGACCGGCGACATGGTCAGGATCACCGACCAGATGCCGACCGCCCAGAGGATATCCTCGGTCGTAAAGCCCTGTTGATCAGGGAGAGGTTTGCTTTCGAATTCCAAGACGCGCCCCCGCGTTTTTGCCGTTAATGCGGGTTTGATACGCGGCCGCTTTTAAAATCCCGGTCACGATTTCGCTCGCATTTGACCGCAGGTGCTACCGCCGATTAACCACGATGGCATCCCGCGCCGCGCATCAGGCCGTCAGCAGGCGATAGGTGACGACAGGCGCGAAGCCGATCAGCATCGCCCACAGGGCAAAGGACGAGACCAGCATGACGTCCTGCAATCTCTGGACGCGCTCGCTGGCCGGAAATTTCCAATTATCGGTCGTATAGTCGCTCACTTGGTGTCCCCCGGTTTTTCTCGATGGGGACATCGATACATCCGGGATTTTAAGGTTGCGGGCGAAGCTTGGCGCGATTTCGACGAGCTGCGATCATCAGACGTTAACCAGCGCCGCGCATGCGCCGCGTCATCCGGGCCGGCGGAGCCGCGGAAAAAGCCGCCGCCGCGGTTGCGCGCGCGGCGGCTTCTGGCGTCGCCTCTGCCGAAGGGGAGGAGAGGCTGTCCAGCGCGAAAGTTATTACGCGCGCCGCAACAGCGGTGGCGTGCGCCGCGCGCGCTCCGCATCCAGTCGTGCCGCAAGCTCCGCGCTCACTTCCACCATCGGCAACCGGACCTCGGCGCTGTCGATCAGCCCGCTCTGTGCCAGCCAGTATTTGGCCGGCGCCGGGCTCGGTTCGGCAAACAACAGCCGGGTCAGTTCGGAAACACCGTCCCAGCACGCCCGCGCGCCGTTATGGTCGCCCTGCTGCATCAGCGCGCGAACGGATGCAAAGGCTTCGGTCTCCAGATGCGCCGACAACAGGATCGCACCGTCCGCACCGTCGGTGAGCGCCTCGTGATAATGCGCGTCCTCGCCGGTCAATACGCGAAACCCTTTCGGCCGCCGCGCCAGGAAGTCGATCGACTGCGCGCGGTCGGCGGAACAGTCCTTGATGCCGACGATGTTGCGATGTGCGGCGAGTTGCAACAGGGTCTCGTTGGTGAGATTGACCGCGGTGCGGTAGGGGATGTTGTAGAGCACGATCGGCCATGAGGCGTGGTCGGCAAGCACCGTGAAATGCCGCAGCAGCCCGCGCTGCGACGGCCGGGTGTAATAGGGGCTGGCGATCAGATAGCCGTCGATCGGCCAGGCGGCGGTCTCGTCGAGCGTATCCAGCATCTTGTCCGTGCCGGCGCCGGAGAGGCCGAGACAGATCGGGATATAGCGCCCGCTGTTTGCGATCTCCGCCCGCGTCACGGTTACCAGTTGTTCGAGTTCGCCCATGCCGAGCGCCATGCCCTCGCCCGAGGTGGCGGCGAGGATCAAGCCGTCCACGGGGCCATTGGCATAGTGCCTGACCATGCGGCGCAGCGATGGCTGGTCGAGTTCGCCATTGCGAAATGGTGTAACGAGGGGCAGCCACAGGCCCTGTAATCGGCTTTGTAAATCGGTCGTCATGGTTCCATCTCCTGGGGGCTTTGCCGGAGACGGGACACATAAAAAAACCCCGTCCAGGCGGCGGGGTTTCGGGATCGGTCTGGCGGTTGATCTATCGCGCGCGTCGATCTCGGGTCCCCGTGTGGGGACCTTTTTTCGACGACAGAGCGGCGCACGAATTCGTGATCATGAGCCTGATATGATGGGACAGCGGCGCGTTGTCAATCGGCGCATGGTGGATGACGGTTTTGCTATCAATTTATTTTAGAGATGAAACGATCCGGAGCCGGCGAAGCCGGAGCAAAAACATCTGCGGGCGATCCGGTCCGGAGAAGAAAAAAAGCCGGGCCCAAAAGAGCCCGGCTTAAGGTATTGGCCACGTGAGGCCGACACAATCACCTTCCAAGAGGGATTACTGAGCGCCCGCGCCACTGGAGGAGGGGGACATATGCGCGACACGATCGCTCAGCGTGTAGACACTATGATCCCCATCGCCGCCTTGCGTAAACAGTCGAGGTCGCATGTCAGACATGCGGAGACCGGGGGCTTTATAAGAGCGGCTAATCCGCCGGCAGAATAACGCAGCGTCGCCCCTTCTCTACGAGGGCCAGCGCTGCGCCTTGCTCACCACGAAGTCGCGGAAAACCTGCACGCGCGCCACCGTCTTCAGCTCTTCCGGATAGACGAAATAGGTGTCGATCTGGATCGAATCGGTCTCGCCGAACAGCTGCACCAGGCGACTGTTATCTTCGACCAGATAGTCCGGTAGCGCCGCGATGCCGAGCCCCTGCTGACAGGCCCTGACAAGTCCGAGGATGTTGTTGACCTTGAAATAGGCCTCGCGCGGTCCCGAGCCGTTGCGGCCGGCGTCGATCAGCCAGCTACGGTTCTGCAGATGCACCGGCACCTGCGCATCGCCGAGCATGATGATGCGGTGCGAGTCGAGGTCGTCGAGCGTGCGTGGCGTGCCGAAGCGCTTGATGTATTCCGGCGAGCAATAGGCGTGGAAGCCGATCGAGAACAGCTTGCGCTGGATCAGGTCCGGCTGGGTCGGCTTGCGGGTCCTTATCGCGACGTCGGCCTCGCGCATCGACAGATCGAGATCCTCGTCGGTCACGATCAGCGAAATGCGGATATCCGGATAGAGGCCGGTGAACTCGTCGAGCCGCGGGATCAGCCAGTTGATGCCGAGTGCCGGCGGCGTGGTGATCTTGAGGTCGCCCGACGGCCGCTCGCGGCTGTCGGTGAGCTTGGCGCGCGCCGCCTGCAACTGCATGAACACGTCATGCGCGGTGCGGAACAAGAGGTCGCCCTGTTCGGTGAGGATCAGCCCGCGCGCGTGGCGATGGAACAGCGACACCGCAAGCTCCTGCTCCAGGGCCGAGACCTGCCGCGAGACCGCCGACTGCGAAAGCCCCAGTTGCTCGCCGGCATGCGTGAAGCTTCCCGCTTCGGCCGCCGCGTGAAACACCTTCAGCTTGTCCCAATCCATGTCCGTAAATCCGTCCCGTGTTCGTCGCATGATCATTCCGCCGCCGCGCGATCGCTCGCGCGCAGAGCGAGGAAGCGTTCGGCCTCGAGAGCCGCCATGCAGCCAAGGCCGGCGGCCGTGACCGCCTGCCGATAGGTTTCGTCCGCCACGTCGCCGGCGGCAAACAGGCCGGGAATCGATGTCGCGGTCGAGTTCGGCGCCACCTCGACATAGCCGGATGGTTTCAGCTTGACCTGGTCCTTGACCAACTCGGTCGCCGGCGCGTGGCCGATCGCGATGAAGACGCCGTCGGTCGGCACATCGGTCAATGCGCCCGACTTGACGTTCTTCAGCCGCACATGGGTGACCTTGTTCGGGTTCTCCGAGCCGCAGATCTCGTCGACGGCGGAATCCCAGATCACCTTGATTTTCGGGTGCCGGAACAAGCGTTCCTGAAGGATACGCTCGGCGCGGAAGTGATCGCGGCGATGCACGATCGTGACCTGCGTGGCATGATTGGTGAGGTACAGGGCCTCTTCGACCGCGGTGTTGCCTCCGCCGACCACCACGACCTGCTTGCCCCGATAAAAGAAACCGTCGCACGTGGCGCAGGCGGACACGCCGCCGCCCTGGAACTTCACCTCGGACGGTATCCCGAGCCAGCGCGCCTGCGCGCCGGTGGCCAGGATCACGGTTTCGGCGAGATAGACGTCGCCGGAATCGCAGGTCAGGCGGAACGGCCGCTGGCCCAGTTCGAGCTTGGTGACGAGATCGGAGACGATCTTGGTGCCGACATGGGCGGCCTGTTTTTCCATCTGCTCCATCAGCCACGGACCCTGGATCACATCCGCAAAACCCGGATAGTTCTCGACGTCGGTGGTGATGGTGAGCTGCCCGCCGGCCTGGATGCCCTGGATCAGAACCGGCTCAAGCATCGCCCGCGCTGCGTAGATCGCTGCGGTGTACCCGGCAGGGCCGGAACCGATAATGACGACCTTGGCATGGATAGGCGCGGGCATCGGCAGATTCCCTCTCTTTGGAGGATTTTGATGAGGACTTGTGCGAGGAAGCGCCGGGAAATGCGTCACGCGGCGCTAAAAGTGTCAAATCCAAGTCTATGATATCTGGGTAGCTATGCAAGAATTGCAATCCATATCAGCGAATTTTCCCCGGAACTGCGGCATTTTCCCTCGAATTGCGAAAAATGGCGCACTGCACGCGCAATAAAATTGCGCAATGGGTGCGGCCTGCGCTAAGAGTGTTGCTGGCAACACCGTCCAGGCCAGCTGCCCCCGGAAACCCCTCAAGGAACCCCAAAGGAACCCGACCGCGTGTCGAAGAATCTCGACGAAATCGACCTTAGAATTCTTTCCGAAATCCAGGCCGACGGCCGAATCACCAATGTCGAACTGGCCAAACGGGTCGGAATTTCACCGCCGCCCTGCCTGCGCCGGGTTCGGACGCTGGAGGAGGAGGGCTACATTCAGGGCTACCGCGGCCTGCTGGACCCGCGCCGGCTCGGTTTCGACGTCACCGTGTTCGCCTCGGTTCATCTGTCCAGCCAGGCCGAAGCCGATCTGCGTGCGTTCGAGCAATTCGTCCGCGCCGAGCCCCTGGTGCGCGAATGCTGGATGCTGTCGGGCGAAGTCGATTTCATCCTGAAATGCGTGGCGCCCGACATGGCGACGTTCCAGGATTTCGTCACGCACCTGACCGCCGCGCCCCATGTGCGCAATGTCCGGACGTCGCTGGTGCTGCACAATTCGAAATACGAGGCGGCGGTGCCGCTCGATCTGAAGGTGACGGGCTGAGGCGAGCATCAGCCGCCGCCGTCATTGCGACGAGCGCAGCGACGAAGCAATCCATTGATCGGTTTGCCGCGCTATGGATTGCTTCGCTTCGCCCGCAATGACGAATGGCTTATCAGCGCTTCTTTCCCATCATCGCATCCACGCTCCACACGCCGCCGCCGGCGAAGAAGAAATAGAGGCAGGCGAAGCAGAACAGGATCGCGGCGCTGCCGCCGTTGAGGATCGGGATGAAGCCTTTGGGATAGTGCCCCATGAAATAGGCGAACGCCATTTCACCCGACAAGATGAAGGCCACCGGCCGGGTCAGCAGGCCGATCATCAAGAGGCCGCCGAGCACCAGTTCGAGCGAACCGGCGGCGCCGTACAGCGACATCAGCTCGACCTTGGCGAACATCGGCAGCGGCGGAAACTTGAACAGCTTGGCGATGCCGTATTGAAACAGCAGCAGTCCGGTGATGAAGCGGAAGACGCTGAGAACCATCGGCTCGCCGCCGGCGAGCAGCTTGTTGAACTTGTTCATGGTCTGCTCCCTCAAGCCCGCTTGGTTGCTGCGTCGACGCTCCACGGCCCTGCGCCGGCGGTCGACAGATACAGACAGGTGAAGCAATACAGGATCGCCAGCGTGCCGCCATTGACCAGCGGCAAGAAGTCCTTCGGGAAATGGCCGATGAAATAGGCGAACGCCATCATGCCGGACAGCACGAAGGCGACGGGCCGCGTGCACAGGCCGACGATCAGAAGCGCACCGCCGATCAATTCGATGAAACCGGCCGTGCCGACCAGCGAGAACGGCTTTACGTTGGCGTACATCGCGACCACCGGCCAGCCGATCAGCTTGCCCATGCCATGCTGGATGATCAGCAAGCCGGTGATGATGCGCAATATGCTCAATACGCGCGGCGCCCACGCCGCGAGTGCTTCTGTCATGAGAGTCCCCCAGGTTTGGATCGAGGTACGATTGGTATCGTGTAGCGGCGTCGAGGAAAAGCGCGCGGGGCTCACAATTCGATGACGTTTTGCGGAGCAGCAAAAGGAATAATGCGGCGCGCAAAGTGTTTGCCGCATCGCGCGCGCGGTTACTTCAAGGTGACTTCCACTGCGGCCTTCTGCCGCTATCGCGCGTCGAGGCAGCGGATGGACTTGGGCTGACAGGCAAAGCCGATGTTGGAGCAGGTCGGCGAGGCGCCGCCGGTGCCGCGCGTGCAGTTGACGCAATCGTCGGTCCATCGGCTGCAATGTGGCGGGCCTGATTGCACCGAGACATTCTTCGGCACGACGCGCGGCGGAACCGGAAGGTCGGCCGCAACGGCGGCGTCATAGCCGGCGATGACGATCGTCAGGGCGAAAGCGAGGCGGGCAACGAGATGGCGATCTGGCCGCATGTCGTTCTCCTCGATCGGGATCAACGCACGTCCTGGTCCGCAACCGGCGGGCGATGCCCGCCGGGGCAAGACTGCTTTCAGCCTAACGCCACTCGACCTTGGTAATCTCGTAGGCCTTGGCCCCGCCGGGCGCCATGACCTCCACCGTCGTGCCCTTCTTCTTGCCGATCAACGCGCGCGCCAGCGGCGAGGTGATCGAGATGCGGCCCTTCTTGGCGTCGGCTTCGGGCTCGCCGACGATCTGCCACACCGCCTTCTTCTCGGTGTCCTCGTCGACCAGCGTCACGGTGGCGCCGAACATGATGGTGTCGCCGGAGAGCTTCGAGATGTCGATGATGTCGGCGCGCGCGAGCTTGTCTTCGATCTCGGCGATGCGGCCTTCATTGTGCGACTGCTCTTCCTTGGCGGCGTGATATTCCGCGTTCTCCGAAAGGTCGCCATGCGAACGCGCCTCGGCGATATGCTCGATGATGCGCGGCCGGTCCTCGGACTGGCGCTTCTTCAACTCGACCTCGAGGGCGGCGTAGCCGCCGGCGGTCATCGGAACCTTTTCCATCATCTCTTCCGTCCTTGGCCCGTGCGAGCCGCTAAGGAGTTGCGCGCACGAAGCACTCTCTTCGATTTCGATTCGGGACTGAGCGGGCCCAAACGCGAGCCTGCCAGCCTATTAACTTTCGGCCCCGTCAGGGGCCGAACCAACATACCAACGAGCGGTGGGTTCCAGCCATACCGGCTTTGTTGCCAATCGTTTAGCGGGCAATCTGGCCCGGTGAACGATCAGTTTTCGGAAAAGTAACTCTGCAGCGTGCGGACCTCAAGGTCTCCGCCCAGATAGGCGCGGATGCCCTGTGCGGCCGCCACAGCACCCGAAAGAGTGGTGTAATATGGCACTTTATGCAAGAGGGCAGCCCGTCGCAACGAACGGCTGTCGGCCAGCGCCTGCGGCCCTTCGGTGGTGTTGAAGACAAGCTGGATGTCGCCATTGGTGATGGCGTCAACGATATGCGGCCGGCCCTCCAATACCTTGTTCACCTTTTCGGTCGGTACGCCGGAATCGGTGAGGAAGCGCTGCGTGCCCGATGTGGCCATCACCTTGAAGCCGACCGAATGCAGCAGCCGCACCGCGTCCGCAATACGCGTCTTGTCGCTCTCGCGCACCGAGACGAACACCGTGCCCTTGCGTGGCACCCTGGTGCCGCCGCCGAGCTGGCTCTTGGCAAAGGCGACTTCGAACGAGCGGTCGATGCCCATCACCTCGCCGGTCGAGCGCATCTCCGGACCGAGCACGGTGTCGACGCCCGGGAAGCGCGCGAACGGGAATACCGATTCCTTGACGCCGACATGGCCGAGCTTGCGCTTCTTCAGGTTGAAGTCCGCGAGCTTCTCGCCGGCCATGATCCTAGCTGCGATTTTCGCCACCGGCGTGCCGACCACCTTGGCGACGAACGGCA
Source organism: Hyphomicrobiales bacterium (assembly GCA_017305715.1). GTDB lineage: Bacteria > Pseudomonadota > Alphaproteobacteria > Rhizobiales > Xanthobacteraceae > Bradyrhizobium. The sequence goes on along the minus strand of JAFKKG010000018.1, from coordinate 170,134 downwards.
CGGTGCGCGAGGCCCGCGGGTTGACCTCGAGCACGTGGATCTCGCCGTCCTTGATCGCATATTGCACGTTCATCAGGCCGACCACGTCGAGGCCGAGCGCAAGCTCGCGGGTCTGCCGTTCGAGTTCGGCGATCATCGCGGCATCGAGCGAATGCGGCGGCAGCGAACAGGCGGAATCGCCGGAGTGGATGCCGGCTTCCTCGATATGCTCCATGATGCCGACGACGAACGTATCCTTGCCGTCGCACAGGCAATCGACGTCGATCTCGGTGGCGTCGGAAAGATAGCGATCGAACAGCAGCGGATTCTTGCCGAGCACGGTGTTGATCTGCCCGGTCTTGTCGTTGGGGTAGCGCGCCTTGACGTCGGCGGGCACCAGCTCGGGCAGGGTGCCGAGCAAATAGTCGTTGAGCTGATCCTCCTCGCGGATGATCTGCATCGCGCGGCCGCCCAGCACATAGGAAGGACGCACCACCAGCGGCAGGCCGAGATCGGCCGCCACCAGCCGCGCCTGCTCGACCGAATAGGCGATGCCGTTCTTCGGCTGCTTCAGGCGCAGCTTGTCGAGCACGCGCTTGAAGCGGTCGCGGTCTTCGGCAAGGTCGATGGCGTCGGGCGAGGTGCCAAGGATCGGCACATCGGCGGCTTCCAGCGCACGCGCCAGTTTCAGCGGGGTCTGGCCGCCGAACTGCACGATCACGCCGTGCAGCGTGCCGTTGGTCCGTTCGGTGGCGATGATCTCCAGCACGTCTTCAGCGGTGAGCGGCTCGAAATACAGCCGGTCCGCGGTGTCATAGTCGGTCGACACGGTTTCCGGATTGCAGTTGACCATGATGGTCTCGTAGCCGGCGTCATGCAGCGCAAAGCAGGCGTGACAGCAGCAATAGTCGAATTCGATGCCCTGGCCGATCCGGTTCGGGCCGCCGCCGAGGATGATCACCTTCTTCTTGTCCGACGGCGCGCTCTCGTCGGCGGTCGCGCCCGCAAACGGCGATTCATAGGTCGAGTACATATAGGCGGTGGGGGAGGCGAACTCCGCCGCACAGGTGTCGATGCGCTTGAACACCGGACGAACGCCGAGCGCGTGACGCTTCGCGGTCACGTCCGCCTCGGTGCTGTCGGCCAGCACCGCGAGCCGCGCATCCGAAAAGCCCATCGCCTTCAGCGTCCGCATGCCGAACGCGTTGCCGGGCAGCCCGTTGGCCTTGATCTTGGCTTCCATGTCGACGATGCCGCGCATCTCCGCCAGGAACCACGGATCGATCTTGCAGGAGTTGAAAATCTCCTCGTTCGACCAGCCGAGCCGCATCGCCTGGGCAACCTGCAGGATGCGGTTCGGCGTCGGCGTGCCGAGCGCCGCGCGGATCGCATTCTTGTCGTCGCCGCGGCCGAGATCGTCGATCTCGATCTCGTCTAGCCCGGTCAATCCGGTCTCGAGCCCGCGCAGCGCCTTCTGCAGGCTCTCCTGGAAGGTGCGGCCGATCGCCATCACTTCGCCGACCGATTTCATCGACGTCGTCAAGGTGTGGGAAGCGCCGGGGAATTTCTCGAACGCAAAGCGGGGGATCTTGGTGACGACGTAGTCGATGGTCGGCTCGAACGAAGCCGGCGTCGCGCCGCCGGTGATGTCGTTGGCGATTTCATCCAGCGTGTAGCCGACCGCGAGTTTTGCGGCGACCTTGGCGATCGGGAAGCCGGTGGCCTTCGACGCCAGCGCCGACGAGCGCGACACGCGCGGATTCATCTCGATCACGACCATGCGGCCGTCGACCGGGTTGATGCCGAACTGCACGTTGGAGCCGCCGGTCTCGACCCCGATCTCGCGCAGCACCGCCAGCGAGGCGTCGCGCATGATCTGGTATTCCTTGTCGGTCAGCGTCAGGGCCGGCGCGATGGTGATGGAATCGCCGGTATGCACGCCCATCGGATCGAGGTTCTCGATAGAGCAGATGATGATGCAATTGTCCTTTTTATCGCGCACCACCTCCATCTCGTACTCTTTCCAGCCGAGCACGCTTTCCTCGATCAGCACCTCGTTGGTCGGAGAGGCGTCGAGCCCGCGCTCGATGATGTCCAGGAATTCTTCCTTGTTGTAGGCGATGCCGCCGCCGGTGCCGCCCATGGTGAAGGAGGGCCGGATGATGGCGGGCAGGCCGATCTCGGACAGCGCCATCAGCGCCTCGCCGAACGCGTGCTCCTGGTAGCGCTTGCGGCGTTCGTTCTCGCCCAGCGTCCACTGCCGTTCGAGTTCCTCCAGCGCCGCGCCGGAGGCTTTCTCGCGCTCGGCGAGGTATTTGTCGCGGTAGGACTTCTTCAGCGCCGAGGCGTTGGCGAGCCGCGATTTGGGCGTCTCCAGCCCGATCTTGGTCATGGCCTCGCGGAACAGCTGGCGGTCCTCGGCCTTGTCGATGGCGTCGGCGGTGGCGCCGATCATCTCGACATCGAACTTGTCGAGGGTGCCCTGACGGCGCAGCGACAGCGCACAGTTCAGCGCGGTCTGCCCGCCCATGGTCGGCAGCAGCGCAAACCCGCCGGGGATGACGTGGCGTTCCTTCTCGATGATCTTGCCGACGATTTCCGGCGTGATCGGCTCGATATAGGTGGCATCCGCCAGTTCCGGGTCCGTCATGATGGTGGCCGGATTGGAATTGACCAGGACGACCCGGTAGCCCTCTTCCTTCAGCGCCTTCACCGCCTGGGTGCCCGAATAGTCGAATTCGCAGGCCTGGCCGATCACGATGGGACCGGCGCCGATGATCAGGATGGTGGAGATATCTGTTCTTTTGGGCATCAGGTCTCGCGGACTGGATTTTGGGCACAAAAAAAGGGCGCGCATGCTGCGCGTCCCCTAAGCCAAGAGCGCGGGTTACCCTCGCGCGCGGGTGGTCTTTAGACCAGATTCCGCACCCGCGAAACCCCGAAAAAGGGCCATCAACGGGGATTTTGCGGGAATTTTGGGCTTGCCGGCCGTAGTGGTGGCCCGGCCCGGTCCGTCTTCGCTTTGGCTGCGCCCAGCTACGCCAGGGCGAAGCGTGGAGGCCCGGCCTGGATTTGAACCAGGATAAAGAACGATGCACCGTTCTCGCGTTATCGCTTCCGCCACCGGGCCAAGGCGATCATTACCGATCACGGGACGGTGAGCCATGCTTGCTGCCTATTAACCCTAACCGGCAGGGTCATCCGGAAGGGCGCCGCAAGAAGGGTGTTACGGAACCAGAGGGCGCGCCAGGAAGGTCATGCGCCAGGGATTGTGCCCGATATTGTGCTGGGCCCGCGAGGCGGCAAAGCCGGCGCGGCCGAGTTTGTCGATCATCTCGCTTTCGCTATAGCGCTGCAGGCCGACGCGGGTGCGCAATTGCCGGTAATCCGACAGCGCGGTCGAGGCGAGGCCGTATAGGGCGTCGGTCAGGAAGCCGTGGGAGCTGGCGAATTTCAGCAGCGCCAGCACGTCTCGCCCCATGCCGACCTCGGGCCGCAGGATATCGCCCAGCACCAGCAGTCCGCCTGGCTTCAGCAGCCGGCGAACGACGGCGAAGGCGAAATCCAGTTCTTGCGGCGTCATGTATTGCGCCACCGAATTCATGACGACGAGATCGACCGATTGCTCGGCCATATTCCGCAGTTCATCGAGCGAACGGACACGGATTTTCGTATTCGGCGCAAAGCGCGCGATCAGCCGGCCACGCACGCCGGGCGCGGGTTCGGCGAGGTAGAGTTTTGCGCAGGCGTCCGCCACCTTGGCCGCCGACAGCGCTTCTCCGCAGGCATAGTCCAGCACGACCGCATTTGGTGATGGGATGTAGCCGATAATGTCGCGCGCGATGATCTGGAAATGCAGGTCGCGATGCAGCTTGCTGGCATAGATCGTATGCGTTGAATCGTAATAGTCGATCCATTCGTCCATCGGGCGGTATCCGGCAAGAACAGGGGTTCCGGCATAGGAACTGCCGGGAAGGTGATGCGTTAGGGTGTTCGACGGCCAATGTCCATTGCCGCCGGTGTCCGGTTCCTAACAGGAAGGTTCAACGTGAGCAAAGCCACCAAACCCGCAAAAGTGTCCCCCGAGCTCGATACCCCGACCGACCTGCCGCAGGCCGCCGTCGACAAGATTTCGGCCTCGCTCAATGTGCTGCTGGCCGACGCCTTCGCGCTCTACATGAAGACCAAGAATTTCCACTGGCACGTCTCGGGCCGGCAATTCCGTGACTATCATTTGATGCTGGACGAGCAGTCGGACGCGATCTTTGCGACCACCGACCAGCTCGCGGAACGGGTGCGCAAGCTCGGCGGCACCACGCTGCACTCGATCGGCGAAATTTCCAAGTTGCAGACCATCCAGGACAACAACGAGGCCTATGTTCCGCCGCGCGAAATGCTGCGCGAGCTGATGGAAGACAACAAGCATGTCGCGGCTGCGATGCGCAAAGCCCACAAGCTCGCCGACGACCACGAGGATTCCGGCACCGCCGGTCTGCTCGAACTCTTCATTGACGAGACCGAGCGCCGGACATGGTTTCTGTTCGAAGCCAGCCGCCAGGAAGGCAGCAACGCGGCGTAGGTAGGTGCACCTCTTTTTCACCCTCTCCCCTTGTGGGAGAGGGTGGCCGCGAGGTGTAGCCTCGCGGCCGGGTGAGGGGTTCTCTCCTCACGTACACTTTGCGATGAGGATAGAACCCCTCATCCGGCGCTTCGCGCCACCTTCTCCCGCAAAGGGAGAAGGGAAGAACTAAATCCTGAACTTCATCACCTCTTCCTTGAACTGCAGCCCGTGACCGGGCCGCTCCGGGGCCGTGATCATGCCGCCCGCGATTTGCGGCGGATCGACCCAGAGGTCGTCGATCAGCCCCATATTTTCGCACCAGATCCCGTTCGGGATCGAGGCCAGCAGGTGGACGTTCAGCTCCGGAAACAGATGCGGCGCGATGGTGATCCCCCAAGTGTCCGCTAACGCGGCAATCTTGCGCAAATCCGTCATGCCGCCGCGCATCGGATCGGGCTGCAGGATCGGCAGGCAGGGATTGATGAAGAACGGCCGCAGATCGTAGCGCGTGAAATGGGTCTCGCCGCCGACCACGCGCATGTCTAGGGCTGCCGCGATCCGCTGGTAGCCGGCAAAATCGTCGGCCGGCACCGGCTCCTCCAGCCAGTAGATGTCGTACTTCTCGAACTTGCGGCCCATCTCGATCGCGACATCGGCGCTCCAGCCCATATTGACGTCGATCATGATGTCGATGTCGGGCCCGAGCGCCTCGCGCATGCGACGCACATTGTCGAGATCCTGCGCCGGCGTGTGGACGTGCGCGACCTGCATCTTGATCGCCTTGTAGCCCTGTTTGACGAAATGCAGCGCCTTCTCGATCATGCCGTCGCCGCCGGCGCCGCGGAAGCAGCCCGAGCCGTAGACCGGGATTTCCGAGCGATAGTGGCCCCACAGCCGGTGCAGCGGCAGCCCGGCGCGCTTGCCCACCGCATCCCACAGCGCGATGTCGATCGCCGACATCGCCATCGCGGCGATGCCGCCGCGGCCATAGGTCATCGTCGCCGTCCACAGATCGCGCCAGATCGCCTCGATCGCGGTGGCGTCCTTGCCCTTGACGCGCGGGATGATGCACTCGTCGAGACAAGCCGCGATGGACGCCATTCCCGGGCGGAACACGAACAGATAGCCCATGCCGGTGATGCCGCCCGATGTCTCGACCTCGCAGACCAGGATGTCGCGCGTCGCGCCAAGGGCTGCGCCTTTCAGCCAGGGATCGTCGGCCCAGGGCAGGCGCAGCATCGTTACGCTGATGTCACGGATGGTCATGTCTGATTTGGAAGTCATCGGGCATTTCCCTTTTTCTCTCCGGATCATGTTCGCCTGATCTCGGGCCGGGAAAGTCAAACACACAATGGCGGCGCTGATCCAGCGCGTTACTTCCATAATTTCAGCAGCGGTCCATCCGCGCCCATGACCGGGTCGGTCTTCGGCAGTTTTACATTCGGAATCGTCTTCAATGCCTTGGCGTGGTTCTCCGGCGTCGCGCGCGTGATCTCGACCGGCGGGCCGGGCGGATAGGCGCCGACGACGGAGAAATCGTCGCTGGACGACAGGCATTGATGCCCGGTGCCCGCGGGCAGGATCGCGACGTCGCCGGCGGCGATGGCGAGCGTCGCGCCATTGTCGCCGCCGAACCGCACGACGGCGTTGCCACGCGCGATGCCGAGCACCTCGTGCACGGTGGCGTGGTAGTGCAGGTAATCATAGATGCCGTTGCGCCACGTCGCGCCCCAGCCGTTGGCGCCGAACAGCCCCTCGATGGTCTTTTCGGGCTGGTCGTTGGCGACATCGACCGCGCGCATGTAGACGAGGAGCGGCATCCTGCTGTTCGGCACCAGGCCGTCATCGGCGAAGTCGAAGCTGAGCGGCTGAAGTTTTGCGCTGACGACGGACATGATCGTTCTCCCACGCGAAAGCTTACGCAGGGAATCAACCGCTGTCAGCGCCCCGTGTTCCCATGCGCTCATGTCTTGGGAAGCTCGAACACCAGGCAGGTCGTGGTGGCGTGCGCGAGCAGGCGGCCCTTGCTGTCGGTGATGCGGGCTTCCGCGGTCGCGGCGCGGCGGCCGACGCTGAGCGTGCGGCCTTCCGACTTCACGGGACCGGTGTCCTTGCTCATGCCCTTGATGAAGGAGACCTTGAATTCCAGCGTGGTGTAGCCGGTGCCGGCCGGCAGCGTGGTGTGGACCGCAAGCCCCATCGCGGAATCCAGCAGGATCGCCGCATAACCGCCATGCACCGAGCCGATCGGGTTATAGTGCCGGAAGCCCGGCACGCTGTGAAACGACACGACACCGTTCTCGGCGGTCTGATCAAAGGGCTCGATGCCCTGCATGATCGGCGGCGCCGGGAATTTGCCCCCGAACATGGCGCGGACGAATTCGAGGCCCGTCATCGACGCCATCACGCTGGTCGGCGTCACGCCGTACTCGACCTTGGGGCCGGCTGAAGTGTCCATGGCAATTTCCCGTGCGTTAGATGTCGCTTATAATATAAAGAAAATAGTGCGGCAACGGACGTTTCGCCACATGATATCTCATCATGATCGGGCGTCGATCCGGTCATGGATGGATGTTAACGAGGGATACTCCCTCCACGTCATGGCGCGCGAAGCGAAGCAATCCATCGCGCGGCAGAACGGATGGATCGCCTGCTCGCCTTGTTCCTCGCAATGACAGCAGCGGCCGTTACGCCCGCTTCTTCGACCGCATCAGATCGGCAAACCGCTTGAACAAATAATGCGAGTCGCGCGGGCCCGGCGAGGCTTCCGGGTGATACTGCACCGAGAACACCGGCTTGCCGTCGAGCTGGATGCCGCAATTGGAGCCGTCGAACAGCGAGATGTGGGTTTGCGTGGCGCCCTTCGGCAGCGTCTTTTCGTCGACCGCAAAGCCGTGGTTCATCGAGGTGATCTCGACCTTGCCGGTGGTCTCGTCCTTGACCGGATGATTGGCGCCGTGATGGCCCTGGTGCATCTTCTTGGTCTTGGCGCCGACGGCGAGCCCCAGCATCTGATGGCCGAGGCAGATGCCGAAGGTCGGCGTGCCCGAGGCGATCAGCTTCTGGATCACCGGCACCGCATATTTGCCGGTTTCGGCGGGGTCGCCGGGGCCGTTGGACAGGAATATGCCGTCCGGCTTCATCGCCAGGATGTCCTCGGCCGACGTCGTCGCCGGCACCACGGTGATCTTGCAGCCTTCGCCCGCGAGCAGCCGCAGGATGTTGCGCTTGATGCCGTAATCGACCGCGACCACGTTGAACTCGGGCGCGGTCTGCCGGCCAAAACCCTTTTCCCAGCCCCACGGCGTCTCGTCCCAGGTGAAGCGCTGGCTCGACGTCACCATCGGCACCAGGTCCATGCCTTCGAGGCCGGGCCATTCGCGCGCTTCTTCCTTGAGGCCATGGAGGTCGAACTTGCCGTCCTTGGCGTGCGCGATCACGGCGTTGGGCATGCCCTTGGAGCGGATCAGCGCGGTCAACGCGCGGGTGTCGATACCGGAAAGGCCGATGATGCCGCGCGCCTTCAGCCAAGCGTCGAGATGTTTGGCGGAGCGGTAGTTCGACGGATCGGTGATCGCGGAGCGCAGGATCACGCCGCGCGCACCCGGCGTCGCCGCCATGTTCACCGTCTCGATGTCCTCGTCGTTGGTGCCGACGTTGCCGATATGCGGGAAGGTGAAGGTGATGAGCTGGCCGGCATAGGATGGATCGGTGAGGATCTCCTCATAACCGGTCATCGCGGTGTTGAAGCAGACTTCGCCGACCGCCTGGCCTTCCGCGCCGAGGCCAAAGCCTTCCAGCACGGTGCCATCGGCGAGCACGAGGAGCGCGGTCGGTTTGAGGTCCGGCCAGGCTGACGAGTTTTCAGGTGTTGTCATGAGCGCATTACATAGTCGCCACGCCGTGCCGCGTGAACCCCAAAAAACGCAGATTCACATGGGTTTCCCTGCAAATTTGACAGGCCGTCGCGCTGTCTTAATCTGGGGTTCCGGTCCATAGCGCTTGCGAGCGAAGCGGATACCGGCCGCGTCAGGAATACGCGTCAAAACAACAGGCTAGCCCCGATTTTCCCAGAAGAAAGCGCCCATCAGGAGCCGCCATGGACGATACGATGCCGATCCTGCTCGTTCCCGGCCTGGCGTCATCGCCGCGGATTTTTGGGCCTGTCCTGCCGGCCCTGTGGCGGCTCGGGCCGGTCACGGTCGCCAACCACATCCGCGACGACAATATGGGCGCGATCGCCCGGCGAATCCTGGCCGAAGCGCCGCCGCGCTTTGCGCTCGCCGGGCATTCGATGGGCGGCTACATCGCCTTCGAGATCATGCGGCAGGCGGCCGAGCGGGTGGCGAAGCTGGCCCTGATCAACACCCAGGCGCGGCCCGACACCGCCGAAGCGACGGCGCGCCGCCAGGGCCTGATGGCCCGCGCCGGCAGCGGCGGCTTTCATGCCGTGCTCGACGAGATGTTCCCGGGACTGGTGCATCCGTCGCGGCATGGCGATGCGCAACTGCGCCAGCTTGTCCTCGATATGGGCGACGATATCGGGCCAGAGGCGTTCGTCCGCCAGCAGACGGCGGTGATCGGCCGTCCGGATTCGCGCCCGGCTCTGGCCTGGATCAGATGTCCGACGCTGGTTTTGACCGGCGACCAGGACAACACCATTCCCAATTCGCTCTCGATGGAGATGTCGAGCGGCATCCCCGGCGCCAAACTGGTGGTGCTGCCGAATTGCGGGCACCTGTCGCAGGTGGAACAGCCGCAGGCGACCGCGGACGCGCTGACCGAGTGGCTCAGAAGCTAGGTTGTTTGGGAGCCGCGAAACGCCTAGATCAGGGCGCTGAAGCCAAAGGATACGAACATGCTGCGCGACGACATCAACAATGCGGTCAAGGACGCGATGCGGGCCAAGGACGAGCGCAAGCTCTCTACGCTGCGCATGGTCAATTCGACCATCAAGAACGCCGACATCGCCGCACGCGGGGAGGGCAAGCCGCCGCTCAGCGACGCCGAGCTGCTCGGCGTATTCCAGAAGATGATCAAGCAGCGCCAGGAATCCGTCGAACTCTACGACAAGGGCGGCCGCGCCGAACTCGCCGCGCAGGAGCGCGAGGAGATCGCGGTCATCTCCGCTTATTTGCCGAAGCAGATGTCGGAGGACGACGTCAAGGCCGCGATCGCGTCTATCATCGCCGAGACCAACGCCGCCGGGATCAAGGACATGGGCAAGGTGATCGGCGTGCTGAAGGCGAAATATGCCGGCCAGATGGACTTTGGCAAAGCCAGCGGCCTGGTGAAGGCCGCGCTCACGGGGTGATCGCGACTCACCGGCCGTCGTCCCGGCGTCCGCCAGGACGATGATGATGATAAAGTCAGGGACGACTTGAACGGACTCAGGCCACTTCGCGCGGCCGGTCCTGTTGTTCGCCGGACGTGATTGAGCTGGCTTGAAGCGGGCGCGGCGCGCCGATGGCATATCCTTGCGCGTAATCGACGCCGATGTTGCGAACAGCCTCCAGGATGGAATGGCTCGTGACGAACTCCGCGACCGTCCTGATCCCGAGGACTTTTGCGATCCGGTCGATCATTTCCACCATCGTGCGATCGACCTTGTTGTTCAACATGTCCTTGACGAACGATCCGTCGATCTTGATGTAGTCGACCGGCAGGTGCTTCAAGTAGGTGAACGACGACATTCCGCTGCCAAAATCGTCCAGCGCAAACCGGCAACCCATGCCCCGAAGCGATGAAATGAACCGCCGGGCGTTGTCCAGATTGGAGATCGCGCTGGTCTCGGTTATCTCGAAGCAAATGATATTGGCGGGCACATCGAAGGCTTGCAGTTGCTCGCGGACGAATTCGACAAAGCTCTCGTCACCGAACGTTTGGCCGCACAGATTGATGCAGCATCGCGCAATGTGAGCAGGTGTCGTCCCGGCTGACTCGGCGGCCAGCAGGCTGAATGTATTGCGCACGACCCAGCGATCGATCAGCGGCATCAAGCCATAGCGCTCCGCCGGCGGAATGAATTCGGCCGGTGATATGATGTTGCCTTCCCGATCTCTCAGCCGCAGCAATACTTCGAAATGCCGTCCGGCCGCGTGTTCCTTTCGCAACGGCATGATGTCCTGGGCGTACAGGCAGAATCGCTGATTCTCGAGCGCCTCCTGGATTTTGTGCACCCAGCCCATCTGTTCGACGCGCTGGCGCAATTCGGCATCGCCGGAATGATACATCTGCAGCCGGTTTCGACCCTTTTCCTTTGCGCCATAGCACGCGATGTCGGCATGGCTGAGCGCGTCTTCAATGGAGACGCCGGCTTCCGAGATGGTGGCGATGCCGATGCTGGCGGTCACGTTGAAGGTCCGCCCCTGCCAGACCAAATTGAGTTTCTCGACGTCCGCCCTCAGGCGTTCGGCGATGGCCTCGGCCTGCCGAGGCTCGCAATGCGGCAACAAGAGACCGAATTCGTCTCCGCCCAATCGCGCAAGCGCGTCGCCCGGTCGCATCCCGCCCTTGAGTATCTGCGAGACTTGACGGAGCAGCTCGTCACCCGCGAGGTGACCGCAGGTATCGTTGACGATCTTGAACTGGTCGAGATCGAGGAAGACGAGCGCGTGGGGCAGGTCGCCGTCCCGGAATTGCTCGAGTTCCTGCGTCAGCCTGGCTTCGAATTCCCGCCGGTTGGCGAGATTGGTGAGGGGATCATGTGTGGCCTGCCAGGCAAGGCGCTTCTTTTCGTCATTCAGGGCGGTCTCGAAAATTCTGCGCTGCGCCATAAGCCGCCGTGTATGCCAGACGACGAGCACGATCAGTATGGCCGCCGCGACGACGTTGGCCAGCGTGAGAATGGTCTTGATCGCCCGCGAGCCTTCCCCGAGAACTTCCGAAAATGCGTTGGCCCGCACGGTCATCGCGCCATTGAGCTGGTAGAGCTCGGATGAAAGGTGCTGCAGCCGCGGCTTGTCCTGGAGCAGTCCGCCGTTGATCTCGGATCTGATGGCGTCTCCGAATACGGTGAGCTGCAGCAGCAGGGGATCGGTCGCCTCCCATTGCCGGATGGCGGCCTTCAGATAGCTGACCTCGCCGAAGTAACGGAACAGCCATATCATGCCGGAAATGTCGTCAAGGTGATTTCCACCTTGCAGGAATCCGCTGCGCGCGGCCTCGATGTCGGGCGTGCCTCGTTGCAAGGCGACCCGTGCAAACTGGTCGCCGAGCGGGATCGCGAGCGACTGCCTGTACTGATCGAAGAATATCCGCTGTCCCGAACGCAGATACAGATTCAGGGAATAGACCGCGTTCTTTTGAGCCCGGGACCAGATGGCCTCGCCGGCAACATAGGCTCTGACCGACGATAGAACCTCGAGGCTGACAACGGCTATGCAGGCCTGCAAAAGCACGACCGCGATGAACGGCGAAACCAGCCTCAGCAATCGATAGCAATTGCCATTCAACAAGCGACGCCCCTTCATCGGGTAAGTTGAAAATCGGTCAGCCCGCTTCGTCTCGCATGTGCGCTCGGTACCTGTGGATCGTCTCCAGGCAGGCCACGAGGTTGGCAAGATGCGCCTAATGCACTCCTAAATGGCAAGGTGTCGGAGCTGGAGCATTCGCTGTTTTCTGATGAAGGGTTACCTTGAAGTGAAACCAGCGCGGCCACGCCCGTAATTGTACGGGACGTTATGATGGATACTGTGCATATGGCTGATGCTGGCAGACGTGGATGGCCCGGCGCCTCACTTATCCTCCGGCGCCGTCTGCCACGGCACGGGTTGCGGACGTTGGCTCAGGCGAGCGGGACGTGGGTGTCGCAACGAAAAGAGCCGCCCGAAGGCGGCTCAATTCCATCATGATCGATCCGATCAGGCCGCGATCGCTGCGGGCCTCGACTTCCGGCGATAGGTGATGAAGGCAACACCGGCGAAGCCGATGATCATCATGGCCCAGGTGGAAGTCTCGGGGACCGGCGAGGCGATCGCAAGGAATGCGTCGGCGATTTCGTGATGCGCGGCCGTCGTCGGGTGAATGCCGTCCCAATACACATACTTGCTGCAGTCTGCACCGGCCACGGCGCCGCAGGCATCGGTCGTGTTGGTGAATCCGAGTGCCGCGAGATCCGCGCCAAGATCAAAAATATCGAAGATCGAGACGCCGGCTTCACCCGCGAGCCTGGCGGCAAGCGCCTGGTTCATCTGCATCGCGAGCGATGTGCCAAAGGCCGATGCGGCCAAACCGGCGGCTGCAACCGCCGGCGCGAGACCGAGATTGGGCGTGTTCCAGACCACGATGTGCTTGGCGCCCGCCGCCTGGAGCTGGTCGACAATGGCGCCGACATTGGCCGCGAAAGCGGCGATCGTCGCAGCCGCAGTCGCTTGCCCGTTGAGCACGGCGCGCGCGTCGTTGCCGCCGCCGGCGATAACATAGAGCCCGTTGGCCGAAGCCGTGTTGTTCGTAGCGGTGAGATATTGGTTGGCCTGGGTGAGGAGGCTGTAGGGGAAGCCACTCGGGTCGGGCCCTGTCTTCGCGCCGCCAAAGGCATAGTTGGTGCCCCCTGCGAGCGACGGCGTGAGCGTCACCCCGAGCGCCGCGGCAACGTAGGATGCCCACACCGGCCCATTGCTGTAGGTGCCTGCCGGCCCATAGGTCGCGGAAGGAACATAGCTGTTGCCGGTGATCACCTGGTTGGGCTGATAGAGACCTGGCACCAGCGCGTTGTTGCCGCTATCCGACAGGCTGTCGCCGAACACGACCATCGAGTCATACGGACTTGCGATGGCAGGCAGGGCCGTGAATGCGATGGCCGCCAAGGTAAATGCAGGCAGGACCCTGCCTAAGAATGAATGCTTCATGGACGCACGCTCCCCATACTTTTTACTTAAGGAAGTATTAAAGCATGGGGTCGCGCCGGCCACCAGCCCAAAGCAATTTCGGGTTGTGCAGTGCACCGACGTCTTTGTGCGCTGCGACCACAGCGATGTACGGCCTCAGCTCCGCGTCAGCACCGTCCGCAGCATCAGCGCCAGATCGTTTCGCCGGTACGGCTTGTTCAGAATTCGCGCTTCGTCGCCGAGGCCCTCGAGCGGCCGGTCTTCGGTGTAGCCGGACGTGAAGAGCACTTTGAGCCCCGGCCGCAGCTTTGTTGCCTGCTTGGCAAGTTCGGGTCCGAACATGCCGCCGGGCATCACGACATCGGTGAACAGCAGGTCGATCTTACAAGGCTCGCGCAATATCGCCAGCGCGTCGGGGGCATTGCGGGCCGCGATGACGCGATAACCGAGCTCCTTCAACTCCTTCTCGACATAACCGCGCACCAGATCATTGTCCTCGACGACGAGAATGGTCTCGCTGCCGGAAGGCGTCGCGACAGGGCCCGCTGACGGCGCATCGCTCCGGCGTGGCAAACCTACCCGCGGGAAGAACAGCCTGACCACGGTGCCATGACCGGGTTCGGAGCGTATTTGCATCGAGCCGCCGGACTGCTTTGCGAATCCGTAGACCATGCTGAGGCCGAGCCCGGTTCCCTTGCCCACCTCCTTGGTGGTGAAGAACGGCTCGAAGGCGCGGCTGGCGACTTCGGCAATCATGCCGCTGCCGGTATCCGTCACGGCAATCATGACATAATCGCCCGGCCGCGCCTCGCCATTGACGTCGAGGTCGGATTCGCCGAGCGACGAATTGCGGACCTCCACCGTCAGCTTGCCGCCCTGCGGCATCGCATCGCGCGCATTGAGCACGAGATTGAGCAGCGCGGATGTCAACTGGCCGGGGTCGACGCTTGCCAGCCACACGTCGCGGTCGATCCGGAATTCACCCTCGATATGCTCGCCAAGGGTCCGCCGCAGCAATTGCTCCATGCCGAGGATTTTCTGTCCGATGTCGATATCGACGGGCATCAGGGGCTGCTTGCGTGCGAAGGCGAGCAGGCTTCGTGTGAGATCCGAGCCGCGCTCGGCGGCGGTGGCGATGCTGTCGGCGATCTTGTGCAGTTCACGGTTGGCCGCCAGCTTCTCGGCGAGATATTCCGCATTGCCCAATATGACCGTCAGCAGATTGTTGAAATCGTGCGCCACGCCGCCGGTGAGCTGGCCCATCGCCTCCATCTTCTGGGACTGGCTGAGTTTATGGTTGAGTTCGTCGATGGCGGCGCGCTGGCGCTCGAGCGATCCTGCGGTATCGTTGAGCAGCGTCATCAACCCGCCCAGTTCGCCGCGCGGATGGGGCTCCGGAATTCGCGCGCTCAAATCGCCGAGCCCGAGCCTGCGCGCCATCGCCGCGAGGCGTCCGACCTGACGGCCGACACCCAGTGTCGCCAGCAGCCACACGCCGGCGAGCAGCAGCAGCGAGGCCACCGCGAGCATCGCCATATCCTCGTAGAGGCGGCGGTTGGCGGCGGCCACTAGGCCGTCCTTGGAGAGCCCGACCATGATGTAGAGGCCGGTATCCCGCACCGAAGGCGAACGGGCCACGGCCCAGACCTGCGTGCGGCCTTCGGCATTCTTCATCTCGTGGAAAGGCGCGCGGTCGGCCGCGGCGGCAAACCGGAACAGCTCCGAGCCCGCGATCGACGCGCCGACGGGCACGGTCCATGTCTTGTCCTGCGGGGCAACAAGGACGGTGCCCTTGCGGTCGACGAGCAGAACCTGCTTGGCATTGAGCAGACGCGTGTCGTACTCGGCGAATTTGCGTAGGTTGAGCGAGGCCAGCAGGACGAACTTCAGCTCGCCGGATTCCGTGCGTGCGGGATAGGCGATCTGCAGCACGGCGATCCCGGTCAGGCCGCCGAATACGGGCTCCAGCGTCACGACCCCGTGCGAGGTCAGGGCTTGCTTGAAATAGGCACGATTTCGCAGGTCGAGGGTGCGGTTGGTCCGCAGCGAGTCGCAGAACAGGGCGCCGTCCGGCGTAATGGTCAGGATGCCCGTGAATTGCGGGTATTCCTCGCGCACCGCGGAGAGGAAGGCCGAGCAGGCGGCCTTGTCCGACGTGTCGAGGTCGCGGGCGCGGGCGAGGCCATAGTGCAACTGGGCCGTGCCCTGAATCTTTTCGTCGAGGTCCTTTGAGATATCATCGGCTGTTGCCGACAGGTTGGCGAGCGCCGCACTGATCTCGCTGGTGCGGTTCTGCGCAAAGCGCAGTCCCACCAGGATGGCCGGCACCAGCATGGCCGCGATCACGAGTATCAGTAGCCGGGTGCGCAGACTCATCGGTTCGGTATTTTTGCGCTCGAATCAAGTCGTTTCGTTTAATCAATAATATGCGGCGATCGTGTGCCGCTCCGTCCACAACGGACGATTGGAAATACGCTTTGCGTCAGTTTGAGGCGGTCGTTTCAAATAGCTTCGTGCAGGAATCCCTCGAAGCGACCCTACAGATTCCGTTCGGCTATCGCAATCGGGGCGGGCGCCGGCAGAGCGCCAAACTCAACCGTCGTCCCGGCGTTCGCCGGGACGACGTAAGATATGTGCTCGCAACGCCTACGGCGTCGCGATCCCCATCGCCTTCAGCGCGTCCAGCATGCGCTGCGGCGGGGCCATCTGGACAACAAGCGGATTTCCGGTCTCCAGCAGGCTCTTGAGGCTGGAAAGGATCGCCGGCCAGCCCTGGCGGCCGCCGGAGAGGATATCGTCGCTGATCGGGCGGTCGTGCGATTGCAACAGTGTCAGCTTCACCGCGTCGCCGGATTGTTCGATCTCGTAGGTCACCAGCGTCGGGCCGAGCTTTTCGATCAGCCCCGGCCAGTTGACGTTGAAGGTGACGGCCAGCCGCCGCGGCGGATCGCACTCGATCACTTCGCCGCTGATATGCAGCGCACCGTCGGGCGTGCGCACGATGTAGGCGCCGCCGACCTTGAGATCGACCTCGACCGCATTGCCGAAGAAATATTTCCGGCTGAACTCGGCTGATGTCAGCGCCTGCCACACCTTCTCGGGGGTGGAGGCGATGAAGATGGTATAGACGATCGCGGGTTTGAATTTGTCGATGTTCATGTCGCTACGCACCCTTCGGTAGATTTTCATCGGATCTTGCCGAGCGCTTCCATCGGGATGGCGACCGCGTGGCCGGTCTCCAGCAGGCTCTTGAGGCCGGAGAGGATCGCAGGCCATCCGTTGGAAACCGCCCCGAGCAGCTTGCTGCCGGCAGCAAAACCTTCATGCGTCACCGTCAGCTTCACGATCCCGCCATGGGGCTCGATGGCGAAGGTGACTTTGGTCGCCGCCTCATCGCGCATCTCCTCGAAACGCTCGTGCTTGAAGGTGTAGGCGAGACGCCGCGGCGGGTCGGCCTCGAGAATCTCGCCGGTGTCCGATATGATGCCGTCCGTGACCAGCGCAAAGGAAGAGCCCATTTTCCAGTCCGACCGCACCTCGGTGTCGAACCAATAGCGCTTGCTGAATTCGCTATTGGTCAGCGCCTCCCACAATTTCTCGGGCGTGGTCTCGATATAGGTGACGTAGACGAATTCCGGCTTACTCATCACGCTTCTCCAACTGCCGTTTCAACTCGCTGAGCGCGGCAAGTTTCCCGCGCTCGAATTTTCTGATCCATCGTTCGCCGATCTGATGGATCGGGACGGGATTGAGATAGTGCAGCTTCTCGCGGCCATGCCGGAGCGTGGTGACGAGATTGGCCTCCTCGAGAATCCCCAGGTGCTTTGTCACCGCCTGCCGCGTCATCGCGAGGCCGTCGCACAATTCG
This sequence comes from Hyphomicrobiales bacterium, assembly GCA_017305715.1. Classification (GTDB taxonomy): domain Bacteria; phylum Pseudomonadota; class Alphaproteobacteria; order Rhizobiales; family Xanthobacteraceae; genus Bradyrhizobium. The sequence goes on along the minus strand of JAFKKG010000018.1, from coordinate 152,898 downwards.
CTCAGCGTCTGTCCGTTCTTGGCGTGAAGCCGGTCCAGCAGCGAGCGGCGCGACGCATCGGCAAGCGCTCTGAACACCTCATCCATGGCGAAGATAATAGGCAACCAGATGGTTGCATGTCAAGAGCGTGTGTTTGGGAACGTCCGCGGGCCGTGCTAACGTACCGTCAGCCAACGAAGATTGGTTTTGAATGTCAGGGTGGAAGCATGAGCGGTCGCGCCAAACTCGCAGCCTGTGTCGCTATTTCTCTTCTTGCGTCTTCGAGCATCGCCTGCGCACAGAGTCAGGTGATCGGCGCACCGCCGGAAGCCCGGAACATGAAGCTGGTGGGAACCAGCGATTTGCAGGCGCGCAGCGCCTATCAGCCGACCATCCATCATCAGGGCGACCGCTGGATCGCCTATATCGGCCACCACGGCGGCACCGACGAGATTCCGTCGCCGGTCAATCCGATGACCGAACGCGCCGAGCCGAACGGCACCTCGATCGTCGATGTCACCGATCCCGCGAGGCCAAAATATCTGGTCCACATTCCCGGCCAGGAAGGAGAGTACGAAGCCGGCGGCGCGCAGATGGTTCGTGTCTGCGACGGCAAGGGGCTGCCGAAGGGTAATCCGAATGCGGTCTACATGCTGCGCACCTTCGGCGGCGAGGCCCATGAGATCTGGAATGTCGCCGTGCCCGAGAAGCCGGTGCTGGTCAGCCGGATCGCCGGCGGGCTGAAGGACACGCACAAGAACTGGTGGGAGTGCGACACCGGGATTGCTTTCCTGGTGTCGGGCGCGCCGGACTGGCGCACCCGCCGCATGACGCAGGTCTACGATCTCTCCGATCCCGCCAACCCAAGGAAGATCCGCGATTTTGGTTTGCCCGGCCAGGAGCCCGGCTCCACCGGCGCGGTGCCGACCGAGCTGCACGGGCCGATCTCGACCGGCCCCGACGGCAACCGCGTCTATTTCGGCTACGGCACCAACAAGGGCGGCTTCATCCAGATCGTCGACCGCGAAAAGCTGCTCAACGGGCCAACGGAGCCGACGGCGGAAAACCTTCGCCTGCCGGAAGTCTCGCGGCTTGCGATGTCGTCCTTCAACGGCGCCCACACAACATTCCCGATGCTGAAGATGCCGATCGCCGAGTTCGCCCACGACAAGGACGGCAAGTCGCGCGACATCATGATGGTGGTCGACGAGGCGATCCTCAACGAATGCGCCGAACCGCGGCAGATGGTGTGGTTCGCCGATATCACCGTCGAGAACCGGCCGATGATGATCTCGAGCTACACGGTGCCGGAAGCCAGCGGCCATTTCTGCCAGCGTGGCGGGCGGTTCGGCTCGCATTCGTCGAACGAGAGCATGGCGTCGGTGTACTACAAGAAGATGGCCTTCATCGCCTTCTTCAACGCCGGCGTTCGCGCGCTCGACATTCGCGATCCCTACCATCCGGTCGAGGTCGGCTACTTCATTCCATCGATCACGAAGGCGACCGACAAGCGCTGCGTCACCGTCGACGGCAAGGAGCGCTGCAAGGTCGCGATCCAGACCAACAATGTCGAGACCGACGAACGCGGCTATGTCTACATCGTCGACCGCGCCAATACCGGCCTGCACATTCTGGAACTGACGGGCCCCGCGCGCGCCATCGCCGGCCTGCCGTGAGGGTGTGATGCGCAACTGGCTCGCGATATTGGCCGCCGGTGTCGCGCTCGGGGCGCTGCCGGGCGTCGCGGCCGATGAGAGCGCGCCGCGCGCGGACTGGCGCGAAATCGCCTGGCCGTTTCCACGCGACGGCTGGCCCGCGGGCCGCGCCTTCCGTTGCAAGGATGCCGCGTGCGGCAGCGAGATCGAAATCTATCTGCGGCCGAAGATCGGCTTCTGCAATTGCGATTCCGGCGTCGCCGATGACGACGAGGTCGACCGCGTCGCCGATCTCGATCTGATGAGCGAGCGTTTTGTTCCGCGCGAGGCGGGCCACGTGATCCGCATCGCCGACATGCCGGGGCGCATCCGCGGCTACGATCTCAACATGTCCGATGGCTCCCGGCGCAGCGCTGTTGGTATCGCGGTGTCCCGCCGCTGCGACCTCATGGTCGCGGTCGTGCAGGGGCGGGGCGATGCATCGGAGATGAAGCGGGTGGCACTGGAATATCTCGCCTCACCCGACATGACGCGCTGGATGGTCGCGGCGATGGAGGGAAGGTAGTACGCGCCCGTCGTCCCGGCGCAGGCCGGGACCCATCACCACCGGCGGCAATTGTCAGGCACGCTAGGTGTGATCTTCTTTTCCCACAGTTCGGCCGCGGCGTATGGTCCCGGCGCAGGCCGGGATGACCGAGTGGTGCGCGCTCCCTTCCATCTTCTCCTTTCACGTGCATTAATGGCGCAAATCCCCTCCCACCCCCGAGTCCTCCCATGTCCTTTCAAGCCTATCTCGCCTTTGTCGCCGCCTGCATCGCGCTGGCGCTGATACCGGGGCCGGTTGTCACGCTGGTGATCGCCAATGGCCTGCGATACGGCACGCGCGCGGCGCTGACCAACATCGCCGGCGTCCAGGCCGGGCTGACGATCGTGATCGGCATCGTCGCGGTCGGGTTGACCACGCTGATGGCGACCATGGGCTACTGGTTCGACTGGGTCCGGTTTGCCGGCGCCGCCTATCTGGTCTGGCTCGGCATCAAGCTGGTTCGCTCGCCGGTCGAGGGCGTCAAGACCGACGAGCCGCCCCCGCCGCCGCGCGGCGGCTTTTTCCTGCAGGGCTTTCTGGTGCTGCTGTCGAACCCGAAGGTGCTGGTGTTCTTTGGCGCTTTCATTCCGCAGTTCATGGACTTGAGCAAGGATCATTTCTCGCAGGTCGCGTTGCTCGGTTTCACCTTCATGGTCACCGGCGCCGTCACCGATTCGATCTATGCGATCCTGGCCGGCCGCGCCCGGTTGTTCTTCTCGGCGCAGCGAACGCGGCTGCTGTCGCGGATTTCGGGCGGCTTCATGATCGGCGGCGGTATCTGGCTGGCGCTGACAAGGGCGCGTTGATCAGATTTTCGGTTTAGCGGGGCTTTCATCCTTCGAGACGCGTCCAAGAGGCCGCTGCTCAGGATGAGGTCTGATATTAGACCCTCATGGTGAGAAGCGCGCCCCTTGCGCGCGTCTCGAACCAGCAACGGATCCGAAGGTCTTCCAGGAGTTCTGTGCGCAAGATCACAGAGGGCGCGATGTCGCGGCCCTATGCTTGACGCCCATTTCCAGGGAGAGGACCAGCGTGCGACGATTGCAGATGTTTCCGGGCCGCAAGTCGATCATGGTCTTGCTTGTCCTGTCGGGTGCCGCGCCCGGCGTGGCCGCGGATGCGAGAAAAGATTGCCAATCCGGCCAGATCGATTCCTGCACCCAAATTCTTCAATCAAATCCCGCGGACTTCAACGCGCTGGGCAACAGAGGCATCTGGCTCCGGATCAACGGCGAACATGACCGTGCCATCGCCGATTTCGACGCCGCGGTTCGCATCAATCCCGACATTGCCGGGCTGTATCTGGAGCGGGGCCTGGCTTACGAGGCCAAGGGCGAACACCTGACCGCGATACGCGATTTCAGCGAGGCCATTACGCGCAGGTCCGATCTGGTGCAGGCGCATTTCGGCCGGGCGATCGCCTATCAGGCCGTCGGCCAACGCGATCAGTCGATCGCGGATATGAACAATGCCATGAAACTCGATCGAATGATGGTTGCCGCGTTGTACATGCAGCGCGGCAATCAGTTGAAAGACGCCCGGCAATACGACCAGGCCATTGCCGCTTACGACCGCACGATCGATATCCATGCCGGCTGGCCACTGGCCTGGTGTGGCCGCGCCGCATCGTTCGACGAGACGGGCGCTTCGGAGCTCGCTGCCGCGGATTATCGCAAATGCATCGAGCTGACCGCGACATCCGACCTCGAACGTCAGCGGCAGGCCGAAGCCCGCGAGCGGCTCGATAAGATGGACGCGCGATAAGCCGGTTGAAGCTAAATCACCTGCCGTGACCGAAACGCCACCTCGATCTCACCGAAAATCCGCGCCAGGCGGTCGGCCCACGCTTTCTCGCCGGCCTGATCCGAAATCAGGTCCTGACGGATCTCGATTCCGGTGTTCATCAGCCCGCGCGCTTCGGCGTGAATGGGGATGGTGTAGTCGGTCTCGTCGCTCACCGCATAGGGTTCGTTGTCGCCGACGACGAGATCAGGTTCCGCGCGCAGCAACTGCAGCAGCAGTGGCGGCAGCATCTTGTCGCGCTGGTAGAGCGTGCCGATGTGCCAGGGCCGCGCGATGCCGGCGTAGACCGGCGTGAAGCTGTGCAGTGACACCAGTATCGTCGGCATGCCCTGCTGCCGGCGCGCGTCGATGATCGCGTCGATGCGGCGGTGATAGGGAACGAATATCTCCGCATGGCGCAACGCCGCGGCTTCCCGCGTGATGCCTTCATTGCCGGGAATGGTCGTGGCTTCGCTGATCAGCGGGATCGAGCTTGCGACATGCGGCGGGCGGTTGCAGTCGATCACCAGCCGCGAGTAGCGCTGCACGATCAGATGGGCGCCCAGATGCTGCGACAGCAGCTCGGCGACCCCGGCGATGCCGATGTCCCAGGCGATGTGCCGGACCAGTTCGCTCTCCGGCAATCCGAGATCGCCCAGGGCTTGCGGAATCAGCCGGCCGTAATGGTCACATGTGAGCAGAAACGGCGAGCGTCCCGCGGCATTATATTCGCGGACCGGGGGAACATCGTGAGGCCCCAGGAGTAATGATGTGTCGCCAGTGTGGTTCAAAACCATCTTTCCTTACGTATTGCCTATCGAAGTGGCATTTCGATCTACAAATGAGCACGGATCGGTATAGATTAGCCGCCCCAAAATCACGATGATTGTTTGACGATGCCGTTACTGACGATTCACCACAAGACCGTATATCGCTACACGCACCCGGTGGCGTTCGGCGAACACCGTATCATGCTGCGCCCGCGCGACGGCCATGATCTGCGCGTACTCTCCGGCAGCCTCGAGATCGAGCCGCAGCCGATGCAGCTGCGCTGGATCCATGACGTGTTCGGCAACAGCGTCGCGATCGCGACGTTTGACGAGCGCGCGCAAAAATTGTCGTTCACGTCGATGGCGACGGTCGAGCACAACCCGGCCGAGGAGTTCGCGCTGACGCCGGACGATCCCGCCTATTTCTATCCGTTCCAGTACGACGACGAAGAGTTTCCCGATCTGGTGCAGTTCATCACGCCGCAATATGGCGACCCGAACGGCGAATTGTCGTTCTGGGCGCGGGGCTTTCTCGACGCCGACGGGCCGACGCCGACCTACAACATCCTCAGCGGCATGACCCATGGCATCCGCGAGGCGTTTACCTACCGCAAGCGTCACGAGCAGGGCACGCAGCATCCGCTCGATACGCTGCAGACGAAGTCGGGTACCTGCCGCGACTATGCGCTGTTCATGATCGAGGCGCTGCGGCGGCTCGGCATCGCCGCGCGTTTCGTCTCCGGCTATCTCTTCATTCCCGGCGACAGCGCGCATGGCTATGTCGGCGGCGGTTCGACCCATGCCTGGGTGCAGGTCTATCTGCCGAGCGCCGGCTGGATCGAGTTCGATCCGACCAACGGCATCATCGGGACCCGCGATCTCATCCGCGTTGCGGTGGCGCGCGATCCGCGCCAGGCGATCCCGCTGCATGGCGCCTATCTCGGCTCGGCGGACGCGTTCGTCGGCATGGAAGTCAGCATCAATGTCGTCTCGGTCGGCGACGAGCGGCAGGCAGAGAAGGTCTGAGCATGGAGATCAGGGTCGGATTCGAGATTGCGTATGCGGCGGCGCAGCCGACGCCGATGGTGATCATGCTCTCGATCCATCCGTCACGCTTCTCCGACATCGTGGGCACCGAGCGCATCGTCGCCGAACCCGACGTCCCGATCGGGTTCTACCGCGACGGCTTTGGCAATGTCTGCGGCCGCCTGGTGGCGCCGGCCGGCGGCGTCACCTTGCGTGGCGACGCGCTGGTGCGCGATTCCGGCCTGCCCGACATCGTGATGCCGACCGCGCAGCAGCTCCCGATCGATCAGTTGCCGGACGAGGTGCTGCAATATCTGATGCCGAGCCGCTATTGCGAGACCGACAAGCTCACCGATATCGCCTGGTCGCTGTTCGGCAATACGCCGGAGGGCTGGGCGCGGGTGCAGGCGATCGTGGGGTTCGTCCACAACCATGTCACCTTCGGCTACGAGCACGCCCATCACATGAAGTCGGCGCATGACGTCTATGAGCAGCGCGCCGGCGTTTGCCGCGATTTTGCGCATCTGGCGCTGACATTCTGCCGCTGCATGAATATCCCGGCGCGCTATTGCACCGGCTATATGGGCGATATCGGGATTCCGCCCGATCCGGCGCCGATGGATTTCTCCGGCTGGTTCCAGGCCTACCTCTCCGGCCAGTGGTACACCTTCGATGCGCGCCACAACTACCCGCGGATCGGCCGCATCCTGATGGGCACCGGCCGCGACGCCGCCGACGTCGCGCTGACCACGAGCTTTGGCCGCATGGACCTCGTCAAATTCGTCGTCATCAGCGACGAGGTGGTGCCGGCGTAACCCGGCTCTGCGTCATTGCGCGCGCAGCGAAGCAATCCATCTCACCCCGGAAAAGAAAGAATGGATTGCTTCGCTTCGCTCGCAATGACGGCTATAGACACCCCATGATCTCCGATCGTCTGTTCGTCTACGGCACCCTGATGCGCGGCTTCGACCATCCGATGGCGAAGCTGTTGTCGCGCAGCGCCGATTTTCTCGGCGAGGCCACCTGCCGCGGCCGGCTCTACCTCATCAAGCATTATCCGGGCCTCGTGCTGTCGGATGACGCCGATGACATCGTGTTCGGCGAATTGTATCGCCTGCGCGACCGCGACGCGTTGCTCGGCGAGTTCGACATGTATGAAGCCTGCGGCCCGGGCTTTCAGGCGCCGACCGAATATCTGCGGCAGATGCTGAGCGTCACGCTCCGCGACGGCAGCGCGGGCGAAGCATGGACCTATGTCTACAACTGGCCGGTCACCGGCCTGCCGCGCATCGCCTCGGGGAAGTTCCTCGATCACTAGGGCGTTTCGCGCGAAGTGGATACCGGTTCGCGTCAAGAAAACGCGTCAAGGAATCCAGAGCCCCGTTCCGATTCCATCGGAACGGAAAGGGCTCTAGGTTGCGCCAAGCGGTTCCTGCTCGAGCCGCAGATCCACCTCGCGCTCGACGTAACTCCATTCTTCCGTGGCGCGCAGCATTGCCACCAGTTCCTCGAACAGCGCGGCATTCGCCGGTTCGTATTCGAACCAGGTCAGGAAATCGAACGGCTCGCCCAGATCGCGGCAGTGATAGAGCTGCCGCGCGATCGCGGGCAGATATTTCAGGCTGGCGGCGATGTGCTGCGACTTGTCCTCGAAAATTTTCCGCCGCTCTTCCTGGGTCAGCTCCCACCATGCGGCGTCCTTCTTGATCGGGATCAGGGCGGCGCGGGTCGCCTCGGGGCGGCCGAGCCCGGCCTGCGCGGCCGCCAGTTTTTCCTTCTCGGCCCGCTCGACATAGCGCAGATGGCTCGCCACCCCGGCGAGCCGCCAGGAGGTCTGCGAGGGCAGGATCGGCAGTGCGATGGACGAGGAATGCACGATCGACAGCGCCGGCGTCCGCAGCAAACCGGCTCCTTTGACCGCGGCCTGCGACACCACCTGCCAGGCCCCGCTCTGCCCGCCTCTGAAGGTTGTGAACATGGGCCTATGGAAGCGTGGAACCGGGCGGGGGGCAAGGTGTCATCCGGGGCATCCAGGGCAACTGCGCCTGTGAATAGCGGCGAGAAGCCTGACAAGCTTCGTATTTCGCCCCGCCGTCCCTATATCCATGGCCGGTTGGCTGGCGTGCTAAAATCGGTTCCAGCGACTCAAAGGCCCCAATCCACACCATGCGCTTTACGCCCCAATTCCTCGAAGAACTGCGCGCCCGGCTTCCAGTCTCGGAGATCGTGGGCCGGCGCGTCAAGTTGAAGAAGGCGGGGCGGGAGTGGAAGGGGCTGTCGCCGTTTCAGCAGGAGAAATCGCCCTCGTTCACTGTCAACGACCAGAAGGGTTTTTACCACGACTTCTCCTCTGGCAAGCACGGCGACATCATCTCGTTCCTGATGGAAACCGAGGGCGTCGGCTTTACCGAAGCCGTCGAACGGCTGGCGTCGATGGCCGGCATGGCGCTGCCGGCGGTGACGCCGGATGCCGCAAGGCACGAGCAGCGCCGCAAGACGCTCTATGACGTGATGGAGCTCGCCGCAAAGTTCTTCGCCGACACGCTGGCTTCCCGCAATGGCGCCAAGGCGCGCGGCTATCTTGCCGACCGCGCGATCTCGCCGGCGACGCAGCTGCAATTCCGCATCGGCTACGCGCCGGGCGAACGCTTTGCGCTGAAGGAATATCTGGGCGCGCAGGGCATCCCGACCGAGGACATGGTCGAGGCGGGGCTTCTGAACGGCGGCGACGATATCCCGGTGCCGTATGACAAGTTCCGCGACCGCGTGATGTTTCCAATCACCGACGTCCGCAATCGCGTAATCGCCTTCGGCGGCCGGGCGCTGGAAAAGGACGTCCCCGCCAAATACATGAATTCGCCGGAAACCCCGCTGTTTCACAAGGGCGACAATCTCTACAATCTGGCGGCCGCGCGGCAGGCCACCCACAACGGCGCGCCCTTGATCGTGGTCGAAGGCTATGTCGACGTCATCGCGATGGTGACGACCGGGTTTGCCGCCAGCGTCGCGCCGCTCGGCACGGCGCTCACCGAAAACCAGCTCGCGCTGCTCTGGAAGATGGCGGACGAGCCGATCCTTTGTTTCGACGGCGACAAGGCGGGACAGAAAGCGGCGTGGCGCGCCGCCGATCTGGCGTTGCCGCATCTCAAACCCGGAAAGAGCCTTCGTTTCGCGCTGCTGCCCGAGGGACAGGACCCGGACGATCTGGCGCGTTCCGGCGGCCGCGCGGCGATCGAGGAAGTGATATCGGCGGCGCGCGGGCTGGCCGACATCATCTGGTCGCGCGAGATCGAAGGCGGCACCTATGCAACGCCCGAACGGCGCGCGGCGCTGGAAGCACGGATCGGCGAACTCAGTAACGGCATCCGCGACGAGGTGGTGCGGCGCTATTATCGCCAGGATCTCGCCGAGCGGCTCCGCAACACCTTTGCCCCCGAGGGCGGCCGCGGCGGTTACGCCAGAGGCAATTTCGGCGGCGGCAAATTCGGCGGCGGAAGGGCCGGCGAATCAGGCCGCCGTTTTGCCCCGCGCTCCTTCACCCCGGGTCCGGCCGGCCGATTCGCCGGCGGCGGCCGCGGGCTGGGCTCGTCCGCCAGCCAGACCATCAACCGCGGCCCCTACCAGGCGGTCAGTCCCCAGCTCGCCAATAGCCCGATCATGCGCGGCCAGCGCAGCGCGATGTCCCGCCGCGAGGCCCTGATCCTGCAATCCCTGATCAACCACCCCTGGCTGCTGCACGACCATCTGGAGGAGGTGGCGGCCCTGGAACTGGCCCATCCGGAGGCCAACAAGCTCCGCGCCGGCATTATCGCGGCCTTTGCGGGGGATCATCACCATTCCCCTGACGTCGAGGAACAGGCCGAAAAAATGCGCGCCGATCTCGAAGCGCGCGGATTTTCCCAGGTACTTCAACGGGTTGGCAATGCCATCACGACCCAGGCGGTGTGGGGCGTGCAACTCGGCGCCGCCCGCGAAGACGTTCTTTCCACCTGGCAGCAACTCGTTGCCTTGCATCAGAAAACCCACGCCCTACTTAGGGAAAAGAAGGATGCCGAGCTGGCGCTCGGGGAGGAGCCCAGCGAGGCCCATCTGGCCTGGCTGAAGGATGTCAGCGCCCGGCTGGAGTCGCTGGACGGTACCGAGGCCCTGATCGAGGGTTTTGGCGAACTTTCGGGCCGGTTCCGGCAAAACGGCGCTTGAAAAATCATGCGGACGGCTGCTGCCAGAGCCGTTAAAAGACTCGCCAAACCCATGGTTTGGCTGCAAAAACAGGGTTAAGCGAAGCTTAAGGGCTTGACGGCTAGGTAGAACATAACCGGCGAATGGAAGTTGGGGTGGCGACAGTCTGCGCCGCCCTTTTCGCATCGGTGCGTGGTCCGGAAAAATGGATACCGGTTTTCCGAAAGATCACGCGCCAAAATAAAAGATAAAGCGGGATGTCGGTTCGAAGAACCGGCGTCGCGTTTGGTGACTTACTTTTCGTTTGCAGATGCGGCACCCGCATCCTGCATGAGCGCGTTTCGGGAGCTTGATGAATGGCCACCAAGGCAAAGACGCTGCAGGTTAAGGACAAGGAAAAAGACGACAAGGCAGCGGATGCCCCCGAGAAGGACTCGCCCGACGCGCCGTCGCCGTTGCTCGACCTGTCGGATGCCGCCGTCAAGAAGATGATCAAGCAGGCCAAGAAGCGCGGCTTCGTGACCTTCGATCAGCTCAACGAAGTCCTGCCGTCCGACACCACCTCGCCCGAACAGATCGAAGACATCATGTCGATGCTCTCGGACATGGGCATCAATGTGTCCGAAGCCGAAGAGGCCGATAGCGAGGACGAGAAGGAAGAGGCCGACGACGAGACCGACAACGAACTCGTCGAGGTCACGCAGAAGGCCGTCACCGAGGTCAAGAAATCCGAGCCCGGCGAGCGCACCGACGATCCCGTGCGCATGTATCTGCGCGAGATGGGCACGGTCGAACTGCTGTCGCGCGAGGGCGAAATTGCGATCGCAAAGCGCATCGAGGCCGGCCGCGAGGCGATGATCGCGGGTCTCTGCGAAAGCCCGCTGACCTTCCAGGCCATCATCATCTGGCGCGACGAACTCAACGAAGGCAAGATCTTCCTTCGCGACATCATCGATCTCGAAGCCACCTATGCCGGCCCCGACGCCAAGAACAACATGAACCCGGCGCTGATCGCCGCTCCGGTCGGCCCCGATGGCCAGCCGGTCGCGGGTGGCAATGGCGCAGCGGCAGCGCCCGCGCATGTCGCGCCGCCGGCCGCCCCGCCGGCGCCGACCCCGTTCCGCGCCGCGCCCGCCGGTGATGCCGATACGGAAGAAAAGGATCCCGCCGAGGCCGCCGCCGAAGGCGACATGGACGACGACGAGTTCGAAAACCAGATGTCGCTCGCGGCCATCGAGGCCGAGCTGAAGCCGAAGGTGGTCGAGACCTTCGACAAGATCGCCTCCGAGTACAAGAAGCTGCGCAAGCTGCAAGAGCAGGATATCCAGAACCAGCTCGAAAGCAGCTCGCAGGGGCCGTCGCTGTCGCCCTCGCAGGAGCGCAAATACAGGAAGCTGAAGGACGAAATCATCGTCGAGGTGAAGTCGCTGCGGCTCAACCAGGCCCGTATCGATTCGCTGGTCGAGCAGCTCTACGACATCAACAAGAAGCTGGTCTCGTTCGAAGGCCGCCTGCTGCGCCTCGGCGACAGCCACGGCGTCGCGCGCGAGGACTTCCTGCGCAACTACCAGGGCTCGGAGCTCGATCCGCGCTGGCTCAACCGTGTCTCGAAACTCTCGGCAAAAGGCTGGAAGAATTTCGTCCACCACGAAAAGGACCGCATCAAGGACCTGCGCCACGAGATCCAGTCGCTGGCGGCCCTCACCGGGCTCGAGATCGGCGAATTCCGCAAGATCGTGCACGGCGTGCAGAAGGGCGAGCGCGAAGCCCGCCAGGCCAAGAAGGAAATGGTCGAGGCGAATCTGCGTCTCGTGATCTCGATCGCCAAGAAATACACCAACCGCGGCCTGCAATTCCTCGACCTGATCCAGGAAGGCAATATCGGCCTGATGAAGGCGGTCGACAAATTCGAATACCGCCGCGGCTACAAGTTCTCGACCTACGCCACATGGTGGATCCGGCAGGCGATCACACGTTCGATCGCTGACCAGGCGCGTACCATCCGCATCCCCGTGCACATGATCGAGACCATCAACAAGATCGTGCGCACCAGCCGCCAGATGCTCAACGAGATCGGCCGCGAGCCGACGCCGGAAGAGCTCGCCGAAAAGCTCGGCATGCCCTTGGAGAAGGTGCGGAAGGTTCTGAAGATCGCGAAAGAGCCGCTCTCGCTCGAAACGCCGGTCGGCGACGAGGAAGATTCGCATCTCGGCGATTTCATCGAGGACAAGAACGCGATCCTGCCGATCGACGCCGCGATCCAGTCCAACCTGCGCGAGACCACCACGCGGGTGCTGGCCTCGCTGACGCCGCGTGAAGAGCGCGTGCTCCGCATGCGCTTTGGCATCGGCATGAACACCGACCACACGCTGGAAGAAGTCGGCCAGCAGTTCAGCGTCACCCGCGAACGTATTCGCCAGATCGAGGCGAAGGCGCTGCGCAAGCTCAAGCATCCGTCGCGCTCGCGGAAGCTGCGGAGTTTCCTCGACAACTGAATTCCGACTGTCATGCCCGGGCTAGACCCGGGCATCGATCGAGAAGCTGGACGATGACGATCTCCCGGCAGATGTATTCCCGAATGGCGACCCTCGTGGTCGCCATTCTCGTATGTGGCACCCTCGCATCCGCACACGCGCAGCAGACAAGACGCAGCGGCACCGGTCCGTGCCGCCAAGGCGCGCTGTCGCTCATCGCGATGCTCGACGCCAACGAAGACAACACGCCGGATTATCGCCGTGTCTATGAGGCCGTCGTGCAGACCTGCGGCCCGGCCGGCATGCCGTCCGCGCAACCGCCATCGCCCCGCGAGGAATGCCGCAAGCTGGCGCTCGCCATGTTGGATGCCATCGAAGACAACAAGATCAACACGCAGGGCTTTGTCCACGCCCGCACGCGCTTTGCCACGAGCTGCGCGCCGCGATGAGCGGCCGCCTGATCGTCGGCGCCGACGTCGCGATCGCGATCTGGCGCGTCACAAAGGGCGAGGGCTGGCTGGCCTCGCTGTTCGGCAACCCGGCGATGCCGCCGGTGACGCGGTTCGCGTATGACCGTTTTGCGGACGTGCTGTTCGCCTGGAACAGCCGGAAGGGGCGTTGGTGAGGCGCGCGCAACGTCTACGCTGTCATGGCCGGGCTTGACCCGGCCATCCACGTCTTTCCTGCTGGAAGCCAAGACGTGGATGCCCGGGACGAGCCCGGGCATGACGATCATATGCAGACTGGAATTTACTTCTTCTTCGCCCCGACCCGGCTGATGCTCTTGATCTCCAGCGGCGTGCGGCCACTTTTCTCGGCGATCTCGCGATCCTGTTCGAGGATGTAGGCACGCGCCGGCTCGTCGCCGTCGAGCCCGCCGAGCAGTTCGGAAGGCACGCGCCGGTTCGAGCGCTGGGTGTCGTCTTCATAAACGACATTGAAAAAGGCGAATTCGCCTTTGGGATTGGTGCCGGGTTTCTTGGCCATGCGGGCTTTTGGTCGATAAGCGCGCCGCTGTCAAAGCAAATTGCGGTGCAAATTCGAGGCCCGGCCCGAGCGAAATTTCAACGCCTGTTCCCTTGCCCCTATCGCCCTACGGCGCCACCAGCTCCACCCGCCTGTTCAACGCCCGTCCCGCCTCACTGGCATTCGACCCCACCGGCGACAGATGCGCCACGCCCGCGGTCTGCAGCCGCGGCGCGCCGATGTGATAGGTCTTCACCAGCTCTTGAGCGATCGCCTCGGCGCGGCGACGCGAGAGGTCGAGATTATAGGTGTAGGGGCCCTGGCTGTCGGTGTGGCCGACGATGTAGACGCTGAGCGACACCTGCGAGGCCAGCAGCTTTGCGATCTGGTCGAGGGTGGGGCGGCTTTCGGGTCGGATGACCGCCTTGTCGGTGTCGAAATAGATGCCATAGAGCGCGATGCGGCCGGCCTCGCGCAGGCCCTTGGCCATCGTATCCGCATCCACCATCTTGTTTTCGATCGCGCCGAGTTCGGCGACCGTGAGCTGCGTGTAAATCTCGTGATTGTTCTCGCTGACGAGTACGCTGGCATAGGTCGCGCGGCCGTTCTCGGTCTTCCTGCCGGCGAAGTAATGATAGTTGAAACCGTCGACCCACATCTGCGGGATTGGCAGCGCCTCGATCGCCTCGGTGAAGGGTATGCCGCCGCAGGCGTCGGTGTCGCAATCGAGCAGCGGGGCGAATCCGGCCTTTGTCAGTTGGGTCTCGAAATTCCGCGAGACTTCCGTGATCGAGGGGCCGGCGCCCGTGCGATAGGCGATGCGGGTGATGCGGCCTTCGAGCCGTGGCGTGTCCGACGGCTTGCCGTCCTTGAAGGGCGCGGCCTGCATCCGCGCGACATCGAAATTCCTCACCTGATGCCCCGAGATGACGCTGCCGGCGAAGCGGCCGATGCCGGGGAAATCCTTTGAGCCCGCCACGTCGCGGGTTTGCGCCGAGGCCGCCGGCGCGAGCAGGGCAAAGGCTGTCAGGACCAGGAGTCGGTTGATGAATGAGGCCATCCGAAATTCCAGCTATTTCAATTCCCGCTGTTTCAATTGCAGCGTTTTCAAGAAAAGATATCGGCCAAGTCATTTCGCCGCAACGCTCGAAGTGATCGGGCGGACGTGCTAGAAGCAGAGCTGATATTCCGGCGCACCCACCAGAGATGGTTTACCCATGCAATTGTTCCGCCATGCCCTTGCCGCTGTTTTTTCCGTTCTGGCGCTGCTCCTGATATCCCTGAACTCGCAAGCCAATGTCGCGACATGTGGCAGCTCTGCGGCCGGCTTCGAGGCCTGGAAGCAGGCCTTCGCTGGCGAGGCGCGGGCCAAGGGCATCGGCGCCTCGACCATCCAGGCCCTGATGGCGACGACTTACGCGCAGGCGACCATCAATGCCGATCGCGGCCAGCGCAGCTTTCAATTATCGCTCGATCAATTCCTCGCCAAGCGCGGCGCCACCACCATCGTCGCCAAGGGACGTCAATTGAAGAACTCGCAGGCCGCCTTGTTCGCCTCGATCCAGCAGCGCTACGGCGTGCCGCCCGGGCCGCTGCTCGCGATCTGGGGCATGGAGACCGGCTTTGGCAGCCAGCGCGGCAACCAGAACATGCTGTCGTCGATCACGACGCTGGCCTATGACTGCCGCCGCTCGGCCTATTTCACCGAGCACCTCTACGCGGCGCTGCAATTGATCGATCGCGGCGCGCTGTCGCCGTCGCAACGCGGCTCCATGCATGGCGAAGTCGGCCAGACCCAGTTCATGCCCAAGGCGATTTTGGCTTACGGCACCGGCAATCTGGAAAACGCCGCCGCCGCGCTGAACTCGACCGCGAACTTTTTGAAAGCCCATGGCTGGCAAGCGGGTGCCGGCTACCAGCCCGGCCAGCCCAACTTCGCCGCCATCCAGGCCTGGAACGCGGCGGGCGTCTATCAGAAGGCGATCGCGCTGATGGGACGGCAGATTGACGGGGGCAGTGAGTGAAGGACGCGGTGTAGCCACGATGATTGTCGTCCCGGGCTTGACCTCAGATGTGCAATTGCACATCGGGGGGACCCATAACCACAGGCCGTAGTTGTTGTTGCACGAAAGGCGTTGTCTTCCTTTTCCCACAACGCCGGCCGCGGCGTATGGGTCCCGAGGCCGGGACGACGAAAATTAGCCCACGCCCTTTTCTCATGGCATGATCGGCACCGGAACACACAAGGGATTCGCATGCGCAAATTTGTTTTGGCCTTCTTGTTCAGCGCCATCACCGTCGCCGCCAGCCCGGCCCAGGCCGCGCGCTGCGGCGGCGACTTCAACGCCTTCCTCGCGGCGATGTCGCAGGAGGCCGCGGCAGCGGGCGTTTCGCAGGCCGTGATCAGCCAGGCGCTGTCGGGAGTGACGCCGGATCCGAAGGTGCTGGCATTCGACCGCCGCCAGCGCGGCACCTTCAACAAGACGTTCGAGCAATATGTCTCGACCCGCGTCGGCCCGGGGCGGATCAACATGGGCCGGCAGATGCTGCAAAAGCACGGCTCGCTGCTGGCGCGGATCGAAAAACAATTCGGCGTCCCGCCGCAGATCGTGGTGGCGATCTGGGGGCTGGAATCCGATTTCGGCAAGGGCGACATCGGCAAGATGCCGGTGATCCGGACGCTGGCCACCATGGCGCATGACTGCCGCCGCACCGAACTGTTCCAGGGCGAATTGCTCGCGGCGCTGAAGATCGTGCAGCGCGGCGATCTCCCATTGGGTGATTTGATCGGCGCCTTCGCCGGCGAAATCGGCCAGACGCAATTCCTGCCGTCGTCCTACATCAAATACGGCGTCGATTTCGACGGCAACGGCCACGTCGATTTGCGCCACAGTGTCCCCGATGTGCTCGCCTCGACCGCCAACCTCCTGCACGTCTCCGGCTTCAAGAACGGCCAACCCTACGGCGAGGGCACCGCGAACTTCGAGGCGATGCGCGAGTGGAACAGGGCCACGATCTATCGCAAGACGATCGGGTATTTTGCCGATCAACTGGTCGGGCGGTAGGGCGCCAATCGCGAAGGGTGGGTTAGCGAAGCGTAACCCATCCTCTTCGTCTCCCATGCGGCGGGTTACGCTGCGCTTACCGGCCCTGCGAATCCATCTCCGTCATTGCGAACGAAGCAATCCATATGGCTGCAAGCCGAGGCATGGATTGCTTCGCTACGCTCGCAATGACGGGGAGATAGCCGTGCGACAAATTAACCCGACGGGCAAAATTCCGCTTTTCTCGTCGGGCAAATCATCTCTACGAATTTGCCCATCCCGTCCCACTCAGAGGGGCGTTGGCCATCGTCACAACGAGGGGCGGGTTGCGGTGGACGCCGATGTCACGGAGACGATCGTGGCGGAGGCGTACGGCAAAAGCGTGTGGTCCCGACGTCGCGTTGCTGGCGTCAATGCACCTGGGGGCGTTCGACGCCGTAAAGCCATTGCGCAGGGAAGGCCGGGTGTTCTCCGCTGGACCTGTATGCTCATGTGCATTTTGTTTTGTGCACGACGCACATGAGACCGCGGGTGCAGCGCGCACCCGGTCTTCCCTGCGCCCTCTGTTTGAAGAGGGCGGGAATTTTCCAGCAAAGCTCGGACGCAACGCGCCGCGAGAAGGCGAAGGTGTATCTGCTCTTTGAAACTTGAATCGCAATGCGAGCGACACGTACAGTGCGCTCCCTCCCCCCTTGCGGGGGAGAGGGGGCCACACGGGCAGTCCCGATGCCGCCACCCCTCTCCCTAACCCTCTCCCGCAAGGGGAGGGGGAAGGCACCAGCCTTCGCCGGGACGACATCTCATGTATGTCGCCCGGCTTACGAAACCTTCCCCGCATTCATCGCCTTCTCCAGCCGTTTGGCCAACACCGTCCAATACGTCGCGGGGCGAAACCGTTGCAGCAGATCCATGAACCAGGCGTCGTTGCCGATCAAAATCCGCGGCTGGTTCTTCTCGATGCCGAGGATGATGCGCTGGGCCGCGGCCTGCGGCGTGGTCTTGGCAACCGCATCGAAACGGTCGATCGATTGCGCGCGGCGGGTATTGTCGGTGACGCCGGCGCCGGTGCGCGAATTGCGCGCGATGTTGGTGGCGACGCCGCCGGGATGCACCACCGACAACCGCACCGGACTGTTCGCCATCGCAAGCTCGTGCCGCAGGCTCTCGGAAAATCCGCGCACCGCGAACTTCGCCGCGCAATACGCGGTCTGGCCGGGCGGCGCGATGATGCCGAAGATCGAGGAGAGATTGACGATATGCGCTTCCGGCTGCTTCGCCAGGATCGGCAGGAACGCGCGCGTGCCGTGCACCGTGCCCCAGAAATTGATGTTGAACAGCCAGTCCATCTGCGCCTGTTCGATCTCGCTGAACTGGCCGAGCAGGGCGACGCCGGCATTGTTGATGACGATGTTCAGCTTCGGATGCGCGGCGCCGGCGGCTTCGGCGAATTCCGCGATCTGGCCGGGCTCGCCGACATCGACGCGGTGCGTCGAGACCTTGCGCTGCTGCGTCGTCGCGATCTCGGCGGCGACCGATTGCAGCCCCGCCTCGTCGCGATCGGCGAGCGCCAGATCGCAGCCGCGCGCGGCCAATTCCAGCGCCAGCGCGCGGCCGATGCCGCTGGCCGCACCGGTCAAGGCTGCGGCCGATCCATTGATTTGGGTCATACGAGGTCAGCTCCAGCAGATGAAAAAACGGGCAGGAGGCGTTGCCTACCGGGTTCCATCATGCTCCGCAAATTGGAACTGAACCATATGGCCGTTTCGGACCTTAACCCCCCGTTATGTCCATCAAGGGAGGCGACCTATGGGACAATCGAAGCCGTATCGCGCGACCGCACTCGTCGTCGAGGACGATCCGATGCAACGGGAAATGATCTGCCTGTTGCTGGAGGAGAGCGACATGGAGGTGATCGAATGCGAAAGCGCGGAGGCCGCCGAACTTGTGCTGGAAGAAGCCGGCGCCAGCCTGGTCCTGATGATGACCGACGTGCAGCTCGCCGGCCACAAGAACGGCGTGGAGCTCGCTTATGTCGCCAAGAAATTCAATCCGGATATCGATGTGATCATCACCTCGGGCAATCCGCTGCGGCAGGAGCTGCCGGACGGCGCGAAATTCTGGACCAAGCCGTGGGCGCCGCTGGACGTGATCCGCGAGGCGGAAAAGATGACGAGCGCCTGGAGCCGGATGGGCGAGGCGTAGCGGGCACGCCAATTCGCCATGGCCAGGCTTGCCGCCTTCGCTTAAGCTTCGGCGAGCCCATGGGGGAAATTTGGGGGGAATTTTGCCGATGACTTGGTCCTTCCTGCTGACCACGCTGATCGTGGTCGCATCCCCCGGCACCGGCGTGCTCTACACGCTGGCCGTGGCGCTGACGCAAGGCGGGCGCGCCTCGATCGCGGCCGCCCTTGGCTGCACGCTCGGGATCGTGCCGCAGATGATGGCTGCGATGCTCGGGCTCGCCGCGATCATGCACACCAGCGCATTGGCGTTTGCGGCGCTGAAATGGTGCGGGGTGGTGTATCTGCTCTATATGGCCTGGCAGGCGCTGCGCGAGACCGGGGCGCTGGCGATCAACGCCCGGCCGGCCGGGGGGCGATCGAACCGGCGGGTGATCGTCACGGCGATCCTGATCAACATCCTCAACCCGAAACTGTCGATCTTCTTCCTGGCGTTCCTGCCGCAGTTCATCGCTGCCGACGAGGCCTGGCCGCTGGCGCGGATGCTGGAATTGAGCGGGGTGTTCATGGCGATGACGTTTGCGGTGTTCGCGCTCTATGGCCTGTTCGCGGCCGGCGTCCGCGACCGCGTCATCAGCCGGCCGAAGGTGATGGCCTGGCTGCGCCGCAGCTTTGCCGCCGGCTTCGCCGCACTGGGCGCCAAGCTGGCTTTTGCGGAGCGGTAGCGACGTCGCCAGGCGGGGCGGGCGATGATCCCGGAAACAAAAAAGCGGGCCCGCGGCCCGCTGTTTTCAAATTGGAAGCCCGGGCGGAGCTGAGCACCCCACCCGGGCCGAAATTCACTTCTTCGACTTCTTGGCCTTCTTCGCCTTCTTCGCCTTTTTCGCCTTCTTCGCTTTCTTAGCCATAGTATCCTCTCAAGGTTTTCATGGATTGAAACGCGACTCCGAGGCATGCTTGGCGGAGGGCCAACCTCGCAACATCCTCGATTGCAATTGCAACAGATTCGTGGGCCGCTGCCGCGTGCTGTCACGCCGCCGTCGTGACGTTATCCACAGCTGTTATGCATTTTGACGTTTTTTTGCGCCAAAACCCATCACCCCACGCCGCGCACGTCATGCTTAACGATGCCCGAACGCGCGGCTCTTCATCAATTTAAAACCACGGCGTTGATTAGCCGGCGGCGGTGAGACTCCGTTAAGCGCCCCCGGCGCACGTTCAGTCCGTAAGACAACGGGGATTGTCGATCGGGGAAACGCCCGCGGAGGTGAAAGCCTCGAGCGATCTGGTGGGGCGATCTAACAGGGGAGACGGGATCGCAAAGGTCCCGGGTTCGCGATGCTGAGCGTTCCGACGCTGTGGACGGTGTTCGTCATCAATTTTCTCGCGCTCGGCCTGATCTGGGCCTACGTGATCCACAGCTATCCGTCATTCTATCCCGCGCGACACTGGGCCGGCTCTTCGTTCCTGGCGGCGACAGGCGCGGCCGTTGCGATGCTGCGGGTGGCGACGGACGCACTCTGGCCGTTGCTGATCGCCGGCACCGCGATGACGGCGGCCCTCTGTTTCGCGGCGATGGGTGTCCAGAAATTCTTCGACAGACCGGTCTCGTGGCGCGCCACCTGGCTGCTGATGGGGCTGACCCTGGCCGGCCTGTCGTTCTTCATGTTCGGTTATGACAGCGCGCCCGTGCGCATCGCCATTTTCTCCGTCGCCCAGATTCTCCCGCTGGCGCTGAGCGTCAAGCTGCTGCTGACCCCGCATGATGGCCGCCTCAATCCCGGCGCGCGGCTGGCCGCCATCGTCGCCAGCCTGATCATTGCCATTTACGCCATCCGGCTGATCGGCGGCATCGCCGGCGGCGTCACCTACATGCATTTCAATTCGATGCAGTCGGTGGTGATCCTGATGTTGGTATTCCTGTCGATGGCGCTGAATTTCGGCTTCCTGCTGATGGCGATGGACCATCTGCGCAACGAAGTCGCCGATCTGGCGCTGCTCGACGACCTCACCGGCGTCGGCAATCGCCGCCATCTGGTGCAGCGCCTGACCGAGGAGTGCGCCCGCTCGGAACGCAGCAACCAGCCCTTTGCGCTGCTGGTGATCGACCTCGACGGCTTCAAGGGCATCAACGACACCCACGGCCATGCCGCCGGCGATGCCTGCCTGCAGCATTTCACGCTGATGGCGCAAACCCGCTTGCGCCCCGGCGACATGCTGGCGCGCTCCGGCGGCGACGAATTCTGCATCGTGCTGCCGTCCTCGACCTTGCGCGAAGGCACGATGATCGCGCGCCGGGTGCTGGAAGTATGCCGCGCCGACGCCGAGCAATGCGTGGGCGCCGATATCCCGATCTCGGTCTCGATCGGTGTCGCGCAGTGGACCCGGGAAATGGGCGCATTCCCCGATCGCCTGATCGCGGCGGCCGACCACGCGCTCTACGACGCCAAGAAGGGCGGCCGCAACCGGCTTGCGGCCTACGAGCCCGCGCCGCCGCTGGCGCCCGGGATCGACATTGCCCTTGTGCCCGATGCGGGCTTGCGCAATCGCGCCTGAAGCATGTTACTCAAGGGGACGCCACGGGATCCCCGCGCATGAACCACCGCCATCTTGCGATCGTGCTCTGCGCCGTCGCGTTCGCTTTTCCCGCACTCGCCCAAACGCCCGACCTTGCCGCCATCGCGCGATCGTCCGGCACGCCCGATATCCCCGGTCTGAAAATGGTGTGGCTGGCGCCATGGGGCGACATCGCCAAGGCCCATCCCTGGCGCAACATCATCGTGCACCAGACCGAAGGCCCGGCCGGTTCGGCCCGCGGCGGCGCGCAGGCGCAAGCCAAAAACCCGACCCGGCGCGGCGTCATGGTCTGGGTCGAAACCGACGGCACCGTGTACTGGGCGGTGGCGGAAAATCTCGTCCCGACCCATGGCGACGGCGGCAACCGCAACGACAACAAATACATCGATAACGGCCCGACCTTTCGCCAGGTCATCGGCAGCAATTCGGTCGGCGTGGAATTCGCCGGCAATTTCCCCGATGTGACGCGCGGCCCCACCGAGGCGCAAATCGCGGCGTGGCGCATCCTGGTCAAGGTGCTGCGCGCGCGCTACGGTATCCCACTCGATCGCGTCTACGCGCATAACTGGATCGACTACAAGGACGCCCGCTATTGCGAAGGCTGTGAGCTCGCAAAGCTGGCGCGCGAGTGGGGGGAGTAGCTCCTCGGCGCATCTTCATCGGCACTGGGGCCAATTACCGGGGCTATCGCGATATCCTGGCAAAACGTTGATCAGCCCGACAATGTCGCGCCCGACGACAAGACCCAGGCCAGCGCCTTGCCGTACGGCGATCCCTATGACTGGAATGCGCTCAACCAGCCGACCAGCATGGCGGATTATTTGCGGACGTATTATTGAACCTCGTCGCCCCGGCCTTGAGCCGGGGCCCATACTCCGCGGCTTCTCGATTTTGAGCGGTCGGAGTTGATACTCTTCAGGACAATTGAGGCCGGTGGCCATGGGTCCCGGCTCAAGGCCGGGACGACATTGGCGGTTGTGAAACATCTCCCCCCGAAAACGAAAGCCGGCGTTGCCGCCGGCCTTCGCCGTTGATCGGCCTTCCCACGCTCAAGAGAACGCCTTGGGCAAGTCTGCCGAAGGCTTGGTGACGATCTGATGCGCATCGCGCCAGATCACTTCACGCTCGCGCGAGGTCGTGATCGTGCGCACCGGCAGGCCACCCTCTTCAAGCAGCCAGGCGCAGTAGCGCGCGCGGCTGACCGCCTCGCGGGCCTCGGGATCGAACCAGCAAATGCCCCAGATCGTATCGCGCCGCTTGAAGTGTCGCGCGATACGCCCGGGAATCGGCAGATGCTGCGCGAACCAGTCGAACTGGTCCGACAGTTCCTGTCGAATCCAGCCGGGACAGTCGTTCCGGTCGATATACCAGGACGCACGAAAGAAGCCGCTCTCCACACGGCTGCGCGGGTGGACGAGCGGTGTAACGAACCGCAGATACATGACGACACGGCGCGACGCCGTGTCGCGTCACGCCCCTCGTAACCAGAATGGATGGAAGAACAGCCGCGAAGCGGCGTTCAGCTCATGACCGATCGCCGGTCACCGGTGGGTGGCGGCGGTCGCAACGTATCGATCTGCTTTTCATGCCGCCTCCCTTGCGTGCGCTGAACCAAGCGGCGCGGTATTGCGCCGGGCGGCAGGACGTACACGAGGTAACGTGTTGCGGCAAGCTCGATTGAGGCCGCTGTCATCGTCCGGCTCGAGTATTCGTCGTCCGGCCTTGAGCCGGGACCCATAGCCACAAATGTTCATTGATGCGACGTAGCAAGAAAGGCAACTAACACTGCCCCTCTCACATCGGCTGCGGCATATGGGTCCCCGCCTTCGCGGGGACGACAGCGGTGGTGTTGAGGCGGCGCACCACCACACCCCCAAAAACAAAAAGCCGGCGTTGCCGCCGGCTTTCGTCGTTCATCGTCTTGGCTGCGCGATTAGTGCGCGGCTTCCAGGACGGCGGCTTCCTGCCGGGCGATCGTGCCCTTGACGGCCGACTGCACCTTCTCGAAAGCACGGACCTCGATCTGCCGCACGCGCTCTCGCGACACACCGAATTCGGCGGCGAGGTCTTCCAGCGTCATCGGCTCTTCCGCCAGGCGCCGCGCCTCGAAGATGCGGCGTTCGCGCGGGTTGAGCACACCGATGGCGCCGTTCAGCGCCTGCCGGCGGTGATCGAACTCCTCGTGCTCGGCCATGATGGCTTCCTGGTTGGGCGAGTTATCGACCAGCCAGTCCTGCCATTCGCCGGCTTCACCGTCGTCGCGAATCGGCGCGTTGAGCGACGCGTCGCCACCGAGGCGGCGGTTCATGTCGATCACGTCCTGATTCGTCACGCCGAGGCGCTTGGCAATGATCGCCACCTGATCGGGGCGGAGATCGCCCTCGTCCAGCGCGGAGATCTTGCTCTTCGCCTTGCGCAGGTTGAAGAACAGCTTCTTCTGGTTCGCGGTGGTGCCCATCTTCACGAGCGACCACGAACGCAGGATGTACTCTTGTATTGACGCCTTGATCCACCACATGGCGTAGGTAGCGAGTCGGAAGCCCTTTTCAGGCTCGAACCGCTTGACCGCCTGCATCAGGCCGACATTGCCTTCCGAGACGACCTCGGAAATCGGCAGGCCGTAGCCGCGATAGCCCATGGCGATCTTGGCGACGAGCCGGAGATGGCTGGTGACAAGGTGATGTGCCGCGTCGCGATCGTCATGTTCACGCCAACGCTTGGCGAACATGTATTCCTGCTGGGGTTCCAGCATCGGAAATTTCCGGATCTCGGCGAGGTACCGGGAAAGACCGGATTCTCCATTGAGAACCGGTAATGTAGCTGTACGGGCCATTTTAGCGCCCTCCAGTGGTTCAGGCCCCCGATAGCGGCGGGCCAGGCAGGCGGCCGCTGGGTTAAAGCCAGCCGGGCTGCGATGTTCCGCGTTGGATATTCAACGCAGGTGCAACATACACCAAATGGGGCTCGATAGGGAAGGATTGCTGACGTCACGTCCCCGTGTGTCAGCCATAACCTGTTGGCATAACGTGGGTTTTCTGAAGGGCCTGCGTCATAGCGCCGCTTCGAGGGCCCCCTGCAGGAGAAGCAAATCCTCCGGCAAAGCCGCCTCCCAGTGCAAAAGTTCCCCGGTCCGCGGATGTTCCAAGGTAAGCCGGTAAGCGTGCAGGGCCTGCCGTCCCAAGGCCGCCAGGGCGGTCTGAGCCCCGGGCCGAAGCTGCCCCGCCTTGGTCTTGAAGTGCGGGCCATAGACGGCATCGCCCATCAGGGGGTGGCCGATATGGGAGAGATGCACCCGGATCTGATGGGTACGTCCGGTCTCGAGCTGGCAGGCCAGCAGCGAGGCGACCGGCTTGCCGTCCCGGCCATTAAAGGTGGCCTGCAGCTCCCAATGGGTGATGGCCTCGCGGCCGCTGTCGCGCACCGCCATTTTCTCGCGGGCAAACGGATGCCGGTCGATCGGTGCATCGATGGTGCCGCGCTGGCGGTTCGGCACGCCCCAGATAAAGGCCAGATAGCCACGCCGCATCGGCCCGGTGCGGCCATGGTCGGCGAATTGCGCCGTCAGCGATTGATGCGCGTGGTCGTTCTTGGCGACGACCATCAATCCCGTGGTGTCCTTGTCGAGCCGGTGCACGATGCCGGGGCGGCGGACGCCGCCGATGCCGGAAAGGCTGGCGCCGCAATGGGCGATCAGCGCGTTCACCAGCGTGCCGGTCTCGTGGCCGGCGGCGGGATGCACGACGAGGCCTTTCGGCTTGTCGATGACGATAATGTCGTCGTCCTCGAACACGATATCGAGCGCGATATCCTCGCCCTTGGGCTCCGGCGGGACGGCCTCGGGGACGTCGATTGTGATCGTATCGCCTTTCGCGACATGATAAGCGGGGTCGCGGATGGGGGCGCCATCAGCGGTGACGGAACCGGCGAGGATCAGCGCCTTCAGGCGGGACCGCGACAGTTCCGGGCGAAGCACCGCGAGCACGCGGTCGAGCCGGGGCGATCCCTCGTCGCCGCCGACGGTGACCTCCAATCTCTCGCCGTTGTTCGGCGTGCTACTCGACGACTTGCCTTGTTCCAAAGAAGAGCCTCTGCATGACCGATACCGTTGCGCCCGAACCGACCCCCGAGCAGGCCGCGCTGTTTGCGCGGGTGCGGCGGATGATGCTGATCGCAGGCCTGACCTCGGCGCTCGCGGTTGCCGTGGTGCTGATCGCCGTTGGCTACCGTCTTTACCGCGGCGAGGGAAGTCCCGCTGTCCTGACCGATATCACGGCGCCGCTGCCAAAGGGCGCCCGCATCACCTCGACCGCCGTCGCCGGCGACCGGCTGGTCCTGACCCTTGATATAGGCGGCGTGACCGAAATCCGCACATTTGATGCCAAGACGCTGAAACCGGCAGGGAAGCTGAAGTTTGTGAGTGAGCCTTGAGGCGTTCGTTTCAGCTGTCCTAAAGTCTATTGATCGTCACCACGGGCTTGAAGGCTGACGGCCTCGTACGCATCCTGCATCGGCTGCTACCAAGGAAGAAAACCCCCGAGCAAACGCGTTCGCCGCGATCGGCGTCAATCACGCCCACATCTGTGGTCAAGTCGATTGCCTGATGCGCACCAGCGCTGAGCTGGTCGGCTTTCATGCCGTCGCAAGTCGGTCAAGAAAGCGAGACGAATGGCGCGTCGGCCGTTCATGGCGCAAAGCGTTGGACACCGTTTGGCAAGACAGGACGAGCGAGCTCCTGTCCGAAATGGCTGAGTGAATGATCGGGTTATGTCCGAAAGGTATCGACTATCATTGGTAGATGCGCCAGGAACTTGCTATCCCTAGAAGCTTCTGGGGGAGTTCGAAAATGAAATTCGTGCTTTTGGCACAGGCGATCATTGCTCGTTGGACCCGTAAATATCTTCCCGGTCTTGTGGCAGCTTTTTGTTGCTACGTGGTTTCAACATTCTATTTCAATGTGGACGAGCCGCGGCCCGGTCAGCAGAATCAATGTGATGAACATCTTCGAAATCCGTCAATCGATCCGCCACAAATTCCGCGTCCTACAGATGGATTTAAAATCATTCGTCTTACAAATTCAGGCGAGTTTGCAAACCGTTGCCAACTTACAAATGTCCTCTATGAGTTGAATTGGGACCGACCAGTACCCTTCGACTCGTTCAAAGTGGACGTCAGGCCTGACGCTATTCCTCTTCCAAAATTGGCTGTCCTTTACGTTCACGGTTGGAAACACAATGCCGATAGCGACGATACTGATCTGGAGAATTTCAAAAAATTGATCGATGACCTAAGGAAGAAGGAAGAGGGTAAACGGAAGGAGGACGGCAAACGATATGTTGTGGGAATTTACGTAGGCTGGAATGCGGAGGCACCTCTGTGGAGATGGTTCGAAAACCTTACGTTCTGGGTAAAAAAGACTAACGCCGATCGTATCGCTCAAAGCTCATCGGTTACAGAAATCTATAGTGCAATAGGTTCGATAACTAGTAGAAGGCCGCAGGACCAGTTCATAGCGATCGGCCACAGCTTCGGAGCTCGCATTCTTTACTCAGCGACCGCTCAGCCGCTTGTTGCTGATGTAGCCCTGGCCCATCCGGGCTTCCCCGGATACTCTTATCGGGTCATCGATGGTCTGTCCGACGCAATCATTTTATTGAACCCGGCATTTGAAGCGACCAGATATTCGGCGATTGATGGATTTATTCGTAGTCGCGAATGCTTTTCTCGCGCTCAGGCTCCGCTAATGGTGACGATTTCGTCAAAGGGTGATTGGGCAACCAGATTTGCATTTCCGCTAGGGCAGTGGCTAGGGCTGGCGCGTGACGAGCGCGAGTTGCAAACACTCGGCAACTACAAGCCGTTTTGGACCCACTCGCTCGACAAAGCCAGTTGCCCGACTGCTCTTGGTCACCCAATTACAGAGCAATTCGGAACCGCCGAGCTGTGTATGCGACGGTTGGTCGAGAAACGAGCGGAGCATAACCCATTCATCGTGGCGACGACTACTTCGGATGTCATTTCAAACCACAACGACATTTGGAATGCTACATTCAGCAAATGGCTCGTCGAGTTGATCGCCGCCCTGCAGAGTCAGCATGACGTTGAAAAACGAGCCACTGAATCAACCATTGTTAGTTGCAGTGCCGCGAGACAACAGTTGCATCTCCGCTAGATTGATAGGCGACGCGCTATACTCATCAGCCGCATTCGGCTGTACTTGGAGTACGTTACCTTCGAGAGCTTGCTTTCGCCCTATGTCCTCGGCGACGACCCCTGGCAGATAAATCGGGATATCGTCGGAGCCGAGGCGCGCATCGCACTATCGCTGGAAGGCCTTGCGTTCTTTCCGTCGCCCGCCGCTTCGATTTGGTCACCCGTCACTTCGTCTTGCTATCGACCTTCCACTTCTCGTCTTCGTTCATTTGCTTGATGGTCGGATCTCGGCTGGCTTCGTCGGTGGTTTGGTTGCGGTGGCGGGCGGGCCGCTCGTTGTAATCGAGTCTGATCCGGCGGCGTTTTCGCCGGGCGCGTTGCCGTGGCGTCGGGGGCCGCGCTGGTCTATGCGTTTGCGGCCTGCGCGCCAAAAACAAGGACACTCGACAGCAAGGCTGCGAGCCTCCCGCATTTCACCATTCTGGTTTTCATCGACCTGGCTCCTGTCAGATCGATGAAAACGGCCGATGCTCGTCAACGTTCCGCCTCACGCCTCCAGTTGCTTGCCGATCGGCAAATTCCGGATGCGTTTGCCGGTGGCGGCGAAGATCGCGTTGATCAACGCCGGCGCAAACGGTGGCACGCCGGGTTCGCCGACGCCGCTGGGCGGCGTGTCGGGGCCGGGCGGCGCGATATAGACGTTGGTCACGAGCGGCGACTCGTCCATCCGGATCACGGGGAAGTCGTCGTAATTGCTCTGCTGCACCCTGCCGTCCTTGAAGGTGATCTCGCCATATTTCGCAAGGCTCAGCCCCATGATCGCTGCGCCCTCGATCTGCGACTCGATGCGCTCCGGATTGACGTAGGTGCCGCAATCGATCGCGGTGTCGACCCTCGGCACCGTGAGCTTGCCCTTGTCGTCAACGGCGACCTCGACAATGGTCGCGATATAGCTGACAAAGCTCCGGTGCGCGGCGATGCCGAGCCCATGGCCCTTCGGCAATGACCGTCCCCAGCCGCCCTTGTCCGCGACCAGTTCGACCACCTTGCGCAGGCGACCTGTGTCGATGGGATAACTGTCATAGGGCTCGCCGTAGTTCCAGGGGTCCTTCACCGACGACAGGTTGACGATCCGCGGCGATCCGATCAGCTCCAGCAGCATCTCCTTCGGGTCGCGCTTGGTCGCCGCCGCGATTTCGGCGACCATCGACTGCACCGCGAAGGCGCGCGGGATGTTCGACACCGATCGGAACCAGCCGATCCTGGTATGGGCGGCCGCCTCGGGGTTCTCGCATTGCAGATTCGCGATCTCGAACGGGTTGTCGATCAGCCCCATGCCGAGTTCGAACGCCGCCGCATGGTTGGCACCGGCCGCAAACGTCGAGGCGATCGTCGGCGCCACGCTGCGGTGCCGCCACGCGATCACCCTGCCGTTCTTGTCGAGGCCCGCCTCGATGCGTTCCACCGAAACGGTGTGCAGGAAGCCGTGATGGACGTCGTCCTCGCGCGTCCATTGCACCTTGACCGGCGTGCCGAGTTCCTTCGACAGTAACGCCGCCTCGATCGCGAAATCGCATTTCGATTTGCGCCCGAAGCCGCCGCCGAGCAGCGTGACATTGACCGTGACATTGGCCTCGGGAATGCCGAGCGTCTTGGCGACGTCCTCGCGCGTGCCGCCGGCACTCTGCACCGGCGCCCAGATCTCGCATTTGTCGCCCTTGACGTCGGCGACCGCGACTGGCGGCTCCATGCTGACATGGGCCAGATGCGGCAAATAATACTCGCCGGTGATGATCTTGTCGGCGCTCTTCAGCGCCGCGTCGGCATCGCCATCCTTGCGCACCACCAGCCCCGGTTTGCGCGCGGCTTCCTCCAGCGAGGCGCGGTAGGAGACCGAGTCGTATTTGCCGTTGGCGCCGTCGTCCCAGACGATCTTCAGCGCGTCGCGCCCCTTGATGGCGGCTCCGGTGTTGCGCGCGATCACGGCAACGCCGCCGAGCGGCTGGAATTTGGACGGCCACGGCCAGCCCTTTACTTCCATGACCTTCTCGACGCCGGAAACCTTCATCGCCTCCGTGGCATCGAACGATTTCAGCTTGCCGCCGGTCACCGGCGGGCGGGCGATGACGGCGTATTTCATCCCCGGCAGGCGCGTGTCGGCGCCGTAATGGGCCTTGCCGGTGGTGATGTCGTGGAGATCGACGATGCCGATCTGGCCCTTGCCGAGATAGCGGAAATCCTTCGCGTCCTTCAGCTTCAGGCCTTCGATGCCGGGTACGGGCTCCTTGGCGGCGTCAGTGGCAAGATCGCCAAAGCCGAGCTTGCGTCCGCTGGCGGAGTGGACCACCTCGTGATTGCTGGCCTTCACTTCGGCCGCCGGCACGCCCCAGCGTTTGGCGGCGGCCGCTTCCAGCATTGTGCGCGCCGAGGCGCCGATCTGGCGCATCGGGAGCAGATAATGCCGCGTGCTGCGCGAGCCGTCGGTATCCTGGTTGCCGTATTTGACCTCGTCGCCGGGCGCCTGCTGCACCCGGACGCGCGACCAGTCGGCTTCCATCTCCTCGGCGACGATCAGCGGCAGGCTGGTCCGCACGCCGGTTCCCATCTCGGCGCGGTGGCCGACGATGGTGACGATGCCGTCGGGCGCGATCGAGACGAACACGCGCGGATCGACCACGGTGCCGTGCGGCATTTTCGAGGCGCCGGTCTCATAGGCGGCGAAGGCGGTGCGCGACATCACGGGCGCGGCGAGCACGAAGCCGCCGGCGATGCCGAGGCCCTTGAGGATGCTGCGGCGGGAGACGTTCTCGACCTTGAAGTGGCGTTCGAAGCCGCGGAGCTTTTTGGGATTGGTGAGGATATTCATGATCACACCCCCGTCGACGCGAGATGCACGGCGTTTTCAATGCGCTGGTAGCAGCCGCAGCGGCAGATGTTGCCCGCCATGGCTTCGCGGATCTGGTCGTGGTTGGGTTTTGGATTGTCCATCAACAGGGCGGCGGCCTGCATGATCTGGCCGGCCTGGCAGTAGCCGCATTGCGGGACATTGACCTGGCGCCAGGCCTTCTGCACCGGGTGATCGCCGGTCGGGTGCAGGCCCTCGATGGTGGTGACGTCGCGGCCGGCCGCGTCGGAAACCGAGGTGATGCAGGCGCGCACCGCCTGCTTGTCGATGATCACGGTGCACGAGCCGCACAGGGCCTGGCCGCAGCCGAATTTGGTGCCCGTCAGCCCTGCCTCGTCCCGGATAAACCAGAGCAGCGGCAGATCCGGATCGCCGTCCCAATTCTGTTCCTGGCCGTTTATCTTTACCTTGATCATGGTCGTCCCTCGCTCTGTTCAAGCTGTTGACCTGTGTGCGGCGCGCGAGCCGGAACACATTTCCATTCGCTCGGATCGCCGCGTGGATTCCCCGCCCCAAGGCATTTCGTGAAGGCCTTCTCGTGAAGGCGATTTGCTGTTTTCGGAAGTTCCTTTCGCGATTGGCCTGGCCGGCCCGGCATCAGGAATGCCGTGATGCTATCAGACGTCGATGCCGCGGTGACTTCACAGGCAGGTGTTTTGGATCAGGCAGGTATTCTGGGTCTGCCGTTTGTCAAAAGCGGGGCTGCCGGGCAGGTCGGCGGGTCTAATCGCGCCGTCGCGGCAGCCGGGCAACAGATGAATTCGATTTCACCGGCCCGGCGGGCAGGGATTCCGCCGCTTTCGGGCCGAGATGCGGCTTTGCGGCGTTTGCCATGGAGCCATCCGCCCCCACAAGCCATCTTGCGGCAGGCCGATTTCACGGCTATTCCCTGCAGCCAACGCTCCCTTCGTCTAGCGGTTAGGACGCGGCCCTCTCAAGGCTGAAACAGGGGTTCGATTCCCCTAGGGAGCGCCAGCAATCTCAGGCACTTAGGTTGCCTTCAGCCGCGTTCGTCGAATAATGGTTGAATAAGACGCTGGTGAACAGCGGCGAACGCTTAGGGAATTTGCTGTCGACACTAGCAGACTAGCCTTGGCGCGATGCCTCACTGTCGGTGGCGCATTCGCGCAAATTTCTTTGTCGCCCTTGGTGTCCGGAAATATTCAAACCGCCGCTGAAAGCCGCAGAACCGAGTACAATGCCATTCGCCCAGCGGCTCACCTGCACGATTGACGATGCATGCGAAGTGACCGGCTTGGGACGCACGAAGCTTTACGAGTTGATAGGAGCTGGGCGTATCGCCACGACAACGATCGGACGTCGGCGACTAGTACTGGTGCGCTCACTTCTGGCGCTCCTTGACACCAACATGTCGAACTAACAGACGTGCGACTCAAGGGAGCAACAGCGCGAGAAGAGTTCGTGTACCGCGACCATGCGCGGCAGATGGGCGAGCGGTGCAACCTTCGGGTCGTTGGTGACATAGTCGTTCCAGACGTGCGTTGGGAATCCGAAGGATGCGGAGGTCCAGGCCTTGTCCTCAGCCACCGAGGCGGTGAGGAACGGCGCGCCATCCGCCCGCTCGAACGCACGCAGGGTGCCGGTGGCGTCGGTGACGGCAACGGCGATCTCTATACCGATCTCGCGCGCGGCTGCCAATGCCGCGGCCACGAGCGCGGCGGCCGCTTCACGGTTGATATTGGCGGTCGGGATGGACTTGGTGTTCATGCGCGTTCTCCTTCGCCGAAGCGCACCGCTTCGACATTGATTTGGTTGCGATGCGAATGCGGCCGATGGTGGCTCAGAAGCGTTCGAGGACGACCTTGCCTCGGGCTTTGCCGGTCTCAAGCAGCGTGTGGGCCTGCTTCAGATTGGCCGCGTTGATCGGCGAGAGGCGCTCGGTCAGCGTGGTGCGCAGCTTGCCTTCCTCAACGAGGCGGCTGACCTCGGTCAAGATGCGGCCCTGCTGGCCATGTCCGGCGTACCGTAGATCGGCCGGGTGAACATCAGCTGGTGGTGGATCGAGACGCCTTGCGCTTGAACACCATGATATCGAATCCCCTTGGGATCGTCGATCAAGCCGAAGCGCCCCTGCGGCGCAATCAGTTCGGCGATCGCTGGAACATGCGACTCTGTATGCGTGGTCGAGAAGACGAAAGCCGGTGCATCGATCCCGAGGGCCGCCAACTGCGCGGCAAGCGGCTTCGAATGGTCGATGGCGTGATGGGCACCAAGCGCCGTGACCCAGGCCTGCGTTTCTTGCCGCGACGCCGTGGCGATCACGGTGAGGTCGGTCAGTTGCCGTGCGGTCTGGACGGTCATCGATCCTACGCCGCCGGCGCCGCCAATGATCAAGATGGCCTTTGCACTGCCCGGGACGCCTTGGTCACATCGAGCCGATCGAACAGCATCTCCCATGCGGTGAGCGCGGTTAGCGGCAGCGCCGCGGCTTCGGCCCAATCCAGCGATGACGGCGTGCGACCGACGATCCGCTCATCGAGAACTCCATGTTGGTGCCCGGTTGCGTGATCGAACCGGCATAGAAGACCTCGTCACCGGGCTGGCGTCGGGGCCGACGGTGCGCACGATGCCTGCCGCATCCCAGCCCAGCACTTTCCATTCCCGCAGAATGAACGCGCTGCACCAAAATTGCGTCAGAGCCAATATTGCAAGCCGAATGACAGGTAATCAAATCCACCGCGCTTATGGCTGCTCAAGGATGGGATGGAAAAGCCTAAACGGGCTCGCTCTCAAACGATCGGAATAAATTGCTATTTCGAATATCGTTTCGCGCGGAAACGCGGATTTTTCGTCGTTGGCGGGACTTGGCGCCATTTCGCCAACATCGTTGATCAAGCCGACGGAGTTCGACGATCGATCGTGTCCCATAGGGTGGTGTAGCTGGCGTAGTGGGTCCCTAGGGATTTCCGGTACGGGCCGATCTGATCAGCCTTTCACGGCGGGTAGGCCCACGATCGGATCATAGCTCAACGGCCGGGTGCTTGGGGATGCGCAGCTCGACCGTGCCAGCCCTGGGCAGAACAAAACCCGGAGCCGCCGGCTCTCTACCTGACATGCGCGATGACTGTCCCCCGATAGCGCCACTAGCTTTGCGCCTAGCGTCGACGTGATAATCGTTCGTCTGCCGCTCACCCGACGAGTCCGCCTCCACTATTATCGGAAACCCTGCAGCGGAAGAGACAATAAAATACAATTGCAGGTCCATCTCTTCTTCGTCGCGGGGCATGCTGGTTGACCATGTACAAATCCGCGATCTGCAAAGCGAGAAACGGATATCGGGCGAGCGTCTCATTCTCCGGTCCTGGTGTTCTCACGGTTGAATACCGCGAGAACGATCTCGATAAGGCGCTGCGAGGCTCAAATGTACCGCAAAGAAGAGGCAACGGAAGGACTTCTCATGGTGGCTTTCGGCTCGGATATTCCTGCTAGGGCTTCTTCACGAGCGGGTACTTGGATTGTTCGAGAGGCCAGACTGTCTTCTCGGCAGGAATCTTGTCCACGATATCGAGGAGATCCCACGCTTCTTTGGAGTCCGTGGGTTTCTTTACGCGGGCAAGGTACATATCTCGTACGACCCTCCCATCTGCTCGAATGTGCGCTTCTTTGGTGAAGGGATCGTTTATCGGAATTGCCTTCATAGCAGCCGCCACGGCGTCGGGATCGTCTGTGCCAGCTTGCTTGATCGCTTTGAGATAGTGAAGCACCGCGCCGAAAACACCCGCATGTGCCATTGAAGGCATCATGCCGGCACGCTCGAAGAACTTCTTCGACCAGGTTCGCGACGTGTCGTCCACATCCCAGTATGAGGCGGTGGTGAGGTAAGTGCCCTGCGTGACGTTCAAACCCAGGCTGTGAACATCTTGCAGGAAGAGGATCAAGGCGGCGAGGCTCTGGCCCTGTTGTATTATGCCAAATTCGCCCGCTTGCTTTATTGTGTTAATTGTGTCCTGGCCGGCATTTGCAATTCCGAGGACCTTTGCCCCGGACGCCTGCGCCTGCAAAAGAAACGACGCATAGTCCGCATTGCCTAATGGGTGACGGACGAAACCCAGCACCTTACCTCCGTTAGCCTCCACGACTTCGGCTGTGTCTTTCTGGAGCTGATGTCCAAAAGCGTAATCGGAAGCCAGAATGAACCAGGAGGTACCCCCGCCTTTCACGACCGCCGATGCCGTCGTATGAGCGAGGGCATAGGTATCGTAGGTCCAAACGAAGCCATAGGGCGAGCACTGCTCGTTCGAAAGTACGGTGCTGCCGGCGGTCGAGTACATCACGATCCGCTTCTTTTCACGGGCGAGGGCTTGAACTGCCAATGCAACGCCCGAATTCGGGATGTCGACAATTGCGTCCACCCCGTCGACGTCAAACCACTTCCGGGCGATGTTCTTTCCGATGTCAGGTTTGTGGAGGTGATCAGCCTCTAAAAGTTCAATCGGCTTGCCGAGCACTTGGCCGCCGAACTCTTCAACCGCCATTTTGCTGCAATTGCCGAACCCTTACCAGAGATGTCGGCAACGACTCCCGCCATGTCGGTAAGAACGCCAATCTTCACTGCATTGTCGCTGACTTGGGACTGAGCGGGGGTAACGTAAGCGAGGCCCATCAGTACGCAAGCTAAGACATGTCTACGTTTCACAATACTTCCTCCCTCTGACAATCGAAATGGGCTGGCGCGGCTCGGCCTTCAAAGACCTCTGCTGGTCAGCCAGCGGAGCAGCAGGTCGGCAACCTTGTCACTATTCTTCTCGATCATCGGCATATGGCCGTTACCAGAGATCCCTTCATCCGCCAGCCAGATAAACTGGGCGCCGAGATAGCGCGATGTGGCTTCGTCGAGTGAACGCGAATGACGTGGATCATGCTCCCCTTTCGCAATCAGTATGGGGGTATCGGCTAGCGCTGACGGATCTTGGATCCGCAACCCGCGACCGCCGATATTGAAGCGTTCGTTGAACAAGCGCGCGCTCTCGGGAACGATCGACAGCTTATATTGATCGTACGCACTGTGCGGGAAGTGTGGCGCATTGGCCCAAAAGCTTCGCACGAAGTTGTCATCCACAATGATCGGACGCTCTTCGGAATGCATCACTGGGCAGCCCATCTCGACGTCGTGGCTGAAGCTGGCAATAGCGACTGGATCCGCCGGAAGGTGCCGCAGAATATTGGCCGGCGCGCCAGGCGCGACAGCGACTACTGCGCTGACCAGGTCAGGCGCCCGTTCGCAAATCCACCATGCCATAGGCCCGCTGGCGGAATGAACCAATAGGATTACTGGTCCGACCGTTGCGACAAGTGTCAGCACCGATTCCGCGATTTCCTGTGTCTAAAGCGTCGCAAGATGTGGGCTCGGCGGCGAGCGGCCGTGACCGGGCCAGTCGACGACGTAGACCTCATGACCCACCCCAGCAAAATGGTCTGCCCAACCTCGACGACCATCGGGAGTCGATAGATAGCACAAGCCAGTGTGGCAGGCGCCATGGAGCATCACTACCGGCAGCCGTCCCCGGGTGCGGCGGTCGGGGAAAACCCGATCAACATAGATCGGGTTGTCAACTGTTCCTGAGAGAAAAGCTCGGCAAGCAACAGCGCCCCGCGAGTCCGTACCGGACGTCGACACAGCAAACATTGAAGTCCTCCCGGGCCCATGGCATTGCAAGTCACATGCGTCAGTTAGGAGGCACGTAGCACTCAATGACAAAAATGGCAACTAGAAAGTCTAATATGAGACCAATTGCCAAAGGGGCTGAATCAAGAGTCGGCGTCGATGACGATGACAGTTTGCGCGAGATCCTGGATGGGACAGATATAGCGACAGCCTACAAGATGAGTTACGTTGTGAACTTCTGGCGTGAGCCGTCCTTTCGTGCGATTGAAGCCGAGTTTGGGTTGACTCGACCCGAGATCGTACTGCTCATCGCGCTCAATTTCCGTGAAGGGATCACGGCAGCTGAGTTCTGCGAATTCTCAGGGCATCTCAAAGCTGCAGTGAGCCGAGCCGTAATCCTCATGGAGAAAAAACGCCTTATTAAGAGACAAATGGATGCGGCGGACAATCGACGGCAGTGCTTGTTTTTGACGCAAGAGGGGCGAATGACTTACCGTCGATACATTCCATTGTTGAAGCAACGGGAGGCGGCCATGCTTTCTTGCTTGTCGAAGGCGGAGCTCAAGCAACTGAGCCACCTCCTTAATAAGCTGGCCGCTCACGTGCCGGAATGGGGCTCGCTAGCCGAGCTTTGAACCGCGCCCCAGCTAGGTATCGTAGCAGTTCCGCAAAATGGGCGAACGAATTTCGCGTTCCGCGTCCGCGAAGTTCAAGTGCGAATGAGGGAATTATGCAATTAGACCCGGCTCCTGCAAGTCGACGTGTGCTGCGCTCTGAAGGCGTCGGCGAGGCTACTATCGCTTGGGTTGGAGCCGCAATCTGCACGAATCTCAGACGCGCAAACCTCGAGATCCGAGAAGGTTGAATATGCAAAAGAAGGCTCGACCGGAACGGCCAAGCGATCTCAAGAGAATTGACCTTGCCAAGCGTATTGATCTCACGACACTGCAGCTATTCATCGCGATTTGCGAAGATGGCAGCTTAACTCGTGCCTCGCAACGGGCAGCTATTGCTCCCTCCGCCGTCAGTAGGAGAATGCATGACCTGGAGAGAGCGCTTCAAGTGACACTTTTTGCACGACACGCTAACGGAATGACGCTCACTCCAGCGGGCCAATCGCTGTTGCATCATGCGCGAGCTATGCTGCTTAACGTGGAGAAATTGGCGGTCGAGATGACCGAACACTCGCGCGGTGCACGCGGACATGTACGAATGCTGGCTAATCTGTCGTCAATCATCGAATTTTTACCGGACGACTTGCCAGGATTCTTTCGATCTCACCAACTCGTTTGTCTCGATCTCCAGGAGCACTCTAGCGCCGAAGTCGTTCGGGGAGTGGAGGAAGGACTTGCGGATATCGGAATCTGTTCGGCGGACGTTTCGAGGCGCGGGTTGGAATCATATGCATATCGCAAAGATCAACTTGTTATTGTAGTGAGGTTAGATCACCCGCTCTCACGCGCGAGGAAGGTGGCTTTTTCTGATACGCTTGACTACGATCATGTTGGGCTTGTTGCAGAAAGTTCGATCTATCTCCGCTCACAGTACTCCGCGCAACAGATCGGTAAATCGATCCGACTGAGGGTACACGTTCCCGGCTTTGATGCGGTGTGCCGGATGGTGCAAGCAGGAATGGGAATCGGCTTGATTCCCGACCGCGCATTCGATGTCTTGAGCCGGGGTATGGATTTGTGCGCCATCAAATTGGCGGATCATTGGGCGGATCGAGAACTGGTGATTGTCACGAGGAATTCTGCTGGCCTGTCGACAACCAGCCAAATGATGCTGGACCACCTACGGTCCTCGCGATCGAGCTTCGCGTAGTTGACGAATGCTTTGTGCGTTCGCAATCTGCGAACGCACGTTCCCCAAACGGTATTGGACTTGCACTGTCTGAGTGACCTAAGCTGAAAAATTAGGGGGGCGTGAGAAGTGCACGGACCGTTATCCGGAATTCGGGTCGTAGAATTTGGAACTCTAATCGCCGCGCCATTTGCTGCGCGTTTGTTTGCTGAATTTGGGGCTGACGTCGTGAAGATTGAGCAGCCTGGCATGGGGGACCCACTTCGCGGGTGGCGAAAGTTGCATCAGGGCACTTCACTCTGGTGGTATCTGCAGTCGCGCAACAAGAAGTCAATAGCAATCGATCTGAAGTCCCAGGAAGGGCGCGAACTAGCCCTTCGATTGGCGTCGCAAGCGGACGTGGTGATTGAGAACTTTAAGCCGGGCAACCTTGAGAAATTGGGACTTGGCTGGGATGTGCTGTCCGCGCTCAATCCCAAGCTGACTTTGGTGCGCATCTCTGGTTACGGGCAGACCGGGCCCTATCGAGATAAGTCAGGCTTTGGCGCGATCGGTGAAGCCATGGGAGGACTGCGGTTCACGACCGGCGATCCGGGCAGCCCGCCGGCCCGTGTCGGTATCAGCATCGGTGATAGTTTGGCATCACTTCATGGCGTGATCGGAGCGTTGATGTCGCTGCTTCGTGTCAAGACAGGTCAGGGCAAGGGACAAATCGTCGACGTCTCGTTGTATGAAAGCGTATTCAATTTGATGGAAAGCCTGGTGCCGGAATATGACCTCATGGGCTACGTCAGGACGCGTACAGGCGGGGCTCTGCCAGGAATCAGTCCGTCTAATACTTATCCAAGCTCTGATGGAGGTCATGTCGTCATAGCGGGCAACAGCGACGCGATATTTAAGCGATTGATGCGGGTGATAGACCGACCGGACCTTGCTGACGATCCGGCGCTCGTCAGCAACGAAGGGCGGGTCGGGTGCAACGCGTGTCTGGACGCCGCAATTGGCGCGTGGACATCAGCGCGTCCCATTGACGAGATTCTTTCCCTGCTTGATGCGGCCGATGTACCCGCCGCGCGGATCTATTCGGTTGCTGATATCGTCGAAGATCCCCATTATGTCGCCAGAGACATGATTTTGACGACTGAGCTGCCGGGCAACGTGACCGTTAAGATGCCGGGTATCACGCCGAAACTGTCGGATACGCCAGGCGGCATAAAGTGGGCAGGACCAAAGCTCGGTCAACACACCGACGAGATCTTGGCTTCGCTCGGCATCACGAAGGCAGATATTGCTCAATTGCGCCGGATCGGAGCAGTGCAATGATGGCCACGCGGTCGGACATCGTGATTCAAGAGGTTTCGCCGCGGGACGGACTTCAAATCGAACCAAAATGGATCGAAACCCAAGATAAAATACAACTGATCAATGCGATGTCTGCTATCGGCTTCCGTCGCATTGAAGTGTCGTCATTCGTCTCACCGAGGGCAGTACCGTCTCTGCGAGACGCCGCCGAGGTATTTATTGGCATCGAACGGCGCCCCGATACTATCTACACGGCTCTAATTCCTAACCACAAAGGAGCGGAACTTGCGTTGGCAGCCGGGGCCGATGAACTCAACTTCGTAATGTCGGCGAGTGAAATGCATAATCGCGCAAACATGAACATGACGCACGAACGTTCGCTGCTGTCTTTCGCCGAAATCGTCAAGCCGGCACGCCAACGCGGCGTCTTGGTCAACGGCTCGATAGCGACAGCGTTCGGTTGTCCGTTCGAGGGCCTGCAGCCGCCTGAGAAGGTGCTGAATATTGTCAAACGCTATCTTGACCTTGGTGTCGACGGCATAACGCTTGCGGACACAACGGGTATGGCCAATCCTAGGCAGGTATCTCAGCTAGTTGACGAGACCCTGAATCTGTTGCCGTCTGACAAGCTTACACTCCACTTTCACAACACGCGAGGTCTTGGACTGGTTAATATCCTTGCAGCCTATGATGCCGGCGCGCGACGCTTCGATGCGGCGATAGGCGGTCTCGGCGGATGTCCGTTTGCGCCCGGCGCTACGGGCAACGTTTGCACAGAAGACTTGGTGAATCTTTGCGATGAGATCGGGCTCACCACTGGTCTCGATTTGAAGCGCCTGATCCATGTCTCTCGCCGACTTGTTGGATTGATTGGCCACGATGTCTCAGACCAGATTGTCAAAGCTGGGCGCCCAAAGGATCTTCACCCAATTCCGGCTCACTTGCGATCTTGAGGCTCACGGAAGCTGCCCCTCTTGGGAACCCGGTTGGTCCCATCTGCTACGGCATGGCGGGAAGCTTTTTCAGATTTGGTAATCCGTTAGCAAGATCATGTGGCAGGCGGCCTCGGAGGTGTTTCCGCCTTTCTCGGAAACTGAAGCGGTGGACCTGTCAACTATCCCAGTATCGATTCTAGAAGAGGTCTAAAGTGGCCGAGGTGTATTCCGGCGAGCAGTTGGGCCGGTGCGTCGATCTTATGTGCCTTCACGAGGACGAAGAGATCATCTTGGCCGCGCTAGCAGTTGCCGCTGCAGTTGGGCATCTACATCTTGCAGTGCAAGGGCGTTTTGGCGTCATTGCCTGTGTGCGACATGTATCGCCGTAGATTCACGAACTTGAAGCTCCAGCGGCAGGACGATGTCGCTGTCAGGCCTGCCGCGTCCTGTCGAGAGAATTTGTTCGAAAAGTTGTGCGCCTATCGTTTCGGCCAGCTTCTCGGTCGGCATCTGTATCGCGGTTATCGACGGAGAAAGAGCTCAAGCCATTCATGATCACCGTAGGTCAAGATGGATAGTTCTTTCGGGACATCAATTCTTCGGCGCTTGATGACTTTGAGGACACCCGGTGTGATCTCCGAACTTCCGACCAGCAGGGCGCTCGGCCTCTCGCGTGCGTCCAGTATCATCCCTGTCGCCGTTTCGCCAAAGTCCGAATGGGTAGGACCGGTGTACACGGTCTTCTGAGCGGCGAGCCCGGCTCCGTTGACCGCGGCCTCGAAGGCAGAAAGTCGCAGTCGACCGGCCGCAGTCTCAGGGGAGGCCCCTATGAAGCCGATATCCAGGTGGCCCAGCGAAAGGAGATGCTCGGTCGCGTCCCGAATTCCTTGAGCATCGCCGAATCGGACTACATTGGCGGACACCCTTGGCTGATGCCGCATGATCTGAACCGTGGAAACGAGCTTGAGGAAGTTCATTGTCTCGGCACGGCAATTCAGTGTCGGCATGATAACGATGCCGGCCGCACGTGCTTCGACAAGAGCCCGCACGCTGCTTTGCTCAATTTCCGGGTTGTCCTCCGTTACACTCAGCATGATCTGAAACGACAATTTGCGGCATGCAGCGGCGAGCGCCCGCGTCACCGCGCCGTAGAATGCAAGTCGAATATGTGGAATGACGAGCCCGATAATCGCGCCTTGCGCCCTCTTCATCAATCGGGCGGACGAATTCGGGACGTATTGCATCTGCGCGGCTGCGGCGAAGACAGCGTCGCGCGTCTCGGCACTCAGGCCGGGTGCACCGGTTAATGCTCGCGATACCGTGGAATGCGATAGCCCTAGATGCCGAGCTACGTCTTTGATTGTGGGTGAGCGCGAGGATCACGTTTGGTGCTTAGGCCTCGTACTGCATCAACTAGGACCGAGCGATCTCCGAGAGTGCGACTGCATATTAATCGCCGTATGCTGGGGGTCGAGACTCCGGATGATCAAAGCCAGCCTATGGAAGGCGTTTAATCACCGCGCGGACTTTTCTGACTGGCCACCTTCCGGAATACTTCGAACATGGCAGCTATGACCTGATCGGTGCTGGATGGGCCCTTATTCGAAAACCATTGAGGGGCCCAGTTGAACGCACCAAAAATGGCGAATGTAAACATCTTTGGGTCGTCCACGCAGATTGTGCCGTCCTGGCGGCCTTCATCGAGAATTGTCCGGACTGTGATTTCAAACTGCTTCTTTAGCGAACGTAGCCTGCGTCGCGATTGTGGGTTCAGCGAGCGGTCGCTGATGAGGGCCAGACAGACCCCAAACTCCGATAGAATAAGTCTGCCATACATCGTGAAAAATTGCGCGAGACGATCGATCGCCGGGAGCGCAGCATTTTGATCGCGGGACAGCGCCACGTTCAAGTCCGCAAGACCCGTATGCGCAATATCGTACAGCAACTCCTCTTTGCTATCGATGTAGTAGTAGATCGTAGGTTTGCTCACGTGAAGTGCGTCGGCGATCTGGTCGATCGTTGTCTCGTGAAAGCCTCGGTCGGCGAACAGAACCGCGGCCTGTTTAAGGATCAGACGACGCTTCGCTTCGTGCTGTTCCTGGCGCAAGTCGGCGCTTTCCCAACTATTGGGACGCTTGCGACTAGCGGGCTTCTTCGACATCCGATTGCTTCCCCAAGTTGCGGGAGCGACGCACCGTCGCATTTTTGAATTCAATGCACATTATTGCGCTGGTGTTCAAGACGCAGGTAATCGAGGTCGCTGCATGCTTGACATTTACTTCAAAGTAAGAGACAGCCTACTCGAAAGTAGAACAGAACGATCTAAGAGTTTTATTGGGAGGTGTTATGGATCGCCGCACGTTTTTGATGAGTTCTGCAGGCGTGGCGCTAATGGCTTTGAACCCGGTGACGAGCAGCGGGGCCGCGGACGAGCCTGGCGAATTCCATATCGCCGGCATTTTGGCGTTCTCCGGAGCTTACGGCATCATCGGCAAGGACATGCGGCAGGGGGTGGAACTGGCCATTGCCGATCGCGGAGGCAAGGTCCTCGGCAAACCTATTCGGGTGTCATGGGAAGACGACGAGACCAAGCCGCAGCCCGCGGTCCAGAAGGCGACCCGCCTGCTCGCAGGCGGCGCCCAGATGATGTTCGGAGCGGTTGGTTCGGCTTCGACGCTGGCGCTGCAGGGGCTCGCCGATCAGCGCAAGATACCGCTTCTGGCCACCATTTCGGCCGACGACAAGATCACGCGGCCCAATGGTTCGCGCTATACGTTCCGGACCTCGAACACGCTCGGCATGGAAATCCGTATGTGCGTCGAATTTGCGAAGGTGAAGGGGCTGAAGAAGATCTACGGCGTGACCGCCGATTACCAAGCCACCCGTGACGGCTGGGATTTGTTCGTCGCCGAGGCGAAGAAGGCGGGTATCGAGATCGTCGGCAACGACTATGCTCCGCTTGGCAACCGTGACTATTCGGTCATCGTCGACAAAATGGCCAAGTCCGACGCCGACGGCATCGCCGTCATGGTCACGGGCAACGACGCGGTCACCTTCCTCAAGCAGTCCGGTCAGGTCGGTCTCAACAAGACCAAGGTTCAGTTCGGCCCGGTTCTGCAGGACGAGACGCTTGCGGCGGCCGTCGGCCCGGCGGCGGTAGGCGTTTATTCCGGCGTCCGATACCATTTCAGCGTCGACAATCCCGCGAACAAGAAGTTCGTCGAGGCCTACCGGGCAAAGTATAATGAATGGCCCTCGAGCTTTGCAGGAGAGGCTTACGATGGCATAAGCTGGTGGCTTGATGTCGTTGAAGCCACCGGAAGCTGGGACCGCGAAGTGTGGGTCGATGCCTTTGCCAAGAGCACCCGCGGCAACTCGCTCGAGGGCATGAAGGTCATGCGCGCTTGCGATCACCAGGCGGCACAGGTCGGTCTTTGGGGCGTGGTGGTTGAAGGACAATCACCGTTGCCGCCGCTGACCATGAAGATCACAGACGTTTTTGACGCGTCGAAACTGTTCGACGCCTGCTGATCAGCACCAGGCGTACCCCCGCAGCGGGGCGCGCCTCACCCTTCGATACGAACCCGTGGATCTCTGGCGTGTCGACGATCGTTATCGGCTTAAGTTTAAGCTTCCTGCTGTTCCTGCTGGCAGCGGGACTGACGCTGATCTTCGGCATGCTGGGCGTAATCAATTTTGCCCACGGCGCCCTTTACATGCTTGGCGCCTATGTTTGTTATCAGATCGTCCACTGGACCGGCTCGTTCTGGATCGGGCTTGCGTTCGCGCCGATCGTCGTCGCCGCGCTCGGCGCGGCGATGGAAGTAACGACGCTGCGGCCGGTCTACAGCCGCGATCACATCTATCAGCTTCTGCTGACGTTCGGCTTCATTCTGGTGATCGAGGAATCGGTCCGTTTGATCTGGGGCCTGGACTACAAGCAGGTACCGACGCCCGCGCTGTTTTCGCAGCCGATTGCGATGCTGGGCAGCCAAATTCCTTCCTATCGCCTGTTTATCATCGGCTTCGGGGCCCTTGTGTCGGCCTTGCTGTTCCTGCTGCTCGATCGCAGCCGGCTCGGCATGGTGATCCGCGCTGCGAGTTCGGACTCGGAGATGGCCCAGACGCTCGGCATCAACGTGTCGCGCGTGCGCACGGCGGTATTTGCGCTCGGCTCTGGGCTTGCCGCGCTCGGCGGGGTTGTGGCGGCTCCGCTCGTGCCGATTGAGCTTGGTATGGGTTTCAGCGTGATCATTGATTGCTTCGTGGTGGTGATCATCGGCGGTCTCGGTAATATCAAAGGCGCTATCCTTGCCGCACTTCTTCTGGGCATGGCGCGCGCAGCCGGGTTTACCTACGCGCCCGAATGGGTGGAACTGATTACCTTCGTCCTGCTCATCGTCACTCTGATGACGCGGCCGTCGGGCCTGTTCAGCCGCAAGGGACGCTCGGCATGAGCATGCTCCGTCTTGATCAGATCATCATGGCGGCAATTATCGCTGCGATGATGGTCGTTCCGATGATGTCGGCCAGCGAGGAAAGCCTGAACCTGGTCAGCCTGATCCTGATCTGGGGTCTCTTCGCCGTTGGATTCGACCTGATTTTCGGCATGGCCGGGATGTTGTCCTTCGGCCATGCCGCCATGTTCGGCACCGGTGGCTATGCCCTGGCGCTGCTGGCACCCCAATTCGGATTTCTGCCGGCGCTTCTGG
This sequence comes from Hyphomicrobiales bacterium, assembly GCA_017305715.1. Classification (GTDB taxonomy): domain Bacteria; phylum Pseudomonadota; class Alphaproteobacteria; order Rhizobiales; family Xanthobacteraceae; genus Bradyrhizobium. The sequence continues at coordinate 108,247 of JAFKKG010000018.1, read as the reverse complement.
TGGCTGCCCTTGCCGGCGCGATGCTGGCCTTTCTGCTCAGCGTCTTTGCCCTGCGCGTATCAGGTTTGTTCTTTTCGCTGCTGACGCTCGCGCTCGCGCAGCTCATCTATATCCTGGCCAGCACGAAGCTGCGTGCGTTCACCGGCGGCCTGGACGGCATTCCCGGTGTTCCGCGGCCGGTCATGTTCGGCGTCGACTTCTACAACAACCGCAACTTCTTCTACTTCCTCATTGCGGTGTTCGTGATCGGTGTGGCGATCATGGCGGTGTTGCGCGTCTCGCCCTTTGGTAACGCGCTGAAAGCGGTGCAGGCCAACGATGTTCGCGCCGAGCAGATTGGCTATAACGTGCAGCGCCTGCGCCAGTGTGCGTTCATGATATCGGGCGCCTACGCCGGCGTCAGCGGCGCACTGCTGGCTTCGCTGATGTTTTATGTGAGCCCGCAGATGCTGCACTGGAGCACCTCCGGTGACGTGCTGATCATGACATTGCTCGGCGGCAAGGGAACGTTGCTGGGACCTGTCCTTGGCGTCGCGGTGTTCGAGGTCCTGAAGGAAGAACTAAGTCAGTTCACCCAGCACTGGTATGGCATTCTCGGCATCGTCTTCATTCTCTGCACGATCTTTCTGCCGAATGGCATCGCCGGTCTCTTCGCGGTGCTCGGACGGATCGGTAAGGGTGCATCGAAATGAGCATGAGCACCGGCATTTCTCTGCAATGTGAGAATATCCTGGTGGCGTTCGGCGGCCTCAAGGCGGTCGCGGGCGTCAGCCGCAGTTTCGAGTCCGGGCGCATCTACGGATTGATTGGGCCGAATGGCGCCGGCAAGACCACACTGATGAACGCCTTGTCCGGTCATGCGACCCTGAGCGCCGGGAAGGTGATCCTCAACGGACGGGATATCACGAAACTCTCCGTCCATGCCCGGACGCGGGCCGGCCTCGGCCGCAGCTTCCAGATCACAAAAGTCTTCTCCGGCATGACGGTGCTGGAGAACCTGAAACTCGCGGCATTTGCACATCTTTATCGCGTTCAACCGTTTTGGATGCCGGCCGGCCGCTTCGCCGATGTTCGGCAAAGTGCCGAAAAAGTACTTGAACAGATTGGACTCGGGCGACTTGCGCACGCTCCGGCCGAGAATCTCTCGCACGGCGACCAGCGGGCCCTCGAGGTCGGCCTCGCACTTCTCAGCGATCCCAGCGTATTGTTGCTTGACGAGCCTCTAGCGGGGGTCGGCCATGAGCGTCTCGAGCAAGCGATCGAACTGATACGGCGTATCGTTGCGGGGCGAACCGTCTTGCTCATTGAGCATAACATGGACGTTGTGATGCAGATTTCCGACGAGATCGTTGTGATGGTGCAGGGCCAGTTGCTGGCGTCCGGCTCGCCCGCGGAGATCAAGGCCAACCCGGCGGTACGCGCAGCCTATCTCGGGAACGACGAATGAGTGCGCTGGCTCTTCAGGATTGCGACGTCTACTACGGCAAGGCCCAGGCCCTGCATCATGTGTCGATCGACGTCGCGGCGGGAGAGGTTGTTTCGCTGATCGGCCGCAACGGCGCCGGCAAGAGCACGCTGCTCAAGGCAGCCATCGGCCTTAACGCCGTGCACAGCGGGCGACGACTGATGGGCGATCGCGACACAACCGCGCTGAAGCCTTATGAGCTTGGACGGCTGGGCCTGGCCTTCGTTCCGGAGAACAGGCGCATCTTCCCGAATCTGACTGTCGAGGAAAATCTCAAGATTGCGACCGTGATGGGCCGCAAGGGCCCGTGGTCGCTGGAGCGCATCTATCAATTGTTCCCCCGCCTTTTGGAGCGGGCGACGCAGGGTGGCGATACGCTTTCAGGGGGCGAACAGCAAATGCTGGCCGTCGGCCGCGGTCTGTTGACGAATCCCGAAGTGCTGCTGCTCGACGAGCCGACCGAAGGGCTCGCGCCGCTCATTGTCGAGCAGCTTATCGAGGCCATCCGCACGATCAACGCGGAAGGCGTCGCGATCGTGCTTGTCGAGCAGAATCTGAAGGTTCCACTCAAGCTCGCACGCCGGCAGTTCGTCATCGATAATGGCCGCGTGGTCTGGTCGGGCACGAGCGCCGAGCTGCAGGCCGACCGTGCCCGCATTGAGTCGCTTATCAGCGTGTAGGAAGAATCCATGACCGACGTTTACATCATTGGAGTTGGCATGACGCGGTTCGGCCGCTACCTCGACGATCGGCTTGAGTCGATCGCGCGTGGGGCGGTGGAGGAGGCGATCGCCGATGCCGGAGTAGCCCGCGAAGACGTTCAGGCCGCGTTCTTCGCTAACACGGCGCAGGGTGTTGTGGAGGGACAGCACCTGGTGCGCGGTCAACTCGTGCTCCGAGCGCTCGGATTCGAACATATTCCGGTGATGAACGTCGAGAATGCTTGTGCCAGCGCATCGACGGCGCTCAATGCCGCTTTTTCCTATGTCGCGTCAGGGCAGGGCGATATGGCGCTGGCGGTCGGCGCGGAGAAGATGAATTCGAAGGACCGAGAAAAATCCTTTGCCATTTTCGACGGAGCCTGGGACGTGCACGACGTGGACGGCAGCATTCGCCGTCTGACGGCACTCGGCAAGGACCTCGCCCTGCCGCCGGGCGCTGGACAGAACAGTGGCAAGCGCAGCGTTTTCATGGACGTCTATGCGTCGCTCGCGCGATATCACATGCATCGCTTCGGAACGACGCAGCGCGACATCGCCGAGGTATCCGCGAAGAACCATCGGCACGCGACACTCAATCCCAAGGCCCAGTATCAGGATTCGATGACCGCCGACGACGTGCTGGCGGCCCGCGAGGTGTCCTGGCCGTTGACGCTGCCGATGTGCGCGCCGATCAGCGATGGAGCGGCCGCGGCCGTCGTTTGTTCCGCGGAGAAGGCACGCGCTCTTGGTGCGACCCGGGCGATCCGCATCGCTGCCTCGGTGCTGGCTTCGGGTTCCGACCGGGAGGCCGACGACCTGGAAAGGCACCTCTGCCGTCTCGCGTCCAACCGGGCCTACGAGATCGCGGGCGTCGGCCCCGCCGATATGTCGGTGGCCGAGGTTCATGACGCCAGCGCCTTCGCCGAATTGCACCAGGCCGAACTGCTCGGTTTCACGCCGATCGGCGATGGCGGCCGTCTCGCGCGCGACGGCGAAACGGCGCTCGGCGGCCGTATTCCGATCAACGTCTCCGGTGGCCTCGAGTCGCGCGGCCATCCGATCGGTGCCACCGGCCTTGCGCAGATCTACGAACTCGTCACGCAGCTTCGCGGCGAGGCCGGCGCGCGGCAGGTTGAAGGTGCGCATCACGCTATTGCCGAGAACGGCGGTGGTTTCCATCATTACGAGGAAGCGACCGCTTGCATCACGATCCTCGAACGCTGAGAACCATCCATGCGGCTAATTGATTTCTTCGACCGCGGCGTCAGCATCAATCCGTCGCGCACTTGCCTGAAGGATGCGACGGTTTCGCGGAGTTTCCGCGAGGTTCAGCTTCGCAGTTATCGGATCGCCAACGCGCTGGCGGCCGCCGGTCTGCAGCCTGGCCAGATGGCCGCGGTTTACAGCCCAAATGCGGCGGTGGCCTTTGAATGCATTTTGGGCATCGTGCGCGGCGCCAATGTCTGGGTGCCGATCAATGCCCGCAACACCGCGGACGAGAATGCCTATATCCTCGACAATTGCGACGTCGCTGTCTTGTTCTATCACAGCGAATTCGAGGCTAACGTGCAAGTGTTCCGCAAGGAGTGCCCGAAGATCCTGCTCTACGTCTGTATCGATAAGGCCGGTGCGGACGCTCCCTTTCTCATGGACTGGATCGCGGATGCGCCCGAGAGCGACCCTGATATCCCCGAAGACCGCAACGCGGTCATTTCGGTCTTCTCTTCCGGAGGGACGACCGGCCGGCCTAAGGGAGTACAGTGGACCCACCTCGTCTGGGAAACCATGATTTCGAACTTCTTCACCTCGATGCCGGTGAAGAAGCCTCCCGTCCATCTCGTCGTTGCGCCGATGACACACGCGGCCGGTGGCGTCGGTATGATCCTGATGGCCGCGGGCGCGACGCAGGTCATCCTGCCGGGCTTCGACGCGGCAAAGGTCGTGAACGCGATCGAAACCGAGGGCGTGACCCACATGTTTCTTCCCCCGACGGCGATTTACGTGCTGCTCGGCCATCCGGGACTCAAGCAACACGATTTCTCCTCGCTCGAGCACTTCATTTATGCTGCCGCCCCCATGTCGGTCGACAAGCTGAAGGAGTGTATCGAGGTGTTCGGACCGGTCATGACGCAGACCTTCGGCCAGGCTGAAGCTCCCATGCTGTGCACGTTTTTATCGCCGCAGGACCATCTGGTCATCGGCGATCCCGAGAAGGAAAAGCGCCTGGCAAGCTGCGGCCGGCCGACCCTTCTGACGCCCGTCGAGATCATGGACGATGAAGGCAGTTTGGTACCGGCCGGCGGGCGTGGCGAGATCGTCGTCAGAGGCAATCTCGTGATGCCCGGTTACTACAAGAATCCCGAAGCCACCAAAGAGGTCTCCACCTTCGGCTGGCACCACACCGGCGATATCGGCTTCAAGGACGAGGATGGTTACGTCTACATCGTCGATCGCAAGAAGGACATGATCATCTCGGGAGGCTTCAACGTCTATCCAAGTGAAATCGAGCAGGTCATCTGGGGTCACCCGGCGGTGCAGGATTGCGCCGTGATCGGCGTGCCGGACGAAAAATGGGGTGAGGCGGTCAAGGCGGTCGTCGAGCTCAAGCAGGGCACCAGCGTGGACTCCGAGGAGATCATCGCGCTCTGCAAGACCAGGCTGGGTAGCGTGAAGGCGCCGAAATCCGTCGATTTCTGGGAAAGCCTGCCGCGCAGCCCGGTTGGCAAGGTCCGGAAGAAAGATATCCGCGAGACGTTCTGGAAAGGACGTACGCGCGCCATCTGAACGAGGAAAAGCCCATGAATATCGCCATGGTACTCGCCAATGCGGCGAAGGTTTTCGCGGACCGCCCGGCGGTCTGTCTCGGCAGCAAGACCGTCCATAGTTATGCGGAGCTTTTGCGGCGCAGCGCTGCTCTCGGCGAAGCCTTGCGCAGCCGTGGCCTTGCGCCGGGCTCGCGGGTGTGCGTGTTCCTTTCCAACCGTCCGGAATATTTCGAGATCCTGTTCGGCGCCTGGTTCGCGGGCCTCGCGGTGGCTCCGATCAACGCCAAGCTGCATCCGAAGGAACTCGCCTATATCATCGACAATTGCGCCGCCTCGGTGCTGTTCACCGATATTGAGGGCGGCCTTTCCCAGCCTGGCAACGTCATCGATGTCGACGGCGATGACTATCGCATGATGCTGGCGACGGCGCCTTCCGACCACCGGCCGGCATCAGCCGCGCCGGACGACACAGCATGGCTCTTCTACACCAGCGGCACGACCGGCTATCCAAAGGGCGCGATGCTGACCCATCGCAACCTCTACAACATGACGATGAGTTTTCTCGCGGACATCGGGCCGGTCGATGAAACGGACGCTGCGCTCTATCCGGCGCCGCTGTCTCACGGGGCAGGGCTCCTCGCGCTCGCCCATCTGGTGCGCGGCGCGGCCAATGTCGTGCCCGAGAGCGGTGGGTTTCAGCCTGACGAGATCGTCGATCTCATCAATCGCTTCCCTGGCAGCTCGTTCTTTGCCGCGCCAACCATGGTGAACCGGCTCGTTACTTCGCCGTCTTTGGCGAATCTCAAGGTGGAGAACCTCGACCACATCTTCTACGGCGGTGCACCGATGTATGTGGAGGACCTAAAGCGGGCCCTGTCGGCGCTCGGTCCACGCCTCTGGCAAGCCTATGGCCAGGGGGAGTCACCGTGCACGATCAGTTATCTACCGCCCTACATGCATCTTGATAATGGCGACGGGCGGCTCGACGAGCGGCTTTCCTCGGTCGGCATCGCGCGTACCGGCGTCGCCGTCCGCGTGGTGGATGCCGAAGGCAATGACATGCCGCCGGGCGAGAACGGCGAGGTCATCGTGTCCGGCGACGTCGTCATGGCCGGCTATTGGAACAACCCATCCGCGACGGCGCAGGCGCTGCGGGACGGTTGGCTGTGGACCGGCGATGTCGGCACGTTCGACGCGTACGGTTTGCTGTACCTCAAGGATCGCTCCAAGGACGTCATCATCTCCGGCGGCTCCAACATCTATCCGCGGGAAGTCGAGGAAGTGCTGCTACGTCATCCCCTCATTACCGAGGTGAGTGTCATCGGCCGCCGCCATCCGGATTGGGGCGAGGAGGTCGTCGCCTTCGTCGCGTCATCCGCGCCTGTGACGGCCGAGGAACTCGATGACTTTTGCATCGAGCACATCGCGCGCTTCAAGCGGCCGAAAGCCTATCGGTTTCTGCCAAACCTGCCCAAGAGCAACTACGGAAAGATTCTAAAGACCGAAATCAGAAAGCTTCTCGAGAGCGAAACTGCCGACTAGCCGGCGAAAAACCACAAGGAGCAAACAATGACCACGATCGTTGCAGGCGTCGGAATGATCCCGTTCGCGAAGCCGGGCGCTTCGGCTCCTTACGACGCGATGGGCGGGGAGGCGGTAAAGCTGGCGCTGGCGGACGCCGGGCTCGGCTACGACGCTATCGAGCAGGCATATGCGGGCTTCGTGTACGGGGACTCGACTGCCGGTCAGAAGGTGCTCTATCGGGTCGGCATGACGGGCATCCCCATCGTCAACGTCAATAACAACTGCTCGACGGGGTCGACCGCACTGTTCCTGGCGCGACAGGCGATCGAGAGCGGTGCGGCCGACTGCGTCTTGGCTGTGGGCTTCGAGCAGATGCGTCCGGGAGCACTGGGTTCGATATTCGAGGACCGGCCATCGCCGTTTTCGGATTTCGACCGGGTTACCGATGAACTGGTCGGTCATGGTGAGATTCCGCTGGCGCTGCGCTATTTCGGCGGCGCCGGCAAGGAGCACATGGAGAAGTACGGCACCCAGTTGTCGACCTTCGCCAAGATCCGCGCCAAGGCAAGCCGCCATGCCGCACGAAACCCGCTGGCACTGTTCCGCAAGGAAATGACGGAGCGCGACGTCATGCAGGCGCCGGTGATCTGGGAGGGCGTGATGACACGCTCCATGGCGTGCCCGCCGACCTGCGGCGCTGCGGCGGCTGTGCTGGTCTCCGGGGCTTTTGCGGCGCGTCATGGTCTGAACGACAAGGTCCGCATTCGCGCGCAGACCATGACGACCGACCGGCCGAGCACCTTCGAGACGCGCGACATGATGCGGGTCGTCGGCTTCGACCTGTCGAAATCGGCTGCGGAAAAAGTCTATGAAAAGGCGGGCGTCGCGCCTGAGGATATTGATGTCGTCGAACTGCACGATTGCTTTGCGCAGAACGAACTCATCACCTACGAGGCGCTCGGCCTCTGCGGCGAGGGTGAGGCCGAAAAGTTCGTCATCGACGGCGACAATACCTATGGCGGGCGTTTCGTCACCAACCCATCGGGCGGACTGCTCTCGAAAGGCCATCCGCTCGGCGCGACAGGTCTCGCGCAGTGCTATGAACTCGTCCATCAACTTCGCGGTACCGCGGAGGCGCGGCAGGTCGACGGTGCACGCCTCGCCCTTCAACACAATCTCGGCCTCGGCGGCGCGGCGGTTGTGACGCTCTACGAAAAAAACTGAACCGGCAACCGGGAAGGAAGAATTGGATGTCGCAGCGGCTCAAGGACAAGATTGCCTTCGTTATGGGAGCCGGCTGCGTCGGGGAGGGCTGGGGGAACGGCAAGGCGACGGCGGTGCTTTTCGCGCGCGAGGGGGCTACGGTTGTCTGTGTCGATCGCGACCTCGCATCGGCCCAGCGTACCGTCGCTCTCATTGAAGGCGAGGGCGGCAAGGCCGAGGCGCTGCGCGCCGACATCACATCGTTTGCGGACATCGACTCAGCCGTCGGCGCTGCCATCGCCCGTCATGGACGCATCGATATCCTTCAGAATAACGTCGGTATCGCCGAACCCGGCGGTCCGGAGACGATCGATGAAGCAAGCTGGGACCGCGTCTTGTCCGTAAACCTGAAAGGGTTCTTCCTCACCTGCAAGCGTGTGCTTCCTGAGATGGTGCGGCAGGGCAGCGGTGCGATCGTCAATGTGTCGTCGGTCGCATCCATCACCACGATTAGCGTGCCGATGATCTCCTATTACTCATCGAAGGCCGGTGTGAATCACTTCACCCGAGCCGTTGCGGTCGAATACGCCCCGAAGGGGATTCGCTGCAACGCGGTTCTTCCAGGCCTGATGAACACGCCGATGATTGTCGAACCGTATAAGCAAGTCTACGATTCTGTGGACGATATGATCGCCAAGCGCGATGCCATGGTCCCGATGGGTAAGATGGGAACGGCATGGGACGTGGCGCATGCATCCTTGTTCCTGGCATCGGACGAAGCGAAATACATATCAGGCGTGCTTCTGCCGGTCGACGGCGCGCTCACGTGCCGAACTGGATAATCTTGCTTGAACGACCGCTTCTGGTGCAAAGCAGTCGTTGAGTGCGGATGTGAGATCTCGCTAGCCCGAACTGGACTTAGTCCGATTTGCCTTGGACCGCACTGACCAGCATTGCGAGCTCCAAACGCGTTTAGGGTCGATCATTATCCCGAATTTGCGATATCCGACCGCCCCACTGTTCGGATGAGCCGCCGATTTTCTCCCAATTGCTTACTCGCGCGAATGAAACAAAGCTGAGCCTCAGGTCGCGCCTGTGTATCTGGTTGTAAACAAAGAAAAACTGGCGCACCCGACACGATTCGAACGTGTGACCCTTGCCTTCGGAGGGCAAAGCTCATCGGGTCAGGCCAGCGCCTGAAACAGCAACCTGAGATGGTTGCAGGTCTCTGATTGGAGCTAGCAGTTGGAAAGCTTCCGAGTTTACCAAAGCGACGATGAATTCGAACGGGACCGTAGGACGATCCCTTACGCGCGTTTTCCCATCCACGTTTCCACCACTCCACGGCACCAGGGACACGACTGCCGCCCTTGCGAGGTCTTCCAAGCCGGTCGCAATGTATTTCGCGTAATGCCGCTCGATCATCTTGACTGAGGTGTTGTGCAGTTTGGCGACCTGTTGGATGGGCAAGCCCTTTCGGAGACCACGCACGATACTCGAGTGCCGAAAAGCGTAGGGAATCACCTCCGGCATGCCGGCGCGCTCGCGAATGGCCTTCCAGGGGCGTGCAAGTTCGCTTCTTTTCCGCGGACCGCGTTCAGACTTCTTCCACGAGATGCCCCCCGGCTCCTGTTCATGGATCCATCGCTCGAAAATAGGTGCATCACTTGGCCGCCCGGCGATTGCTGGCAAAAGGGCCTCAATCACATCGTCGCCCATTGGGACCGGGACTGAGCCGCTATTACCGCCGCGCTCCTTATAGGAGCCCGGCACTATCAGACGCCGTGCCGAAACCTGTACGTCGCCCACGCGCATTCGCCTAGCTTGCGCATACCGCGCGCCGGTCGCGGCCAGACATACGACGACCCGATATAGATCGCCATCAAATCCTAGCTCCTGATCGGCTTCAAACGCAGCTTGAAGGATGGCGCCAATCTCTTCATCCGTGAGAATCTGGTTATCCCGAGCAACCGACACATCGTCATCATCATCGATCCGTTCGGCTTTGAAGCCGGCCCTCACAATGGCGAGGAACGTCGGGTTTAGTTCCTTCCGATCTGCCGACAGCCGCGGCCACGCGGCGTTTAGAGCGGCCTTGAGGTCATTCACGAACCGCTGCTTGGTCGTGACCTTTAGCGTTCAACCTCTTCCAACGTCTGATGGTCCGTTATCGCCATGATCTCGTGCGGCGTTGCGCCTGATTCCGCTAGCGCGGTAGATGTGGCCTTGCGCACCCCATGAGCCGAGCAATGCGGACGATCGGCTGGCGACATCAGTCCTTGAACTTGTTTCCGAATTCGCTCGTCGTGAACGGCTTATATTCGGTGATCAGGAACGTCATGTTCCCGCCTCGGCGTCGCAGCAATGCTTTTCGTGAGCACCGGATGAAACGGGATGTCAATGTCGACCGGGTTGCGATGTTCGTTCTTCGTTTGGCGAAATTGGACACGAGTACCCTTGATCTGCTGGCGACACGAACCGTGTCGCATCCTCGCGCCGGCCTGTCGTGTAGCGCAGAGGTTTAAGCGCATGCGTATGGCAACGCAATCATGGGACGATTGAGGCGAGCCTGACGTTCGCCATCACGCCCGCGACACTTCTTCGCAGGGCGCCGCGCAACTCTCGCTATGACGCCGCCCGACAGATCGATTGACTCTCCCGTTCGACGACAAGATGATCGGCCGCAGAAGGTTGGCCAACGAGACCAACGCGATCGAGCCAACGATCGGCTGATGCTGCCAGGCATCACAGGGGAGACGATGATGAGGTCAGTGATATATGCCATCGCGGCCGTGCTTTTGTCCCCGCACGCCGCGGCCGCGCAGAATTTTCCGAACCGGTCGCTCACGCTCGTGGTCGCGGCAGCGGCCGGCGGCACGACCGACGTGCTGGCCCGCATCGTGGCAAAGCGCATGGGCGAAGACCTCGGCCATTCCGTCGTCGTCGAGAATGTGCCGGGCGGCGGCGCCACGGTCGGGACCCGCCGCGTGGTACGCTCGGACGCCGATGGCTACACGCTGATCTTCGGCAATATGGGCTCGCTGGCCGCGAATGTCTGGCTTTTTCCGCAGCTCGGCTTCGATCCGCGCAAGGATCTTGCGCCGGTCGGTCTTGTCGCTGTTGTGCCGATGGTTCTGTCCGTGAGCAAGCAGAGCGGCATCCGTGACCTCCCCGGTTTTGTCGCGACGCTTCGGGCGAAGCCGGGCGCTCTCAATTTCGGCCATGCGGGGCCGGGCACGACCGGGCATCTGGCCGCCATCACCTTCCTGCACGTGTCGGGCACGCAGGCCCATGACATCCCCTACCGGGGCGCCGGTCCCGCGATCAACGATCTCGTCGCGGGCACGATTGACGCCGTGATCGACCAGACCGTCACCATGATTCCGATGCATACCGGCGGCAGCGTCACGGCGATTGCGACCTCAAGCCCCGGCCGGCTCGCCCAAATTCCTGATGTGCCGACCTTCGCCGAGGGCGGCGTACCCGCTTTCGACCTGACGGTCTGGAACGCGATCGCCGCACCCGCCGCCACCCCGCGCCCGGTCCTCGAACGCCTCGAGGCCTCGCTCAAGACCGCACTGGCCGATCCGGACCTGCGCCGGCGCTTCGCGGAACTCGCAGCCGATATGCCCCAACCCGACCAGATCGGCGCGGAGCCGCTGCGGCGGCTGATCGCATCCGATATCGAACGCTTCGGCCCCATCATCAGCGCCGTCGGCGTCAAGGTGGAGTAGCAGCCTACAGCCTGCGCACTATCGCACGCACGCGCGGTACGGCAGCGCATTCGAACGGCGCTTGGCCGGGCGTCTGCGCGAGTTCCTGAGAAGCCGACGGTGTGGCGCGTATGCGCTGGCTATTTCAGGAGCGGGCAACCGCCTTCGGCCAGCGGCCGCGTTGCGATGTCGGCCGGAATTTCTGCGATCAGCTTCGCGATGTCCCACTCGCTGGTCGATTCGCTCGGCTTCTTGACCTGCATCACATACATGCCGTGTTCCATTTTTCCATCGGCGCGAAGACGCCCGTTGCGCGCAAACACGTCGTTAACCGGCGTGTCGCGCATCGCCGACATGACGGCATCCGCATCCTTGCTCCCGGCCTTCTGCACCGCTTTCAGATAGTGGCCGACGGCACTGTAACTTCCGGCCATGTTCATGTTCGGCATCTTGCCCGCCCGTGCCAGGAAGCGTTTTGAGAAGGCGCGCGTTTCGTCGTTCAAGTCCCACTCGAAGGCGGCCGAGTAGATCAGTCCCTGCGCTATTCGCAGGCCCATTCCCCGAATATCATCGGGCATGGTGAAGCTGCCGGCGATCCGCATCGAATTTGCAATTCCAAACTCGGAGGCCTGCTTCATGAGGTTGACGGCATCCGCACCGGCCACGCTGAAGAAGAGCACGTCGGCGCCGGATGACTGCGCATGCAGCAGGAAGGAGGCGAAATCCGGCGTGTTGGCCGGCACCCGTACCGATCCAACGACCTTGCCCCCGCCGGCGATCAGGACGGAAGTGGCGTCCTTCTCGATCGCCGTGCCGGTAATCGTGTCCATGGTGATGAAGAACCATTTCAGCGCGCCGCTGTTGACCAGTGCCGACGCCGTCGAATGCGCGATCCCATAGGTATCGAAAGTCCAGTGAGCCACGTAAGGCGAGCACCTCGCTCCGGTAATGTCTGAACTCGCGGGGCTGGTCGCCAGGACGACCTTCCGGCGCGAGAGCGCCAGATCCGCCACGGCAAAGGTGATGCCCGAATGCGGCAAGTCGACCACGACGTCGACGTCTTCGCGCTCAAACCACCGCCGCGCGATGTTGGTGCCGATATCGATCTTCAGTTGGCAATCGGCGTGCACCAATTCGACCGGCTTGCCGAGCACCTGACCGCCGGTATCCTCGATCGCCATTTTAACGGCTTCGAGGAGAGCGGTCCCGCCAACGCTCGCGTAGGCGGAAGAGAAATCGCCCAGCACGCCAATCTTGACGGCATCCGTCGCGGCCGTCGCCCTGCGAATCAGCGGCAGTTGCGCCCCCAGGCCGACGAGACCCATTCCCAATAGTGTTCGCCGATCAATGCTCACAAGTCCCCTCCCATTTTCCGTTCCGATTGAATCGGAACGGGGCTCTAGATTCTTGTTTTGACCCGTTTCTTCACGCGAAGCGGGTCCACCTCGCTGGAAGGCGCCCTAGGCGGCTGAAATGCCGCCATTGATGCTGATGGCCTGGCCCGTGATGCGCGCGGCCTGCGGGCCCGCCAGGAACGTAATCATCGCGGCGATGTCGTCGGCTTCGGGCACGCCGAGGTGAGCCAGGCTGGCCGCCTTCTGAAACAATTTGGCGCTGAAGCCATCCTTCATGACCATCTCGGTGAGCGGCGTTCCCGCAATCAGCGAGGGCGTCAGCACGTTGACGCGGATGCCGTCCCGCTTGGCCTCGATGGCAAGCGCCTTCGAAAACATGACGATCGCCGCCATGGCTGCGCCAATGACCGTCTCGCCCGGCGTCGCGGACTTGGCCGCGTCCGAGGCGATGTTGACAATGACTCCGGTACCGCGTTGCCGCATGTCCGGAAGAACAAGGCCGCACATCTGGAGAGGAGCCACGACCAGCTGATCGATGATGGCTTGAATGTTTGCAACAGGGGTCTTGTGAAACAGCTCGGGCGCAAAGCTGCTCGTCGTGGCATTGACCAGGATATCGACGCTGCCAATGAGCTCTTTGGCCCGGTCGCTTGCCTGACGCGCCTGTTCGGGATCGTTGGCATCACCGGGAACGAAATGGATACTGGCGCCGGACGCTGCCGCGCGCACTGCTTCGCGGGCGCGCGCGCCGCGTTCGGGATTGCGCGCCATGAGCACGATCCGTTTGACGCCGGCCGCGACAAGCTGATTGGCGGTTGCCAGTCCGACGCCGGAGGTCCCGCCCACGATCAGCGCGCCGCTTTCGGCCAGCGATAACGCCCTTGTCGGTTTCGCGCTCTTCACGCTGTGAAATCCAGATCGACTGACCCAAAATGATCGTGCAAGAGCGATTGCAACACGAATACCTCCCGACATCCAGATAGTATGTTATTGTATTGAGTTGCTATATATCATACACTAGTATACTAATAACGCAAGAGGCTTCGTCCGAAGGGCATCCTCGGCTGACGCCTCGAGAAGTTGGGACATGCGATGGCTGGGCCGTGCCGACGCCAAAGGTGAGTTCGGACGTGTGCTTCATCGGCTGTTTGCGGGGAGCGTGGCTCCGTCACAACCGGCACGTTGCAGGGATAGTGCCGCCAGCGGTCAGAGCACGCTGGCCAAGGAAAAATAGGAGGAGATAATCATGTCGTACCTTCAGCCGAGATCACAGCTGCGAACCCACACCGTGGAGAACCAGCCGCCGCCGCTCGAATATGTGAACGCCTACGAACGGGATACGGTCCTCAAGGAGGCCGTGGCGCGCGAGGGTGGGGCGTGGGCGAACGAAAATCTGAGCGCCCTGGGCGGCAAGGTGTTCGACCCGGAATGGATCGAAAAGGCCAATCTCGCGAACCGGATCGTTCCTGAACTGCGACGCTTCGACCGGTTTGGCCAGCGGGTCGACACGGTGGAGTTTCACCCGGCGTGGCATGATATCATGGGGCTCGCTTTCGAGCACGAGGTGCACGCCCTGCCGTGGCGCGCCAAGCGAAGCGGCTCTCACGTCGCGCGTGGCGCCGCCGAAATCCTGTTCTCTCAATTGGAGTGCGGGGTGCTGTGCCCGGTGGACATCACCTACGGCATCGTGCCGATGCTGCGCAAACAGCCCGAGCTCTCCGAGACGTGGGAGCCGATCATGATCTCCAAGCAATATGATCCCCGGCCGATCCCGCATTGGGAGAAGAAGGGGATCACCATGGCCTTCACATCGACCGAAAAGCAGGGCGGCTCCGATATCCGTCGAAACTCGACGTTTGCCAAACCGGCAGGCCAGGCCGGGCCGGGCCGCGAGTACCTCCTGACGGGTCACAAATGGTTCTGCTCGGCCGCCGGGGCGGATATCATCTTCGTCGTGGCCCAGACCGAGAAGGGGCCGGGTTGCTTCCTCGTGCCGCGCTGGCTGCCGGACGGCACCCGCAATCCGATTTCGCTCGAGCGCCTGAAGGACAAGCTCGGCAACAAGTCGAACGCATCTACCGAGCTCGAATTCGAAGGAACGCATGGCTGGCTGGTCGGCGAGGAGGGGCGAGGCATTCCCACCGTGATGGAGTTCATGCTCCACACCCGCTTCGGCTGTGCCCTCATCCCGGCAGGCATGATGCGGCTGTCGCTGACGCAGGCAATCCACCACTCGCGAAACCGCACCGCATTTCAGCGGCGGCTGGTCGATCAGCCGCTGATGCGCAACGTGCTGGCGGACCTGGCGATCGAGTCGGAAGCCGCAACGACGTTGATGATGCGCATCGCTCGTGCCTTCGATGCATCGGCGACCGATGAGCGAGAGCGGGCATTCGGGCGCATCACTGTTGCGGTGGCAAAGTACTGGGTCAACAAGCGCATCGTTCCGTTCGTGCACGAGTGCCTCGAGACGCATGGCGGTCCCGGCTACATCGAGGAGTCGGTGATGCCGCGGGTCTATCGGGAGTCGCCGATCCACGGCATTTGGGAAGGGCCTGGAAACGTCATCAGCCTCGACATTCTCAGGGCGTTTCGCAAGGAGCCGCTTTCCGGCGAAGTATTCTTCGCCGAACTGGAGGAAGTTCGCGGCCATGATGCCCGGCTCGATGCGGCGATCGATGAATGCCGTTCCCTTGTCTATGACGAGCATATGCCCGAGCTTCGTGCGCGTTATCTCGCAGAGCGCATGGCGCTTGCGATGCAGGCAGCTACCCTCATTCGCCATGCACCAAACTTCGTTGCGGACGCGTTCTGCACGACCCGTCTTGGCGAGCAGGGCGGCAAGGCGTTCGGCACCTTGCCGGTGTCCGTCGACATGGGGGCGATCATCGAGCGCGCCTATCCGGGTTAGCCGCCATCGTCGTCGGACGGTCGCCAGATCGTCCGACGGCATTGCCGGTCGGAGCGTTGGCATGTTCAAGGACGCGGGGACGTTGAGCCCTTGAGGCCGCTCGCATGATCCGCGCCCCGGTTGCCGGCAGACTGAAGGTTACGCCGATCGACAACACAAAGTGCGGAAGTACCGCACAGTGCACGTACGGGGAGAAGACATGCGCATCACATCCTTGCTTCGACGTTGCTTGCAGACAGGCCCGGACGCCACTGCAACGGTGTTTCGAGGACGCAAAACGAATTGGCGCGACACCTGCGAGGAGATCCGCAAGGGCGGAGACGTGATGAAGCGTCTCGGCACGGCGCCGGGAGACCGTGTCGCGGCTCTCGCCTTGAACAGCGACGTGTTTTTTCGCCTTCTCTTCGCTGTTCCCTGGGTCGGCGGCGTGATCGTGCCGCTGAACACGCGCTGGTCGGTCGCCGAACTCGGTCGTGCGCTCGAAAACTGTGGCGCGCGAATATTGCTGGTCGACGAGAACTTCCTGAACGAGGCAGCGAGGCTGAAGGCGGCCAACGCGCAGTTGAAGATCGTCTATATCGGGACCGGCGAGTGCCCGCCCGACCTGCTCGACTACGGACAGCTTCTCGCCGCCGCGAGTCCTGCACCCGAGCACGAGGGGGACGGTGATGAGCTGTTCTGCATTCTCTATACCGGCGGCACCACCGGCCACCCCAAAGGGGTGATGCTGTCTCACACCAACCTGCTCATTTCCTCGCTGTTCTGGCTGGCAACCTGCCATTTCAACAGCGAAACGCGATACCTGCATATCGCCGGCTTCTTTCACATCGTGTCGACCGTGCCTGCGATTGCGGTGATGATGGCCGGAGGTTCTCATGTCATCGAGCCGAAATTCGATCCGGTTCCCACGATGCAGGCCATCCAGCAGAACAAGGTGAACTTTGCGACGTTCGTCCCGGTCATGATCAACATGATGCTGCAACATCCGGATTTCGATCAATATGATCTGACGAGCATGGGGCAATGCGTCTACGGAGGTTCACCGATCCCGGATGCGTTGATCGACCGGATGATCGACAAACTGCCGACCTGGCAATTCATCCAGGGTTACGGCCAGACGGAATCGAGCGGGATCCTGACCCATCTTCCTTGGCGGGCACATTTCGGACAAGGCGCCGCAAACAAGCGCAAAGCGACCGGCATCCCGGTTTATGGCGCGAATGTCAGGATCGTCGACCCCAAGGGGAGGGACGTCGGGCCCAACGAGCAGGGTGAGATCGTGGTTCGCGGCCTCAACGTGATGCGCGGATACTGGGGCAATGAAGAGGCGACCAAAGCCGCGATACGGGACGGATGGCTCCATACCGGGGACGCCGCACGGGTCGACAGCGACGGCTTCATTACGGTCGTCGACCGGATCAAGGACATGATCGTGACCGGCGGCGAGAATGTGTTCTCGATCGAGGTCGAAAATGCCGTGGCCGCCCACGCTGCCGTCAGCCAATGCGCGGTGATAGGGATTCCGGACCCGAAATGGGGAGAGTCGGTCCATGCCATCGTGGTCCTGCGAGCGAACATGTCAGCCACAGAAGCGGAGCTCATCGATCACTGTCATGAGCTGATTGCGAACTACAAATGTCCGCGCAGCATCGAGTTCGTTGCGGAGATGCCGATGTCGGCCGCGGGCAAGATCGTCAAGGGGCCGCTTCGCGAGAAGTACTGGCAGAACCAATCCCGCAGAGTGGGCTGATGATCGACGCCAATATTGGTCAGCTATAGCAGTCGCGATCTCGTACCGGAGGCAGCGGCAGGCTCGAGGGCGTCAGCAAGCCCGAATGGCTTGTCGGCAAGAAACGGGCGCCATTTCTGAATCGGTCAAATGAGGAAAACAACATGTCGATTGCCCTGGGGACGGAACGTGCACGCTCGAAAGGGATTACCAGCGAACAGCGCAAGATACTGATTGCTTCGTCGCTGGGCACCGTCTTCGAGTGGTATGACTTCATCCTGTTCGGATCTCTTGCGCCGATCATTGCGGCCAATTTCTTCACGGCGGTCAGGCCCGACATCGCCTTCGTCTTTGCCTTGCTGGCGTTCTCCGCCGCCTATGCGGTGCGGCCGCTGGGCGCCGTCATCTTCGGCCGGATCGGAGACATGGTGGGGCGGAAGAACACGTTCATCGCGACCGTCGCCGTGATGGGAACGGCAACCTTCCTGGTCGGCGTGCTGCCGACCTATGCGACATGGGGAATCGCGGCGCCGATCCTGCTGCTTTGCCTGCGTTTTGTGCAAGGGGTCTCGCTCGGCGGCGAGTCCGGTGGGGCGGTGACCTACGTGTCCGAATATGCGCCCAACGACCAGCGCGGCTTCTTCACCTCCTTCATCCAGTGCATGGCGCCAGCGGGCGTCCTGCTCTCGCTCATCGTGGTGATCGGACTGCGCCTCTGGCTGGGGGAAGCCGCTTTTGCCGAGTGGGGCTGGCGTCTGCCGTTCCTCTTTTCTCTGGTGCTGCTCGTCATCTCGGTCTGGATCCGGACGACGCTCGATGAATCGCCGGTCTTCAAGAAGATGAAGGCGGAGGGAAAAATCTCAAAAGCTCCCTTGACCGAGGCATTCGGATCCTGGCGCAACATCAGGACCGCCATCGCCGCGCTGCTGGTCATCGCCGCAACCTCCGTCATTTCGCAGGTCGGACTGGTTTACGGGCTGCTGTTCCTGTCGCAGACGCTGAAGCTGCCGCCCTTCACCGTCAATGTGCTGGTTGGACTCGCCATCGCGATCAGCCTGCCATTCTACCCGCTGGTGGGCCGCCTGTCCGACCGGATCGGCAGAAAGCCGCTCGTCATTTTCGGCTGCCTGCTGGCCGCCGCGACCTACTTTCCGATCGTGAAGGCGATCACGCATTTTGCGAACCCGGCCTATGAGCGCGCGCTTGCGACCGCGCCCGTGGTGTTGGTCGCCAACCCGAAGGAATGTTCGATCCAGTTCAATCCGACGGGGACGGCGAAATTCCTGTCGTCGTGCGACATTGCCAAAGAATTGCTCGCCCGCGGCGGAATCAATTACGCGCAGGAGGATGCCGCAGAGGGGGCCGTCGCGAAGATCAAGATCGGCAACGTCGAGATCCCGTCGTTCGAGGGGCGGGGTTTGCCGGCGGAAAGGCTGAAGGCGCAGGTGGATGCCCTGCGGAAGTCCGTCGGAGAGGCGGCGACGAAAGCCGGCTATCCGCAGCAGGCCAATGTCGATGAAGCCAATCTTCCAATGGTTTTCGTGCTGCTGGTGGTGCTGGCGCTCTACGGCGTCATTCCGTTCGCGCCGGTCTCGGCGGTACTCGTGGAGCTGTTTCCGACACGCATCCGCTATACGGCAATGTCCGTTCCCTCGCATCTCGGCAACGGGTGGATCGGCGGGTTCATGACCCCGGCCAGTTTCGCCATCGTGGCGGCGAGCGGAAACATCTATTTCGGCATGTGGTATCCGATCTTCTGGGCACTGCTCGGCGCAGCCGTGTACTTCTTCTTCGTTCCGGAAACCAGGGGACGGGACCTGGAGGACATCCCGTCATGAACGCGCGACATCGTGCGCGCCGCACGGCGCCAGACCTTCACGCAGCCCAGTAAGAACAGGCGAACAGCGATGTCGATCCAGAACCCCACCGAGGCCCAATCCGAAGCGTCTGCCATGCCGTGGCTGCCGGGCGGTGAACCGGGAGCACCGATGGCACGCGCGCTCGTGCGCTCGCACGCCGATGTCCGCGCGATCGAAGCGGTTCCGATCGACGGCCTGTTCGCGAGCCGCACCATCCTTCAAGCCGTACGGGTGTCGCAGCAAGCCGCGCCGGACAAGGCGGCGATCGTGCAACTGATGTCCTCGGATCCGGACGCCGCGCCGCGCATCGTGTCCTACGCGGAGCTGACCAAGCGGATCGTCCAGTCCGCGAACCTGTTCAAAAAGCTCGCGGCGCCCGAAAAGCCATCGGTCATCGTCATCGCGCCGTTCCTGCCGGAGGCGCTTTTCGCAACCTGGGGCGGCGCGACCGCGGGTAGCGTGACCCCTGTCAACCCGGCGCTGGACAGCGCGCAACTCGCATCGATCATGAACGCGGTGCGGGCGAACATTCTCGTCGTCGCCGACAAGTCCTACGGACCCAGTGCGTGGGCCAGGCTGGACGAATTCTGCCCCAACGTTCCGACGCTGAAACACGTCCTGACGATCGATTCGCGCGGCAGCGACGATTTGCTGGCGGTGCTTGACGAGATGCCGGGAGACGAACTGTTCTTTGAGGAGAACGCCGATCCGGAAGTGGTCAACACCTATATCCCCACCGGCGGCACGACCGGCGCGCCAAAGCTCGTCAAGCTGACCCCTCGCGGCCAGTTGCTCAACGCCTGGCTGTTCGGCACGCTGTCCGTATCGAGCAGCGAGGAAGTGGTCGGTCACGCGATGCCGAACTTCCATGTCGGCGGTCTGGTCGCGATTTCACTGCGCGCGATGATGTTCGGCCAGACCTTGCTGACGCTGACGCCGCTGGGCTTCCGGGACCCCGGCGTCATCAAGAATTTCTGGAAGCTCGCGCGGAAATACCGGATGACCAACATCATCATGGCGCCGACAACCGTTGCTGGCCTGCTCAACCAGGCCGAAGGCTCGTCCAAAGGCCACAGCTTCAAGAGCTTCATCTGCGGCGGCAGCACCATTCCCGTCGAGCTGCTGAACGAATTTCACGAAAAGACCGGCATCTACCTCAAGGAAACCTGGGGCATGACGGAATTCCAGGGGCCGTGCTCGGGTCATCTGGCAGGACACATCCGCCCCGTCGCCGGTTCGGTCGGCATTGCCTATCCCTATTATCAAGTGCGGGTGGCCAGGCTGGTGGACAACCGCTTTGTCGAGGAGGTGCCGGCCGGCGAGCGCGGAATACTCATTGTTTCCGGGCCGACGGTTTCGCCCGGCTATCTCGACGAAGCGCTGTCGGCGGATCTGTTCGTCGCGGGTGGACCGGACGGGCGGAGGTGGGCATCGACAGGCGATCTCGGCACCGTCGACCAGGACGGCTACATCTGGGTCTATGGCAGGCAGAAGGACGTCATCATCCGTGCCGGCAACAACATCGATCCGAAGGTGATCGAGGAGGCGCTGCAGCTTCATCCCGCGGTCCTGATATCCGGAGCGGTCGGGCGCCCCGACGTGCTGAAAGGCGAGTTGCCGATCGCTTATGTGCAGCTCAAGGACGGCATGCGCGCCGATCCTGCGGAGCTGATCGCGTTCTGTCGGGACCGGATGGAGCGGGGGGCCGTTCCAGTTGAGGCCGTCGTCGTTCCGCTGATGCCGTTGACCGCCATGGGCAAGATCGCCAAGCCGGCGCTGCGCGTCGACGCCATGATGCGCGTGGTGCGCGAACGCGCGGCCAGGGCCTTGCCCGCCAATGATCAGATCCGCCTCGAGGTCGACGAGACGGGCAAGCGGCCGAGCGTCGTGCTGCTGCTTGAACCTGCGCGGTTTCGCGATGCTGCCCTTGTCAGCAAGCTCCACGAATCATTGTCGGGATTCACCTTCAAGATCGAAATCCGCGAGCAGGAGAATTCGTAGGTCGATGCGACGTCTGGCGGCGGCGGACTAAATGGCCGAACCGCCGGTGTGCGCCACAGGTGCGTTTTCCGCGACGATCTTCTCCAGTATCGAACAAACCGCCTTGGCCGCAATGGTGGGTGGAGATGGCGAACGGCTGAGCCAGTAGGTCAGATGCATGGAGAAATCGGTGATGCGGCTCGCGCGCACCAGTCCGTCCTCCAGTTCGTTGGTCCAGGAGGTGCGCGGATTGATGGTGGCTCCGATTCCGGCGAGCACGGCGGAGCGGATCATCGATACCGAGTCGATTTCGGCAATGATATTCGGCGTGATCTCGGCCTGCCGGAATACGGCATCGTACAACGCGCGCAGCGTGTGCCGTGAACTCGGCAGCAACATTCGAAGCGTTTCGAGTTCAACCAGCCGCACGCTCTCCGACAGCGCAAAACTCGTCGGGCTGATCAGCAGCAATTCTTCCCGGAACATCGGCGTCGAGAGCACCCCCGCGCGGTCTTCATTGCGGAGCAGGGTCGCAAGGTCGAGCTGACCATTGATGACGCGCTCCGTGAGCTCACCCGTCATTCCTTCGGAGACGTGAAGACGAATCTGCGGGTAGAGGCGTCGGATCTGCTGCACCAGCGGGACGGCAAACAACGCGCCGGCCCCTGCCGTGAAGCCGACGGAGACGGTGCCGGAGATCTGGCCCGATTGGGCGGTCACGGCGCCCCGCGCCTGGTCGACCTGCCGCAGGATGATCTGGGCCTCGCGCAGCAACATCTCGCCGGCGGGTGTCGCCTTCACGCCGGTGCGACTGCGATCAAGCAGGCGGGTCTTGAACTCCGTCTCCAGAATGGCGACCTGCTGGCTGAGCGCGGCCTGGCTCAGGTCGAGCCGCGCCGCCGCCCGCGTCATGCTGCCGGCCTTGCAGACTTCGATGAAGTAGTGAAGCCGTCTGGTCTCCATGAGCTCCCGCGCGCGGCCGGGTATCACGCTCAGCCGTCAACGGCTAGTAATAGTTCAATAAATTCAATAAGAAAATGTTTTTCTTATGGATGAATTGGCACTTATTGGTTCCTTTTCCTGGGGTCGCCCTCCTAGGGTCGGGTCAGCCGTTGCGCGCGCAACGGTGTCCGGCGCAACTGATGAAGGGGACGTGCCTTGCCAGCATTCGAGGGATCCTGCGTCGCTTACGATTGTCACGTCCTGCGCAACATCCGCGTGAACATGCGCGACGGTGTCGGACTTTCGACCGACGTTTATCTGCCCGCCCTGGACGGCAAGCCGGTCGGCGGTTCATGGCCCGTGGTGCTCGAACGGACGCCGTATGACAAGTCGCGCCGCGTTTCGCATTCCCAGGCCGGCCGCCATTTCGCGCGGCGCGGTTATGCCGTCGTGCTGCAGGACGTCCGTGGCCGCTGGTCCTCCGAAGGCGACTTCGAATTCCTGCGTAACGAGGCCGATGACGGCTTCGATACCTTGAAGTGGATCGGCCAGCAGGAATGGTGCAACGGCAAGGTCGGCACCATCGGTTATTCCTATACCGCGGCCGACCAGCAATCACTCGCCATCACCCGTCCGCCGCATCTGGTCACGCAGCAATTGTTCGACGGCGGCTATAATTACTTCAACCAGACCTTCCGCCATGCCGGTGCCTGCGAATACGCGATCTTCCTGCAATACGTCCTGCAGATGGCGCGGCAAAGCAAGGAGGCTGCAGCCGATCCGCAGATCCGCGACGCGTTGGACCGGATGTGGGCGAGCCTCGGCAAATGGGTACGGCGGCTCCCGCTGCGGCGCGGCGAGTCGCCGCTGCGATTGGTGCCGAAATACGAAGACTGGTTCTTCGATATGCTGACGCGGTCGGACTATGAGGATTATTGGAAGGACAAGAGCCTCAATCTCGAGGAGGCCATCGATCTTTATCCCGACATCCCCATCTTCCTCGAGACGTCGTGGTACGGCCATCACATCACGGCGACGCTGACCAAATACGCGGAGATGCGCCGTCGCCACAAGACGCCGAAGAAACTCCTGATCGGCACCTGGCTGCACGGTATGGAGATGTTCGCTCAATCCTGGGCAGGCGATGTCGATTTCGGTCCCGAAGCCGCGCTCGACAGTGTCAACGACCTGCGCAGCCGCTGGTGCGATCAGTATCTCAAGGGATTGAAGACCGGCCTTGAGGAAGAAGCGCCGGTGCGCATCTTCGTCATGGGCGGAGGCACCGGACGACGAAACCTGCAGGGCCGGCTCGACCATGGCGGCCGCTGGCGCGACGAGCAGGATTGGCCACCGCCGGCGATGCGGCCGGTGCCGTATTTTCTGCATGGAGACGGGCGTCTCGCCGCCGAAAAGCCGGCCGAAGCGGCTGCGCCCAGCAGTTTCACGTTCAATCCCAATGATCCGGTTCCGACCATCGGCGGCAATTTCCCGGAAAAAGCCATCCCGGGCCTGCTCGACGGCGGCGGGTTCGATCAGCGCGGCCGCCCCGACCTCGTGCTGTGCCAGGACACCCTGCCGCTTTCGTCGCGCCGCGACGTGCTGGTGTACCGCACGGCTCCGCTCGCCGAGGCCGTGGAAGTCACCGGGCCGTTCGTGGTGCGGCTCTGGGTGAGTTCGACCGCGGTCGACACCGACTTCACGGCAAAGCTGATCGACGAATATCCGCCGAACCCCGATTATCCGGAAGGCTTTGCGCTGAATATCGCCGATTCGATCGTACGGATGCGCTATCGCGATACCCGCGACCGCGCCGAACTGATGGAACCTGGAAAGATCTACGAAATCGCCATTGAACCTCAGGCGACCAGCAATCTGTTTGCCGCGGGCCATCGAATTCGTGTCGACATATCCAGCAGCAACTTTCCGCATTATGACGTGAATCCGAATACCGGCGAGCCGCTGGGACTTGAGCGTCGGTTCGCAACGGCCAACCAGACGGTGTTCCACGATGCCGCCCGGCCGTCTCACATTGTGCTGCCGATCGTTCCGGTCGCCAGGGGATGACGTATGAAGAGCTTCCCCGCAACGCGGCGACAGCCGCCTGGACTGGAGCTCGCGATGGCCGTACCTGACAGCGCCGTCTCTTTCGCTAGCATTCCCGGGTGGCCATGAACCGATTGCTGCTCTACCGCCTTGCGAGCTGGGCCCTCACGCTGCTGGCGATCACCGTGATCGCCTTTCTCGTGCTGGAGATCCTGCCGGGCGATCCCGCGCTTGTCCTGCTCGGGCCCGATGCCCAGCCGGATACGCTGGAAGCCCTGCGCCAGCAGCTCGGGCTCAATCAGGCGGCTGTCGTTCGCTATTTTGAATGGATGTCGGGATTGCTGCGTGGCGACATGGGGACCAGCTACACCTACAGCATTCCGGTCTCGGAGTTGATCGGCTCGCGCCTGAAGATAACCATTCCGCTTGCCGTGCTGTCGACGGCCATTGCCGTCGGCCTTGCGCTTGTGCTCGGCATGTACGCGGCCGCGCGCCACAATCGGGTCGGCGATTACGGCGTCATGGCGGTCACCCAGATCGGCGTCGCCATTCCGAGTTTCTGGCTCGGCATGCTGCTCATCCTGCTGTTCTCGCTGACGCTGCGCTGGTTTTCGGCCGGCGGTTTTCCCGGTTGGGAAGCCGGCCTGTGGCCGGGTTTGCGCGCGCTCGTGCTGCCGGCGGCCGCCCTTGCGATCGCGCAGGCGGCGGTCCTGACGCGGGTGGTGCGGGCCTCGGTCATCGAGGTCCTGAACCAGGATTTCGTCCGGACCGCCCGCGCCAAGGGTCTGACGCGCGCGCAAGCGCTTCGCCGGCATGCCCTGCGCAATGCATTGATCCCGGTGGTGACCGTGATCGGCCTGCAGTTCGGGCATTTGCTCGCCGGCACCATCGTGATCGAGAATGTGTTCTCGCTCCCCGGTCTCGGTCGCCTGATATTCCAGTCGATCAATCAGCGCGACCTGATGGTCATCAAGAACGTCGTGGTGCTGCTCGCCGTGATCGTCATCACCGTCAACCTGATCGTCGACCTGCTCTATCTGGTGATCGATCCTCGGCTGCGGCACGCCTCATGACGGCCGCGAGCACATCGACCGCAAGTCCCGCACGCAAGATCGGATGGCTGCGCAGCCCCAGCCTCGTCGCGGGGGGCATCATCAGCGCCACCATCACATCCGCCGCGCTGCTGTCATTTCTGTGGACGCCGTATCCGCCGCTCGCCATGAACATGGCGCAACGCTTCCAGCCGCCATCGCTGCAGCACGTGTTCGGAACCGATCAATTCGGCCGCGATGTGCTCTCATTGCTGATGACCGGTGCGCAGAGCTCGCTTGCGGTCGGTGTCGTTGCGGTCGCGATCGGGCTCGTCATCGGATCGGCGCTCGGCCTGATTGCCTCGGCGCGCGGCGGCTGGATCGACGAGATCATCATGCGCATGTGCGATTTCCTGTTCGCCTTCCCGGCGGTGCTGTGCGCCGTGATGCTCGCCGCCGCTCTGGGCGCCGGCATGGGCAATGCCATGGTGGCGATCGGCGTTTACAATATCCCGATCTTCGCCCGGATCGTTCGCGGTGCCGCGGCTGGGGTCTGGGTACGGGAATTCGTGCTGGCGGCGCGTACCTCGGGAAAGAGCTCGACGCATATCGCGATCGAGCATGTGCTGCCGAACATTCTCGACATCATCGTCGTCCAGGCCACGATCTCGTTTGCCACTGCGATCCTGGCGGAGGCGGCGTTGAGCTATCTCGGCCTCGGCACCCAGCCGCCGACGCCGAGCTGGGGTCGAATGCTGCACGAGTCGCAAGTCTTCCTGTCGCGCGCGCCTTATCTGTCGATCTTCCCCGGCTTGACCATCGTCACCATGGTCCTGGGGATCAACCTGCTCGGCGACGGGTTGCGTGATCTGCTTGACCCGCGCTACGCACGGGAGCGCTGAACATGGCGCTGCTTCAGGTCCAGGACATTTCGATCTCCATCGACCGCCCGGAGGGAAAGGTCGGCCTCGTGCGGGATGTCTCTTTCGACATACAGCCGGGCGAGATCGTGGGCATGCTCGGCGAATCCGGTTGCGGCAAGTCCCTGACCGCGCTGGCCATCCTCGGCCTCTTGCCCGAGGGCATGACAGCCACGGGAGAGATCCTCTTCAAAGGCGCCAACCTCCTGACACTGGATGAGCCGTCGCTATGCCGGCTGCGCGGCAATCGCATCGGTCTGATCTTCCAGGAGCCGATGACCACGCTCAATCCGATGATGACCATCGGCGATCAGGTGATGGAGCCGCTGCGGCTGCACAGAGGGCTTGGCCGGCACGATGCCCGGGCGGAGGCGCTGCGGCTGCTCGAGCGCATTCGCCTGCCGAGTCCGCGCCAGAAGTTCGACAGCTACCCGCATCAATTGTCAGGCGGACAACGACAGCGTGTCGTGATCGCGATGGCGATCGCCTGCAAGCCCGAGCTGTTGATCGCCGATGAGCCGACCACCGCGCTTGACACCACCATGCAGATGCAAATCCTCGATCTGTTGCTCGACCTGACCGACGAGACCGATACCGGCCTGCTGCTGATCACCCATGACCTCGGCGTCATGGCCGAAATGACCGATCGAATCCTGGTGATGTATGGCGGGTCGATCGTCGAAACCTCGCCGACCGCCGACCTGATCGCAAGCCCGGCGCATCCCTATTCGCGCGGTCTGCTTCGCGCCATTCCTCAGCGGGCGCCTGGAAGTGACGGCTGGCTTGAACCGATCCCCGGAACGGTTCCGGCGCCCGCAGCGCGGCCGCAAGGCTGTCTGTTCCGAGCGCGATGTCCGATCGCAATTGCCGAATGCGCGGCGCATCGCCCCGAGCTGCGGGACATTCTGCCCGGACGCAGCGCGGCATGCTGGGTGCCGATAATCCACGGGCGGACCGGCGATGCGTGAGATTCTTTCCGTCAGCCAGCTTTCGATCGACTACCCGTTGAAGCGGGAAAGCCTGTTTTCGCCACGCCGCTCGCTGCGGGCGGTCGACGACGTGTCTTTCTCGATCGTACGTGGCCGCGCGCTCGGGCTCGTCGGGGAGTCCGGCAGCGGCAAATCTTCGGTCGCCAGGGCGGTCATGGGTCTGCAGCGGCCGAGCTCCGGGACGTTGAACATCCTCGGACGCGACATCTTCGCGATGCCGCCGCGCGAGCTGCTCGGCTTTCGCGCGCACTTCCAGATGATATTCCAGGACCCCTACGGTTCGCTCGACCCCCGGCACACCGTCGGACGCATCGTCGCCGAGCCTGCCCGCCGGTCCGCCGCCGAGATGCGCAACGAGGTTGCCGCCGCGTTGGAAGCGGTCGGGCTGAATCCCCAGGACAGCTCGCGATATCCGCACCAGTTTTCCGGCGGGCAGCGCCAGCGTATCGCCATTGCCCGGGCACTGGTGACGCGGCCGGCGTTGCTGGTCGCCGATGAGCCGGTTTCGGCGCTCGATGTGTCGGTACAGGCGCAGGTGCTCAATCTCTTGCGCAAGCTTCGCGAGACACTCGGGCTGACCTATCTGTTCATCAGCCACGATCTTGCGGTGGTGCGATATATCTGCGACGACATTTGTGTGATGTTTGCCGGCCAGATCGTCGAACACGGCGATGTCGGCACCGTACTGAACGCCCCGGCGCATCCCTACACGATCGCGTTGCGCGATGCGATGCCCCGGCTGGATCGCCACGGTCCGCGCCGCCGCCGTTCGACATCCCCGGAGGAAGCGCGAGCCGATGCCGAACCGGGCGGATGCCCTTACGCGTCACGCTGCACGCTCGCCGTTCCGAAATGTATCCGTGAGAGACCTGAACTCAGGCCGTTGCCCGATGGGCGGTCGGTCGCATGCCACAACGTTCAATAGTTTGACGAGGAAATAGCCATGAAACGCATGATGCTCGCAGCCTGCCTGTCCATACTGGGCCTCGTCTCGGTCGCGTTGCCCGTGCAAGCTGCCAAGGACCAGTTGGTCATGGCGCTGGCCACCGAGCCGCCCGGCCTCGACCCCACGATGCAAGCCTCCACCGCGGTAAGCGAAGTGACTTGGATGAACATATTCGAGGGATTGACCCGATTTGACGGGCAGGGCCGCATTCAGCCGGGGCTGGCGGAGAGCTGGACCAACGAGGAGAACAAGGTCTTCACCTTCAAGCTGCGCAAGGGGGTGAAGTTCCATGACGGGAGTGATCTGACCTCTTCCGATGTCAAGTTCACGTTCGAACGCAACGTTACGGCGCAGAGCACCAACAAGCGCAAACGCGTGTTCGCCAACATGGACTCGATCGAGACGCCTGATACGGCTACCGTCAGGATTACGCTGAAGCAGCCCTCGGCCCTGCTGCCCTTCTTCCTCGCCGAAGCGACCGGTGCCGTGCTTTCGCCGAAGACCGCCGGTACCGACGGCGTCCGTCCGATCGGCACCGGTCCGTACAAATTTGTTTCGTGGACGCGCGGCGATTCCCTGAAGCTGGAGCGATTTTCGGACTATTCCGGCCCGGCGCAACCGACCATACAAAAAGTGACGATTCGATTCATCAACGACGAGAACGCCCAGGTTTCGGCGCTCGAGGCCGGAGACGTCGACTATGTTCCGGTCGTCGGCTCCGTCGAAAGCGTCGATGCGTTCAAGGGCAGCGCAAAGTTCAAGGTTGATATCGGAATGACGCAGGGCGTCATGTTTCTCGGCCTCAACAACGCGCAGCCGCCGTTCAACGATCCGAAGATTCGTCAGGCGCTGTATCACGCGCTCGACCGCCAGGTGGTCAACGCCGGCACTCACAATGGCTACGGCAAGCCGATGGGGGCCCAGATGACCCCTCTCAACCCGTATTGGATCGATACGTCCGCGGTCTATCCTCACGACCTGGCACGCGCCAAGAAGCTGCTTGCCGAGGCGGGCAAGCCGAACGGGTTCGATGCCAACCTCAAGATTCTGCCGATCCCCTCCACGCGACGAGCCGCCGAGATCATCGTGGCTCAGCTGGCGCAGGTCGGAGTCAAGGTGCGCATCGAGGTGCTGGAGACGGCGCAGTGGCTGGAAGTCGTGTTCCGCAACAAGAATTATGACATGACGATCCTGTCGCAGCAGGAGCCATGGAGCATCCTGAACTACACGGACCCGAAATATCTCTACCAGTATGACAGCGCGGAGTTTCGCCGATTGATCGCCGAGGCCGAAGCCAGCAAGAGCGAAGACGAGCTGCGTGCAAGGCTGGCCGAAGCGCAGAAGCGGCTTGCCGAGGACGCGCCTTCGATCTGGCTCTATGATTTCCCCAAGATCGGGATTTCGCGCAAGGAGCTGACGGGCCTCTGGCAGAATTCTCCGATACCGGCCTATCCGGTCGCCGAAATGCGCTGGCAATAGGATTAGCGTGCGCTGCGCAGGCACCGGCGATGAAACGGCGCGGTCGGGATCGGGCGAAAGCGGCGCGTGGGGCCTGAACGGCGGAGGATGAGCCGATGCTACTGGCAATCGAGCAGGGCAACACCAACAGTCTGTTTGCGGTTCACGACGGCGAGAATTGGATTGCCCAATGGCGCTCAGCCACCGAGCCCAGCCGGACGGCGGATGAATACGTCGTGTGGCTCTCGCAACTGATGGCGATGCGAAAACTCGATCTTGGCGTGTTGGATGCCTGTGTGATCTCGAGTGTCGTGCCGCAGTCGATCTTCAATCTTCGAAACCTGTCGCGCCGGCATTTGGGCATCGAGCCGCTGATCGTCGGTGAAAATATCGAGCTCGGCATCCAGGTTCGCACCGTCAAGCCGTCGGAGGTCGGATCAGATCGCCTGGTCAATGCGCTCGGCGCGCTTGCGGTCCATTCGCCGCCCCTGATCATCGTCGACAGCGGCACCGCCATCACGCTCGACGTGATCGGCGGTGATGGCGCCTTCGAGGGCGGCGTCATTGCGCCCGGTGTCCATCTGTCGATGGAGGCGCTGCATGCGGCCGCCGCGAAGCTTCCCCGGATCGCGCTGCAACGCCCTGCACGGGTGGTGGGCGACGACACCGTTAGCGCCATGCAATCCGGCATTTTCTGGGGTCACGTTGCGCTCATCGAGGGAATGATAGCCCGCATCAAGGCCGAGCGGAACGAGGCGATGCTGGTCATCGCCACGGGCGGTATCGCGTCATTGTTTCACGGCGCGACCGCGGCGATCGATCACTACGATCCCGACCTGACAATTCGTGGTTTGCTGGCGATCTACCAGCGAAACACCCGGGATCACCCTCGGCCGGCCTGAGCATTTTCTCCAAATCGGGGCGCTGGCATTCGCTCAGTTGGTGTGCCGGGTTCGCCGGTCAGCCCGTCGTCGCCAGTCCGCCATCGACCGGGATCACCGCTCCGCATACGAAGCCGCTGGCCTTCGATGCCAGGTAGATGGCAACGCCTGCCATGTCCTCCGGGTGGCCCCATCGCCGCATCGGCGTGTGGTCTTGGATCACGGCGCTATCCGCCTCGGGGATCGCGTCGGTCATCTTGGACGGAAAATAGCCGGGCGCGATCGCGTTGACGGTGATGTGCTTCTTCGCGAGATATTTGGCCATCATCCGCGTCACGTGCAGCACGGCGGCCTTTGACGCCGCATACGAATAGGCTTCGAGATGCGAAGTCCGCATGCCCTCGATGGAGCCGATATTGATGACGCGGGCGTAGTTGTTCTCCGAGCCCGCGGCCTCGAGCAATTTGAGCACGCGCTGCGTCATGAAGAACGGCGATTTGACATTGAGATCCATCACCTTGTCCCATCCGGACTCGGGAAATGTCGCGAAATCCGCGCCCCAGCTCGATCCGGCATTGTTCACGAGGATGTCGAGCCGGCTCTCACGCTTTTGCAACTCCGACGCCAGCCGGTCGATCTCATCC
The DNA here is from genome assembly GCA_017305715.1 of Hyphomicrobiales bacterium. Lineage (GTDB taxonomy): Bacteria > Pseudomonadota > Alphaproteobacteria > Rhizobiales > Xanthobacteraceae > Bradyrhizobium. The sequence goes on along the minus strand of JAFKKG010000018.1, from coordinate 77,188 downwards.
ATTCGCGAAATATCGGCCGGCAATGAAATGCACTCGCCGATCGCCGACAATTCCCTGGCGAGTGCGTCGCAGGCGTCCGCCTTGCGCGCGGTGATGTAGACCTTGACACCGTTCTCGACATAGGCCCGCGCGATCATCTCGCCGATGCCGCGGCTGCCGCCGGTGACGAGCGCGATTTTGCCCTGAACGTTGAACAGTTCCTGGATTTTCATTGACCATCTCCGCCACGATTTCAAGACACGAGCGCGCGCGCCGCGATCAGGCAACCGCGCCATCCTGCCGAAGTTTCCTGATCGACGCTTCGTCGTAGCCCGCCTCGCGCAGCACCTCATCGCTGTGCTGGCCAACGGCGGGAGGATGTCGGGGCCTGACCTTCTGCTGACCCTCGACGAAAACCGGGCTGGTCACCGTGAGTGTGGTGTCGCCCTCGAACGGCATCAGGATGTCGTTTGCGAGGAGCTGCTGGTCGGTCCCGATCTCCTGCGCGGCGGCGACGACGTCGAACACGACCCCGTTCGCGCTGAGCTCCGCCCGCCATTCCGCGCGATCCCGGGTTGCGAACACCTGGTCGAAAATGGCGGTCAGTTCGCCGGCATGGGTGGCCCGGTCGCGGCCCGTCGCAAAACGCGGGTCGGCGATCAGGTCATCGCGGCCAAGGCACTTCGCGAGGACGGGCCACTGCCGGTCGTTGACGATGGTCAGGATCAGCCAGCGTCCGTCGCGGCACTGGTAATAATTGGTCAGCGCATTCAACGCCTGTTCGCGTGGCGGCCGGTCGATGAATCTGGCCCCGCACAAGGCCGCCTGCGCCATGAACCCGTTCGACCAGAGGCCGTTGGCGAGCAGCGAGGTGCCGACATGTGCGCCCTTGCCGGTCAGCTGGCGCTGGTACAGCGCCATCACGATGCTCGCATACAGTGCAATTCCCGACGGATGGTCGCCCATGCCCGTCAGCGCGCGGGCGGGCGGGGCTGCCGCGTCCGTCCGCACCCCGTCCATCAGTCCGGACCGCGCCCACCAGGCCGTCATGTCGAAGCCAGGCTTGTTCGCCTCCTCGCCCTTGTCGCCGTAACCGGTGAACGAAGCATAGATCAGCCGATCGTTGAGCGGCGCGAGATCGTCATAGGTGAGGCCGAGCTTCTTGCGCACCGCCGCGGGAAAGTTGGTGATGAAGACGTCGGCTCCGCCGACCAGACGGCGAACGACGTCCTGCGCCGCGGGCTTGGCAAGATCGAGCGCCAGGCCTCGCTTGTTCCGGGCGGCGAGCATCCAGGCATAATTCTGATCGCTTTGCGGGCTGGTCGGCAGCTTCGGCACGGCGCGATAGGGATCGCCGGCGCCCGGGGGCTCGATCTTGATCACATCGGCGCCGAAATCGGACAGGATGGTGGCGGCGGCCGGCGCCGCAATGAAGCTTCCGCAATCCAGGACCTTGATACCCTCGAACATCAGTCGCGCCATCGAATGCTCCTCGTTTTATTGCTTCGGCTTCGCAGTCCTGCCCTTCAGCGCTGCAAGCGCCTGAATGATCGCGATCTGCCTGGCATCCCGCTCGGCTTCGAGTTGTTCCGGTGGACTTGCCGCGAACGACGCCTGCGCCTGGTCGATGATGGTCTTCTGCGCCTCGGCATCGAGGCTGACGGGCGCCATGTTCTTCCAGGCCGTCTCGAGCCCGGGCGAAAATTGCTTGAAGAAGGCGGTGAAGCCGCCGGGCCCGCCGCCAAGGTGGAACGAGCGGAATGGTCCGTCTGCGGCCCAGCGCAATCCGATCGAACTGGTGACGATATCGTCAAGTTCGTCGACCGTGACGACGCCCTTCAGCACGAGGTAGCAGCATTCGCGAAAGATCGCGCGCTGCAACCGGTTGGCGACAAAACCCTGCATCTCCTTGCGGACGATCCGTGGCACCTTGCCGAGCGCGGCATAAAAGGCGACGGCATCTTCAATGGCGCCCGGCTCGGTCCGCTCGCCCGGCACGACCTCGACGAGGGGAATCAAATGTGGGGGATTGAAGGGATGTCCGACCAGCAGGCGGCCGGCCGATTTTGCCATCTTGAGCGACTGTTCGGTCGCGGTCCGCGCCGAACTGGAGGAAAGCAGCAGCGCGTGCGCGCCGACCTTGCCGTCGATGCTTGCCCACAGATCCTGCTTGAACTCGATTCGCTCCGGGCCGTTCTCCTGGATCAGATCGGCGCCATCCACGGCACGGCCGAGATCGGCCTCGAAGCGAAGCCTTTTGGTGAGATCCTTCGCCGGCAACCCCAGCGCTTTCAGCGTCGGCGTGGCCTTGCGGATATAGTCCTCGACGATCCCTTCGACATCTTCGCGCGGATCGTTGACCGTGACGGCAACGCCGTGCGCCAGGAACAGCGCCGTCCATGACGCACCGATCACGCCGGCGCCGATCACCACCGCATTCGGGTATCGCTTCAATATGTCCCGTTCGACCTGCGCGTTCATGACACCTCCAATCACTTTGCTTCGTTGCTGGCGTCTTTCTGGGCGGCGAGCTGTTCGGCGAGATAGTCATGCACCACCACCGCCGGCGCCAAAGTGAGATCGGTGAGGATGTGACTGGCCGAAACGATCTCGCGCACCGGCAGATCGGCGAACGGCGCCAGCGCGTGCTCGAAGAATTGCAGGCGGGCCGGCCCGCGCCAGGCGCCCTTGACGGTGACGTTGGTGATCTGGGTCCGCACCAGCTCGCAAATCCGCGGCCGCCCGGTATAGGCCGGCAGCACCTTGAGCATGAAGGTCGGAACGGCGACCTCTTCGCGCGCCTTCTCCAGGTCAAGCGGCTTGTGCTTGTAGCCCATGGTGGCGGTCGCGACCCGCAGCGATCCGTAGTCCAGCGTGCCGACCAGGGTGTCGGAGTCGATGTAAAGCTTGGCCGAGCCCAGCTTCTTCGGAAAGGCGCTGAGTTCGCGGCCGGCGGCGATCGCCGGCAGATTGTCGAGATACATCCCGAGCAGGAACTCACCGCGCTCTTGCCCGAGGCGCACCACGAGCGCCTGGCCGCATTCGACATAGGCGCCGTAGCCGGTCGTATCCGGCATCTTCATGACCTCGAACCGCACGAGGGGTTCATCGACCTCGAGCGGTTCGGGCACCAGTTTCGCAAAAGCGTCGCGATCGGTCCGGTAGGTGATGTTCAGATACTCGCGCCGCCTGAATCGATGCGGCCCAGGCACGAATGCCGGCGCGCCGACGGGGGTCGTGAACTGCTTGAGAACCTCTTCTTTCTTCATCGGATGCCTACCCTGCGTTTCAAGCCGTGACCGGGCGCAAGCCGGCCAGAGTCCGCGCCGAGACCCCGATCACCACCAGGATGCCGCCCAACAGCAGCCCCGCAGCCATCAGGTACAGAGCGTATGAAAAATCCCCGGTCAGTTGCTTGGTATAGGCCACCATGGAAGGCGCGATCGCGCCGGCCGTCACCCCGATCGTGCTGATCAGCGCGATGCCGCCGGCCGCGGCTGTCTTGCTCAGGAACGTGCCCGGCATGGTCCAGAAAATCGGAATGCAGCTGGCGATACCGGCATGGCCGATCGCAAGGCAGAGCACCGCCGCCACTGGATTGTGCGTGAACAGGGTGGTCGCCGCCAGACCGACCGCACCCATGCAGGCGGCGCCCGCGAAGTGCCAGCGCCGCTCGCCGGTGCGGTCCGAACTTCGTCCCACGAACAACATGAAGATGATGGAGACCAGCGGCGGGACCGCCGAGGCCAGGCCGATTTCAAGATAACTCAGGCCCATGCCTTTCAGGATCGTCGGCTGCCAGAAAGCGAGGGCATATGATCCGAGTACGCACAGGAAATAGACCGCGCCGAGAAACCAGACCCGCCAGTCGCGCAGCGCATCGGTGAGCGTATGATGATGGCCGTCGTCATGGCCTGCGCGGTCGGCTTCGAGCGCGCCGGTCAGCGTGGTCTTTTCTGCTTCAGTAAGCCACTTCGCGTCGGCGGGCCGGTCGTCGAGATAGAAATAGCAGGCAACACCCAGGAACGCGCTCGGAATCCCTTCGACCAGGAACAGCCATTGCCAGCCCTTGAGGCCCTGCAGGCCATCGAGATAGGCCAGGATGAGGCCGGCCAGCGGCCCCGAAAACATCGGCGCCGTGACGTAGGCTGCGAAGAACAGCGCCGTGACCTGTCCCCTGCGGTGCGACGGATACCACAGGGTCAGATAATAGAGGACGCCGGGGACAAACCCCGCCTCGAACGCGCCAAGAAAGAAACGCAGAACGTAGAATTGCATCGGCGTGCTGACGAACATCATGCAGGCCGACGCCAATCCCCACAGCACCATGATCCGCAGCAACGTCTTTCGGACGCCCCACCGGGTCAACAGCACGTTGCTCGGAATTTCGGATGCCGCATAGCTGACGAAGAAGACGCCGGCGCCGAGACCAAAGACCGCATCGCCGAATCCCAGTTGATCCTTCATCTGCAACTGGGCGAAACCGATATTCGTCCGGTCCATGTAGTTGAAGATGTAGCAGACGAAAATCAGCGGCAGCAGGCGCCATGTGACCTTCGAGTAAAGCGCATCGGATTCGGCCGTTCGCGGCGTGCCACCGAGCCGCGTGCTGGCTGACGTAGTCATTTTCGAACCTCCCGCATGGCGCCCTTGCCGAATTATGATTTCGGCTTCAGAGGGCTGAATTCGGTGCATCCCGACGGCCGTCCAGTCTTCATCGTCCTTCCCACCCGGCGCCGGTCGATCGTCGCGATGGTGCGGCGGTCCCGTCCAAAGGCGGGCATCCATGTTGGCCGGATGCCCGAGTTTGGGAGGTTCGGCGCAATCTCCGCTGTCGTTTCCCGGTTTCTCCGGGCCCCGTCAGTGGCTGTCTTCGTACTTGAACGAAACCTTGACCTTGGCCCGATAGGCCTCGACCTTTCCGTCGGTGATCTGCATGTCGAGCTGGACGACCTCGGCGATCCGCAAATCCCGCAGGCTCTGCGAGGCGCGATCAACCGCGGCACGTGCTGCTTTTTCCCAAGATTCGGTGCTGGTTCCGACCAATTCGATGATCTTGTAGACGCTCTCGGCCATGGCTGTTTTCTCCGCTATGTTTTCAATGTCCGCATCGGATCCAGGCGAATATCGCGCGCCGGCCGCGAAACCCGTTCGCGAAGATCAAGATCGATATAGCGCGAGCGGACCGCGTACTGGGTCGATGCGGCGGCGACGCCAGGCGCCAACAGGCGCGGGGTCAGCAGCGGACATTCATAGACCGATGGCGTGACTTCGATCAGGTCGCTCATGATCGTTTCCCCAGCGTGCCATTCGAATTCTGCGATTCGCTTGGGCACAAAACACCTGCTGCCGCTCACCGCGAGGCGAGCGAACTGCCGATTGCGCGACGTGCATCTTCATCCGAGAGACAATGGCGCTTAAAGGGTCGCCGCGGCCAATTGTGGGTTAACTTCGGCCGCGAACGGCCGTCGCCGCCGCGATCGTCAGGCGCAACATGGTCGCGCCAGAGTCGCCGCGCTCGCCGGCAACGCAGCGAGGGGGCCGTTCAACTCGCCAGGACCGCCGGACCGACGGCCTTCGCGCCCTTGCCGGTGTTGCGTCGATATTGAGCCGGGGTGACGCCGACCCAGCGTTGAAACGCGTGGCGGAAATTGGAAGCCTCGCTGTAGCCGATGCGGTCGGCAATCTCTTCGACGGTCATCGCTGTTTCACGCAGGTATTTCTTGGCCAGATGAGCGCGCGTCTCGTTGAGAAGGGCCAGGTATGACGTGCCTTGTGCGATCAACTTGCGCCGCAGGGTGCGCGGGCTCGTGCCCAGTCGCCGGCATGCTTCCTCGATGGTCGGGAACCGTCCGGTGCTTTCGAGGAGAATGCGTCGCAATTCTCCGGCAATACCGGTGGCGAGGTCCATTTGAGCCAGCATTTCGCTGCAAATTTGCTGAACGGATGCAAACGTCAGTTCATTGGGACGCAGGGTAGGGACGTCCAGCCAGGCGGCATCGAGCCGGAGCTCATTGCTGTCCTGATCGAACAAGACCGGACAATCGAAGAATTGTTCGTAGGAGGGCAGTCGGGGCAATTTGGGATAGGCGATCCGGATCTGTGCCGGCTTGTACGAGCTATCGACGAGGTCGCGCGAGAGGGCGGTGATCGTTCCGAGCATGACTTCGACCACGAATTGGTAGAGGCGGCTGTCGACGGGTTCGGTCAGGAATGGCTTGATGGTCCAGATGCCGAATCCATCTTCCTCGCGGAATGTAAGATCGACCGTTGGCGCGGACAGTCGATGATATTTCTGCACGAATTCGTACGAGGTTCGGCGATCCGGACTGCTCAGCATGGCGTATCCATACATGCCGTAGGCCGTGACACGGATGTTCCGCCCCAGCCGCAGCGCGAAGTGCGGATCCCGGGAAAGCTCCATTGCATTGCGGTAGCCTGCCAGCAATTGGGCAAGCGACATCCGCGACGTCGGCGAACGCAGTTCGTGCTCGTCGATGCCAGTGCCGCGCAGTGCCAGTTCGGCCGGTATGCCTTCCTCCGCCAGCGCGGCGACCAGCGCCACCAGTTTGTTGACGGGATAAATTTCGGTGGCACTGCGATGCAGCATAACCCGAGCCTCCCCATATTCGCTGGAATATTACTATCTCGGCGCATTAGTGTGAATTAGGGATCGCGGGAAATCGCGCTGCAAATCCGCCGCCGTGACGGATGGCCTCCATTCGATCGGAACGGAAGAAGGCTCTGGTGGATGAGCGGATTTAAAGCCGAAATTGCCGGCTGGTGATGTACCGGAACGGATCAACTGCCTCGGCACCGTGTTGAATGCTTGCGGCAAGAGGCGTCATTCTTTCTTCCCGTCCCCTTCATCCCCTTGCACGACGGCGTCGCCTGACCGGCGCTCCAAACTCGAGCGCAAATCCCGCAATTCCACGAACGCATCGGCCTGCCTTCGCAGCTCGTCTGCGACGATCAGCGTTGGCGCGTGCAGCGTCGAGACCACCGTTACACGCACGCCGCGCCGTTGCACGGCGGCGACCAGGCGCCGGAAATCTCCGTTCGCGGAAAAGAGGATCATGTGATCGATGCGAGGCGATAGATCCATGGCGTGGATCACGATCTCCAGCTCGATGCGGGGTAGTTTTTTCCTGACCCCGTCCGGACCCGGATAAGATCGTATTTTTCTCCCGAAAACCGTATAGCCGTTATAGGCGAGCCAATCGAGCAGGGGCCGAAGCGGCGCACGAGGCTGATCGTCGGACGCGCTGTAATAAGCGGCGCGCACCATCGTTCCCTGCAGCCTGAACGCCTGCAACAGCCGCTTGAAATCAGTCTCAAACCCGAGCGCCGCCGCCGCGCTCGCGAGATAGGCGCCGTCAATGAACAATGCGAGCCGCTGGCGCGGGTCAGGCATCTTCGGCCCTCCGGCCATCAGTGTCAGGTTCCGCCTGTCCTGTTCCGACAGGCTGCAACTGCATCAGGAATTCAGCCCCGCGTCCGGGACCATTGGCGATCTTGATGGTGCCGCCGTGCAACTCGACAATCCGATGGACGATCGCCAGCCCGAGCCCCGTGCTGGCCGGCTTGCTGCGATCGCGCCGCCAAAAACGGCGAAAGATGTTCTCCTGGTCTTCGACCGGAATGCCCGGCCCATGGTCGCGGACCGCGAGGAGCCCGCTTGTCTCGACCGTGAACTCGATGGCGGCACGCGGCGGGGTGTGCTTGATCGCGTTGTCGGCAAGGTTTCCGATCGCGCGCTTTATCATCTCGGTGTTGCCGTGAACCCAGACAGGACCGCTCGCGCCCAGGAGCGCGATGTCATGCCCGCTCTGGAGCGCAAGCGGCACCACGGATTCAAGTACCTCGGCACAGGCCGCGCGAAGGTCAGCGCGTTCATCGAGACCGAGCTGGACGGCATCCAGCTCGGCGATGTCGAGCAACTGGCCGACAGTCCGGCTCATCGCTTCGATGTCCGTCTTCAAGGCTTTGACGCCATCGTCCCGGCCATCAAGCATATCGACGCGCGCCCGCAACACGCTGAGCGGCGTCCGCAGTTCATGCGCCGCGTCCGCGGTAAATTCGCGCTGGCTTCGGAAACCCTGGTCGAGCCGGTCCAGCGCCTGGTTGATGGCCTGCACGAGCGGGCGGACTTCCCGGGGCAATCCCGCAATCGGCAAGCGCACATCGGTCCGGGCAGGGCTGATCTGCTGGGCGATCTCCGAGGCGGTCTTGAGCGGAAACAACGCCCGCCGGAAGATGACGATGTCGACCGCAAGCAGTATCAGGAGGATCGGCAGCGTTATCCATCCCACGTTCTTGTAGAAGTCCGCCACGATGTCGTCGGTGAGCACGTCGCGATTGGAAAGGTCTTCCGCCGTCTGGATGTAGACGGTCTGCCTGCCGATCACGCGGCGGATGCTCGCGCCCGAAATCGGCGCCTCGGCTTTGCGCTCAATGAACTGGACCGCGGGGCCGCGCGGATCGACCGGAAAGATCGCTCCGCGATCCTTCAGTGAGGAGAACAGCACCTTGTCGTTTTCGCCGACGACGGCGTAGGAATACCGGCCATAGGGCTGCGAATACAGTCCTTGCTGGTCCGGTGGAAGGTGGAGCGAAAAGCTGTCGTCCGTCTCGACCACGAGTTGGCGGGCGATGGCTTCGGCCTGCTCCTCCATGGCTTCGTTGTGGATATTGCTGGCGGCTACCGTCAGGAGCCAGGAGAGCGCCAGCGACATCAGGATGGACGTGATCGCCACCGCGATCACGTGCAGGACAACGATTCGCGACAGGATCGACTTAAACCGGATCACATCGTTCCTCGGCAATCAAATAGCCAACGCCGCGAATGGTGTGGATGGTCACCGCCGCGCCTTTCTCGGAAAGCTGCCGCCTCAGGCGGTGGACATAGACCTCGACGGCGTTGGACGCGACCTCGCCCGACAGCCCGAAGATGTGGTCTTCGACCTGCTTCTTGGGCACCACGCGCCCCTTGCTTCGCATCAGCAGTTCGAGCACCGCGGTCTCGCGGGATGAGAACACTTCAGGGCGCCCTGCGATGGTGGCCTGGCGTTCGCGCAGATCGAACTCGAGATTGGCTATGCGAAGGACGCTGCCGAGCTGCTGCCCGGGCCGCCGCAACTGCGCTTCAAGCCGCGCCAGCAATTCCTCGAAGGCGAACGGCTTGACGAGATAATCATCGGCGCCGCTGCGAAGCCCGAGGACACGATCCTTTACGCTCCCGCGCGCGGTGAGCACGAGTACCGGAACCGGGTCCTTGCGATGTCGCAACGCGCGAAGAACGGACAATCCGTCCTCATCCGGCAGGCCGAGATCGAGCACCACGGCCGCATAGGAGGTCGTGATCAGGGCAGCGCTGGCTTCGGTGGCGGTTGCGAAAACATCGGTCTCGTAGCCCGCCTGGCGCAAGCCGCGCGCCAGCAGGTCCGAGAGTTCGACATTGTCCTCGACCACCAGCAACCGCATCGATATCTGCCCTGTTCCAAGGGTGAGCTTTGGCGGCCTTTTACGTCCACGACAAGCCCAAAATCCCAACAAAAATAGCGTCCTGTAAGGCTGGTGTAAGGTTGCTGATGTACCTGTCGCTGCAAGGGTTCCAGCGCTGTTTTTTGGGCATCCGGCCGATGCTCGGCCGGCCCCGTTTTTTCCATGAAGACAGAGCTGGTGCGCGCGCGGGGTAGCGATGATACATCGGGTAGAAGTCTGCGTGATCGCCCGGTCTCCGGATCAAGAGATCCATGTGGTGGCGCTGCGGGAAGGCAGCGACACGACCCGCTGGCACGCGCAACGGGTGATCAACGCGCTGCGCGCCAAGCTGCCGCTGCGGGATTTGGCGGCGGACATCGTCGTGCTGGCGGGTAACCAGGGCGAACCGGCCACCTTTGGATCGTCACCGGAAGCCGAGGCCTTCGTCAGGAGACTGATCCCCGAGCTCAAGAATTATCGCTGGCAGAACCGGGAACTCGACTGGTGACGGTCTCGCGCCGACTTTCGCGCCGGACGCAGATTGCGATCGTCGGCGGTTGCGTCCTGGCCGCCGGGCTGGGGATCGTCCTGTTGAACGCCGTCGAGCGCCGGTCCTCGCGCGACCTGCCCACCGAGATGTCCAGCCAGTCGCGAAACAACGGCGTGTTCCGGCCGACCCAGGCGCAATGGAGCACCATGGCCACGGCGCCGGTTGTTCGGAAAAAGTTTCGGCTGGAATTCGCCACTGAAGGCAAGATCGCCGTCAACGAGGATCGCGCAACGCAGGTGTTTTCGCCCTATGCGGGCCGTGTGACGTCGCTGCAGGCCAAGCCGGGCGATACCGTCGTCGCGGGACAGCCGCTTTTCGTGGTCGAAGCAACCGACACGGTCCAGGGCCTGAACGACCTCATCGCAGCGCTGAGTACCATGAATTCGGCGCGCTCGAAGCTGAACCTCGCGCAGATCGTCGAAAAGCGCGCCAGTGACCTCTACGCCGGCAAAGCGGTCCCCCTGAAGGACTGGCAGCAGGCGCAGGCCGACCTCGCTGCCGCGCAGAATGACATGCGCTCCTCGGAGACCGCCGTCGAGGCGGTTCGCAAGCGCCTCAAGATCGTCGGCCGCTCGGAGGAGGAGATCGAGACATTCCAGGAGACGCGCCAGATCAAGGCCGATACCCCGGTCTTCGCGCCGATCGGCGGCGTTGTGGTCCAGCGCAAGGTCGGGCCGGGCCAATATCTCAATGCCGGGGCGACCGATCCCGCCTTCGTGATCGGCGATCTCTCCACCGTCTGGCTGACGGCCTTTATTCGCGAAACCGATGTCGCGAAAGTCAGTATCGGGCAGAATGTCTCGTTTCGCGTGCCGGCAGCACCCTCCCGCGACTATCGCGCGTCGATCGACTATATCGCCTCCGCCCTGGACCCGACCACCCGGCGCATGCTGGTCCGCGCCACCGTCGCGAATGACGATGGCCTCCTGAAGCCTGAAATGTTCGCAAGCGTTACCCTGTATGCCGACAGTCCCGCGAACGCGGAGTCCATCGGCATTCCGCGCGAGGCCGTCATCTATGAGGGCGAGACGGCCAGGGTCTGGGTGGTGCACGACGATCAGTCGATCGAATCGCGGCGCGTCACGCTCGGCCTGACCGACGCCACCATGATCCAGGTCCTGAGCGGCCTGGCGGCGGACGAGCACGTCGTCACGCGCGGTGCCCTCTTCATGGATCGCCTCGCAAGCGGCGGCTAGGGGCATCGCCCTCGCAAAGGAAAGCTTCGATGAACACGGTCATTGGCCTTGCCTTGCAATTCCGGGCGCTGGTCGTGACCCTGTTCGGATTGCTCCTGCTCGGCGGCGGGCTCGCGTTCCATCGCCTCAACATCGAATCCTATCCCGATCCGGTTCCGCCACTCGTCGATATCATCACGCAAAGCCCCGGCCAGTCGGCGGAAGAAATCGAGCGCTACATCACGATCCCGATTGAATCGTCCGTCTCCGCCGTCCCTTATCTGAAGACGATGCGCACGATCTCGCTGTTTGGCCTCTCCGACGTCAAGCTGCAATTCACTTACGACCTGACATATGAGGAGGCCGAACAGAAGGTTCTGAACCGTCTCAGCCAGTTGCCGCCGCTGCCCAACCAGGCACAGCCGACGATTTCGCCCACCAGCCCGATTGGCGAGATTTTCCGTTACCGGCTCGTCGGTCCACCGAACTACAGCGTGATGGACCTGAAGACGCTGCAGGAATGGGTGCTGGCCCGGCGATTTCGCGCCGTGCCCGGCGTGATCGACGTCACCGGATGGGGCGGCAAGAGCAAGACGTTCGACGTCAATATCGACCTGAACAGGCTCAACGCAAACGGCTTGACGCTCGCTCAGGTTCTGCAAGTCTTGAACAACAGCAATATCAATGTCGGTGGCAACACGGTGGATGTCGGGCCGCAATCGGCCGTCGTGCGCGGCGTAGGGCTCATTCGTTCGGTCGAGGATGTCCGCAATACCATGCTGGCTTCCATCAACGGCAACGCCATCAGGGTCAGCGACATCGCCGACGTGACGGTGGGCAACAAGCCGCGCCTCGGCATTGCCGGCCAGGACCGGGATGACGACATCGTGCAAGGCATCGTCCTGATGCGGCGCGGCCAGCAGAGCCTGCCTACCATCCGCCGCGTCGAAGCGGAGGTCGAGCGCATCAACGGCATGGATATCCTGCCGCCCGGCGTGCGCATCGAGCGGATTTACGACCGCAGCGACCTGATCAAGATCACGACCAATACGGTGCTGCACAATCTCGTCTTCGGCATCGTCCTCGTCTTCTTCGTCCAGTGGATTTTTCTCGGAGATCTTCGCAGCGCATTCATCGTCGCGGCCACGATTCCGTTCGCGCTGTTCTTTGCGATCGGGATTCTCGTTCTGCGCGGCGAGTCGGCGAACCTGCTCTCGGTCGGCGCCATCGATTTCGGCTTGATCGTCGATGCCACGGTGATCATGGTCGAGAATATCTACCGGCATCTGGCCGAAGCAGGATCGCGCGGCGAGCACGACGGCAATGGAGCCGGAGTGCAAGGCTTCACCGGCAAGCTCGCGACCATCTTCGGTTCGGCAACCGAGGTGAGCCGGTCGATCTTCTTCTCGGCCGCGATCATCATCATCGGCTTCGTGCCGCTGTTCACATTGAGCGGCGTCGAGGGACACATCTTCGGCCCGATGGCCAAGACCTATGCTTACGCCCTCGCGGGGGGCCTGCTCGCCACTTTCACGGTATCTCCCGCGTTGAGCGCATTTCTGCTGCCCGAGCGGGTAAGGGAGACCGAGACGTTCATCGTGCGCTTTCTGCGCCGTCTCTACGAGCCGGTATTGGAATTTGCGCTGCAAAACAGGGCGGTGACATTGAGCGCGACGGCCGTGGTCGTGGTGCTTTCCATCGGGGCGACGCGGTTTCTGGGCCTTGAGTTCCTGCCGCATCTCGAAGAGGGCAATCTCTGGATCCGGGCCACCATGCCGCCGGCGATCTCGCTCAGCGAGGGCAACGGCTATGTGAACCGCATCCGCAAGATCATCCATGAGGTTCCCGAAATCGAAACCGTCGTTTCGCAGCAGGGCCGCCCTGACGATGGCACCGATGCGACGGGTTATTTCAATGCCGAATTCTTCGCGCCGCTGCGGCCCGAGAAGGATTGGCGCGCCGGTGTCGACAAGGATACCCTGACGCGCGAACTCTCGGCGAAGTTGACGGAGGCGTTTCCGGGCATCGAATTCAACTTTTCCCAGTACATTCAGGACAACGTCCAGGAGGCGGTCTCGGGCGTAAAGGGCGAGAATTCGATCAAGCTGTTCGGCAACGATCTCGGCGCCCTGACGCGGACAGCCAACGAAATCAAAGCGGTCCTCCAGACCGTACCCGGGATCGCCGACCTGGCGGTGTTCAATTCGGTCGGACAGCCGACCATCCGCATCGATGTCGACCGCGTTGCAGCCGGCCGTTATGGCCTTGCGCCCGGCGACATCAACGCCGCCGTCCAGACCGCAATCGGCGGGCAGGCCGCCGGCGATGTCTATGAAGACGGCAGCGACAGGCATTTTCCCATCATTGTCCGCCTGGCGGAGCGTTACCGGCAGAGCGTCGAGTCCATCGACCGCCTGACGATCGGCGCGCAGAACCCCGCGACCAACAGCGTGACGCAGGTTCCGTTGAAGGAAGTCGCGACGGTCAGCCTCGTCTCCGGCGCATCCTTCATCTATCGCGAGCAGCAGCAGCGCTATTTGCCGATCAAGTTCAGCGTGCGCGGACGCGACCTCGGTGGCACCGTCCTTGAAGCCCAGCGCCGCATCGCCGAGGAAGTCAAGCTGCCGTCCGGCTACCGGCTCGAATGGGTCGGTGAATTCGGCAATCTCCAGGATGCGATCGCGCGCCTCAAGATCATCGTGCCGCTCACGATCCTTCTGATCAGCATCCTGCTTTACTTCAATTTTGCATCCCTTGCCGATACGCTGCTCACCTTGAGCGTCATTCCAATGGCGCTCATCGGCGGTATTTTCGCGCTCCTTCTCACGGGAACGCCCTTCAGCGTCTCGGCCGCTATCGGGTTCATCGCCCTGTTCGGCATCTCGGTCATGGAGGGCATCATTCTGCTTTCCTATTTCAACCAGCTCGTGGAAACAGGGGTCGACCGGATCACGGCGCTCTCGGAAGCGTGCCGAACCCGGTTCAGGCCCGTGATGATGACCTGCAATGCGGCTTGCGTGGGCCTGTTGCCGGCAGCTCTGTCGACCGCCGTCGGATCGCAGGTCCAGCGCCCGCTGGCCCTGGTCCTCGTTGGCGGAATCCTGCTCGCTCCGTCGTTGATCCTTCTGGTGTTCCCGGTGCTCGTCGGCATTTTCTCGCGCCGCGGGCGGCAGGCCCCTGTCGATCATGGCCGGGTCAGGTTCGCAGAATGAAGGGCTGTGTCGCGTTGATCCGTGGCCGATGGCTCGCTGGTCACGGTGCATCCAAACACTTTTTAATGGCGGTCTGGATAGCCGGCGCACATTTCCTTGCCGGGTCGCAGGGCGCGGCCGCGGCTTCGCTCGAAGACGCGCTGGCGAAGGCTTATCAGACCAATCCGCAGATCAACGCCGATCGGGCACGGCAGCGGGCCGCAGACGAGAACGTGCCCCAGGCGCTGGCAGGTTACCGCCCGCAGATCGTCGCGAGCCTGAGCGCGGGCCTTCAGGTGGTGCGCAATCTCCTTCCCGACAACACCGTTCAGGGAGCGACGCTCCGCCCCTGGACCATCGGGGTCACCGTGACGCAGGTGCTCTTCAACGGATACCGCACCGCCAATAGCGTTCGCGCGGCTGAACTTCAGGTTCGCTCCGGCCGGGAAGCGCTCCGCAATGTCGGGCAAGGCGTGCTGCTCGATGCCGTCACCGCCTACATGAACGTTCTTGCCAACCAGGCCCTGGTCGAGGCACAGCGCAGCAACGTGGCCGTGCTCCGCGAGATCCAGAGCACGACGCGGAAACGCCTCGATGCCGGCGACGTAACCCCTACCGATACGGCGCAGGCGGATGCACGGCTCAGCCGCGGCCTTGCCGATCTGAATGCTGCTGAAGTGGCCCTTGCCATCAGCCAGGCCACCTACACGCAAGTGATCGGGGACACGCCCCGTCAGCTCGTGCCGGCCTCGCCGGTTGACCGGTTTTCGCCGGGCACCCTTGCCGCCGCGAATGAACTTGCATCGCATCAGCATCCGACGATTCTCGCAGCCGGTTATGATGTCGATGTCGCGCTAACCACGATCAGGATTGCCGAAGGCAGCCTGCTGCCCACCGTTTCGGCGCAAGCGAGCGCCAGCCGTTCGGTGCAGTCCGATTCAACGCTTGGCACGTCCGGTACGGACCAGGCTTCCATTGTCGGCCAGGTCAATGTGCCGATCTACGATGGCGGCACCGCCGCCTCGCAGACCCGGCAGGCCAAGGAGGCTTCATCGCAAAGCCGCCTGGTGCTGGAGCAGGTTCGCAATCAGGTGCGGACCGCCGTTTCCAGCGCATGGGTGAGCAACGAAGGAACCAAGGTCGCGCTGAAAGCCGCAGAGTCCGAAGTTCGCGCCGCCGACATTGCGCTGCAGGGCGTACGGCGCGAGGCGGCCGGCGGCCAGCGCACGACGCTTGACGTGCTCAACGCCCAGCAGGAACTCACCAATGCCCGATCACGGCAAATCCTGGCACAGCGCGACCGCATCATTGCCTCCTACACGCTCCTGAGTGCTGTGGGGTACCTCGACGTCCGCACCCTCAATCTGAACACGCCGGATTATTTGCCGGACATCCACTACCATCAGGTGCGAGATGCCTGGCATGGCATCCGGACGCCATCCGGACAGTAGAAGCGTGGAATGCCGCCCCGGAGAGGCGGTCTTGCTGAGGTGCGTCGGCAATTCTCCGTGCCAGTGGCCCATACCGGTTGAAGCCAGGGCAACGCCGGTTGACCCAGGCCACCCCGGCGGCTAGCGTCATCCCCGATGGTCCTCCCGCATGGGAGGTGAAAAGGGAAGCCGGTGCGAGTTCGCTCAACGCCGGCGCTGCCCCCGCAACTGTAAGCGACGAGCCCCAAGCCGGTGCCACTGGGAATTCCCCGGGAAGGCGGCTGATGGCAACGACCCGCGAGCCAGGAGACCTGCCATCACGAACTGTGCTTTGGAGGCGTCGTCGGGGCGGGGTGCACCGGACGGGAGCGAGCCTGATGGCCATGGGCCATCGGCGCGACCCAACAAAGCTCGCGGCCGTGACGGCCTTGGTATGAGCACGTGATGGATCGCGAGAACGCTGGTCGAGAATCCGCCGATATGGCGTTGGTCGAGGCTGCGCGCGTTCACGCGCCGAGCGGCCTGACGCTCGTGAGCGTATGCATCACCTGCAAGAGCGCCGATGGCGGCGCCGTGGTCGGTCCCGACATGTTCGAATCGGTCAAGGCCGCGCTTGGTTCGTCCGATCGCGTGCAGGTGCGGCCGGTGCAATGCCTCAGCGTCTGCAAGCGGCCCGCGACCGTCGCGGTAACCAGCGCGGACGGTTACACTTTTTTGTTTGGCGACCTGCAGACCGAAAGCGGTACGGCGGCGCTGGTGTCATTCGTCAAATCCTATCAAAACTCCGGTTACGGCCTGGTGCCGTGGCGCGAGCGTGCGGAGGTCTTGCGCAAGGGCATGGTGGCGCGGGTGCCGCCGATGCGCTGGTCGCCGGACGATGGAGGCGCGCCGAAATGACGACCCTTGCGACCACGCTGGTGCTGGGCGGGGCACGCTCCGGCAAATCCGCCTTTGCCGAGCAACTGGTCGGCGACAGCGGACTTTCGCGGGTCTACCTCGCCACGGCCACCGCGGGCGATGACGAGATGCGGTCGCGCATCGCCCATCATCGTACGCGGCGCGGCGAGGGCTGGCTCACCGTCGAGGAGCCGCTGGCGCTGGTCGACGCCTTGACGCGGGAGGCGACCCGCGGCCGCGCCGTGCTAGTGGATTGCCTGACGCTATGGCTGTCGAACCTGATGCTCGCGGGCCGCGATCCCGAAGTGGAGGCGCGTCGGCTGACGCGGTTTCTCGGTGTCGCCAAATATCCCGTCATATTTGTGTCGAACGAGGTGGGCCTTGGCCTCGTACCGGAAACGCCGCTCGGCCGCAGCTTTCGCGATGCGCAGGGACGCCTCAACCAGATCGTCGCCGCCACCGTTCCCAATGTCGTGTTCATCGCAGCCGGGCTCCCGCTTTGGCTGAAGCGCGCTCTTTAAGGAGAATCTTGGATGTCCCGTGTCCCCGTCACCGTACTCACCGGATTTCTCGGCGCCGGCAAGACCACGCTGCTGCGTTCGCTGCTGACGCAGGCCGATGGCCGCCGCATCGCGGTGATCGTCAACGAATTCGGCGACGCCGGGTTCGACGGCGGGCTGGTCGAGGAATGCGCGGCAAAAGCCTGTGCGCCTGGCGATATCGTCGAACTGACCAATGGCTGTATCTGCTGCACCGTCGCCGATGATTTCATCCCGACCATGGACAAATTGCTGGCGCGCGACCGTCCGCTCGATGCCATCGTGATCGAGACCTCGGGCCTGGCGCTGCCGCAGCCGCTGCTAAAGGCGTTCGACTGGCCGGCGGTGCGCACCCGCGCCACCGTCGACGGCGTGGTCACCGTCGTGGATGCGCTGGCGCTGTCGGAAGGCCGCGTCGTCATCGATGAGGACGCGGTTGCCGCGCAGCGGGCTGAGGACGATTCGCTCGATCATGACGATCCGATCGAGGAGGTGTTTGAGGACCAGCTTGCCTGCGCCGATCTTGTCGTGCTGTCGAAGAGCGACCTGGTTTCGCCGGCAAAGCTGGCCGAGATCGAAGCCCGTCTCAAGTCCGCGCTGCGGCCCGGAATCAACATCGTACGCTCGAAGGGCGATCTGATGCCGACGGTGCTGATCGGGCTGAACGCCGCCGCCGAAGACGATATGGCGGCGCGCGCCGGCCATCACGGCGAGGACGAGCACGACCATGACGATTTCGAGAGCATCGTGGTGACGCCGTCGGCGGCCGCCAGCGTTGCCGCCATGCGCGCGCGCGTCGACAAGGCCTTGAATCTGGAAGGTGTGCTGCGCGTCAAGGGACATGCCCGCATCGCCGACAAGGCGGCGCCGATCGTGGTGCAGGGCGTCGGCGGCCGCGTCGAACTGGCTTTCGCGCGGCCCGACGCAAAACAGGCCGAACATCTCGTGGTGATCGGGCTGAAGGGCTTTGATGGCGACGCCGTCCGCCGCGCACTGGCGGGATAGCAAGGACGCCTGCGCGGATGCATCTGAAGCTCGACAGCAGCGGCACGATCGACGATGGCGATGTTGCCCGCGATCTCGGGCAGGAGCCGGCCGACATCGTCGTATTGTCGGCGGCCGACAGTGATCTGGCCACATTCGGCGCAGCCCATGCAATCCTGGCCGATCATTTTCCGAGCGTACGATTGACGAACCTGCTCGCGCTCGGGCATCCGGCGTCGGTCGATCTCTATGTCGAGCGAACGCTCCGCAAGGCCAAGATCGTCGTGCTGCGGATGCTCGGCGGCGAAGGCTACTGGCCGCACGGCGTCGAAAGCCTGCGCAGCGATGCGCTGCGGCGTGGATCGCTGTTTGCCTGCATCCCCGGCGAGATGGACTGGAACGCCGCATTGGCGGCGCGCGGTACGCTCGGCAACGAGGCGACCCATGCGCTGTGGCGCTATTGCAGCGAAGGCGGTGTTGAGAATGCCGAACTCGCGCTGCGCTTCGCCGCGCACCTGATCGGGTATGGCGAGGCGCCGCCGCGGGCCCGGCCGATGCCGTCGGCCGGCTTCTGGCGCGGTGAACCCAAAAATGACGAGCGTTCCAATGCGATCGTCATCTTCTACCGTGCCCTGGTCGCGGGCGGCGATACCGCCGGGATCGATGCACTGCGGACCGCGCTGCTGGCGCGTGGCCTCAATGCGGTGTGCCTGTTCGTCACCAGCCTGAAGGATCAACGCTCGGCGGCGTTCCTGCGCGCGGCGCTGCTGGCCTATCCGCCCGACATCATCGTCAACGCCACCGCGTTCGCCACGGCAACCGCCGATGACGACGCCGGCATCCTCGCAGCATCGGATTGCCCGATCCTGCAAGTCGCGCAGGCCGGCATTTCACGGGCGCGCTGGGAGGCCTCGTCGCGTGGGCTCAACCCGCGCGACCTCGCCATGCACGTGGTGCTGCCGGAAGTCGACGGCCGTATCTTTGCCAATGCCATCGCCTTCAAGGAGCGCGGCGAGAGTTTGGCCGGGTTCGCGCCGACCACATTCCGGCCCGTGCCCGACCGCGTCGATGCAACGGCCGATCTCGCGATGGCCTGGGTGCGGTTGCGCCGCGCGGAACCGCCCTCGCGCCGGGTCGCGCTGGTGCTGGCCAATTATCCCAACCGCGACGGACGGCTTGCCAACGGTGTCGGCCTCGATACGCCGCAAAGCCTGATCGATGTGCTGGCCGCGATGCGCGGCGAAGGCTATCTTGTCGGCGAAGCGCCTCATGATGCGGCCGCGATGATGGACCTTCTTCAGCAAGGTCCGACCAACGCGCGCATCGGGCGTGTATCGCGCATCGGCGGCGTGGCTTGGCCGCTTTCGGATTACAACGCTGCATTTGCAGGCCTGCCGGCGAATGTGCAGCGCGCCGTGGAGTCCCGCTGGGGAAAACCGGAGCAGGACCCGCATGCAACGGCCGGCGTATTCCGCCTCGGCCTGCATCGGTTCGGCCATGTCGTGGTCGGCGTGCAGCCGGCGCGCGGTTACAACATCGATCCCAAGAGCACCTATCACGATCCCGATCTGGTGCCGCCGCATCATTATCTCGCCTTCTATCTCTGGCTCCGGCATGAATTCGGCCTGCATGCGATCGTCCATCTCGGCAAGCACGGCAATCTCGAATGGCTGCCCGGCAAGAGCACCGGCCTGTCGGCCGATTGCCTGCCGGACGCGGTACTGGGGCCGCTGCCGCATCTCTATCCCTTCATCGTCAACGACCCCGGCGAGGGCATTCAGGCCAAGCGCCGCGCCAGCGCCGTGATCATCGATCACCTGACGCCGCCGATGACCCGCGCCAAATTGCACGACGACCTCGCGCGGCTGGAAACGCTGGTCGACGAATATGCGCTGGCGGCCGACCTCGACCCGAAGCGGGCGACGATGCTCGCCGAAGACATTTTATCACTCGCCCGGGCGCAGCGCCTCGATGCCGACGTCAACGTGACGCGCGACACGCCGACCAATGAGGCGTTGCGGGCGCTCGATGCCCATTTGTGCGACCTCAAGGAAATGCAAATCCGCGATGGCCTGCATATCTTCGGCCGTGTGCCTGCCGACAGCATGCGCAACGATCTCATCGTCTCGATCGCGCGGCTGCCGCGTTCGGATTTGAAGGCGCAGGACGCCTCCTTGCATCGGGCCCTGGCGCTCGATCTCGGCCTTGGCGAATTCGATCCGCTGACGCGCGATCTCGCCGCGGATTTTGGCGGACCGCGCCCCGCGATCCTTGCAAAAGCCAGCACCGCGGCATGGCGCACTTCGGGCGACACCGTCGAGCGGATCGAGTGGCTGGCGCTGCAACTGGTCGCCGGCACGCAGCCTTGCGACCGCGCCTGGACGCGGACGCGCGCGGTGATGGACTGGATCACTGCAAAACTCCGTCCCGTGATTGATGCCTGCGGCGCGGCCGAGATCAGCGCCTTTCTCCGTGGGCTCGATGGCCGCTTCGTGCGGCCCGGCCCCTCCGGCGCGCCGACGCGGGGACGGCCGGATGTGCTCCCGACGGGACGCAATTTCTTCGCGGTCGATGTGCGCGCGGTGCCGACGCCGTCGGCCTGGCGGATCGGGCAACTTGCGGCGGAACGTCTGGTCGAGGCCTATTGGCAGGAAGCCGGCGAATGGCCGCGCGCGATTGCGCTGTCGGCCTGGGGCACCGCCAACATGCGCACCGGCGGCGACGACGTCGCCCAGGCGCTGGCGCTGATCGGCGCCCGTCCGCTATGGGAAGAGACCTCGGGTCGGGTCACCGGCTTTGCGATCACGCCCTTAAGCGAACTGAAGCGTCCACGCGTGGACGTTACCTTTCGAGTCTCCGGGTTGTTCCGCGACGCCTTTCCGACCCAGATGGACATTATCGGCAGCGCCGTGAACGCCATCGCGATGCTCGACGAGCCCGACGAAGCCAATCCCATCGCCGCCAATGTGCGCGCGCGGCGCAAGGCGCTTGAAGCCGAGGGTATGGAGGGTGAGGCCGCACAACGCCGGGCGGCCTATCGCGTGTTCGGATCGAAGCCGGGCGCCTATGGCGCGGGCCTGCAGGCCCTGATGGACGAGGGCGGTTGGAACAATCGCGGCGATCTGGCCGACGTCTATCTCGATTGGGGCGGCTACGCCTATGGCGGCGGCAAGGAGGGAGAGGGCACCCGGGGTGATTTCGCTGAACGTCTGAAGGACACTGATCTGGTCGCGCAGGCCCAGGACAATCGCGAACACGATATTCTGGATTCCGACGACTATTACCAGTTCATCGGCGGCCTCGCTGCGACCGTGCAAACCCTGCGCGGCCGTGCGCCGCGCATTGCCCATATCGACACTTCGCGCCCCGAGGCGCCGCTGGCGCGGTCGCTTGCCCACGAAATCTCGCGCGTGGTGCGCGGCCGTGCAGCCAATCCGAAATGGATCGCGGGCATGATGCGCCACGGTTATAAAGGCGCCTTCGAGATCGCGGCGACCGTGGATTATCTGTTCGGCTTTGCGGCCTCGACCGACGCGGTCTCGAATCATCATTTCGATCAACTGTTCGCTTCCTATCTGGAAGACGAGCGCGTACGAGACTTTATGGACACCGCCAACCCGGCGGCGCTGCGCGAAACCGCCGACCGCTTTGCCGAGGCGATCCGGCGCGGGCTCTGGACCCCGCGCTCTAACCGCGCCGCCGATTTGATCGCCGAATTGTTGCCGAACGCGCCAAAGGAAATCGCATGACCGGAACTCCTGAATCAGACCAAGCCGAGAACGAACGGCACCGGGAGAAAGCGCGAAAACACAAGGCGGCGCGCGACAAGATCATGGCGACCAAGATCGGCGAGAAGGGGCTCCTGATCGTCAACACCGGCACCGGCAAGGGCAAGACCTCAGCCGCGCTCGGCATGGTGTTCCGCCATATCGGGCATGGCTATCCCGTGGCCGTGGTGCAGTTCACCAAATCACCGGCCTGGGACACCGGCGAGGCAAAGCTGCTGGCGAAATTTCCTGATCTGGTGACGCTGCACATCATGGGCGAAGGCTTTACCTGGGAGACCCAGGACCGCGAACGCGATATCGCCGCCGCCACCAAGGGCTGGGAGCGGGCCAAGGAACTGATCCGCGACGACCGCCACCGCATGGTGCTGCTCGACGAACTCAACATCGTGCTGCGGTACGACTATCTTGATATCAACGACGTCCTGACGTTCCTGCGCGAGGAAAAGCCGGCCGACAAGCACGTCGTCATCACCGGGCGGAACGCAAAACCGGAGCTGATCGAGATGGCGGACCTCGTCACCGAGATGACGCTGGTCAAGCATCCGTTCCGCGCCGGTGTGAAGGGCCAGAAGGGCATCGAATTCTGATGCAGCGGCCGACACCCGCGCTGATGATCCAGGCAACCGGCTCCAATGCCGGCAAGTCGACGATCGTCGCCGGGCTTGCGCGCGCGCTGCTGCGGCGCGGTCTGAAGGTGGCGCCCTTCAAGCCGCAGAACATGTCGAACAACGCGGCCGTCGCGGTCGATGGCGGCGAGATCGGCCGCGCCCAGGCCGTGCAGGCGCGGGCGGCGCGGCTGGCGCCCAGCGTGCACATGAACCCGGTGCTGCTGAAGCCCGAAACCGATACCGGCGCGCAGATCATCGTGCAGGGCAAGCGCTGGGGCACCTTGCGCGCGAGGAACTATCTCGACAAGAAGGCGGCGCTGCTGCCGGCGGTGCTGGACAGTTTTGCGCATCTCGCGCGCGATGCCGATATCGTGCTGGTCGAAGGCGCCGGCAGCCCGGCCGAGATCAATCTGCGCGCCGGCGACATCGCCAATATGGGATTCGCGGCGGCCGCCAATGTGCCGGTCGTGATGCTCGGCGACATCGACCGCGGCGGCGTCATCGCAAGCCTTGCCGGTACGCATCTGGTGCTGGAGCCGGATGAGGCAGCGCGAATTCACGGCTTCATCGTCAACAAGTTTCGCGGCGATGTCGGGTTGTTCGACCAGGGATTGACCGCGATCACCCGGCTCACCGGATGGCCCTCGCTCGGCGTCGTGCCGTGGCTGCCGCAGGCGGCGTGGCTGCCGGCGGAGGATGCGGTCGATCTCGATCGTTCCGCGCAATCATCGGCGACGCGCGTGATCGCGGTGCCGGTTCTCGCCCGCATCGCCAATTTCGACGACCTCGATCCGCTCGGCATGGAGCCCGGCGTCAAGCTGGTCTTCGTCCCGCCGGGCGAGCCAATTCCCGCCGGGGCCGAAATCATCATTCTTCCCGGCAGCAAATCCACCATCGGCGATCTCGCCTTTTTGCGTGCGCAGGGCTGGGACGTCGATATCAAGGCCCATGTCCGCCGCGGCGGTCATGTGCTGGGGCTCTGCGGCGGCTATCAGATGCTGGGCAAGACCATCGCCGATCCCGATGGCGTCGACGGCCGCGCCGGCACGGTCGAAGGTCTGGGTCTGCTCGATATCGCAACCGTCATGACATCGGACAAATCCACCACGCTGGTCACCGGCACGCATGGCGCGTCGGGCGCCGCCATCGAAGGTTATGAGATTCATCTCGGCCGCAGCGAAGGCAACGACTGCGCGCGGCCTTTCCTGACGATTGCAGGCCGTCCCGATGGCGCCAGCTCGGTCGATGGCCGCGTGCAGGGCACCTATGTCCACGGCCTGTTTACCGGCGACGCCTTTCGCAGGGCCTGGCTGGCGCAATTCGGCATTGCGTCGTCACTGGCCTACGAGGCCCGTATCGAATCGGCGCTGGATGCGCTGGCCGACCACCTCGAAGCCCATCTCGATATCGAGCAAATCCTCACAATCGCACGCAGCCGTCAGACCACCAGCGCCAGTGCGGCGTAGACCGCGGCTTGCAGCAAACATGCTGCTGTCAGCAGATTGAGCGCGCGACCGATATCATCGGGTGTCGCGTCCTTGCGCGCTTCGGCATTGAGAAAGACATCGTCGACGACACGTTCGCCATAGCGGCGCGGCCCCGCCAGCGCGAGACCAAGCGCGCCGGCGGTGGCGCTTTCCGGCCAGCCCGCATTGGGCGAGCGGTGCTTTGCGGCATCGCGCCACATTACCCTCAGCGCGGCGGCGATCGTGCCGCCCGCGGCCGGTGCAACGAGCGCAACGAGCAGGCCTGATAACCGCGCCGGGATCAGATTGACGAGATCGTCCAGCCGCGCGGCGGCCCAGCCAAAGGATTGGTAGCGCGGGCTGAGATGACCGATCATGGAGTCGGCTGTGTTGATGGCCTTGTAGGCGATCAGGCCGGGCAGTCCGAGCAGCGCCAGCCAGAACACCGGCGCCACCACGCCGTCGGAAAAATTCTCGGCGCAGGATTCGATCGCTGCCCGGCTCACGCCGGCTTCGTCGAGCTGATCCGGGTCGCGGCCGACGATCATGGAAACGGCGCGGCGTGCCTCGGCGAGCCCGCCGGCGGCGAAGGCATCGCGTACCCGCGCGACATGCTGATAGAGGCTTCGCTGCGCGATCAGCGTTGAAGCAACGAGCGCGATCAGCAGATTGCCGAGGGCGAGTTGCCGCAACGCTATTTCAATCAACCATCCCGACAATGCGGAAATGGTCAGTAGCAGGATGACCACGCCGATGCCTGCGAGCTTGCGTTGCGCAGGCGACCGCGCTTCCACGTTGAACGTGCGATCAAGCCATCCGATCAACGATCCCATCATGGCCACCGGGTGCGGCAGCCGCCGCCACAGCCAATCGGGATCGCCGATCAGGGCGTCGAACGCCAGCGCAACGACGACGACAAACAGCGTGTCGCTCCAGGTCAGCACGTCAATGCGCCACGCGCTCGAGTTCCGAGGCGAGACGATCGAGCGCTTCCGACAGCCGCGGACCGCCGCACACGGTGAGCTTTTCCGGAATCACGAGGCGCTTCGAAGCCGGATAGAATCGCTCCAGCGCCGGATGAAGGATGAACGCTCGGCCTTCGTCCTCGGCAAAGTCGCTGGCCTCGGAAACCAGCAGGAAATCCGGCTTCAGGCTGACGATGGCTTCCAGTGAAGAAAAGCCGCCGAGCTTGTAGCCGAGCTCGGCCGCGGCATTGTTGAGGCCCGCGGTTGCCAGCAGCGAGCTTATCAGGCTGTCGCCGCCGGAAACCCAGCCGCGCCGCGACAGCGCCAGCACGCGATAGCGTTTTCGCGAGACGATTTCGCGCGCATGCGCCATCGCCGCGTCCAGCCGTTTGATCTCCGCATCGGCGCGATCCGGATGCTGCACGAGGTTGCCCATCTGCCGAATCTGCTGCTTCACGTCATCCAGCGAGCGCGCGGCGTCGAATTCGGCAACACGCAGTCCCTTCTGTTTCAGCAGCTCCCGCGTCGCGCGTTTGGTGAATCGGCCGGCGACGACGACATCCGGCTTGAGCACCAGCACATCCTCCGCCTCGCCGGAGAGTTTTGGGAATTGCGCCGCCTTGACCGGATCCCAGGAACGCGCGGGGTCGCGGGAGTAGGGGCTGAGGCCGAGAATTTGCGCCGGGTCGGCCAGCGTCACCAGCAACTGGTCCGTGCATAGATTGATCGAGGCCACGCGCGGCAGTTCGGCGGCGTCCGCCGTGCTGCGCAAGCCGATGCAGGTCAAAAATGCCATCGCCACAAAAGCGTTTCGCCGCCTCTCGCGTTTTGGTGCCGATGATGGCAAGAAGCCCGCATGAAGCATGGCGGTGACCTTACCGAAGCAATCGCGCGATATGGCGGCACGGTTGCAAATTGGCTGGATTTGTCGACCGGGATCAACCCCCGGCCGTGGCCAATGCCGCAAGCCCTGCCGGAAAGCGCGTGGCAGCGATTGCCGTCGCGCGCCGAGACCGATGCGTTGCTGGATGCCGCGCGCAAAACCTATCGCGTGCCCGATGGCGTCGACATCCTGGCTGCCGCCGGCACCGAGGCGCTGATCCAGTGGGCTCCTCATCTCGCTGCACCGGGTCCGGTCGCGATCGTCGGGCCGACCTATGGCGAATACGCAGCCGCCTGGCGCAACGCCGGCCGTGCGGTCATCGCAATCGATCATCTTGACGGTTGCCCCGACAGCGCGGTTCATGCGGTCGTCGTCAATCCCAACAACCCCGATGGGCGGGTCACCGATCGCGCCGTGCTCGCGCGGGCCGCGACGCGGTTGAAGGCGCGTGGCGGCTGGCTCATCGTCGACGAAGCCTTTGGGGATGTCGATCCAGCCGTCAGCGCGGTCGCACTGTGCGCTGATTTGCCGGTGCTGATCCTGCGCTCGTTCGGAAAATTCTATGGGCTTGCCGGACTGCGATTGGGATTTGCAGTTGGCGCGCCCGAGATGATCGCGCAGATCGCTGCGGCGCTCGGGCCATGGGCGGTTTCCGGGCCGGCGCTGTTGATCGGGGCCGCCGCCCTCGCAGATCAGCCATGGGCGGACCGCACGCGCCGCGCGCTGGAGCAACAGGCCCGCGCGCTCGACGAGGTCTTGGTGAAGGCAGGGTTTTCGATTGCCGGGGGTACGTCCTTGTTCCGGCTCGCCCGGCATCCCCAGGCGTTGAAGTTGCATGCCGCGCTGGCGAAGCAACACATCTGGTGCCGAAGTTTCGATTGGGCCGATGATCTCCTGCGCTTCGGCCTGCCGCCCGACGCCGCCGGCCTGCACCGTCTCGCAGCCGCGCTGAAGGACTAGGCGAACCATCGGATCAGACTCCCGCCCATGGCAGGATCACGGCCTCGTCCCGGTAATCGGCGCGATAGGCGCTGATCCGGAACACGTCGGCCATGATCTGGTCGGACAGCGCTTCGCCGGGTTTTCCCTGCGCCGCAAGACGGCCGCCCGACATCACGATCACGGTGTCGGCAAAGCGCGCGGCCAGCCCGAGATCATGGGTCACCACCAGCACCAGCACGCCGCGGTCCGCCGCATGGCGCAGGTTGAGCATGACGTCGATCTGATAGCGCGGGTCGAGCGATGCGGTCGGCTCGTCCGCCAGCACGACCGGCGCCTCGACGGCCAGCACCCGCGCCAGTGCGACGCGGCTGCGCTCGCCTCCGGAGAGTTCCGTGACGGGGCGCTCGGCGAATTCGACCACATTGGTCGCTTGCATCGCCCGCAATACGGCCTGCTCGTCGCGCGGCGACAGCCGCGCCGGATCGGTCGCGCCATGCGGATAGCGCCCGAGCGCGACGACATCCCGGACCGGCAACGGCCAATGCACGACATGGCCTTGCGGCAGGTAACCAAAACGCCGGGCGCGCTCGCGCAGCGCGAGAGAAGACAGGCGGTCACCGCCGACCGCGATCGATCCGGTCGAGGGGATCAGGCCCGCCAGCGCCCGGAGCAGCGTGGTTTTCCCGGCGCCGTTCGGGCCGACCAGCGCCACGAGATGCCCGGATGACAAGGACAAGGAGATGCCGTCAAGAACCTTGCGGCCCGACAGCGTGACGCCGACGTCCTTCGCGATGAGCATGGGCTGGTCACTCATGCGACACCTCCGCCGAGGCTCCGGCGCTCGCGCGCAATCAGGTAGAGGAAGAACGGCACGCCGATGATCGAGGTCAATACGCCGACCTTGATATCGCTGGTGGACGGAATGATCCGCACCGCGATGTCGGCGGCCAGCAGCAGCGCGGCGCCGGTCAGTGCACTCGGCACCAACAGCCGCGCGGGATCGTGGCCGATCAGCGGCCGTACCAGGTGCGGGGCGACCAGGCCGATAAAGCCGATCGTTCCGGTAACGGAGACCGCACCGCCGACCCCGAGCGCCACGCCTGTTATGACCAGCAGCCGCAACCGGCCGACATCGACGCCGAGACTCTGCGCGGTCTCCTCGCCAAGGCTGAGCGCGCGAAAGGCGCTGCGCTGGCTCAGCAACACGGCGGCGCCGGCGATGATGAAAGGCAGCGCCAGCATCACATGGCGAAAACTGCGGTCCTCCAGCGAACCGAGCAGCCAGAACGCGATTTCAAGCGCGGCGAACGGATTCGGCGAGAGGTTCATGACCAGCGCGGTTGCGGCGCCCGCCAGACTCGAAATCGCCAACCCCGAGAGGATGAGCAACAGCAAGCCGGCATTGCGGCCGGCGATCCCGAGCAGGACGAAGACCGACACGAACGCCATGACGATGCCGGCCACCGGCAGCGCATAGGACCGCACGTCGGCCCAGCCGAGCGCAATCATCAAGACCGCGCCGAACGCCGCCGATTGCGGCGCGCCGAACAGGGAGGGCGACGCCAGCGGGTTGCGCAGCAGGCCCTGCAATGCCGCGCCCGACAGGCCGAGGATGGCGCCGATCGCCAATCCCAGGATCATGCGCGGCAGGCGGATTTCCCGCACGATGGTTTGCTGGACGTCGGTTCCGGCGCCGAACAGCGCATCGATCACGGTCAGCGGCGACAATTTGACCGGGCCGACGCCGAGCGAAGCGAGCGCCAGCAGGGCCACCAGCGCGGCGAACCCCGCGGTCACGATCAACAGGCGCTTGCTGGAATTCGCCGTCACCATGTGGCGTTGAACCCCGCATAGGCGGCAGGACCTGTGGTGCCGAAGTTGAAAACCTCCTGATAGTGTTCGTTGAGTATATTTTCGCCGCGCGCGAACACCTTCCAGTTCTTGTCGAGTCTGTATTCGGTATAGAGATCGACGCGGGTATAGGCGTCGACCTGGCTGGTCTGGCCGGCGCTGCTGAAGCGTTTTGAGACGGTGAGCACGCGGGGTTCGATCAGCCATCTGTCCGTCGGCGTGATGGTCAGGGTGAATCGCGCCAGATTCTTCGGCCGCCGCGCCAGCACCAGCCCGGTGGCAAGGTCGATCGCGTGCAGATAAGTGTAGGCCGCGTTGAATTTCACGAGGCCGGGCAGAATATTGATCGTCGTGCCGACCTCCAGCCCGCTGGTCTCGGCGCGCGCCACGTTGACGTAGCAGCCGATCTGGATCCCCGTGCACGGATTGGCCGTCGGCGTCGACGACACGAAATTGATGAGATTGCTGAAGTCGTTCGAGAAACCCGTGAGCGAAACGACCACGCGGCCGTCAAACAGCGATTGGTCGATGCCCGCATCGTAGCCGAAGCTTTGCTCGGGCTTGAGCGTCGGCGTGCCGTTTGCCACATCATAGAGCTGGAACAGCGTCGGCGCCTTGGCGCCGGTGCCGGCGCTGGTGTGGAATTTGGTGCCGGTCTCGGCAATCGTGTAGGCCGCGGTCGCGCGCCAGGTTTCGAAGCGCGCGACGTCGACCACGTCGTCGACCCGGCCACCGAGCGTGATGTTGAGCCGCTCGCCGATCGGCAACTGCCACAACGCAAACAGCGAATTGGTGTCCTGCGCCTTTCCGATCAGCGGCATGGTCGGTCCGGGCTTTGGCAGCACGCTGGTCGCGTAGGTGTTGGCGGTCTCGTGCTGGGTCCTGGAGCCAATAATGAGCGAGCCGAGCGGCCCGAGCTTCAGATTGCCCTGGTATTCGGCACCCGTGCTGTTGCCGACGAAACCCGAAACGATCGAGGTAGTGTTCTGTGGCAGCGTGTTGGTCTTGTAGGTCACGTCGTTGAACTGGCGGTCGATGTGGGTGTCGAAGACGTTGAGGCTATGGGTGAGGATGCCACCGAACGTATCCACCGAGGCGCGTCCCCAGACCTGGTCCAGTTGCCGTGTGGCGCTTGAAGGCGTGTCCGGGAAAGCGCCGGTCGACTGATCATAGGCGGAGCGCGTGAATGTGGACAGCATGCCGGTTTCCAGCCTTACGCCTTCACCGGCATCATAGCCGAAGCGGGCGGAGCCGCCGACACGGTCGAAGCCGTCGCGCTCCAGCGGGCCGTATTTGGCTTCGAGCGCGGGGATGCGATAGCCATAACGCGAAAAACCGTTGCTGTGCTGCCCGCCGCCGGTGACCGCATAGGACCACGGGCCCTGCGAGCCCGTCACCGATCCGTTGGTGACCGCGGTGCCGTAGCTTCCGCCCTCGGTGCGCACGTTGAATTGCGCCGGGCCTGAACCCTTTGTGGTGATGATGTTGACGACACCGCCCATCGCGTCCGAACCATAGAGCGCGCTTTGCGGGCCCTTCAGCACTTCGATCCGCTCGATCGCGCTCGGCGCGAACATCGCGAAATCGAAATCGCCGCTTGCCGCGGTCGGATCGTTGATCCGGATGCCGTCGATCATCACCAGCGTCTGGCCGGTGTTGGCGCCGCGCAGCCGGATGTTGGTGGTCGAGCCGGGGCCGCCGCTTTCGGAAATGTCGAGGCCGGGAACGGTTCGCAAGGCGTCGACCAGCGAACCGGGATTGCTGGTCGCCAGTGTTTCGCCCTTGACCACGCGGATCGAACTGCCGGTGCGGCTGATCGGTTCAGCCTCCCTGTCAGCGGTGACGACGACTTCGGCGGGCGGCGAGGGCGGCGCCGTGGGCGTATCGGTGGCCTGCCGCACCGGGCCGGCGGTGCGACGATCGCGATCCCTTCTGATTTGACGGACCGGCTTGGGCGGAGCTTCCGGACTGACCACGACAGCGGGCAGTTGACCCGAATTCGACTGCGCGCGCGCCGCGCTGTGACAACACGCCAACGCAACGATGGCTGCCGAGCCGGCAGCATACTTTAGCAAACCCATAACGCCCCTTCCGTCGACCCACCGTCGAACGAGTTGATGACCCGTCATCGGCCGGTCTCCTGGCTCGCGGTCGTCTCCCGATCCGCCTTCCCGGACGAGTCCAGTGGCTGTTTGGATCGAAAATGGCCGCTTACAGTTGCGGGGGCAGCTGCGGAATGGGGCCAGATGGCCCGCACCGCATTCCCGTTTCACCCTCTTTGAGGGCACCGATGACGTCTGCTAATAAGCACAATACGATCGGCACTTCAAACCCGCGCGAGCGCGCGATGGCGCATTATCCTGTCCGCTGATATGGCTCTCCACCCTTCCGGATTCTTGCCAAATCGGTGATTCCCGTTCCTTGGCAAGCAGAGGCGACGGCAAGCATGAACAACGATGGTCCCGCCGCGCCCTGTTTCGATGCGACGTTCCGCGCCCGCCTGCACGATCTGTTTTGCTGGCGTCGCGACGTGCGCCGGTTTCGCGCTGATCCTTTGCCGCCGGGCATGCTGGAAGGATTGATCGAGATCGCCTGCAGGGGGCCGTCGGTCGGGCTCAGCCAGCCCTGGCGGTTTGTCGTCGTGGATGATCCAGGCCGCCGGCAAGGCGTGATCGCGAATTTCGAATCCTGCAACAACGAGGCGCGCGGCGAATACACCGGCGATTTGTCCGCGCGATACGCCGCCTTGAAGCTGGCGGGACTGCGCGAGGCGCCTTGTCATCTGGCTGTGTTTGCCGATCGTTCGACGAGCGTTGGCCATGGCCTCGGCCGCCGTACCATGCCCGAGATGGCGGATTATTCGGTGGTGACCGCGATCTTTTCGATGTGGCTGGCGGCGCGCGCCGAAGGCATCGGCATGGGTTGGGTATCCATCCTCGACCCCGCCATGATCGCGATAATTCTGGATGTCCCGGCGGATTGGCGCTTGATCGGATATTTCTGTCTTGGCTATCCGCAGGCCGCCGACGACAGTCCGGAACTGGAGCGCGCCGGCTGGGAGCAACGTCAACCGGTCAAGGATTTCATCTTTCGCCGATAATCAGGGGCCGTCACATGGCATTTGAACTGTTTGCACTGACGGGCAAGCGGGCGCTCATTACGGGCTCTTCGCAGGGCATCGGCTTCGCACTCGCCCAGGGCCTTGCCGAACACGGCGCCGAAATCGTCCTCAACGGCCGCGATGCCGGCAAGCTCGCTTCGGCCGCGGCGAAACTGTCGGCCGCCGGATACAAGGTGTCGGTGGCCGAATTCGACGTGACGCGCGCGCAGGCCGTTGCAGAGGGCGTCGAAGCGATCGAGAAAAATTCCGGCGCGATCGATATCCTGATCAACAATGCCGGCATGCAGTTCCGCTCGCCGCTGGAGGATTTTCCAGTCGAGAAATGGGATCAATTGCTCGTCACTAATGTGTCGAGTGCGTTCTATGTCGGCCAGGCCGTCGCGCGTCACATGATCCGCCGCGGCCGGGGCAAGATCATCAACATCGCGTCCGTGCAGAGCGAGCTGGCGCGGCCGGGCATCGCGCCCTACACGGCGACCAAGGGCGCGATCAAGAATCTGACCCGCGGCATGTGCACCGATTGGGCGAAATACGGTCTGCAAGTCAATGCGATCGCGCCGGGCTATTTCAAGACCCCGCTCAACCAGGCGCTGGTCGACAATCCGGAGTTTTCAGGCTGGCTCGAAAAGCGCACACCGGCCGGCCGCTGGGGCAATGTCGAGGAGCTGGTGGGCGCCGCCGTGTTCCTGTCCGGCAAGGCATCGTCCTTTGTCAACGGACACACGCTGTATGTCGATGGCGGGATCACGACCAGTCTCTAGCCTCGTGCCGATTTCGCTATCGTCCGTTCGATCCCTCCTGCCGCGGCGATGAGCACGTCAGACACTTCGATGGCACGGCGCGGACTGAGCCGGTTCCTGACGGCGGACAGCGTAATCGCCGCCGCGGGCTGACCGTCGGGACTCCTGATCCAGACCGAGAGCGACTTGGTTCCCTGCACGAGGCCGACGTCGCGCAAATTATATCCCCGGCGCCGCGCCAACCGCATCTGCCCCAGCACCGTCGTCAGGTCGGTGCGATAGGCCATGAACCTGGCCTCGTTGGCGAGGACGATCTCGCGTGCTTCCGGTGCGGGCATCGCGGCCAGTATCGCCACGCCGGCGCTGGAGACTCCAAGCGGCCGCCGCGCGCCGACCTCGATCGATAACACCTGGATCGGATATGAGCCGATGCGCCGCGCGACACACAGCGTATCGAGCCCGGTGCGTACCGTCAGGAACAGGGTGTCGCCGAGCTGCGCGGAAGCCTCCGCAAGATAAGGTTCAGCCGCGACCAGCAGCGGCGAGCGCGATTGCCGCGCCAGCGCCAATTCAGGCACCTGGCGGCCGATCGCGTAGCGTCCGGTCTGGGCGCTGCGCTCGACCAGGCCTTCCTCGATCAGTACCTGCGCGATGCGGTGCACGGTGGGGCGGGTGAGGGACGTCGCCCGAACAACCTCCGACAAGGGCACGCCGGTTTCCCGGCCGGCGGCGAGAATCCGCAGCACGGTCAGCGCGCGGCGGATCGCCTGTCCGCCCTGCTGCGGTTCCTGCCTGTCGCGCCGTCGACCGTCCTTCATCCGGGCTCGTCCTTGTCCATAATGTGGACAAAAACATCACAATTCCATCGACATGGGAAGGCCGGAGAGCAAGATCGGATCGCTGGCCCCATGCAAATGGCGCCAGGCGAGCCGCGGCTCGCCTCACAACAACGAGAGCGGCGGATGGCTCCAGCTGCTCAGGCCTTTCGGGAGGATGGAATGAAATTGTTGGCTATCGCAGGTGTCGCGGTCACGGCATTGCTCACGGCCCTGTCGAGCATTCCGGCCGGCGCCCAGCAATGGCCGGCGCGATCGGTGAAGCTCATCGTGCCCTATCCGGCCGGCGGCAATGTCGACGGCGCGGCGCGCATCATCGCCGACAAGCTTCAGACGGCGCTGGGCCAGCCATTCATCGTGGAAAACAAGGCCGGTGCCGGCGGCCTGATTGCCGGCGAGGCATTCGCGAAATCCACGCCCGACGGCTACACCCTGTTCGTCGGCGCCAACGGGCCGGTGCTGTTCGCCCCGGAAATCGCCAAGCGCGACGCCTACAATTGGAAGCGGGACTTCCTTCCCATCACCTCGATCTCGATGACGCCTTTGGTGCTCGAAGTGCATCCGTCGGTCGCGGCAAAGGACTTGAAGGAGTTTTTCGATCTCGCACGCCGCGAGCCCGGCAAGCTGACGATGGCCTCGCCGGGCGCCGGCACCACCAATCATCTGCTCAGCGAACTCGTGCAATCGACGCTCGGCCTGCAATGGGTGACGGCGCATTACCGCGGCAACGCGCCCGCGATCAACGATCTGATCGGTGGCCAGGTGCAATTCGCCTTCGACCAGATCTCGGTCGGCCTGCCCTTCATCAAGAACGGCAATGTGCGCGCGCTCGCCGTCACCGGCAGTCACCGCGCCTCGTGGATACCCGAGGTGCCGACTTTCGCCGAACTCGGCTACAAGGAATTCGACGGCCAGACCTTTACCGGCCTGTTCGCGCCAACGGGTACGCCGGCCGAGATCGTGAGCAGGCTGCACGACACGATGGCGACGATCCTCAAGGATCCCGCGGTCGTCGAGAAGTTCAATGCGCTCGGCGCGGAGGCCATCACGATGACGCCGGCGGAGTTCACGGCCTATCTCACCGCCGAGGACGCCAAATGGATTCCCGTTGTCCGCAAGGCGAATATCAAGAGCGATTGAAGCACCATGCGGATCGATCCGTCAGACCTCGATGCCGAGCGGGCCTACCGGCTGATCACCGGCATCGTGGTGCCGCGTCCGATCGCCTGGGTCACAAGCCTGTCGGGCGGCGGCACCGTCAATCTGGCGCCGTTCAGCGCCTTCACCTTTGTCTCGCCGAAACCGCCGATGCTGGCGATCAGCGTCGGCCGCAAGGCCGGGATCTACAAGGACACTGCGCACAACATCCTCAACAATGAGGAATATGTGGTCCACATCGCCGATTCCAGCCTGATGACGGCGGTGCATGAAAGCTCGACCGAGCACCCGCCCGATGTGAGCGAGGTCGAGCAGTTGCAGCTCGAGACGCTGCCGAGCGAACGTATCAAGGTGCCGCGCCTTGCCGCGGCGCCGATCGCGATGGAGTGCCGGTTCCGGCAATGCCTCGAGTTCGGCGAGACCCGCAGCCGGCTGATCGTCGGCGAAGTGCTGGTGTTCCATTGCCGCGACGGGCTGTTGCAGAACGGCAAGATCGAGACCGAGGCGCTCGATCCGATCGCCCGTATCGGCGGTCCGCGCTATGCGCGGCTCGGCGAGATCGTCACGTTGAAATCCGTGTTTCAAACCTCGAAATCCGAATCCTGAGGGAAGCCCTATGCGTCTTCTGAGCTATCACGCGAACGGACGGCCGTGCTTCGGTGCCGCCATTGCCGGCGGTGTCGTCGATCTGACCAGACGGATCGGTTCGCAGTTTCCCGACTTGCGGGCCTTGATTGCCGGCGATGGCCTCGGGGCCGCACGCGCCGCCGTCGCCGGGCAGGCGCCGGACCATGCCCTCGACGATCTCGTGCTGCTTTCGCCAATCCCCGCGCCGGAAAAATTGTGGTGCATCGGCGTCAACTATCGCGATCGCAACGCGGAGTATAAAGACAATTCCGACCTGCCGAAATATCCGAGCTTGTTCGTCCGCAATCCCTCGTCGGTGGTCGGCTCCGGCCAGCCGATCGAGAAGCCGAAAATATCCGAGCAGCTGGATTACGAGGGCGAACTCGTTATCGTGATCGGCAAGGAAGGCCGCCATATTCCGCGCGAGCGCGCCTTCGACCACATCTTCGGCATGACACTATGCAACGAAGGCAGCGTGCGCGACTGGCTGCACCACGGCAAGTTCAACGTCACCCAGGGCAAGAACTTCGATCGCTCCGGCAGCATCGGGCCGTGGATCGTCACACCAGACCAATGCGATCCGCGCGGGCCGCATGACATCGTCACCCGCGTCAATGGCGAGGTGCGCCAGAATGATTCCACCGAGCGGCTGATGTTTCCGTTCGATTTCCTGATCGCCTATCTCTCGACCTTCGCGACCCTGAAGCCGGGCGACATGATCGCCACCGGCACCCCGACCGGCGCGGGCGCGCGGTTCGATCCGCCGCGCTGGCTGAAACCCGGCGATGTGGTCGAGGTGGAATCCTCGCGCATCGGTATCCTCCGCAACACCGTTGCCGCGGAAGCCTAGATCATGCTGGACCCGCAAACCATCGACCGCCTGGCCCAGCGCCTCGACGAGGCCGAACGCAGCAAATCGCTGATCCCAGCTTTCACGTCGGAATATCCGGAGCTGACGATCGAGGACGCCTATGCGATCCAGCGGGCGTGGACCAGGCTGCAGCTTTCCCGCGGGCGGATCATCAAGGGCCACAAGATCGGCCTGACGTCGAAGGCGATGCAGAACGCGGTGGGGATCTCCGAGCCGGATTTCGGCGTGCTGTTCGCGGACATGTTCTATTCCGATGCCGCGCCGATTCCGTTCGACCGCTTTCACGCCCCGCGCATCGAGGTCGAACTGGCGTTCGTCCTGAAGGCGCCGCTGAAGGGACCGGACTGCACGCTGTTCGACGTGCTCAACGCCACCGATTACGTCACGCCGGCGCTGGAAATCCTGGAAACCCGCATGCATCGGGTCGATCCCGTGACCAAGGCGCCGCGCAAGGTCATGGACACAATCTCCGACAATGCGGCCAACGCCGCGCTGGTCGTCGGGGGCCGGCCGTTCCGCCCGCTGGAGGCCGACCTGCGCTGGATCGGTGCCTTGCTGTTTCGCAACGGACAGATCGAGGAGACCGGGATTGCGGCCGGCGTGCTCAACCACCCGGCCAATGGCGTGGCGTGGCTCGCCAACCGGCTGGCGCTGCATGACGAGCATCTGGCCGCGGGCGAAGTGGTGCTGGCGGGTTCCTTTACGCGTCCGGTCGAGATCGGCAGGGGCGATACGTTTCATGCCGATTACGGGCCGTTCGGCTCGGTCTCCTGCCAGTTCGTCTAGTTCAATCTGAAAGAGGTGCACCCATGACGCGACGCAAGAGCATCCATATCGGCGAGTTCAGGCATGCCAATCCGATTCCGAACGCGTCCCGGATCGGCAATCTCCTGATGTCCGGCGTCATCCTCGGCCGCGATCCCGCGACCGGCGCCATGCCCGAACGCATCGAGGACCAGTGCGCCAACATGTTCGCCCACATGAAGGCCATCGTCGAAGCCGGCGGCGGGTCCACCGACGACATCATCAAGATGACGGTATGGCTGCAGGACCGCACCCAGCGCGCGCCGGTCAATGTCGAATGGCTGAAGATGTTTCCGGACGAACATTCGCGTCCCGCCCGCCATGCGCTGCAGATGGACATGGATGGCGGCGCGCTGGTGCAATGCGATTTCACCGCCGTGATCGGCTGAGCCCGAAAAGAGAGAAGCACATGCCGGATTATCTCCCGTTCGATCCTAACCCGCGCCGTCCGTCAAAACTGCCGCCGCCGAAGAGCATCGACAGCCAGTTCCACGTGCTGGGGCCGCTGGAGAAATATCCGATCCGGGCAGGGGCGGCCTACCAGATGCCATCGGCGACCTGGGAAGCGGCATTGCGCGTCCACAAGGCGCTCGGCATCGAGCGCGGCATCATCGTGCAGACCACGACCTATGGCGCCGATCATTCCGTGGTGCTCGACGGCCTGGCGGCGATGGGGCCGAACTACAAGGCCTGCGCCAACGCGCTGGTCTTTGCCGAAGCCGATGATTCCTATCTTGCCAGGCTCGACGCCGCAGGCGTCGGCGGCGCGCGCTTCAGTTTCCGAAAAGAACTCGGTGCGGTGTTGTCGGACAAGGACTTCGAACGCGCCATCGCGCGGATTCGCGAACTCGGCTGGTACGCCAAGTTCCAGCCCGAGAAGGACGGCATCGCCGTCAATCTCGACAAGATCCGGTCGCTCGACGTGCCGGTCCTGATCGATCACATGGGCCGGCCGGACCCCAAGCGCGGCAAGGACGATCCGAATTTGCGCGCGGTGCTCGACCTGCTCGCGAAAGGAAATTTCTGGGTGATGCTGTCGCTGGGCGAAAAGACCTCGAAAGCGGGCCCGCCATGGGATGACGTCATTCCGATCGCCCGCGCCTATATCGAGGCGGCGCCCGACCGCTGCGTCTGGGCCAGCGACTGGCCACATCCGGTTTCGGTCGTGCAACCGCCCAACGATGCGGATTTGCTGGAATTGCTCTACCGTTATGCGCCCGACGAGGCGGAACTGCGGAAAATTCTGGTGACCAATCCGGCCGAGTTGTTTCGCTTTCACGATTGACGGTCGGGCCTCTCTCCCTAATTTCGCAATACTATCGGCGTCCGATCGGTCTAGACTGCCGGTAGCAGAGGTGCGCCGGCGTGCGCACCCATTGGCGACGAGAGCTTGCGAATGACCGATGTGACCGAAAAAGCCCCTTTCGCTCCCGCAACCGACGCCCCTTTCAAGCCGCATTCCTCGCACTGGGGCGTGTTTTCGGCGCGCTTGCAGGGCGATGGGCTCGAGGTCCGGCCGCATCCGGACGATCCCGATCCGAACCGGATCATCGACAATTTTCCGGGCGCCTTGCGCCATCGCGCCCGAGTCGCCCAGCCGATGGTGCGGCGCGGCTGGCTCGAGGGAAAGCGCGGGCCGGACGCGCGCCGCGGCCGCGATGAGTTCGTTCCGATGTCCTGGGACGCGGCACTGGACCTGCTCGGCGCCGAACTCGCCCGGGTGCGCGACAATCATGGTCCGGGCGCGGTGTTCGGCGGCTCCTACGGCTGGTCGAGCGCGGGCCGCTTTCACCACGCGCAGAGTCAGGTCCACCGCTTCCTGAACATCGCTATGGGCGGCTACGTCAAGTCGGTCAACTCCTATAGTTCGGGAGCCGCCACCGTCGTGGTGCCGCATATCATCGGCGACTACGAGGATTTCACCAAACGCAACGTGTCCTGGGAGCAGGTCGCCGCGCACAGCGAAATCGTGCTCGCTTTCGGCGGCATGGCGTTGAAGAACAGCATGGTGGCCGGCGGCGGCACCAGCAAGCATGTCGAGCGCGGCGCCATGGCACGCGCCGTCGCGCGCGGCTGCCAGTTCGTCCATGTCAGCCCGCTGCGCGGCGATTTGCCTGACGAAGTCCGCTCGCAATGGATCAGCAATATCCCCGGCACCGATGTCGCCCTGATGCTGGCGCTGGTGCACACGCTGGTGGTCGAAGGCCTGCATGACCGCGCTTTTCTCGATCGCTATACCGTCGGCTGGCCGGTGTTCGAGCGCTACGTTCTCGGAGAATCGGACGGCCAGCCCAAGGACGCGGCATGGGCTGCCGCCATCACCGGCGTGGCAGCGGGCTCCATCGTGGCGCTCGCCAGAAAGCTGCACGGCCGCCGCGCGCTAATCGTGGTGTCGCATTCGCTGCAACGCGCCGAACATGGCGAGCAGCCGGTCTGGATGGGCGCGGTGCTGGCCGCAGCCCTCGGACAGATCGGTTTACCCGGCGGCGGTTATGCCTACGCGCTCGGCGCCATCGCGTATTACGGGCGCCGCTACAACGCCGTGCCGACGCCGACCTTGTCGCAAGCGCGCAACGGCGTGAGCGAATTCATCCCGGTCGCCCGCATCGCCGACATGCTGCTCAATCCCGGCGGCACCTATCGCTACAACGGCAGGACCAAGACCTATCCCGACATCCGCCTGGTCTATTGGGCCGGCGGCAATCCCTTCCATCATCACCAGGACATCAACCGGCTGCGCAAGGCTTTCGCGCAGGTCGACACCCTGGTGGTGCATGAACTGGGTTGGACCGCCACCGCCCGGCATGCCGATTTCGTTCTGCCCGCGACCATGACGCTGGAGCGCGAGGATATCGGCGCCAGCGCCAATGATCCCATGCTGGTGCCGATGCAGCAGATTGCGCCGCCTTATGGCGAAGCGCGCGACGATTACGCGATCTTCTCCGGTCTGGCCTCGCGCCTCGGCAAGGCTGCCGAATTCACCGAAGGCCGCAATGTTCGCCAATGGCTGGAGCATCTGTACGAGCCGACCAGGAAGGGACTTGCGGAGCGCAATTTGCCGGCGCCCAGCTTCGACGAATTCTGGCGAGGCGATGGCCTGATCATGCCGCAGCATCCCGACGATGGCGGGCAGATGCGTCGTTTCCGCGAAGATCCTGATGGCGCGAGGCTGCCGACACCGAGCGGCAAGCTCGAGATTTTCTCGGAAACCATCGCGGGCTTTGGTGAGCCGGATTGCCCCGGTCATCCGGCCTGGCTTGAGCGGGTGCAGGTGCCGACGCCGGCAGCGCCACTGATCCTGGTCTCGAACCAGCCGGCGACGCGTCTGCACAGCCAGCTCGATTTCGGCGGCCACAGCGCGGCTTCCAAGCATCGCGGGCGCGAGGTTGCGCGCATGCATCCCGCCGATGCCGCCGCGCGCGGGATCAGCGACGGCGATATCATTCGCCTGTTCAACGAGCGCGGGGCATGTCTCGCAGGCGTGCGCGTCACCGAGGACATCCGGCAGGGTGTGATCCAGCTCGCCACCGGCGCCTGGTACGACCCTGTCGATCCCCAGGAGGATGCCCCGCTGTGCGTGCATGGCAATCCGAACGTCCTCACCCGTGACGTCGGCACCTCCTCGCTGGCGCAGGGCTGCACCGGGCAATTGACGACCACGCAGGTCGAGCGCTTCACCGGCAATCTGCCGCCGATCCAGGCCTACGATCCGCCGGTCGTTTCGACGTCCAGTGCGACTGCAAATCGCGGTAGCTGAGCCATGGACAAGGTCAACCTCTGCTTCGCGCCGGCAACGGAACTGGTAGCCGCGATCCGCGGCAAAAAGCTGTCCTCGGTCGAAATCACATCCACGGTGCTGGAGCGCGTCGTCACGCTCGAGCCCAGGCTGAACGCCTTTTCGCATCTGGCCGCGCAGGAGGCGATGGAGGCGGCGGAAAGCGCCGACCGTGCGCTCGCCAGGGGGGATTCGCTCGGACCCCTGCACGGCGTTCCCGTGACCATCAAGGATCTCGAACCCGCGCGCGGCATGCCGTTCGAGCGCGGGACATATTTGTTTCGCGGCGACATCGCGTCGGTCGATAATGTCGTGGTCGCGCGGCTGCGCGATGCCGGCGCCATTATTCTCGGCAAGACCACCACGCCTGAATTCGGCTGGAAGGGCGTCAGCCAGAGCCCTCTGACCGGTGTGACGCATAACCCGTGGAAGCTCGGCCTGAACGCCGGTGCGTCTTCTTCCGGCGCGGGTGTCGGCGCCGCGGCGGGCTATGGCCCGCTGCATCAGGGCAGCGACGGCGCCGGCTCGATCCGCATGCCCGCGCATTTCTGCGGCGTCTATGGGCTAAAGCCGACCTACGGCCGCGTGCCGCAATCGCCGATGGCGCCGAGCGACAACACCGTGCATCTCGGCCCGTTGACGCGCACCGTCGCCGACGCCGCGCTGATGCTCAAGGTGATGGCCGGCCGTCATCCCGACGACCAGTCGAGCCTCGAAGGGCCCGCAGCCGACTATACCGGACAGTTGTCCAACCGGCCGCGTATGCCGCGCATCGCGTTCAGTCCCGACCTCGGCCATGCCCGCGTCGACCCCGAGGTGGCTGATCTGGTGCGCAAGGCCGTGGCGACGTTCGAAACCGATCTCGGCTGGCGCGTCGAACAGGTCAAGACGCCCTGGGGACCGAGGGGGCCGGAACTGGCGCGCTTTTTCTGGCCGGCGCATTACAGCCGTTACGCCGATCGCGTCCCCGAATTCCGCGACCGGATGGATCCCGGCTTTCTCGCCTGCATGGAGGCGGGACTGCACATCACGCTCGCCGACTACCTGAAAATGAAGGTCGTCAAATCAGCTTATTGCGCGGACATCCACCATTTCTTCGAGGATTGGGATTTCCTGCTGACCCCGGCGGTGTCGGTGGCGGCATTCCCCGCGACGCAACTCCAGCCCGACCACTGGCCGCAGCATCCCTGGGACTGG
The DNA here is from genome assembly GCA_017305715.1 of Hyphomicrobiales bacterium. GTDB lineage: Bacteria > Pseudomonadota > Alphaproteobacteria > Rhizobiales > Xanthobacteraceae > Bradyrhizobium. Next base: position 35,328 of record JAFKKG010000018.1, on the reverse strand, counting down.
TTGTCGTGGGCGGAATTTTCGTATCCGTTCAACCTGGCACAGAATCCGGCGGCGTCGGTTCCCTGCGGATTCACTTCCGCCGGCCTGCCGGTCGGGCTTCAGATCGTCGGCCGGCGTTGCGACGATCTCGGGGTGCTGCAAATGTCCGCAGCGTTCGAGGCCGTGCGGCCGTGGGCCTCAAAGCGACCACCGATTGCCTGACAAAAGGCCCGGCTCTTGCATGCGACCAGCCGTGCTCTTGCACGAAGGGCCGGTTTGATGACACCGTGCGGTCGCTTCGGGTGGGGGACACCTGAAAACTCTCGTTGCGTCTTGCTATTGGACTTTTTAGATGCTCCTGCTGATTGCCCGGCGTCTCGGTCTCGGCCTTCTGGTCGCGCTCACCGTGATGACGCTTGCGTTCATGCTGACGCGGCTGTCGGGCGATCTTGCGATTTCAATTGCCGGCCCTGCCGCGACGCAGGCCGACGTCGAAATCATCCGCAAGGCTTACGGCCTCGATCGTCCGCTTTATGTCCAGTTCTTCAGTTGGGTCGGTCGCGCCATGGTCGGCGATTTCGGCCAGAGCTACTTCTTCAAGGACAGCGTCGCTAACCTGATCGCGCGGCGCCTGCCCATCACGCTGACGCTCGGGCTGACCGGCTTGAGCCTCGCTCTGATCATTTCGATCCCGCTCGGCATTCTGGCGGCGGTCCGCGAGAACACCTGGATCGACCGCGGCGTCACCATGTTCACGATGGTGGGGCAGGCGATCCCGAGTTTCTGGCTGGCCCTGATCCTGATGATCGTGCTCGGTCTCAATCTCGGCATCCTGCCGATCTCGGGCACCGGGACCTGGCAGCATTTCGTGATGCCGGGCATTGTGCTCGCCTTTACGGCGATCCCGGCCCTGACGCGGCTGACGCGCTCCGGCATGATCGAGGCGATGGCGTCCGACTATATCCGCACCGCGCGCGCAAAAGGCCTGTCGCGGGCGCGCATCATCTTCAAGCACGCGCTGCGCAACGCCGCGATCCCGGTCGTGTCGATTGCCGCGGTCCAACTCGGCTTCATGCTCGGCGGTTCCATCGTCATCGAAACCGTCTTCGCGCTGCATGGCGTCGGCTATCTCGGCTGGGAGAGCATTGCCAAGAACGATTTTCCCGTCGTGCAGGCGGTGGTGCTGGTGCTGGCCTCGATCTATATCGGCCTCACGCTGCTGTCCGACATCCTCAATGCGCTGCTTGATCCGAGGCTTCGCACCGGATGAGCGAGCCGATTGCCATTCAAGGACCCTTGCAAGCGCCCCTGACGTCGCGCGTCGGCATGACCGGCTTTGCGATCGGGATCGCGATCGTCGGCATCATCGCGGTGGCCGCGCTCATCGGCAACCAGTTCGTGCCCCATGACCCGTTCACGCAGGATCTCGGCAATCGCCTCAAGCCGCCGTTCTGGATGGAGGGCACGCAGGCCGGCCATCTGCTCGGCACTGATCAGCTCGGCCGCGATTATCTGGCGCGGCTGGTCTATGGCGCGCGCATTTCGCTGTTGATCGGCATCATGACCGTGATCACGTCAGGGGTAATCGGCATCACGCTCGGCGTGCTCGGCGGGTTCTTCGGCGGCCGGGTCGATGACGCCGTGCTGTTCGCGATCACGACGCGGCTGTCGATCCCCGTCGTGCTGGTCGCGCTCGCCGTGGTCGGGCTGATGGGGTCGGGGCTCGGCCTCGTGGTCGCCACGCTTGGGCTTTTGTTGTGGGACCGCTTCGCCGTGGTCGCGCGCGCGACCACGATGCAGATCCGCAACCTCGATTACGTCAACGCCGCGCGCTGCGCCGGCGCTTCGACGATGCATCTGCTCGTCAAGGAGATCGTCCCGAACATCGCCAGCCATCTTGCCGTGGTGGCGACGCTGGAAATGGCGCTCGCCATCCTGCTCGAGGCCGCGCTGTCGTTCCTCGGCCTCGGCGTGCCGCCGCCGCTGCCGTCATGGGGCCTGATGATCGCCGAGGGCAAGGACTACATGTTCTTCTCGGCCTGGGTGATCATGATCCCCGGCGTCGCGCTGTTCGTCCTGGTGCTCGGCATCAATCTGGTCGGCGACGGCCTGCGCAATCTGCTCGGCTCGGAGCGGCTGCGATGAGCGCGCTGCTGGAGGTCGAGGATCTCGTGGTGACGTTCGGCGGCCGCAGCGCGGCGGTGCGCGGCGCTTCGTTTCGGGTCGAGAAGGGCGAGACCCATTGCCTGGTCGGCGAATCCGGCTGCGGCAAGTCGGTCACGGCATTGTCGATCATGAATTTGCTGGCCCGCGGCGGTCAGCGCTCGGCGAAACGGATGAGTTTCGCCGGCACGGATCTGTTGTCGCTCTCGGACCGCGAGATGGCGCGGCTGCGCGGCAACAGGATCTCGATGATCTTCCAGGAGCCGATGACCAGCCTCAACCCGGCCTTTACGGTCGGCTCACAAATGGCCGAGGTACTGACCCGCCACAAGGGCGGTACGCGCGCGGCCGCGCTCGAACGCTCGGTCGAATTGATGGGCCGCGTCGGCATCACCGCGCCGGAAATGCGGCTCGGCCAGTTCCCGCATCAGCTCTCGGGCGGCCTGCGCCAGCGCGTCATGATCGCGATGGCGCTGATGTGCGATCCGCAATTGCTGGTCGCCGACGAGCCGACCACCGCGCTCGACGTCACCGTGCAGGCGCAGATCCTGCGGCTGCTCGCCACGCTGAAGCGCGAACTCGGCCTCGCCATCCTCCTGATCACCCATGACCTCGGTATCGTCGCGCGCGTCGCCGACCGCGTCTCGGTGATGTATGCCGGCGAGGTGGTCGAGCGGGCGCCGACGGCGGAATTGTTCCGCAGCCCGCAACATCCCTACACCCGCGGCTTGCTGTCCTGCGTGCCGGTGCCGGGCCGGGTACAGCGCGACCGGCCGCTCGGCTCGATCCCGGGGGTGGTGCCGGCGATCGGCCCGGGCTTTGCGGGCTGCGCGTTTCGTTCGCGCTGTTCGCAGGCGGACGCGACGTGCGAACACGAAATCCCGCGCCGGCAGGCGGGTGGCACGCACGACTATCTTTGCCGGCTGGCGCCGCAAGTCAGCGAGCCGCAACCCGCATGACATCCGCGATCGAAGTCAGGAATCTGCGGTGCGAGTTCCGGGTCAACGGCGGCTGGTTCGCCGCGGAAAAGCGCGTGATCGCGGTCGACGACGTCACCTTCCGCGTGCCGGCCGGCAGCGTGCTCGGCATTGTCGGCGAGTCCGGCTGCGGAAAATCCACCCTGGCGCGGTTGATCCTCGGACTGCTCAAGCCGACGGCGGGCACCGTGCTGGTCGACGGCAAGCGCCTGTTCGACCTCGACCGCAAGGCGCGGGCGCGGCTGATCCAGCCGGTGTTCCAGGATCCGTTCGCCTCGCTCAATCCACGCCACCGCATCAAGGACATCGTCGCGCTGCCATTGACTGCGCAAGGCACCTTCTCACGCGCCGAGATCGAGCGCCGGGTCGCGCAAATTCTCGAACGGGTCGGGCTCTCGGCGGCGATGGGCGAGCGGATGCCGGCGCAACTCTCCGGCGGGCAACGCCAGCGCGCGGCGATCGCGCGAGCGCTGGTGCTGGAGCCGCGGATCGTGATCTGCGACGAACCGACCAGCGCGCTCGACGTTTCCGTGCAGGCGCAGATCCTGAATCTCCTGGCCGATCTGCGCCGCGATCTCGGACTGACCTATCTTTTCATCAGCCACAATCTTGCGGTGGTCGAACATGTCGCGAGCGAGGTCGCGGTGATGTATCTTGGCCGCATCGTCGAGCGCAACGAAACCGACGCGTTGTTCCGTGCGCCCGGCCACCCCTACACGCAGGCGTTGCTGCAAAGCGTGCTGACGCCGGAGCCGGGACGCGGCGTGCCCGATATCGGCCTCGGCGATGCGATGCCGGATCCGTCCAACATTCCCCCGGGCTGCCGGTTCAACCCGCGCTGCCGAATCGCGGTCGAACGTTGCCGCACTGTGGCACCATCGCCCATGGCCCGTCCGCCCCAGGGAATGGTAGAGTGCCATCTGGCATAGGGCATGCATTAAAGCGGTTCGGAAATCACCAAAAAGGAGAGCAATATGCGTCTGCAAAACAAGCTGGGTGCTGCGATTTTCGCGGCGGCACTGCTCGGCGCTTCTCCCGTGGCGGCGCAGAAATCCGCCGATACGTTGCGGATCACGATGCGCGATGCGCTGCCGAACGTCGATCCCTATTACAACAACCTGCGCACCGGCGTGGTGATGCACCATCAGGCCTGGGACGGGCTGGTGTACCGCAATCCGGAAACCTTCAAGAACGAGCCGTTGCTCGCGACCGAATGGAAGATGCCGGACACGACCACGATCGACTTCACGCTGCGGCCGGGCGTGAAATTCCACGACGGCAGCCCGTTCACCGCCGATGACGTGGTCTACACCTTCAACCTCGTGTCCGATCCCGCCGCCAAGGTATCGACGCCGGCCAACTACAACTGGATCGAAAAGGTGGAGAAGACCGGCGAGCTGTCGGTGCGCGTCAAGCTGAAACGGCCGACGCCGGCAGCACTGGAATATTTCGCCATGGTCGGGCCGATCTACCCCAAGGCCTACCGCGAAAAGGTCGGCGCGGAAGGCTATGCCAAGGCGCCGATCGGCACCGGCCCCTACAAGATCACCAAGGTCGAGCCCGGCGTTTCCATCGATTTCGAACGCTTCGAGGATTACTGGGCCGGCAGTCCCAAGGGCAAGCCGGCGATCAAGAAGCTGGCCGTGCGCTTCGTGCCGGACGCGACGACCGAAATGACCGAATTGCTGGCCAACCGTGCGGACTGGATCTGGAATCTCAATCCCGACCAGTTCGAAAATATCAACAAGCTCCCGCACATCATGGCCGTGCGCAAGGAATCGATGCGGGTCGGCTATCTCTCGCTCGACGCCGCCGGCCGCACCGGAGCCGACAATCCGATCACCAAGCTCAAGGTGCGCCAGGCGATCTGGCACGCGATCGATCGGCAGGCGATGGCCGACAAGCTCGTCACCGGCGGCAGCCGTGTTCCGGCGGCGCCCTGCTTCCCGACCCAGTTCGGCTGCAACGGCGAAGCCGCGACGCTGTACGACTACAATCCCGCCAAGGCCAAGCAACTGCTCAGCGAGGCCGGCTATCCCGATGGCTTCGACCTCGAAGTGGCGAGCTACGTGCTGCCGCAATGGGGCTCGGCGGTGCAGAACTATCTGATCGCGGTCGGCATCCGCGCCAAACTCAACCAGTTGCAGACGGCGGCGTTGATCCAGCGCGCGAAAGCCGGTGAGCTGCGCGCCTATATCGGCAGCTGGGGCAGCTATTCGATCAACGACGTGTCGGCCTTCATGCCGAACTTCCTCGACGGCGGCGCCGACGATTATGCGCGCGATCCGGACGTGCAGAAATGGCTGATCGAGGGCGGATCGTCCAACGACACCGAAGTGCGCAACAAGGCCTATTCGGCCGCGATCCAGCGCGTCACGCAGCAGGCCTATTTCGCGCCGCTGCACACCTACGTGACGACCTACGGCTACTCCAAGCAGCTCGACTTTACGCCCTATTCGGACGAACTGCCGCGCTTCTACCTGGCGAAGTGGAAATAGGGCGGGCCGGACCGGCGCGGGATCTCCGCGCCGGTCGGTAGCCCCGGTGTCAACCGCTTCCGAAGCGTCTAGAGCCCCGTTCCGATGGAATCGGAACGGGGCTCTAGATTTTTGATTTGACGCGTTTTCTTGACGCGAACCGGTATCCACTTCGCTCGAAAACGCTCTAGAATATTCGAACCTCGGCACGGGATTCGGGACCAGGAATGGCAGGGGTACTCACGCGGCGTGAGGCATTGTTGCGAAGCGCCGGGCTCGCGGCGGCGAGCCTGATTCCTGCTGACGGCTTTGCCGCGCCCGCGCGCAAGCCGGTTCAGGGCGATGCCATCGACGCCGCCTTGCAGGCGAAGATCGCGGCAAAGGAAATACCCGGCGTCGTCGCGATGGCGGCGAACGAAAGCTCGATCGCCTATCAGGGCGCGTTCGGCGTGCGCAACATCTCGGCCGCAACGCCGATGTCGACCGATACGGTCTTCCGCGTCGCCTCGATGGTCAAGCTGCTGACCTCGGTGGCTGCGCTGCAACTGGTCGAGCGCGGCAAACTGAAACTGGATGAGCCGGCGGCCAATCTCGATCCAACGCTCGCTGCGCCGCAGGTCCTTACGGGGTTCGATGCCAAAGGCACACCGCAACTGCGGCCGGCGCAAAAGCCGATCACGCTGCGACACCTGCTGACGCACACGTCCGGCTTCAGCTACCCGCTGTGGGATCCGAACGTCGTCCGTTACCTCAAGGCCCTCAGGGGCAATCCGGCGTTGCCGCGAAGGCCGCTGATGTTCGAGCCGGGGACCAGATGGGCTTATGGCGGCAGCATCGACAATGTCGGCCAGCTCGTCGAAATCGCCGGCGGGCAAGGCATCGACCGCTACTTCAGCGAGAACATTACCGGTCCGCTCGGCATGAACGACACCGGCTTTGTCATCACCGAAACACAGCGCGCGCGCCAGGCCAGCCTGCATGTGCGCGAGACGAACGGAAAGCTGGTTGCAAAACCGTTCGAGAAACTCGCGGCACCCGCCAGCTTTTCCGGCGGTGGCGGCATCTATTCGACCGCGCCGGACTATCTCATCCTGCTGCAGGCGCTGCTGAACGGCGGACGTCTTGGCCGCGCAAACATTCTGCGGGCGGATAGCGTTGCGTCGATGACGACCAACCAGATCGGCAACATCGAAGCGGGCGTGCTCAAGACCGCCAATCCCGGGCTCTCAAACGACGTGGATTTCTTCCCGGGCGTTCACCTGCGCTGGGGGCTTGGCCATATGATCAACCTCGATCCGGTCCGGGAGGGTCGCGCCGCCGGCAGCGGCACCTGGGCCGGCCTGTACAACACCTATTACTGGATCGACCCGAAGAAGCGGATCGCGGGCGTGTTCATGATGCAGATCCTCCCCTTTGCCGACAAACCGGCGCTGGCGGCCTACCGGCAGTTCGAGCGCGGGATTTATCACGCACTTGGGGCGGCGTAGGGGCGCAGTCTTGATCGGCCTTCGCATCCGATTGAAGCGGCCCTTCGAAGTGCCGGCCTGACGCAAATCTTCGTTATTTGAGCGACTCCGGCCATGCGCCAATAGCCGTACCAACGTATGATCGGTGCATATTTTTGATGGATATTGCATGAGCCCCGCGCGCGCGATCGTTTTGATCCTTGCCATCGTGTTTCCCTGGGCCTGCCAGAACGCGGTAGCCCAGCGCGCCAATGACATCGATGCGCTGGCCGCACAGATGAACGAAGCCGCGCGGAGCGGACGCCAGGCCGAGGGGCTGGCGCTGGCGCAGAAACTGGAAGGCCTTGTCCGCCGGCAGCAGGGCGCCGGCAATATGAACTATGCCGGTGTGCTGCACAATGAAGGCATGTTCCTGCAAAACCTCGGTCGCTACCCGGAGGCGGTGGCAAAGCTGAATGCAGCGCTGGCGATCAAGCTGCGCAATAACGACGCGGCATCGACGCTGCGCACCTCGAATATCCTGATTGCGTCGCTCGGCATGCTCAACCGCCGCGCCGAGGCATCGGCCGTTGCGGAACGGGCGCTGGCGATCGGCACCCGGGCGTTCGGCCCGGATGATGTCCGGCTGACCGGCACGCTGGCTGCGCTCGGTGGACTTGCCCGCGACCAGGAGAATTACAGGGAGGCCGAGCGTTACTTCGAACGCGCGCTGGCCGGGCGGCAGAAGTCGACGCTGTCTGCGCCGTACGAGATTGCTTCCTCGATGGACGATCTCGGCGATCTCTACGGGTTGGAAGGCCGCTTCGATGATGGCGAACGGTTGCTCAAGCAGGGCCTGGCCCTGCTTGAGCAGACCTACGGCGCCGACGCCATGGCCGCCCCGAATTACGACAAGATGCTGAATGATCTCGGCAACCTCTACAAGGATGCCGGCCGCTTCGCCGATGCCGAGAAGGCGCTCCAGCGCGCACTCGCGGCAGGACGCATGAGGCATGGCGACGACCATCCGAACGTCGCGGCGACCATGGGCAACCTTGCCACCGTCCTGGAAGGCCAGTCGCGGTTTTCCGAAGCCGAAGATCTCTACAAGAAGGCTCTGGCGGTCTATGAGCGTCTGTTTGGCTCCAGCCATGCGCTCACCGCGATCGGCCTCAACAACCTCGCGAATGTCTATGCCGATCAAAGCCGGACCCAGGACGCCGCGGGCCTGCAGCAGCGCGTCGTCGCGATCCAGGAAAAAGCCGCCGGTCCCGATAGCCCCGAGGTCGCCCGCGCGCTGAACAATCTCGCCAACTCCTATCGTGAACTCGGCCGGAGAGACGAGGCGATTCCGCTTTATGAACGCGCGCAGCGCATCATGCAGGACAAATTTGGCCGCGATGGCGGGCCGGTCGCGCTCGCGTTCGGCACCATGGGGCGGGCGTTGCAGGACAGCGGCCGCTTCGCCGAGGCGGCGGAATATCTCGATCGCGCCCTGAAAATCGACGAGCGCGTGCTCGGTCCGGAGCACCCGCAAATCGTGAACGATCTTCGCGGCATCGCGCTTCTCGACCTGCGAAGCGGCAATCTTTCCGACGCCAGAGCCCAACTGGAGCGTGCCTTGCGGATCGCGCAGGCCCGGTTGGGCGCGCATCATCACGATACGATCGCAACGCTGATCAACCTCGCCGACGTCGATGGCCGCGAGAACAAATGGCCGGATGCGGTGGCGAAGTTGCGCGAGGCATCGGCGGCCATGGAAGGGCAGCAGAGCGGCGGCAGCGACAAGGCTCAATTCAAGCGCTTTACCGATCTGGATACCGCGCTGGTCGAAGCCATCTGGCACACCGCGGGCGGGAGTCCGGACGAATCTCATATCGGCGAGGCATTCGCCGCCGCGCAGCGCGTGCATGAGACCCAGGCAGGCGCGGCACTGGCCCAGATGGCCGCGCGCTTCGGCGCCGGCGACGATGCGATCGCCGCCGCGGTTCGCCGGCAGCAAGACCTCAAAGCCACGCTCGACAGCCTCGACAAGCGCATTACCACCGAACTCGGCACGGCCGACGGCAAACGCAACGACGATCTGATCGCGAGGCTTCGTGCGGAGAGCAGCCGGGCCCGCCAGTCGTTCGAGCAGATATCGGCGCAAATCGCGCGCGATTTTCCCGGGTATACGGAGTTGTCGAGCCCGGCGCCATTGTCGCTCGGCCAGGCCAAGGCCTTGCTCAAACCGGATGAGGCGCTGCTTTCATTTCTGAGCATGCGCGACAAGAGCTACGTGTTCGCGGTCACGCGCGAGGCGGCCGTCTGGCGCGAGATCCCGCTCGGCAGCAAAGGCATCAGCGACCAGGTCGGCCGGCTGCGTCTTGGTCTGTTCGACCCGGCGTCGGATGCGGCCGCCAAGGTGTTCGATCTTGCAGCGTCCTACGATCTCTATGCGGCGTTGATCGGTCCGGTCGAGGCGGCCATCGCCGGCAAGGCGAAGTTGCTGGTGGTGCCGACCGGCGCGTTGACCAGCCTGCCGTTCCATGTGCTCGTGACCAAACGGCCCGATCCCGCGAGCGATCCTTCCGATCGTTATCGGCAGGCCGCGTGGCTGCTCAACGACAGGGCGATCACGGTGCTGCCGACGGTGAGCAGCCTTCGTGCGCTGCGCGTTTTCGCCAGGACGTCGCGCGCGACCAGGCCGTTCATCGGTTTTGGCGACCCCCAATTGCAGCGGCCGGGCGCCCCGGTCAAACCCGCGCGCAGCGTGCAACCCTATCAATCCTATTACACCGGCACGACGGTCGACATCGACCGGTTGCGCAGCGGGCTGCCCGCCTTGCCTGAAACGGCCAACGAACTGCGCGCGGTGGCGCGGGATCTCGGGGCCTCCGACCGCGACGTCAATCTCGGCCCGGCGGCGACCGTGACCGCCGTCAAGAGCATGCCGCTGGATCAGTATCGCGTCGTCGACTTCGCCACGCACGGCCTGGTGGCCGGCGAGGTGGGCGGCTTGAGCGAACCCGCGCTCGTGCTCACCTTGCCGGATCGTCCCACCGCGGAAGACGACGGCCTGCTCACCGCAAGCCGGATCGCCAGGCTCCGCCTCGACGCGGATTGGGCCGTGCTGTCGGCCTGCAATACGGCGGCCGGCGACAAGCCCGGCGCCGAAGGCCTGTCGGGACTTGCGCGGGCCTTCTTTTATGCCGGGGCCCGCTCGTTGCTGGTGTCGCACTGGCCGGTCGATTCCGCCGCCGCGGTGAAACTCACGACGGGTGCTTTCGGTGAGTTGAAAAGGAACCCGGCGATCGGCCGGGCCGAAGCGCTGCGCCGTTCGATGCAGGCCCTGATCGCCGACCGGTCGTCGGAGCGCAATGCCGATCCATCGGTTTGGGCCCCGTTCGTGCTGGTGGGCGAGGGCGGCTAGTCCGCGAATGCGCAGAGGCGGGCGGCTCAGCCAAATATGATAGACTGTCAATTCTTTGAACCCGGACACCCTACGCATGATGAACCCTGATCTGACCCGTCGCACCTTGCTGTATCTCGCCGGCGCCTCCTCCTTGGCGGCGGCTGCCGCTGCGGCGGCGCGGGCCGAGGTGGGCGGTGGCGGACCAACTTTCGCCAACCGCACGCCGATGCGGATCGGCATGGTGACGATCCGGGTCCGCAAGCTCGATGTCGTGGCAGATTACTATCGCGACGTGCTCGGGCTTGCCGTGATGGAGCGCTCCGCCACCAGCGCCGTGCTTGGCGCGGGCGGGGTGAAACTGCTGGCGCTCGAGGCCCGTCCCGATGCGGTGACCGAAGCCCGCAACGCGGCGGGTCTCTATCACACCGCGTTCCTGATGCCGACGCGCAAGGACCTCGCGCGCTGGCTGGTCAACGCCGCGATCCACCGCGTGCCGCTGTCGGGCTTTGCCGATCACCGCGTCAGCGAATCCGTCTATCTCGACGACCCCGAAGGCAATGGCATCGAGGTCTATGCCGATCGCGATCCGTCGCTGTGGCAATGGGACGCGGGCACCGTGACGATGGCGACCGACCAACTCGACATCGACAGTCTCGTCGCGCTCACCAATACAAGCGTCAGCGACTATGCCAGGGCGCCAGATGGCTTGCGCATCGGCCACGTGCATCTGCGCGTCGGCGATCTCGCCAAGGCTGATCATTTCTACCGCGAAACCCTCGGCTTCGATCCGACGCGCTCACGTAACGGCGCCGCCTTCCTGTCCTCCGGCCGCTACCATCACCATCTGGCCGTCAACACCTGGCAAAGCGCCGGCGCCGGCCGCCGCGACGAGGCGGCCACCGGCCTTGCCTGGTTTTCGCTGGAGATCGAAAAGCCGGATCTGCTTGCGGCAAGGGAAGAACGCCTGCGCCAGGCTGGCGTCCAGGTCGCCGCTCTCGCTGATGGCCTGGAGGCCGCCGACCCCTGGGGCACGCGCGTCCGCCTCGTCAAGGTCTGAGGCGGTGGGAGAAAGTGCCGATGGATGCGATGCTTCCATACCGTTCGATGGCCTACAACAATGGCTGGGCCAACCATCGCCTGCTGACGGCCTGCGCCGCACTGTCGCAGGCCGAATTCACCGCATCGCGCACCGGTTTCTTTCCAAGCCTGCGCGCGACGCTCAATCACATCCTGATCATCGACCGCTTCTACATCGACGCAATGGAAGGCGGCACGCTGGGCCCGGCGGCCTGGGCCAACCGGGAGCCCTGCGAAACCGTGCCCCTGCTTCGCGATGCGCAAGGCGAGATGGACCGGCGGCTGATTGCCTTGGTCGAGGGGCTCGGCACCGCCGATCTCGATCGCATCGTCAACGTGCATCGTGGCAGCCGCATTCAACGGGAGCGGGCGGATCGCTTGCTGCTGCATCTGTTCCAGCATCAGGTCCATCACCGCGGTCAGGCGCACGCGATGCTGAGCGCGACCGCTGTCAGCCCGCCGCAGCTCGACGAGTTCTTCGCCGCCGAAGAGGCCCCTCTGCGCGCGGCCGAGTTCGCGGAACTCGGTTGGAGTGAGGACAAAGTGTGGGGGCGGTGACTTAGGACCCCGCGGCAATCGGCGCGGCACCCTTGGCCCTCGCCCGGCAGGCCGCCGCGCAACGCCCGGACGATCTCCGACAGATGCTCGCGCAGCCAGATATGAGCCGGATCGGCGTCTGCGCGGACGCCAGGCTGCGAGCGGTGGTTGACGGACTCATCGTCAGAACGACGCGTGTTTCAGGAAAGGTCAAATGCAGGCTTGCGGTGCCCAAACAACAAGCAGAGATGGCCATCTCATTATCCAAATTCATGCAAAGAATTATTATCATGAATTTGACTTAGTTCGAGAAGGCGGACATCTTTCCGGGAATGGGTATCCGGTTCGATGCAACAGGCAATTCGTGCGCGCAGACCAAATCCCGCGCGTTATCGAACGTCGAACTTTCCCTGATCTCATCGCCCGGATCGGGACGTCTGACGATGAGGTCACCGTGAGTGATTTTCAAGGAGCGGCCGTGAGGCTTTGGTGTTGTTGATGAAGCGCATCGCGATCGAGCATGGGCTTGTGCTCACGATGGACCGGGCAGGCCGGGTCATCGAGGATGGGCGGGTTGTAGTCGAGGGACGCGACATCGTCGCCGTCGAGCATTCCACCGCCGATCCCGTGCCGAATTGCGATCTCGTCATTGACGCCACCGGGAAGATCGTGCTCCCGGGGCTTGTGAATTCCCATACGCATTTGTGCATGGTGTTTGGCCGCACGATCGGTCCGGAGCGACGGCTGCTCGAATGGCTCGATCTTCTGATGCCGATGATGGCCGCGATGGACGACGAGGCGCTCTACGTCGCTGAATTGCTCGGTTGCGTCGAGAACATCAAGAACGGCAACACGAGCCTGGTCGAGAATATCTTCATGCCGCCGCACGCTACCGCGGATGTCGAGGACGCGGCGTTCCGCGCTCTTCGCGACAGTGGACTTCGGGGCACTGTCGCGCGCGCCACCGAGGCGCGTCATTTCGATCCGCGATTCTGCGAGACCGCGAGAGAGCAGGCGGAGCGGGTCGGACGCCTCGCGGGACGTTGGCACGGATCCGAGGGCGGCCGCCTCAGCCTGTCGATCGGACCGCTTCTGCCCTGGGTCATGGACGAGCAAGGGTTCCGTGAAACGCGCCGGGTTGCGCGCGACAACGGCCTTTCGCTCCACATGCACGTGGCCGAGTCGCCCGAGTTCAACCTGATGATCGCTCGCCATTTCGGCCGCGAGATCCGGCAGGTCGAGTTGCTCGAAGAGGTCGGTTGCCTGGGTCCCGACGTCCAGGCCGTTGCCTGCTCGGACGTTTCGCCGCGCGAAATCGAGCTGCTTGCCGCAAGCGGCACCGCTGTGCTTTTCGATCCCCAGACGCGTCTGTTCTGGGGCACCGGTTTCCCGCCGATCGGGGATTTTCTGACGGCGGGCATCACCTGCGGTGTCGCCACCAATGGCGCCGCGGCCAATTGCGGGCAGGACCTTTTTGAGAGCATGAAATACGCCTGCGCCACCGCCAAGACGGCTGCGAACGATCCCCGCGCGCTCACCGCCGCGCGCGCGCTGCGGATGGCGACGGCAGAAGGCGCGCGCGCGATCGGGCGGCCTGAGGCGGGATCCATTGAGGTCGGAAAGCGAGCCGACCTGATCACGGTGGAGGCAAGGCAGCCCCATCTCGCGCCGCTCTTCGATCCGGAGAAGGCGCTGGTCTACAGCGCGCGGGGCGGCGACGTCCGGGATGCCGTGATCGATGGGCGCGTCGTCATGCGGGGTCGCAAGGTCCTGACGGTCGACGAGGACGCTCTTCTCGTGGAGGCCGAGCGGGTGGCACGCCGCTGCGCGGCGCGCGCGGGCATTGTTCTTCCGGCAGCGCAGGTCATGCAGGGTCAAAACCATGCTTAAGTTGGTCTCCTTTGTGTCAGCGGTCATTATTTGGGGGCTGCTGTCCCTGACGCTGCCGCCCGAAATCTTCCCCGGTCCGATCGAGACCGCGCGCACCCTGTGGGGCGAGATTGTCAAAGGGGACCTGTGGACCGACCTCGCCATGACGATGTTGCGCGTCGTGGCCGGCCTCCTGCTCGCGCTGATACTGGGCGTTCCGGTCGGCGTCCTGATGGGACTCAACCGGCGCGCCGAGGCCGTGCTCGACGTGTGGGTGATGATCGGACTGACGGTGCCAAGTCTCTGTTACGCCATCATGGCCTTCATGTGGTTCGGGCTGAACGAGAGCGCCGCCATCCTCGCCATCGCCGTTACCGCCGCGCCTTCGATCACGATCAACATCTGGGAAGGCGTGAAGAACGTCGACACCAAGCTCGTCGCGATGGCCCGCGTGTTCGAGGCCTCACGGCCGGCCATCGTGCGCCGCGTGCTCATGCCGCAGATCTTTCCCTATGTGATGGCATCCGCGCGCTTCGGGCTCGGCATCATCTGGAAGATCACGGTCCTGGTGGAATTGATCGGCCGTCCAAACGGCGTCGGGTTCAAGCTGTTCTACTGGTACCAGCTTGCCGACATGCGCCAGGTGCTGGCCTGGACGCTGCTCTTCACCATCATCATGCTCTTGATCGAGCTCGTCATCTTGAAACCGATTGAACGGCGCATCTTCGCATGGCGCCCGCAGGTAGCGGTATGAATCCGGCAATTGAAGTCGCGTCACTTCGGAAGACCTTCAAGGGCCGCGACGGCACGTCCCGTGCCGTCTTGAAAGACCTCGATCTATCGGTCGGCGCGGGGGAATTCCTGTGCATCCTCGGACCGTCGGGCTGCGGCAAATCGACGTTGCTCAATGTCCTCGCCGGACTGGACAAGGTCTACGAGGGGCAGGCTCGCGTGAGTGCCGGCCGCGTCGGCTATTTATTTCAGGAGCCGCGCCTGCTGCCATGGCTGACCGCCGAACAGAATCTCGATTTCGCGCTCACCGGCTGCAAGGTGCCGGCCTCGCGCTGGGACGAGCTGAAATCCCGCTATCTCGCCATGACGGGCCTGTCGGAATATCGCGACTACTATCCCCACCAGATCTCGGGCGGCATGGCCCAGCGCCTCGCCCTCGTGCGGGCTTTGTGCGTCGAACCCGGCATTCTCCTGATGGACGAGCCCTTCTCGGGGCTCGACGAGATCACGGCACGCCGCATCCGCACCGATCTTCTTTCGATCTGGCGAGAAACGCGCAAGACGATCGTCTTCGTCACGCACAATGCTTACGAGGCCTGCTTTCTAGCTGACCGGATCCTGGTGATGTTGGGCGGCGCGTTCCGGCACGAAATGCGCGTCCCGATCGCCCGCCCGCGAAGCTACGACGATCCAGCCATTTTCGAGCTGAGCCGGGACCTTATTAAGGCGTTCGACGCCGAGATCGGCCGCGAACCTGTCCCGTCCGCAATCCCGGCAAATGAACCGAGCCTGGTCGATGATCTCGACCGCCACGCCGCGGCCCGAATGAACATCTGACCTTTGGCATCTGGGAGAGAGAGTATGCTGTTCCGTCTTGGTATTTTCGCCGCTGTCCTGCTCGCCACGTCCGGTACTGCCACTGCGCAGGTCAAGGTACGGATCGGGGATCTTGCGCAATCCCTGAACGAGATCGGGTCACGCGTCATGATCGACCAGGGCATCGACAAGAAATATGGCATCGCGGCCGAGTACCGAGCCTACCCGACTCTCGATGGGCTCTTCACGGCCATCCGCGGCAAGGATGTCGATGTAGGCTTCGGCGGCTGGACCGCCATCGCTCAATTCCGGGGCAAGGGCTTGCCGGTCACGATGATATTCCCGGTCGGGCGCGGAGTGACGGTTGACGTCATCGTGCCGACTGCCTCGCCAATCAAGAGTATCGCCGACCTCAAGGGCAAGAAGGTCGGCTCCTTCGCAGGAGCGGCCGGCACCGCGACCGTGCTGTTTCGCGTAATTGCGTCAAAGTTCCACGGGTTCGATCCGGGCAAGACAGGGGACCTGCAGTTTGCCGGGCCCGGCCTGCTCCCCGCTTTGCTCGACAAGGGCGAGATTGACGCTGCCGTTATGTTCGATCCGCTCGCGGCCAAGCTCGAGGGCTCCGGCAAGTACAGGTCCATCGGCAATCTCGCCGACGCCTACAAGGCCGGTACCGGTGACGATTTTCTCTGGATCGGCTACTCGACCAACGACGACTTCATGAAGGCCGAGCCGGAAGCGTTGAAAAATTTCACGAAGGCATGGCTCGAAGCGCTGGACTACATCAAGGCTCATCCCGAGGTATTCGAAGCCTACGGCAAGAAATACGGGCTCGAACCCGCCGCCATTGCGCTGCTGCGCGAGCGCGTGCTCGCCGACTACACGACGACTTGGAATGAAGCCACCATCGCGTCCCTGCGGCGTTTCGGTGGATTGGCAAACGAAGTCATGGGCGGCGGCTATCTCGACACGGTCCCTGCCGAGGCCTTCTCAACCCGTTTCGATCCCCGGAAGTGAAGCGCGCCGTCGAGATCCGCGCTAGCCGCCGATCTTGCTCAGGATGGCCGTGCTGGTCTGGCATATCCACTTGATGCCGGTGTCGTTGGCAAAGCGGGAGTGGCTGTGAATCTTGATCTCCATCGGTGGTAGCTCGAACGGAAGATCGAGCAGCCGGAAATCCTTGGCGCGGTGCAGTTCCAGCGCCAGCAGCCTTGGGAAAATAGCGGCGAGATCCGAATTGCGGACGATCTCCGGTGCCGCGGTAAAGTGTCCGCGAACTGCGATCCGCGGCCGAACGTTTTCATCCGCGAGCCATTGCTCGGCGAGCTGGTAGACCGAAGACGTGGTTCGCGCGAAGAAGAAGCGCAGCTTTGAAAAATTCGAACGCGTAAGTCTGGACTTTGCGATCGGGTGATTGGCGCGCACCAGGCAGATGTATCGGTCCTTGAACGTGTCGATACTGACGAGATCCTTGTCCGACATGTTGACGGCACCCATCGCGAGGTCGATCTCGCCCGAACGCATCGAGCTCACCACGCTATCTGGCTCCAGAGGGACGATGTCGACGCGGATGAACGGCGAGATGCGCGCCAGCTCGTTTATGAGTCGGGGTAAAATGTAGACCTCGGCGATGTCGGACATCGCCACCCGAAAAGTTCGCTCGGTCGCGCGCGGATCGAATACGATGCCGCTTTGCAAGGCGCGGTTCAGCAGCTCGAAAGCCTGATCGAGTGGCTCGTGCAAACGCACGGCCGCATCCGTCGGCAGCATGCGGTTCGCCACCCTGACGAACAACGGGTCGCCGAAGCGCTCTCTCAATCGCCGCAGGGCATGGCTGATAGCCGGCTGGGTCAGGCCCAGACGCTCGCCGGCGGCGGTGAGGCTGCGAAGATCCCAGATCGCGAAGAACACGCGCAACAGGTTGAGGTCGAGATAGCTATTAGCCTGGCTCATGCAAAGAATTATAACTATGAATTTGACTTAGTTCAAGCCGAGCGACATCGTTGCTGCAACAGAACGCCGTTGTTGTTGCAGAACTCGAGATAGCGTTCGACGAGGCTGGAGCTGAAGGGTCGCAGCCGACGAGCGAAGATGGTCTCGGGCCGTGCTTATCAGGGAGATGTGGAATGAATAGCGCTGTCGCCGCAAGCAAGGTTCATTCGGAAGGCGCGTCCGCTTCCGACTTCGACTACAAGAGCGCGGTGCGCTCCATCCTTCCCCGGCTCGCCGCCACCACGCACGAGAGCGACAAGCTTCGCCGCCTCAGCGACGATGCCGCCAATGCCCTGCGGGAGTCCGGACTGGCGCGCATGATCACGCCGAAGCGGTTCGGCGGGTACGAGCTCTCGCCCAGCGCTCACATCAGGGCTTGCGCCGACATCGCCAACGTTTGCTCGGCGGCAAGCTGGGTGTTGATGGTTTGCGTGGCGCATGACTACATCATCGGCCGCTTTCCGGAAGAGTGCCAACGGGAAGTCTACGAAGGCGACGCCGACAATCTCGTGGCGGGCTCCTTGGCGCCGCAAGGCACGATTGAGCGGGTGGAAGGGGGCTGGCGCTTCACGGGGCGATGGCAGTTCGGCAGCGGGTGCGATCATTCTCCCTGGTTCATCCTCGGGGCCCGAGCTGCCAATCCCGGACCGGACGATTATATCATTCATCATGTCATGGTTCCGCGCGCAGATGTCATCCTCGACGACACCTGGCATACCCTGGGCATGCGGGGTACGGGATCGAAGGATCTCGTGGTGAACAACGCCTTCGTCCCGGAGCATCGCGTGATGCCGACCACCCCGACCTTCCTTGGTCTCAGCCCGCACGCGACGGCGCCGACCTACCGGCTTTCGGTCTACTCGGGCCTGCCGGCCATGCTGTCCGGCTCCGTCCTCGGCATGGCTGAAGCCGGCCTGAAGGCTTTCGTGGATGCAACGTCAACGCGCACGACGGCGTATGGCGTGGCCAAAGGCAAGAACCCCATCATGCAAAAGCGGGTAGCGGAATCCACCGCGGAAGTCGCCGCAGCACGGCGGCTTCTCGAGGACATGTGCGACCGCTTCGATGCCTTGATGGAAATCGATCAGGCGCCAATGTCGGCGCAAGACCGCATCCAGATGCGCTGGGATGCCGCGTTTGTCGTCGAGCTGAGCCGCCGGGCGATCGAGCGTCTGTTCGCTGCGGCGGGCGCCCACGGCCTCTACGAGGGCAACGCGGTCTATCGTGCCTTCCGTGACATCAACACGGCGTGCCACCATGCGGTGATCGACTTCGATACCGTCTCCAACCTGATGGGCCAGTTCAGATTGACGGGTGACCTCGGCGAAAATCCCAGAGCAGCGCCCTTCGCCTGATCATTGCCTTTCAGGACGTGGAAAATCGCGACTTTGCGGAACTCCCGCTTGGGACAGCCGGCATCGCCCGGAATGCAGCCAACTCCTCCAGTTGTCATCCACGACCTATCGAACAAGTCGGAAGGTAGAGGCGTGATCACCGAGACACCGATTTCGTCCGAAATGTTCAAGCAAAGCATGCGTCTTCTCGCCGGAGGCGTATGCATTGTGGCGACGAATAGTAATGGCGAATGGCATGGTCTGACCATGACGGCCGTTTGTTCGTTGACCATGGACCCGCCGTCGCTCATCGCATGTGTGAATCGCGACGCCGGTGCCCATGGCACCATGAGCGCAACCAAGCGAATCAGCGTCAATGTCTTGACGCGCGATCATACGGATCTCGCCGAGTTGTTTTCGTCGTCCAACATAAAGGGACCGCAGAGGTTCGACAATGAAAGGTGGCTTGAAATGGCAAGTGGTGTCCCCGCCCTCATCGATGCACTCGCCGTTCTCGATTGCGAAGTCATCCAGGAGATGACGGTCGGACAACATTCCGTATTCTTCTGCGAAGTTAAGAATGTCCGGCTTCAGCCGAGCAGGAAGCCGCTCGTTCATTTCAATCGTGAGTTCTGCGCCGTGCAGCCGGTTTGTTAGCCGTATTCCTCACGTCGGATTCATCATCTCGTCCAGGAGCACGCAGGCGCGCCCGGCATTCGTCCGCCGCAGCTCGACAAGTTACTCGCCGCCGAAGAGGCCCTCTGCGCGCGGCCGGGTTCGCGGACCTCGGCTGGAACGACGATAAGTCTGGGGGCCGTGCGTCTGTGGCTTGCCCCGGTCGCGAGGTCAGGCGAGCGGCGCCAACTGCGCGGTAATCTCGCGCGCGACGATGTCCATGTCGCGCGCCAGCGCCAGCGACTTGGCGCGGTCGAGCTGGCTGCCGAGGCCGACGGCCGCGAGCGTATGCGAGATGGTGCCCTGGCTGTTCAGGACCGGCACCGCCACGATGGTGACGCCGTCGATGTAATTGCCGCGATCGATGCTGAAGCCCTGGCGGCGGACCTGGTCGACTTCCTTGCGCCATGCATCGTAAGTCGGCGCGTTGTGCCAGCGCAGCAGGCGAAAACGCCTCTCGATTTCCTTCCAGGGTTGTCCGGTAAAGGCGGCAACGCATCGTCCGGTGGCGCTGATGAGCGCGGGAAACCGGCTGCCGACATCGACATGGAGGCGCACCGGCGCCTGGCTGCGCGACAGCGTGACCACGATCATGTGGTCGAGATCCGGCACCTCGACACCGATGGCCATGACGCCGTAGCGGCTCGCGAGATCATCGAGCTTGGGCCGCACCAGGCTTGGAAAGTCGGCATTCTCCAGCACCGCGCGCGCCAAGGGCAGCATGCCGGTGCCGAGGCTGTAGCGCTTGGTCAGCGGGTCGGCCCGCAGCAAATCTTCCGCAACGAGCGCGCGCGCGATGTGCAGGGCGGTGCTCGGCACCAGATCGAGACTCTCCGCGATCGATTTCAGGCTTTGCGGCTCACGGCTGCGGCTGAGCAGACGGAGAATGGCGATGGCGCGGGTAACGGCGGGGACCGCGCGGACGCGGGGTGATTTCGGATTCGGCATGATTGTATCCGTACAACAATCATCGCATTGCAACAACGAAGCGACATGATTGTACATATACAATTATAAACGCTATTTGACAATTAGCTTCGCTTCGGTATTTTGCCGGCCATGATGAAGCTGACCGACTACACGAGCTACAAGGACGCGCAGGCGAACTTCGCCCCGGCAAAGCTCTGGGAATTGTTCGAGGGCAACCGCGAACGGCTGAACATCGCGCATGAATGCATCGACCGACATGCGGACCGCAGCAATCCGGCCGTGATCGTCGTTCATGCCGACGGGCCGGACGAGGTGCTGAGCTTTCGCGAGATCGCCGAGGCTTCGTCGCGCTTCGCGCATTATCTGCAGGGCGAGGGCGTCAAGGCCGGCGATCGCGTTGCGATCATGCTGGAGCCGTCGCGGGCGTTCTATGTGGCGGTGTTCGGCACCATGAAGGCCGGCGCCGTCGCGGTGCCGCTGTTCACCCTGTTCGGTCCCGACGGGGTCAAGCTGCGCGTCGACGATTGCAAGCCGCGCCTGATCGTGACCAACGCCGAAAAGGCGCCGCAACTCGCCGGCATCGACGCGAAGACCGTGGTCGCCGACGATGCCTTCCTGAATGGGCTCGACCGCTTCGCCACCAATTTCACACCGAACACGGCAGCCGACGCGCTGGCGCTGTTTCAATATACGTCGGGCACGACGCGGGAATTGCCCGAAGCGGTCAAGCACACCCACCGCGCGATCGTGACGCTGATGGTGGCGGCGCTGTACGGAACGGGTTTGCGTCCCGGCGATCGCTTCATCTGCCCATCGTCGCCGGCCTGGGGGCATGGCCTCTGGCACGGCACGCTGGCGCCGCTGGCGCTTGGCATCACCATCGGCGCCTATGCCGGCAAGTTCAATCCGGAGCGGCTGCTGGCGGCGCTCGAAAAACATGCGTTCACCAACATTTCCGCGGCCGCCACGCATTATCGCATGATGCGCAATTCGGGCGCCGCGCCGCGCTATCGTTACGCGATCGAGAAACTGTCCTTTACCGGCGAGCCGATCGACAGCGAAACCGCTTCCTTCGTCGAGGAAACCTTCGGACGGCCGGCTTGCAGCATGTACGGCACCACCGAGATCGGCGTGATCCTGGTGAGCTATCCCGGCGCAACTGATTTTGTCGTCAAGCCGGGTTCGCTCGGAAAACCGATCCCGGGCGGGCGCGTCGAGGTTCATGATGCCGAAGGCCGGCCCTGTGCGCCCGGCGTCGCAGGCGAGCTAAAAGTCTGGCGCCACGGCAACTGGATCGCGACCAAGGATCTCGGCCGCACCGACGATGACGGCTATTTCTATCACGGCGGCCGCGCCGACGATGTCATCATCTCCGCCGGCTGGACCATGAGCGCTGTCGAAATCGAGGATGCGATCCTCAAGCATCCGCAGGTCCGCGAAGCCGCGGCGATCGGCGTCGCCGATGCGTTGCGCGGGCAGGTGGTGAAGGCGTTCGTCGTCACCGACCGGGCCGGCGACGAGGCGTTCCAGCACGAGATCCAGGACGTCGTGCGCCAGCGCCTCAGCCATCACGAATATCCGCGCGTCGTCAGCTTCGTCACCGAACTGCCCAAGACACCGGCCGGCAAGGTCAACCGCAAGGTGCTGCGCGAGCGCGAACAAGCCATCACGAAATCAGAAGCGAGATAAGGCAATAGCCCTAAAGGAAGGAACGTCACTATGCTCGATACCGTCGAAACCAGGTTTCCCAAAATCACCGAAGAAGGCCTCGATGATTTGCGCAAGCGCATCGGCGTCTCGATCGGCGTGACCGCGGAGCCCTGGTGCTACGAGGCGACGCGCGACAATATCCGTCATTACGCGCACGGCATCGGCGACGACAATCCGCTCTGGTGCGATCCCGATTACGCCGCCAAGACCAGTTACGGCGGCATCGTCGCGCTGCCGAGCTTCCTGTTCTCCACCAGCCGCATCGTGTCCGGCTATGTCGGCGGCCTGCCCGGCGTTCACGCGATGTGGTCGGGCGCCGACTGGACCTGGCACAAGGCGGTGCGGCGCAACGACGTGATTTCCACCGAAGCCAAGCTGAAGGATCTCGTCGAGCACCAGACGCGCTTTGCCGGCCGCGCGATCCAGCAGACCTATCATGTCGACTTCTTCAACCAGCAGGGCGATCTCGTCGCCGAGGCGGATAGCTGGTGTTTTCGCACCGAGCGCGACCACGCGCGCGAGCAGGGCACCAAATACAAGGAAGTCAAGGCCCGCGCGCCGCGCCGTTACAGCGAGCAGGAGCTGGCTGACGCCTACAAGCTCTATGCCGAGGAGCGCATTCAGGGCGCGCGCAAGCGCTACTGGCAGGACGTCACCGAAGGCGAAGCGCTGCCCGTGATGTTCAAGGGGCCAATGACGGTCACCGGCTTCATCGCCTATGCGCAGGGTTGGGGCGGCCTCTATATCCGCGCCAACAAGCTGGCCTGGAAGCTGCAGGACGCCCATCGCGGTCTCGGCATCCCGAACCGCTTCAATATCCCTGACTGTCCCGAGCGGGTGCACTGGGAAGAGGAGTTCGCGCTCGAGGTCGGCGCGCCCGGCGCCTATGATTACGGTCCGGAGCGCTGCTCCTGGCTGACCCATCACCTCACCAACTGGATGGGCGATGACGGTTTCCTGCGCCGTGCGACCTGCAAGATCCGCCGGCACAATCCGGAAGGCGACCTGCTGTTCATCCGGGGCAAGGTGAAACGCAAGTACGTCGAAAACGGACGCCACCTCGTCGAGATCGAGCAGGAAGCCCACAACCAGGACAATGAAGTGTCGGTGCTGGGAAGCGGCACCGTCGAACTGCCAAGCCGCTCCTGAGTCGCCGACAACCGAACGGTCGCTTGACCATGCCTGCAAACGAGCTCACGCGCGGAGCGATGACCGGCCTCAAGGTCGTTGATCTGTCGCGCGTGCTCGCAGGTCCGCTGTGCACGCAGATGCTGGCCGATCACGGCGCCGACGTCGTCAAGATCGAACCGCCGGCGGGCGACGAGACCCGCGGTCTCGGCCCGCCGTTCGATGCGGCGGGGCAGGCGGCGTATTTCAGCGCCGTCAACCGCGGCAAGCGCGGCATGGCGCTCGACCTGTCGCGCAGCGAGGGTCGCGCCGTGCTCGAAGCCTTGCTGGGGGACGCCGATGTGCTGGTGGAGAACTTCCTGCCCGGCACCATGGAGCGTTGGGGTCTCGGCTTTGATGCCTTGTCGGCGCGCTTTCCGCGGCTGATCTATTGCGCGATCTCCGGCTTCGGCGCCGACGGGCCGCTCGGCGGGCTGCCCGGCTATGATGCGGTGCTGCAGGCGATGTGCGGCCTGATGAGCATCAACGGCGCGCAGGATTCCGGCCCCACCCGCGTCGGCGTTCCCATCGTCGACTATCTCACGGGCTACAACGCGCTTACCGGCGTCTTGCTCGCGTTGGCGGCGCGCGAGCGCTCCGGCATCGGGCAGCGCGTCGAGGTGACGCTGTTCGACACCGGCCTTGCTCTTCTCGTTCCGCATGCGGCCAACTGGCTCTGTTCGGGCAACGTGCCGGGCCGGCTCGGCAGCGCCCATCCCAACATCGCGCCTTATGACAAGTTCGCCGCCAGCGATGGCGAGATATTCCTCGGGATTCTCAATGACGGCCAGTTCCGCCGCTTCTGCCAGAAGGTGGAACGCAGCGATCTGCTCGACGATCCACGCTTCCGCAGCAACGCCGACCGGCTGAAACATGTCGCCGCCCTCCGCGCCGAGCTCGAGCGCACGCTGGCCGGCTTCAAGTCCGACGATCTCTGCCGCGAATTGATGCGATCAGGCGTGCCGGCAGGACCGGTCAACAATGTGGCGCAGGCCTTCGCGCAGCCGCACGTCGCCCATCGCGGCATGCTGGTCGAGAGCGAAGGCCACCGCGCGCCCGGCATTCCCGTCAAGCTGATGCAAACGCCGGGCGGCGCGGGACGGCGACCGCCGCGCTTCGGCGAACATGCCCACGAAATATTGACCGAAGCCGGATTCGATCGGGCCGCAATCGACGGGTTGATCGAGACCGGCGTCGTCGCAACCAGCGACCACACGCGTTCATAACAAAAGCAATAGATCGGGAGAGGAAACATCATGCTGAAGTCTGCAAAATGGGCCGTAGGCCTTCTCGCCTTGGTCTGGAGTTGCGCGAGCTTTGCGCAAAATTATCCGTCCAAGCCGGTGCGGATCATCGTCCCCTACCAGGCAGGGCAGGGCACCGACGTCGTGGCGCGCTACTTCGCCGATCATCTGTCGCGGACCACGGGCCAGCGCTTCTATATCGAAAACAAGCCCGGCGCCGGCGGCAATATCGGCACCGAGATGGCGGCGCATTCGGAGGCGGACGGATACACGATCCTGATGGGCACCAATGCCACCCAGACCATGAACGAGTTCATGTACACGTCGCTCGGCTTCGCGCCGGACAAGGATTTCGCCCCGATCATCCTGGTCGGCAAGTTGCCGATGCTGATCTCGGCCAGTCCGTCATTCAAGGCAAACTCGGTCGCTGAACTGGTTGCGGCAGCCAAGGCAACGCCGGACAAGGTCGATATGGCGCTGCCCAGCACGACGGCGCGCATCGTGTTCGAATTCCTGAAGGAGAAGACCGGAGCGCCCTTGTTCTCTGTGCCCTACAAGGGTTCCGCGACGGCCTTGACGGACGTCCTTGGCGGGCAGGTACCGCTGATTGTCGACACCGTGACGGCGCTGCGCAGCCAGATCGCTGACGGCAAGCTGAAGGCGCTCGGCATCACGTCGCTCAAATCGACGGAACTGATGCCGGGCGTGAAGTCGATCGCCGAGCAGGGCGTGACCGGCTTCGAGGTAACCGCCTGGAACGCGTTCTACGCGCCGCGCGACACGCCGCAGCCCGTCATCGACCTCCTGAACGCCGAGCTGGCAAAGGCGCTGGCCCTGCCGGAGACGAGGAAGCGACTGCTGGAACTGGGCTTCGATCCGGCCGGCGGAACGCCCGCGGAATTGGCCCAGTTCGAGAAGCAGGAGCGGGCCAAATGGGGGCCGATCATCAAGGCCACGGACCTGAAGGGCGGCTGAGCGATCGGGCCGGGCCGCCTTCGATTTGAGCGCGCCATCCTTTTGCCGGAGGCCACGCTTTCGCGTATGTTTGGCAGGACACCATCTGTCTTGAGAGGCCATGTGACTGCATCCAATCCTGCCGCGGGTAAACCGGTCGATTCCGCTGATCTCGTCAATGTTCCGCGTCTGGTGACGGCTTATTTTTCCGGTAAGCCCGATCCGGCCGATCCCGCCCAGCGCGTCGCTTTCGGCACCTCGGGCCACCGCGGCTCGTCGCTGAAAAACTCCTTCAACGAAAACCACATCCTGGCGACGACGCAGGCGATCTGCGATTACCGCCGCGAGACCGGCCTGACCGGCCCGCTGTTCATTGGCATCGACACCCACGCGCTGGCGGAACCGGCGCTGGCGAGCGCGGTGGAAGTATTTGCCGCCAACGGTGTCGAGATCATGATCGACGAGCACGGTGGCTACACGCCAACGCCCGTCATCTCGCACGCGATCCTGAGCTACAACAAGGGACGCACCTCCGGCCTTGCCGATGGCGTCGTCATCACGCCGTCACATAACCCGCCGGAGGACGGCGGCTACAAATACAATCCGCCGCATGGCGGCCCGGCTGACACGGATGTCACGGCCAAAGTCGAGAAAGCCGCCAACGCCTTCATGCAAGCCGACATGAAGGGCGTGACGCGGATGCCTTACGAGCGGGCCCGCAAGGCATCGACGACGCATCTGTACGATTACGTCCGCCCCTATGTCGCCGATCTCGGCAACACCGTGGACCTGGCGCTGGTCAAATCATCGGGTGTGAAAATCGGCATCGATCCGCTGGGCGGCGCCGCCGTGCATTACTGGCAGCCGGTCATCGACCATTACGGCATCAACGCCACGGTCGTGAACGATGCCGTCGATCCCACCTTCCGCTTCATGACCGCGGACTGGGACGGCAAGATCCGCATGGATTGCTCTTCGCCCTATGCGATGGCGAGCCTGATCCAGATGCGCGACAAATTCGACGTCGCCTTTGCCAACGATACCGATGCCGATCGCCATGGCATCGTGACGCGCACCGGCGGGTTGATGAACCCGAACCATTACCTTGCGGCTGCGATCGCCTATCTGTTCGCGCACCGGCCGCAATGGGGGGCCAATGCCGCGATCGGCAAGACCATCGTCTCCTCCTCGATCATCGATCGCGTCGCGAAGAAACTGAACCGCAGGCTGGTCGAAACGCCCGTCGGCTTCAAATGGTTTGTCGAGGGTCTCGGCTCCGGCGGCTTCGGCTTTGCCGGCGAGGAAAGCGCCGGCGCCTCGTTCCTCAAGCGGGACGGATCGGTGTGGACCACCGACAAGGACGGCGTCGTGATGGGGCTGCTGGCCGCCGAAATCCTCGCCAAAACCGGGCGCGATCCCAGCCAGTTGTTCGCAGGCCTGACGGCCGAGCTCGGCACGCCCTTCTATGCGCGGATCGATGTGCCGGCGACGCCCGCGCAGAAGAATGCGCTGAAGGCGCTCGGGCCGGAGCAACTCGGCCTGAAGGAGCTCGCCGGCGAGAAGGTGACGGCGATCCGCACCAGGGCGCCCGGCAACGATCAAGCCTTTGGCGGCATCAAGGTCGAGACCGCTCAGGGCTGGTTCGCCGCGCGGCCGTCCGGCACCGAAGACGTCTACAAGATTTACGCCGAGAGTTTTCGCGACGGGGATCATCTGGGCCGTATCCAGGATGACGCCAAAGCCGCGATTGCCAAGGCCTTTTGACTTGAAAGGCGCTCCGACCATGCGCCGGCTCGCCGCAACACTCGCACTGATGGTGTCGATATCCGGCGCGGCGTTGGCCGAGCAGGTGTTCTCCTTCGACGCCACGCCCGGCAAGCTGCCGAAGAACGTCGTTCCGATCAATTACGCGATCGAGCTCAAGCCCGACATGGTGGGCTTGACGCTATCGGGCGTCGAGAGCGTCGAGATCGAGGTGCGCGAGGCCACCGCGCGGATCGTGCTCAATGCCGTCGGCACCACATTCGACGCCGTCACCATCGACGGCGACGCGCAGCGCGCGGAGGTCGCGCAGGATGCCACTGCCGAAACCGCGACCTTCACATTTCCGCAAAGCATCGCCATCGGCCGGCACAAGCTGCGCATCGCCTTCACGTCGCAGATCAACAAGTTCGGCACCGGCCTTTTCACGGTCGACTATCCGACCGACGCCGGTACCAGGCGCATGCTGTCGAGCAAGCTCGAACCGTCGGACGCGCGGCGGATTTTTCCGTGCTGGGACGAGCCGGCGTTCAAGGCGATCTTTGCCCTGCAAGTGACGGTGCCGCGCAATCTTCTCGCGGTCGGCAACATGCCCGTCGTGCGTGAAGAGGCGTTCGGGCAAGACCTCAAGCAGGTCACCTTCGCGCCGACACCGAAAATGTCGACCTATCTGTTCGTGCTGACCGTTGGCGAACTCGAACGGATCACCGCCGAGATCGACGGCGTCACGGTCGGCATCGTCGCCACCATGGGCAAGGCCGCGAAGGGGCAGTTCGCGCTCGACAGCGCCGTCAAACTGCTGGCCTGGTTCAACGATTATTTCGGCGTCAGATATCCACTACCCAAGCTCGATCTGATCGCGGTGCCCGGCGGTTTTGGCGGCGCGATGGAGAACTGGGGCGGCATCACCTTCTTCGAGAGCCGGTTGCTGTTCGATCCCGCCACCAACGCGGACACCGCGCGCCGCCCGATCTTTAACATCATCGCCCATGAGATGGCGCATCAATGGTTCGGCGATCTCGTCACCATGGCGTGGTGGGACAATCTGTGGCTCAACGAGGGCTTTGCCACCTGGATGGCGACCAAGGCGTCGGAGCAGTTTTATCCGCAATGGCAGAGCTGGCTGAACGGCTACGGCCAGAAGCAGTTCGCGCTGGCGCTCGATGCGCGGCGCACCTCGCATCCGATCCAGCAAGCGGTGGCGAGCGAGAGCGAGGCGATGGTGGCGTTCGACGCCATCACCTACAACAAGGGTCAGGCGCTGATCCGGATGCTGGAGAATTATCTCGGCGAGAAAATGTTTCGCGACGGCATCCGCAAATACATGGCGGATCACGCCTACGGCAACACCACGACCGCCGATCTCTGGCAGGCGCTGGAGAGCGTCGCCCACAAGCCGGTGACCGGCATCGCCGCATCCTTTACCGAGCAGGACGGCGTGCCGCTGATAGTAGCCGAGACATCCTGCAGTGGCGCAGCGCAGCGCCTGACGCTGCGGCAGGACCGCTTTGTCGTGGCACCGCTGAAGACGGCGCCGTTGCCGCCGCGCCAATGGCAGGTGCCGGTCGCATTCGGGCCGCCGGGCGCCAAGGCACCAGAGGTCGTGCTGCTGCAAGGCAGCACTGAAATTCCCGCTGGATCCTGCGGCGAGGCGATCAAGGTCAATCTCGGCGACATCGGCTATTACCGGGTCGAATACGGCCCGGCGAGCCGCGCCGCGCTGGCGAAATCGCTGACGCAGCTCGCGCCGGAAGACCGCGTCAATTTTCTCGCCGATAGCTGGGCGATGGTGCAGGCCGGCCGCGCCGAACCGCCGTCCTATCTCGCGCTGGTCGAGACGCTCCGCGCCGATGACCGCCGTCCGGTGTGGGACCAGGTGATCGGCACGATGGGTGCGCTCAACCGCCTGTCGCGCGGCCGCGCCGAACGTCCGGCGCTGCAGGCCTATGCCCGCGCCAGGTTGCGCACCGTGTTCGACAGGCTCGGCTGGGATGGCAGCGGCTCGGGCGACGACGATGCCAGCCTGCTTCGCGGCAGCCTGATCCGCACCCTCGGCGAATTCGGCGACGAGGAAATGATCGCCGAGGCAAAACGGCGTTTCGCTTCCTTCCTGCAGGATCCAAAGTCGCTGCCGAACGCGCTGCGCGATTCCGTCACCCATCTGGTCGGCCTCACTGCCGATGCTGCCACTTACGACACGCTGCTGGCGCTGGCGCGCAAGAGTACCGTGACCAACGAACGCCTGCGCTACTATTTCGCCGCCGCCAGCGCGCGCGACGCCGCCCTGGCCCGCGCCACGCTGGCGCTGACCCTGACCGATGAGATGCCGGGCACGATCGTCAGCGGCGTGATCGGCACGGTTGCCGGTTCCGGCGAGCAGCCTGATCTGGCCTGGGATTTCGTGAAGGCGAACTTCGATACGCTGCTGGCGCGGCAGGGACCTTCGTTCCGCGATCAGTTCGTCGCCAGCTTCATGACCAATTTCAGCGACGAGGCCCATGCCGCCGAACTCCTCGCCTTCGCGCCGGCGCAGGCCACTTCCGGCGGCCGCGTGACGACGGCGAGGGCGGTGGAAACCATTGCGATCTCGGCCGACCTCACGGCCCGCGCGCTGCCGGCGGTGGATGCATGGATCAGCGCCCGGAAATAGCGCAGTAGCGGCATCTGGCGCAAAGAGATTGGATCGAGTTTCATTTTCCGTCATGGCCGGGCTTGTCCCGGCCATCCACGTCCTTCTTGCTGTCAGACTGCAAGACGTGGGTGCCCGGCACAAGGCTGGGCATGACTAGCAAGCGTGAGATGTGCAGCGAGACGCGGAACTCAATTCGAAACCAAATATTAGGGTTACCCAATCGTCAACGCATATGGTTTCTTAAGTATTTCGACCGACCTTGATTGCCGGAAGTAGCCGGCAACAGTTTTGGGTTGCGTCGATGAAAACAGTTTTGGTTGCGGTTCTTGGTCTGCTGGTGGGTTCCAGTCTCCCGGGTGCCAATCCCGCCAATGCGGCAGACATGCCTGACGTCATTCCGGCCTATGCGCCGGCGTGGTCGTGGACCGGGCTCTATGCCGGCGCGCATCTCGGCGCGGGCTCCGCCAGTTCGCAGTTTTCCGATCCCGCCGGCGCGCCGATCTACGGCGGGACAGTCAGGGGCCCGGCGTTTCTGGGCGGAGGGCAGGCTGGTTACAACTGGCAAATTCCAAACTCGAAATTCGTTCTCGGCGCCGAGGCGGATGTCTCCGGTTTTGTCAGCGACGGCAGCGCAACCTGCCTTGCATCATCGGGCTTCTTCATCTCCGCCAACTGCCGTGTTCATCCGGGTCTCGGCGGCAGCCTGACCGGCCGTGCCGGCTGGGCGGCCGGTAGCCAGGGGCGTACGCTGATCTATGCCAAGGCCGGCGGCGCCTGGTTGCAGGAGCGGATCGACATCACATCCAACCCGCTGGTTTTTCCCTCGACCGGTTTTGACGGCACGCGGTGGGGATGGACCGCCGGCGCCGGTGTGGAACGGGCGATCACGCCGGCCTGGTCGTTCAGGCTGGAATATGACTATTCGCGTTTCGGCGATCTCAACCTGGCCACGCCACAAAGCTACCGCCAGGTTGTGCCGCCGCTCCCCGACGGCTATCTGCAAACGGCGGGCGGCACGAGTTCGGTCAGCCAGAACCTGCAAACCGTCAAGGTCGGCCTGAATTACAGGATCGGTGTCGATGGCGAGGCGAGCTTTCAGCCGTCGGAATCGGAGTATCGCCTGAGAGGTACGACCGATACAGGCGGCGTTCCCGGCATCGAGGTCGAAATCGGCGGGCGCACCTGGTACTCGTCCGGCCGTTTCCAGAAGGATCTCGGCGCAACCACCAATCAGGCCATGCAGAACATGCTGGTCTCGCGGCTCACCTACGACACCACGGCCGCGTCGGGCGAGGTGTTCGGCCGCATCGACTCGTCGTCCAACATCTTCCTGAAGGGTTTTGTCGGCGGCGGAAAGACCCTGTCGGGCAGCATGCATGACGAGGATTGGCTGCTGTTCAACGGAACGGTACCCTATTCGAACACGCTCTCGAGCGTGACCGGCGAGATCGGCTACGCCACGATCGACGTCGGTTACTCGCTGTTCCGCGGACCCAGCGCCAATATCGGCGGCTTCGTCGGCTACAATTATTTCAGGGAAGACAAGTCGGCATCCGGCTGCATCCAGATCGCCAACCGTTTCTCCGACTGCGTCCCCTCGATCCCGAATTCCACGCTTGCCATCACCGAGAGCACCAAATGGAATTCGTTCAGGGTCGGCATCAATGGCGTGGTCAAGGTGCTTGACGGATGGACGCTGACGGCGGACGCCGCCTATCTGCCGTTTGCGAATTTCGCCGGCACCGACAATCATGTGCTGCGCACCGACGTCGCCAATACCGTTTCCCCGGAAGCTGGCACCGGGCACGGCGTGCAGCTCGAGGCGATCCTGTCGTATGCGATCGGAAAATCCTTCAGCGTCGGCGCGGGTGGCCGCTACTGGGCGATGTGGGCCCCGAGCGCAACCACCAACATCTTCGGCACCGATTGCCCCTGCCAGACCCTGCCGGTCCGCACCGAACGCTACGGCGGATTCATCCAGGCCTCGTACAAGCTGGACGGGTTGAACTAACGCGTTTTCCGGCGAAGCGAACGCCGGTTCGCGTAAAGAAACCGCGTCAAATCAAAAAACCAGGGCGTGACGAGCTGAATCGGCGCATGTCGTCCGCAAGCGCTCAAGGCCCACGACAGGCGTCCTGGTCACGCGGTCGGTTACGGCTTTATTCCTTTCTTAAGCAAGTCCCGGCATCCTTGCCCGGTAGTACTACGGGCTTTGGCCGTTTGCCTAGAATGCAAGCCTGCGTGTTGAGGCCTTGTTAAAGTCTGCTGGCTATTGCTGCGAAGGTCAAAGAATTGACTTTCAACCCAGAAGGAAAAGACAATGTCCGGTATCGTTCTCTCCGCATCGGTTCGTCAGAACCTCCTCTCCCTGCAGTCCACCGCTGACCTGCTCTCGACCACCCAGAGCCGCCTGTCGACGGGCAAGAAGGTCAACACCGCTCTCGACAACCCGACCAACTTCTTCACCGCCCAGGGTCTCGACAACCGCGCCAGCGACATCAACAACCTCCTCGATGGCATCGGCAACGGCGTGCAGGTTCTGCAGGCTGCCAACACCGGTATCACCTCGATCCAGAAGCTGGTCGATTCCGCGAAGTCGGTTGCCAACCAGGCGCTGCAGGCATCGGTTGGCTACTCGGCCAAGTCGTCCTTCTCGGGAACGGCCGATTCGACCGCTTCCGCTGACGATCTCCGCGGTTTCGCCCGCACGAGCAGTGCGGTCGTCGGTGTTCAGATTTTCAACGACAACACCACGACTCCCGGCGCGACGTCTATCACCGGCGCGACCAAGCTGTCTGGCACCGCCGCCGCAGCGTCGGACAACCTGGCCTCGAATGTCACCACGTCCGATACGCTGACCGTCAATGGTACCGCGATCACCTTCGTGGCATCGGGTGCAACCGGCAACCAGCTCAACGTCACGGATGACGTATCCACCCTGGTCGCCAAGATCAACTCGATCACTGGCGGCGCGTCCGTGGCTGTTTCGGGCGGCAAACTTACGCTCAACACCGGCACGACGTCGGACCTGACCCTGGGCGGCACGGTGCTTGCGAAGGTCGGTCTCACCGCGGGCACCACCGCACGTGGTATCAATAACGCCGCTGCCGGCATTCTCGACGGCAAGACCCTGACGATCGGCGCGACCGGTAACGGCACCGCCACTAGCATCACCTTCGGCGATGGCACCGGTGGTACCGTCAAGAGCCTGAACGACCTCAACAACAAGCTCGCATCCAATAATCTGCTCGCTTCGATCGACTCGACCGGCAAGATCACCATTTCGACGACCAACGACGCGGCGTCTTCGACGATTGGCGCAATTGGTGGCACGGCCGTCTCGACAGCCGGCTCTCCTTTCGCGTCCTCTACGGTCTCTGCTCCGGTTCAGGACCCGGCCGCACTTTCGATCCGTGCCAACCTCGTGTCGCAGTACAACAACATTCTGGACCAGATCACGTCGACCTCCCAGGACGCTTCGTATAACGGCGTCAACCTGCTCAATGGCGATCAGCTCAAGCTGACCTTCAACGAAACAGGCAAGTCGACGCTGAACATCCAGGGCGTGACGTTCAATTCGGTCGGCCTCGGCCTGTCGAAGTTGACGGCTGGCACGGACTTCCTCGACAACTCTTCGGCGAGCAAGGCCATTTCGACCCTCAACAGCGCTTCGAGCACCCTTCGCACGCAGGCGTCCACCCTTGGTTCGAACCTGTCGATCGTGCAGATCCGTCAGGACTTCTCGAAGAATCTGATCAACGTGCTGCAGACCGGCTCGTCGAACCTGACGCTGGCCGACACCAACGAGGAAGCGGCGAACAGCCAGGCGCTGTCGACCCGCCAGTCGATCGCGGTGTCCGCGCTGGCGCTGGCCAACCAGAGCCAGCAGAGCGTGCTCCAGCTGCTCCGCTAATTGAGGCAGGCACTATCGAGAATGAAGCGGCAGGGGCAACCCTGCCGCTTTTTCTTATGCGATTGTTAACCAGATTCCATGTGGTACCAGAGGGGGTAGCGCGGCTCGTTCCGCTCCTGGCTCGCAAAGGCATTCTCCCCATGGCTGATCTGCACGGCGTCTTTCCCTATCTGGTTTCACCGATTGACCCCGAGGGTGACATCCGCACCGAGGTCCTTGGCCGGCTTTGCGACGATCTCATCACATCGGGCGTCCACGGGCTGACACCGCTCGGTTCGACCGGCGAGTTCGCTTATCTCAACCAGGCTCAGCGTACGGCGGTGGTGCAGACCACGATCGAGGCGGCGAGGGGCCGCGTGCCTGTCATTGCCGGGGTCGCCTCGACCTCGACGGCCGACGCGGTGGCGCAGGCGAAGGCGTATCAAAAGCTCGGCGCCGACGGCATCCTCGCGATCCTCGAAGCGTATTTTCCGATTTCGGACGCGCAGGTGGAATCCTACTTCCGCGCCATTGCCGATGCGGTCGATGTCCCCGTCGTGATCTACACCAACCCGCAATTCCAGCGCTCCGATCTGACACTCGACGTCATCGAGCGGTTAGCCGCCCATCCGCGCATCGGCTATATCAAGGACGCCTCGACCAATACCGGCCGGCTGCTGTCGATCATGAACCGCTGCGGCGATTCGATCCGCGTGTTCTCGGCCTCCGCCCATATTCCTGTCGCGGTGATGCTGATCGGCGGGGTAGGCTGGATGGCGGGCCCGGCCTGCATCATCCCGCGCCAGAGCGTCGAGCTCTACAATCTCGGCAAGGCCAAGCGCTGGGACGAGGCGATGACGCTGCAGCGCAGGCTGTGGCGGATCAACGAAGCCTTTGCGCGCTTCAACCTCGCCGCCTGCATCAAGGCCGGACTGGAAATCCAGGGCTACCCCGTCGGCGATCCCGTCCCGCCGCAAACGGCGCTGACGGCCGACCAGCGCAAGGTGGTGGAAGCGGCGCTAAGGGATGTCGGGTAGTTGGGGCGCCGTCTCCCGTCATTGCGCGCGGAGTGAAGCAATCCATATTGCTCCAAGCCGAGGCATGGATTGCTTCGCTGCGCTCGCAAATGACGATGTGGCGAGAGTAGGTGCGACATTTCAACCCGTCGGGCAAATCAGTCCTTCTGTTTTCCGTAAGCGATGTCAAGCCCCGGAATGAAAAATATTTCGCTTTTCCGAAATCGGACTCGGCGCTACATCTACATCCATCCCGTCCTGGTCAGAAGGGCGTCGGCCGTCGTCACGGACGTTGGGCGGGTTGCGGTGGACGTCGATGTCACGGAGACGGTCGTGGCGGAGGCGTACGGCAAAAGCGTGTGGTCCCGACGCCGCGTTGCTGGCGTCAATGCACCTGGAGGCGTTTGACTTTCCAGGGCGCAACGGAGGCAAAAGAGCCGTTCTCCGGGGAGAGCTCGCCATAAGCCGTAAAGCCATTGCGCAGGGAAGGCCGGGTGTTCTCCGCTGGACCTGTATGCTCATGTGCATTTTGTTTTGTGCACGACGCACATGAGA
>JAFKKG010000017.1:5813-218304 GCA_017305715.1 Hyphomicrobiales bacterium | reverse complement strand
GAGTTCGCTCGCCTGGTCCGAGCAAACCTTATGCAAAGACGACCGATCGACCGACTGCTCGAACCGTTACTGCCAATTCCCATATGTCCAAATCAGTTGAAACTTGGATTATACTTCCAATGAACCGGACAGCCGTGGGTCAAGCCCGGCCATGACGAAGCGGATTTGTGGTTACCTAAATCCCCAGATACCTATGCTGCAAGTCCGGCTCGGCGATCAGTTGCGCGGATGTACCGCTCCACACCGTGCGGCCGCGCTCGATGATGTAGTGACGGTCGGCGATACGGCTGAGATTGCCGACGTTCTTGTCGATCACCAGCACCGATTGTCCGCGCCCCTTCAGCATCGACAGGCAGTTCCAGATTTCGTCGCGGATCAGCGGCGCGAGGCCCTCGGTGGCTTCGTCGAGGATCAGGAGTTTCGGGTTGGTCATCAGCGCGCGGCCGATCGCCAGCATCTGCTGCTCGCCGCCCGACAGCGTGACGCCCATGTTGTTGCCGCGCTCGGCGAGGCGCGGGAACAACGCGTGGATCTTTTCGATGGTCCAGGGATCGGCATTGCCGGCGCGATTGCCGGAGGCTGCGACGAGGTTTTCGTACACGGTCAGATTGGGAAAGATCTGGCGGCCTTCCGGCACCAGGCCGATGCCGAGCTTTGCGATCTTGTACGACGGCAGGCTGCGCACTTCCTCGCCGGCGAAGCGGATGGTGCCCGCACGCGCGCGCGTCATCCCCATGATGGAGCGGATGGTCGTGGTCTTGCCCATGCCGTTGCGGCCCATCAGGGCGACCATTTCGCCGGCATGAACCGCCAGCGAAAGGCCGAACAGCACCTGGCTGAGGCCGTAGCAGGTTTCGACGCCGTCGATTTCGAGCAGTTTCTCCGCCATTCTGGTTTCAGCCATGCGCGACCACCACATGCTGGTCGCCGAGATAGGCGCGCTTGACTTCCTCATTGCTGCGGATCGCGGCGGGATCGCCGGACGCGATGACGCGGCCATAGACCAGGACGGTGATGCGGTCGGCGAGCGCGAACACCGCCTCCATGTCATGCTCGACCAGCACGATGGTGACTTCCTTTCGCAGCTCCTTGAGCAGCGCGACCATGCGCGCGGATTCGGTGACGCCGAGCCCCGCCATCGGCTCGTCGAGCAGCAGCAATTGCGGCTTGGTGGCGAGGGCGACCGCAAGCTCGAGCTCGCGCTGTTCGCCGTGGCTGAGTTCGGACACCGGCACGTCGATGCGCTGCCCCAGTCCGACGCGCGTCAAGGCGGCATGCGCGGCGTCGCGCAGGTGCTTTTCCTTGCGCGCATTGCCCCAGAAGCGGAACGAGTGGCCGTCATGGGCTTGCGCCGCCAGCGCGACATTGTCGGCCGCGGTGAAATTCGGCAGCAGCGAGGTGATCTGGAACGAGCGCGCCAGCCCGAGCCGGCTGCGCTTGTAGGACGGCAGCCTCGTCACGTCGCGGCCACCGAATGAAATGCTGCCCGAATTGGGCATCAACTGCCCGGTCAGCTGGCTGATCAGCGTGGTCTTGCCGGCGCCGTTGGGACCGATGATGGCATGCAGTTCGCCGGGAATGACATCGAGCGACAAATTGTCGGTGGCAAGGATGCCGCCGAATCGCCGCACCAGGTTTTCGACACGAAGCAAGGGATCAGACACGGCTGAACCTCCCGAGCAGCCCCATGATGCCGCCGCGCGCGAACAGCACGACCAGCAGCAACAGCGGCCCCATGATCAGCGCCCAATATTCGGTGAATTGCGACAGCACTTCCTCCAGCACCAGGAAGAAGATCGCGCCGATGACCGGACCGAACAGCGAGCCCATGCCGCCGAACACCACCATCACCATCAGTTCGCCGGAGCGGGTCCAGTACATGCCGGCAGGGCTGACGAAGTCGGTGTTGTTCGCCAGCAGCGCGCCGGCCAGGCCGCAGATCGTGCCGGAGATCACGAAACAGACCAGGCGATAGCGGTTGGCGTGAAAGCCGATCGCCTGCATGCGCTGCTCATTGGAGCGCACGCCCTGCACCACCATGCCGAAGCGTGAGTTGATGATGCGCCAGATCAGGTAGATGCCGCCGAACAGGCAGGCGAGACAGAGATAGTAGAACTGGACGCGGTTCGACAGATCGATGAGGCCGCCGAACGTGCTGCGCTTGTAGATCGTCAGCCCGTCGTCGCCGCCGTACCGCGACATGCCCGAGGCGATGTAATAGGCCATCTGGGCAAAGGCGAGCGTGATCATGATGAAATAGACGCCACGGGTGCGCAGGCTGAGCGCGCCGATCACCAGTGCATAGAGCGCCGACACCGCCAGCGCCACCGGCCATTGGATGAAACCGGAGCCGATGCCCTCATGCGCGAGGATGCCGACCGCATAGCCGCCGATGCCGAGATAGGCGGCATGGCCGAAGCTCATCATGCCGCCATACCCCATGATGAGATTGAGGCTGGCCGCGGCGAGCGCAAAGATGATGATGCGGGTGAACAGCGTCAGGATGAAGATGTTGCCGCTGAGCTGCGAATAGAGCGGCAACAATACCAGTCCGGCAGCGACCAGCGCCACGACGACGTTGCGGAGATTGATGTGAGATTTCATCGCTTGGCGGCCGGAAACAGCCCCTCTGGCCGCACCACCAGTACGATGGCCATCAGGAGGTAGATCAGCATCGAGGACAGAGCGGGTGCGGCGGTGGAGGCTGCGGCCGAACTCAACACCATGCGCAACAGGTCCGGCAGGAAAGCGCGGCCGAGCGTATCGATCATGCCGACAAAGATCGCGGCCAGGAACGCACCGCGGATCGAGCCGATGCCACCGATCACGATGATGACAAAGGCGAGAATCAGGATGTTCTCGCCCATGCCGATCTGCACCGTGAGGATCGGCGCCTGCATCAGCCCGGCGAGGCCGGCGAGCGCCGCGCCAAGCCCGAACACCAGCGTGAACAGCAATTTGATGTTGATGCCGAGCGCGCCGATCATTTCGCGGTTGGAAGCGCCGGCGCGGATCAGCATGCCGATCCGGGTCCGCATCACAACGAGATAGAGCAGCGCGGCAACGACGAGCGCGACCACGATGATCGACAGCCGGTAGGCCGGATAGAACACGCCGGGGAGGATCTGGACCGGCACGGTGAGCCATGCCGGCAGCGGCAGCGCGAGGCCGGCCGGGCCCCAGATCAGCCGCACCGCGTCGTTGAAGAACAGGATCAGGCCGAAGGTTGCCAGCACCTGATCGAGATGGTCGCGGCCGTAGAGATGTCTGAGCGCTACGAATTCCAGCACGATCCCGAGCAGCAGCGTGGCGCCGAGCGCCAGCAGCACGCCGAGGATGAAACTTCCGGTCCAGGCGGTGAACGTCGCGGCGAAATAGGCGCCCATCATATAGAGCGAGCCGTGCGCCAGATTGACGAAATCCATGATGCCGAACACCAGCGTCAGCCCCGCCGCCAGCAGGAACAGCAGCAGGCCGAACTGCAATCCGTTCAGCGATTGTTCGACGAGAACCAACCTAGTGCCCTCTCCATGGCGACAGCATCAACCCCGCGCGCCTGGCGCGATTAAGCCCATCAAGGCGAAAAAACAGCGGCAGCGCGTGCTGCGCCGCCGCCCATTTTCTTATTGGATGCATGATCCTTGCCAAGGCCGTTCAGGTTTTGGCGGATCATGCGTCGAAAGAACCCGCGATCACTTCATCGGGCACTTGTCGGCGAAACGATCCTGGTCGTCCTTGACGATGGTCGCCACCGTCTTGAGCGAGAGCTGGCCGTCGGCGTCCTTGACCACGTCCTGCAGGTAGAAGTTCTGGATCGGGATGTGGTTCTTGCCGTATTTGAACGGACCGCGCAGCGATTTGAAGTTGGCCTTCTCCATCTCGGCCTTCATCTCGTCCTTCTTCGAGGTATCGCCCTTCACGGCGACAACAGCGCTGTTGATCAACTGCGCCGCGTCATAGGATTGGGCGCCGTAATAGGTCGGACGCAGGCCGGGATATTTCTTGCGGTAATCCTCCACGAACCTCTTGTTCTCGGGGTTCGGCAGGTCGTTGACCCATTCCTGGGCGCCGGGAATGCCGATCGCATTGTCCTTCTGCAGCGGCAGCGACAATTCGTCGATCGTGAAGGCCGTATAGAGCGGAATCTGCGACTTGATGCCGGCCTGCGCATACTGGTTGAGGAACTGCACGCCGGCAGCGCCCGGATAGAACACGAAGATCGACTCGGCCTTGGAATTCTTCGCCTTGGTGAGTTCGGCGGAGAAGTCGAGCTGGCTGGGCCACACGGTGTATTCCTCGCCGACCACTTCGCCCTTGAACGTGCTCTTCAGGCCGGCCAGCATGTCCTTGCCGGCGGCATAGTTCGGGCCGATCAGGAACACCGACTTGACGCCCTTCTGGTTCATGTAGACACCCATCGCCTGCGGCGTCTGGTCGTTCTGCCAGGAGGTCGAGAACACGTAAGGCGAGCACAACTCGCCGGCGAGCTGCGACGGACCGGCATTGGCCGAGATCAGGAAGGTCTTCGCATCGACCGCGGTCTTCAGCGAGGCGAGCAGCACGTTGGACCAGATATAGCCGGCGATGAAATCGACCTTGTCGGACTGGATCAGCTTTTCGGTCTTCTGCTTGCCGACATCCGGCTTCTGGCCGTCATCTTCGTAAATCACCTCGACCGGCTTGCCGCCCATCTTGCGGCCCAGATGGTCGAGCGCCAGTTCGAACGCGTTGCGCATGTCGTTGCCGATGACAGCGGTCGGACCGCTGAAGGTCGAGACGAACCCGATCTTGATGGTGTCGCCTGCGGATGCGGGCTGTGCCAGCGCCATAGCCATTGCGCCCGCCAGCCAGAATGCTTTTTTCATATTTTCTCCCCTCATTATCTGATTATCCCGCCGACCGGAGCCGGCCGCCGTTCGAGGCTCGCGCCTTCGTCAAATCCCGTGATGCCCGGAGATATTTTGTGCGCGAATTTCCCCTTGGGCGGCAAGCACGAACCGAAAAACCCGATTAGAACCTTCGGCCCATACCCCGGCGGCCTGCACCATAATTCGCCGACGCCGCGAATGGCAAGAACTATAGTTCCGGTTGCCAAGGCAACAAATGTCGCAGGGGCGAGGCCCGCGCCGCTGCAAAGTGCCGCTGTTGCCCTCATGACGCCCGATCCCGCCGCAACGCTTCATCGCGCTGCCGCTCCGCCCAAATGGGCCGGTCGAGCTGGAACAGGTCGGTGCAGCGGGCGTACCAGCCGCTGCCATGCATGCGGCCGATCAGGCGCAAGGCGGGCGTGTCGATATGGCAGCGCTCCTTGTCCTGGACCATGGCGTCGGCGACATGGGCGCACAGGATACGGCCGATCACCGCCGTCTGACGCGGACCGGTCACCATCGAACTCAGCACCCGGCACTCGAACGACACCGGGGACTCGGCGATGCGCGGCGGCCGTACCGCATGGGATGGCGCCGCGGTGAGGCCCGCCAGCGCGAGTTCGTCGACATCGGCAGGCGCATCGATGCAGGTGACATTCATCGCCGCGGCGTTCGCTTCGGATACCAGATTCACCACGAACTCCCCGGTCGCGAGGATGTTGGTCGCGGTATCCTTGAAGCGGCCGGGTCCGGCAAGCATCCCGATCGCCAGCGTCGGCGGCTCATGTCCCAGGACGTTGAAGAAGCTGTAGGGCGCCGCGTTGACGATGCCGTCTTCGGAACGCGTCGTCACCCAGGCGATCGGCCGTGGCGTCACCGTGGCCGTCAGGATCTTGTAGCGGTTTGGCGCTTCCAGCGTCTCCATGTCGAACAGCATTGGCAGGCTCCGTTCAGACCGCGACGACCGGATGACGCAGCCGGCCGATGCCCGCCACCTCTGCCTCGACGACATCGCCGGGC
The DNA here is from genome assembly GCA_017305715.1 of Hyphomicrobiales bacterium. Classification (GTDB taxonomy): domain Bacteria; phylum Pseudomonadota; class Alphaproteobacteria; order Rhizobiales; family Xanthobacteraceae; genus Bradyrhizobium. The sequence goes on along the minus strand of JAFKKG010000017.1, from coordinate 212,416 downwards.
CACAGCCACTCCTGCGGCGTCCGCCCGGCGCCAACGCCGTCAGGCGTGCCGGTTGCGATGATGTCGCCCGGCTCGAGCGTGATCGCGGCCGAAATATCCGCAATCAGCAGCGGCACCTTGAACAGCATGTGGCGCGTGTTGGAGCGCTGCTTCTCGACGCCGTTCACCGTGAGCCAGAGGTCGAGCGCGTGCGGATCGCCGATCTCGTCTGCCGTCACGATGCACGGCCCGAACGGCGCGTAGGTGTCCTGGCCCTTGGAATAGATCCACTGCCCGGCGCGGCGGTTGTCGCGCGCGCTGACATCGATCATCACGCTGTAGCCGAAAACGAAATCGAGCGCCTGCGCTTCCGTGACCCGGCGCGCCGTTCGCCCCATCACGACGGCAAGTTCGACTTCCCAGTCGAGCTGCTGGGTGATGGTCCGGTTATGCTCGATGGCATCGTCGGGCCCGATCACGCTGGTCGGAGGTTTTGAGAAGATGATCGGCTGTTTCGGCAATTCCTTCGCCGTATCCAGCGCGCGCGAGGATTCCGCGACGTGCTCGACATAGTTCAGCCCGATCCCGAAAATGTTCTTGCGCGGCCGCGGGATCGGCGCCAGCAGCCTGACATTGGCCAAGGGCAGCGCCGTGCCGACCGGCCAACGGCCTTCGTGGTCGCCCAGAATCCTCTTCAGCGCCATCGTCCCCGGCGGCCCAAGATCGATCAAATCGAGCATCGAGTCGGGAAGTGCGATGCCGGCATGCGCGCCGATCCGCTCGACATCGACGACCAGTTCATCGACGAGGGCACCGAGGCGGGCCGCGGCCTCGATGTTGGCGCGGTAGGTAACAAGACGCATGGTACTTCTTCCTTAAGACGCCAGCGGTTGCCGGCCCTGATTGTCGCCATAGGCTTCCTCGCGATAGAGGCCGAGGGCGTGCATGACCGGCAGGTCGTTGAAGGTGAACAGGCAGGCATCGTCGCTGGCGGATGCATTGACGTGCTCATGCCAGGCCCAGGACGGCACGCAGAAGATATCGCGCTCCTTCCAGTCGAAGCGCTTGCCGTCGATGATCGAGTGGCCGCTTCCCTTCGCCACCTGGTAGATGAAGCTTCCGGTATGACGATGCGCCTTGGTGGCTTCGCCCGCACGCAGCATCTGCATCGAAGCGCCGATCGTCTGCATGACAGCGCCGCCGGTGACCGGATTGACGTAGTTCATGAGCACGCCGTCAAACGGCGAGCCCTCGGCCGCCTTACCGTAGCGCTGCAACGCCTCGTAGGTCGGGCCCCACTCGTATTTCAGCAGCGGTGAATATCCGCGCGACCATTCGGCGCCGGCGGGCCGCAGGCCCGGATTGCCCCAGGCATGGGTCATGTCGTCGACGGGATAGCCGACCTCCTGCTGCATCTTCGGATGCACTGCGTAGAAATTGGCCTCGAGCGTATTCACCAAGGGAATGTCGAGGCCGTCCTGCCAGATGCAGGGCGTGCCGTCGCTGGAGACGCCATGTTCGTGCCACGTGCCGTTCGGCGTGAGAACAAAATCGTTGGCGCCGAGCGTGAGCTTGTGGCCGTCGACGATGGTGTAGGCGCCCTCGCCTTCCATGATGAAGCGCAGCGCGGAGGCCGAATGCGCATGGGCGGAAGCCACTTCGCCCGGGTGCATCACCTGCAGCCCGGAATAGAGCCAGCCGACGGCGGCGGCGTGATCGCGGCGGCCGGGATTGTTCAGATAGATGACGCGGCGGCCGGCCTTTTCGGGCGACACCAGCTCGACCGATCGCAACACGTGCTTGCGCAGATCCTCGTAACGCCAGAGCACGGGAACGGAGGAGGATTTCGGCTGCCACGGCTCGATCTTGTTGGCGACCGTCCACAGCGCACCGGCGTCGAGATTTTCCAGCTCGTCGTAATAGGCAAGCAGTTCCGGCGTGTCCTCGACGTTGGCGCGGCCCGCGATTTCTTCGCGATGGTTTTCCCGGCGTCCTGTTGCCATTTCGCTCTCCTAGGGTTGCCAATCCTATAAAATAGGTTGTATGTTGGTTGCAAGAGCAAATTTTCGAAAATACGTCGAGCTGTCGAATCGCACAATGGCGACGTGAAAGGTCAAAGAAGCATGGCAGGCGCGGCAGGAGACCGCCGGAACGCCAGCGAAGGCGAGCCCGTAACATTGGGCGAGTCGGCCTATCAGCGCCTGCGTGCCGATATCGTCGTCGGCACGTTCAAGGCGGGAGAGCCGTTGCGTCTCGAAGCGCTGCGGCAGCGCTACGGGTTGAGCTTTTCGCCGCTTCGCGAAGCGCTGATGCGGCTGCAATCGGAGCGGCTGGTGAGTTCGACGGCGCTGCGCGGCTTCTCGGTCGCTCCCTTGTCGCGCTCGGAGATCGAGGACGCCACCGAAACCCGCATTCTCATCGAGAGCGAGGCTTTGCGCAGGTCCATGCGCAATGGCGACGACGACTGGGAAGCGGGCATTGTTGCAGCTTTCCACGCGCTCAACCTGCAGGTCGAACGGCAGCGCGTTGCGGGCACGGTGGAAGCGGCCGATCTGTTCGCGATGGAGGAGCGGCATCATCATTTCCATCAGGCCCTGATCGCACATTGCAATTCGCCGCGGCTGCTCGAACTTGCGGATCAGCTTTACGTCGAAACGCAGCGCTACCGGCTGCCGAACTATTTCGGCGGAACATTGGGGAAGCGGCGGCGCGACGCCGCGGCCGAACACCGCGCGATCATGGACGCCACGCTGCGGCGAAGCGATGACGCGGTCCGTCTTCTGGCCGATCATTACCGGAAGACGGCCGAGATCATCGAGGCTTCGATCGAGTGGCCAACACCCAAGTAGTGATCGTCGGCCTTTGCGATCGCCGGCCTTGCGAACCAGATATTCCGCACCCTCACGCCCCGCGTGGATTCTCGATCGGGGAGCCGCTAGCGATGTCAAACCCACGAAGCGGCGCTACAGAATGATGCTGGGGTTGCGGATGCACTGGTCGCATACCAGCAAATTCACCTGCTTGGCGGATATCCGCCAAACGCCATCGAACTTTCGAAACCGGTGCCCCGCCCAACCCGCCAGCGCCCGGGTTTCGTCGTCCCAGAATTCGTGGATCAGGAAATTCGAGCGCACCAGGCGCTGATCGGGATTCTCGGACGCGAACACCTCGACATTCGAGACCATCCGCACGGTCCGCGACGACGGGGCCTGCGACCATGCGAAACCGGTCGCGAGCCGGAACACCCGATCCTCCAGCCTCCGACGGTCGTCGAACATGACGGCGATCTCGCGCCGCGGATCGCCGCCATTGGGCGTGCTCGGCACCCAGTACAGGCATTCGTCCGCATAGAGTTGCAGCCATTCCTTGAACTGAAGCCGGTCGAGCAGCCGGGCTTCGCGCTCGACGAGGCCGCGAAACATGTCACGCTCCACGAGGTCCTGGACCGTCGGGTCGTCCCGTCGCACGACCTCAAAATCGGCGATCAGTTCCTGGTAAAGCGCGTCACCGACATAATAGGAATGGCGCGATGGATCGTGAACGGGCTGTGCCATGATCAGGGCTCCCGCCGAATGGTCAGCTGGGGTTCGGCCTTCATGAGGCGCTTCCATTCCTTGATGTATTCCCGCATGAACATTTCATCCGTCGCCGGCGCCTTGATCGTGCCGTCCTCCAGGGTGTGAATGCGCCCGGGAATGCCGAGACCCCGATTCATGTAGATCCACTCGTCCTCCTGGCAGCGCAGGCCGCGCTGGATCTGCTCGAAATTGGTGACGTCATCGACTTCCCCGAAGTTCGGAAACCCTTCCTGGGTCCGCATCCGCAGGGTGTTGATGTCGTTCAGCGCGTCCGCGCCGATCGTGCCATCGACGTCCTCGATCCTGGTGCCGTACCAGATCGTATCGGTTTCCTCGAACGACACCGGCTGAAACACCTGAATGTGGTTTCCGAGCAACGACAGGTTCGGAAACACGTTGATGTTGACCGGCTCCGAGCCGGCAAGATCGAGCAGCGCGTCGGCGCGGTCACCGAATTGCCTCCGCAGCTTTTGCTCGACATGTTCCATCCCGGGATGCAGCGACTCGATCGCCCACAGGCCGCCATTGCGCGGCTGCAGGTTGGGCCGTTTGTCCTTGAAGTGGTGGCCGTTGCCCATGTACTGCATGTACATCGGCTGCTCGTCGGGCGCCGTCCTGTAGTAAGACATGCCCTTTTCGGTATTCTCGTCGACGAAGCGGTTTTCGGTCTCCAGCAGCGAGCGGTGCGAGTACAGCACGTGGTAGCCGTCACCCGAATTGTCGTAGGCGAGTTTCCAGTTACCCTTGTATTTGATCCGGTTGGCCTCGCAGACCACGACCTTGCCGCCCGGATTGCGGTCCAGCCATTCGTCGATCGGCTTTCTGATCGGACCGAGATGTTCGCCTATCGGCGGCGCCGACGCGTTCAGTGTTCCGAAGATGAAGCCGCGATAGGATTCCACGCGCGGCACCTGCGCGAGGTTGAACTTCGGATCCCGGGTCAGGTTTTCACCATAGCCCTCGGCCCACGGCACACCGCGCAGCTTGCCATTGTTGAGGAAATTCCAGCCGTGATAGGGGCATTGGAACGACCGCTTGTTGCCTTTCTCGAAGCGGCACAGGGTGGTCCCGCGATGCGTGCAGCGGTTGTAGAGCGCACGGATGATCCCGTCGCTGTCGCGCGTCATGATCAACGGACGCAGGCCGAGCTTGGCGGTGACGTAGTCGTCAACATTGGGAATCTGACTTTCATGCGCCAGATAGACCCACGTGCCGCCAAAGATATGTCGCATCTCGGCGTCGAAGATCGCAGCATCCGTGTACAGCAGATGATGGACGCGGTCTTCCTGGACCAATTCGTCCCAGTCATACGATGCGCCGAAATTGCGCGGCCGCAAGGCCTCCACGCGTTCCATCTGTGTCATGCTCATGCTCTCAATTCGGCGCCCGGCTGACGGTCCGGCGCGTCAGAAGAAATCGAAATATTCGTTCTGTTCCCAATCCGTGATTTCGTCGCTCGACGGATCGAGATCGTTTTGCCTGGCGAATTCCATGAAGCGCCCCGCTTCGACGCGCTTGAACGCCAGATAATAGTCGACGAAGAGGTCGCCCATTTCGCGACGAAACAGCGGCTCGCCCTCGAGCGCATGGAGCGCGGCGAGCAGACTCTTCGGCAGCTTGGCCCGTTCCGCGTTGTAGGGATCGGTGTCCGGTGGGCCGGGATCGCGGGCACAATCGATTCCGTCGAGGCCGGTAATGATCTGGGAGGCGATATAGAGGTAGGGATTGGCGGCCGGCTCACCGATCCGGTTCTCGATGCGGCTGGCGGGGTCCCCGACCTCGCCGAGCACGCGAAGCATCACGCCGCGATGGTCCGTGCCCCACGCCAGCCGATCCGGCGCCAGCGAATTGGCACGAAACCGGCGATAGGCATTGACGGTCGGATTGGCGAAGATGGTCGCGGCAAGCCCGTGGTGCAACACGCCGCCGACATAGGCCCTGCCGACCGGCGACAGACACGCATCGGCCGACTGCGGCGCAAACAGGTTGCTGCCATTACCGACGTCGACGAGCGACTGGTGGAGATGCCAGCCGCTCGGATAAAGCCCCTTCAGTTTCGGGCGGCACATGAAGCTCGCGAGATAACCCATCCGGCGGCACAATTGCCGTGTCGCGCTTCGAAACAGCACCATGTTGTCGGCGGCCTGCAGCGCCTCGGCGGGCGCGAAGGTGCATTCGACCTGACCCGGGCCCCACTCGTTTTCGAACGACCTGACCGGCAGGTCCAGCTTCGCGAACGCGCGCGCCAAGGCGGAGAGCGGACCGTGCATCCGGTCGAGATTGGTCTCGGAATGGAACGAGTATCCGGGCTCGGGCGGATGGGCCCGCACCGCCCGCCCCTTGATCCCGGGCGCGCCGATATGCTCGTCCGTCAGATGCTCCTCGGACAGCCGAAGCAGATACCATTCGACTTCGAGGCCGACGACGCAGCGCATCGATCGCTGCTGCAGCCGCGCGAGCTGCTTGCGAAGCAAATGGCGCGGCGAGAAGTGAAACGGCCGGCCGGAACTGAAATAATCGTCGCACAGGACCCAGCCGACATCGGGCTCCCATGGCAACACGCGAAACGTCGCGGGATCCGGCACCACGATAAGATTGGGCGACCCGGTCATTTCCTCCAGCCCGAGGCCGCCGCCACGCGTGAACGACGAGAAGACGCGGGCACCCGAGGCGTCCAGCATCGCGGTGGCGACGTTGATATTGTAACCGCCCTTGAGAGCCGACAGGAACGCCTGCGCCGTCACCATTTTGGCGCGCGACGCGCCGTGGGGATCGCTCCAGGCAAGCCGCACCAGCCGGATATCTTCGCGTTCGAGCCGCGCGGCAATCTCTCCGGCCTGGTGGCGCTGATCGTCGGACCAGAGCCCGTGCTTTTCGATGAATCCAGCCGATTGGGTCATGGGTCTCTTGAGGCAGCTTTCTGTCCGCGGGATGCGCCTTGCCCAATGCTGTGGTTTTTGAGCTATCATATCCAATGAATTGTTGACGCCAATACATACCAATTCTGGAATGTATCGATGAAAAGCCCCCGCAAGCGGAAGACCCGGCTGCTCAGCCGCCTTCGTCCCTCGCAACTCGAACTGCTCGCCGCGATGGAACGGACGGAGACGCTGAGCGCCGCCGCCCGCGAGGTGAATCTGACGCAACCGGCGGCGTCGCGCCTGCTGCGGACCCTGGCCTCCGATCTCGACATCGGCCTGTTCGAACGCGTCGGGCGGACCTTGAAGCCGACAGCCGCAGGACGGACCCTGGTCCGCAGGGCCGCGGGACTGATTGCCGATATCGACCGCACGCAACAGGAACTCGAGGCGATCGACGGCGGCTTGATTGGCGCGGCCAGCATCGGCGCGGGGGTGAGCTCCTGCTACGTCATTGTGCCGCGCGCCCTGGGCCTGCTCTTGACGGAAGCGCCGCGCATCAACGTCACCGTCCGCGAAGGGCCGATGGACGAACTTCTCACCAGATTGCACACGGGCCACATCGACATCCTGGTCGGGCGCTTCTCCAGCCAGATCCAGAACGCCGACATCGTCACGCGGGAGCTGTACCGGCCCGCCGTCAGGGCGGTCTGCGGACCCGATCATCCCTTGACCAAAAAACGCGCGACGCGCTGGAACGACCTGATGGCGTATCCCTGGATCCTGCCGGAAAACGGCACCGCGATGCGCAGCGCCGCGGAGGCGCTGTTCCGAAAGCAGCGGTGCCGGCCCGAACGGTGCCTGGTGGAATCGTCCTCGATCCAGACCAATGTCGCATTGATGAATGGCTCCGACCTGATCTGGCTGCTTTCAGCCGATGTCGCGGAATATTTCTACAAGCTCGGCGCGCTTCGCATCCTCAACGTTCCGCCGCAGGCGGCTCCGGGCGCGTTCGTGATGGCGCATCTTCGCGGCCGTAGTCTCTCGCCTGCCGCGCAGCGCTTGTCGGACTGCCTGGTGAAAGCCGCGGCCACATAGGTATGATCCGCATTGCAGCGAATCCCGGAAGACCGCATTGCCGCCCGGTCGGCCCGATGGCTCAGATCCGGTATTCCGCACCTTCGATGATGTAAGGCGCGTAGCGGAAATCCCTGATGGTCGCGACCTTGCCGGCCGACCAGGCCAGCAGCACGAAATATTTCGGCCCTGAACTGGGCTCGCTCGGGTCGAACACCAGGATCGCCGGACGCCCCTCCACGAGGCCGGGCACCAAATGCCAATCGCTGACTTTGGCGTAATTGCCGAAATAGCGGGACACTTCGGCCTTGCCGGTCATGCGGGTCTTGCTGACGAGATCGAGGCGCACGTCGTCGGCAATCATGGCGCGGATGGCGTCGAAATCCCGTGCATTGAAATGGGCGACATAGGCGCCGAGCCGCCTGCGATCGGCGTCCGACAATGCCGGTTGCGGCGCATCGTCGGGCTCATCGGCAAATTTTCGCAAGCGCGCGCGGCCGCGAACCAGCGCGGCCTTGGCGGCGGCGAGGCTCACATCCATGACCGCGCAGATTTCCGCCAGGGAACAACCGAGCACATCCATCAGGATCACGCTCGAGCGCTGCGTCACGTTGAGGCGCATGAAGATGCGCAGGGAGGCCGCAGCGACCTGGCGGCTCGTCACGGCATCGAGCTGGTCGGCCATCATGTCCACCTCTTGTTCCGAATACAGCGCTTGCTGCCGTTGGCGCCTGCGCAGAAAATCCAGCGCGCTGTTGTGCGCGATCCGGAACAGCCAGCCCTCGGGATTGCCGATCGGCGCGGCGGCGGAAAACGCCTCCATTGCCTTGATCAAGGCCTCCTGCAGCACGTCCTCGCCGTCGATCACCGAGCCGACCATGCGCGCGCAATAGCGATGCAGCCTTGGCCGCAGCGCGCCCAGCAGCGCGCCGATATCGCCGGCAGGCCATGCGTCAGATGTTTCTGTCATTCTCGCTTCCGAAGACCTCACGCCTCGCTCAGCATGCGATAATTGCCGACGATGGTAACGCTGCGGGCCAGAGGCGGTTCGGCGCAGCGCTCGCGAATGCCGTTCTGGAACGCGGCGAACGACGCCAGCTTGGGCAAGGCACTGGCGCCATCATCGGCCGTGGTTTCGACGAAATGGATGAACGTGTCGTCTTCCAGCCGCAGCGAAAGATAGCGCGTGCCGTCCGGCTGCGCCGCCTTCAGTTCCGCAAATACCGCAGCGACCAGTTCGGCGTTCGTTTCAGCCATTTCGGGCTTGGTCTTATACCTGATCAGGGTGCGTTTCATCTTCCGTCTCCATGGCCTGGGTTTATCGTCCGCCCCAAGGACGTTTGGGAACTGCCAAAGGATGCGCCGCTGAAATCATTATTTTCAGGCGGCATCTACACCTCCACGATGCGTTTTCGCTATCGGTCGATAGGCAAACGCACCCTCAAGCTTCTCTTGGAAGCAGCGCACAAATAGCTACATAATGGAGGCACGGAGACATCTCGAACCGAGGCTGGATTCCATGACGACAGCGCCGAACCGTCCGCACCACGTGGTGATCGTCGGCGCCGGCTTCGGCGGGCTGGAGGCTGCCTTCGGGCTTGCCGGCGCGCCGGTCAAAATCACGCTGGTCGACCGCCGCAACCATCATCTGTTCCAGCCGCTGCTCTATCAGGTCGCGACCGCGTCGCTGGCGACCTCCGAGATCGCCTGGCCGATCCGCTATCTCCTGCGCGACCGGCCCGACGTCACGACGCTGTTTGCCAATGTCAGCGGCATCGATGCGGCGGCCAAGCGCGTGCTGGTCGATGACGGCGATGCCCTGCCCTATGACACGCTGGTGCTCGCCACCGGCGCGCGCCACGCCTATTTTGGCCATGACGAATGGGAGCCGTTCGCGCCGGGCCTGAAAACGCTGGAGGACGCCACCACCCTGCGGCGGCGCATCCTGGTCGCGTTCGAGCGCGCCGAGCGCGAGACCGATCCGGCGCGCCGCGCGGCGCTTTTGACTTTCGTCATCATCGGCGCCGGGCCGACCGGCGTCGAACTCGCCGGCACCATCGCCGATCTCGCCAAGGACACGCTACCAAAGGATTTTCGCAACATCGATACCAGCAAGGCGCGCGTGGTGCTGATCGAAGCGGGCCCCCGCGTGCTCGCCGGCTTTCCCGACGATCTGTCGGCCTATGCGCAGAAGTCGCTGGAAGGACTCGGCGTCGAAGTGGTGCTCGGAAAGCCGGTGACCGAATGCAGCATCGACGGCGTGGTCTATGGCGGCAACCGGCTGGAAGCACGAACCATCATCTGGGCTGCCGGAGTGCGCGCCTCGCGCGCCGCCGAATGGCTGGGCGCGCCGGCCGACCGCGCGTATCGCGTGCAGGTAAATCCGGACCTCACCGTGCCCGGCCATCCCGATATCTTCGCCGTCGGCGACACCGCGACGATATCGGACACAAGCGGGAATCCGGTGCCCGGCATCGCGCCGGCGGCCAAGCAACAGGGCCGCTACGTCGCCGCCCTCATCAAGGCGCGGCTGAACGGCGGCACGCTGCCGCCGTTCCGCTACAAGCATGCCGGCAGCCTGGCGCAGATCGGCAAGCGCAAGGCGGTGATCGATTTCGGCTGGCTCAAGCTCCGCGGTACGATTGCCTGGTGGATCTGGGGCATCGCCCACATCTACTTCCTGATCGGCCTGCGCCACCGCCTCAGCGTCGCCATGAGCTGGCTCTGGATCCACGCCCGGAACCAGCGCGCGGCACGGCTGATCACGCAGGGTTCGAGCAAGGTGACGGGCTGACGCGTCAAGCGTCCCGATGCAAAAAAATAATCCGCGCGGCCGGTCATGCGAAGGGATTGAAATCGGCTCCGCCCATCCCCTTATGCTGCGGCGATACTAATGGAGGCGGCCATGTCGATCATGGATTTTTTCGCCGCGCGTTCTTTCTTGATTCTGTTTGCCGTCATCGCCCTTGCGCTCCTGATCATGAGCATCCGGGTCGCCAATCAGTACGAACGAAGCGTCGTATTCCGGCTCGGCAAATTCAATCGCACCGCAGGGCCAGGTCTTTACCTGGTCTGGCCGTTGATCGAATGGCAGACCAAGCTCGATCTGCGCACCATCACCGCCAATGTCGAGCAACAGGAAGGCATCACGCGCGACAACGTGCCGATCAAGGTCGACGCCGTGATCTGGTATCGCATCGTCGACCCCGAACGGGCGGTGATCGAAGTCAAGGCGGTCTCGAACGCCGTGGTCCAAGTCTCCTTGACGACGTTGCGCACGGTGCTCGGGCAGCATACGCTGGACGAAATCCTCAAGGATCAGGACACGATCGCGGAAGTCATGCAGAAGTCGATCGACGCGGTTACCGAGCCCTGGGGCGTCAAGGTCGAGCTCGTTCAAATGAAAAGCGTCGAAATACCGCCCAGCATGCAGCGTGCGATGGCCCAGGAAGCGGAAGCCTTGCGCGAGAAGCGCGCCCGGCTGATCAAGGCCGAAGCCGAGCTCGATGCCGCCGAGCAACTCCGTCAGGCAGCCGAAGTCATCATGCAAAACCCGGCCGGCCTCGAGTTGAGACGCATGCAGATGATTACTGAAGTCGGCGCCGAGCAAAACACCATGACGATCATCATGATGCCGAGCGAGTTCGTGGCGATGGCAAAGGGCATCGCCGACGCGGCCAGGACGGTCGCCGGCAAGGCTTGAGGAGTGAACTAGCTTCTCCCGCTCCCCGTTCTTACGGGGAGAGGGTTGGGGTGAGGGGCTCTGTCCCCGATTGCAGTCAGTCGTGAGACCTGTACCCCTCACCCGACGCTCCGCGTCGACCTCTCCCCGCAAGCGGGGCGAGGTAGAAATCACTTGACCAGCGAACAGCCGCCGTCGGCGATCGGGCGGAACGCCTGATCGGCCGAAATCGTCGAAATCAGTTTGTAATAATCATACGGATATTTCGACTCCTCCGGCTTCTTCACCTCGAACAGATACATCGGGTGAATGACCCGGCCGTCCTGGCGGATGGTGACGTCGCCGAACAATTTGTCCTTGCCCTTGAACGTCTTCATCTGCGGCACGGCATCCCTGGCGTGGTCGCTGCCGGTCGCCGCTACCGCATTGAGATAGGCCAGCGTGGAGGCATAGACGCCGGCCTGATTGCCGCTCGGCATCTTGCCGTTCATGCCGGGCCGCGCCGCAAAGCGTTTTGCAAATGCGCGGGTGTCGTCATCCATGTCCCAGTAGAACGCTTCCAGCAATTGCAGGCCTTGGGCGACCTTCAATCCCATGCCGTGCACGTCGTTGACGAACAGCAGGAACGCCACCATCGTCTGCCCGCTCTGCTGGATGCCGAACTCGTTGGCCTGCTTGACCGCGTTGATGGTGTCGCCGCCGGCATTGGCGAGCCCGATCACCTTGGCCTTTGAACTTTGCGCCTGCAGCAGGAATGACGCAAAATCCGACGTGCCGAGCGGGTGCTTGCTCGATCCCAGCACCTTGCCGCCGTGCTTCTCGATGTAATTGGTGGCTTCGGCCTCAATGCCCTTGCCGAGCGCATAATCGACCGTAACGAAGTACCAGTCCTTGCCGCCGCGCCCCATCATTGCCGCCGCCGTGGTGTTGCCGGTGGCCCAGGCGTCGTTGACCCACTGAATGGTGTTCGGCGAACACGCCTTGCCGGTGAGGTCGGAGCTTGCGGTCGACGACGCCAGGAACGTCATGCGCGAATCCCGCAGCAGCGAATTGATGGCCAGACCCACCGCCGAATTCGGCACGTCGACGATGGCGTCGACCCCCTCGACATCGAGCCATTTGCGCGCGATCGCCTGTCCCACGTCGGCCTTGTTCTGGTGGTCGGCATAGACGATCTCGACCTTGATGCCCTTGCCACCGCCGTTGAAATCCTCGGCCGCCATGCGCGCGGCTTCCACCGACCCCATGCCATTGGTGTCCTGGAAGATGCCGGAGATGTCGTTGAGTACGCCGACGCGCACGACATTGTCGGATATCTCCGCACGCGCCGTCACGGATGCCGCACATGACAAGGCAAGCGCCAGGCAGACCTTGAGACTCTTCATTTGTTCCCTCCTCCATTTTGTCCGCGCCTGCATCGGCGGCGGTTTATCGTGTCGGAACCGGTGCGAACGTCAGGCCGGATGCATCGTGACGGGCAGGCTTTCAAGCCCGCGCAGCGTGTTGTTGTAGCGGCGCTTGACGGGACCGGTGATCTCGATGCGCGCGACCTTTCGCGCCAGCGCCGCCATCATCACTTCGCCTTCGAGGCGCGCGACGAGCTGGCCGACGCACATATGAATGCCCGAGCCGTACCCGACATGGCCGCTGGTCTTGCGGCCGATATCGTAATGGTCGGCGTTCTCCCAGCGCCTCGGGTCTCGGTTGGCGGCGCCGAGGAACATCAGCACTTTCTCGCCCTCGCCGATGCGACGGCCTGATATCTCGACCTCCCGCGTGGTGGTGCGGAAGAACGTCTGCACCGGGCTTTCGAAGCGGATCGCCTCCTCGAAGGCGTTGCGCGCCAAGGTCGGATCCTGGCGCAGCCGCGTGAGCTGGTCGGGAAACCGCGCCAGGCAATAGACCGCCGCACCAATGCCGTTGACGGTGGTGTCGATGCCGGCCGAGAGCAGCGATCGCACCAGAAGCGGCGCTTCCGCTTCGGTGATATCGCCGCTATCGACGCGGGCGTGGATACAGCCGCCAAAACCGTCGGGCCGCAGGTTTTCGCGCTGGCATTGGGCCGCGACATAGGACTGGTGCGGCGCCGAACGGTCGATAGCTTCCTGCCGCAACTGGTTCGGCGGCCCGAAGGCGTTGAAGACCAGGCCCGCATAGGGCAGCAGATTCTCGCGGCCCTCCTCTTTGAGCCCCATTGCGTCCGGAAAGACCGACATCGGGAAGGCTTCCGCCAGATCGGCGATGGCTTCGAAGCTTTTGCGCGCCAGCAATTCGTCGACCTTGGCGGCGGCGGCGGCGGCGAATTTTTCGCGCAGCGGCCTCATCACGCTGGCCGACAGCACCTGGTTCAGCACCGCGCGCGTTCGGGTATGCGCCGGCGGATCGGCTTCGAGGATGAGGCTTGGCGGCCGCCACGGCTTCTCCTTGGCAAAATCGCTCAAGCCCACGCCGCGGCTCGAACAGAAGGTGAGCGGATCGTTCAGCACGGCATGCACTTCGGCATAGCGTGCGACCGCATAGACGTTCCATTTGTCGAGATAGACGACCGGACCGGTTTCGCGCAGCAGTTCATGGGTCGGATAGGGATCGGCGAAGAACGCGATCGAGAACGGATCGACGTCCAGATGCGCGATATCGGCCGAACCGCCGGCCGCCGGGCCGGCAACGCTGCCGTTTGACGTAGACGAATGTGTTGCACTCATCCGGACCTCCCGAAGGTTGTTCGTGACAGGAAGTTTGGCCTTGTAAAACCTTGGCCGTTGTCTCTATTGCAGGGTTGCACCGCGCAACGACGATCAGGGATATGAGCAGCAGTCCGCCTCCGAGGAAGCCGCGCCGGCCGAAACCGGCGGAGACCGCAAACGCCGATAGCGGACCCTTGCTCGATCTCGACCGCTATGTTCCGGCGTTCATCACCTTCATCGCCAACAAGCTGTCGAACAGCGCCACCGCTTATTATCAAAAGAATTTCGGCGTCAATGTCACGGATTGGCGGATCATGTCGCTGCTGGCGATCGAGCCCGGCATTCCGGCCGCGCGCATCTGTCACGTGATCGGCTTCGACAAGGGGCCGGTGAGCCGCGCGCTGTCGGTGCTCCAGAAGCGCGGCCTGGTCACGATCCGGACGGCGCCGGACGACGGGCGCACCCACTCGATTTCGCTGACCGCGAAAGGACGCGCGATCCACGACAAGGTCATCGTCGCGGCCCACGAACGCGAGCGTCGGTTGCTGTCGGTCCTGAAGAAGGACGAGCGCGAAGTCCTGATCGACCTTCTGCGCCGCGTCCACGGCAATCTCGATGCCGTCAAGGGCGTCGGAGGCCCGCGCGACTATTCGTGAACAGCCCGGCATCATCGGCGCCACGGCGCGCAGCCGCGTGCGCGTGCGCGTGCGCGTGCGCGTGCGCGTGCGCGTGCGCGACACGTTCCACCGATACGAGCTGCCGCTTTCGCGCACCAAACCTCCCTGCAAGGACCCGGCAGTTGAGCTGCTCGTCGTGATCGGGCCGTCATTTGAGCGAACATTGGCATGAATTAGTTGCCTTGGCAACAAACAAGGCGCCGGCAAACAACGACGGACCTGCGCTGCCGCCCAATCACCCCACCAAAAGCACGTCAGGATGACTGCCTGAATAGAGCGCCGCGACGAGATCGGCGCGGCGTTCGCGGATCAGGCGAGCGTTCAGCGAACCTTTTTCGGTGATTTCACCGCCATCGAAGCTCGGCGGCTGCCGCATGACGATCGCGCGGGTGACACGCTGCGACGCGCCGGACGCCTCCTTGTTGAGATCGGCGAGCGCGGCAACAAGCCGGGCTCGCCAGATCGCATCGTCGGGGTCCCCGGCGCCGATCAGCAGCAGGCCGATTTCGTTGCGGTCGGCGCCGGTCACCACCACGTCCACGATCAGGCCGGCAAGAGCGCCAAGGGCACGCAACCGGATCGCCGCAGCATCGACCCACGTTCCCGTCAACAGCTTGAAGTCCTCCGTCGTCCGTCCGTCGAAGATCAATCCCTGCGTTGCATCGTCGGGATCGGCGAACAGAACGGCATCGCCGGTGCGGAAAAAGCCCTCTTCGTCGAACGCGGCTGCGTTGGCCTCGGGCGCATTCCAGTAACCGCTCATCACGTTCGGTCCGCGCACCCGCGCCTCGAGCTTGCCCTGGTGCGGCACCAGTTTCAGCTCCAGGCCCGGCATCGGGATGCCGATATTGCCCGGCGCCAGCGCCGCACGATTGATGATGGTGATCGACGGCGCGGTCTCGGTGAGGCCCCAGCTCGTGGTCATCGGAATATCCCGGCCGGTCGCGCGCTTTCCCAGCGCCACCAGTTCCCGCCACAGCGGCGCCGGCAGGCTGGCGCCGGCATAGAACATCAGAGCGAGGTCGCCGAAGAAATTCTGCCGCGCCGTGCCGTCTGCTTCCAGCAGCGGCAGCAGCAGCTCGTATCCCTTGGGAACGTTCCAGTACAGCGTCGGCCGCACCTCGCGCAGATTGCGATGGGTCCGCGCGATCTCGCCGGGGATCGGCTTGCCGTCGTCGATATGGAGCGTGCCGCCATAGCGCAGCACGCTGTTGACGCTGAACGATCCACCGAACACGTGGCTCCATGGCAGCCAATCGAGCAGCACCGGCGTCTGCTCGCGCATGAATGGCCACAGCGCTTCGATCTGCGACAGCGACGTGCACATCATCCGGTGCGTCGTCGGCACGCCCTTGGGCGTTCCGGTCGAACCGGAGGTGAAGAGAATCTTGGCGATGGTGTGCGGCGGCAGTTTTCCGGCGCGATCCAATACGGCGTCATCGATCGGGGTCGCGAGCAGCGACGCCAGCGAGACCGCGCCCGAGATGCTTTCATGATCGCGGCCGAGCACGAGCTCGCGGCCACGCATCTCCTCGATCGCGAGCGCCCGCGCGAAGGGCGCGGCGTCGGCGGCGAAGACCAGTCCGGGATCGAGCACATCGAGGATGGCGCGGAGCTTGTCGAGGCCGCCGCTCATGGTCGAATAGGCCACCGAAAGCGGCGTATAGGGAATGCCGGCCATCATGGCCGCCAGCGCGACCAGTTGATGGGCGATGCTGTTGCCGGAAAGGATCAGGATCGGGCGCCGCCCGCCCAGCCCGCGCGCGGCGAACGCGGCCGCGAGCCGCGATGCCGCCTCAAAGGCCTCGCCATAGCCGATACGCTGCCAGCCAGTGCCGTCGGCGCTTCGTTCGGCGAGGAATGTCTGATGCGGCCGGGCCAGTGCCCATCGACGCAGATAGCCATGCACCAATGCGTCTGACGGTTCGAACGGCACGTCGGTGCGCAAAACCATCGACGCATCGGCGCGCCGCTCGACGCTGACGGCGGCTTCGAGAAACCGCAGCGCAAGGGACGGCTGGGCGATAGCGGCGTTTTGCATCAGGAGCCCCCGACGACAGCGCAGAGCCGGCTATTTCGTCAGCGCACAGCCGCCGTCCTTCTCGGGCCGGAACGCATCCTCGCCCCGGATGGTGCCGACCACCTTCAAGAGGTCCCATTTCGACTGCGATTCATCCGGCTTCTTGACCTCGAGCAGATAGAGCGGATGGATCTTGCGCCCGTCGGCGCGAATAAAACCCTTGCCGAACAGGGGATCATCGGTCGGCATCGCCTTCATCGCCGCGACCACGGCCTTGCCGTCGGCAGCACCTCCGACCTTGTCGACCGCCTTGAGGTAATGAATGACAGACGCATAGACGCCGGCCTGCATGTCATTTGGATAGTTCTTCTGGGGATGGCGCTCGGCGAAACGCCTGGCGAAGCTGCGGGTGCCGTCGTTCAGATCCCAGTAGAACGGGTTCATGATCTGCGCGCCCTGCGCCGCCTTCAGCGTCAGCGCCGGCAACCCGTTCATGCCGAGGATCAGGCCGACCAGCTTCTGCTTCTGGGTCAGGCCGAATTCGGCGGCCTGCTTCATCGACGTGATGGTGTCGTCGCCGGCATTGGCGATGCCGACGATGTCAGCGCCGGAGCCTTGCGCCTGCAGCAGGAAGGAAGCGTAGTCCGCCGTGCCGAGCGGATGGCGGACGGCACCGACCACTTCGCCGCCGGCAGCCTTGACGGCTTCCATCGCCTGCTTTTCGAGATCGTGGCCGAAGGCGTAATCGGCGGTCAGGAAGAACCACTTCTTGCCGCCCTTGGCGACCACCGCCTTGCCGAGGCCGTGGCCATAGGCGTAGGTGTCGTAGGTCCAGTGCACCGTGTTGGGCGTGCATTTCTCGCCGGTCAACAGCACCGTTCCAGCGCCGGAGCCGACAAACACCTTGTTTTTCTGCTCGGAAATGGCGGCCACCGCGAGCGCGATCGCCGAGTTCGGCAGATCGAAGATCGCATCGACGTTTTCGTTTTCATACCAGCGCCGCGCGATGCCGACGCCGATATCGGGCTTGTTCTGGTGATCGGCAGCGACCACCTCGACGACCTTGCCGGCCGCCTTGCCGCCGTAATCCTCGACCGCCATCTGGGCTGCGACCACTGAGCCGATGCCCTGGTAGGTCGCGAACACGCCGGACTGATCGTTCAGGACTCCGATGCGGACTTTCTCCTGCGCTTGCGCGCCGGATATCAGCACTACGGCAGCCGTCGCCGCCAGCGACAGCCGCGAAAAAACATGGCCCATCCGGCCCTCCCTGCGTTTACAACTCCAAAAGGCAATCTTCGCGCTGCCGAAATTACTTATATAATATAAGTATTTTTCGGAGTGTCAATCGCGACTGGGAATCACGCGCCAATGCAATCGCCCCGCAGCCGCTCCGCGGCGAAAAAATCTCCGCCGGTTGAAACCGCTGACGAGAAGAAAAAGACGCTTGATCTGAGCGCGTTACAGCAGACACCCGGGTTCATGATCCGGATCCTGCAGCTGCTGAATTTCGAAGCTTTCTTTCGGCATTTTCAATCGCTCGGATTATCGCCGGTCGAATATTCCATCCTGATGACGGTGCGCGACAACGAGGCGGTGACGCAGAGCGAACTGGCCGCCGTGCTCAAGATGCGGCTGCCCAACCTCGTGAAGATCTTGTCTGTCATGGAAGAGGCCGGCATCATGAAGCGCAAGCGATCGGCGCGCGACAAACGCGCGGTCGAACTGTCGCTCAGTGCGGCCGGGCAGAAGCGCGCCGACGAGGCACGCCGCCTCGGCGAGACCTTTAATGAACACACGCTGGCGCCGCTCAGCAAGCCGGAGCGCGCGGCATTTCTTCAGATGCTGACGCGGCTGGTCGAGGCCTACCGGCGCGAATTTGCCCGCGGCGAAAACGCCTGAGGCCTAGCCGCCGCAGCCGATCCATGCGGCGGATTGATCGTCGTCCAGGATTGCCACCGCCCTGGCGCGCCGCGTCAACACCGCGCGCTGGTTGATGTAGCCTTTATCCGTGATCTCGCCGCCATCGACGGAAGCGGGCTCCGCCAGCAGCAGCGCGCGCGTGGCATGGCCGGACGAGTTGCTGGCTTGCGCCTTCAATTTAGCGAGACCCTGCCCGATCGCGGTGCGGATTTTTTCGTGGCCGAGGATCTCGTCAGCGCCCGCGCTGTCGGACAAACCGGCATAAGCGCGGCACGCGGCGATGTTCGGAAATACCAGGAAGCGCACTTCATCGCCGCCATGTCCGGTCACGACGATATCCTGCGCCAGCGGCGCCAGTGCGGCGATACCGGCCACGCGCAGATGGCCGACATTGACCCAGGTGCCGGAATTGAGCTTGAAATCCTCGGCCACCCGGCCGTCGAAGAACAGGCCGAGTTCGGGGCGATCGGGGTCGGCAAAGATCACGGCATCGCCGATCAGGTAAAAGCCTTCCGCGTCCAACGCCTGCGCCGTCAGTTCCGGCGCCTTCCAGTAGCCCGGCGTGACGTTGGGTCCGCGCACGCGCACTTCGAGCTTGTCGCCGGACGGCACCAGTTTCAGTTCGGTGCCCGGGATCGGCACGCCGATATTGCCGGAACGTTTGGCCTGGAAATGGCAGTCGGTCGCCAGCGGTGAGGTTTCGGTCGAGCCCCAGGCCGACACCATCGGCAGCGCACGGCCGACCGTCTTGATCGAGAGTTCTTCCAGCGCGTCCCAGAGATTCTGCGGCAGCGCAGCACCCGCGTAGAACGCGAACTTCACCCCGCTGAAAAACCTGGCGCACAGTTCGTCATCGCCGCGCAAGGCCGCGATCAGCATGTCGAAACCGCGCGGCACGTTGAAATACACGGTCGGGATCACGCTGCGCAAATTGGCCAGTGATGTCGCGAACAGTCCCGGCGCAGGCTTGCCGCCATCGACATAGAGCGTGCCGCCATTGCGCAGCACGAGGTTGAAGTTATGGTTGGCGCCGAACGTATGGCTCCACGGCAGCCAGTCGAGGATCACGAGATCGTCGCGCGCCTCGTCGAGGAACGTCCAGGTCTGCGCCTTGGCCTGCTGGCTCGAGGTCAGCATGCGCTGGGTGTTGATGACGGCCTTCGGTGTGCCGGTCGAACCCGAGGTGAACAGGAATTTTGCGATCGTGTCCGGCGTGACGGCCTTGAACGCCTGTTCGACGGCCGGCGTCTCCGGCGTGGCCGCAATGCTCCGGAACGAAATCGCGCCGACATCTTCCGCATCGCTGCTGACGATCCTGGCCTGATGCAGCGGCGCAATCGCCGCCAGCGCCGCGGCAAACGGTTTTGCGCCGGAGACATAGATCGCGCCCGGCTGCAGCAGGCTGACCATGCCCTTGAGCTTGTCGAAATCCTTGGACATCAGCGAATAGGCCGGCGAGATCGCCGCCGAGGGCACGCCGACATGCTGGGCGGCCAGCGCGAACAGCGCGTGATCGACGCTGTTGTCGGACAGAATCACCAGCGGCCGTTCCGCGCTCAGTCCTTGTGAGAGTATCCACGCTGCCGCCGAGCGGACCTGCCGCAACGCGTCGGCATAGCTGATGGTGCGCCACGGCGCGTCGGCCGTCTTGCGATCGCCGAGGAAAATCCGCTCCGGCGTCTCCCGCGCCCAGTATTCGAGCCAGTCGCCGGCGCAGCGCGCGCTTTCCTTCAAGGCCACCGTCGATTTCACGATGATGGACCCATCGGCGCGGCGGTCGGCTGAGATCGCGGGCTTCGCAAACAGCGTTTCGGAATGGTGGCGGCGTGGACTGGTGGCTGTCGTCATCGGTTTCCTCGCACACCCCTCTGTGGGGGCTGGCGATTTGCTCTACGCGAGAACGGCGCGGCCGGGCAATGTCTCATCGCGTGCCCGGAGGCGCTCGCCATATCGGAGGTGGTCCTGCCCAATGATTAGGCAGGCGCGCTGTCGCCGGCTTGGATATGGCGCCTTCGGCATTTTGCATCAGCTCAACTAAATACATGAAATTGCGACACTATTTGGATGTTACGGCCTGCATCGATAATGTACACAATGGCACATCGCTTGCTTCAATCCGGATGGACCAACTCGCTGGCGCGACGTCGATCGTGACGCAGCCGGCCAACCCTTGGGACGAGGCATCAATTGACTGAAACCATTGCCGCGATCGTCGCCGCGCACCGCGCATGCACCATGACGCCGGCAGAGACGATTGCGCGCAGCTACCGGCGCATCCGCGACCACAACGATCCTGCCGTGTTCATCAGCCTGCGCGACGAAGAAGATGCGTTGGCGGAAGTGCATACGCTGAGCGGAAAGGATGCCGCGTCGCTGCCGCTGCTCGGCGTGCCGGTCGCGGTAAAGGACAATATCGACGCGCTGGGCCTGCCGACCACGGCCGCCTGCCCGGCCTTCTCCTATTCGCCGGCGCATGATTCGACCGCCGTCGCCAAGCTGCGCGCCGCCGGCGCCATCATCATCGGCAAGACCAATCTCGACCAGTTCGCCACCGGCCTCGTCGGGGTGCGCTCGCCCTACGGCATTCCCGTCAATCCGATGCGCAGCGATCTCATTCCGGGCGGATCGAGTTCGGGATCGGCGGTCGCGGTGTCAGCCGGCCTGGTACCGCTGGCGCTCGGCACCGATACCGCTGGCAGTGGCCGCGTGCCGGCGATGCTCAACAACATCGTCGGGCTGAAGCCGAGCCTCGGGCTGATCTCCAATGCCGGCCTCGTGCCGGCCTGCCGCACGCTGGATTGCATCTCGGTGTTCTCGCTGACGGTCGACGACGCCATGACGGCGCTCGCGGCAATGGCCGGCCCCGACGGCGCCGATCCGTTTTCACGCAACCGGCCGCTCGGCGCGGTGACCGTGTTTCCCGGACAATTGCGGCTCGGCATCCCCCGCGATGGCCAGCTCATCTTCTTCGGCGACAAGGCGTCAGAGAAAGCCTATGGCGAGGCGTTGAAACGCTGGACCTCGCTTGGCGCGACGCTGGTCGAATTCGATCTCGAACCGTTTTACGAGACCGCGCGGCTGCTCTATGAGGGGCCGTGGGTCGCCGAACGTTTTCTGGTGATCCGCGATTTGCTGGCATCGTCGCCGGATTCGATCCATCCGGTCACGCGCGAGATCACCGCCGCCGGCGCGCGGCTGACCGCGGCGGATACGTTTGCCGCGCTCTATCGCTTGCAGGCGCTGCGGCGCGTCGCCGAACGCACCTTCGGCAATATCGATGCGCTGGTGCTGCCGACCGCGCCAACGGCCTATTCGACCGCGCAGGTGCTGGCCAATCCGGTCGAACTCAACTCCAGGCTCGGCACCTACACCAATTTCGTCAATCTGCTCGATCTCTGCGGGCTGGCGCTTCCGTCCGCGATGCGGCCGGACGGGATTCCGTTCGGCATCACGCTGCTCGCACCGGCCGGACACGACGCGCAACTCGCCAGCATCGGCCGCGTGTTCCACGCCGATACCGAACTGAAGATGGGCAGCAAAGGCCTGACGCAGCCGCCGCTCGCGCCGCCGTCAACGGCGTTGACTGGAGACGAAATCGCGATCGCCGTGGTCGGCGCGCATCTCTCCGGCATGGCGCTGAACGGCGAACTGACTGATCTGGGCGGGCGCCTGCTGGAGGAAGCCACCACCGCGCCGGACTACAAGCTGTACGCGCTCGATACCACGCCGCCAAAACCCGGCATGCTGCGAATCGAGCCCGGCGCAGGAGTGGCGATCAAGCTCGAACTCTGGGCGTTGTCGGCAACCGCATTCGGAAAATTCGTGGCGGCCATTCCGCCGCCGATGGCGATTGGCACCATTCGTCTGGCGGACGGCCGCGGCGTGAAGGGATTTTTGGTCGAACCCGCGGCAATCGACGGCGCGCAGGATATTTCCGTATTCGGCGGCTGGCGCGCATTCATGGCGCGGAAGGTTTGATGTCGCCGCGCCCCGCTTGCCGGGGGAGGCAAGGGACGATCGCTTAGGGGTGCGTCACCGCGTACAACTCATACTCGTCACGCACCAGTTCGATATGGGCGCGCATCGCGGCCGCGGCGCCGGCCTTGTCGCCGCGCATGATGGCGACCACGACGCGGTCATGTTCGGCGTGGGATTTTGCAAGGCGCCCGAGATTGCGGAATTGCGCACGCCGGAACGGCTGCACCCGCACCCGTGTCGCCAGCGTCATCTCGGCGATATAGCCGTTTTGCGAACCGGCATAGATCGCGTTGTGAAAGCGCTCATTGACCTCGTGGAACCGCTCGGGATTGCCGGCATAGCTCAACACCCGCAATTCCTCGTGGATGCCTTCCAGCTTCTGGCGCTCGGCCGCCGGCATCCGTTCCGCGGCGAGCCCGGCGCATAGCGCTTCCAGCTCGGCCATCGCCTCGAACATGCCGGTCAGCCGCTCGATCGACGGCTGCGCCACGACCGCGCCGCGATGGGCGCGGGATTCCACCAGACCGCTGGCGACCAGCTGGCGCAGCGCCTCGCGCACCGGCGTTCGCGACACGCTGAAGCGGCGCGCAATATCGGTTTCATCCAGCCCCGATCCCGGCGCCAGCACGCCGCGCACGATCTCGTCGGCGAGTTGCAGCCGCAATTCCTCGGCGCGCGTGATCTTGTCCGTCTGCGGTGAGGCACGATCGACGCGCCGCACCACCGGATCTGACCCCGAGCCCGGTTGCGGGCTGCGCGTCGGAAGATCGTCAAGGCTCATGCGGGTTGATCCAAATCCTTTGACCCAGGTTCCCTACGATGCCGGTTCGTCGATGATGCTGACATGGGCGGCGACGATTCTCCACCCCTCGGGGAAACGCACCCAGGTCTGCATCTGCCGCCCGACCTTCTTGCCGCCCCACACATCGCGATAGAACAAGGTCGAGGCGACCGCGGTATCGCGGCCATAGGTGGTGATGACCGTCTTGTCGGTCCTGCGCATCAGCCCGACCGGCGAGCGTCCGGCGCGGAACGCCATGATCGCTTGATAGCCGTAGAGATTTTCATTGATCCCGTAGCGCAGCGTGCGGGGATCGTTGCGGAACAATTCATCGAGCACCGCGACGTCGTTCGAGACCAGCGCCTTCTCATAGCGCGCGAACTGTGCGGTGACCTCGGCGAGCACGTCGGGAAGATCGAGTTCCATGGCTAAATTCCTCTCGGCGCGGGCGCTGCGGCAGCGCCGGACTGCTCCAGCGCGTGGGCAACACGCAGCGCGATGTCCTCGCGCCAGGGTGCGGCGATGATCTGGACGCCGATCGGCATCGGCTCCAGCGGCACCGGCACCGCAACCACCGGAAGCCCGATGAAGGAAATCGGCTGGGTGTGGATGCCGATATTGGCGCGCACCGGCAGTTCGACGCCATCGAGCTTGAACGTCACCTGGCCAAGCTTCGGCGCGATGCAGGGGGTGGCCGGCGCAATGATCACGTCGACCGATTTGAACAGCTCGAGCACCTGCGCGCGATACCAGCGGCGGAATTTCTGCGCCCGGTCGACCAATGGCGCCGGCACCATCGCGCCCGCGATCAGGCGGTCACGCACCGCGGGATCGAAATCATGGGGGCGCTTGCGCAGACGGTCGAGATGCAGCGAGGCGCCTTCGGTGGTCGAGATGACGTAAGCTGCGGCGCGGGCGCGCGCGGCCTCTGGGATTTCAATGGTCTTTGTGGCTCCGAGCGCCTTGGCGATGCGTGCGACGGCCTCGACGGCTTCCGGAAACACGTTCTTCTGGAAATAGCCCCCGGCAATCGCGACCCGCAATCCGCCAATGCCCTGCGTGAGCTGCGACATCACCGGCTCGACCGGGCGCGTCGTGCACGCGGCATCATCGGCATCAGGCCCCTGCATCGCATCATAAGCCAGCGCGAGGTCGCCGACGCTGCGTGCTAACGGCCCGAGATGATCGAAACTGGCGACGAACGGAAACGACCGCGCCCGCGACAGCCGGCCATAGGTCGGCTTCAGACCAAAAATTCCGCAGAACGACGACGGCACCCGGATCGATCCATTGGTGTCCGAGCCCAGCGCGATCGGCACCAGCCCCCCGCCGACCGAGCTGCCCGAGCCGCCGGAGGAGCCGCCGGTCATCCGCGTCGGATCATGCGGATTGCGCGACGGGCCGTCATGGACATTCTCGCCCGTAAAATCGTAGGCGTATTCGCCCATATTGAGGGCGCCGACCAGCACGGCGCCCGCCGCTTCCATGCGCTCGACCAGCGTAGCGTCGCGTGCCGAGGGCGCGAGGTCGCGGTTGATCTTTGAGCCCGCGCGCGTCGGCAGGCCCTTGACGTCGAACAGGTTCTTCACCGCGAACGGCACGCCGGCGAGCGGACCGACTTTTTGCCCGGCGGCGACAGCGGCATCGACGGCATGCGCTTTCGCACGCGCGCGTTCGGCGGTGACGTCGGTAAAGGAATTCAACACCGCATCATGCCTGGCGATCCGCGCCAGCGCCGCCTCGGTCGCGGCGAGCGCGGTCATCTTGCCGCCAGCCACGGCCTGCGCGATTTCTTGAGCCGTCATGGCGCGGTCAGGCTGCGAAGACACTGGCGGGCTCGGTTTCGTCGGGCAAGGAAAACTCGTCGACCAGCCGCGCGAGCCGCAACGAAACTTCGAGATTGGCGCGCACCGCAGGCCGCCAGGAATCTTCCACCGGCAGCGCCAGCGCTTTCGCGACGGCATCGATATAGTCGTCCAGAGGTTCGGTCATTTCGCTCCCAATCAACGCTTCTGAGCATGATCTCTTCGGAAAACCGGTCTCCACTTTTCCGGATCATGCATTAGTGAACCGGCAACGGCGGATGCGGGATCGCCGTCAGCAGTTCCCTTGTATAGGCATCCTGCGGATCGCCCAAGACCCGTTCGGACAGTCCCTGTTCGACGATTCGTCCCGCGCGCATCACGATGACACGATCGCACAGCAGGCGCACCACATTCAAATCATGGGAGACGAACAGATAGCTCATACCCAAGGACGACTTGAGGTCCTGCAAGAGATTGAGCACCACCGCCTGCACGGAAACGTCGAGCGCCGCGGTCGGCTCGTCGAGGATCACGAGTTTTGGGTGCAGCGCAATCGCGCGCGCAATGCCGACGCGGGCCTTCTGGCCGCCGGACAATTGATGCGGAAAGCGATCGAGCAGATTGACCGGCAGGCCGACCAGCCCGGCGAGTTCCTCGCAGCGGGCGCGCAGCGCGTCGCGTCCCCTGATATCACCGAGTTGCATGATCGGATCGACGATGGCGCGGGCCGCCGTGAAGCGCGGATTGAGGCTGTCGGTCGGATCCTGGAACACCATCTGGATGCTCTTGCGCAGCGGCAGCCGCGCAAACGCGTTGGGCGGCATGGTGCCGATCTCGTCGCCGTCGAACACGATGCGACCCGAGGTCTGGTCCAATAGCCGCATCACCATCATCGACGTGGTCGATTTGCCGCAGCCGGATTCACCGACCAGGCCGACGCTCTCGCCATGGCCGACCGTAAAGCTGATGCCATCGACGGCGCGGAAAATTTCGGCCTCGACCGGCGGCTTGCGCGAGAACAGCTTGCCGAGAACGGCGGTGGCACCCTGGCGCGGATATTCCTTGACCAGTCTTTCGACCGCGAGAAGCGGCTTGCCAATCTCGTCGCCCCCGGGCTTGACCCGGGAGTCCATCGCTTCAGAAGAACCTTTCGAAGAATGATGGATGGCCGGATCAGGTCCAACCATGACAGGTGGCAACGCCGCGGCGTCCTCTTCCGGCAGCAGATCGCGCAAGGTGACGCCGAGCCGGGGCGTCGCGCGCATCAACTTCTTGGTATAGGCGTGCTCGGGGCTAGCGAAGATGTCGGCCGATTTCGCCGTTTCCACGACCTTGCCCTTTTCCATCACGACCACGCGATCGCAATAGGCGGCGGCCAACCCCAGATCATGCGTGATCAGGATGGTCGACATGCCGCGCCGCTTTGTCAGCTCGACGATCAAATCCATCACGGCCTTCTGCGTCGTCACATCCAGCCCGGTGGTCGGCTCGTCCGCGATCAGGAGTTGCGGATTGCAGGCCAGCGCCAGCGCGATCACCACGCGCTGGCACATGCCGCCGGACAGTTCGAACGGATAGGCGTGGTAGCGCTCGCGCGGGCGGGCGATCTTGACCTGTTCCAGCGCCTCGATCGCCTTCTCGCCGCGATCGGCTACCTGGGTCTGCTGCACGTGCTGGCGCAACACGTCCTCGATCTGGTCGCCGACCTTTCTGATCGGATTGAGCGCCGCGCGCGGGTTCTGGAAGATCATCGAGATTTCGCGGCCGCGCAGATCGCGCATCTGGTTCTCGGTCGCGGCCTTGACGTCGATGCCGGAAAACATCACCGAGCCCTCGGCGATCCTGCCGGCGCGATCGAGGATCCGCATGACCGCATATGACGTCACCGACTTGCCGGAACCGGACTCGCCGACGATACCGAGCGTCTCGCCCTTGGCCACGGAGATGTTGACGTGCTGCACGGCTTTGACGATGCCGCGCCGCGTGGCGAATTCCACCGTGAGGTCGTTGACGTCGAGCAATGGCTGCGCGGTCATCGGCTCATCCTCAGGTTCTTCGCTGCGGGTCGACGATATCGCGCAGACCGTCGCCAAGCAGGTTGAAGCAGAACACCGCGATCATCAGCGCGAGACCCGGAAACAGCGCGATCCACCATTCGCCCGACACCATGAAACCGGCGCCCTCCGCAACCATGATGCCCCATTCCGCCGTCGGCGGCCGCACGCCAAGGCCGATGAAGGAAAGGCCGGCGGCGTTGAGGATGGCGTAACCCATGGTCAGCGACATCTGCACGATCATGATCGGCATGATATTCGGCAAAATGTGCACCAAAAGAATCCGGAACTCGCCATTACCCGACAGTCGCGCCGCCTGCACGAAGCCGGCGTTGCGGCGGACATTGGCCTCGGCGCGGGCGACGCGGGCATAGAGCGGAAAATTCACGATCGCGGTGGCGATGATGATGTTCTGCACGGTATTGCCAAGTGCCGCGACGATACCCATCGCCAGCACAAACAGCGGAAACGCCATGATGGTGTCGGCGATGCGTCCGACGATGCGGTCGGTCCAGCCGCCGAAATAGCCGCCGGCGATGCCGGCAAGGCCGCCCATCAGGAACACCAGTGCCACGGAAGCCACCGCAATGAACGTATCCAGCCTGGTCGCGACAATGACGCGGCTGAAGATGTCGCGGCCCAATTGATCGGTGCCGAACCAGTGCGCCGCAGACGGCGCCTTCAATGCCACGGTGGTGTCGCTCGCCAGGGGATCATAGGGCACGACATACGGCCCGAAGATCGCGGCGAACAGGATCACGACCAATAGCCCAAAGGCAAAGGCGGTGACGCGATTCTCGCCGAGCACATAGCGGGTGTGTTCGAAGATCGCCGCCAGTCCCGAGGTTCGTGCGGGACCGGCAGGTTCAACGGCGGCAGGCGCAACGGTGCTCATGCTTACCCCTCCAGCCTCACGCGCGGATCGATCACGCCATAGAGAATGTCGATTATTAGATTGAGCAGCACGTACATGACCGCCATGGTCAGCACAAAGCCCTGCACCGGCGCGAAGTCCGACGAGATCAGAGCTTCCACCGCATAGGAGCCGATGCCGGGCCAGGCGAAGACTTTCTCCACCAGCACGTTGGCCCCGAGCAGGAACGAGAACACCATGCTGAGCGTGGTGATGACCGGCAGCATCGCATTGCGGAACGCATAGGTGACGATGACGGTGCCCGGCGACAGGCCGCTGGCGCGCGCGGTGCGCACGAAGTCCGACGCCAGCACCGCCAGCATCGAGGCCCGCGTCATGCGTGCGATCGGCGCCAACGAGAAGATCGCCAGCGTCGTCGCCGGCAAAATGAGCTGGCTCAATGCCGAACGAAACGTCTCGAAATCGCGCGCGATCAAGGTGTCGATCAGATAGAAGCCGGTCACCGTGTTCGGCGCGCTGTAGAACACGTCGAGCCGGCCGAGCGGCGCCGGCGACCAGCCGAGCCGGAAATAGAACACATAGACCAGCACCAGCCCCGTGAAGAACACCGGCAGCGACACACCGGCCGTCGTCGTCACCCGGCAGAGGTGATCGATCCACGATCCCGGCCTCGTGGCGGCGAGCACGCCGAGCGGGATGGCGATCACGATGGATACGAACAGGCCGAGCAAGGTCAATTCGGCGGACGCCGGCAGCCGGTTGCGGATTTCGGCGGCGACGGGCTGGCCCGTCGTCAGCGAATTGCCGAAATCGCCATGGGCGAGATCGTTGGTGTAGCGGACGAACTGTTCGATCAGCGGCTTGTCGAGACCCAGCTTCTTGCGGATCTGCTCGACCGCCTCCTTGGTCGCCGCGGGCCCGGCGAAATACGCGGCCGGATCGCCGGGCAACGCGCGCGTCAGCAGGAACGTCACGATCACGACCCCGATCAGCGACGGGATCGCAAACATCAACCGCTTGCCGATCATGGTCAGCATGGGATGCTCCGCGCCAATTGTATCCCCGACCTCGCAATACGACCCGGTGCGCTCCCTCCCCCCTTGCGGGGGAGGGTTGGGGAGAGGGGTAAGCTGAGAAAGCGGTACCCGTGGTTACCCCTCTCCCTGCCCCTCCCCCGCAAGGGGGGAGGGAATGAGAGGATCGCGCCTCCCTCACTCACCACAAACGCAGAGGTCTCGCGCGCGACCATCACGACGTTACGCCTTCACCAGCGCGCGATAGTCGAGGCGGCGGTGGAACCAGTATTGATAGCCCGAGATGTTCTTCTGCATCGCGACGTTGACGAAGGGCTGATACAGCGGAATGCGCGGGATGTCCTTGAAGGCGAGATCGACGAAACCCTTTACATCGCTGTCGTAGGTCGCCTTGTCGCCGATCGAGGCGGCGTTGCGCGCGCCGTCGATCAGTTTGTCCATCTCCGGCGACTTGTAGCTCATGGTGTTGAAGACGGAATTGTTGCCGTGATAGCACCAGTAGAAGAAGTATTCGGGGTAATCGAGCCAACCCGAGAATACGTTGGTGTAGAGCGGCATTTCCTTCTTGTTCAGCTCGGTGCGCCAGTTGGCGCCGGGAATCTTGTTGATCGTGGTCTTGATGCCGAGCTGGGCAAGGCTCTCCTGCACCAGCACGCAGAGCGGCTCATTGACCCCGGCGAAATTGAGGTCGAACGAAATCGTGGTCTCGAAGCCGTTGGCATAACCGGCCTCGGTGAGCAGCGCCTTGGCCTTGGCCATGTCGGTGACGTATTTGGTCGGCTGCGGCCATGCCACTTCGGTCGCCTTGTCGGCGGCTGCGCCGAACATCGGATTGGCGAGGCCGAACAGCACCACGTCCATGATCTTCTGGTACGGCATCGCGTAGGCCATCGCCTCGCGCACCTTCGGATTGTCGAACGGCGGCTTGGTGACGTTCATTCCAATATACTGGATGCCGTTACTGAACGGCAGCGACACGATGTTGAGCTTGCCGGCCGATTTCAGCTCCTGGAAATCCTTGAACGGCAACTCATAGGAGATGTCGGCGTCGCCGCGCTCGAGCAGCGCGCGGCGGTTGCCGGCCTGCGGCACCATGCGCCAGATCACGCGCTTGATCTTCGGCAGGGGACCGCCGACCCATTCGTCGTTGCGCTCCATGATCACTTCGGTGCCGGCGGTCCACTTTGTCAGTTTGTAGGCTCCGGAGCCTGCGGTCTGCTGTTTTGTGTATTCGAGACCCCAGGGATCCTTTTCGGAGGCGTTCTTCTTCACCAGTTCGGAGTTGACGACGCAGGGCACGATGACGGCGAGATCGGGGATCGTCAGGCGGTCTTTCCTGGCAAAGTCGACGCGCAGCGTGGAATCGTCGACGATCACGAACTGCTCGGGCTTGGTCAGCGAGCCCGCGCTCATCTGGAAGGTCGGGAAGCCGCCGACCGAGACCGCGCGATCGAGCGACCATTTGACATCCTTTGACGTCACCGGCGTGCCGTCGTGGAATTTCGCGTTCTTCTTCAGCTTGAAGGTCACCGACATGTCGTCGATCTTCATGTCGTCGGCGAGTTCACCCTTGAACTTGTCGCGGTCGTAATACGGCACGCCGCCGGGACCGCTCTTCATCTCATGGGTGATCAGACGGTCGTAGCAATTCCACGACACTTCATAGCCGGGCACGTTGGTGCCGACGCCGTGGATGTCGAGGTTGTTGGGGCCGCCCTCCGAGACGATCAGCAGCGTCTCCGACCGCGCATCGGCCTTGGCGGCGGAGAAAATGGCCGGCGCCGGCACCAGCGCGCCCGCGGCAACGCCGGTGACGGATTTCAGGAAATCGCGACGCTTCATGGGATGCTCCAACGCCCGAGGGGAACGGCTGGAGCTGGGAATCGCAAGGTTCGTGCCAAATCTTAACGAAACCCTGCGATTCGGCTAATGGATTGAAAATGCTACTCGATATCGATTTTTGGTGACAGGCTGTTTGAACAAAGGAACCAATGTTGCATACAAAGATACATACTTGCTCATAAAATATGCAGATATATCGAACGCCTGTTTGCTGTGCGATTTCGTCGCACCTATCAGGTCGGCCAGAGCAGTTCCTGCAATTCGACGAGATCGCCGGCCCTTTCCTGCCAGCCCTCGATCTGGATATGCCGGATCGGATCGCTGACCCGATGCAGCAGCAGCAGCGCCATCAGCCGCCGCTTCATCGCCGGATTGATCTCGGCGTCCGAATACCCAAAACCCTCGAGCAGGCTGCGGACCCTCCGCCGCATCCCGGCCGTCATGAAGGCGCTCGGACCGAGCAGGTCGTATTCGCCAAACCCCGTCATCACGTCACCGAAGTCGAACAGTCCGGCGACGTGCCAGCCATTGCCGCCCCGGCTAAGCAGAAAATTTTCCGGAATGTATTCGCCGACCAGGATGACCGGTTGATCCAAGGGAATGAGCGCGCGGGCATCGCGCAGCAGGTCGTCGAACCCGTCGAGAAATTTTGGCGGCAGGCCGAGGCGCGTGTGCCGCGCGCGACAGCCTTCGATTTGTTTCGATATGAATCGCGGCCATCCCGGCTCGATATTTGCGAGCTGGCCGGGCGGCGCGCGCTGCACTTCCGCAATGGTCGCGCCGATCTGCCCGAGCACGCGCTCCTTCTGGTCTTCCGGCAGCGCCGGCCATATTTCGGAACCGACGGTGCCGTGTAGCCGCGTGATGACGAGATACGGCCAGCCGTCGCGTTCGCCTTCGCACAGGATTATGGGGATTGGGATGCTCAACCGGCCCTGCAATTGCGTCAGCGACGCACGCTCGGAGACGAATTGCTGACGAAGGATCGGCGGAAAGATTTTCAGGATCAACTCATCGCCGAGACCCGCGACGAGGTTGGTACCGGTCGCAAAAACATGCGGCGCGGCGGTTTTCAAACCATGGCTGTGGGCGATGTCGAGCGCGACCGGTAGCCACCGGGACTGATCGGCGCGCCAGGCCTGAAAGGCTTCGAAATCGGACAGCGTTGGCAGAGACAGTGTCATCCCCAGCCGTCATTGCTGCGAGGAGCGATAGCGACGAAGCAATCCATCCTTCCATTATGCCGCGCAATGGATTGCTTCGCTACGCTCGCAATGACGGAAAGGCCTACCGGTCCGGATTCGCCCGTTCGAACTGGCGCAGCAGGCGGTTGCCGCGCTCGGCGGCGAGGTCGAGGGCTGCCTGTGCGGTGCGCTTGCCGCTGAAGACCTGCTCCAGTTCTTCATCGATCGCGTCGCGGATCAGGACAAAGGAGCCAAGCCGGATTCCCCTGGAGTGCTCGGTCGGCGGATTCAGGGTCATCTGTTCGATCGAGATCGCCGCCCCGGGATTGCGGTCGTAGAACCCCTGCGCCCGCGTGAGGTCGAAGGCGGCGCGGGTGATCGGCAGATAGCCGGTGTTCTGGTGCCAGGCCGCCTGGACTTCCGGCTTCGACAGATACGCGAAGAACTTGGCGACGCCGGTATATTCGGGGCGCGGCCGGTCGCGCAGCACCCACAGGGTCGCGCCGCCGATGATGCTGTTTTGCGGCGCGCCCGCTACGTCGGGATAATACGGCATCATGCCGTAGCCGACTTCGAACTTCGAGTTGGCCTTGATGTCGGCGCGCGTCGCCGATGAGCCGATGAAGATGCCGCACTCGCCTTTCTGGAATCGCGGCTCGGCCGACTGGCCGCGGCCGCTATAATCATACACTTTCGTGGCCTGCCATTCCGCAAGCTGCGTA
Organism: Hyphomicrobiales bacterium; assembly: GCA_017305715.1. Taxonomy (GTDB): domain Bacteria; phylum Pseudomonadota; class Alphaproteobacteria; order Rhizobiales; family Xanthobacteraceae; genus Bradyrhizobium. The sequence continues at coordinate 179,664 of JAFKKG010000017.1, read as the reverse complement.
ATGTGGCGCACCACGATCGGGTTGTTGAAGGTCAGTTCGGCATCAAGACCGCCGAACCCGTTGGCCTTGGTGGTCAGCGGCAGATTATGGAATGCCGAGAAGTTCTCGACATTGATCCAGGACGGCCAGGAGGTGGTCAGGCCGCAGGCCGCGCCCGATGCGCGCAACCGCTTCGCCGCGGCCCCGACCTCGGGCCAGGTTTTCGGCGCCACTTCCGGATCGAGGCCGGCCGCGCGGAACATGTCCTTGTTGTAGTAGAGGATCGGCGTCGAGGTATTGAACGGGAACGACAGCATGTTGCCGGCCACATCGGAGTAATATCCGGCGACGGCCGGCAGATACGCGGACGGCGAGAACGGCTCCGACTGGTCGCGCATCAGTTCGAACACCGGATAGATCGCCCCCTTCGCCGCCATCATCGTGGCGGTCGCGATCTCGTTGACCTGAACGATGGCGGGCTGGCTGCGCGAACGGAAGGCGAAGATCGCCGCCGTGACCGTTTCGGTGTAGTTGCCCTTGTAGGTCGGAACGATCCGGTAATCGGATTGCGAGGCGTTGAAGTCGGCCGCGAGCCTCTCGAGCTGCTTGCCGAGTTCACCCGACATCGCGTGCCACCACATGATCTCGGTGGTCGCCTGCGCCGGAGACACCAGCGCAATGACCGCAAGCGCGATGTATCGAAAAAGCCTCCAGGCCGACTTCACTGATGAATCACTTTGCCAAAACCGCTTGTCGAGAGCGCGATCAAATCGGCGCGCTGCGCCGTCATAGAGGCCCGCGCCCGCGGTTTCAATCCACTACTGCCGTCGCAGCGCACAATTAATGATTGCAACGTGCTCCGGATAGCCAAGCCCAAGTACCTTCTGCTAAAAACGAACGCCTCCTGTTACAAGAAAGCATTGAACCTTTTCGTCCCGCCACAGACTTCTTCACAAGGGGAATTGTTGCCTGTGTCTTGCCGCGCCGACCTTTCGCGGACCATGAAGCTTGTTCTGGCGTTGTTCCTGACAGCGGCCTCGACGGGCGCCTTGGCGCGCGAATTTCGTGCCGCCGACACCGAGGCCCAGGGCCATCCCACCGCACAGGCGCCACACGACATGGTTGCGGAGCGCACCGCCGGCCGCCACCAATCGCGCCAGCCCGGTGAGGATCCGGCGATCGCGCCATTGATCGAACGAATTCGCAGGGTGCAGTGACTTGGCCGAAACCCCGCAACAGGAAGGATCAGTGGAACGGCCGGCGAGTCTCGCCGTGCGCGGCCGCTTTCGCATCGTCCAGGTGCTGCGTGCGGTTCCGATCCGCTGGCGCATCCTGTCGATCGCAGCGCTGAACTCCGCCGTCGTCGTGGTGCTGGCCGCGCTGATCTGGAACGGCGCCAAGGTGCTCGGTTCGGCCTGGGAAGATGTCCGCCATGTCAGGGATTCCGACAAGATCCTGGCGCTGCTGGAAAGCGAAACCAGCCGGCTGCAGAACCTGATCCATCGCTACATCAACCAGCCGAGCCCGGAGCTGTTCGCGGAGATCCTGCTGCTGCGCGAAGCGGTGCTCGGCACCCTGACCAACCGCGCCGCCAACGACCCGATGCTTTCGGGGTCGGTCGAACAGCTCGAGCAGGTCACCGACCGCTTCCTCAACGGTTTCGGTGAGCTGCGCGCGGTCCAGGCGACGATCGCGAAAACCTACGAGCAGCAGGTGCTGGGACCGGCCAAGGACATGGCCGGCCTCTATTCCATCATCGAAGGCGCCACCGGGCATCGCGATGCGCTGATCTGGCCGTCGCTCGGAAAATCGCGCGAGGCGTTCACCGGGATGCTGGTCGCCGCCAACTCCTATTATCTCTCGCTGGCGTCAGCCTCCGCCGAAGACGCCCGCCGCAACACCGAGACGATCGAAAAGACCATCCCCGTGATGTCCGACCTCGCGGACAATGATTTGCAGCGCATGGCGCTGACGCGGCTGCATGCCAAAACGCTGGCCTTGCGCGAGGGAATGGCGAAACTGACCGAGCAACTCGCGATCCGGACCGAATTGCTGCGCAACACCATCGACGCCAGCCAGGCCGATGCGATCGGCGTGATCGACGGCCTGTCGGTGAAGATGCGCCAGCGCGAGCAAAAAGCGCAGGAAACCTTCGACCGGACGCTGGCGGGCATCTCGCGCCGGGTGTTGTCGATCGCCGTGATCTTCCTCGGCATCATCCTGTCCGCCGGCGTGCTCATCGCGCTGTCGATCCGCCTGCCGCTGCAACAGATCCTGGCGGCGATGCACGCGATCACCTCCGGCAATTACGATCGCAGCGTGCAGGGCACGTCGGCCAAGGACGAGGTCGGCGCGATGGCGCGCGCGGTGGAAGTGTTCCGCGAAAACGCCATCGCCAAGCGCAAGACCGAGGACGAACTGCGCGCGTCCAAGGAAAAGGCCGAGAGCGCGCTGCTCGAACTCAATACCGCCCAGCAGAACCTGATCGATGCCGAGCGCCTGGCGGCGCTGGGGGGCCTCGTTGCCGGCGTCGCCCACGAGGTCAACAACCCGATCGGCATCAGCCTGACGGTGGCATCGAGCTTCGCGCGCCGCGCCGAGATATTCGAGTCCGAGCTGCGCACCGAGCCGCTGCGCCGCTCCAAGCTCGACGAGTTCGTCAAGAGTTCGCGCGACGCTGCAAGCCAATTGGTGGGCAATCTGCATCGCGCCGGCGAACTGATCCAGTCGTTCAAGCAGGTCGCCGTCGACCGCTCGCATGCCGAGCGCCGGCAATTCAGCCTCGGCGAGGCCACCGACCAGATCGTCGCGAGCTTGCGGCCGGTGCTGAAGAAGGCGGCGATCACGCTGTCGGTCGACGTTCCCGACGGCCTCCTGATCGACGGCTATCCCGGCTCCTACGGCCAGATCTTAACCAATCTTTTCCTCAACGCCGCCAATCATGCCTTCGCCGACGGCCGTTCCGGCACGATTTCGCTTTCGGCCCGGGCCCGCGGCAGTGACGATGTCGAGATCATTTTTGCCGACGACGGGGCCGGAATGACGCCCGACGTCCAGCGGCAGGCCTTCGACCCGTTCTTTACCACGCGCCGCAACGAGGGCGGCACCGGACTGGGCTTGCATATCGTCTATAATCTTGTCACTCAACAGCTTGGCGGCCGGATGATGCTGGAGTCAAGGCTGGGACAAGGCACCACTTTCCGCATTATTATGCCCAGGGTAGCCAAGGGGATCGCAGCCGGCGGCCCCACGATCACACAGCAAGCCACAGCCGACGGAACTCCTCCATGGCCGAACAGGACGATGTCCTCCACCTGATCGACGATTCCGACGCCATTCCGGAAGTTTCGTCCGAACGCAAATGGAAGATCGCCGTCATCGACGACGACCACGCGGTGCATGAAGGCACCCGTTTTGCGCTGAGCGATTACAATCTGCAAGGCGCCACGCTGGAAATACTGTCGGCCTATTCTGCGGCCGAAGGCCGCGTCCTGATGCGCGACAATCCGGATATCGCGGCCGTGCTGCTCGACGTCATCATGGAAACCGACGTCGCCGGCCTCGACCTCGTCGAGTACATCCGCAACGACATCCGGAACGAAACCGTCCGCATCATCCTGCGTACCGGCCAGCCCGGCCAGGCCCCCGAGCGCCGCGTCATCGTCCAGTACGACATCAACGACTACAAGGCCAAGACCGAGCTCACGGCCGACAAGCTGTTCACCTCGCTGACCGCGGCCCTGCGCAGCTACCAGCAGCTCGAGCGCATGGTGCAGACGCGGCGCGGGCTGGAAATCATCATCGATGCCGCCTCGACGCTGTACGACTTCAAATCGATGCAACGGCTCGCCGAAGGCGTGCTGACGCAACTGGCTTCGCTGCTCAACGTCGATTGCGCCGGCATATTGGTGCTGCGCGACGACGGCGCGGCCGGCAGCGAGTTCTCGGTGCTGGCGGGCTCGGGCTGCTACAGCCGCTTCATCGGCACCACCAGCTCCAAGGCGCTCGATCCGGATTTGCGGCAGATGGTGGAAGCCGCCTTCACGCGCCGCAAGAACGAGTTCGCCGATCATCGCAGCGTGCTCTATCTGCGCACCGGAAGCGGCCGCGAAGTCGTGGTGCTGCTGCAGGCCGAGCGCCAGCTTTCCGATACCGACCGCGCGCTGGTCGAGATCTTCTCCAGCCGGCTGTCGATCGCATTCGACAATGTGATCCTCTATCAGCAGCTGCACGCGGCCAACACCCAGCTCGAAGACCGCGTCGCCCAGCGCACCCGTGCGCTGATGCAGGCCAACCGCCGGCTGTCGGCGCAATGGCTGCGGCTACAGCGCGCCAACGGCTTCAAGAACGAAATCCTCGGCACCGTCGCGCACGACCTGAAGAATCCGCTCGGCGTCATCCTCGGCCGCACCGAAATGCTGACCGAACTGATCAGCGCCGGTTCGCCGAAGGAAAACGTCACCGCGCAGGTCGATCACATCCGTGACGCCACCAAGCGCCTGACATCGATGGTCGATCACCTGATCTCGGATGCGATGGCCGACGCTTTCGACATCACCATCCGCCGCGAGCCGGTCGATGTCGCTGCATTGGTGGCCGAAGTCACCGACGCCAACCTGCCCTCGGCCGTCAACAAGCAGCAGTCCATCAGTGTCTCCGCACCGCCGAACTTCGTCACCATGTGCGACGCCGACCGGATTCGCGAGGCGATCGACAATCTGGTCAGCAATGCCATCAAGTATTCGCCGATCGGCGGCAAGATCACGGTGGGCGTCACCCATGAGGGTGACAACACGGTCGTGCGGATCACGGACGAGGGCGCGGGATTGTCACCTGAAGACCTCGGCCGGCTGTTTGGCCGCTTTCAGCGACTGTCGGCCAAGCCGACCGCCGGCGAAAGCTCGACGGGCCTTGGCCTGTCGATCGTCAAACGCATCATCGACATGCATGGCGGCCATGTGACCGCCGACAGCCGCGGCCCCGGACAGGGGTCGACCTTTACGGTAACACTGCCGGCAGCAGAGACGTCATGACCCAGAGCCAGCACATCATCATCGTCGACGACGAGGCGCCGGCCCGCGAGATGGTCGGCGATTACCTCAAGATGCACGGCTTTGCCGTGACGCTGTGCGATGGCGGCAAGAGCCTGCGGGGCGTGATCGAGACCAATGTGCCCGACCTCGTGGTGCTCGACCTCAACATGCCCGAGGAAGACGGGCTTTCGATCATCCGCGACCTGAAAAGCCGCATCAACGTTCCCGTCATCATGCTGACCGCGACCGCAAGCCCGATCGACCGCGTCGTCGGCCTCGAGCTCGGTGCCGACGATTACATCGCAAAGCCGTGCGAACTGCGCGAATTGATGGCGCGCATCCGCTCGGTGCTGCGCCGGAGCGCGCCGGTGAAGGTGGCAGCCCCCGAAGCCACCAGCACCAAGGCGGAAAAGGAGCAATTGGTGCGGTTCGGCACCAAATGGCTCGATCTCGAAGCCCAGGCGCTGCGCGACGACGAAGGCAACGAGCATCCGCTGACCGCGTCCGAATTCGGGCTTCTGAAAGTGTTCGCGGCCAACCCGAAGCGGGTACTGTCGCGCGAGCGGCTGCTCGAGCTCGCCAATGCGCGAGACGCCGAAGCCTTCGACCGCGCCGTCGACCTTCGCATCATGCGGATCAGGCGCAAGATCGAGATCGATCCGACCAAGCCCGCCGTGATCCGCACCATCCGCGGCGGCGGCTATCTGTTCTCGCCGACCGGCGACAAGGGTTAGCGGCTACGTCGTCCCGGCCTTCGCCCGGGACGACAATTTTTGTGGCCGGTGGAACTTTTCCCGCGCTGAAATCATCCAATTTTCCGCATATTGAAATCATTCCTGTTTTTGCCCCGAATGTTTCGTCGCCGCGGCCGCGACGAAACAATTCTCCCCGGCACGAAACCATTTTCCCCTTGGCGTGCAGACGTCCCGAAACGATCCTTAACTAGAAATCCTCCCAACGACACGCCGCCAAGCGGCGAACTGGGAGCCTGTCATGCCGAACGTGATTGCCATCAACGCTGCAGCCAAGAAGCATATTGTCGACGCCCGCGCGACGTCCGACGAAATGCTGCTGGATAGCATTGCCACAGGCGACCGCACGTCGATGCACGTGCTCTATTCCCGGCACAACGTCCGCGTTTATCGCTTCATCCTGCGCATGGTGCGCGATACCACGACGGCCGAAGACCTGGTCAGCCAGGTGTTCCTGGACGTGTGGCGCACCGCCGCCCAGTTCGAGGGCCGTTCCCAGGTTTCGACCTGGCTGCTATCGATCGCCCGTTTCAAGGCGCTGACCGCGCTGCGCCAGCGCAAGCATGAGGACATCGACCAGGAGGACGTGCTCGAAATCGCCGACGAAGCCGACACCCCGGAGGCGTCGCTCGACCGCAGCAACACCAGCGCCATCCTGCGCGCCTGTGTCGCCAAGTTGTCACCGGCGCATCGCGAGATCATCAACCTCGTCTACTACCATGAGAAGTCAGTGGAAGAGGCCGGTGCGATCATCGGCATTCCCCAAAGCACGGTGAAGACCCGGATGTTTTATGCCCGCAAACAATTGGTCGACTTGCTTAAGGTCGCCGGCGTGGACAGCATCGCAGCATAAAACCTAGCTATTTCAATAGATTAAGGGGGATATTGGAGCCGAAAAACCGGGTCGGTTTCGAAGCCAAAAATTAAAGGCGACGAAACAAATGAAACAATCAACGACATCACCCGGAAAAACTCGGCCGCTATACCCATCATCAACAACGCAACACCAACTCACGAGTTTCTGACCAGCCGACCCAAGCTCAACCTCCCAAGAACCTCCAACGACCCGGCCGGGATGCCCCCCAGCCGGGTCGCTCTGTATTTGAAGGCAATTTATCTTAGCTCATCCTTTTGCAAATCATTCGCATTTGCGAGCACGGCAATTCCCTCACTCGATCCATCGAATTTCGCGGGAGCGTCACGAGGCTGGCCCCCTGTCGCGGTGCGCCGGGCGGCCGCCGCTGCGCTCGGCCTGGTCTCAGGTTGCGGCGATCGCGGCGGACGATTTGTCGCGGCAAACGCGCTACGGCATCAAGGGCGCCGACGGCAGGTGCTGTGCGGTATGACCGGCGAGATCATCATCGGGTGATCGCGCACACTTTGTTGCTTGACGGGATCGAGCCGGTCGTGGTGTTTGCCGCCGACCATGGATGCTGCGGCAAACCCGGATGACGTTCGGCTGCGCAATGGATCCTCGCTCAGGGAAAGGTTTGTCCAGGCGGGCTCCGGCGCCGTCGTTTTGCTGATTCTCGTCCCGGGCCTGCTTTCCTGGGCCTCGGGCGGTCGGCCATTTATTCCTGCGCTCTGGGCCGCGCCGATCGGATTGTTCCTGATCGGTTTTGCCATCCTTGAGCGCAATGTGGCGCAATGTGGCCTGGATCATCACGCGAGACGGCATCCTGATCGGCGAGCAGCGTCCGGTTGGGCAGGTGCACAAGCGAATGATCAGCCATTACGACATCGCAGATATCCAGGTCCGCAAGAACAAGTTCAGCTATCCGGCGAGTTTCAGCCTCGTATGCAGGCTGGCATCGGGGGATGTCTTGATCTCGCCACCGCTGCCGGACATCACGCGCGTCAACGAAACCGCCGCAACCGTCACGGAATTGCTCGGCCTTCCCGATGCCCCGTTCGTCGACAACCCGCTCGATGCCGGCAACGCCGAGATCACCCTTGGCTCGCCGTTCAGCCCCGAGTTCGGCCGCGTGATTCGAATGACCCTGCCGGTCGTGGCCGGCCTGTGCGCGCTACCATTCCTCATCGCATTCTGGATCGGCGAGTCGGAATTGGCGCTCGGGTTACTCTTGCCGCTCGGCTTGCTCGTTGCCTTTGCCCTCTACCGATACGCGCACCGACTGGCCGGCTCGTTCTGGATCATCGGACAGGGCGAAATCCGGATCGAGCGGATCAAGTTGAACGGTGAGCCGTCTGCCGAGACGATCCGAGCAGGCGATGTCGCGGCGATCGAGGTCGGCGAGCCCGATGCCGAGCACCGGACCTACGCCATCAGCATTCGGCTGCACACCGGCCAGACATTCCGCTGTCCGACAAAGCAGGACGAAAATGGGGCGCGCGCCCTGCGCGCAGAAATCATTCGGCGCCTCAATGGCCCCGCGGATGCCGGGACACTGACACGATAGCGGGCTCGCCTGCAAAAGGCGCGGTACTATCGTCGCATCGGGCGTGCTATGTTCGCCCGAGGTTAGCGATGATGGGTGGTGCCGATGTTCGAAGGCTGGGATGCGGTCGTATTGGCCCGGGCGCAGTTCGCTTTTACGATGTCGTTCCACATCGTGTTTCCGGCCTTCTCGATCGGGCTCGCCAGTTATCTCGCGGTGCTCGAAGCGCTCTGGCTGTGGACCGGGCGCGAGGTCTACATCAACCTGTTTAATTACTGGCTGAAGATTTTTGCCGTCGCCTTCGGCATGGGCGTGGTGTCGGGCATCGTGATGTCCTACCAGTTCGGCACCAACTGGGCGGCCTTCTCCGACAAGACGGGGCCCGTGATCGGCCCGCTGATGGCCTATGAGGTGCTGACCGCGTTCTTCCTGGAAGCGGGCTTCCTCGGCGTGATGCTGTTCGGCCTCGATCGCGTCGGCCCAAGACTGCATTTCTTCGCGACCCTGATGGTCGCGGTGGGAACGCTGATTTCGGCGTTCTGGATTCTGTCCGCCAATTCCTGGATGCAGACCCCGGCCGGTCACGCCGTCAATGAAGCCGGCCAGTTCATCGCGGCCGACTGGTTCAAGGTGATCTTCAATCCGTCGTTCCCCTACCGCCTGGTGCACATGGTGCTGGCGGCCTATCTCACCACCGCGCTCGTGGTCGGCGCGGTGGGCGCCTGGCATCTGCTGCGCGACCAGCATCTGGCTGGGCCTCGCGTGATGTTTTCGATGGCGATGTGGATGGCGACGATCGTCGCCCCGATCCAGATCCTCGCCGGCGACCAGCACGGGCTCAACACGCTGGAGCATCAGCCGGTGAAGATCATGGCGATGGAAGGCCATTACGAAAGCCACAAGGACGGCGCGCCGCTGTACCTGTTCGGCTGGCCCAATCAGGCCGCGGGCAAAATGGATTACGCGGTGGCGGTCCCCAAACTGGGCTCGCTGATCCTCAAGCATTCGCTCGACGCGCCGATGGCCGGGCTCGACACCGTGCCGCGCGAAAACTGGCCGCCGGTGCCGATCACGTTCTGGTCGTTCCGGATCATGGTCGGCATGGGGCTGCTGATGATGGGGCTCGGCCTGCTCAGCCTGCTGATGCGTTTCCGCGGTGCGCTGTACCAGTCGCGGCTGCTGCACCTCTTCGCGGTCGCGATGGCGCCGTCGGGTTTCATCGCCGTACTCGCCGGCTGGATCACCACCGAGACCGGTCGTCAGCCGTTCACGGTGTATGGATTGCTGCGGACGGTTGACGCCGCATCGCCGCTGGCGGCGCCCGCCGTCGCCTCGTCGCTGATCGCCTTCATCATCGTCTATTTCGTCGTGTTCACCGCCGGCGTGATCTACCTGCTGCGCCTGATGGCGCAGCCGCCGCATCATGGCGAACAGGGACCCGACAGCCACGTCCCTGCCCGCGCCGCCGGCATCACGCCCGCCGCCGCCACCGTCGCCGAGGGAGCGTTGCGATGATCCCGATCGACCTTCCGACCATCTGGGCCTTCATCATCGCCTTTGCGGTGTTCGTCTATGTCGTGATGGACGGTTTCGATCTCGGCCTCGGTATCCTGTTCCCGCTGTTTCCGAAGAAGGCCGACCGCGACGTCATCATGAACAGCGTCGCCCCGGTCTGGGACGGCAACGAGACCTGGCTGGTGCTCGGCGGCGGCGGGCTGATGGCGGCATTTCCGCTGGCCTATGCCGTACTGATGCCGGCGCTCTACACGCCGATGATCGTGATGCTGCTCGGGCTGGTGTTTCGCGGCGTCGCTTTTGAATTCCGCTGGCGTACCCAGAGCGAACGCAACAAATGGGACCTTGCGTTCGCCGGCGGTTCGCTATTGGCGACCCTGGCCCAGGGCATTGCGCTCGGCGCGATCCTGCAAGGCATCCAGGTCTCGGGCCGTCATTACGCCGGCGGCTGGTGGGACTGGCTGACGCCGTTCTCGATCCTGACCGGGATATCGCTCGTGGTCGGCTATGCGCTGCTCGGCGCCACCTGGCTGGTGATGAAGACCGAAGGCGAATTACGCGACCGCGCCTACCATCTGAGCTGGGTGTTGTTGATTGCGATGCTGGGCGCGATCGGCATGGTCAGCATCGCAACACCGTTCCTGAATGTGCAGTACACCCAGCGCTGGTTCACCTGGCCCAACATCGTCCTGACCGCGCCGGTCCCGATCGCGGTCGCCGGGGTCACCGTGCTGTTGCTGCGCAGCCTCACCAACAAATATGACTACCAGCCGTTCTTCCTGACGCTGGCCTTGTTCGCGCTGTCCTATGCCGGGCTCGGCATCAGCATGTATCCCTACATCGTGCCGCAGAGCATCACGATCTGGCAGGCGGCCTCGCCAGCGAACAGCCAGCTCTTCATGCTGTTCGGCGTCGCGATCCTGATACCTCTGATCCTCGGTTATACCGCCTGGGCCTATTGGGTGTTCCGCGGCAAGGTAAGAGCCGACCACGGCTATCATTGATGACCACCAAGCCCACTCGACCACCGCTGACGCAGCGCCTGCTGTGGTTTGCCGCCCTCTGGCTCGGCGGCGTCGGCACCGTCACGCTGATCTCCTACGGCTTGCGGCTCTGGATCGCGCCGAAATGACCCAATCGTCGCCATCGGCCGCTATTGTGACGGTCAAAAATAGAAGCCATTCCAGCGAGATAACGGTCGCGTTGCCCTAAACTTGCCATCAAGCTGGCCCTGAGATTTGATGGTTCCGCAGATTTGGCCCAAGCGCCAACCATTGGCCGACGCGCCAACAAGGAGAGCTCCGCAATGACGAAGTTTCGGCACCTGATCTGGATGTTGGTCGCAACCGGCGGTCTGTTCCTTTCAGCCTCGCAGGGCAACGCACAGACGCGGCAGCCCGATGTGGGCGACCAGCCGGGGCTGATCGCCGATGATTCTGTCGAACTCGATCCGCAATGGAGAAAAACCGCGGTGCTCTACCGCACCAACGAGGCGCCGGGCACCATCATCGTGGTAACCGCCGAGCGCCATCTCTATCTGGTGCAGGGCAACGGCCGCGCGCTGCGTTACGGCATCGGCGTCGGCCGCGAGGGCTTCACGTGGCAGGGGCTCGTCAACATCACGCAGAAGAAGGAATGGCCGGATTGGACGCCGCCGCCGGAAATGATCCAGCGCCAGCCCTATCTGCCGCGCTTCATGGCCGGCGGCCCCGGTAACCCGCTCGGCGCGCGCGCCATGTATCTTGGCACCACCGTCTACCGCATCCACGGCACCAACCGGCCCGACACCATCGGCACCGCGGTCTCGTCGGGCTGCTTCCGGCTCGTCAACGCCGATGTCGCCGACCTCTATGAGCGCGTCCCGGTCGGCACCAAGGTGATCATCCGGCAGAAGCCCGAACTGTAATTGCAACGGCACCGCCTCTTCCGCAGATCCATTTCCCTGAAATTGGTGAGTTAAAAAATGCTACGTACATTTCGAGGCGGCCTCCTCATTGGGCTGGCGGTCGCAATCGCGGTCGCGGCTGGCGCAATCACCTATGAACGCTACGACACCAAAACCCTGAAGCGGACGCTCAAGCGCGGCGAAGTGCTGTGCGGCGTCAACAAGGGCCTGCCCGGCTTCTCGATCCCCGACGACAAGGGCGACTGGACCGGCTTCGACGTTGATTTCTGCCGCGCGGTGGCGGCGGCGATCTTCGACGATCCCAAAAAGACGAAATTCGTGCCGCTCGACGCCAATGAGCGCTTCAAGGAACTGCAAAGCCGCAAGGTCGACATTCTCTCGCGCAACTCCACCTGGAGCATGTCGCGCGAGGTCAATTACGATCTCTATTTCCCGGCCGTCGCCTATTATGACGGCGAAGGCTTCATGCTGCCGGCCTCGCGCAAGATCGATTCGGCGCTGGACCTGAACGACAGCAAGGTCTGCGTGCAGGAGGGCACCACGACGCTGCTCAACGTCGCGGATTATTTCCGCGCCAACAACATGAAATACACGGAGATGAAATTCCCCAAGCTGGAGGACGTCGTCAAAGCCTACAATGAGGGCAAGTGCGACACCCTCACCGCCGACGTCTCCCAGCTCTACGCGCTGCGGCTCAACCTCTCCAAGCCGAACGACCACACCATCCTGCCCGACGTCATCTCCAAGGAACCGCTGGCGCCCGTGGTGCGGCAGCGCGACGACGACTGGATGATGATCGTGAAGTGGACGCTGTATGCGATGATCAACGCCGAGGAACTCGGCATCACCTCGAAGAACATCGACGAGGCGCTGAAGTCGAAGAAGCCGGACGTGATGCGGCTGGTCGGCACCGAAGGCGCCTACGGCGAGGACCTCGGCCTCACCAAGGATTGGGCCGCCCGCATCATCCGCCATGTCGGCAATTACGGCGAGATCTACGACCGCAATGTCGGCGCCGAATCCAAGCTGAAGATTCCGCGCGGCCTGAACTCGCTCTGGAGCAATGGCGGCATCCAGTACGCGCCGCCGATCAGGTGACGGCCGAGAGTCCGTCACCCCGGGCGCGCTTGGCGCGAACCCGGGATCTCGAGATTCCGGGTGGTGCTACGCGGAATGACGCGCCTCACAACGAGCCGTCATTGCGAGGAGCAAAGCGACGAAGCAATCCACACTTCCTTTGTGGCTCTGGATTGCTTCGCTCCGCTCGCAATGACGGAGATAGAGCTCAATAACTCTTCATCCGCGCCAATTGGTCGGCATGGTAGTTGCTGTCGCCGAACAGTTCCTGGCAGACCCGCGCCCGCTTCATGAAGAAGCCGATGTCGAACTGGTCGGTCATGCCCATGCCGCCATGCATCTGCACGCCTTCCTGCACCGCCCGTGTCGCGGTGGTTCCGGCCCGGGCTTTTGCAACCGCGACCGCGGCACCGGCCTTGTCCAAATCGCCGTCCAGCGCCTGCAACGCCTTCAGCACGGCGGCGCGGGTGATCTCGATGTCGATATAGAGTTCGGCCGCGCGGTGTTGCAGCGCCTGGAATTCGCCGATCAGTTTTCCAAATTGCTTGCGCTCCTTCAGATAGGTCACGGTGCGGCCGAATACTTCCTCGCTCAGGCCGACCATTTCGGATGCGACCGCGCCGCGGCCGATATTGAGCACGCCTTCGAGCAAGGCGCCGCCCTGATCGACCTCGCCGAGCACGTGATCGGCGTTGACCTCGACATTGCTGAATTCGATGCGCGCCGCGTTGTGCGAATCGACCATCGCGGTGCGTTCCACCGCCAGCCCCTTGGCCTTGGGATCGACCAGGAACAGCGTCAGCCCGTTGCGCTCGCCGGCGGAACCACCCGTGCGCGCCGCGACGATCAGGAGATCGGCGACATGGCCGTCGACCACAAAGGCTTTTGCGCCGCTGAGCCTGAAGCCGTTGCCGGAACGCACCGCCTGCAATTTGGTCTGCAACGGGCGATGTTTTGCGCCTTCATCGATCGCAAGCGCCGCCAATAGCGAACCGTCGGAAATCTTCGGCAGATGCGCGGCCTTTTGCGCCTCGCTGCCGCCGCGCGTCAGCGCGGAAGCCGCCAGCACCGCGGTCGAAAGAAACGGCGACGGCATCAGCGTGCGGCCGATTTCCTCCATCACCACGCCGGCTTCGACGGCACCTAATGCGCTGCCGCCAAAATTTTCGGGCACCAGCAGCCCCGAAAAGCCCATCTCGGCAAACGCCTTCCAGAGTTCGCGGGAAAACCCCGTGGCGTCCCTGGCATCGCGCAAGGCGCGCAGATGCGACACCGGCGCCTTGTCGCTGATAAGGCCGCGCGCGCTGTCGCGCAGCATGGATTGTTCTTCGGTGAGGACGAGTGCCATGAGAGAGGGTTCCGGAAAGCTTGAGTTGATTGACTGACTGAAGTTTTCGTCATGCCCGGCCGTGTGCCGGGCATCCACGTCTTTGGCGCGTACGGCAAGAAAGACGTGGATAGCCGGGTCAAGCCCGGCCATGACGGAGTGGGAGGCTAAGCCCCCGGCAGATCGAGGATGCGCTTGGCGACGATGCCAAGCATCACCTCCGACGTGCCGCCTTCGATCGAATTGGCCTTGGTGCGCAGCCATGCGCGCGGGCGGGCGCCGCCCCTGGAGCGTTCGCTTTCCCATTCCAGCGCATCGACGCCGCCGGCCGACATCAGGATTTCGTAGCGGCGCTTGTTGAGTTCGGTGCCGTAATATTTCATCGCCGAGGAAAACGCCGGATGCGACTGCCCGGCTTTGGCGAGATCGACCGCGCGCTCGGCCGCCGCCGACAGCGCCGCCTCGTCGATCTCGAAGGTCGAGATCTGGCCGCGCAGCATCGAATCCTCCAGCCGGCCCTGCTCGTCGGTGCCGACGGAATCAGCCGCGATCTGGCCGAGCGGACGGCCGACGCCGCGCTCGCCCATGCCGGAGATCATCGCGCGCTCGTGTTGCAGCAGATATTTCGCGACATCCCAGCCGCGGTTGACGGTGCCCACCACATGCGATTTCGGCACCCGCACCCCGTCGAAGAAGGTTTCGCAGAACGGCGAGGCGCCCGAGATCAGCAGGATCGGCTTCGTGGTGACGCCCTTCGACGTCATGTCGAAGAGGATGAAACTGATGCCATCGTGCTTCTTCGCCGTGGGGTCGGTGCGTACGAGACAGAATATCCAATCGGCGTAGTTCGCGTAGGACGTCCAGATCTTCTGGCCGGTGATGACGAAATCGTCGCCGTCGCTTTCGGCGCGAGTCTGCAGCGAGGCGAGGTCCGATCCGGCGTTCGGTTCGGAATAGCCCTGGCACCAGCGGATCAGGCCCGCGGCGATCTTCGGCAGATGTTCCTTCTTCTGCGCCTCGTTGCCGTATTTGAGCAGTGCCGGCCCGAGCATCCAGATGCCGAAGCTCGACAGTGGCGCACGCGCGCCCATCGCCGCCATTTCCTCGCGCAGCACCTTGTGCTCGGCGCGATCGAGGCCGCCGCCGCCATATTCCTTCGGCCAGTCGGGCACGGTCCAGCCCTTATCGCGCATCCGCTCGAACCAGACCCGCTGCGGCTCGGAGGAGAATTTGGCATTGCGGCCGCCCCAGAACGTGTCCGCGTCGGAGGTCATCGGCTTGCGCATTTCCGGCGGGCAATTGGCCTCCAGCCAGGCGCGGGTTTCACGGCGGAATTGATCCAGATCAGACATGGTGCGTTTCCATATTGGCAGCGTTGAAAGGACCTTAGTCGCCGCATCGCGGAATTCAATAACTCTCTGCGCCGCGCCAGGCGCGCATCGCCATAGTCACGCGCCGGGATCGGGTGTATCGCAGGGGTCGCAACGATTGAAAAACAAGAGGAAACCGACATGCGGCTGAAGTTGCTTTCGCCTGGCGAAATGAGCCCGGAGCAAAAAGAAACCTATGACGAGTCGATCGCGGGCAAGCGCGGCGCAGCACCGGCGCCGATGATGGCCTGGCTCAACAGCCCCCAGATGGCCAAGCATGCCACGCGGCTCGGCGAGCAACTTCGTTTCAATACGATCTTTCCGGCGAAACTCTCCGAGATCGCGATCCTCGTCACGGCGCGGCACTTCACCTCGCATTACGAATGGTACGCACACAAGCGCCTGGCGCTAAAAGGCGGCATGGACCCAAAGATCATCGACGCCATCCGCGACCGCCGTACGCCGACCTTCGACGATCCCAAGGGCCAGATGATCTACGACGTCGCCAAATCACTGCATGAGGGCCACGGCGTCGCCAAACCGCTGTATGATGCGGCCGTCGAACTGCTCGGCGTGCGCGGCGTGACCGAAATCATCGGGCTATGCGGTTACTACACCATGGTGTCGATGACACTGAACACGTTTGAGTTCGGACTGCCGGATGGGGAAGTGTCGGATTTGGCGTAAGGTTTGGAAACGCATGGTTTCCGAATTGCCGGTACCCGTCTCGCGGATTCTGCCTATTTTTGAATTCCAGCAAGGAAAAGGGAGGCATCGACATGCCCGACAACCCACCTATCATCTCAGGCACACGGATCGGGCACGTCCACCTCAAGGTCGCCGATCTCGAGCGCGCGCTCGGGTTTTATTGCGGCGTGCTCGGCTTCGAGATCATGCAGCGGATGGGCTCGGCCGCGGCGTTCATTTCGGCCGGCGGCTATCATCATCATATCGGGCTCAACACCTGGGAAAGCAAAGGCGGCCGTCCGCCGCCGCCGGGAACCACCGGGTTGTTCCACACCGCGATTCTCTACCCCACGCGCCCGGCGCTGGCCGACGCGCTGCACCGCGTGATGCAGGCCGGCATCGCGCTCGACGGCGCCAGCGACCATGGCGTCAGCGAGGCGCTTTATTTGCGCGATCCCGACGAGAACGGCGTCGAATTGTACCGCGACCGGCCCAAGGAAGAATGGCCGCGCGCGGCGGATGGGTCGTTGTCGATGTTCACGAAACGGCTGGATCTGGAGGATTTGCTGCGGACGCGGGAGGCGTAACCGGAACCGTAGCCCGGATGAGCGAAGCGACATCCGGGGGCGATGATGAGCCGGTCCCGGATATCGCTTCGCTCATCCGGGCTACGCGGCTTGACCTCATGGTGAGGAGCGCGTCTTCGCGCGTCTCGAACCACGCTTTGCCCTTCGGGCTACGCGTGGCGCAGCTACGCACCAAATAAGAACAAGGCGTGCCCGGCGAAGACCAACGGGGCGAAGACGGGCTCCTCAGGATGCGCTCCTGGTGTGTGACGCGCGCCCGCGGATCATGATCAGCACCGCGGCAATCAGCTCCAGAGCGATGCAGGCATAGAACGGCAGCGCATAACTTCCCGACATGTCGCGCAGCAGGCCGATCACGCCGGGGCCGAAGGCGTAGGTGATCTGGTTGATCGCGGTGATCAGGCTGACCAGCACCCCGAACGCGCGCGGGTCGAATTCGCGCTGCACGATCAGCGCCGGCAGCGTGATCAGATTGCCGACCGAGAATCCGAACAGCGCACAGGCCGCGATCAGCGCATAGTCATTGTGCACGTTGATGACGATCAGCAGCGCCACGGCCTGGCTGATGAAGGACAGCGCGGACGCCAGCCGCTGGTTCATCTGGTCGATCACGAATGAGAACAGCACGCGGCCGACCACCGCCATGGCGGTCAACAACGCCACCGCGACCGCCGCACGCTCGCGTCCGATCACCGAGTCCAGGAACGAGATCAGATGGACGATGAAGCCGACCTGCGCGAACAGCACCAGCGCGAACGCCGATGACACGGACAGGAACGCGATATCGCGAAAGGCACGCGCGCGAATCTGGGTCGGCGTCGGCCCATCCGCTGCGGCGGCCCCGCCCCCGTTGGCGCCGGCATGGCCCGGCGGCCGCCCGACATAGATCAGGATGACCGGCACCATCACCACGACCATCGCGGCCGCAGCGACGGCCATCGCGTTCCGGAAGCCGAAATGGCCGATCGCCATCACCAGCAGCGGCACGCCGGCGATGCCGCCAAAGCTCGCGCCGTTCAGCGCCAGGCTGATCGCCATGCCGCGCTTCTTGTCGAACCAGAGGCCGAGCGTGTTGGTGATCATGCCGAGGCTGGTGCCGGCCCAGCCGAAGGCGAGAAAGGCGTTGGCGAGGTAAAGCTGCCAGGGTTCGCGCACTTGCCCCATCGCGACCGCGGCCAGCGCCATGGTGGCGATGCCCGCGATCATGCAATTGCGGGGACCGTAACCCCTGATCGCCTCGCTGACGAAGGCGACCAGCGCCGCGCCTGAAAGATAGAAGAACGTCGTGGCGGAGGAGATCAGTGACGTCGGCCAGCCGTGCAGCCGATGCAGTTCGGCGACATAGACGCTCTGGCCATAAAAACCGAACGCCCAGCCGAACGTCGCGAGCAGGAAGCAGACGAGCACAATGCGCCAGCCGTCATAGCGGAGCGAGGTTTCGCCGATGGAGGTATGGGTGGATGCGTCCAATGTCTTTTTGCTTTTGTTTGCGTTTGCCTCGTCATGCCCGGGCATAGCCGTCTGAAGGACGGCGTCGCTTGCGCTCGCCTATGTCCCGGGCATCCACGTTTTATCTTACTAGTAGCCACCAAAGACGGTCATGGCCGGGTCAAGCCCGGCCAAGACAACAACAAATAGCAGAATCACAAGAGCAATAATTCGACGCCGGCCGAAATGTCAGCAGATGTCATCAGTCCCTTTTCGGCGGCTCGTAGAAGAAGCGCTCGCGAAAGATCTTGTCGCCGCGCCATTCCTGCATCGCGACCTCGTCGATCCGCATCGTCTTGCCGGATGGATAGGTGAAATCGAAGATCCAGTGGATCGCGACGCGATCGCCTTCCAGTATCGAGGAAACGCAGGTCGTGACGACGCTCGACACCCGCTCCAGCGTCGCGCGCTCCTGCCCTACCAGCACGTCGCGGCCGACGCGCGGCGGCGCTGAGTTCTCCTGCATGGTGGCGTCTTCGGTGTAATAGCGCTCGATGGCGCCGGCATGGTCGCCGGAAACGACCACGGCGATGAATTCGTCAAGACGCGCGCGTGACGGCATGGGGCCTCCAATATGTGACCGCTATCAGATAGTGGGGCCGGGCAGTTCGTCAACGTCCCGCAATCTCGCCCTCCGCCGCGCGAACGAGGCCAGCGACAGCACGGCGAGCCCGAGCAGCACCGGCGGGAACACCACCATGTTGACCATCGACCAGCCGTAATGCGCCAGCAACTGGCCGGACGAGAATGAGCCGATCGCCATCATCCCGAACACCAGGAAATCGTTGAAGGCCTGCACCTTGTTGCGCTCCTGCGGCCGGTGCGTCTCCAGCACCAGCGCGGACGCGCCGATGAAGGCAAAATTCCAGCCCACGCCGAGCACGATCAGGCAGGCCCAGAAATGCAGCGCTGTGATGCCGGACAGCCCGATCAATGCAGCGCCCGCTTCCAGCAACAGGCCGAGTGCGACGATGCGGGGCGCCCCTAAGCGCGCGATCAGCGAGCCCGTGAAGAAGCTCGGGCCATACATCGCCACGATGTGCCACTGGATACCGAAATTGGAATCGCTGACGGTGAGCCCGCACATCTTCATCGCCAGCGGCGCCGAAGTCATCACGAGGTTCATCATGGGATAGGCGATGACGCCGCACAGCGCAGCCGCGATGAAGCGCGGCTGCCGCGCGATTTCGAACAAGGGACGGCCGCCATGCATGTCGGCCGCGGCGGGCTTTGGCGCATCGACGCCCGACAACACCAGCATCGCGACCAGCGCCACGACCGCCTGGGCGACGAAGCTGAAGGCGAACAGATAAGGCGGCCAGATATCCATGGTCCATTGCACGAGTTGCGGGCCGAGCACGCCGGCGAATACGCCGCCCGCCATCACCCATGACACCGCCTTGGGACGGAACGCGGCGCTGGCGCCATCGGCGGCGGCGAAGCGATAGGATTGCGCCACCGCGCCGTAGAGCCCGCCGAAGAAGGTCGCGCAACAGAACAGCCAGAACGCGCCTTGCAGGATCGCCAAGGCGCCGATCAGGCCGGTGAGCACGCCGCAGCCGGTGCCGATGATGAAGGCGACGCGGCGCCCATAGGCGCGCGAGATCGCACCGGTCGGCAGCGTGCCGGCAGCAAGGCCCAGCACATACATCGAGAGCGGCACGGTCGCGAGCGAGATGGTGGGCGCCAGCGTCGCGCCGACGATCGAGCCGGTCGCAAAAATCACCGCCGAATTGGCGCCGGTCAATGCCTGCGCCGCGGCGAGCCGCAGCACATTGGCGCGCGCCCGCGCGTCATTGGCGATCTCCGCGGCGGCAGTGGTATCCAGCATCGGCATTCCCGCCCGGCCCCGGCGGGAGCCTCGTTGATTGATCTCGTTGGTGTCAGGACTATGCAGACGCCACGCCACGCGGACAAGCGGCGCAAACGGGCGCGCGCCATGCGCTTGCCGCACATTGGACAGATCAGGCGCGCAAGCGTACATCACAGGCGAGCCAACCGGTGAATTTCCAGAGAGGTCGAGCCATGCGCGCCGATGACCGGCCTACCATCGCAGCCCCCGACGACGATCCGCATCTGTGGCTGGAAGACGTCGAAGGCGAACGCGCGACAGGCTTCGTCGAACAGCAGAACCAGCGAACGCTGCAAGCTTTCGGCGGCGTACGATTTGCAGCCGACCGCGACATACTTGCCGCGATCTATGACCGGCCGGACAACATCCCCTATGTCACACGACGCGGAGAGCTGCTCTACAATCTCTGGAAGGATACCAATCATCCACGCGGCCTCTGGCGGCGAACGACGATGGAGGAATTTCGCAAGCCACATCCGGAATGGGAGACCTTGCTGGATGTCGACAGGCTTGCGGCCGACGAAAACGAGGACTGGCTACTGAACGGGATACAGACGCTGCCGGGGAAGCACCCGCGCGCGATACTGGCTCTGTCCCGCGGCGGCAGCGATGCCGTCACGCTGCGGGAATTCGACACCGACGCCAAGGCATTCGTCCCTGACGGATTCGTCTTGCCCGAGGCAAAGAGCAATGTCGAATGGTTCGATGCCAATACGCTGATGCTGTCGAGTCCCTATGGCGAGGGCATGGCGACGGCGTCCGGTTACGCCAGGACCGTGAGGCTATGGCGGCGCGGAACGGACGTCGATCGCGCGCCGGTGATTTTTGAAGCCACTACCGGCAGCATGAGGGTGTACTGCAACGTCGATGACAGCGGGCCTACCCGGCGGGCATGGTTCGTCGACCAGATGGATTTCTTCAATTTCGCGATTCTCCTCGGAAACGAATCCGGCCCGACGTCGAAGCTCGAGCTGCCGACCAACGTTTGGATGCTGGCTCATCGCGACTGGTTTGCCGTCAAGCCGCGCGAAAACTGGGCGGTGGCGGGGCGCACCCATGCTGCAGACACTCTGCTTTGCATTTCGTTGTCGGCGTATCTCGCAGGCGACCGCAATTTCACCATCGTTTTCGAGCCGGGACCGCGGCGCGCCCTGCAAGGTTTCTTCTGGGCCGCCGGCAAGCTCGTGCTGTCGATCCTTGATGAATTGCGGCCGGCGTTCGAAGTCTGCACACCGTCAGCGAACGGATGGACCCGCGAGACCTTGCCGGGAATTCCAACCATCGGCGTCGTCGACGTCTGGCGTCTCGATCGCGATGAGTCCGAAAACAATGGCGACCTGCTGGCCAATATCCAGGACCCGTTGTCGCCGCCGTCGCTGATGCTGATCGAGAGTGTCGGCAGCCCGGCGCTGCTGAAGCAGGCGCCCAAGACATTTTCCGCCGATGGGCTCGTCGTCACCCAGCACGAGGCGATCTCGGTCGACGGCGAACGCATTCCCTATGTGCAGACGGGACCCGCCACGGAGACCGGTGATGCGCCGGTCCACATGAGTGCTTATGGCGGGTTCGGGCTTTCCGTGAAACCCTATTATAATTCGGCGCTGGGCAAGTTGTGGCTGGAGCGCGGTGGCACGACGGTGCAGGCCAATATCCGCGGCGGCGGCGAGTTCGGCACGCGCTGGCACGATGCCGGGCGCTACGCCGGCAAACGGCTCGCCCATGACGACTTTGCCGCCGTTGCCGCCGACCTCGTCCGGCGCGGCGTGACACGGCCGGACCGGATCGCCGCGGAAGGCGGATCGAATGGCGGCATCCTGATATCAAACATGCTGGTGCGCTATCCCGAACGTTTCGGCGCGCTGTTCTGCACGATTCCGCTGATCGACATGCGCCGCTACACAAAGCTGCTCGCGGGCGCGAGTTGGATCGCGGAATATGGCGATCCCGACAAACCGGAGGAATGGGCCTGGCTGCAAACCTATTCGGCCTACCACACCGCAATCCCCGGTCAGAAATATCCGCCGATCCTGATCGCCACCACGCGGCGGGACGACCGCGTGCATCCCGGCCACGCGCGCAAGATGACGGCGAAACTTCAGGCGATGGGATACGATGCCTGGCTGTACGAACCCGCTGCCGGCGGCCACGGCTACGGCAAGGACAACAAGGAGCGCGCGGCGTTCACGGTGCTCGGCTACAGCTTTCTGAAGAACGGGATCGGCTGGGACGATCGCGGCGCGGAGGTCTGATCACCTCGCCCGAGGGAGAAGAAACGCTAGCGCCGCGCGAACACCAAGATCAGATTGTTCGCCGGCATCTGCACGGTGTCGACCAGACTGAGCCCGACGCTTTCGGCCAATGCGCTGACATCGTTGATATCGCGCACGCCCCATCCGGCGTCGCGGTCGCGCAGGCTGGTGTCGAAGATGGCGTTGCTGAGGGCGGTATGCTTGCCGTCGCGCTTGAACGGTCCATAAAGAAACAGCCGGCCGTCGCTACGCAGGTAGCGCGCCGCACCCGCGAACAAGCCTTCCGCGACGCGCCACGGCGCGATATGGATCACATTGGCGCAGAACACCGCCAGCAATTGCGAAGGCTCACTGCCGTCCTGCATGCGAGGACTCCACGCGGGATCGCTGAGATCGATCCGCATTTCGGGGCGGATGTTCGACAGCCCCGCATGCGCGCGCCACGCCGCAATGCTTTTCAGATGCGCGTCATTGAAGTCGCTCGGCCACCAGGTGATGTCGGGCGCATGGCGGGCGAAATGCACCACGTGCTGGCCGGTGCCGCTGCCGGCTTCGAGCACATCGCCGGATTTGCCGGCAAGGAATTCCTGCAGCACTGCCCAGATCGGCGCATGGTTGCGATGGAATGCCGCCGCGTCCAATCGCCCGTCGGCTTCGACCCGCCGGCCGTCCTTGCCGAATTCCACCACATATTCAGCCACAACAGAATCTCACTTCATGTCGCCGCAATAGATTTCCTTCAGCACCTGCAAGACACGCAGCGCGCGCTGATCGACGACGCGGTAGTGCAGCGTCTGCGACTCCCGCCGGAATTCGACCAGGCCATCGGCGCGCAATTTGGCCAGATGCTGCGACAGCGCCGACTGGCTGAGCTTGACCACATCGACGAGTTCGCCGACCGTCATCTCACCGCGCACCGCGAGAAAGCACAGCACCAGCAGCCGCTTCTCATGACCGAGCAATTTGAGCAGCTGCGCGGCCTCGCCGGCCTGCTTCGCCAGCTTCTTCAGCGAGGCCTCGTCTTCGGCACCGCGTCCTGATGGCACATTGTTGGTGGTTGCCGCTACTGCTCTCATCGCTTCATTTCCGGATCGGAATCAGCGCCGACCAGGCGCGATGCAGCAGTTTATCGCGCCCACACTTATTTAGCATTGACTAAATTAGCAAATGCCGATAGAGCGGCGAAAAAGCAACAAATGATGCGGCCACAGGGCTGCCGGGGGAATGAAACGTGCGGCCTGATCTCTGGCGCAGCATATCTCTACTGTCGAGCACGGGCGCGCACACGCGGCTTGGCCGCCGCTCCCTGCTCGGCCTCGGCGCCGCTCTGACCGGGAGCTTGGCGCTTGGTCCAAAGCAAGCCCACGCCGAGACCTCTCCTGCCTCGCCACCCGCCGACGCGCCTTGGTCGCAATCGCTGGGCGCCGGCGTGGTTGACCGGCCCTATGGCCGGCCCGCCGATACCGAGGCCGGCGTCATCCGGCGCAACGTGCCGTGGCTCACCGCCGGCACCGAATCCTCGATCAGCTTTTCGCCGCTACAGGATCTGCACGGCATCATCACGCCGAACGGGCTGTTTTTCGAGCGCTACCACGCCGGCCGTCCTGACGTGGAGCGGGATCAGCACAAGCTCATGATCCATGGCCTGGTCGAGCGCCCGCTGATTCTGTCGATGAAGGACATCCTGCGTTTCCCATCGGTGTCGCGGATCCATTTCATCGAATGCCCGGCCAATGGCGGCATGGAGTGGCGCGCCGCGCAGTTGAACTCGCTGCAATTCAACCACGGCATGATCTCCTGCGCGGAATGGACCGGGGTGCGGCTGTCGACCCTGCTCGAAGAGGTCGGGATCAAGAAGGAAGCCAAGTGGGTCATGGTCGAGGGCGCCGACGGCGCGCACATGAACCGCAGTCTGCCGCTCGACAAATGCCTCGACGATTGCCTCGTGGTCTACGCGCAGAACGGCGAGGCGCTGCGGCCCGAACAGGGCTATCCGCTGCGGCTGGTGGTGCCGGGCTGGGAAGGCAATGTCAGCATCAAATGGCTGCGCCGGATCAAGCTCGGCGAAAAGCCCTGGCATTCCCGGGAAGAAACCTCGAAATATACCGACCTGATGCCGGACGGCACCTCGCGCGGCTTCACCTGGCTGATCGACGCCAAATCCGTCATCACCTTCCCCTGCCCTGAAAAGCCGCTTCATGGCCCCGGTCTCTATGAAATCCGGGGCCTGGCATGGACCGGAAATGGCAAGGTCAAGCGCGTCGATGTCTCCACCGACGGCGGCGCCAACTGGCAAAGCGCGCGGCTGCATGAGCCGGTGCTGTCGAAGGCGCTGACCAAATTCACTTTGCCATGGCGCTGGGACGGCCAGCCGGCGCTGCTGGAATCCCGTGTCATCGACGAGACCGGCTATGTGCAGCCAACGATCGCGCAACTCCGAAAACTGCGCGGAACGAATTCGGTCTACCACAACAATTCGATCCAGACTTGGCAGGTGAAGGGCGACGGGAGCGTGTTCGATGTCCAGCTCGCCTAGGCGCCTCGCGCTGCTCTGTGCCGGCATGATCGCCGCCGCCGGCACCATCGCGCTTGCCGCCGAGCCCGGCTATTACGGCTATGGCGAGCGGGCGACGCCGGAACAGATCGCGGGCTGGGATATCGATGCGCGCGGCGAGGACGGCATGGGCCTGCCCCCGGGCAGCGGCACCGTGCACCGGGGTACCGAGGTCTATGCCGAGCAATGCGCGGCCTGCCATGGAACTTTCGGCGAAGGCGAGGGCCGCTTTCCAAAACTCGTCGGCGGCGCCGGGACGCTGCGGGATGACCGGCCGGAGCTGACGGTCGGCAGCTACTGGCCGTTTGCGCCGACCCTGTGGGACTACATTAACCGCGCCATGCCGATGCCTGCACCGCACACATTGTCAGCCGATGACGTTTATGCTTTGACCGCTTATATTCTGAACCTGAACGACATCGTGCCCAGCGAATTCGTCGCCGACCGGGAAAGCCTGCCGAAAGTCAAAATGCCCAATCGCGACAATTTCCTCTGGACCGACCCCAGACCTGATACCGCGGCGAAACCCTGCATGAGCGGATGCGTTGATCCGGCCGACATCAGGATTGCGTCGACGGCGGAAGGCAAGAACCTGACGCCGCGTACCACCGGACCACTCGATACGATGCAGCCCAAGTAAAATCCAAGTCGAATCCAGATAGAACTGGCAAGCTGAACAGAAATTACGGGAAACGTCCTTGACCAACATCTCTTCGCGGAAAACTGGCCTGATCCCGGCGATGGTGCTGGCGCTGTCGATTGTTGCTGCCGCAGGCCCAGCGCTCGCCCAGTCGGCCGTGGCGGAAGGCCAGAAGCTGGCGTTCGACCGCAGCAAGGGCAATTGCCTGACCTGCCATGCGATCAAGGGCGGCGAATATCCGGGCACGCTCGGGCCGGAACTGGTCGACATCAAGAGCAAATACCCCAACCGCGATGAACTCGTCGCCATTGTCTATGACGAAACCAAGCGCAATCCGCTGACCGTGATGCCCCCGTTCGGACGAAACCGGATTTTGACCGACAAGGAAATCAGCGCGGTCGTCGATTTTCTGCAAACACTTTGACCGGACGCCCTTCAGGAGACCCAGGGATGACCCATACTGACAACGGATTTTCCGCCACGCGGCGCCTGATCCTGCAAGGCGCAAGCGCGGTGGTGCTGGTCGGCCTCGGCAATCTTCCTTTTGGCTTGGCGCCGGCCTTCGCGGCGGCCAACGATAAATATCCGGAAGAGGCGTTCAAGGCCAAGAGCGAGGCCGACGCGATCAAGGCGCTCTATGGCAAGACGCCGGAAGCTTCCGACAAGGTGAAGATGGACGCGCCCGAGATCGCCGAGAACGGCGCTGTGGTGCCGGTATCGGTCACCACGACATTGCCCGACGTGACCTCGATTTCGTTCCTGGTGGCCGAAAACCCGGTGGCGCTGGTGGCGTCCTACAAGATTCCCGCCGGCACGATGCCGAGCGTCGCCAACCGTATCAAGATGGCGAAGACCAGCAACGTGATCGTGGTCGTCGAAGCCGGCGGCAAGCTCTACAGCGCCACCAAGGAAGTCAAAGTCACCGTCGGCGGCTGCGGCGGCTGAGACACAGATAGGGGACCGAAAAAATGGCATCGACCATTCGCGTGCGCGCCACCTCGTCCGGCGAGACCACCGAAGTGCAGGCCCTGATCCAGCACCCGATGGATTCCGGTTTCGTCAAGGACGCCAAGGGCGAGATCATTCCGCCGCATTTCATTCAGCAACTGACCTTCGAATATGACGGCAAGCCGGTATTCACCGCCGATTGGGGCGGCGGCGTCTCCAAGGACCCCTACGTCAAGTTCGCGTTCAAGGGCGGCAAGAAGGGCGACGAGCTGAAAGTGAGCTGGACCGACAACAAGGGCGCCTCCGACACCACCACGGCGAAGATTCAATGAAGCTGCAGACCAAGATAACGCTTGCGCTGGTGGCGTTCGGGCTGGTCATGCTGGCGTTTGCCGCGCCTGCCGTCTTCGCCGCCGACAAGGTCGACCCGGTGGCGGACGCCAAGGCGTTCAAGAAGTTCTTCTACGACAAATTTCCCAAGCTGAAGCCCGAGGATTTCGTCAACGGCCCCTATTCGATGGACGCCGACCTCTACAAGCAATGGCAGGAAAAGGAACAGTTTCCGCCCTACGAGTTCTCGCTCGAAATGGGCAAGGAGATGTTTTCCAAACCGTTCAAGAACGGCAAGACCTATGGCGACTGCTTCCCCAACAAGGGCATCGGCATCCGCCAGGATTATCCTTACTTCGATGAGAAGGAAGGCAAGGTCATCACGCTGGAGCTGGCGCTGAACCGCTGCCGCGAAGCCAATGGCGAGCCGGCATTCTCCTATGTGCGCGACGAAATGGCGGCACTGACCGCCTACATGGCCTTCACCTCGCGCGGCAAGCCGTTCGACATCAAGATCCCGAACGACCCGCGGGCGCTGGAAGCCTATGAGAAGGGCAAGGAATATTTCTACACGCGGCGCGGCCAGCTCAATTTCTCCTGCGCCACCTGCCATGTGCAGAGCCCGGGCGAGAAAGTCCGTACCGAGGTGCTGGCGCCCGCGCTCGGCATCGTCAACGCGATGCCGATCTACCGTTCCGAATGGAGCGGCATGGGCACCACCAGCCGGCGCTTCACCACCTGCAACAGCCAGATTCGCGGCGTGCCGCTGACGCCGCAGGACGATGAGTACCGCAACGTCGAATATTATCTGTCATATGTGAGTAACGGATTGCCGATATCAGGTCCGGGAGCGCGGCCATGAGGCTCGGGGTATTCACATCCGTCATGGTGTTGCTGCTGGCAGGCGCGACCTCCGCGCTCGCCGCAAGCGAGGACGACTACAAGGCGGCCTATGCCGCCGCCGAAGCCGCCAACAAGCAGGCTGCTTCCTTGCGCAACCAATGGACCACGACGGCGTCGACGCTGGCGGCGGCGAAGAAATTCGCCGACGGCGGCGACTTCGAGAAGGCCACGGCTTCCGCCAAGGAAGCCGAAGCACTCGCAAAAGCTTCGATCTTCCAGGCGACCAGCGAGAAAGAACGCTGGCGAGACCTGGAAATTCGTTAAAGCATGATCCGGAAAAGCGGGAACCGATTTTCCGACAGGATCATGCACAAGTAAAAAGAGCGTGTGATGCGACGCGCGGAGATTAACATGCCGATCCGTCGCCGGGAGTTTATGACATTAGCGGGAGGCGCGGTCCTTTCGGCCGGCCTTCCCCGGCTCGCGCGCAGCGCCGACAGCGTCTACGACCTCGAGCGCTTCGGCAATGCGCGCATCCTGCACATGACGGACACGCATGCGCAGCTGAAGCCGGTGTTCTTCCGCGAACCCAGCGTCAATCTCGGCATCGGCTCGATGCAAGGCAACCCGCCGCACCTGGTGGGCAAGGCCTTTCTCGAACGCTTCGGCATCCGCCCCGACAGCGCCGACGCCTATGCCTTCACCTGCATCGAATTCGAAAAGGCCGCGCAGCGCTTCGGCAAGCTCGGCGGCTTTGCGCATCTGAAGACGCTGGTCGATCGCCTGCGCAGCGACGCCGGTCCCGGCCGTTCGCTGCTGCTCGACGGCGGCGATCTCTGGCAGGGCACCGGCCTTGCCAATGTCATGCAGGGCGCCGACATGGTCGCGGCCTCCAACCTGCTCGGCATCGATGCGATGACCGGCCATTGGGAATTCACCTATGGCGAGCAGGTGCTGCGCAGCAATCTCGACCGTTTCAAGGGCGAGTTCCTGGCACAGAACGTCTTCCTGACCGAGGAGGCCGCCTTCAACGATGCCAAGGCGTTCGATCCTCCTTCCGGCCGCGTGTTCAAGCCGGCCACGATCAAGGAGATCGGCGGCCATCGGATCGCCGTGATCGGACAGGCCTTTCCCTACGTGCCGATCGCCCATCCCAAGCGGTTTACGCCGGACTGGAAGTTCGGCATCCGCGACGAAGAGTTGCAGAAGCTGGTCGACGGCCTGCGTAACAATGACAAGGTCGATGCGGTTATTTTGCTGTCGCATAACGGCATGGATGTCGATCTCAAGCTCGCCAGCCGCGTTACCGGCATCGACGTCATTTTGGGCGGGCACACCCACGACGCCGTGCCGCAACCGATTGCGGTGACCAATCCGGGCGGCGTCACGCTCGTGACCAATGCGGGCTCGAACGGCAAATTCCTGGCCGTGCTCGATCTCGACATCGGCAAAGGTAAGGTCGCCAATGTGCGCTACCGGCTGCTGCCGGTGTTCTCCGAACTGTTGAAGCCGGATCCGGCGATGCAGGCCCTGATCGACAAGACCCGCGCGCCGCATGCGGACGATTGGGGCGACAAGCTCGCCTCCGCCGATCGCCTGCTCTACCGCCGCGGCAATTTCAGCGGCAGCATGGACCAGTTGATCTGCGACGCGCTGCGCGGCGAACTCGACAGCGAGATCGCGCTGTCGCCGGGCTTTCGCTGGGGCACCACGGCGCTGGCAGGCCAGCCGCTGACGATGGAAGACATCATGGCGCAGACGGCGGTCACCTATCCCGAGACCTATGTGGTGAGCATGACCGGCGCCCAGATCAAGGACGTGCTCGAAGACGTCTGCGACAATCTCTTCAATGCCGATCCCTACTACCAGCAAGGCGGCGACATGGTCCGTCTCGGCGGCCTCGCCTATACCTGCACCCCGGCCGAATCCGTCGGCAAGCGGATCTCTGAACTGACGCTCGACAATGGCAACACGCTGCAGGCCGCCAGGAGTTACAAGGTGGCGGGATGGGCCTCCGTCAACGAGCAGAGCGGCGCACCGATCTGGGACGTGGTGGCCAGGCACCTGAAATCCGGCAAGCCGCCCAACCGCTCGGCGCCGGGCGTGACGCTGAAAGGCGTCGAAGGCAATCCGGGCATTGCGAAACAGGTATGACGGGCTTTCGCACCATCCTGCGCACGGTGACCGCGGTCCTGTTGATCGCAGCCGCCGCGCCGGTTGCGCGTGCACAGCAGGCGCCGCTGCAGGACAAGCCGTTCGCCGAGCACAAGATCGTGCTGCAACTCTCCGACAACGACCCGCGCAAGCAGGGCCTCGTGCTCAGCGTCACCAGCAATTTGATGAAGCACTATGATCCCGACAAGGTCGCGATCGAAATCGTCGCCTTCGGCCCCGGCATCGAACTGCTCAAGCCCGATAATCCCAACCGCAAGATGGTCGAGAGCCTGATCTCGCAGGGTGCCCGGTTCGATATCTGCCTCAACACCGTCGACACGCTCGAACGCGAGCACGGCAGACGGCCGGAATTCATCGCGGCGGCAACGCCGGTTCAGGTCGGCGTCGCGCAGATTCTGTTTTTGACTGAGAATGGTTATACGCTTGTGAGGCCTTGATCACCGTCATTGCGAGGAGCGAAGCGACGAAGCAATCCAGACTCCCTTCATGACCCTGGATTGCTTGGCTTCGCTCGCAATGATGGAGAAGAACTAGAGGGAGTTTCATCATGTTCCGCCGTCTTGCGACCGCTGCCCTGCTCTCGTTCGCGTTTGCTGCGTCCAGCTTCGCCGCCGACACCAAGCCGCATCGCGTTGCCATCCAGGTCAACCAGAACGATCCGCAGGTGATGAATCTCGCGCTCAACAACGCCACCAACGTGCTGGAATATTACCGGGCCAGGAACGAGGACGTCGAAATCGACATCGTGACCTATGGCCCCGGCCTGCACATGCTTCGCGCGGACACCTCGCCGGTGCAGGATCGCCTCAAGCGGCTGAAGGAAATGGCGTTCCCGAGCAAGGTGCAGTTCTCGGCCTGCAACAACACCAGGCAGGCCATGGAGAAGACCGAGGGCAAGGCGATTTCGGTCGTGTCAGACGCCACTATCGTACCGTCAGGCGTGGTGCGCATCATGGAATTGCAGGAGCAGGGCTGGAGCTATGTTCGGCCCTGAGGGAGCAAGACTCCCTCGACAAAGCCGCATCATGGAGACGAAAGCTGTTTGAGAAGGCAATTGAAATAGAATAATATCCTCCGCGAGACTCGGATTGAGAACGCGGCAACGACCATGATCTTTCGTCAGCTCTTCGACAGCGTATCGGGCACCTACAGCTATCTGCTGGCCAGCCGCGCCGGCGGCGAAGCGTTGATCCTCGATCCCGTGCTGGAAAAGGCCGACCGCTATTGCCAGTTGCTGCGCGAACTCGACCTGCGGTTGGTCAAGGCCGTCGACACCCATTTGCATGCGGACCACGTCACGGGCCTCGGCGAATTGCGCGACCGCACCCAGTGCATCACCATCATGGGCGAGCAGAGCAAGGCCGATGTGGTGTCGATGCGGGTTTCCGACGGCGACAAGGTGATGATCGAGGGCCTCAGCCTCGACGTCATGTACACGCCCGGCCACACCGATGATTCCTACAGCTATCTGATGGGTGACCGCGTCTTCACCGGCGACACGCTTCTCATTCGCGGCACCGGGCGCACCGATTTCCAGAACGGCAGCGCGCGGGCGCAATATGATTCGATCTTCAACCGGCTCTTGAAACTGCCCGACGAAACCATGGTGTTTCCGGCCCACGACTACAAGGGCGATACGGTCTCCACCATCGGCGAGGAGAAGCGCTACAACCCGCGCCTTCAGGTGCGCGGCATCGACGAATATGTCGAGCTGATGAACAATCTCAATCTGCCGAATCCAAAACTGATGGACGTGGTGCTGCCGGCCAACATGCATGTCGGCCTGCACCAGGACGATCTTGCCAAACAGGGCCTCGCGCTATCGGCCCGCGCCGCGATCGACAGCCTCGGCAAGCCCGACATCCTCTTGGTCGATCTGCGCGAGGCCAGCGAGCGCGCCAAGCACGGCATGCTGGCCGGCGCGCTGCATGCGCCCTATCCCGGCATCTCCGAGAGCCTGCGGCCGGGCGGCATGCTGCGGGAAGTCGCCGCGGCTACCGGCCGCCGCGTGGTGTTCTTCTGCGCCTTCGGCGAACGCTCGGCGATGGCGGTTGCCGCGGCCAAGAGCGCGGGCCTTGCGAGGGCCGCCCATATCGAAGGCGGCATCGACGCCTGGAAGAAGGCCGGCGGCCCGGTGGTGATGGGGTGAGCTCGGTTGCCGTCGTGCCATGCGGCAAAAAAGACGCACTCGCGCCGCGAGGACTCCGAACCCGCCCTCCCGGGATTGACTCCGTCTTCGGCAAACTTCTACCGTGATTTCCGACGGTTCCCGCTTGGGGATCAAATGGGAATGCGGTGCGGGGAAACTCCCCCAATGCCGCGGCTGCCCCCGCAACTGTAAGCGGTGAATCTCTCGTCACATGCCACTGGGAATCTCGGTCCTGGGAAGGCGACTGGAGGTAACGACCCGCGAGCCAGGAGACCTGCCGTCAACCGTGGTCACACGCGAAGATGTCGGTCGGGGAGTACAGACATTAGCTTCACCTGAGTTGCGCAAGCACATGGTGAGACTTGGTTCGCTGTGACGTGCCACTGACGTCATACCGAGGTTTGAACCATGTCTTCCACCATCCTTGCCGCGAAGCGGCGCCGCCGTGTCTTGCTGACCACCAGCCTCCTCGCGCCGGTTATGGCGTTCGGCATCTCCGGCGCGCATGCCCAACAGACCGCGGCGGCCGATCAATTGCCGGCGATCGAAATCAATCCGCCCGGCGACCAGAACCGGACCCGCGCCAGGCCCGCTGACGAGGAAGGCGGGGGGACGCGCCGCGTCGTCGCACCCAGCCCGAAACCATCAAGCAATCCGAACCCCGCACCCGCAGCCGGCTCCAGCGTCGCATCGGAGGCCGTCGGGCCAGGCGGCAGCGGCGGCCCGCAATTCAGCGGCATCGTCGGCACTTCCGCGACCGTCATCACGGCGGAGCAGATCGCGCATTCGCCCTCGCACACCTTGGCTGAGATCATCGCGCAAGTGCCGGGCGTGCAATTGCAATCGCTCTATGGCGGCGTGAACGGCGCCAAGACATCGGTCGACCTGCGCGGCTTCGGCGCCACCGCGACCTCCAATACGCTGTTCCTCGTCAACGGCCGCCGGTTGAACGACATCGACATCACCGGTGTCGATCTGTCGACCATTCCGCTCAATTCGATCGAGCGGATCGAAATCACGCGCGGCAACAGCGGCGCGGTGCTCTACGGCGACAACGCGATCGGCGGCGTCGTCAATATCGTCACCAAGAACGGCGTCGGCGGCCCACCGGTCGCGATCCGTGGCGAGGCCGGCGTCGGCTCCTTCAACCAGCGCATGGCCGCGGTGTCGGTGGCCACCAATTCCGGGCCGTGGTCGACATCGTTCTACGGCAACGGCATCAAATCCGACGGCTATCGGGTCAACAACGCGCTCGACCAACGCAACGGCATCGGCAACATCAATTACACCACGCCGGGCCTCACTGCGTTCCTGACCGTCTCCGGTGACGATCAGAAACTGGGCTTTCCCGGCGGCAGGCTGGTCGATCCTTCCATCGGCCTCAATGAGCTGGTCACCAACCGCAGGGGCACCAGCACGCCGTTCGATTACGGCAACCAGCAGGGCGCCAGCGCCACCACCGGCTTCACCAAATCGCTGTGGAACGGTGCCGAGCTGATCGTCGATGGCGGCTTCAGGCAACGCAGTACCCAAAGCGGCTTCTTCGGCGCGACGCCGACGATCAGCTTCGCCTCCACCTATAATGACGCCGACCTGAAAACCTGGTCGATCACGCCGCGCCTGAGCATCAAGAACGTGATGTTCGGAATGCCCTCGCAGATCCTGACCGGTATCGATTTCTACGATACGACCTTCGAGCAGGCGCGCGGCGCGTTCAGGGGCGTGGCCCCCATTCATTCCTACAATCTGACGCAGCAGACGGTCGCCGGCTATTGGCAACAGACCATCGGCCTGCTGCCGACGACGGATTTCTCCTACGGCGCCCGTGTCCAGAACACCCATCTGAACGCCACCGACCGCTACGATCCCACCGCGCCGTTCGCCTTCGACGCGCAGGCGCTGCCGCTCGACAGCAACGAAGGGCAATATGCCCTGCACGCCGGCCTCGAGCACCGCTTCAACGATGTCTTCTCGGTGTTCGGCCGCGCCGCGCGCGCGTTCCGCACGCCCAATGTCGACGAGCGCGTGTCGTCGGGACCGGCGTTCGACGCGTTCTTCACGCCGCTGCCGCAGAACTTCAAGCTGAAGACCCAGACCTCGCACGATGTCGAGGGCGGCTTCCGCATCAAGGCCGGCGCATTCCAGATGCAATCCAGCATCTACACCATGGATCTCGAGAACGAGATCCAATTCAACCCGGTGGGGTTCTTCAACGTCAATCTCGATCCGACCCGCCGCTACGGCTCGGAAACAACAGCCTCGCTGCGTGTCAGCGATAGCGTGCTGCTGCGCGGCGGCGTCGCCTATACACGCGCCGTGTTCCGGGAGGGCCCGTATGCCGGCAACGACGTTCCGCTGGTGTCACGCTACACTGCCTCGGGCGGCGTCACCTGGAACATCTGGAAGGACTATCTGGTTGCGGACGCGACCGTCCGCGCCTGGAGCGAACGCGCCATGGACAACGACCAGGCCAATACCCAGCGCCGAATCCCCGCGGACGCGACGATCGATTTCAAGCTGAGCGGCGCCTACGAGCACTTCTTCTGGTCGCTGAGCGTCAACAATGTGCTCAACGCGCTGTATTACGACTACGCAATCGCGAGCACCTTCACGCCCGGCCGCTTCAGCGCCTATCCGCTGCCGGGGCGGACCTATATGGTGAGGGCCGGCGCGACGTTCTGAGGGCCGATACCGGCTGGGAACCCCGCCCTGGCGACCCGTCGCCGGGGCGGTGCCGGTCTGAAAGCGCGTTTCTTCACGCGAACCGGAGTCCACTTCGCTCGAAAACGTCCTGGTGGGCCAATTCCGCGCGATCTCGAGGCGTTTTCGACCCAAATTCGCGCACTCACGGGCACGATCCGTGGTAATACGCGCCCAAAGATCGCCCGACGGCATGCGTCGAGGTTCCAGAGGTACAAGATGAACGATGAGCCGAAAAGCGCCGCCGAAATGAAGGAAATTCGGCTCCACCGCAAGCGGACCCAGGAGGTCGAGGGTATCAAGGCGATGGCCGAGATCGCCGCCGCCGATATCGCCATTCGCAAGCGGACCGAAAAATTGCGCGCGCTCCGATTGGCCAAGGAAGCCGAGGACCTCGCCAATCCGCCGGAACCGAAAGCCAAGCCCAAAGCGAAAGCCAAAGTAGCGAAGAGGGCTACGTGACATGACAAAGGAAGATCGCGACCGCGCCCAGGCGCGTCTCGACAAGGCGACACGGGCGACCCAGGACGCGCGGTCCGGCAAGGCCGATCGCGACGCCGCCTCGAAAGCCGTGCTCGACAATATGGCGAAGCTGAAGGCGTTGCGGCTTGCCCGCGAAGCGGCCGCACCGCCCGTTCCCGTCAAGGCCAAGAAGGCTGCCGCCAAATCGAAAAAGCCGGACGAGAAGGGCCCCGCGCCTGCGCTGTCCGATTGGCTGGCGAGCCAGCAGAGCGGCGGACGGCGGACTTGAGCCAGCGACGCTAAACGGGGAAGGGTGAACTGAGCTCCATGAGCTCAGTTCGTTACGCCGGCGGCCAATGGATCGTCGAGCGCGTCTTGGTCTCGGCGTCATAGACCTGCACTTGCAGCATCTGGAATTTGTTCTTCAGCGCCGTGCCCGCCTCTTCGGCGGCTTCGACGGTGTCGTGGTGCGATTTGAAATGGCCGTCGACCACCAGCGAATATCCTGATGTCGGCGCCTTGTCGGCGCGGATGACTTTGCGCGGCTGCTGTTCTTCGGCTTCGATGCGAGGCTTCTTCATTTTGTCTCCGAGTAGGTGCCCCGTTTGAAGCAATATCCGCAAAAAGGGCAAGGAAATTCGACGGAAGTTTCGACAAGAAAAATCGTCCGGCCCGAGCTAATATGTCTCAAAGTCGGTCGTATTGAGATGAATGCAGCATTCCAGCCAAGGCAAAGCCGGTGGACCCGGCGAAAAGGGGCGATATGGGCGGAAACCGTAACAAGCACGAGCCTCCCAAGCAGGACAACAGCAAGCCAAAGAAGCCGCCAACGCCCCCCGTCGAAGACGGCGATGACGAGGATGGTGATATCGCCACGCCCAAGCGTGACCGCTACGGCAGTGATGATGAGCCGTTGTAGGCCGCATAGAGTGCATTCAGGTCAGGGCCGCATGTTCGGCGGCCTCGTGGTTCGAGACGCGCGCAAGAGCGCGCTCCTCACCATGAGGGTTCAGCTCCGAAGAAGACCTCATCCTGAGGAGCGGCCTCTTGGCCGCGTCTCGAAGGATGAAGCCACTGACCTAGCAAAACCCCTCGCCCTCGATCTTCCGGATACTGCCGATATCCAGCAGATGCGCGCCAAATCCGCCGCGCGCGAGTTTGATCGCCGAGTTCGGCGATGCCAGCAGAAATGCCGCCGTCATCGCCAGCGGCACCGCGCTCACCCAATCCAGCCGCACCGGTGTCAGTTCCTCGCTGCTGCCAACATACGGCCCGCGCGCCGCAAACAGACGTACGCTCTCCCTGATGACATCGCTGCGCGTGCCGCCGCGCGACGCGCAACCGAGCAGCGCCTGCATCGCCAGATGCGTGCGCACGCCTTCACGGCTTTCCGGTAGTGTGGCCGGCGTCTCGCCTTGCGAGACGCGCAGCAGCAAGCCAACGAGATCGACGCCGGCGCGATAGGCATTCATGGGCTCGACCAGCCGCGGGTTGCAATCGATCAGCAGCGGCGCCGTGCCATCACCGGGCATGAGGGTGTCGACCGACAGGGCGCCATGCCAGCCGAGATACGCGCCGATTGTTTCGAGACAGGCGCGCACTTGCGGCCGGCTTACGCTCTGCTTGATCGCCTCGCCGCCGCCGACGCCGGCGGCAACCTGCCGATAGGCATGGAAGCCGAGCAGCCTTCCCCGGCAAAATACCGACTGCGCCTTCTCGGTGGTGCCCGCGATCAGATCCTGCACCAGCACCTCATCGGAGAACGCGTCTCCGGCACCGAGATCATGCAGCGCGGTCTCGAGATCATCCGCATTGCGGACGAACCAGATGCCGCGGCTCGCGGTGCCGACCGATGTCTTGACCACGGATGGATAGGCGATGGCGTCGCGCAAGCCCTGCGCCGATCTCACGAGCCGCGTCGGCGGCTGCGGCAGCTTCAACTCATCCAGCAGCCGGCTGAACCCGGCCTTGCTGTGCGCGGTGCGATAATTCTCGAACGACGGCAACGCGAAACCAACACGACCCAGCCGGGACCTTGCCCGGGCAAACAGAAACCCCTGCTCATGCGTCGGCAACAGCACATCGAAATGCTCGCGCGCGAGCAATTTTTCGACAAACGCCAGAAATCCGGCGGGGTCGCTGCGCAGCCCCGGACAATGGTGAAATTTGCGAACGACGCGCGAGAACCGCGCCAGGCACCAGGGCGATGGATCGCAGATTTCGACATGATGGCCCGACAGGCCCAATATCGTGATGGCCTCGCGGGTCGAAGTGCTGGAACCTTCCGGCACCAGCACCCGGAGCGGTCTTGCCGGATCGATCATGTCGGATCATCGCCGCACCGGCCGGCTTTGTCCCTGAACTTTTTGACGCATTTGACCCCCATTTGCACCCGCCGCCGGGGCAGCCATGCGCCGGTATTCATGGACAAATAACCGCCAGCCACTATTTTCGGCGAGCTTCAACGGACCCTGCCGGGACCGTAGATTTGGGGTCTGGAAGAGAAGATGGCCGATATTCTGGCTGCACCGCAGCAAATCAAGGCGGATACGTCGCTGCGCACGCTGGCCGGGATTTCGGCCGCCCATTGGGTCAGTCATTTCCATATTTTCGTGCTGCCGATGCTGTTTCCCTACCTCAAGGCGCAGCTTGGCGTCGGCTATATCGAGCTCGGTTTCGCACTCACCGTGTTCGGCCTCGTCTCCGGCCTGACCCAAGCGCCGATCGGCTATCTCGCCGACCATATCGGCGCCCGCAAGGTGCTGCTGATCGGCCTCTGCGTCGGCGGCCTGGCGCTGATCCTGCTCGGCATGAATCTGACCTACACCTCGCTGATCGCCTGCGCCGCGGTGCTCGGGCTCGCCAACAGCGTCTATCATCCCTGCGATTACGCCATCCTTTCCGCGCACATGGATGAATCGCGGATGGGCCGCGCGTTTTCGATCCACACCTTCGCAGGCTTCCTCGGCGGCGCGGTGGCGCCGGCGATCATGGCCGCACTGGTCGCGTGGCTCGGCGGCCTCGGCGCGCTGATGGTGGCCGGCGCCGTCGGCCCGGCAGTCGCGCTGCTGTTGATCGTCGTCGGCATTCCCGACGCAAGTTCGGCCGACCGCAAGGAAGACGGCGTCGCGGCGCCCAAACAAGGCGTCATCACGCCCGCGATCATCATGCTGACCATCTTCTTCATGCTGCTTGGCCTGTCGAACGCCGGCATCAACAATTTCGGCGTGGTCGCGCTGATGACCGGTTATGGCGTGACCTTCTCCAACGCCAATATCGCGCTGACGGCGTTCCTCGGCGCCAGTGCGGCAGGCGTATTGGCCGGAGGCTATCTCGCCGACCGCACCACGCGCCACGGCCAGGTCGCCGCGGCGTGTTTCGGCATCAACGCAATCATCATCCTGGTGATTGCCACGATCAATCTGCCCTCGGTGGTGCTGACGTCAGCCATGGGCATCGCGGGCTTCCTCGGCGGCGTCATCGCCCCTTCGCGCGACATGCTGGTGCGCAATGCCGCGCCTGCGGGCGCCGCCGGCCGCGCCTTCGGCATCGTCTCCACCGGCTTCAACTTTTCCGGCATCATCAGCCCGCTGCTCTATGGCTGGATCATGGACCAGCGGATGCCGCATTGGGTGTTCGGCGCCTCCGTCGCCTTCATGCTGCTGACGGTGCTGCTGGCGCTCGTCACCGACCGCAAGCCGCAAGGCCAGGGCAAGGCGCTGGCCGTCAGTTCCTGATGTGAAGCGTTTCGTCACGCGAACCTTCCTCGCCCAAAGCGCTCTGTTGCATTCCTGAGCCCCATCCCGGGCGGGTTGACTGCATGGGAAGATCACCGATGATGCGGGCAACAAAATTTCAAACCGGGATGAATCGCCATGACCAGTTCCCCTGATCTCGTAATCCGCGGCGGCAACATTGCCGATGGCAGAGGCGGCGACCTCTATGAGGCCGATGTCGCCATCTCGGGCGGCCGCATCACCGAGGTCGGCAAGGTTTTGGGCAAGGGCAAGGAAGAGATCGACGCCAAAGGCAAGCTGGTCGCACCCGGCTTTGTCGACGTTCACACCCATTATGACGGCCAGGTCACCTGGAGCCAGGACATCACGCCCTCCTCGCAGAACGGCGTCACCACGGCGATCATGGGCAATTGCGGCGTCGGTTTTGCGCCGTGCCGGCCGAGCGACCATGTCCGCCTGATCCAGTTGATGGAAGGTGTCGAGGATATTCCCGAGCCGGTACTGAGCGCCGGCATTCCCTGGGCCTGGGAAAGCTTTCCCGAATACATGGACTGGCTGTCGAAGCGGAGCTTCGACATGGATGTCGGCGCGCAACTGCCGCATG
The DNA here is from genome assembly GCA_017305715.1 of Hyphomicrobiales bacterium. Taxonomy (GTDB): domain Bacteria; phylum Pseudomonadota; class Alphaproteobacteria; order Rhizobiales; family Xanthobacteraceae; genus Bradyrhizobium. The sequence goes on along the minus strand of JAFKKG010000017.1, from coordinate 140,301 downwards.
CCGCCTTGCGCGTGTATGTGATGGGCGACCGCGGCGCACGCCGCGATCCGTCCACGCCCGAAGACAACAAGGCGATGGCAACACTGGCGGCTGATGCCGTGCGCGCGGGCGCACTCGGCTTCTCGACCTCGCGCACGCTCAACCACCGCACCTCGACCGGCGACTTCACGCCGACGCTGAAGGCCGGCGAGGACGAACTGACCGCGATTGCCGCCGCCATGCACAGCCAGGGCCGCAGTGTTTTACAGTTCGTGCTCGATCTCTCCACCATCAACGAAGATTTGCCGATGATGCTGCGGGTGGCCGAGAACACCAGAATCCCGGTCACGTTCTCGATCACGCAGAACGACAAGGCGCCGCAGCGCTGGCGCCAGACTTTCGACACCATCGCGGCGGCTTCCGCGCGCGGGCTTTCCATCACCGCGCAGATCGCCGCGCGCCCGGTCGGGCTGATGCTCGGCCTCGAACTGTCGCGCAACCCGTTCCAGACCCATCCGAGCTATCAGGCAATCGCCAAACTGCCGCTGAAAGAGAGGCTGGCACGCCTGCGTCAGCCGGAGGTGCGCGCCGCGATCCTCAGCGAACATGCCACCGCGACCGACGATCCGCTGTTCTTCCGCCCGAACTACGACAAGATGTATCTGCTGGGTAATCCGCCGGATTACGAACAGCCGCCGGAAAATACGCTGGGCGCGCAGGCCCGCCGCCAGGGCGTGCAGCCGGAAGCGCTGGCCTATGATGCCATGCTGACCGATGAGGGCCGCGGCATGCTCTACGTGCCGTTCCTCAATTACGGCGACGGCAATCTCGATTCGACGCGCGAGATGCTGAGCCATCCCAATTCAGTGCCGGGCCTTTCCGACGGCGGCGCGCATTGCGGCATCATCTGTGACGCCTCTTTCCCGACCTATCTGCTGACGCACTGGACCCGCGATCGCACCCGCGGCGAGAAGCTGTCGATCCCGTTCGTGGTGGCGGCGCAGTCGCGCAAGACCGCGCTCTCGATCGGCCTCTACGATCGCGGCGTGATCGCGCCGGGCTTCAAGGCCGACGTCAACGTCATCGACTACGACAAATTGCATCTGCATCCGCCGAAGGTGCATTACGACCTCCCGGTCGGCGGCCGCCGCCTGATGCAGCAGGTCGACGGTTATGACGCCACCATCGTCTCCGGCGTGGTGACGCAGCGCGGCGGCAAGGCCACCGGCGCGCGTCCGGGCAAACTGGTGCGCGGCACGCAAGGCAGCCAGCCGAAATTTGGTGCCGCGGCGAGCTAAGGCCCGCTGAACCGCAACCGAAGCCAGTCGTCGCCCCATCGAGCCCGGCGCTCGCTGCCGCGGCGTGGCGACGCGCTGGCGTTCCCCATGCCCGGAGGGTATAATTGCGGGAGATTTGGCGGTGGTGCGAATGCTGGTTTTTGCAGGCAGATTGGGTCTCGCAATCGTCCTGGCGACGCTGGGTCTGGGTGGGCGGACGGCCCATGCCCAGGCCACGCCCGTGCCCTATTGGAACTCGGGTTGGCCGATCGGCTTTGGCGGCGCGCTGCCTGACGACCAGAATGCGCCTGCGCGCTACAATTTCCAGAACGGCATGTTCGTCGGCAGTACCAGCAGCAGCGCGGGCTTGAACTGGAGCGGGATCAACCAGGCCGGAACGTTCGGCAATTTCGGCTCGCTTCGTTACGAAGGCGTGCAGGCCGGCTACAATTTCGGCAGCGCGGGCGGATTGCCGGTGACGGTCTATGCCGGCCTCGACACCCTGAAATACAACACCGGCATCGGCAGCCCGTTTTCGCCGTTCGACAGCAAGTCCGGCACGCTGCCGGGCTACCGCGCCAATGTCGGCATCGAATTCAAGCCCATGTCGAATCTCAGCCTGTCGCTCGGGGTCGGTTACGTGCAACAACAATCCGGCAGGATCGACAGCGAGTTCAATGCGCTGCCGGGCGCTTCGTCGATCATCCCCAGCGCTCCCCGCTGACGCGCCCGTCGGCTGGCGCTCACAGCGGGCCCAGAATACCCCATCGGCGATCGCAGTATTCCTTGATGGCGACAGCGACACCGCTGCTGACGATGTTGCGGTATTCGGGCGAGTCCATCCTGAGTTCTTCGTCGCGGTTGATGATCGAGCCGGCCTCGAGCAGCACGGCCGCCATCCTGGTCTTTTTCAGCACGATCAGCTTGTCATAGCTGTAGACGCCGGTTTCCTTGTTCAGCAGCGGATGCTGGTACTTGCCCATGATGGACTGCGAATATTGCTCGGCATATTTCAGGCCTTGGCCCTTCATCTCCTTGGCCACCAGTTCGGCGATCGAGAGGCTGGTCCTGTACTCCGGGTTGTCGGTGGAGACGAAGACGGAATAGCCGCTGAAGCGGTCGCTGAAACTGCTTTTCTTGCCTTCGAACTCCCAGCTCTCGAGGAATTTTTTGGGCACGGAATCATGGTGGATCGACAGGAACAGGTTCGCTGACAGATTGCTCGCCGCGGCAACGCGCCTGACGAGGCTCGAGCGCGCCTTGCCTTCGGTCACCAGCAGCTTGGTCTCGGCAAATCCCTCGGCCTTCAGCTTCTCCTCGATCCGCCGCGCCAGGCGCAGATTGTAGACGAATTCGGAGATGTTGCGCGCGCTCATGGCGCCTTCCGATTCGGCGGTATGGCCGACGTCGACGACGATGCGGAATTTTGCCGGATCGCAGCTCGCGGCGACCGGCTTTGCAGCGGCAGGATTCAAGGTGGCGGGCTTCGCGCTGGCCGGCTTGCGTTCGGCCTGCCTTGCAGCCCGGCGCTTCGGCGAGGCGGCAGGCTTTTGCGCCGCGGCGCGCTTCGGCTGCCCCTGCTTTGACGAGCCTTTCAACATATCCGACAGCCAGCCGGCATCGCTGACCTCGACCGGCAGCAGCACCAGGACGACCATCGCCGCGGCGAGGGTGCGCCAATGATCCGTCTTCATGACCGAACGAGAGAGCATCGGCGGCGAGTATGAACCATGAGTTGCCGGTTGCAAGATCGCACCGCCGCTTCAACCCTTTTGTCCCTTCAACTCTTTTTTCCCGCCTTGACCTCCCCGAACCGGGCCAGCGCCTGTTCGAACTTGGCATTGAACAGCCACATCGCATCGAGGATTTCGCGGAAGGTCGCCGATGTCCTGGCCCGGTCGGCCTGTCCAAAGGTGAAGACGCTGTTGTTGCGCAGGAAGCCCATGATCCTGGGATCGGAAACCCGATAGTTGAGCAGATTGCCCGACCTGAGCGCGGATTTGGTCGGCGCGGGAATGATCTGGATCAGTTCAAACAGCTTCATTTGATCGATCGGGTCGGGCAGCGTCTTCACGATCGCCGGCACCTGCGGGAAGACTTCCGCATGCGCGTTCATCAGCGCATCGCGCACCGAGGTCCAGTGATTGTAGCGGCGGTCCAGATTGCCGGCCCGCGCCTCCTCCTTGTCGTCGCGCTGGATCAGCGCCGGATCGAACGCTGCGATCGACGGCCTTATCGCCGCCCATTTCCGGCGGCCGTTCAGATCCTCGGATATGCCGGTTTGCAGGCTTCCCTTGTATTTGTTCGAGCGCGCATTGCCGATGGTCTGATTGCCATTGGTCTCGGCAAAGAACAGCCCGAGGCTGATGCGACCCGCCGCTTCGGCGCTGGCGGCATCGAGGCCTTTCGCGCGCGCAATGGCCGTGCCCAGATCGACGACGTCCTTGAACGGGGTATCGGATTTCTGCGCGCTGGCGGGTGGCGCCTGCATCAGGCCGAACAGCTTGGTGTATTCGTCGAGCAGCGGCTCGGTCGCGGCGTTGAAATACGCCGGCGGGATGTCGTATTTGTTGGGTCCACCGATCCTGGACGGCAGCAGATCGGTGAGGTCCTTGTAGGCGCTCAGCATCCTGTTGCGCGCCAGATAGAGCGCCTGTCCCGGCAGGTTCGGCAGCGGTTGCCTTGCATCGATCTGCGCGCGCCGCTGGCCGAGGATGGCCTCAAAATTCTTTACCGCCTCATTGTACGCAGCCAGTGCGTCCGATTGCTGTTTCGTGAGTGTGCCCTGCGCCAGCGCCGGCGACGTGAAGCCGGGATGGCCGATGGCAACCGGCAACGCCAGCAACAGCGCGAGCGCTGTCATGGCTGCGTGTCCCGGAATTCTCGTCGCCATGACCTTCTCCCAAAGCGGCGTGCGCCCGAAACGACCGACCGTTATGCCGGCCGGATCATCGTCGTCCGCAGATCCGATCCGAACGGCATCAGGTCGTAAGGCGGCTTCCAGCCCGGCAGCGCGGCAAGGCGCTGCCGCCAGGCATCGAGCGCGGGATAATCCGCCGCGATATCGAATCCGGTCTCTTCCGGCGGGTAATACACATACCCCGCGAGCGAGAAATCTACGATGGTCGGCTTGTCGCCCAGCATGAAGAGGCGGTCGGCGAGATGCTTGTTGACGATCGAAAAGCTGGATTCAGTGCGTCCGCGCAGGAACGAAAGGATCGCCGGATGCACCGGCTCCGGCATGAATGATTTCTGAAACCGGTGCATCGCATGGTTGTTGGTGAATTTATGATTGTCGAACATGATCCAGCGCAAGGCCTCAAAGCGCTGGTCGGCGGCCGGCGCGAAATGGCCGGTGGTTTCCGCCAGCCAGACCAGGATCGCGCCCGACTGCGACATCAATTGCCCATCGACCTCGAGCACCGGCACTTCGCCCATCGCATTGGTGCCGGCGCGCCAGTTCGGATCGCGGGTGACCCCGCCGGCAAAATCCACCCCGACCGGCTCCCAGTCGAGGCCGGCGCAGTTCATGTACAGCGCCAGCTTGTAGGAATTGCCGGACGCGCCGATGCAATGCAGTCGGTAGCGGGCCATTATTTCACGCGAATTTCGGCCGCGCCGCCTGGGCCGCCAGCCTTGCCCGCTCGGTGTTGGGCCACAACAGCAACAGCCCGAGCAATCCCGACGCGATCATGATGGCGGCGTTGATGGTGAATCCGGTCATGTAGCCGTCGAGCGGCGTCGCCGCGTGCTTGATGACGGCGCCCATCACCCCCGGCGCCAAAATACCGGCAAAGGTGTAGATCGCGCCGTAGATCGCGATCACGGCGCCGCGCTGCGACACTGGGGTGAACTCGCCGAGCATCGGCGGGCAAACCACATAGATCGCGCCGCATAATCCGGTGCCGAACACGAGCACGGCGATCATCGTCCCCCCGGGCGGGAAATAGGACAGCGTGGCGAGAATCAGGCCGCCGATGATCATCGGCACCGATCCCAGCACACCGCGCGCGCCGCGCGTCGTAAATCCCCGCGCCAGCATCACCTGCGAGACCCAGCCTGCGATCAGCACGACCACGGCGCCGAACACCCATGGCAGCACCGAAATCCAGCCCGCATCCGCTTGCGAGAAGCCCAGCCCCTGCACGATGAAGGGCGTAAACCAGGTGAGGCCGAGCGAAAGCGCCCAGTAGGCACCGAAGGTCGCTGCGCAGCAGCCGATGAAGGTGCGCGAGGTCAGAAGCTGAAAATACGGCACGCGCGGATCAGCGGCCGCCATCGCGACGTTCTGCACCAGCGGGCCTTCCTTGCCCATCAGCAGCCATGCCACCACCCACATCAGGCCGACCACGCCGAGCGCGCCGAACGCGTAATGCCAGTTATGATTGACGATAACCCAGTTCAGTGCCGGCACTGCGAGGATCACCCCGAACGCCGACCCCTGTGACAGGATCGCGGTCGGCAGCGTGCGCTTCTCATCGGGAAACCATTTGTAGATCGCATGCACTGCCACCGAGAATGCCGGCCCTTCGCCGGCGCCGAGGATGATGCGGCAGATCAGGAGCGTCGTGAAACTGACGGTGCCGACCATCGGGAATTGCGCCACCGACCAGATGATCGCCATCACCAGCAGCACCCAGCGGGTCGAAACGCTGTTGACGACGAATCCGACGATGATGGCCGAGATCGAAAACAGCAGGAAGAACGAGGAGCCGAGGGTGCCGAACTGTTCGGCGTCGAGCTTCAACTCGGTCATGATCGGCACGCCCGCCAGCCCGACCACGATCTTGTCGGCGAAGTTCACCAGCATGAACAGGAACAAGAGAAACGTGATTTTCCAGGCGCCCTTGGGCGTCGCTTGTTCAGTCATGGAAGCCTCTGATTTTGTCGTTGCCGGCCCTGGGCGTTCGACTCTCCCGGATGCTATCCGCGGCTTCCCCGGCAACGCAATCAGGTATTTGTACCGACAAAAAACTGCGCTGCAGCACTGCTCGGACAAACGACACTCGCATCACGCGGTCCCCTTGTGCGGTTACAACCGGATCACGATCCTGTCGTTCCTGATATTGAGGCCGTGATCTCGCAATGCCGCCCTGATATGCTGCAAGCGCTCACATCGGATCACCCAAACGAGGTATCACCGCGACAGCATCCCTGACGCGTTAGCCTCCCTGAAAGACCGGTAGCCGTTGCAAGGCTCCCCATCAGCGCATGATCAACGGAAAATCAACCGTGCTTACCGTGACCAACCTGACCAAGAGCTACCGCGCCGCCGGCGAGGAGGTCGCGGTACTGCGCGGGGTGAACCTATCCGTGGCCGCGGGCGAAACCGTGGCGCTGACCGGCGAGTCCGGCAGCGGCAAGAGCACGCTGCTGCACCTGATCGCGGGCCTCGATGCCGCCGATGGCGGCGCGATCCGGCTGGCTGATTCGCTGGTCTCCGAACTCACTGATTCGGGCCGCGCCGAAATGCGGCGGGATCGCCTCGGGCTGGTGTTCCAGCAGTTCAATCTAATTCCGAGCCTGACCGTCGAAGACAATCTCACGTTCCAGGCGCGCATCGCCGGGCGCCACGATCACGGCTGGCATCATGAGCTGATCGAGCGTCTCGGGCTGAAGAATTTCCTCAAACGCTACCCCGAGCAATTGTCCGGCGGCCAGCAGCAGCGCGTGGCGATCGGCCGCGCGCTGGCGACCAAGCCGCTGCTGCTGCTCGCGGACGAGCCGACCGGCAATCTCGACGAGGACACCGCCGACGAGGTGCTGGCGCTGGGGCGCGATCTCGTCAGCCGCAGCGGCTGCGGCTTCCTGATGGTGACACACAGCGCGCGGCTCGCCGCCACGCTCGACCGCCAGGTCAATCTGCACGCCGGGGTGATCGCGTGAAGCGTGCGCTGTGGACGCTCGCCGTGCTGCTCAGCCATTGGCGGCGGCATCCGATGCAGCTCGCGACCCTGCTGATCGGGCTGATCTCGGCGACCGCGTTGTGGAGCGGCGTGCAGGCACTCAACCAGCAGGCCCGCACCTCCTACGACCGCGCCGCCGCGACGTTCGGCGGCGCGCGCACCGCGATGCTGGTCGGCCGCGACGCGCCGACCTTTCCGCAGCAGCTGTTCACCAGTCTGCGCCGCGCCGGCTGGCCGGTATCGCCGGTGCTCGAAGGCCGCATCCAGATCGGCGGCCGTTCGTTCCGCCTGCTTGGCATCGAGCCCGTCACCCTGCCGCGTGAAGCCGGCAGCGTGGCCGCCATCGAGACATCGAATCTGCAATCCTTCGTGACGCGGCCGGGACAAACGCTGGTCGCTGCGGAAACGCAGGCCGATCTCGGGCTCGCCGAGGGCGCTACGCCCTCCGCCAATGGCGGCATCACCTTGCCGCCGCTTCGCCTGCAACCGCAACTGGCGCCGGGCGTGCTCGTGGTCGATATCGGCATCGCGCAAAGCCTGCTGAAGATGCCGGATCAGCTTTCGCGGCTGCTGGTCGGCAAGGTCAAGGGCAAGCCCGTGCCACTGGAAAATGTCGCCGGCGACGGCTTGCGCCTGGTCGCGCCGGACGCCGAAAGCGATCTCGAACGCCTCACCGACAGTTTCCATCTCAACCTCACCGCCTTCGGACTGTTGTCGTTCTTTGTCGGCCTGTTCATCGTCAATTCCGCGATCGGCCTCGCCTTCGAGCAGCGCCTGCCGACCCTGCGCACCCTGCGCGCCTGCGGCGTGTCGTCGCGGATGCTCAATACCGTCCTGGTGATCGAACTGGTGTCGCTGGCGCTGGTCGCAGGCCTGATCGGCCTCGTCTGCGGCTATCTGATCGCGGCAGCATTGCTGCCCGATGTCGCCGCATCGTTACGCGGGCTCTATGGCGCGCAGATTCCCGGCCAATTGACGCTGAAGGCCGAATGGTGGTTCGCAGGCATCGCGATCAGCATCATCGGCGCGCTCGCGGCGGCGGCGGCCAGCCTGACCAAGGCGCTTCGCCTGCCGCTGCTCGCCACCGCCCAGCCCTATGCCTGGCAACAGGCGCAGCGCCGCTGGCTAATGTTCCAGAGCGCGCTGGCGCTGGCCGTGTTCGCTGCCGCCGGCGCGTTTCTGCTGTTCGGCGATTCCCTGGTGTCCGGCTTTGCGGTGCTCGCGGCGCTGCTGCTCGGCGCGGCGCTGATCCTGCCGATGCTGCTGGAGGTCGTGCTGGCGTTCGGCCAGCGCCACGCGCGCGGTCCGCTCAGCAGCTGGTTCTGGGCCGACAGCCGCCAGCAGCTCTCGGGCCTGTCGCTGGCGCTGATGGCGCTGTTGCTGGCGCTCGCGGTCAATGTCGGCGTCGGCACCATGGTCGGCAGTTTCAACCGCACCTTCCTGGTCTGGCTCGACGGACGGCTGGCGGCCGATGTCTATATCAACGCATCGAGCAATGCGCAGGCCACCGAGATCAGGGCGTGGCTGCGCGAACGCCCGGAGGTCGAAGCGATCCTGCCCGGCGGCCGCGCCGACACGCAATTGGCCGGCACACCGCTGGAGGTGCTGGGCCTGCCCGATCACACCATCTATCGCGATAGCTGGCCGCTGTTGGAGTCGGCGCCCGAGGCCTGGAAAAAACTTCGCCCCGGCACCGCCTGCCTCGTCAGCGAACAATTGGCACGGCGGCTGAAATTGTCGGTCGGCGATCGCATCGAGGTTCCGGCATCGGGCGGCAACTGGCCGCTGGACATCGTCGGCATCTATGCCGATTACGGCAATCCCAAAAGCCAGATCGCCGTCAACTACGCCGCGCTGACGCGGCGCTTTCCGGAAATTCCGCTGACGCGGCTGGGGCTGCGTGTCGCACCCGGACAGATTCCAGCGTTGATCGCAGCTTTGCAGCAGAAATTCAGCCTCGACGACCGCAGCATCGCCGATCAGGCGACGATGAAGGCCGAATCAAAACGCATCTTCAACCGCACCTTCTCGGTCACCGCGGCGCTGAACGCCTTCACGCTCGGCGTCGCCGGCATCGCGCTGCTCACCAGCCTGCTGACGCTGAGCAATTCGCGCCTGCCGCAGCTGGCGCCGCTATGGGCGATCGGCATCACCCGGCGCAGGCTGGCCGCGATCGAACTCTTGAAGACCATGTCGGTCGCGCTGATCACGGCGCTGTTCGCGCTGCCGCTCGGCCTCCTGGTGGCGTGGTGCCTGCTCGCGATCGTCAATGTGAAAGCGTTCGGCTGGCGGCTGCCGTTCCACGTCTTCCCGTCGCAATTATTGTGGCTGGTCGGCATCGCGATGGCCGCGGCGTTTTGCGCGGCGACACTCCCGGTGCTGCGACTGGCGCGGATGCAGCCGGCCAGCTTGATCAGGATTTTTGCCAATGAGCGGTAGTGGACTGATCACCCGCCGCAGTTTTGCAAGCGGCATACTTCTCGCCTCGCTCGGCGGCAAGGCATTGGGCCAGGGTTTTGCGGGCTTGGGCGAGAGCGCTAATGGCTATGCATCCGTCGTTCCCGGCAAGACATTTTCGTTCCCGGCCGATCACGGCCCGCATCCGGAATTCCGCATCGAGTGGTGGTACGTCACCGCCAATCTCACCGATGCCGACGGCACGCCATACGGCGCGCAGTGGACGCTGTTCCGGCAAGCGACAAAGCCGGGCGCGCAGCAGGAGGGCTGGGCCAACCAGCAGCTCTGGATGGGCCACGCCGCGGTGACGCGCGCCGACACCCATCGCACCACCGAGACCTTTGCGCGTGGCGGCGTCGGACAGGCGGGCGCCGACGCCAATCCATTTTGCGCCTGGATCGATTCCTGGGAAATGCGCGCATTGGACCCGATCAACGCGGCGAACATGGCGCCACTCGAACTGAAGGCGTCGGGAGCCGATTTCAGCTACGCGCTACGGCTCGACGCCGACCAGCCGCTGGTGTTGCAGGGCGAGGCCGGCTACAGCCGCAAATCGCTGCGCGAGCAGGCGTCCTATTATTACAGCCAGCCGCATTATCAGGCGAAAGGCAGCCTCGCCATCGACGACAAGACCGTCGACGTCACCGGGCAGGCCTGGCTCGACCGTGAATGGAGCAGCCAGCCGCTGGCATCCGACCAGAGCGGATGGGACTGGCTGTCGCTGCATTTCAAGACCGGCGAAAAGCTGATGCTGTACCGGATGCGGCAAGCCGACGGCAACCATTATGGCTCGGGCAAGTGGGTCAAGCGCGACGGCAGCACCGAACAGCTCGCGTCGGCCGATATCAGCTTCATGCCGCTGGCCACCACCGAGATCGCGAACCACAAGATCCCGACGAGCTGGCGCATCGCGATTCCAAAACTGGCCATGACGATCGAGTGCACGCCGCTCAATGCGAGGAGCTGGATGGGAACCAGTTTCCCCTATTGGGAAGGCCCGATCAGCTTTGGCGGCAGTCACAGCGGATTAGGGTATCTGGAGATGACGGGGTATTGAATTAGCGCCGTCATACCCGCCTTGTGCCGTGCATCCACGGCTTTGCTTCCTTTGGGCGAAAAGACGTGGATGGCCGGGACAAGCCCGGCCAGAACGAACGACCAGATCAAGGGAGGATCGCTCGCAATGTACCACTTCACCGCCCTCGTCACCTGCCTCGCCATCGCGTTCTATTTCACCACTTCGATCCTCGTCTCACGGGCGCGCGCCAAATTCGGCGTCAAACTGCCGGCGATTTCCGGCAATCCCGATTTCGAACGCGTGTTTCGCGTGCAGATGAACACGCTGGAATGGATGCCGATCTTCCTGCCGTCATTGTGGCTGTTCGCGGTCTACATCAGCGACGGGATCGCGGCAGGGCTTGGCGCGATCTGGATCCTCGGCCGCATCCTCTATGTCATTGGCTATTCGCAGGCCGTCGCCAAGCGCGGCCGCGGTTTCGCGGTTCAGGCGTTCGCGGCGATCGTGCTCTGGTGGGGGCGCTGGGCGCGATCGTGTGGCGGCTGGTGCATGGGTGAATTGATCTCCCTCGCCCCACTCTTCGCGGGGAGAGGGTTGCGGTGAGGGGCGCCCCCGCGAAACGGGTGCCGATCGTTGGACCTGTCCCCCTCACCCGGATTGCTTTTGCAATCCGACCTCTCCCCGCGAGCGGGGCGAGGCAAGATGAGCCACTCACTTCGTCAGCGGGCAGCCTGAATCCTTGGCCGACGGGAACGCCTTGTCGCCGGGCACGACGGCGAGCTGTTTGTAATAGTCCCACGGCTTCTTGGATTCCGACGGCTTCTTGACCTCGAGCAGATAGAGGTCGTGCACCATGCGGCCGTTCTCCAGCACCTTGCCGCCCTGGGCGAAATCATCGTCGACCGGAAGCTCTTTCAGCTTTTTGGCCACCGACTCGGTGTCCTTGGTGCCGGCGGCCTTCACCGCTTTGAGATATTGCAGCGTCGCGGAATAAGTGCCGGCCTGGATCATGTTCGGCATCCGCCCGGTGCGCTTGAAGAAGCGCTCGGCAAGGGCGCGGCTCCTGTCGTCGCGATCCCAGTAATAGCCCTCCGTCAGCACCAGGCCCTGGGCTGCTTCCAATCCGAGGCCATGGACTTCGGCCAGGGTCAGCAGCAGGCCGGCGAGCTTCTGGCCACCCTTGACGATGCCGAATTCGGCCGCCTGCTTGATCGAGTTGGTGGTATCGAGACCGGCATTGGCGAGCCCGATGATCTTGGCTTTCGAGCTCTGCGCCTGCAGCAGGAACGACGAAAAGTCCGACGAGTTGAGGGGGACGCGGACCGAGCCGAGCACCTTGCCGCCATTGGCCGCGACGATCTCGCTGGTGTCCTTTTCCAGCGCATAACCGAACGCGTAATCGGCGGTGAGGAAAAACCAGGTGTCCCCACCGGCTTTCACCAGCGCGCCGCCGGTGCCGACCGCCAGCGCATGGGTGTCATAGGCCCAGTGGAAGCCGTAGGGCTGGCAGGCATCGCCGGTCAGGCGCGAGGTGGCCGCGCCCACCACGATGTCGATCTTCTTCATCTGCTTCGACAGTTCATGGATCGCGAGCGCGACCGAGGAGGTCGTCAGCTCCGTGATCATGTCGACGTTCTCGACCTCGTACCAGCGGCGCGCAATCGCACTGGCGAGATCGGGCTTGTTCTGGTGGTCGGCGGAAATCACTTCGACCTTGTGGCCGAGCACCTCGCCGCCGAAATCCTCGACCGCCATCTTGGCAGCCTCGAACGACCATTTGCCGCCGTAATCGGCATAGACCCCGGACTGATCGTTCAGAATGCCGATCTTGACGCCCTGCGCCGCCGCTGATCCGGCCATCAAAAGACCGCTCAACGCGGCAGCCGCCAACAATCCCGATTTCATGTTCTTGCTCCCAGCGGTTTCTGTTCAGGATAATTCCGCCCGACACTATTTTATAACCCTGCTTCTGCCCATCTATTTCAAGTCAGCTAATAGTATCGATCATCCGTCACCCCCGCGTAGCGGCTTCGCCGTTATCGCTGGTGGTTCGCGCTCTTGCGCGCCTCGAAGGGCGACGGCCCGTCTGTCGCCGATTCATCCTTCGAGGCTGGCCCAAATGGGCTCGCACCTCCCGAGCGAACGCAAGTGCGTTCGTCCGGGGATGACGGGGATAGGGTCCATGCCAATCACGCCACGCAATCAGGCCGCGGCCGCATCCTTCGGCTTCTTCGGATCGGCAAGCCCGCGCACGATCATGTAGAAGATCGGCGTGAAGATCAGGCCGAACAGCGTGACGCCGATCATGCCGAAGAACACGGCGACCCCGACCGCCTGGCGCATTTCCGATCCGGAACCGCTCGACTCCACCAGCGGCAGCACGCCGAGGATGAAGGCGAACGACGTCATCAGGATCGGCCGCAATCTTAAACGGCAGGCTTCGATCACGGCCTCCAGCCGGTCGCGGCCCTCGTTCTCGATGTCGCGCGCGAACTCCACGATCAGGATCGCGTTCTTGGCCGCCAGCCCCACCAGCACCACGAAGCCGATCTGGGTCAGGATGTTGACGTCCTGTCCCATGATGCGCACGCCGATGGTGGCGGCGAGCAGGCACATCGGCACGATCAGGATCACCGCGAACGGCAGGCTCCAGCTGCCATATTGCGCCGCCAGCACCAGGAACACGAACAGCACGCAGATCGGGAACACGTAGAGTCCCGAATTGCCGCCGGTGACCTGCTGATAGGACAGGTCGGTCCAGTCGTAGGAGAAGCCGCTCGGCAAGGTTTCCTCCGCCAGCTTCTTCATGGTGTTGATCGCGGTCGCCGAACTGGTGCCGGGCAGCGTCTCGCCCTGCAACTCCGACGCCGGGTAGAGATTATAACGCGCGACGCGGTCCGGACCGGAGATATCCTTGAACTCGACGACGCTGCCGAGCATCACCATGTCGCCGGCGGCGTTGCGCGTGCGTAGCCGCGCGAGGTCAGACGTCTCTTTCCGGAACGGCAGATCGGCCTGCGCCGTGACGTGATAGGTGCGGCCGAACAGGTTGAAGTCGTTGACATAGGTCGAGCCGAAATAGGTCTGGATCGCCTCGTTGACTCCCGCAATCGGCACGCCGAGTTTCTGCGCCTTGACGCGATCGATATCGACGAAGATTTGCGGCGTGTCGGCGGTGAACGGCGAAAACACCTGGGTCAGGCCCGGCGCCTTGCGGGCGGCGGCGACCAGCTCGTCAGTCGCCGAGGCCAGCAGTTCCGGTCCGCGGCCCTGCCGGTCCTGGACTCGCATGGCGAACCCGCCGCCGGTGCCGATGCCGGGCACCGCGGGCGGCGGGATGACGATAATGAAGGCCCCCTCGATGGAGGCCAGGCGCTTGCGCAACTCGCCGGTGATCGAATTCGCGGTCAAGCCCTTCTTGATCCGTTCTTCCGGATTCGCGAACACCGGAAATAGCGCCGCGGCATTGCCTGCCTGCGTTCGGGTCGCGCCCGAGAAGCCGGCGAACGCGGCCACCTTGATGATCCCGGGCGTATCGAGCGCGATCCTTTCGATCTCGCGGACGATCTCGGTGGTGCGCGCCAGCGACGCCGCGCCGGGCAATTGCACGGATACGATGACGTAGCCGCGATCCTGCGCCGGAATGAACCCCTGCGGCGTCGTCGCGAGCAACCATCCGGCGCTGCCGATCAGCGCCACATAGAGCAGCAGCATGACCGCCGAATGCCGGATCACGAAATTGGCGGCGTCGGCATAGCCGTGCGCGAGCCGGTCGAAGGTGCGGTTGAACACGCCGGTGAAGGCGTTCCAGCCGCGTCCGATGAAATTCCAGCTCGCCGTCGGCTTCTTTTCGCCGGGCGGCACCAGGATCAGCGAGGCCAGCGCCGGCGACAGCGTCAGCGAGCAGAAGCACGAAATCGCGGTCGCGACCGCGATGGTGACGGCGAATTGCTGGAAGAATTGTCCGGAAATGCCGCCGAGGAATGCGGTCGGCACGAACACCGCGCACAGCACCAGCGCGATCGAGACCAGCGCCGAGCCGACCTCCTCCATCGTCTTCAGCGCCGCGTCGCGCCGGCTCAATCCGTGCTCAAGATGCCGCTCGACATTTTCCACCACCACGATCGCGTCATCGACCACGATGCCGACCGCGAGCACCAGCCCGAACAGCGTGAGGTTGTTGATCGAGAATCCGAGCGCCGCCATCACGGCGAAGGTGCCGACCAGCGACACCGGGATTGCGATGATGGGGATGATCGCCGGGCGCCAGCCCTGCAAAAACACCAGCACGACGATGACGACCAGGAACATCGCCTCGTAGATCGTCTTGATCAGTTCGCTGACCGATTGCGCGATGAATTCGGTCGGGTTGTAGCCGATATTATAGTCGAGGCCCTTGGGGAAATTGGCCTTCAGCTTCACCATCGTGTCGGAAATGCCCTTGGCGGTGGCGAGCGCGTTCGAGCCGGGCCGCTGCGTCACCAGCAACGCCACGGCCGATTTCCGCAGCAGGAAGCTGTTGGTGGTGTAGGCCAGCGCGCCCAGTTCGACCCGCGCCACATCGCGCAGCCGCACCGTACGGCCGTCGGCGCCGGCCCTGACGACGATGTCCTCGAATTGCCTGATATCCTTTAGCCGGCCGGTAAAAGTGAGATTGGGCTGGAACGCGCGGTCGGCGATCGGCGGTTCGGCGATCTGTCCGCCGGTAATCTGCAAATTTTGCGCGCGGATCGCCGCCAGCACTTCGCCTGCGGTCATGCCGAGCGTCGCGATCTTGTCCGGATCGAGCCACAGCCGCATCGAGTAATCGCGCGCGCCGAACATCTGGATGTCGCCGATGCCGTCGACGCGGAGCAATTGATCGCGCACCTGCAGCAGCGCATAGTTACTGATGTAAAGCTGGTCGAAACTGTCGTCCGGCGACAGCATGAACACGACCATCAGGATGTCGGGGCTGTTCTTGCGGGTGACGACGCCGTTGCGTTGCACTTCCTCCGGCAGGCGCGGCTGCGCGATGGCGACGCGGTTTTGCACCAGCACCTGGGCCTTGTCCAAGTCCGTACCGAGCTTGAACGTGACCGTGATGGTCAACTGGCCGTTCGAGGTCGCCTGGCTGTACAGATACAGCATGTCCTCGACGCCGTTGATCTCCTGCTCGATCGGGGCGGCAACCGTATCGGAAACGGTTTGCGCGGTGGCGCCGGGATATTGCGTAGTGACCACCACCGTCGGCGGCACCACCTGCGGATATTCCGAGACCGGCAGCGTGGTATAGGCGATCGCGCCGACAATCAGTAGCACGATCGACAGCACCATCGCCAGGATGGGCTGATTGACGGAGAGCCGGCCCAGGTTCATTTCTTGGCCCCGGCCTTGTCAGCGGCGGTATGCGGGCTGACCTTCGCTCCGACGCGGGCGCGTTGCAGCCCTTCCACGATCACCCGGTCGTCGGCGTTGAGCCCCGAGCGCACCACACGCAGGCCTTCGTCGAGCGGCCCGAGCGTCACCGGCTTGGCCTCGACGGTGTTGTCGTCCTTGACCACGAAAACGATCTTTCGCGATTGATCGGTGGCGATCGCGGTGTCCGGCAGCAGCAGCGCCTCATATGGCGCACTGCCGATCAGCCGCACGCGGCCGAACTGTCCGGGCAGGATCGACATGTCCTTGTTCGGGATCACGGCGCGGCTGCGCAGCGTGCCGGTGGAGACATCGAGCCGGTTGTCGATGAAATCCATCCTGCCGTCATGCGACGGCTTTGTTTCGCCGGTCAGCGTCACCTGCACCGGGTTGGGCGTATCGCGCGAGCTCGGGCGCTTGCCTTCGAACCAGAGCCGGTTGTTGCGCAGGTACGTCGCCTCGTCGACGTCGAAATAGATGTAGATCGGATCGAGCGAGACGATCGAGGTGAGCAAGGTCGAACCGCCGTCGCTGCCCTGCACGAGATTGCCGGGGGTGACGAGATGGCGGCTGACGCGGCCGGCAATCGGCGCAATTACATGGGTGAATTCGACATTGAGCTGGGCCGCCTTCAGCACGCCCTCGGCCACGGTCTCGGCGGCGTGCGCCGCCTGCAAGGCCTGGCGGCGCTGGTCGACGACCTGTTCGGACACCGCACTGGTCTGGACCAGGCTCAGGCCACGGTCGAGTTCGCGCTTGGCCAGTTCCGCCTTGGCGCGCGCATCCGCAAGCTGGCCGTTGGCCTGCTCGGCCACCGCTTCAAAGGGGCGGGCGTCGATCACATACAGCAGGTCGCCGGCCTTGACGAAGGCGCCGTCGCGGAATTCGACGGAGGTGACGAAGCCGCCGACGCGGGCGCGGACCTGCACCTCCTCGACCGCTTCGAAGCGGCCGGTGAATTCATCCCAATCGGTGACGGTACGCTTCACCGGCTGCGCGACGGTGACGGGCGGGGCGGCGGCGGCCGGCGCCGGCGGTTTGTCGCCGCAACCGGTCAATGCCAGTGCAGCCGCCAGGACCAGCGGCGAGAGCCCGCGAATTGGACGGTGCCGTTTTTCAATCGGATTCAATTGAATCTCCCCATGCACTTCCCCAAGCCGCGATCGGTGACGCCGGCCTGCCGTGGAACCCGGCGGACGCCACAGATGTGAATGGCACCCAGTGTGTTCAAGAGCCGGACAGGATCAAGTACAATCCTTATGCATTTTAAGTACTTGCATGATAACGTAAGCATGACCCTGTGACCACGGTGCCCGACTGGCAATGGTCCGAAAGCGGCCGCGGCCGGTCACCCCAACTCACTCGCCAGCGTCTCCGGCTCCGGCACTGTCGCCTTGAATTCCGCCGTGTCCTGCAACCGCGCCGCCAGCGCCTCGAGTTTGGTGCATTCAAGGCCGGCAAAGAACCGCGGACGCTTGGCCCGGCCGAACAACCAGAACACCGCGACCGTGACGTCGGCCTGTGTCATCGCGTCCCCCAGAAACCACGGCCCGGCAAATTGCGCATCCAGCCATTGAAAACCGTCGCGCACCTGCTTGTCGCAACTATCCAGCCACGGTTTGTGCCAGGCCTCGCGGGCGCGGAAATGCCGTTCGTAGAGCCCGGCGACCAGTTTCTCGTTGGCGCCATGCGCCACCGCCAGCAGCGTCAGCACGCGGCGGCGTGCGGCGCCTGCCGCCGGGGTTAGCGCACGCGGCCCCGCCAGCTGATCGAGGTGGTCGAGGATCGCCGCGCTGTCGATCAGCATTTCATCGCCGAATTGCAGCGCCGGCACCCGGGCGACCGGATTGAAGGCGGCCAATACCGCCTTGTCCGGCCCGAACGGCATCAGCGGCACATGGCGATAACACAGGCCGTAAAACCGCAACGTCACCGCGACGCGCCGCACAAAGGGCGAGGCATAGCGGCCATACAGCACAGGTGAACCTGGCGCTTCATCTTCGGGCATGACGTGTCGAATTTCCTCCGCTAACCTGTGTTCAAGATTTTAGGCTGCCAACAAAGCCAAAATGTCCAGGGAGGACAAGCGTGCATAAAGGGCGTGTGGTATTCGGCGCCATGGATGAAGTCGTTTTCGGACGGCCGACATCCGAGGTCATCGTCGAGCAGATGGACCGGCTGGGCACCGCCCGCGCGTTCCTGATGGTCAGCGGCACGCTGAACCGCGAAACCGACGTCATCGAGAATATCCGCCGCGCGCTGGGTGCGCGCTGCGTCGGCACGTTCGACGCGATGCCGCCGCATACGCCGCGCGCCGCCGTGATCGCGGCCGCCAACCAGGCCCGATCAGCTGATGCCGACCTCATCGTCACCATCGGCGGCGGCTCGATCACCGACGGCGCCAAGGCGGTGCAGCTTTGCCTCGCCAATGATGTCACCACGGTCGAAGGCATCGACCGGATTCGCGCGAGCGGAGGCGTCTCGCCGCCGATGAACGCGCCGACCGTGCGCCAGATCTCGGCGCCGACCACGATTGCCGGCGGCGAATTCACCTCGATCGCCGGCGTCACCAACGAGACGACAAAAGTCAAGGAGATGCTGCGCCATCCGCTGGCGATCCCCCGCGTCACCATTCTCGATCCGGCGCTCGGCGCCCACACGCCGGAATGGCTGTGGCTGTCGACCGGCATCCGCGCCGTCGATCATTGCGTCGAGGGCCTCTGTTCGCGCGAGGCGCATCCCTATGCGGACGCCCAGGCGGTGATGGGGCTATCGCTGCTGGCGCGGGCGCTGCCGCGGGTGAAAGCCGACGGCAACGACCTCGACGCGCGGATGGATTGCCAGCTCGGCACCTGGCTCTCGACCGGGCCGCTGGCCTCGGGCGTGCCGATGGGGGCCAGCCACGGCATCGGCTACGTGCTCGGCGCTGAATTTGGCGTGCCGCACGGCCATACCTCGTGCGTGATGCTGCCCTTCGTGATGCGCTGGAACAAGCCCGCCAATGCCGAGCGCCAGGCGCTGGTCGCGGCCGCGATGGGACATTCGGGCAAGGATGCCGGCGACGTGCTCGACGAATTCATCCGCGGCCTCGGCATGCCGCGCAGCCTGCGCGAAGTCAAAGTCGGGCCTGAGCATTTCGACCGTATCGCACAGCAGGCGATGGCGACGCCCTGGGTGCCGCGCAACCCGCGCACGATCGAAGGCCCGGCGCAGGTGCGCGAGATTCTCGAATTGGCCGCCTAGAACATGATGAGTTGGAACGCCATCGGGAATTCCAACCCTCCCATCGGGAGAGGTGAACTGAGTCCGGAGCAAACGATTTAACCAAATTTCACCACGCTCCAGGGGAGAACAGATAGGAATGTACACCGGCAAGCACGCAAAACTTCGCCCCCTGCAACCCGCCTTCATCATGGCTGGCTCCGGCGAGACCGTCACCTATCGCGAGTTGGAAGCGCGCTCCAACCGGCTGGCGCATCTGCTTCGCAAGCGCGGCCTGAAACGGCTCGATCACTATTCGATCTTCATGGAGAACAACAGCCGCTATCTGGAAGCCTGCGGCGCCGGCGAACGCTCCGGCCTTTATTATACCTGCGTGAACTCGTACCTCACGCCGAGCGAACTCGCCTACATCCTGACCAACAGCCAGTCGCGCATCCTGATCACGTCACGGGAGAAACTCGACGTCGCGCGCGAGGCGTTGAAGGAATGCCCGCATGTCGAACTCTGCATCGTCGCCGATGGTGAGGGCGAGAGCGATCGCATCGTCGGCCTGCAACAGGCCACCGCGGATATGCCGCACACGCCGATCGCGGATGAATGCGTCGGCACCGCGATGCTCTATTCCTCCGGCACCACCGGCCGGCCGAAGGGCATCCTGCGTCCGCTGCCGGAACTGCCGGCCGATCAGCAATTGCCGCTGTTCGATTTCCTGACGAAAATCTGGCAGTACCGTGAGGGCATGATCTACCTGTCGCCGGCGCCGCTCTACCATTCGGCGCCGCAGGCCGCCGTCAATCTCACGATCAAGATGGGCGGCACCGCCATCATCATGGAGCGGTTCGACCCCGAACATTATCTGTCGCTGGTTCCAAAATGGGGCATCACCCATACCCAGCTGGTGCCGACGATGTTCTCGCGGATGCTCAAGCTGCCGGAAGAGGTGCGCAAGCGCTACGACCTGTCCTCGCTCGAGATCGCGGTCCACGCCGCCGCCCCCTGCCCGGCCATGGTGAAGGACGACATCATCAAATGGTGGGGGCCGATCATCCACGAATATTACGGCGCCACCGAAGGGCTCGGCTTCACCGCCTGCAACAGCCAGGAATGGCTCGCTCATCGCGGCACCGTGGGCAGGGTTCTGCTCGGCGATTTGCATATCCTCGACGAGAACATGCAGCCATTGCCGGAGGGCACGCCGGGCACGGTGTGGTTCAAGACCGCAACCCCGTTCGAATATTTCGGCGATCCGGCCAAGACCAAGGAGGCCCGCTCGCCGGACGGCAGCATGAGCACGGTCGGCGACGTCGGCTACGTCGACAATGACGGCTTTCTCTATCTCACCGACCGCGCGACCTTCATGATCATCTCGGGCGGCGTCAACATCTACCCGCAGGAATGCGAGAATTTGCTGATCACCCATCCCAAGGTCGCCGACGCCGCGGTGTTCGGCGTGCCCAATCCGGATCTCGGCGAAGAAGTGAAGGCGGTGGTGCAGCCGATGCCGGGCATCTTGCCCGGACCTGAACTGGCGGAGGAATTGATTGCGTTCTGCGGCGCGTCCTTGTCGCGCCAGAAAGTGCCGCGCTCGATCGACTTCGAGAAAGAGCTGCCGCGGCTGCCGACCGGCAAGCTCTACAAGCGCCTGCTGCGCGACCGCTACTGGGGCGACAAGACCTCGCGGATCGTGTGAGGCGAACATCGATGCGCCGCCGCGTGGCCGTGGGGACGGCCGGGTGAGGCATTATGGCGCGACGATTTTGTGTGCGTCGCAACGGACCGCTTCGTTGCTCTCCCATATCCACGCAAATGACCGCAAATCCAGCCGCAAGTTCCGTCTTGCGGATTTGCGTAGTCCGAATTGCCAATCCCGCTATGGACTTGGCCGGTTGCCCGGCCTCACCGTCATGCTATCGTCAACGGTAATCGGCCAGTTTGAGACCGAACATCTGGAGGGGACACCATGCGAAGCGTGAAAGCGCTCGTCGCCGGGGCTTTGTTGTTGCTGCCGGTCTATCATGTCGCATCGGCCGCCGAACCCAAGCATGGCGGCATCCTGCGGTTCTATCACCGCGACAGTCCGGGCAGCCCCTCGATCCATGAAGGCGCGACCTATTCGGTCAATATCCCCTTCATGCCGATCTACAACAACCTCGTCCTCTACGATCAGCACAAGGCCCAGAACAGCATCGAAACGATCGTCCCGGAGCTCGCCGACAGCTGGGCCTGGAGCAGCGACAACAAGACCCTGACGTTCAAGCTGCACCAGGGCGTCAAATGGCACGACGGCAAGCCGTTCACGTCGGCCGACGTCAAATGCACCTTCGACATGCTGATGGGCAAGTCGCCGCAGAAGTTCCGCCAGAACCCGCGTAAATCCTGGTACGACCAGGTCGACGAAGTCGTTACCAACGGCGATTACGAAGCGTCGTTCAAGTTGAAGCGGCCGCAACCGGCCCTGCTGGCGCTGCTCGCTTCCGGCTATACGCCGGTCTATCCGTGCCACGTTTCGCCCGGCGACATGCGCACCAAGCCCATCGGCACCGGCCCGTTCAAATTCGTCGAGTTCAAGGCCAACGAATCCATCAAACTCACGAAGAACCCGGATTATTTCAAGAAGGGCCTGCCGTATCTCGACGGCATCGAATTCACCATCATCCCGAATCGCTCGACGGCGATCCTGGGCTTCATTTCCGGCCAGTTCGACATCACGCTGCCGACCGAAGTGACGATCCCGATGATCAAGGACGTCAAATCGCAGGCGCCGAAGGCCGTCTGCGTGGTGGAACCGAATAACGTCTCGACCAACATTATCATCAACTCCTCGTCGCCGCCGTTCGACAACCTCGACATCCGTCGCGCCTTGGCGCTGTCGCTCGACCGCAAGGCCTTCATCTCGATCATGTTCGAGGGACAGGGCGATATCGGCGGCACCATGCAGCCGGCCCCCGCCGGATTGTGGGCGATGCCGAAGGAAATGCTCGAAACCATCCCCGGCTACGGCCCTGATATCAACGCCAACCGCGAAGAAGCCCGCAAGCTGATGCAAAAGGCCGGCTACGGCCCCGACAAACGCCTGCAGATCAAGGTGTCCACCCGCAACATTCCGGTCTACCGCGATCCCGCCGTCATCCTGATCGACCAGATCAAGAGCATCTATATCGACGCCGAACTCGACGTCGTCGACACCGCGCAATGGTTTCCGAAGGTCGCGCGCAAGGATTATGCGCTCGGGCTGAACCTCACCGGAAACGCGGTCGACGATCCCGACCAGTCCTTCTACGAAAATTATTCCTGCGGATCGGAGCGGAACTACACCAACTACTGCAACAAGGAGATCGAGAAGCTGTTCGACCAGCAGTCCGAGGAGACCGACGTTGCCAAGCGCAAGAAGCTGGTCTGGGAGATCGACAAGAAGTTGCAGGAAGACGTCGCCCGCCCCATCATCTTCCATGCCCGCACCGGAAGCTGCTGGCAGCCTTACGTGAAGAACGTTACAATCATGTCCAACAGTTCTTATAACGGCTATCGTTACGAGGACGTCTGGATGGACAAGTAATCTCCACCAGCCGCGAACGGTTCGAAGCCGCCGAGAGGAAACAGCCGGGTGTTTGCTTATATCGTGCGACGCCTTGCCTTGATGCTCGTGACCCTGTTCGGGATCTCGATCATCATCTTCGTGCTGCTGCGCGTCGTTCCCGGCAATATCGTCGATATCCTGTTCGACGCCGCCGGCTTCGTCGATCCCACCGACAAGGCCAACCTCGAGAAGGAACTTGGTCTCAGCGACCCGATCGTGGTGCAGTATTTCCGCTGGATCGGCGGGCTGCTGCACGGCGACCTCGGCTATTCCTACGTGTCCGAGAAGCCCGCGCTGCAGGAGATCCTGCCGCGCATTCCCATCACCGCACGCCTCGCCGGCCTGGCGCTGCTGTTCTCGGCATCGATCGGTATTCCCCTCGGGGTCATCAGCGCCGTCCATCAGGGCACCAAGCTCGATTATGCCCTGCGCATCGTCAGCCTGAGCGGGCTGTCGCTGCCGTCGTTCTGGCTCGGCCTGCTGATCCTGATGGCGTCGGTCTCCCTGTTCGGAACCATGCCGATCTTCAATCCGAATCCGAAGACCTGGACCGAGGCGTTCGCGATCTACGCCGTGCCGGCGATGGCGGTCGGCTTCCGCAGCGCGGCGCTGACGATGCGCATCACGCGCTCCTCGATGCTGGAAATCCTGCGCCAGGATTTCATCCGCACCGCGCGCGCCAAGGGCGCCTCCGAATCCTCCGTCAACTACCGCCATGCCCTCAAGAACGCCATCCTGCCGGTCATCACCGTGATCGGCATCGAGGCCGCCTTCCTGATCGGTGGCCTGATCGTCACCGAAACCGTGTTCAATATTCCCGGCGTCGCCCGCTTCCTGGTCGAGGCGCTGCGCTGGCGCGACTACCCGATCGTGCAGAACCTCGTGATGCTGATCGCGGTCGTGGTCGTATTCGCCAACTTCACCGTCGACATGCTTTATGCCGCGATCGACCCGCGCATCCGCTATGGGGATTAGGAGTCCTGTTTGGCCGTAGCTAATTACGATAGCGAACTGAAGCGCGCCGGCGCCCATTCGACGCACGGCTGGCGCCGCCTCGCGTTCCTCGCGCAGCGCTACGTGCTCGGCACCATCGGCCTCTTCATCATGGTGATGTTCGTCTGGATGGCGATCTCGGCCGACCTGATCTGCCGCTTCTCGCCGCTGTCGGTCGATTCCGCGCACCGGCTCGCCGCGCCGGATGCCGTGCACTGGATGGGAACGGATTCGTTCGGCCGCGACGTCTGGAGCCGGATCGTGCACGGCGCGCGGATTTCGCTCGCGGTCGGCATCGGGGCGACGTTTCTGGGCTCGTCGATCGGCGTCATGGTCGGCCTCGCCTCGGGTTATCTCTCCGGCTGGGTCGATCTGCTGTTCCAGCGCGTCACCGACATTTTGCAGGCGCTGCCGCTGCTGGTGCTGGCACTGGTCATGACCGCGGCGCTGGGTCCGTCGCTGCCGAACGTCATCATCGCGATCGCGATCCCGCTGATCCCGACCGTGGCACGCGTGATCCGCGCCAACACGCTGGCGCTGCGCGAACTGCCGTTCGTCGAAGCGGCAAAATCGATCGGCATGAGCGAGACGCGCATTGCGATCCGCCATGTGCTGCCGAACACGCTGGCGCCGCTGATCGTGCTGGCGACCGCGCAACTCGGCTCCACCATCCTCACCGAGGCCTCGCTGTCGTTTCTCGGCCTCGGTATTCCCGAGCCGTATCCGTCCTGGGGCCGCATGCTGTCGGAATCGGCGGCCGAATATGTCCGCACCGCACCCTGGCTGGTGATCTTCCCCGGGGTGGCAATCAGCCTCGCCGTGTTCGGCACCAATCTGTTCGGCGACGCGCTGCGCGACATCCTCGACCCGAGGCAGCGCGGCTGATGACCGAGGCGCGGGCGGAAGAGACGGTTCTCGACGTGAAGAACCTGCAAACGGTGTTCTTCACCAATTCGGGGCTGTTTAAAGCAGTCGACGACGTGTCGTTCCATGTCCGCCGCGGCGAGACGCTGGCGATCGTCGGCGAATCCGGCTGCGGCAAGAGCGTCAGCGCATTGTCGATCATGCGGCTGGTGCCGGACCCGCCGGGCCGGATCGTCGGCGGCGCGGTAACTCTCGAAGGCACCGACCTGCTCGGCCTCGACGAGGCCGAGATGCGCAAAATCCGCGGCAACCGGATGTCGATGATCTTCCAGGAGCCGATGACTTCGCTCAATCCGGTGATGCGGATCGGCGACCAGATCACCGAGGTGGTGCGCCTGCACCAGGACATGACGGCCAAGGAAGCCTGGGCCAAGGCCGTCGAGATGCTGCGTCTGGTCCGCATCCCCGAACCGCAGCGGCGCGCGCAGGAATATCCGCACCAGCTCTCGGGCGGCATGCGCCAGCGCGCGATGATCGCAATGGCGCTGGCCTGCCGGCCGGCGCTCTTGATCGCGGACGAGCCGACCACCGCGCTCGACGTCACGATCCAGGCGCAGATCCTGGCGCTGATCGTCGACCTGCAGAAGACGCTGGGCACCGGGCTGATTTTGATCACCCACGATCTCGGCGTGGTCGCGCAAACGGCGCAACGCGTGATCGTGATGTATGCCGGCAAGAAGGTCGAGGAAGCCAGCGTCGAGGATCTGTTCGAGAATCCAAGGCACCCCTATACGCGCGGCCTGATGGCCTCGATGCCGGCGATCATTTCGCTCGGCGCCAGGGAGGATGTGCGGCTGAACGAAATCCCGGGCATGGTGCCGTCGCTGACCAATCTGCCGCCCGGCTGCGCCTTTGCGCCGCGTTGTCCGTTTGCGATCGAGCGTTGCCGGGCCGAATATCCGCCCCTGCAGGACTTCGGCGGCGAGCATCGGGCGGCGTGCTGGCGCGCCGGCGAAATGGTGGCCGCGCCATGACCGACGCAACGCCACTGTTGGAGGTCACCGACCTCGTCAAACATTATCCGGTGCGCGGCGGCATCCTGCGGCGGCGCATCGGCACCGTGCATTCGGTCGACGGCGTCAGTTTTTCGGTCGGCAAGGGCGAAACGCTGGGGCTGGTCGGCGAATCCGGCTGCGGCAAGTCCACGGTGGCGCGCAGCGTGTTGCGGCTGGTGGAACCGACCAGCGGGTCCATCAAGCTCGATGGCATCGACATCACCAACCTCAGCAAGACGGATCTGCGGCCGCATCGCCGCTCGATGCAGATCGTATTCCAGGATCCGTTCGCCTCGCTCAACCCGCGCATGACGGCGGGTGACATCGTCGGCGAACCGCTCGGCGTCCACGGCCTTGCCACCGGTCGTGCGCAGCAGGAACGCGTCGCCGAATTGTTCTCGCAGGTCGGGCTTCGCGCCGACCAGATGAAGAACTATCCGCACCAATTCTCCGGCGGGCAGCGCCAGCGCATCTGCATTGCCCGCGCCCTGTCGCTCGGGCCAAGGCTGATCGTCTGCGACGAGCCGGTGTCGGCGCTCGACGTCTCGATCCAGGCGCAGGTCATCAATCTGTTGATCGACTTGCAGCGCAGGAACGATTTTTCGTATCTGTTCATCGCGCATGACCTGGCTGTGGTCGCCCATATCAGCCACCGCGTCGCGGTGATGTATCTCGGGCGCATTGTCGAGATCGCCGACAAGACCGAGCTGTTCGCCAACCCGCGCCATCCCTATACGCAGGCGCTACTGGCCTCGGTGCCGGTCGCCAATCCCAAGGCGAAGAAACTGGCGCCCATGATCGACGGCGACGTCCCCAGCCCGATCAACCCGCCCTCCGGCTGCGCCTTCCACACCCGCTGCCGCTACGTGATGGACCGATGCAAGATCGAGCGGCCGTCGCTCGCCGACGCCGGCGCAAAGCATCAGGTGGCGTGCTGGTTGAATGAAGGGACGGGACGGGGGGAGTGATTTCTATCGTCGTCCCGGCGAATGCCGGGACCCATAATCCCGGTCATCTGTTGTTGAAAAGAGCTGTTGAACAGTGTGCTCAACAATAGCCGCCGCGGCGTATGGGTCCCCCGATGTCCAGCCATGACGACCTAGGAAGCACCCGCCTCGATCTCCACCACGATCTTCCCCGTCGTCACCTGCTCACCCTCGGCGACATCGATGGCCGCAACCTTGCCGGCAATACCGGCCGTATGCACATGCTCCATCTTCATCGCTTCCAGCGTCATCACCGGCTGCCCCGCGGTGACCTGATCGCCCGGTTTTACGAGCACCGCGACGACGCGGCCGTTCATCGCCGCCCGCACCCTGCCATCGCCGCCGCTGGCCGCAGCCGACACCGGTGCGGCGAGCGTCAGGTCGCGGACCGCCAGCGTCACGCCGCGATGCAGAATAAAGAGCCGGTCGTCCGCGCGCAGGAATTTGGCCGATTCCATGATGCCTCCGATCCGGAAACGGAGCGTTTCGGCGCCGACTTCGTCGATTTCAAATCGTTGCTGATTGCCGCCGGCGGTCGCGACATAACCGCCGTCACGTTCGCGCACGATGTCGACTTCGCGCACACCGTGGCCGAGATCGATCCGCGTCGTCAGCGGAAACGACGCCGCCAGAGTCCGGCCGGCGCGCCAGGGCGGCGCAAAGGGAGCCGTGATGTAGAGCAACAGCGCCGCCAAGGCGGCGTCGGCATCCTCGCGGCCGGAGGCCGCCAGCAATTCCGCCCGGTGCTCGCCGATGAACGCCGTCGTCGCCTCGCCCCGCGCAAAACCGGGATGGCGCAGGCAGGCAATCAAAAATCCCTGATTGGTGGTGACACCGAACGCAACCGTCTGTTCGAGACCGACGATCAGCTTGCCCCGCGCTTCATCGCGGGTGGCGCCATGGCTGATGATCTTGGCGATCATCGAATCATAGAATGGCGGAATCTCGGAGCCCGATTGCAGCGCATGCTCGACGCGGATACCTTCGGGCATCTGCCACAGCGCCATCTTGCCCGACTGCGGCATGAAGTCGTGGCCGGCATCCTCCGAGCACAGCCGCACCTCGATGGCATGGCCGGAGAATTTGATATCTTCCTGGACGAGGCCAAGCGGCTCGCCGCTGGCGACGCGCAGTTGCAGTTCGACCAGATCGAGGCCGGTAATGGCTTCGGTCACGGGATGCTCGACCTGCAATCGCGTGTTCATTTCCATGAAATAGAACTCGCCCGAGCCGTCGAGCAGGAATTCCAGCGTGCCGGCGCCCTCATAGCCGATCGACTTCACCGCCGCGACCGCGACCGCGCCCATCCGCGACCGCAGTTTTGGCGATACCGCCGGCGACGGCGCCTCCTCGATCAGCTTCTGGTGCCGCCGCTGCACCGAGCAATCGCGCTCACCGAGATGGACCGCGTTGCGATAGCGGTCCCCGAACACCTGGATTTCGATGTGACGCGGATTGACGATGGCGCGCTCCAGGATGACCGTGGGATCGCCGAACGCGCCCTGCGCCTCCGACCGCGCGCTGCGCAGCGCATCCGGGAAGGCCGCAGCATCGGCGACCAGCCGCATGCCACGGCCGCCGCCGCCCGCCACCGCCTTGATCATCACGGGAAAGCCGATCTTCTTGGCTTCCGCCAGCATCACCGCGTCGCTCTGGTCCGCACCCTGATAGCCGGGCACGCAGGGCACGCCGGCCTTCTGCATGATGTCCTTGGCGCCGGCCTTGTTGCCCATCGCGCGGATGGCCTCCGGCGACGGCCCGATGAACACCAATCCGGCGTCGCGGCAGGCCTGCGCAAAATCTTCGTTCTCGGCGAGGAACCCGTAGCCGGGATGAACCGCCGTGGCGCCGCTGGCTTTGGCGGCGGCGATGATCGCCTCGATCCGCAGATAGGATTGCGCCGGCAGTGCCTCGCCGATCCGCACCGCCTGATCGGCTTCGCGGACATGCAGCGCGTCGCGGTCGGCGTCGGAATAGACGGCCACCACGCCATAGCCGAGGCGGCGCGCGGTGCGCATGATGCGCAGCGCGATCTCGCCGCGGTTGGCGATCAGGATCTTGAAGAACGGCGTCGCCTTGATCGTGGTCATGGCCGGGCGACCGAGAATTGCATGCGCTGCGGGTTGCGCGCCTCGGCCTCGCGGCAGATCGCCAGCACTTCGGACAGGATGCTGCGGGTATCGCGCGGGTCGATCACACCGTCATCGAGCACGCGGGCCGAGGTCGAGAACACATCCATCTGGCCGTCGAACACGCCTGTGATCTGCGCCTTCATGGCGTCGAGTTTTTCCTTCTCGACCGGCTTGCCGCGCCGCGCCGCGGCCGCTTCGGTCACGATCGCCATGGTCTCCGCCGCCTGCTCGCCGCCCATCACGGCGGTCTTGGCATTGGGCCAGGAGAAGCAAAAGCGCGGATGGAAGCCGCGCCCGCACATGCCGTAATTGCCGGCGCCGAACGACGCGCCGCAATAGATCGTGATCTGCGGCACGGTCGCCGACGTCACCGCCTGGATCATCTTGGAGCCGTGCTTGATCATGCCGGCCTCTTCATAGGCCTTGCCGACCATGTAACCCGTGGTGTTGTTGAGATAGAGCAGCGGCGTGCGCGACTGGCAGCAGGCCTGGATGAAATGCGTCGCCTTGTTGGCGCCGTTAGGGTCGAGCGGGCCGTTATTGGTGATGATCCCGATCGCCTGCCCGTCGATGCGCCCATGGCCGCAGACGGTCGCCGGGCCGTAATTGCTGCCGAATTCCGTGAAGTCGGAATCGTCAATGATCCGTGCGATCACCTGGCGCATATCGACAGGCCGCTTGTGATCCATCGCCATGATCCCGAGCAGTTCCTCGGAATCATGGCGCGGCGGACGGTATGAGACTTCCGCCGGCTTCGGCCGGTCCCATTCCATGTTGGCCATGATGTCGCGCGCGATCCGCAGCGCGTCGCGGTCGTCTTCGGCGAGATAATCGCCGAGCCCGGAAATCGAGGTGTGCATCTCGGCCCCGCCGAGTTCTTCTTCGGTCGCGATCTCGCCGGTCGCGGCCTTGAGCAGCGGTGGACCTGCCAGAAACGCGCGGGTGCGGCCGCGCACCATCACGATGTAGTCGGACAGCCCGGTCTGGTAGGCGCCGCCGGCGGTCGACGAACCATGCGTCACCGTGACGACCGGCAATCCCGCCGCCGACAGCCGCGCCAGATTGCGAAAGATGTTGCCGCCACGGACGAAATCCTCGACGCGGTAGCGCAATAGGTTGGCGCCGGCGCTTTCGACCAGCTGCACGTAAGGCAACTTGTTTTCGAGCGCGAGTTCCTGCACCCGCAGCGTCTTGTCGATGCCGTAGGGCTGCAGCGCGCCGGCATCGATCCCCGAATCATTGGCGCTGACCATGCAGCGGATGCCGGCGACGAACCCGATGCCGGCGATCACCCCGCCACCGGGCACGCTCTTGTCGGCATCGGGCACGTCGAACATGTAGCCGGTCAGCGTCGACAGTTCGATGAAGGGCGTGCCGGGATCGAGCACCAGCGCGACGCGCTCGCGCGGCAGCAACTGACCGCGCTTGTGGAAGCGATCCTTAGCTGCCGCCGACGCGGCCCGCGTCCGCTCCTCCAGCGCCCGCATCCGCGCGATCAACGCCAGCATGCCGTCACGGTTGGCCTTGTAGGCGGCGCTGCTTGGGGAGATGGTATTTTCAATTACAGCCATGACTCTTCCCGGTCGTCATTGCGAGGAGCGAAGCGGCGAAGCAATCCATACTTTCCTGGACACGCTATGGATTGCGTCGCTTCGCTCGCAATGACGGCGCTAATGCCTCGTCCCGAATATCTGCCGCGCCTCGGCGGGGCTCGCGATCTCCCTGCCGGCGCGGCGGGCGCAGGCGGCGATAGCCTCGATCAATTGGCCATTGGAAGTCACCTTCTTGCCGTCGCCGAGATAGAAAGTGTCTTCGAGGCCGGTGCGCAAATGACCGCCGAGATCGGCGCAGCGCTGGTGCAGCGGCCAGATTTCGGCGCGGCCGATCGCCGTGACCTGCCAATGCGCGCCCTTTTCCGTCAGCTTGAGCAGGATCGGCAGCAGCTCCGGATCGGCCGGCATGCCCGACGCGACGCCCATCACGAAATTATATTCGAGCGGCCCTGCATACATGCCGGTCTGCCGGTACATGCCGACGCAGCGCACGATGCCGACATCAAAACATTCGAACTCGGGAATCGTGCCGGCGACCTTCATCACGTCGAGATAGTCCTGCACCTTCTCGACCGCGTTATCGAACATCATCGGCGGCCAGGCCCAGGTGTTGTCCGATTTCACCTTGAGGTAATTCAGCGAGCCGGCGTTGCAGGCCGCGATCTCGGGCCGGGTCTCGCGCACGCAATCGAGCGCGCCCTGGTAGTGCGGGCCCGAGGTGCCGGTGGTGTGGTTGATGATGACGCCGGGACAGGCCTCGCGCACCGCCTGCTGGATCTCCTTGCTGACGCTGACGTCCCACGACGGCAGATGGCCCTTGCCCGGTTCCTGCTGACGCAGATGGATGTGCATGATGCTGGCGCCGGCATCGAACGCGGCCTTGGCCTCGCGCGCCATCTGTTCGGGCGTGACAGGCACGTTGTGCTGTTTCGGGTCGGTCAGCACGCCGTTCAGCGAGCAGGTAATGACGGCCTTGTCGCTCATGGATTAGCCTTCAAAAATTGGGCGAAATCTTGAGACGATCATGCGTGCCGCATCAGCCGGCTTCTTGCGTCAACCCGCTATTGCCTGTGTGGTTGCTGCGGTAGATCGCCAGATCACGCGAGCCGGACAGGATCGCGCGCGGCTTGAGGCCATAGAAGCGGCGGATCGAGTGGCTGAAATGCGTCGAATCGGGATAGCCGATGTCCTGCGCGAGATGCGCGAGGTTGATGTCCTGGTTGGCGAAGTGCAGCAGATGCCGCGCCCGCTTCCAGGCGCGGAACGAGCGGAACGAGATTCCGGTTTCTTCCTTGAACAGATGCAGGAAACGCGACGGCGATAATCCGGCTTCCGCGGCACAGCTCGCGGCCGTCACCGGCTCGCCGCAGAACCGTCCGATCTGCAGGATCGCGCGCGCCACGCGCGGATCGAGCGCGCGTTGCGGCAGCGCTTCGCCCAGACACAGCACATCGAATTCGGCATTGGAAAAATCCTCGCCGACATGGCGCTCGCGCAAGGCAAGATAGGCCGCACGGATGCGGTCGGCGAAGGCTTTGCCTTCAGGCCCCGACAACCTTGCTGCGAGCTCTTCGAGCGCGCCGGGGCGAACGCTCTCCGGCTCGAGCACGATGCTGAGCACCGACCGATATTCGCTGGCGATGGTGTGCCGGACGTTCGGCAGCACGGCCACCATTTCGGCGTGGCACTTGCGGCCGTCCGATGTCGTGAGCGACAGCCCGGCCTCGATCGCGACATAGATGTTGAACGCACCGGAACAACGCTCCCTCGGCCGGCCGAGCAGACCTGCATAGAATACGCGTTCCGGGGTGATCAGCATCAGATGGCCCGATTTGCGGCCGATCTCGTTCAAAGTGCCGTGCATGGGTGGTCCTCCTCGCGCGGCTCTCTGGCCGCTGCGACGAGAGCAACCATAGCGGAAAACGGGGGCCTGTCACGGGCAGAACCCACCGTCATTCCGGGGCGCGAAGCGAACCTCAGGGGCGCAATGGCGCCCTCGGGAATCTCGAGATTCCGGGTTCGGTGCCTCGCATCGCCTCGGAATGACGCATTTTCAATCAGCCTCTCACCCGCGGCGTGACATTCTGCTCCATCCCAGCCTTCTGCTCGGCCGCCACCGCCCGCCGATAGCCGTCGCGTGCCTGCAACCGGGCCCAATAGGCTGCGACATTGGGCCCGAAGTCCTTGGCCAGCCCGATATTGCCGGCCAGCCGCAGCGCATAGCCATTGGCGATATCGGCGGCGGTAAAGCGGTCCGCGCACAGCGTTTCCGATTTGCCGGTGGCGGCCTCCACGGCCCGCAGCCGGCCCAGGAACCATTTGGCATAATCGCCGGCCACCTGCGGATTGCGCCGCTCCTCCGGCTCAAGCTGGGAGTACCGGAGCACCAGCGTTTGCGGAAAGGTCAGCGTGGCGTCGGAAAAATACATCCAGTTCAGGAACGCGCCATAGGCCGGCTCGTCGGGCCCGACGATCAGCGGCGTCGGGCCATATCTGGTTCCGATATAATGGCAGATGCCGGAGGATTCCGTCATCTTGGTCTCGCCATCGACCATGAACGGAATGGTGCCGAGCGGATTGAGCGCCAGATATTCCTTGGCGAACACCCTTGGCGGAAACGGCAGCATCTTCAGCTCATAGGGCAGCCCGAGCTCTTCCAGCATCCAGAGCGGGCGGAACGAGCGCGCCCCGTCGCAGTGATAGAGTGTGATCATCCGTGTCGTCCCCTCTGTAACCGGCATCAAGCCTTCGCGCCCGGCAGCGTGCCCATCATCTTGCACAATACCGTCAGCATCACCTCATCGGCGCCGCCGCCGATCGAGGTCAGGCGGCTGTCGCGATAGAAGCGGCTGACATGTGTCTCGTTCATAAAGCCCATGCCGCCCCAGAATTGCAAACAGGCGTCGGTCAGTTCACGGCCCAGGCGCCCCGCCTTGAGCTTCGCCATGGTCGCCAATCGCGTGACATCCTCGCCCGCGATCAGCGCCTCGGCGGCGCGGTAGATCAGCGCGCGGAGCAGCTCGACCTCGGTCTGCATTTCCGCGAGCTTGAAATGGACCACCTGGTTATCGAGGATGGTCTTGCCGAACGCTTTGCGGTTGCGCGTGTATTCGATGGTCTCGGCGATGATGGTTTCGTGCGCCTTCAGGCACGCCGCCGCACCCCATAGCCGCTCCTCCTGGAACTGTACCATCTGGTAGGTAAAGCCCATGCCCTCCTCGCCGATGCGGTTGCGCTTCGGCACCCGCACATTGTCGAAGAAGATCTGCGCGGTGTCGGAGGAGCGCATCCCCATCTTGTCGAGCTTGCGCGCGACCTGCACGCCCTTGCTGTTCATGGGAACGCAGATCAGCGACTTGTTACGATGCACCTGCCCGTCGCTGGTATTGGCGAGCAGGCAGATCCAGTCGGCCTTGACGCCATTGGTGATCCACATCTTGCCGCCATTGATGACGTAATCGTCGCCATCCGAGCGGGCAGTGGTTTTGATCGAGGCGACGTCGGAGCCGGCGCCCGGCTCCGACACGCCGATGCACGCCACCGCATCGCCCGCGATCGCCGGTGCCAAAAACTCGCGGCGCACTTCATCGGAGCCGAACCGCGCCAGCGCCGGCGTCGCCATATCGGTCTGCACCCCGATCGCCATCGGCACGCCACCGCAATGGATCGCGCCGAGCTCCTCAGCCATCATCAGCGCATAGCTGTAATCGAGCCCCTGCCCGCCAAACTCCGTGGGCTTGTTGAGCCCGAGAAAGCCGAGATCGCCGAGCTTCTTGAACAGTTCGTGCGAGGGAAACTGCCCGGCATTCTCCCATGCGTCGACGAACGGGTTGATCTCGGCCGCAATGAATCTTTGCAGGATGCGACGCGGTTCGTCGTGGTCGGCGGTGAAGAGCATCCTTAAAGTCCCATCTGCCTTGATGCCAGATCCTTCATGATCTCCTCCGTCCCCCCGCCGATCGCATTGACCTTCACTTCGCGGTAGATCCGTTCGACCTTGATACCGCGCATGAAACCGGCGCCGCCGAAGATCTGCACGGCTTCGCTGGCGCAGAACGCCATGGTTTGCGTCGCCTGGTTCTTCATCATGCAGATTTCGGCGACCGGGCTTTCGCCCTGCCCGAGCCGCCACGCCAGCATTTCCAGCATCGCCTGCGAGGCTGCGACCTTCTGCGCCATATCGACCAGCTTGTGGCGGATCACCTGGTGCTGCGCGATCGGCTTGCCGAATGTCTTCCGTTCCTTGGCGTAGGCGATCGCCTCCTCGACACAGACCCGCGCATAGGCCGTGCAACTCGCCGCCATGCCCATGCGCTCGCTGTTGAAATTATGCATGATGAGCTTGAAACCCTGGCCTTCTTCGCCGAGCAGGTTTTCGACGGGCACACGGCACTCATCGAAATGCAGCGTCGCGGTATCCGACGCCCACCAGCCCATCTTCTTGAGTTTGGTGCGCGACAGGCCCGGCGTATCGCCCTCGATCAGCAACAGGCTGACGCCGCCGGCCCCCTCGCCGCCGGTGCGCACCGCCACGGTGAGATAATCCGCCCGCATGCCCGACGTAATGAAAGTCTTCTCGCCGCTGACGACGTAATGATCGCCGTCGCGGCGCGCCTTGGTGCGCAGATTGGCGACGTCGGACCCGCCGCTCGGCTCGGTGATCGCCAATGCAGATATCTTCTTGCCCGACAACACTTCCGGCAACACCCGCGCCTTGATTTCCGGGCGAGCGGCGCGTGCGATCGGCGGCGAACCGATGGTGTGGCTCATCAGGCTGGCGGCGACGCCGCCGGCGCCGGCACGCGCGAGCTCCTGCGAGGCCACGATTTTCATGAACTGGTCGGCGGCAACCCCGCCATATTCTTCCGGGAAGCCCAGCCCCAACAGGCCGATCTCGGAGGCCTTGGCATACAGCGCACGCGGAAACTCGCCCGCCTCGTCCCATTCATGGGCATAGGGCTCGATCTCGCGCGCGACAAAGCGGCGCATCACATCCCGGAACGCTTCATGATCCGCGTTGTAAAACGGGTTTTGCACCTTTGTCCGCTCCAGCATGCTGTCCTCCCGACGCATCACGATGCCCTGAATCGGCCGGCGTAAACTTGCGTTGAGCGGCTGGCGAGCCATGGCATCAGCAACTCAACGCAAGACCGGTTCCCCGGCAATGCCCTAGCCTTGCGCAAAAAAGCGGTCGCCAGAAAAGCAATAACACAAAATCGGCAAAACGCCGGGGAGATGAAGCATGTTCCGATCGCGCCAGTCTGGCCCGGCCCTTTTCCTCGCGCTGTCGCTCGCCGCCTCGACCGCAGCGTTCGCCCAGCAGCCCGGCATTACCGACACCGAGATCAAATTCGGCAACATCATGCCGTATAGCGGCCCGGCCTCGGCGCTCAGCGTCACCGGCAAGGCCTTCGCCGGCTATTTCGACATGGTCAACGAGAAGGGCGGCGTCAACGGGCGCAAGCTCAACATGATCTCGCTCGACGACGGCTTCTCGCCGCCGAAGACGGTCGAGGCGACGCGGCGGCTGGTCGAGAACGACAACGTCGCCTTCATGTTCGGCACCATGGGCACCGCGCCGAGTTCGGCGACCGCGAAATATCTCAACGGCGCCAAGGTGCCGCACCTGTTCCTGATCTCGTCGGCATCGAAATGGAACGATCCGGTCAACCAGCATTGGCTGATGGCGCTGCCCTGGGCGCCGAATTACATCGAGGAAGCCGGCATCGAGGTGAAATTCGCGCTGTCGAAAAATCCCAAGGCCCGCTTTGCGATCCTCTATCAGAACGACGACGCCGGAAAGGATTACCTTGCCGGCGTCAAGAAGGCGCTCGGGGCCGACGCCGACAAGGCGATTGCGCTGGCGTCGAGTTTCGAGGTCGCCGATCCCACGGTGGATTCGCAGATCCTGACACTCGCCAACACCAAGGCCGATGTTTTCCTGATCTACAGCGTGACGCCGCGCGCCTGTGCGCAGGCGATTCGGAAAGCCTATGAGACTGGCTGGCGGCCGATGCGTTTCATCGCTTCGGGCTGCGCCAACAAGGAGACCGTGATGGTGCCGGCGGGGCTCGAAGCCGCCACCGGCATCATGTCGGTCGGCTCGCTAAAACCCTACGCGGCCGATTCCAAGGACCCCGACCTGATCGCCTACCGCGATTTCATGAAGGCGCGGCTGCCGAACGTCGATCCCGCCAATTTCGCCGCCGGTTATGGCTACATGGTGGCCCAGGCGCTGGTCGTGGTGCTGGAGCAGTGCAAGAACGATCTGAGCCGCGAGAACATCATGGCGCAGGCGGCAAACCTCAAGGATGTCTCGCTGCCGCTGCTGATGCCCGGCGTCAAGCTGAACACATCACCGAAAGATTACCGTCCGATCAAGGACGGCTACATGGTCGAGTTTCGCGACAACCAGTTCAACGTGATCAGCGAATTGCTGCGGGGCTCATAGGATGGATCGCCCTATCCGGTCTTTCTGCCCGCGACCAGATAGTTGAGCGCGGCTCCGGCGTGGGAGTATGTCTGGTCGGACACTCCCTTTCTGAACCGCTCGACGCCGCCCGTTGCCGATTTCCAGAGCGCATCGAACTGATCCGCGGCCCCGCCGCCGGCCAGGAAATAGCGAAGGGTGTCGCTGCGGCTCCAGATCCAGAAATCGCGGGCTTCGAAATCCTGTCCCTCCTCCAGAACGGCCTGCTGCTCGGGCGTGCTGTAAGGCGGCAGCAACGCATTGGTCTTGTCGTTCAGGTAGACCGCGACATCGGCGAGCCCCGCGGCCACGAAAAGTCCCGGCACGATATCGCCCACGGAATTGTTGCCTTCGCCAAGCGCGGCCTTGCCCCGCTCGCATGTCAATTGCAGACGAACGCCGGCCAGGATGTCATCGACCGGATCGTTGAACGCCAGCGAGTTCAGGACCAGGCTCGTCGAGACATTGTTGGGTTCGGCCGCAAGCACCAATCCGCCGGGACGCGCCACCCGCGCCATCTCCGCAATCACGGCTCCCGGATCGGGGACGTGTATCAGAAGGGTCTGGCAGGTGACGAGATCGAAACTGGCATCGGGAAACGGCAGCGATTGTGCATTGGACGAACGGTATTGAAACCGATGAGACATCCCCCGCGCTGCGACGCGCTCGTTCGCCTTGGCAACCCAAAGCGGGTCGCGGTCGACACCGATCACTCGGGCGTCGTCCGGCAGCGCGGATGCGAGAACCTGGGCCCAGTGGCCGACCCCGCAACCGACGTCCAGCACGTCGCGCACGCGATCAAAGCCAAGGCGGCGCCCGATCAACGCGATGTAGTCCTGATTCCACCAATAATCCCGCGTGTCACCGAAATACTCGGCCGAGTGCGACTCAAGCGTTCGAAATTCGTTGCTCAAAAGCTTCACTCCTGAGAACGGCAGACCTTATCCGGAATCTCGTCCGGCTCAAACCGTTGCCTCGCAGCCTGATCAAGAGCGGCCGGGCCCGAGCCATGCGTTCGCATCAGCAGCGGTTGCGGGCTGGCGATGATATTGGCGATCGCCGTTGTGTGTTATCGTTCCAAGAAACGAGCCCAACAAGGAGCTGATAATGCGTGGACGGCGTGTGCTGATGGAATCGCTGGTGTCGAACGGCGTGAGCCACATCTTCGGCAATCCCGGCACGACCGAAACGCCGCTGTTGGACAGTTTGGTCTCCTATCCGCAGATCGAATACATCATGACCCTGCATGAGGGCGTGGCGGTCGGCGCCGCGAGTTTTCATGCGCAAGCCACCGGCCGTACGTCGGTCGCCAACCTCCACGTCGCTCCCGGGCTCGGCAATGCCATCGGCGCGATCTACGGCGCGCTCAAGGCCAATTCGCCGCTGGTCGTGACCGCCGGTCAGCAGGATACGCGTATGCGCCTGGCCAACCCGGTCCTCGGCCACGACCTCGTCGCCATGGCCGCACCGGTCACCAAATGGAGCGTGCAGGTGGAAAGCGCGGACGAGATCGCGCCCGTGCTGCGGCGCGCGTTCAAGGTCGCGACCGATGCCCCCAGGGGACCGGTCTTCGTCTCGCTTCCCATCAACGTGCTGGAGCAGGAAACGTCTGTCGAGGCGATCGCATCCGGTAAATTGTGGCGCTCGCCACCAGCGGACCCCGCGGGCCTCGAGGATCTCGCCTCGCTTCTGCTGAAATCGCAACGGCCCGCGATCGTGGCCGGCGATGACGTGGCCCGATCGGGAGCCTCTCAAGCGCTCGTCGCGCTGGCGGAGGCGATCGGCGCCCCGGTGTGGTTCGAAGGGTTGCGCGGCCATGCGCCGTTTCCGACCAGCCATCGCAGCTACCGCCAATCGCTCCCGGCGGACGCCGCGCAGGTTCGCAAGGCGTTTGCGGATGCCGATCTCGTGTTGCTGCTGGGCGGCCCGTTCTTCGAGGATATCTGGTACGCGGAAGGCAGCCACTTCCCTGATGGCGCCGTTGTCGTCCAGATCGAGGAATCGCCCGAACGACTGGCGTTCAATCATCGTCTCGATAGCGGCATCGTCGGCGAGATGGCCGCCAGTATTGCCGCGCTCGCCAGCAGCGTCGGCGCGCGGCAAAACGCCGAATTCAAGCTCGCCGCCCAACGCCGCAATCAGGCGCTCGCCGAATGGAGCGCCCGCGACCGGGAGGCGCACAAGGCGCGGCTGGAGAAAGCCTGGAACCGCGAGCCGAGCTCGATGGCGCGGGTGACGGCCGAGCTCCGGCGCGGTCTGCCTGATAATGTCGTCATCGTCGATGAAAGCATCACCGCCAGTCTCGATCTGGCGCGGTCGTTCGATTATCGCGGTTTTGGTGATTATTTCGGCGGCCGCGGTGGCGGCATCGGCCAGGGATTTTCCGGCGCGATCGGGGTCAAGGTCGCGATGCCGGACCGCCCGGTCGTCGCCGTCTCCGGCGACGGCTCCGCCATGTACAGCATTCAGGCGCTATGGACGGCGGCGCACCACAAGCTCGCAATCGTGTTCGTCATTCTTTCAAACCGGCAGTATCGCATCCTAAAGCACAATGTGGACGTCTGGCGCCAAAACTTCGCGCCGGGGACGCAGCATCCCTACCAGCAGATGGACCTGACCGGGCCGGATCTTGATTTTGTGCATCTGGCAGCCGGCATGGGCGTTGAAGGCGTCCGCATCGAAAAGCCCGGCGATATTGCCGCAGCTCTGGAGCGCGCGGTTGCGAGCAATCGTCCCTGTCTCATCGAGATCGCCATCGAAGGCAAGCGGTGAGCGGCCGCGCGCTTATCGGCGGCCCGTCGGTGGCGGCTTCTGCACCGTGGGCGCGGCAGCCGCCAGAAGATCCGCTCGCGCGCCCGTCCGCGGCGGATAGATTCGCTCGCGGTTGATGATCTGCTTGGTCGCCTTGGCGGCGGCTCCGGAGGCGTGCAACTGGCGATCCCAGCCGACGGTATGAAGCGCGCCCCAACTGCCGAGATCGAGCACGGTGACGTACCAATCGATGTCGAGGGGAAGCATCGGCTGCCCGAACAAATCGGCCACGACGTTATTGCCGGCAAAGCGGCCCATCGGCCGTGCGAACTGGCAGGACATCACGGTGGCATGTTCACCGTCCACGACGCAGGACGCCACGTCGCCCGCGGCAAAGATGTTCGTCGCCCCGGTCAGGCGCATGAAGCGATCGACATGGAGGCAGCCAAGCCGATCCCGCTCCACCGGCAGTGTCTGAACCACGGGGCTCGCCCTCATGCCCCCGCACCACACCACCGTCCGCGTCGGGATGATTTCGCCGGAGGAGAGCGTGACGGTGCCCGCGTCAATCGCCGTGACCCTTGCATGGAGCCGCGTCTCTACCCCGAGCGCCGTCAGTGCTTCGCTGACGACCGGGCGCGCATTTTCTCCAAACGTCGCCCCGACCACCGAGTTGGGATCAACGAGAATGATGCGCCGCTTGCCGGAGACGCCTGCTTTGTCGAGCTTGCCCGGCATCTCGGTCGCGACCTCGATGCCGGTAAAGCCGCCGCCCACGATGACGACGGTCGCAACGCCTTCCGCATCCACCTGCTTGCCCAACCCGGCGAGGTGTTCGTCGAGCCGAACCGCCGCCGCATAGGTATCCACGTCAAAGCCGCTGGCCGCGAGGCCCGGTATGGCAGGGTGCGCGAGCTCACTGCCAAGCGCCAGCACCAGCCGATCATAGCCAACGATCTCGCTGCCACCCTTCGTTGTGACGCTCACCTGCTGCTTGACCGGATCGACCGCCCGGACCTCGGCAACCCTGTGACGGATACCGACGGGGTCAAGCAGTCCGGCAAGCGGTATCGCCGCCTCGCTGATATCGACCTCGTAATTGCGAACCCTGATATTGTGGTAGGGGTTGCGGTCGATGACGAGGATCTCGACGTCCGCCGCCGGCGCCCCGACCTCGTCGCGCTTGCGCGCCGCGCCCAGAGCGGCCCAGAGCCCTGCGAATCCAGCACCGAGGACAATAATGCGCGGCATATGATTTTTCCGAACGCTTGCTTGAGCTAATCTCTTGAAAGGACTGGAATCAAGCTCGTTGAACCAGCCCCGGCCAAACCGGCCCAGTCAAATTATTTTCCGATTTACAGAAATATCGCTTGACCCCCACCCCGACTCGGCGATACATCGATTGGGTCCCGTCCCGGTACGAGGGGCGTTTCGCGATCGTCATAAGCGCGGGACGGGATGCGGTGGACGCGGAGGCTGTCGCCTGACGAGCGCGGCTGAAGCGTACGGCAAAGATGTGTGGTCCTGACGCCGCGACGCTGGCGTCCATGCACCTGGAGGCATTCGACTTCTCAGGGCGCAACGGAGGCAAAAGAGCCGTTCTCCGGGGAGAGCACGTGATAAGCCGTAAAACCATTGCGCAGGGAATGTCGGAGTGCTCTCCGCTGCCCTGTATGCTCATGCGCGCACTCTCTGTGCACATTGCGCATGAGACCGCGGGTGCAGCGCGCACCCGGCATTCCCTGCACCCTCTGATTGGAGGGTAAAGGCAATTGGATGGCAAAGCTCGGGCGTAATGCGCCGCGAGAAGGCGGTCACATGTTCAGTGCCATCGCGGGCGACCAGTATCCCAGAGACGCCGATGATAGAACCGATCAGCCGCCGCATACCGGGTCCCCGCTTTCGCGGAGGACGGCAGCGCGTGCGGAGCCCGAGGGCCGCCCCCTCCTCCAGCCACTCCACGCAAGACAGCGTCCCCAAATGCCCCCTCATCTGCTAGAAATGCCATCAAGCAAAACCGGCGGCGCGAGACCGCTGGATGTGGAGGACGCCTTGCCGGTACGTTATTACGACTGGATCGCCCATTTCGGCCGCCGCACGCCCGAGAAAATAGCGGCCATCGACCTCGCCAGCCAGCGCCGGCTCTCCTATGCCGCGTTCGATGCGCGGATTTCGCTGCTCGCCACCTATCTGCGCGACAAAATGAACGTCGCGCGGGGCGACCGGGTCGCGGTGCTGGCGCTGAACACGACCGACACGTTGGAAGTGCAGTTCGCCTGCTTCCGGATCGGCGCGGTATTCCTGCCGCTCAATACCCGCCTCACTGTTCCCGAACTGCAGTTCATCGTCGGCGATGCCTCGCCGAAAGTGATGATCCACGACACCGACTTGGCCGAGGTCGCGTTATCGGTCGCCAAACTCTGCAACGTATCGGCGGCGCTGCTGCTGGGGCCCGGCGGCTCCTATGAGGCCGCGATCGCGGCATCGAAGCCGCTCGACCAGGCGGAGACGGTCACGCTCGATGACATCTCGACCATCATGTACACCTCGGGCACGACGGGTCAGCCCAAAGGCGCCATCATCACCCACGGCATGACGTTCTGGAATTGCGTCAATCTCGGCGGCCCCGCTTTCATCTCGCCGTCGTCGGTGCTGCTGACCGTGCTGCCGCTGTTTCACACCGGCGGGCTGAATTGCTACACCAACCCGGTGCTGCACGCCGGCGGCACCGTGCTGATCATGCGGGTCTTCGATCCGGGCGCCGCGCTGCAATTGATCAGCGATGCGTCGGTCGGCATCAACCAGTTCTTCGGCGTGCCCGCGATCTATCAGTTCATGTCGCAGCATCCGTCGTTTGCGACGGCCGATTTCAGCCGGCTGGTGATCGGCGGCGTCGGCGGCGCACCGATGCCGGTGCCGTTGCTGAAGGTATGGGAAGCCCGCGGCGTCGCGCTCCAGCAGGGCTATGGCATGACCGAAACCAGCCCCGCGGTGCTGACGCTCGACAAAGAGGACGCCGCGCGCAAGGCCGGCTCCTCCGGCAAGCCGGTGTTGCATACCGAAGTGCGGATCGTGCGCCCTGACGGCAGCGACGCCGATGTCGGCGAACGCGGCGAACTCTGGGTCAGGGGGCCGAACGTCACGCCCGGCTACTGGAACAGGCCGGACGCCAACGCGTCCTCCTTCACCGACGGCTGGCTGCATACCGGCGACGCCACCCGGATCGACGAGGAAGGATTCTACTACATCGTCGACCGCTGGAAGGACATGTACATTTCCGGCGGCGAGAACGTCTATCCGGCCGAGGTCGAGAGCGTGCTGCATCAACTGACCGCCATCGCCGAAGCCGCCGTGATCGGCATCCCCAACGAGCAATGGGGCGAAGTCGGCATGGCGATCGTGGCGGTGAAGCCCGGCCGCACGCTGACGCCAGACCAGATCCATGCGCATTGCCAGGCCAATCTGGCGCGCTTCAAATGTCCGCGGCTGATCGAATTCGTCGACGCCTTGCCACGCAACGCCACGGGGAAAATCCACAAACCGACCTTGCGAAAGAATTTCAACATCACGAAGCCGACCGATCAACCATCTCCTGACCCAAAATCAATTGCCTCGTAATCGCCTGCCGGGACCGGTTACGCGTTCGCCTCGTCAGTCCCCAACCACAAAAAACCAGGGAATAGACTCTCATGAATAACAAGAAATTGCCTTTGCTGGCCGCGATCGCGGCGTTCTCCCTTCTCACTACCCAAGGCGCCATCGCCCAGAAGAAATACGACACCGGCGCCTCCGACACCGAAATCAAGATCGGCAATGTCGAGGCTTACAGTGGACCGGCCTCCGCCTACGGCATCATCGGCAAGACCGAGGAAGCCTATTTCAAGATGGTCAACGACGCCGGCGGCGTGAATGGCCGCAAGATCAACTGGATCTCCTATGACGACGGCTACAGCCCGCCGAAGACGGTGGAGCAGGTCCGCAAATTGATCGAGAGCGACGAGGTTTTCCTGGTGTTCAACGCGCTGGGCACACCGACCCAGAACGCGGTCCAGAAATATCACAATGCCAAGAAGGTGCCGCAGCTGTTCCTTGCCACCGGCGCCAGCAAATGGAACGATCCGCAGAACTTTCCATGGACCATGGGCTTCCAGCCGAGCTACCGCGTCGAGGCGCGGATTTTCGCCAAATACATCCTGAAGGAAAAGCCCAACGCGAAAGTCGCGGTGTTCTACGCCAACGACGATTTCGGCAAGGATTATGTCGCCGGCCTGAAGGAAGTGTTCGGCCCCAGGACGTCTCAAATTCTGATTGCCGAAGAGAGCTACGAGACCACCGAGCCTTCGATCGATTCCCACATCGTCAAGCTGAAGGGCACCGGCGCCGACGTGTTCGTCAACATCTCGACGCCGAAATTCGCCGCCCAGGCGATCAAGAAGATGCACGAGCTGGAATGGAAGCCGATGCACGTCATGACCGACGTCTCGATTTCGATCGGCGCCGTGATGAAGCCGGCCGGTCTCGACGCCTCCGAAGGCGTGCTGTCGGCCGGCTATCTCAAGGACGCGTCCGATCCGCAGTGGAAGGACGACGCGGGCATGAAGAAGTTCATGGCCTTCGTCGACAAGTACATGCCGGGCGCCAACATCTCCGACGCCAACATCGTCTACGGCTATGCCGCGGCGCAGACCATGGTGCAGGTGCTGAAGCAGGCCGGCGATAATCTGACCCGGGAAAACGTGATGAAGCAGGCCGCCAGCCTGAAGGATTTCACGCCGGACACCCTGATCCCCGGCATCAAGATCAACACCGGTCCCAACGACTTCGCGCCGATCGAACAGCTCAAGATGATGCGGTTCAAGGCCGGGCAGTGGGAATTGTTCGGCGACATCATCAGCGCCGAGACGGGCGGGTAGAGCAAGCCGCATCGCGCAAGACAAAAGCGAGAAGCCCGCCGGTTCATCACCGGCGGGCTTCTGTATCAGCGACTGATTATGGGATCCCAGTACGTCCGTGGTAATCCGTAATCAGCGACGACCTTTAATCGACGCGAAGGTTCTCAGCGCTGGTCTTGCCGCGCTGCGGGTCTTTCTTCGCTTCGAACGAGATCTTCTGACCTTCGTTGAGCGAGCTCAGGCCTGCGCGTTCGACAGCCGAGATGTGAACGAAAACGTCCGTTCCGCCATCGTCGGGCTGAATGAAGCCAAAACCCTTGGTCGCGTTAAACCACTTAACTGTTCCGGTAGCCATGTAACTATCTCCAAGATGCGCAAATGCGCTTTGCCTGCACGACCTCCGCGCAAGCTTGATCCGATTTCAACGATGTCTTG
The DNA here is from genome assembly GCA_017305715.1 of Hyphomicrobiales bacterium. Taxonomy (GTDB): domain Bacteria; phylum Pseudomonadota; class Alphaproteobacteria; order Rhizobiales; family Xanthobacteraceae; genus Bradyrhizobium. The sequence goes on along the minus strand of JAFKKG010000017.1, from coordinate 95,338 downwards.
GGGATGGGCCGGTGTCGGCGTAGTCAACAAGGCAAACGACAATTCGAATGCAGGTGATATAGGCGCTTTATCCGGGAATAGCAATGGCTACGAATCAGCCGGGCAAAAACATGGCAAACGGCTCGTCGGTCGTTCGCCGCAGATGGGCGCGATAGGCCGCATAATTGGCATTATCGGACGAAATCCGCCCAAAAGCCGGATTTGCGATCATCTTGACCGGCACATAGGCGATCGGGGCGGCGATCGGCGTCAGCAGCGAACCGCGTCCCGCCAGCAGCGTCGTGATGATGCCGTACATCTCGCCGGATATCGCAAGCCGCGCCACCGTGATCAGGCGATACTGGCCGTGGCGGTTGGTGACGAGATAGATGTGGCCGGACTCGTTCGGAACCGCAACCTCGCCGAACTGGGTATACGCCGCATCCTGCCGCTCGCGTTCGTGGAACACCAGCGACGAAGCCGCCTCGTCCCAGCTGATCTCGGTGCGGTAGGCGAAGATCGCATCCTTGTCGCCGAACGACGGCCGTATCGTCACATAGGCGCCTTCGATCCGCGCCACCGCGCGGCGCGAATAGGCGCCGAGGCCATCCGGCGCGATGTCGCCGTTGACGGGCGCGACGGGCGGCGGCGGAGCGTCCGCCGTCTTGCGCAGGGCAACGCCGAGCGCCTGTTCGAGCCGGACCGTGGTCGCCAGCGTGAACGGACGGCGGCCGCCGAGCACCTTCTCCAGCGTCGAAAGGCTGAGCTTTGCGAGTTCGGCCAGCGATTGCCGGGAGATGCGGCGGCGGGCGATCTCCTCCCGAATGGTGTCGGCGATCTGCCGGCTTTGCTCGGCGGAAAGCTGCTTGTCCGGCGTCGGCATCGTCACCCCTGTTCGACCTGTTCGGCCAGTCTACCAGACGCACAATCCATCACAAACCCGCACAAAGCCGCCCCGGCGATGGCGCACCAAGCTGGCGCCCGGCTAAACAAGGCCGATCATTCCGCTCGCGCCTGTCAGCGCATTACCGGAGATTTCCCTGCACGACGAACACGTCGCACGGGAGTGAAGGAAATGACGATCTGCGGTGAAATCCAGCCCGACAGGCCTTGGCGCCTGTCGCGCAAAATGCGCGTAATCCTGTTCTTCGCCTTTGAAGGCGCCGCCGCACTCCTGATCGGGTTCGCGGCATTATTTTTGAGCTTTGAGCCCGGCTGGTCGGCCGAACGCGCGCAACCTGCTTTTCTGAAAGCCAGCGATGCGCGCTCCGGCTCGCTGCTGCTCAAAACCGAGGACGGTTACGCCGACGCCTCGCGGCTCGGCATCGACGTCGATCTTGCCGTCTCCGGCCCCACGGTCCGCGCCCGCGTCACGCAAATATTCCGCAACCCGACGCAAAACTGGGTCGAAGCGGTCTATGTCTACCCGCTGCCGTCGGGTGGCGCGGTCGATACGCTGAAGATGGTGGTCGGTGATCGCGTCATCGTCGGCGACATCAAGGAGCGGCAGCAGGCCCGCCTCATCTACGAACAGGCCGCGCGCAACGGACAGAAGGCGGCGCTGACCGAACAGGAGCGGCCGAACATCTTCACCAATTCGGTCGCCAATATCGGCCCCGGCGAAACCGTGCTGGTGCAGATCGAATATCAGGAGCCGGTGCAGCAGAACGGCCATGAATTCTCACTGCGGCTGCCGATGGTGGTCGGGCCGCGCTACAATCCGGCACCCGTCGTGCAGAGCGTCGACTTCCGCCCCGATGGCGGCGGCTGGGGCGCGATCAAATCCGATCCCGTCCCGGACCGCGACCGCATCTCCCCGCAGGTGCTCGATCCCGCCACCAATGCGCCGGTCAATCCGACCAGCATCACGGTGCGCCTGCAGGCCGGCTTCGCGCTCGGCGAGGTCAAGAGCCATCACCACGCCATCAAGACCGAAAGCCCTGATGGCAACACGCGCATCATCAAGCTCGCCGAGGGGCCGGTGCCCGCGGATCGCGACTTTGAACTGACCTGGAAACCGGCGGCCGAGAAGGCGCCGTCGGTCGGCCTGTTCCGCGAACATGTCGGCGACAGCGATTACCTGCTCGCCTTCGTGACGCCTCCCTCGGTCGAACAGAGCGAGAAGAAGCCGTTGCCCCGCGAGGTGATCTTCGTGATCGACAATTCCGGCTCGATGGGCGGCGTCTCGATCATCCAGGCCAAGGCCAGCCTCATCTACGCGCTCGGCCGCCTGCAACCCGGCGACCGGTTCAACGTGATCCGCTTCGATCACACCATGGACGTGCTGTTCCCGACCTCGGTTCCGGCCGACCGCGAGCATGTCGGCCAGGCCACCTCGTTCGTCGGCGCGCTGCAAGCCAATGGCGGCACCGAAATGGTGCCGGCGATGCGCGCCGCCCTCAGCGACAACGCCAATCTCGGCGATGCCAATTACGTCCGCCAGGTCGTGTTCCTGACCGACGGCGCGATCGGCAATGAGCAGCAATTATTCGAGACCATCAACGCGCTGCGTGGCCGCTCGCGCATCTTCATGGTCGGCATCGGCTCGGCCCCGAACACCCATCTGATGACGCGCGCCGCTGAACTCGGCCGCGGCACCTTCACCCATATCGGCTCGGTCGAACAGGTCGAGGAGCGGATGCGCGGACTGTTCGCCAAACTGGAGAATCCCGTGGTGACCAACCTCACCGCCAAATTCTCCGACACTGCCGCTGACATCACGCCGTCGGCGATCCCGGACCTCTACCGCGACGAGCCGCTGATCCTCGCTGCAAGACTCGACAAGCTTTCAGGCTCGGTCGAGATCAAGGGCCGGATTGGCGATCGCCCCTGGGTCGTGACGCTGCCGCTCGCGAATTCCGCCGAGGGCAAAGGGCTGTCGAAACTGTGGGCGCGGCGCAAGATTGCAGATGCCGAGGTCGCGCGTACCACGCGACAGGCCACGCCAGACGAGGCCGACAAGACCATCCTCGCACTGGCACTGGAGCATCAATTGGTGACGCGGCTGACCAGCCTGGTTGCGGTCGACAAGACGCCGAGCCGTCCCGAAGGCGAACCGCTGAAGGTCACGGAACTGCCGATCAACCTGCCTGCCGGCTGGGATTTCGAAAAAGTGTTCGGTGAGCGGCAGCGGCTGCCGGTAACCCCGACGGAACGCCGCGCCGATGCAGGCGAGGCCAAGGTTCAGGTCGCAGCGCTGAAACGCCCGGTTCCCGCGGTCACGGCGGCGCCCAGCACGGTACAGCTTCCGAAGACCGCGACCGACGCCGAGCTGAGAATGATCCTGGGTGTGATCTTGATCATATTCAGCTGCGGGCTATTCGCGTTCAATCGGCGCCAGGCGTTGCTCCCCTGACGCCCACTTGACGGAGGAGGCCCCCCAAGCTCCTCCCGAATGCGCGCGCGGCCCTTCGTCCCCCAGGGCTGCGCGCGCGACCTTTTCAAGGCCGTCATTGCGACGAGACCATCTGATAATGCGCCGCGGCATCGCCCTCCTCCTCGCACTCGCCGGCCTCGTCCTGTTTGGCCAGGGTGGTTACATCCATGCCAAGGCCTTACTGGCACAGGTGCTGCTGGAGCGCGCCTTCACGGAAACGATCGCCACCGGTCGCGCGACAAAACCGTGGTCATGGGCGGACACCTGGCCGGTGGCCCGGATCGAGGTGAAGCGGATTCATGCCCGCACCATCGTGCTGGCGGGCAGCAGCGGCCAGGCGCTCGCGTTCGGCCCGGGCCATGTCGAGAACACACCCGAGGCGGGCGAGCGTGGCGTGACGGTCTATTCCGCACACCGCGACACGCATTTCCGCTTCCTGCAAGATATCGTGATCGGCGACGAGATCGACGTCACACGCAGCGACGGCAAGACATTCCGCTACCGGGCGGATTCGACCTCGGTCGTCCGCTTCGACGCCTCGGGTATCGATGCCCTGGGCGATGGGCACGAACTGGTGCTGTCGACCTGCTGGCCGTTCGAGGCGCTGACGCCGGGGCCGGACCGCTATCTGCTGCACGCCACCCTGATCGGACCTGTTCCCTGAATGTGTCGGCCGACGCTGAATTCTCCGCCTGCCGGGATATCGTGCGCAGCGCGAAGGGCACACCCCGGCCAACGCGTGTTGCCACACTCGCCGAGTCTCAATAAAAAGAAAGCCTCAATAACAAGAATGAAAACGCATGACAGAAGGGATCGCTCGATCACCGTCTGTCCAAGGAAACAACAAGGTAAGGGCACGCTCCATGGAAGCTCGGGTCATCAACGCGCAGCCTTCGACCGATCAATGGTCGCCCTCGTCCAGCGCCAGCGACATCGTCAAGAGCATTCATGCGATGCTGCACCCGCGCAACATCGTGCTGGTCGGCGCGACCGACAAGCCCGGCAATTATGCCGAGCGGATCTGGAACAATCTGGTCAAGTATCAATTCAAGGGCAACCTGTTTCCCGTCAACGCCAAGCGCGAAACGATCTGGGGCGTGCCCTGCTACAAGGATTTTGCCAGCCTTCCCGAAAAGCCCGACCATGTGCTGGTGCTGGTGCCCGCGCGTTTCGCGGTGCAGGTGATCCGCGATGCGGCTGCCGCCGGCGCGCGCTCGGCCACCATCGTCACCTCGGGCTTCAGCGAATTGCAGGATGCGGAAAGCCAGCGGCTGGCCGTTGAATTGAAGGAGGCGGTGCGTGAAACCGGCCTGGCGGTCACCGGGCCGAATTGCCTCGGCAACTTAAGCGCGGGCGAAAGCCTGTTCACCAATATCGACGACCGCATCGTCACCATGGAGGCCGGTCCCGTCGCGATCGCCGGGCAATCCGGCGCCATCGTGATGGCGATCCGCCAGGCGCTGGAAGATCGCGGCGTCGGCGTCGGCTATATGGTCACGACCGGCAACGAGACGGGCCTCGAGACACCCGACCTGATGGCCTATTTCGCGGCCGATCCCTCGATCCGCGTCATCGTGGTCTATCTGGAAGGCGTACGAAACACCAAAGTGTTCCGCGAGGCCTGCAAGGCCGCGCGCGCCGCAGGCAAACCTGTCATCGCGCTCAAGCTCGGCGCTTCCGAAGGCGGCCGAGCGGCTGCGATGGCGCACACCGGCGCGCTGGCCGGCTCCATTCAAACCTTCGATGCGATCTCGACACGCGAGGGCGTGATCCGCGTCCGCGGCCTCGACGAACTGATCGAAACCACTGAATGCTTCGTCCATGCCGATCCCCCCAAGGGCAATCGTCTCGCGGCCGTTTCCCTGTCCGGCGGCAAGCGCGGCCTTTTGATCGACGCCTTCGATTCCGCCGGCATGAGCTTCGCGCCGCTCCCGCCCGGCGCCACCGAGAAATTGTCCAGGATGCTCGGCCCCGGCAGCATCGTCGGCAATCCCCTCGACGCCGGCTTCGCCGCGGTGGTCGACCCGTCCGTCTACATGTCCTCGATCAAGATCATGATCGACGATCCCGACACCGATATCGTCATCATCGACGCCGAGCTGCCGAAGGCCCCGCATGAACTGCGCGAACGCAATTTGCGCATCGTCAACGACATGGCGGGCGCCGCCAATAAACCGGTGATCTACATCAGCACGATGTCGATCGGCTTTACCGAATTCACCAAGAGCCTGCGCAAGTCGCTGCCGAACATCACGGTCATGCAGGGCCTCGACCGCGCCGTGGGCGCGATCAAGTCGCTGATCGATTACGCCTCGCTGCGCAAGGTGGTGCCGGAGATCACCTCGAGCTCGAAAGCCTCCGCGCGCGCGATACTGGAGAAGACACTGAAGAGCGCCAATGGCGCCGCGGCGCTCGATGAAGTCGCTTCGAAAAAGCTGCTGAAGGCGTATGGGATTCCGGTCTCCAGGGAAGAGATGGCACAGACCGCGGCCGACGCGGTCAAGATCGCCAAAAAAATCGGCTTCCCCGTGGTCGCCAAGGTGGTCAGTGCCGAGATCCTGCACAAATCGGATATCGGCGGCGTGGTGCTGAACATCAACAATGCCGCCGAAGTGAAGAAGGCGTTCAATGACATCACCGCACGGGTCAGGAAGCTCAAGGGCAAGCCGAAACTCGAAGGCATCCTGATCGCACAGCAGGTCAAGGCCGACCTCGAACTTGTGGTCGGCGCCTCGCTCGACGCCGAGATGGGGCCGGTGGTGCTGTTCGGCACCGGCGGCGTCGATATCGAGCTGATGAAGGACGTGGCGCTCGCCGGCGCGCCGCTCGATGCCGACGAGGCAAAGCAGTTGATCGGCAAGACCAAGGCCGGCGTCAAGATGAAGGGCTATCGCGGCAAGCCCGCCTTGCATGAGGCATCCGCGGTGAAGGCGCTGGTCGGATTGTCCAATCTGATGGCCGATGCGGGAACCCGCATCGCCTCGATCGACGTCAATCCGTTCCTCATCAACAGCAAGGTCGGCGTCGCCGTCGATGGCCTGATCGTGCTCAACAACGCCGCGGCAAACAAGGCGGCGGGGCATTAAGCGGTCAGCTCAGTGGCCGTTGTCGTCCCTGCGAACGCAGGGACCCATAGCCACCGATGCCAATTGTTAAGAAGGCAACTACCACTATCGTCCTGCCGATAGGTCACGGCGTATGGGTCCCTGCGTTCGCAGGGACGACGGATGTAGCTACATCCCCCCGCCCCATTGCCGTGCTGTCTGCACCAGCCAGTCGCGGTAGAGTGTCAGCGGCGTCACGCCGGTCATCCCGCCGCAACCGGCCGAGCCGTTCGGTCCGGTCGACCAACTGACGACGCCGACGATGACGGGACCGGTCGGCTTGTCCTCGAACACCGGCCCGCCCGAATCCCCGGTGCAGGCGCCGAGTCCGTCGCGGGTGCCCTGGCCGACCGGATCGACCAGGCGAATCTGCAACGTCCCCGGCTTGCCGGTTGCAATCAATCCGGCGACGCGGATGGTGCCGCCGCTCTTGCCGTCGCCGCGCACGGTGACGCCGATGCCGGCGATGGTAAAACGGCTGCCGACGATGATCGGAATATTGGGCGCGCCGAGCGTCGATGGCGTCTTGCCGTTGGCCGGAGCGTTCAGTTGCAGCAGCGCCACATCGGCCGTCGCGCGGTGCGCCAGCATCGCCTCCATCTTGAAGGCGGGATGTATGGCAACGCTCTTGACGTCCTGCAAGGACGGCTGCTTGCCCGCGCCATACTCCACGATCTTGTAATCGGCGCCGGGCTGCACGCAATGCGCGGCGGTCAGCACGATTTTCGGCGCGATCAACGCGCCGGTGCAGAAATTGCCTCGGGAACCGACGATAGTGACGACGGAACGGCCGACGCCGTCGGCGGACGGCGCACCGCCGCCGACGATCGCGTCAGCGGGCGTGGCAGCCAGCAGCGCAAGAGCTGCAATTGTCAGAACATGGATTTTCATCGCCGCAGCAATACCCCGCGCAACCGGCATCGCCAAGCGGCGGATCAGACTGGTTCCGCGGAGCATTCCGTGTTAGCCGCTCCCCAACGCAGGCTTGATGGGCAGGGAACAATGATCGAGGCAGTAATCTGGGATTTCGGCGGGGTGCTGACCACGTCGCCGTTCGAGGCGTTTGCGCGGTTCGAGACCGAGCGCGGGCTTCCCGCCGACATCATCCGGCGCACCAACGCCGCCAATCATCTGGAAAACGCCTGGGCGAAATTCGAACGCGCCGAAGTCGACATCGAAGCCTTCGACGCGCTGTTCGCGACGGAATCGAAGGCGCTGGGCGCGGAGGTCCGCGGCAAGGATGTGCTGCCGCTGCTGTCCGGCGACCTGCGGCCCGAAATGGTCGAGGCGCTGAAGCGCATCAAGGCCAATTTCAAGACCGGCTGCATCACCAACAACCTGCCCGCCAACGCGATCGGCAGCCACAGCGGCCGCTCGCTCTATGTCGCCGAAGTCATGGTGTTGTTCGACCACGTCATCGAGTCCGCCAAAATCGGCCTGCGCAAACCCGATCCGCGCATCTACCGGATGATGGTCGAGACGCTGAAGGTCGACCCGAAAAACTGCGTCTATCTCGACGATCTCGGCGTCAACCTGAAGCCGGCGCGCGAGATGGGCATGACCACGATCAAGGTGCTCAATGCCGCGCAGGCGATCACCGAGCTTGAAGCGGCCACCGGGCTGACATTGCGCTAGACGGAATTAGCCGAATTTGCCGCCTCCGTATGAGCAAACGAGGCTTGTTCTTTGCCGGGAACAGGGGCAGAACACTCTGAAATCCCGTGAACTTCGGAGTTGAAACCCTTGGCTGAAAATGGGCCGACCGCCTCGATCGAGGCCGTGGAACGTGGTCTTGCCGCGCAGGGCTATATTGCGAGCCGACAGATCGCAACCGCAGTCTACCTGTCGCAGCAGATCGACAAGCCCATCCTGGTCGAAGGGCCCGCCGGCGTCGGCAAGACCGAGCTTGCGAAGGCGATCGCGGCGTGGCGCGGGCTGAAGATGATCCGCCTGCAATGCTATGAAGGCCTCGACGAGGCCAAGGCGCTCTATGAGTGGAAATACGCCAAGCAGCTTCTGTATACGCAGATCCTGAAAGACAAACTCGGCGAAGTGCTTGGCGGCGCCGAGACGCTGCATGATGCGCTGGCCCAGTTGCATGATTTCGGCGACGTGTTCTTCTCCAAGGAATTCGTCGAAGCGAGGCCGCTGCTGCAGGCACTGGAGCAGCCCGCCGGCTGCGTGCTGCTGATCGACGAAATCGACAAATCGGACGCCGAATTCGAATCGCTGCTGCTGGAAATCCTCAGCGATTTTCAGGTCACGCTTCCGGAGCTCGGAACCATCTCCGCCGTCTCCGCGCCGACCGTGATCCTGACCTCGAACAGCGAGCGCGATCTCGGTGACGCGCTGAAGCGGCGCTGTCTGCATCTTCACATCGGGTTCCCCGAACAAAAGCTGGAAGAACGCATCGTCGAGAGCCGCGTGCCCGGCATCTCGCAGACGCTGCGCAAGCAGATGGTCGGCTTCATCAATGAAGTCCGCACGCTTGACCTGAAGAAGCTGCCGTCGGTGAGCGAAACGATCGATTGGGCGCGCGTGCTGGTGCTGCTGCAGGCACCGGAGCTTGGCCACGAGATCGTCAAGGATACGCTGAACGTGCTGTTGAAATACGAGGCGGACATCGAGGCGACGATGCCACAGGTCTCCAGCTTCATCGCCAAGTCGTCACGCCAGAACGTATTCGGATAAGCGCGCCATGCGGGAGAACCTGCATCGCTTCTTTCGTGCGGCGCGGGGCGCAGGCGTCAGGCTCTCGCCGGCCGAAAGCATCGATGCGATGCGCGCGGTTTCCAAGGTCGGCTTCACCGACCGCACCGTGCTGCGCGACACCTTCCTGCTGACGCTCGCCAAGACGCAGGACGAGAAGAAGGCGCTTGGCGACTGCTTTGATCTGTTCTTCGATCAGCCCGAGCCGACGCCACCACCACCCGAAGAGAACGAGACGGACAAGTCCGACACACCGGAATCCGGTGCGGCGTCGGAGACGCAAGGCGACGCCGCGGGCAGCGACCAGGCCCAGGATATCGGCCAGCTCGCGCAGATGCTGCTGTCGCAGGACCGCAACGCGATGGCCGCTGCGATCGCCAACGCATCAAATGCGGCGTCGCTGTCCGACATCCGCTACTTCACCCAGCGCGGCATCTTCTCCGGCCGCATCCTCGACCAGATGGGCATCCAGCGCCTGCGCGACGATCTCGACGCGCTGACGGCGAGCAATCCGGCGCTCGCGGAGCGGCTGCAGGCCGCGCTCGACGGGTTGCGCGACACCGTGCGCGAAACCGTCTCGCAGGCGCTGATGCTGTATGGCCGCGAGGAAGCCGAGAATCTGCGCAACGAGATCCTGCGCAACGCGCCGCTGTCGCGTATCGAGCCGCGTCAGGTGGCACAGATGCGGCTCCTGATCCGCCAGATCGCGCGCCGCTTGCGCGAGCGTTACAGCAAGCCGCGCAAGCGCCAGCGCCGCGGCCATCTCGACGTGCGCCGGACCATCCGGCGCAATGCCGCCTGGGGCGGCGTGCCGTTCCTCACGGCCTGGAAGCGGCGCCACCGCGACAAGCCGAAAATCATCGCGCTGTGCGACGTCTCGGGTTCGGTGGCGCGGGTATCCGATTTCTTCCTGCTGCTGATCCACAGCCTGCATGAAGTTGTCTCGGACGTTCGCTCATTCGCGTTCTCCGGACATTTGATCGAGGTTAGCGACATCCTGGAAGCCAAATCGCCGGAAGAGGCGATGGCCGAGATCATGTCCAAGGTCGGCTTCGGCTCGTCGGACTACGGCAATTCCTTCGCCGATTTCGAACATGATTGGATGAACGCGATCACACCGCAGACCACCGTGATCATTTTGGGCGATGCCCGCAGCAACAACCTCGATCCCCGCGCCGATATCCTGAGGCGAATCGGCGAACGCTCGAAGCGGCTGGTATGGCTCAATCCCGAGGGGCGGATGGCCTGGGGTTGGGGCGATTCCGAAATGCCGCGCTATTCGACCTTCTGCACCGTCGTGCGGCAATGCGCCACCGCGCAGCAGCTGGAACGCGCGGTGTCGGATATCGTGGCGAGTTATCAGTAGGCCTAGCCGCTGGACTCGGTGGTCCCCGGGGACGCGACATTTCTGTCGGTCGATCTCAGGAAGCGATTTGCCGCGACCGGCCTGGGTTCAAGCCGCGCTAGTTGATCGACCTCTTCGGAATTGCGCTGCATCGTCCATTTTTCGATCTTCTCAAGTTTGAGCGCGGGCGCAAACAGGTAACCCTGGCCCACATCACACCCAGCCTCCCGAACCCTGGCCAGGGTGCGAATATTATCAATTCCTTCCGCAACTACCCTCATGCCGAAGGCTTTGCCCAACGCAACGGAGGCCTCGACGATCTTCATCATGTCCTCGTCGGCCTCGCAGCCTTTCACGAACGACTGATCGATCTTCAATTCGCTGAAGGGAAACCGGGCAAGCGCCGCAAGCGATGAAAAGCCAGTACCAAAGTCATCGATCGCGGCTCCAACACCTTTGAGGCGCAACCGCACCAGGATGTCGATCGCCCGATCGATATCGGACATGGCGACGCTCTCCGTGACTTCGACAACGAGAGATTCTGGGGCCACATCTCCTGCACGCAATATGCGCTCAATACGCTCGGGAAGCGTCAGATCGGCCATCGACGAGCCCGAAATGTTAACGGCTATCGTAAAGCCGGGATTCCGCTCGATGAGCCTTCGGCCGTTGGCAATCGCGGTGGACAATACCTGATCGGTAAGGTCCGGCATGAGCCCAAATTTTTCGACCAGCGGAATGAAGATGGCCGGGGACATGATACCGAATTCGGGCGTCTGCCATCGCGCGAGCGCTTCCGCACCAATGACTTTCCCACTCGCCAGGTCAATCTTGGGCTGGAACTCCACGGAGAATTCATTCCGTGCCAATGCGGAAGCGATCCGCTCTCGGCTGATTTGGGGGGACGCGGCGTTGCAACGCATATCCACGAGGGCATTGCCCGGCAGGCCGAGCGAGTCGCGCAGATTGTCGAGGTTGAGGGGTTTGCCAAGGCAGCTGGTCAGTGAAAGATTCAGACCCTCGGCCACTCTCCTGGTCGAGTTCAGAATGCGTTCGTCGCAGCCGCTGATAATCACGATCGGCATCGCATGCAGATTGCAGTCGGCAACGAGCCGAAGCAATTCGACCCCGTCTCGCTCGCCAAGTGAAAGATCGAGCGTCATGATGTCGAATGCTTCGGTTTTCAGTAGTTCGGAGGCAATCTCAAAGGTCGACGCAATGATCGTATCGTAACCGAGCTTCGCGCCTATCTTGCCGATAATGGTTCGCTGGACCAGATCGTCATCGACAACCAGCAGCCTGCCCTTCAGATGTTCGGTATGTCGGGAAATCCTTCTCATTATGCAATCTCCTGGCTGACGTTCAACAAACTGGTGTTGGCGAACGCTGAGGTTCTTTCGAATACCTGACGGAGCATCTGGGTGAATTCGAGCAATTCCGGAGAATTCATCGCCTCGACGCGCAGCTCCAACTCGCGGGCATGCCATGACAGCTCAGCAAAGCCGAAAGTTGCGGCCGAGCTTTTGATGGAATGGGCCTCGCGCTTTATCGCCCGGCGATCCTGCATGCCTGACTCAATAACGCTCATCTTGCTGAGAGTATCCGTAAGGAATACCCGCAGGATTTCGGTGACGTCCTCCGACCCGAGTTCTGCGTTGAGTTCACTGAAAACGGCTGGATCAAACAATGGCATTCCGGTCATGCAACGAGCCTCTCGCTTTGGACTGCCGTGCTCGCCCGAAGCAGCGCTGCGCTCAGGCGGTCACGTGTGACTGGTTTCGTAACGAAATCGTTCATGCCGACGCCGATACAGGCGAGTTCGTCCTGACTGGTTGCATTCGCCGTGAGGGCTATGATGTAAGTGTCGCAGGCTGGAGCAGGCAGTTGCCGGATCATGCCTGTGGCGGTCAGGCCGTCCATCTCGGGCATCATCATGTCCATCAGGACCAGGTCGTAGGATTGCTCCTGAACCGCGGCGACCGCCTGTACACCGTTTTCGACCATATCGGGTATGTAGCCGAGCTTCTCGAGCAGCTTCCGAATAACGAACTGGTTGGTGATATTGTCTTCCGCCACCAGAATACGCAGCGGATGAACGTTGGCAGCGACCGTCGGCGACTCATCGGGGGGCAGGTCGTTGCGTGCCGCGGCAATCTGCGGCATTTCCACTTCGGGCTGCACGCCCGCCAGTACCGAGAAGCTGAAGGTGCTGCCCTTTCCAATCTTGCTCTCAACCGAGATATCGCCACCCATACACGCAACGAGACGCTTGCAGATCGCGAGCCCCAGGCCCGTTCCGCCAAACCGGCGCGAGATCGAACTGTCGACCTGCGAGAACTCCCGAAACAGCAGACCGATCGCGTCGGCGGGAATGCCGACGCCAGTGTCCGTCACCGCGAACAGTAGCCTGATAAGGTCCTTGGTGGCGTAGTCGGCGTCGATGGTGACGGCAACGGAGCCGGTGGCTGTGAACTTGATCGCGTTTCCCACCAGATTGAACAGTACCTGCCGTATCCGCGCGGGATCACCGATCACCATCTTTGGCACGTTGGATCCGATTGTTACATTGAGCAGGAGGCCCTTGTCCTTGGCGCGAGACATCAGCAGATCGATGGTCGCGGAAACCGAGTGATGCAGGTCAAATTCAACCCGCTCGATTTCCAGACGATCCGCGTCGAGCTTGGAGAAGTCGAGAACGTCGTTCAGTATCTGCAAGAGATAATCCGCCGATTCCCTCAGAGTCGCGGCGATCTTCTTCTGCTCGGGCTTCAAATCGTCGGAAGCCAACAGATCGGCCAGACCGATCACGCCGTTCATGGGTGTACGAATTTCGTGGCTCATCATCGCCAGGAATTCGGACCGGGCACGGGTGCCTGCTTCGGCTGCGTCGCGGGATTTTGCGAGGCCCCGCTCGTAGCGGAAGATGAGGACGGAGATGACCCCAATAACGATGCTGAGCAATGCCCCAGCGATCAATTCTCTGTCCCTGTCACGACGGTAGGCCGCGAAAACCTCGTCGGAAGCCTGTCCGACCACAACGCCCAGTGGATAATTCCCGACCTTCCGGAATGCATAGATGCGTTCGATGCCATCGATCACGCTTCGGCCAAAGTAGAAACCGCTGTCCTTGGCCTGAAGGCTCGCAAAAAGCGGGCTTCCGGAGATGGACGTGCCGATGGCGGCCGCCCCAGTCGCACCGCGAGCCCGAACGATACCGTCAAGGCCAACCAATGTAACGGCACCCTTCTTGCCGATCTCGACGGAATCGTAAAAGCGCGAAAGGTACTCCGGGTCGAGGGAGACCACGACCACCCCTCCGAAGGAGCCGTCTTGCATGGTGACCCGGCGGGTCAGCTGGATCGACCATTTGTTCGATACGCGACCAAAGATCGGTTTGCTGATAAAGAGAAAATCGTCCCTGCTCTCGGCGTGTACCCGGAAATGTTCCCGGTCGTGAAGGTCCACCCCCCTGAGGTTGGGATCGATATTGCTCGACAGCATGATCCCGTATTTGCCGATCAACACCACCTGAAACGAGAAATCCGTCAGAAACTGGCTGTTCTTCGTCCACAGCGACATGTCGAAGTTCTCGGGGTCCTTGGCATAGGAATCGCGGATATAAAGCAATGTCTGGTCGGCGGCCCTGATCGAGCGAATGATCTGTTCTTCGAACGTACGCGCCAGATTTGAACCGTTCTGCATCGCAGCCCGCTCGGTCCGTGAGCGTTCCTCGGACGTATTGTAGGAGATACCGGCCCAGACCAGGCAGATGGCGGATATGCCAATCAGTACGCTTCCACAGCGGCCCAGAAAGCGCCCGATGCCGTCGAGACCGGCTGTCAGGCGACCAAACACGCGACTAAAATGCGAACCGATGCCGACCATGCTATCCGCCTCCACGAAAACTATACGGGATGCGAATGGACGGCACGTAAAGGCCGATAGCTAAAACTTTCAGTACATTTTACAGGAGATTATCCATCTTGCGATGGCAGCATGGAAAACCCGTAGATGCACGGGTTGAGATGGCCAGGAATTTGCCCGCAACCCGTTTGACAGCGAAGATGGGCAACTGCCCGAATCAGGAGCCGGCCGCCGACGCAAATGGCCGGCCATACCCAAAGCCCCAGCCGGATCGCCTCACCCCATGCCTGCCCCCGCAACCCGTCATCCCGATAAAACCCCAGACGCGCTGTCGGTGCTGAACTCGGTCTTCGGCCTGCCGGCCTTCCGGGGCGAGCAGGAAAAGATCGTCCGGCACGTCGCGGATGGAGGCAACTGCCTGGTGCTGATGCCGACCGGCGGCGGCAAGTCGCTGTGCTATCAGCTGCCATCGTTGCTGCGCGGAGGCTGCGGCATCGTGGTGTCGCCGCTGATCGCGCTGATGCGCGACCAGGTCGCGGGCCTGCTCGAAGCCGGTGTCAAGGCGGCCGTGCTGAATTCGACGCTGTCGTATGAGGAAGCCAACGCCGTCGAACAGCGGCTGCTGGCCGGCGATCTCGAGCTGCTTTACGTCGCGCCCGAGCGGCTGCTGACGCCGCGCTGCCTCGGTCTGCTCGCCCGCGCCAAGATCGCGCTGTTTGCGATCGACGAGGCGCATTGCGTGTCGCAATGGGGTCATGATTTCCGGCCCGAATATATTGGCCTGTCCGTGATCGCGGAGCGATTTCCCGATGTGCCACGGATCGCGCTGACCGCCACCGCCGATGAACTCACGCGCAAGGAGATCGCCGAGCGGCTCGGACTTGCCAACGCGCCGCGCTTTGTCGCGAGTTTCGACCGGCCCAATATCCGCTATGAGATCGTCGAGAAACAGAACGCGCCCGCCCAGCTCAAAGCCTTCATCAGCGAGCGCCATTCCGGCGATGCCGGCATCGTCTATTGCCTGTCGCGGGCCAAGGTCGAGGATACCGCTGCCGCGCTGAACAAGGCCGGCGTGCCGGCGCTGCCCTATCACGCCGGCCTCGACGCCGGCCTGCGGTCGCGCAACCAGGATCGTTTCATCAACGAGGATGGCGTCGTGATCGTCGCCACCATCGCGTTCGGCATGGGCATCGACAAGCCGGACGTGCGCTTCGTCGCGCATCTCGATCTGCCGAAGAGCATCGAGGCCTATTACCAGGAGACCGGCCGTGCCGGGCGCGACGGCAAGCCCTCCAGCGCCTGGATGGCCTACGGCCTCTCCGACATCGTGCAGCAGCGGCGCATGATCGACGAGTCGACCGGCTCGGACGCGTTCAAGCGCGTATCGGTCGGCAAGCTCGATGCGCTGGTCGGGCTGGCCGAGACCGCGGGCTGCCGGCGCAGCCGCCTGCTGGGCTATTTCGGCGAAGCCGTCGACGGCCGAAACTGCGGCAATTGCGACAATTGCCTGTCACCGCCGCAGCTTCGCGACGGCAAGGTGATCGCACAGAAATTGCTGTCCTGCGCCTATCGCACCGGACAGCGTTTCGGCGCCATGCATTTGATCGACGTGCTGGTCGGCCGCATGACCGAGCGCGTCACGCAATTCGGCCACGACAGGATTTCCGTGTTCGGCATCGGCGCCGAACTCAACGAGAAGCAATGGCGCTCGGCGATCCGGCAGATCGTCGCGATGGGGCATTTGCACGCCGACAGCGAAGCCTTTGGCGCCTTGAAGCTGACGGATAGCGCGCGCGGCGTATTGAAAGGCGAGACCGAGGTGATGCTGCGCGAGGCCCCCGAAGGCACCCGCGTTCGCGCCAGCCGCGCCAAATCAAGGCGCGGCGACCTCGCGCCGCGGGCCACCGGATCGGGTGAAACCGCCGATGCCGGCCTGCAGGCGGCGCTGCGGGCCTGGCGTTCCGAGATCGCGCGCAAGCGCGGCGTACCGGCCTACGTCGTGCTGCACGATTCAACCATCGACGGCATCGCCGCGTCCCGCCCCGCGACGCTCAACCAGCTGCGCAACATTCCCGGGATCGGCGACAAGAAGCTCGAGCATTATGGCGACGAGCTGATCGCGCTGGTGAGGGGAGCGGAGCGATAAGCGTGCGACGCGTCGTCACCCGTTGCGGAACGTGTAGGCGTATCCGTTGATCGCCGGCGCGCCGCCGAGATGGGCGTAGAGCACCTTCGATCCCTTGGGGAAATAGCCCTTGTTCACGAGATCGACCATGCCCTGCATGGATTTTCCTTCATAGACCGGATCGGTGATCATGCCTTCGAGCCGGGCACAGAGCCGGATCGCTTCCTTGGTTTCTTCCGAGGGAACGCCGTAGGCAGGATAAGCGTAGTCTTCGATCAGGACGACATCGTCCGCGACGATCTCCTTGCCGAGCTCAACCAGCGAAGCCGTGTTGCGCGCGATATCCAGCACCTGCGCCTTGGTTTGGGCCGGCGTGAACGAGGCATCGATGCCGATCACCTTGCGCTCGCGGCCGTCCTTGGCAAACCCGACCAGCATGCCGGCATGGGTCGAGCCGGTGACGGTGCAGACCACGATGTAGTCGAAGGCAAAGCCGAGCTCCTTTTCCTGGGCGCGGACTTCTTCGGCGAAGCCGACATAACCGAGCCCGCCATATTTATGCACGGACGCGCCGGCCGGGATCGCATAGGGCTTGCCGCCCTTCGCCTTCACATCCGCAATCGCCTCTTCCCAGCTTTGGCGAATGCCGATGTCAAAGCCTTCATCGACCAGCCGGACGTCGGCGCCCATCACGCGGCTGAGCAGGATGTTGCCGACCCGGTCGTAGACCGCGTCCTCATGCGGCACCCAGCTTTCCTGCACCAGGCGGCATTTCATGCCGATCTTGGCGGCAACGGCCGCCACCATGCGGGTGTGGTTGGATTGCACGCCGCCGATCGAGACCAGCGTATCGGCGTTGGAGGCGATCGCGTCAGGGACGATGTATTCGAGCTTGCGCAGCTTGTTGCCGCCGAAGGCCAGCCCCGAATTGCAATCCTCGCGCTTGGCATAGAGTTCGACCTTGCCGCCGAGATGCTGCGTCAGCCGCTCCAGCTTCTCGATATGGGTCGGCCCGAATGTCAGCGGATAGCGTTCGAATTTTTCCAGCATGCTCGTCATTCCCGTTGAGGTCCGATTTCGAGGGAAACGCCTATCACCGAATGCCGGAAAGGTGCTCTCTAAGTGGGCGCCCGATTTTTGCTGATTGGTTGAATTTATGACTAAGACTGTTAGTTTTCATCCGAAAGTATACTCAATTATGAAAGATTCTTCCATGGCTGGCGAACTCGACAGAACCGACCTCAAGATGCTGCGCCTGTTGCAGACCAACGGGCGGCTCAGCAATGCCGAGCTGGCCGACGCGGTCGGCGTCAGCCCGGCGACCTGCCATCGCCGCACCCAGCGCCTGTTCGACGACGGCCTCATCCGTGCAGTGCGCGCCATGGTGGCGCCGCGCAAGGTAGGCAAGGGCGCACTGGCCATGGTCGGCGTCGTGCTCGACCGCTCCACGCCGGAGAGTTTTGCGTCGTTCGAGCGCGCGATCGCGAAACTGAAATTCGTTCTCGACTGCCACCTGGTGGCCGGCGATTTCGATTATTTCCTCAAGATCCGCGTCGGCGACATGGAGGATTTCAACCGCATCCATGGCGAGCAGTTGATCGCGCTGCCCGGCGTGCGCCAGACCCGGACCTTCTTCGTCATGAAGGAGGTCGTCGACAACGCGCCGCTGGATTTTTGAAAATGATTTTGACCTCGAGCAGTGCGCTGGATCAGCGCCTGATTATTTCTTGCTCGCACTCTGGGCGTTTTTTGTGCGTGAAAAAAGTTCCGCGCGGCGCTTCTGGAACATGCGCATGGTTCCAATTAAGCGGCAAAAAGAGTTTTCAGAAAATTGTGAAGAACGAAACCGAACAATTGGAGTTAAGGATTCCGCGCTGGGTGCGCCGCAACCGAACTGGAGTCCAAATGAAACAACACTTGGCATTTACCTGCGGGCTGCTTCTCGCACTTACGACTGGCGCGCGCGCCGGCGTCGTCTTCTCCGACGACTTCAACTCCTACGGCTATCAACTCAATTGGACACCGCCCGCCAACTGGACAGCGCCAGGGCCGGGAACCGTCGATCTGATCGGTCAAACCACGACTCAAACCCAGTTTGACCTTCAGCCCGGAAATGGCGGCTATGTGGACTTGAACGGTTCGAATGGAACTCCGGGTACGCTTCAGACCGACGCGAGTTTCGCAGCGGGAACCTATACGCTGTCATTCGACCTTGCCGGAAATGCGCGCAACGACGTTGCCAAGACCACCGTCATTTCGCTGGGAAGCTTCTCTCAATCGATCACGCTGGATTCCAGCGATCCGTTCCATCTGTACACGTTCACGTTCTCTACGAATGGCGGCCAGCTCAGCTTCTCCGATCAGGCGGCTGGTAATGGAAATATCGGAAACCTCCTGGACAATGTGACCCTTGCGACCGCTATCCCGGAAGCCAAGACATGGGCCATGGTGGGCCTCGGCTTCCTTGGTCTCGGTTTGATGGCTTATCGCAGCAACGAAAGGACCAGGCTCCGCCTCGCCTGAATTTCGTCCGCATAGTCTCGCTGTAGAAGGCGCCCTGGTCGCCGGGGCGCTTTTTCCAGGCGCTGTCGATAGCGCTTCTGGATTGTTAGGGGATTCAGGGGCTGGCGCGAGATCACTCGCCTGATTTTTTCGCGCTCGCGCTCTGTTCGGTCGCGGTGCAGGAAATCAGCAGCGTGAACGCCCTTGCATTGCGGGCGATGTCTGATGTCTTCAGCTCAGGCTTGGCTTCGGCCGTGGTCTGGTAGGGCACGACGCTGTTGTCCAGGAAGTCCCGCAATGCACCGGTCTTGATGGCGAAATTGATGTTCTCGGGAATGTTGCCGGTGGCCCTAGCAACTTTCAACGCATTGAGTTTTGCCGCCACCATTCCGGCAATGGTGCCGCTGGTATCCAGCAGCGGCCCGCCGCTGTTGCCGGGTTGAACGGCCGCGCTGATTTGCAGGAAGCGGGTATCGTTCATGATGCCGCTCAGGGAACTCACGATCCCCGTGGTGACCGTGAAGTCGGACGACAACAGGCCGTGGAACGGATAACCGATCGCAACGACGCTATCGCCGGAATGAATCGCCTTGTCCCTGATCGTCGCCACCTCCTTGAAGGGACTCGGCGCCTGCAGCAAGGCAAGATCATTGGTTTCATCGCTTGAGACGAGCCGCAACTTGACTTGCGCTTCGCCGGTCAGATTGCCCTGGATGTCGCCGGCGCAGCCGTCGATCACATGCTGATTGGTGACCACGTGGCCGCTACCGCTGACGACGAAACCGGTACCAGTCTTGTTGATGGACTTGGCAGCCTTCGGCGACGCTGCATTCGGTTGCGCCGGCGCGGCCGCCGCCACCGGCTTCGGAGCAACCGCGAACTCGCCGGCACTGGCGACTCCGTTTTTCACGACGGTGGCAACGCAATTGGCGAGCGCGGGCAACAATTGCGCGGTCTGATCGAGCTTGAACTGGAAAAGCCGCCCTTGCGTGAAGGCCGTCATCGTCTTGGCCTTGCGGAATTGCGCGATCAGCGCCGAGGCAGCCGGCATCGGCACCTGGAGCAATTTGTCCGAGATCGGGACGCCGTGGACATTGAACGGCGTCTGACCATCGAATGTCAGCGCAATGGGGAACGCTTGAGCATTCGAAAAAGCCCATCCTTCGTGGGCAAATCCCAGGCTCCATCCCGCTTTATTGTCGATCGTGACGGCAAAATAGATTCCGCTGGCATATTGCACCCCCGCCGCGCAATGCGTGAACGCGCCACTCTGGTCGTGGGTGTACGCGCCACCCTTCCAGTTGCCGACCGTGATCGAACCGTAGGGGCCGCGCGCACTGGATGTCGAAAGGGTCGCAATCAGGCAAAACGCTGCAACGGCTGCTCGGACCGCCAATTTCATTTCGATCTACTCACATCAACGCCGAGCAAGCGGCCCCAGAGCCCAATTCAACGGTTCCCACTTTGTTCTTTCAACCCAAGCGTGTCAATCCGGAAATTGGTCGCACGCCACCGCGCCTACTTCGCTTCGCTCGCCTTGATGCCCGAGCTTTCGACGAGCTTTGCCACCCGCGGCAGGTCGGCGGCGAACAGGCGCGCATGCGCCTCCGGCGTCAACTCGCTCTCGGGGAATGGCAAGGTTCCGAGCTGGGTCAACTTCTCCAGCACCCCGGGGTCAGCGAGCGCCTTGCGCAGCGCCGCATTCAGCGCGGCGACGGTCTCCCTGGGGGTGCCCTTGGCCACGTAGAGCCCATGCCACATCGTGTAGCTGACTTCGGGCATGCCGAGTTCGGCGGTGGTGGGCACGTCCTTCAACTGCTCGAGCCGGTTCGGCGACGTGATGGCGATGCCGTGCAGCGTTCCGGCCTGAATCTGCGGCAGCGCGTTGGTCACCTGATCCCACAGAAGATCAATCTGTCCGGCCAGCAGATCGCCGATCGCCGGACCGGACCCACGATAGGCCACGATCGTCGGTTTGAAGCCGAGCACATTGCCCATCATGACGGCGCACAAATGGCTGTTGGTGCCGATGCCGCCATGGGCAAAATTCGCCTTGTCGCCCTGCGTCTTGATCCAGGCCACAAAATCCTTCGGGCTCTCGCCTGGAATCGTCTTGCGGCCGATCAGGACCATCGGTGCGTTGTTGACGAGGCCGACCGCCTCAAAGGCGGTCTTGGTATCGTAGCGCAGATTGGTGAACAGGCTGGGCGCGGCCAGCAATGCAACGTGATTGATCAGGATGGTCGAACCATCGGGCGCCGACCGGGCCACGCGATCATTGGCCAGCGTGCTGCCGCCACCGACCACGTTCTCGATGATGACGGTCTGGCCGAGCGTACCCGACATCCGCTCCCCGATCAGGCGTGCGACCGTGTCCGTGCCGCCACCGGCCGCATAGGGCACCACCAGCGTAATGGTTTTGGAAGACGATTGCGCATGGGCCTGCGTCGCAAGCGCGGCAAGCAAGAGGCCAGAGCCGATAAGCGCACTTCTAAACAGCCGGTGGATCAAGACGGCGTCCTCCCCTGGGTTTTCTTTTGTTGTCACGCCGCATTTTTTGCGGTCGTGCGTTGATTCGCGAAGCTGCACTGCAGCAAGCAATGTGGCATCACGCAGTTTTAGATCATGCTGATTGTGCGTCAGCAAATCAAATGCAAAGCGAAGCGCGGATCCTAATGCGCCGGGCTCAGCGTCGGACGCTGGGAGCGAAGCCATATGACGGCAGCAGCTGCCGCCAGCATCAGCAGCACGGAGAACCAGTTGAGCGGATGCCAGCCCCAGCGATCCTGCAGAAAACCCGCCATGAAGCTCGATGTGGCGGTGGTGCTGAAAACGAGCAGATCGTTGAGCGCCTGGGTCTTGCCGCGCTCGTTCGGGCGGTAGCAGGTCGTCACGACCGTGGTGGCGCCCACGAACAGGAAGTTCCAGCCGACACCGTTGACGGTGAGGGCGATCCGGAAATTCCATTCGGTCAGCCCGCCGAGCGCCGCAGCAACGCCAGCCAGCATCAGTACAATGCCCCAGGCCATCACCGTGGTGGCGCCGAACCGGTTGATCAGATTGCCGGTGAAGAATGCCGGCACGAACATGCCGAGCACATGCATGAAGATGACCCAGTGTGCTTCCGAGTGCGGAAATCCGCAGCCGACGATGGCCAGCGGCGAGGCGCTCATGATGAAGGACATCGTGCCGAACGCCAGCATGCCGGCGATGACCGACGCGATGAAGCGCGGCTGGCGCGCGATCACCCACAGCGGACGCGGCGGGGCTGCAGAATCAGCGGCACCGGAGGCGGCCGCCGAAGCCGCGACCGAGGGAAAGGTAATGAACGACATGATCGTGAAGACCATCACATGCAGGCAAAGAATCGCGGCATAGGTCGCCAGATAGAGCGGCATGGTCAGGTCATGCGTCACGCGCACGAGGCTGGGGCCGATCACGGCCGCTGCGACGCCGCCGGCCGTGACCCATGAAATCGCCTTGGCGCGGTAATGGATCGGCACCAGTTCGGCGGCGGCGAACCGGTACATCTGCAGGCACGCCACGGCGTAACCGAGGATGAGTCCGCCGGCGCACATGACGGCAAAATTGGCGGTGTACAGGCCGGTGCACATGATGATGGCGCCGGCCATGCCGAACACCGAGCCGACCCGAAAGCCGATGCTGCGGCCGACCCGCTGCATCAGGAGCGCCGCCGGGAAGACCCAGATCATCACGCCGATATGCTGCATGGTGACCGGCAAATTGGCCAGATCAGGTCGGTGATAGAAGGTGATGACCGACAATCCCGTAGCCGCAAACATCATCGTGTTGCAGGACTGGCCGACCGCCTGACAGCATGCCAGCAGCAGCAGATTGCGACGTGCGCGCCGGTCGAGGTCCTGAGCCTGGTCTGGGGCCGGGCTTTGGGCCAGCTCAGTCGCCGGCTTGAGGCTGGATTGGGGGTTCAGCGCATCCATTATTATTGTTACCCAATTGACCTCGCGAGGCGCTCGCGCGCCGCCGGCGCAGGCGAGGCCGCAGCCCACCTTCTCTAGGAAAAACGTCTCCTCCTCAAGGCCCGGGTGGGATATTTTGCTGCCTTGGCCTGCATAGGAGGCATGAAAATCCCTTCGGCGTTGATGACCCTGCGAAATCGCGTAAGCTAAAGCGGCGGGGGGGGAAACGAATGTCCGATGATCTGAAATTCACCGTCCAACGGCCGCCGGCCTATGGCGAGTTGACGGACCTGCTGCCCGGGATGTTCTGGGTGCGGCTGCCGATGCCGACGGTCCCCAATCACGTCAATTGCTGGCTGCTCGACGACGGCCCCGGATGGACGCTGGTCGATTGCGGCCTCAATACCGACGACACGTTCGAAATCTGGGACAAGCTCTGGCGCGGGTTGCTGCGCAGCCGTCCCTTGCAGAACCTCACCCTCACGCATGCCCATCTCGATCATTCCGGGCTCGCCGGATATCTGGTGAAGGAAATGAAGTGCGCGGTGCGCATGCCGCTGGCCGAATGGCTCGGCGGCTGGAAGGCGTGGCTTGAGCGTGAGGATGGACCGGACGAGCAGTTTTCCGTCTTCATGAAGCGAAACGGCGCGTCAGAGGATGACGCCGCCGGGATCATGGAAACCCAGCGCCGCTCCAAATATCTCGGCCTGCGACCGCCGCGCGAATTCATCCGCATCCGCGACGGCGATGTGATCGCCATGGGACAGCGGGAGTGGCGGACGATCACGACAGGCGGGCATTCACCCGAACACGCAATGTTCTATTCCGAGCGTGACAAGATCCTGATCGCCGGCGACCAGATCCTGTCGCATATGGCGCCATCGGTGATCGTGCCCTCGGCGCAGCCGGACGCCAACCCGATGAAGGAGTATCTGGATTCGCTGACCCGGCTCGAAGCGCTGGCGCCGGATACACTGGTGCTGCCGTCGCACGGCCTGCCGTTTCGCGGTCTGCATGCAAGGCTGGCGCAACTGCGCGAACATCATCAGGCACGGCTCGACGACGTCGCATCCGTCGTATCGGGCAAGACGACCGCGTTTGCGATCGCGCAGGAAGTATTCCCCAGGGTGCTGTATGCCAATCCGCGGCAGGCTTTTGGCGAGTCGCTGGCGCATCTCAACTGGCTTGCCTCGATCGGAAAGCTGACGCGCGATGTCGACGGCACTGGCGCGATCAGCTTCGCACCGATGTAACCACGTGCCTTCAGCCACCGAACCCGATCCACCCAAAGCATCAGCCGGCCTGCTCCACGCGAAGGGGTGGCAGATCGCCATGATCGGGCTGGGCACGGCGACGGCGCAGCTCGACACCTCGGTCAATATTGCCTTCCCCGCCATCACCCGCGGATTCGCGCTCTCGATCGGCGATATCCAGTGGGTGGTGATCTGCTACGTGCTGACCTACGCCAGTCTCCTGCTGGCGCTCGGCCGCATCGGCGACACCATCGGTCACGCGGTCGTCTACCGGGCCGGCCTGGTCTGCAGCGCGGTGGCATTGCTGCTTGTCGGCTATGCGCCGAACTACGGTATGATGCTGGCGTTTCGCTGCCTGCAGGGCCTCGGCGCGGCGCTGGTGATGAGCTGCGGCGTGGCCCTGGTGACCTCGCTCTACGGTGAAGAGCGACGCAGCCGGGCGCTCGGCATCTATACCATGATGATGGCGATCGGCTGGATGCTAGGTCCGCTGCTCGGCGGCACCTTGACGTCGCTCTGGGATTGGCCTGCGGTGTTCTGGTTCCGGGTCCCGATCGCGATCGCGGCCCTATTCCTGTTGCGCGGCCTGCCCGTGGCGCCACCGCGCCCGACCAGCGATCGCTTCGACATCCCAAGCGGCATCGCGCTGACGCTGGGCCTGGTCACGATGCTGATGGCCATCAACCGCGTCCGAGAGTTCTCGGCCATCTGGCTGGGGTTGCTATCCATCCTTGCCTTTGCGGGCCTTGCGTTCCGTCAATCCCGTGCGGAGCATCCGATCATCGCGATGGAAGTTCTCAAATTGCCGGGCTTCGCGCTGGTCAATCTCGTCAGCGTGCTGGCCAATGTCGCCGCCTTTTCGGTCTGGCTGCTGGTGCCCTATTATCTGACGCGCGCGCCGGGCTACACGCTCACGGAGGGCGGTGCCATCCTGGCTGCCGGCGCGGCCGGTGCGGCACTGGCGGCGCCGATCGGCGGCCGCCTCACCGGGCGTTTGTTCTCCGCCGAGCGGCTGGCCATCGCGGGCGCCGCCATCATTGGCGCCGGTCTGCTGTTGCTGGGCGCATGGACCGAGCAGACCCCGACAGCCCTGCGGGTCGCAGGCTTGGTCGTGCAGGGCGTCGGCCTCGGACTGTTCCAGCTGGCCTATTCGGATATCGTGACCGCGGCGCTGCCGCAGTCAGAGCGCGGCGTTGCCGGCAGCCTTGCGCTGCTCACGCGAACGCTGGGCACCGTCACCGCGGCCTCGGTGTTCTTTCTGGTGTTCGAAATCCTGCAAGCGAAGCAGGGCTTCCTCGAAGCCTTCCAGCGCACCTTCCAATTGGCGGCGTTGCTGGCGTTTGTCGCTGCGGGGCTATTGGCCCTGTCGCCGCGAAAGATCGCCAAGGCATAGGCGGTTGCAATCAGACCGACACGCCGTCACCAAACGCGTCCCAAAGCTCGTTGCTGATCGCATCGTGGTACGGCGTGAGGTTGGATAACACGACCAGCAGCGTATGCTGCCTGAGGTCACGCCGGATGTGCGCCGTAAACCCTTCCCAATTGCCCCAGTGCTCGACGACGTCAGGCGAGATGATTTCCCAGCCAAGGCCATATCCCGTGGGCGCGCCGCTATTGAGCCTTCCGGAAGAGTAGGCCTGCTCGCACACGGCGACCGGAAGCAATGTGCCGTAGCGCAGTGCGGCGTCCCAACGGAGCAAATCGCCGGTGCTGGAGTAGATCCCCCCGTCGCCATAGACACCGTCGAGATAATTCAGATCGCTCAGGACCTTTTTTCCGAACAAGGACTTTCGGAAACCGAAAACGCGGTTGCGCAACGGGCATTCGCCGGATGCCAGATTGAACGCGGCGCTGTCATTCATGCCCAGCCGGTCGAAGACTTCCCGCTTCATGAAATCCGGATAGCTCGATCCAGTGACGCGCGACAGGATCACTTCCAGCAAAGCGTAGCCGGTGTTATTATATGCGAATTCATCACCGGCCCGGAACTGCGGCGGCGGCCGAAACTGCGCCAGCATGGCAACGACATCGGGCGCGGTGATGACGCGCGTTCCGTCCCACTGCTTGTCCGCCAGTTCCATATAATCGGGCAAGCCGGAGGTATGGTGAAGCATCTGCTTGATGGTGATGCCTCCATAGATGTTGAGCTCAGGCAGATAGCGCGCCATCGCGTCATCGAGCTTCAATCGGCCGCCATGGGCCAGCATCAGCATGGCCATGGCGGTGAATTGCTTCGACAGCGAGGCGATCGAAAACGAGGAATGACTCGTCAGTGGCGCTGTGTCCGCCAGATCCGCGTAACCGTATTGGCCTTCGAAGACGGTATTTCCGACCTTGGCGATCAGCACGGCGCCGCTGAAAAGATTGCGCCGGTAGATCTCCCACAGCCAATCGGCCACGCCGTTCGCTCTCACCTGCGGCGGCAGCCTTCGGTCAACGACAAGAGGAGGGATCATGTTTGGCCGCGCCTCCGCTATCGCGTTGATCTAGAGCCGGCTGCGGTTCGCCGCGATCCAGTTATAGATCGGATGACCGAACAGCCGGCTGAAGACGGGGATGTAGAAAAACGGTATCAACCACCAGAGGCCGGGGACACGCAGCACCACGTACCTGTAGGCTTCGAAGCCGGGCAGCGCGCGCTTGTCCGGCAATACCAGATACAGCGCCTTCTTCATCTCTTCGTCGCCGACGACATCCGACGGGTTGGTGCGGAAGTCGCGGATCTGGATTTGTCTCAATCCGTCGAAGGCGAGGAAGCCGGCCATCGACCGCTTGCAGAAGCCGCAATGGCCGTCATAGATCATCTCCATCGGCCCGATGCGCCATTTCCACATTGCGCCCCATCTTCGCAGCCAGTCCGGGAACAGGAAGCTCATGTGGCCCATGACCATGACGAAGGAGAAATAATAAAGGTTCAGCAGCAGCGCGAATTGCAGGTGCAGGAAAATCGCGCCCGCGAGCAAATATGGCCGCGAGCGGCGCTGCCAGACCATGAACGGAAACGCCAGCTCGATCAGGATGACGGCATAGGTTGCGATATTCACCAGCCAGAAGTTCGACGCCAGAATGCGCAGCATGAATTCGCTGTAGTAATCGGCGCTGGCGAAGACCCGCCAGACGGCATCGCCGTGCCACCATTGTTCGCCGCGAATTTTCCCGACGGCGCTGTAGAAGAACAGCGTCGCCATCTGGATTTGCATCAGCCGCGTGCAGGCAAACGCCCAGCGGCTGCTAAATCGCGACGGGTTTGCGCCGAGATCCGACAGTTTCGCCGTCCGCACCTGCCGCACGCGGTCCAGGCTGAGCGCGCGTCCGATCGGCGCAAAACACAGGATCAGCAGCAGGCAAGCCAGGATCGAATCCACGCCGTAATACATGTCGGGATTTCGATTGTCGTAGGAAAGCTGGCCGATCAGGACCGCCCATTTGATCCATGACGTGCGCCATCCCACGATGAAGGCAACGCAGCACGCCAGAAACAGGCCGTGGAAGACATACAGCTGCCAGGGCGCGTTGAGATAAAACAGGACCGACTGCGCCCAGGGATCGGCATGCTCCTCCGCCAGCAGCGCCGGCGGCATCCATCCATCGTCGCCCCAGAATGTCAGCAGATAGGGGGTTGCGAGAATGTAGTGCAGCAACAATGCGACACCGATTCCGATGCGCGAAATTTCGAGCGGCGTGGTCGGCGCGTCCTGAAACCAGATGCTGTTCCAGACGAGGCCGATCCTGTCAGCGAAGTGCTGAAATCCGCGCCGTATGGCTGCACCTGCTGCCAATTTATCTTCCCGGGCAGGTCACGGTTCGCAGCGTCTTCGCCACGGAGAACCCGGCGTCGGACGGCAATTTGCCATCCAGCAGGTCGCCGGGCCCGAAATCCTTGTGCTCAATTTCCAGCAGCGTCACACTGACCGGATTGAGCGATGCATGCTCGAGGCACAGCGCCGCGCCGGCCGCGTCGCCATAGGCCTCGGGCTCCGTCATGATCCTGGTATAGCGGTCCTTCATCCAGATCGACGTCGGGTACAGATTGTTCAACCGATCGGCCGGCGTAAAACTATGCTTGTCGCCGGCCTTGTCCTCGATCACGTAACTGAAGTGATATCCGGGGCCGACAAACGGCGCGAAGAATTCCCATGGGTTCTGCAGCCCGAAAAATGTCAGATAGGGTTGGGCCAGGTCGCGGGCGGCCTCGGTGATCCGGCTTTCCGGCGCGGGGCCGATCACCATTGCAAATGTGTGCCATGCCACCAGCAGCGACATGGCGACATAGGTCAACCGTTGAAGGCCGGATCTGATTGCCTGGGGCATTTTGCCTTCGTTCCCTCTGCAATCCCTGAAGTCCGCAATGGTATCGCGGCACCGGCGCGTATCGCTCGGCAAAACCCGTCGATAAGGATCGGAGGATACCGATCGAAGCTGGCAAGTCCAGAATGGTTATCGCGGTCGCGCAGTGGGGGCTGGCGGAGAGAGTCGGTCAATCCGCATTGATGTAAATGCTGTTTTTCATTTGAGCACGCGGAAACCCGCGGTCCTGGCTACCAGCCATTGACCCATCCCGTCCGCCCAACCCTCTGCGTCATCCTCGGCTAACGCGCTGTGTGTCGCATCGCTGACAATTGCCCATCCTCGCCAGGCCCACGCAACGCTCGTCAACCAGCTCGACGCACGGCTTTCAGAAAAGCATCATATTCCCGAATATAGTCGCCCGGATCGTAAAGCTCCGAGGCGAACACGAGCAATGCCGCATCAGCGCTGTATTGCCATTGTCTGCCCCAGACCATGGGAGCAAGGTAAATTCCGACATTAGGCTTGTCCAACTGGATTTCAAGACGGGTCGCGCCGTCGTCGACGGCGACGCTGCATTGGCCATACGCGCAGATCAGGAACTGATGACACTCCTTGTGTGCATGCTCGCCCCGGATCTCGCCATTTGGGACACCCGATACGATGAAGTATCGCTTCGGACGAAACGGAAATCTGTTCTCGAATTCTCCGACCGTCAGGTCGCCACGGGAATCCTGCACCAAGGGGAAACGATAGATATCGACTCCCCTTACCGCCGTCGGCGTGATCGTTGTTTCGGACGCGATCTTGACTGGTTCCTGCTCTGACATTCTTATCCAAAAGCTTTCCGCTAGGCCTGATACAGCTACTCTATCGCAAAACAAACCGCCAACCACAACGGATCCATCAGCGAAACTATTGCGCGAATCCGGCGGGCTGACGCCTTCGCGGTGCGGTCAACTGACGATTTCACGTCTTTGTCTTCAGCTTTGGGGCCATGGCTGCCGGTTCGACATTTAGAAAAATTGCATTTGCGATTCTTTTTGCTCTGGCCGGATTGATACCCGTCGCCGCATGGGCCCGTCACCGTGGAAGTGGCGTCGAAATGCGATGCCCTGCGCGCGAAGATCGATTTCGTCGACGTGAGCGAGCGAGCTGCACCAGCCATACACGCCGTCTCGCCCTTCAATCCCGAGGAGCTAGCGCGACGAAATTGGAAGGTGCGGGTTCGACTCTTGCGTCATCGAAACCCTGTTCGGGCGAAATTGACGCCCGGCGATACTCAGCGAGCTCATCAAGCTCGATTTGAAGCGCATGCTGCCAGGACATCGTCGTGATACCAAAAACCTCTTCCAAGCGGCCAGAAGCCAGCCTGCTATTGCGTGGACGTCTTGCTCTGGTTGGGTAATCTTCTGTTGCGATGGGGAGAATGCGTTCCGTCTTGACGTCGATACGCCGTTCAACCAGGCCGTCGACAATTGCCGTGGCGAAGCCGTGCCAACTGGTCTCGCCCGCGCTCGTGATATTAATGACGCCGCGCGCGCGCGATAGCCGATCAACGATGCCGGCTTTCTCGGGGGTCAGGATCCTTATCACGGTTTCGGCGATGGTGCGCGCCGAGGTGGGGGCCCCAAATTGGTCGGCTACGATACTGAGTTCCTTCCTGGCGGCCGCGAGTCTCGC
Source organism: Hyphomicrobiales bacterium (assembly GCA_017305715.1). GTDB lineage: Bacteria > Pseudomonadota > Alphaproteobacteria > Rhizobiales > Xanthobacteraceae > Bradyrhizobium. Next base: position 65,173 of record JAFKKG010000017.1, on the reverse strand, counting down.
AATCGTCAGCATGAAATTCGAACCGGTATTGGAATAGACCCACGACGTCCGGACTATCAGATGCGCACCGCCGGCAACACGGACCGCGGCGTCCCCAGCAAGCTTCGATTCGCCATACACTGAGAGCGGCGCGGGTATATCATCTTCACGCCATGGTCGTTCTCCCGACCCGTCAAACACATAGTCGGTCGAAAAATGGATTAGAGGAACATCATGTCGAGCCGTCCAATCGGCTATCACCCCAGGCGCCTCCGCATTCACGCGAAAAGCCAGCGATCTCTCGTCTTCAGCACGGTCGACCGCTGTAAAAGCAGCGGGATTGACCACCAGATCGGGCTTCAGCAGGTCTAACGACGCAGCGATGGTTTCCGGTCGTGCAAGATCCAGTTGCGTGCGATCGACAGGGACGACCTCTCCAAAATCAGCCAGCGGTCCGCAGAGGGCTCCGCCAACCTGCCCGGTCGTGCCCGTCAACAATATCCGCATCCTCTTCTCCCTTGTATCTCGGCAACGAAATCATTTCACCCAGCCATCGACCCGCTGCATCCCGTGCCGAAATTGTCGGATTCTTCAAGCCCCACTTGATCGTCAATACCGGGTCGTCCCATCGGATGACGCTCTCATCTGCGGGACTATAAAATTCGTCGCATTTGTAGAAAAAGTCGGCCGTTTCCGAAAGCGTCGCAAAACCATGCGCGAAGCCTCTGGGCACCCATAGTTGCCGTCGATTGTCTTCGCTGAGCTCGACGGCCACATGCCTTCCGAAGGTCGGACTGCCTATTCGAACATCAACCGCTACATCGAGCACGCACCCGCGCAAGACGGTCACGAGCTTTCCTTGAGACCTTGGATGCTGAATATGGAGCCCGCGCAGCACGCCGAACGTCGAGCGAGAAAGATTATCCTGAACGAACGGCCTCTTGATGCCGAATTCCGCGTAGCGCTCCGATTGGAACGCTTCGAAGAAAAATCCACGCGGGTCTCCGAACACCTTGGGTTCGATGATGAAGACGTCAGGAACGTCCGTTCGAATGACCCGCATAGAAACCCCCTGCATTGATCAAACTTTATCAAACCCTTTTATCTCCTCTGCATTGACTATCGCGTATACGAAATCCGTAAAATCATTCAGAGGTGATTATGAAGGGCATAATCCTCGCCGGAGGAACCGGTACACGCCTCTATCCGATCACTACCGTTGTCTCGAAGCAGTTGCTGCCCGTCTTCGACAAGCCGATGATCTACTATCCGCTTTCCACGCTGATGCTGGCGGGCATCCGTGACATTCTCATCATTTCCACGCGTCCGGATCAGCCATTGTTTCAGCGACTGCTCGGCGACGGTTCCGATTTCGGATTGAACCTGTCATATGCGAGCCAGACCGAACCGCGAGGCCTTGCGGATGCCTTCATCGTTGGACGAAAATTCGTTGGAAACGACGACGTCGCGCTCATCCTGGGCGACAACATCTTTCATGGTCAGGGGCTGTCAGACTTGATGAATCGCGCCGCCATGCGCAGTGGTGAAGCAACAGTATTTGGCTATGTCGTGAAGGCGCCGGAAAATTATGGCGTAATCGAACTCGACAGTCATGGGCGCGCAATCAGTATCGAAGAGAAGCCGTCCAAGCCGCGATCGAACGTCGCGGTTACCGGTCTGTACTTCTACGACAATGACGTGCTCGACATTGCCGCCAGCCTCAAGCCGTCGCCGCGCGGCGAACTCGAGATCACCGACGTGAACCGCGTTTATCTTGAGCGCGGAGACCTGTTCGTGGAGGTCCTTGGCCGGGGATTTGCATGGCTGGACACCGGGACACACGAAACTCTGGTAGAAGCAAGCCATTTCGTGCAGATCCTGGAGCAGCGGCAGGGGCTTCGTATCGCCTGCATCGAGGAGATCGCGGTCCGTTTGCGATATATTGGCATGGAGCAATTCCACCGGCTGGCCCATCGCGCCGCGAAGAGCAGCTACGGGCAGTACCTCTTGTCGGTGCACAACACGCTTGCCCCTGCTCCGATCAACGCTGGAACGCCACCTCATGTACTGACCGCTCACATGTTGGCGTGACTTCGCTTCGGCCTCTGCGAAAAGCGGTGCAGGAACGGCGCTCCTTTTCGCAACGCGGCTCCGCCTTCCAGGGGTGAATGAACCACATGCGTATCGCGATGATCGGCACGGGTTATGTGGGTTTGGTTTCTGGTGCCTGCTTCGCCGACTTCGGGCACCAGGTAACATGCGTGGATAAGGACGCCGACAAGATCGCCGCGCTGAACGCCGGCCAAATCCCGATTTTCGAACCCGATCTCGACCGCCTCGTGGAAGCAAACGTCAGGTCCGGCCAGCTCAGATTTACAACTTTGCTCGCCGACGCAGTGAGCCATGCCGACGTTGTGTTCATTGCGGTAGGCACGCCATCGCGTCGCGGCGACGGTCACGCCGATATCAGCTTCGTTTACGCTGCCGCGCGCGAGATCGCGGCGGCACTACGGGGATTTACGCTGGTAGTGACCAAATCGACCGTCCCTGTCGGCACCGCCGACGAAATTGAGCGCTTGATACGCGAGACCAATCCCGGAGCCGATTTCTCGGTCGGCTCGAACCCCGAGTTCCTGCGCGAGGGGGCCGCCATTTATGATTTCAAGCACCCGGACCGGATCGTGATCGGGACCGAAAACGAACGCGCACGCTCCCTTCTCGCCGACGTCTACCGCCCGCTTAGTCTCAATCTTGGACCACTCATGTTCACTACTCGGCGTACCGCCGAGTTGATCAAATACGCAGCCAACGCGTTTCTCGCGACCAAAATTACGTTCATCAATGAAATCGCCGATCTGGCGGAAAAAGTCGGTGCGGACATCCAGGATGTTGCGCATGGCATCGGCATGGATAAGCGGATCGGTTCGAAATTCCTGCATGCCGGCCCGGGCTTTGGTGGATCCTGCTTTCCAAAGGACACGCGCGCGCTGCTGAAAACGGCACTCGATCACGATTCCCCGATGCGGATCGTTGAAGCGGTTCTGACCGTGAATGAAAACCGCAAACGCGCGATGGCGCGCAAAGTCGGAGCGATGCTCGACAACAACGTACATGGAAAGAAGATCGGCGTACTTGGCCTTACGTTCAAGCCAGATACCGACGACATGCGCGAAGCCCCCTCGATCGCGCTGATTACCGGCCTTCTCGACCAGGGGGCGATCGTACAAGCCTATGATCCGGCCGGAATGGAGCAGGCCCGAAAGGAACTGCCGGACATCACCTATTGCAGAGATCCCTATGCCTGTGCGCGCGGCGTCGACGTGCTCGTCATTGTCACGGAGTGGGCGGAGTTCCGTGCTTTGGACCTGCATCGGATCCGGCGGGAAATGGCGCGGCCCGCCATCGTGGACCTGCGCAACATCTACCGTCCGAGCGAGATGCTCGCATTGGGTTTCAGATATGAGGGTGTCGGCCGGCCGATGCCCCGCAAGGCGCGTGAGCGCGCGGCTCTGGAGACGTTATGCAACTAGCGGGATCGACGATATTCGTGACCGGCGGGGCGGGCTTTATCGGCTCCGCCGTAATCCGCCATTTGCTGGGCAATACCGGGGCCCGCGTCGTCAACATCGACAAATTGACCTATGCCGCCAACCTCAATTCAATTCCCGGGGCAAACCAAAGTCCAGACTATTCGTTCGAACGGGCGGATATCTGCAATGGGCCCGCGCTCCGCAGTTTGTTCGAGAAGTATCAGCCGGATGGCGTGATGAACCTTGCGGCCGAAAGTCACGTCGACCGATCGATCGATGGTCCCGGCGATTTCATTCAAACCAATGTTGTGGGAACATTCACGCTGCTGCAGGAATGTCTCGGATACTGGCGACGGTTGGCGGCGGGACGGCGCGACCAGTTCCGCTTTCTTCACGTATCAACTGACGAAGTCTTTGGATCACTCGGCGCCAATGGACGCTTTACCGAGCAGAGCCCGTACGCGCCGAATTCGCCGTATTCGGCCAGCAAGGCCGCGTCCGATCATCTGGTGCGCGCCTGGCAGGAAACCTACGGATTGCCGACGCTGCTGACCAACTGCTCCAACAACTACGGACCATATCATTTTCCGGAGAAATTGATCCCACACATTATCATCAAGGCGCTCTCCGGCGAACCCCTTCCGGTGTATGGCGACGGACAAAATGTTCGTGACTGGCTGTACGTCGACGATCACGCGAGAGCACTTGCGCTCATTATCGAGCGAGGCCAGACCGGTCAAACCTACAATATAGGTGGTGGAAACGAGCTGACAAACCTGCGCGTCGTCGAACAGATTTGCGACTTGCTCGATGGCATCGCACCTGCTCGATCCGGCTCAAGGCGGCAGCTGATCTCATTCGTCAAGGACCGGCCGGGACACGACAAGCGTTATGCCATCGATGCTTCAAAACTGGAACGGGAACTCGGCTGGCGCCCCGAGGAAACTTTCAGGAGCGGCCTTGAAAAAACCGTTCAATGGTACATCGATCAGGAACCATGGTGGCGCTCGATCCTGGATCGGGGCTACGTGGCCAAGCGTGTGGGCTTGAGCGTCTGACCGAAGCGAGGGTTTCGATCGAAGGCACCGCCACATCCGTCGATCCGGCGGAACGCCGTCCGCCTTGCTCCGTTGAGGATCGCCCTCGTCCGTCGGAAAATGCCATGCTGAAGACGCATTTATCATACCGCGCCGGAAGAATTACGCATCCCTCACGCTGCTCGGCGCTCACCGCGCTTTCGACCTTAGCGGCCATCCTCGCGAGCTGCGTATCCGGCCTGGCCGACGATCCCCGATCAAGCCCTGCGGCCCCCACAAATCAGGCGCCGCGCGGCGAAACTCTAACGGCATACCCCGATTTCTCCGAAGCCTGCATCGGGTTTGTCACGGGTTATCGCAGGCAATCGGACGAGAATGCCACGCTGATTCCCTCGTTGGGCCGCTTCGCGGGAGATTGCGGGCATGGAAAGAAACCACTGGTGTTGGGCGTCACGCACGAGAATGCGAAAAACAACCATTCCGGCGCTGCGAATTATGACCAGCATATATCCTCGTACATGGGCGATTTCGACTATGAAGCGGACTTTGGCAAATGGCTCGACCTGCAAATCGTCAGTACCGAGAATCCACCGCGTATCGTTCTGTCTCTCGATACCGCAAATCACCACAAGAACAATGTAACAGGGTGGCCTCTTCAATATGGTCACATGTTCGTCGGGATAATCGATCAAACGGCGGCCGCCCCCCTCAGCGCACCGGTCCTGCTCGATCTTGATATTCGGATACGCGACGGCGGCGTGACGAAAACGGAGCCGGGTATCAACGGTCGGCGCATCCTTGTCGGCGCGCTGGGACGTTGGCCAGAGGCGCCGCCGCGAACCAACCGCACACATTTTTTGGAGGTCAACCTCGATCAAACGCCGAATTTCTCAACGTCGTACAATCAAGCTCCTTACCCAAAGTGCCACGATGTGACGTACGATCGTTGCTTCTACGGCGACGGCCGCTTCGCCGAGGGACGGACGGTCAGCTACCAGGCAGTCCTCCAAGGTCCTCGCCTTGCACGAAATTCCGCGGAGTGGGTCCACATCAGCGTGGATATTGGCGACTTGTTCAAGAGGCTGACATGGGCTTCGCCTCCTTCCGGATGGAGCTCGGCTCGATTGGATGGAATCTATCTGGCCATTGAATCCACCGGTGCGGCGAACACGACTATCGAACTCAAAAATTATCGCGTTCACACGCGGGCCGCAAACTGAGCTATCGCGTAAAGACTTCCCGTCCCTCAAAGCGCCCGGCTACAAAATAATGATACCGCGCTGAACAATTATCCAGCCCCGAGAGATCGCCATGGATGGATCTGTATCGCGCGGGATCAAAGAACCTTTCGGACCATGCCCTCTGATTCCAGGCACGGTGATCGAGAGCTCCGACGAGCGAGAAATGGTTCTTCAGCTCCTCGGCCGAGAGGCATTGAACGTGCAGGTCGGGGTAGAATTTCTGATACCACTCGGCATCGAAATCTTCCGCTATGACGTGTTTGAAAGTCTGATTCACGATCTTGGGATTGTTCTTGTAAAAGCCGTGTCTCTGGTTGTCGGAGTTTGCCCACTCCCTAATCAAACGCGGACCCGTCATATCCAGCGTGGAATTGAAGACGTGTTTCTTCTCGAGAAACCAATCGAAATTTCGGTTGACGGTTCCGGCCGCGCTTCCTCTCTTCAGCTTGTTTTCGATGTCTTCAAGCGAGCGCGAGAAATAGTGGTTTATCGAGACCGTGGCGGTCATATCGAGGTCCGCTCGAAATCGATTGCCTTCGCTAAGCACCGATACTTTGTCAGCGCCCTCGAGGTCGAACCCATTGATCAGTCTGGCCTTGTGATTGACGTTATGCACCGAAAGAATTTCAGTCACTTCCGAGCTGCGGCACAGAGTCTTGACCTGCGGAAAGCTGAACGGATAGCGCCAGGTATAGTCGTCCATCACCAGGCCCGCGGGCCGTCTTTCATGCCCTGAATGACCGAACATCAGCCAGGTCAACCCAATACTTCCGAGCCCCTCGAACTCGGACAGGAAACCCGCTATGTTTCCATGCTTGTGAAAGACGATGAACTCGTCCAAATCGATGAACGCGACCCAGCGCGTTTCGCTCTTGTAGTGCTCGCAGAAATGCCGATAGGCAGCCGATTGTCGTCCAGGCCCAGGCAGTTTGGTTAGCGTAACGAGATCACGATATTGTTCGTTGAGGAAGTCGAGCGATTCGTCCTCCGGTCCCGCATTGTCATATAGATAGATTCGGTCGAACCCGACGCTGCGATGATAGTTGATCCACTCTTCAACGAAGCTGTTTTCATTCTTGGCAATCGCAACGATGGCGAAATCTGCTGTCATCAAATACCTTACCCTGGCTCGGCATCAGGATATTGAGCTCGCAAAGACGCGGACGCTGGGGGATGATCTTCGCCGAAACACCCAAGTGCCTCAAGACGGGGCAGAAGCACTAAAATTAATAGCGTTAATAGCCGCTAAAAAAGATGAAATATTAATCGCAGATGGGCCAGCCAACGGCCAGCAATGCCAAGGTCATGTCGAACCCCTTCTGTTTAGCCGAGCAGCCGCTCGCGACCGAAACGATCGGAACCCCTCAGTCCACGACCACGGAATATTTCGCGAATTTCTCCACCAGATCCGGGATCGAAAACTCCTTTTTGACGACAAAAATGGCCAGTCTCCCCCGCATCGAATCCAACGAGCAGAATTGTTCGACCACGAAGTAATTGGGCCGATCTTTATAATCGTCAAACAGTATTTTGGTGCCTACCCGCGCGCACAGCAGACTGTATAAAAAACACGCCACTCGAAATCTTCCGTCTACAAGAACGGTATCGGGCACCAGTGATTGCTGCTTCGCAACGATCCACGGCCTGGTGGCGTAGGATTGATAATTTCTGAAGCGCTCGGAACTGACCGGATGACCAAATTGTCCGACCTCCCCAATATCACAGTGCTCCAGATGAACCTTGGACGCATTTGCGGCAACTGAGGACTTTACGCTCAAAGCCCAGTTCTTGTCAGATTCAATTGAAATCACCTTCTGAATGGATGGAACCCTGGAAGCATAGACCGTGCTTCCACCACTGCCATACTCCAGATAGACCATTGAACCAGCGAGTTGCTGCTGAAAGACTTGCAGTCCTTCCTGATCCATGTGGGGAAAGTCTGAAACCGAGATGTCCATGGCGGACTCTTGATAGCCGTTTTTCACAAATTCCTCGAAGGAAGATCGCCCAGCGCTAGACGTCGTCTTAACCCACCGTCAACCCATCCCGCGCATTGCAGCGAGACGGAATCTCAGAAGCATTTCTATCGACCTCAATCAGATCATTACGCGCCCCAAGAGAGCGATGGATCCCCAGAATGCCGGTTTCAGTCCGCCACCAAATGTTATCCCGTTCGCCTCTATAGTTCGATTTATTGAATTGGTGTGTTTCGAGCCAATAAAGTCGATAATTGAATCCGACCAGGAAATCATACATCGCCGCAAGCTGGCTCGTGTCGTTCTGTTCGCAGAAAACCACCGGATGGCGGGTCTTCAGAACGGCGCTGGCGCCGCGGAGCACAGACAGCTCCATGCCTTCCGCATCGATCTTGATTAATGAAACCTGCCGATTTCCTGCGAGATCGTCCACCCGTTGCACGGGGACGGCCGTGTCTTTCGACGCCAGCCGCGGATAAAGGCGCAGTCTTACCCTGCCGAAAAGGCTCACATCAGCCTTAAACGCGGTAGCACCAAGGTTGCTCGAATCGAACGATCGAACGACAGCGACGCCGGGCCTGCCGCCACAGACTGCTTTCACAAGCTCGACATTTCCGAGGCCGTTCAGCAGGCAGTTGGCTTGCAGAAGACACATCACCGTCGCTTGCGGCTCGACGGCTATCACGCTTCCCGATGCGACCCATTCGGAAAACGCCAACGTATGGGTCCCAATATGAGCTCCGACGTCAATGACCGTCGTGCCTGCCGGCACATAGGGCCGAAGGCAGCTCAGTTCGTGCTCCGACCACTCGCCGTAAAGACGCAGGGAGCGTCCGATGACCTGATCGGCACGAAACGCCAGCATCGTCCCTCGCCGACATTGAAGTATCTCCACCGCGGGTTCAGACGCCGGCAGGATCGCCGCCCCCGACTTTGCCTTGAGGGACTGCAACAACATCTTGCTCGTCCTCCCTCATGTCAGCAGCGACGGCTCTTCTCTTCGGATCCACTCGAAATAGGAATTCCCCATCACGCTGAACGGATCTTCAAAAAACTTCATCAGATCGGCCCGTCGCCTGAAGAACACGCGCACGTCCTTGGGGATAGCAATTCCGTTGCTAAACGTGCCGTAGTGCCAGTAACCCTTCGGAATCTCCGCTATTGCATTGGCCGCCAGCGTTCGTTTGTACCAGTTCCAGATTTCCATGACTTCGGTATTGTCGGCGGCATTCTTCTCGATCATGAGATCGCCGGCCGTATTGATCTTGGTAAAATGGAAGAACTTCAACGGCGACCCGTTAACCAGGATGCTGCCCTCGCGCGAGATGGTTATCTTGCGCCGGCTCAAGTTCCAGCTTGCGACGTTGTACCCCGGGTCACGCTCGACATAGACACCGTCGAACAGCGCCGGAACAAGATCGCACCACTTCTGATCCGTGAACAGGCCGCTTTCTATTTCGTCGTAGCAGGCAAAAGCGAGCTGGGTCGCCCACCAGTCCGCGAAGCGATTGCCCATGGCGTCATTGCTGACCGCCGCAAAACCCAGATTGTAGATTCCATATTTGAGAGACGTGAGCTCATTGTCCTTCATCAATCCTTCGGTATCATTCGGCTCGACCTGGTGCGGCGTAAGAATGATTGAATATTGATCCAGACGATCCATAATTCCCTGTAGACTCGAGAACACCGCGATATCAGGATCGAGATAGACGACCTTTTCGGCGCCCTGCTGCAGCAGATGCTGCAACATTCTGCCCTTCACGGCGGTGGATGCTTCCACGATGTCATGCTTGAACAGCCACTTGCGGAATTCAGGAAATCCGAGGTCCCGCGCATACACGACACGATCGAATTCACGCTCCAGTCCGAAATCCTCACCGTCGACCGGCTCGTCCACCATCACCGCCCAGATTGTCCAATCCGGATGTGCTGCCCGCAGCGTCTGCACCAGGATCTTTGCGCGCGCAAAGTAACTGAAGGTGAAGCTGGTATAGCAGTGGATGCTCATCGCGATCACGCTCTCCCGGCATGGATGACGCTCGAACTCGCGGTCGTTCCGGTGCTCTCGATTTCGTAGATCGGCCGAACGGCGTCCGCCTCGCGGACAAAATCCGCCGCCGCGCCACTCCCGATGAAAGCCACGAGATCGTCGACGCTACGGAACACCTTGCCGACCCGCTCACGCTGCACGACGTCCGCAACGTTGCCGCTGTCCGCTAGGCAGAAGATATAGGCTCCGGCGGCAATGGCTTCGTGTAATACGAACGAGAATGTTTCCGGCCAAGGCGACAGCAACAGCAGGACCTTGATGCCCCGTTCGGTCAGAGCATTGAGCGCCGCGCGTCTGTCCTCCGCGGTTACTTCGGTCGGGACGAATTCCACTTTGGGCAGCGTGGCAACGTTTCGGGCGGCAAAATGCGAAAAGCGGATGCCGGGTTCATCGGAGAGCCGGGACACAATCTCCTGAAAGATCTGCCATCCCTTGTTGGGTGACGGGTAACCGAGATATGCGATCGGCAGCGGTCCGTCGAACGAAGACCTCACAGCGGGCGCCGCGCTGGGCACGAGCTGCCAGTGCGGGTGAACCGCCGTACTTCGACGCGGCAATTCGGTCGAGCGAAGCCATAGATCCAATGCAAACTGCGAAGGGCTCAGCACGTCGAAATTGCACGCCTCGAACATCGCTTGGAGCTGGGAAAGGTGAGACGCTCTTTCTTGACCATAAACGCATACACGGCAGGCCAGGCTGTCCTTTGGCGGCGCGCCACAGAACTCGGCATCGTTGCGAAGCAGGTTAAAGCCCGGACAAAGACTGGAATAATCGTGGAGCCAGAACACGCTGCTGTCGGGACGGAAGGCCTTCCACAATTGTATCATGTCGGGAACATGGAACCCGAGCGCGCAATGGACGATGTAAATCGCCCGTTCGCTCCGCCTTCGTTTGATTTTCTTCAGATAGGCCGAGATGGCCTTCAGCTCGACCAGTCCAATGTATTCCCCATCGGCGACTACCCTCACCAGAAAGCGGGGTGACTGTTCCGAAAGCGAGAGCCGCGCGAGTTGCGGCGACAGGTGAAGATAGCCGTAATCCAGCGCGTTGAACCTTTCCTGCTCATCGGAAATGAATATTTGTGTGCCACCTATAACCTTGATGTAACAATCGTGGCTAAGCGATACGATCAGGCCGCCACTCCTTGCCTTTCGCAGCCTGTCGAGACGAGCGTGGAGTTGTTCTACCGTTACCTCGGTCTCATTGGGATTTGGATCGACCGGAGGACGTTGTGACGGAGCGGTCGCGGCGTCGATATTGACGCGCCTGTAGCCGCCCGGCCTCCGCGGCAACCGCCCCTCCGCCTTGCCGGAGACAAGGTAGTGCCAAAACGGGTTAAGTCCGGCGTCGCGAACATCCTCATTTGCGGTCAGATAATAACCGCTGTCGAACGACTGGTTTGGATTGCGGCCCTCGCGCCATCCGGTGAAGAAGAAATGACGCAAGGGATCGACGCCAGCGCCAGCGACGTCCGGATACGACGCGATATAGTAAGCGGCGTCGAACTCCGTCTGCACCAGCGCGAGTTGATCGGAATGGCCGCCTTCCGCCGGTGCCGGTTGCTCGGCGCCCGCAGCGGCCAAGGTGGCATCGGGCCGGTTGGCCCGATGTCCAGCGGCCCGGCCGACGGACAGGAAATGCCAAAAAGGGTTGACGTCGCCGTTTCGGGCGTCGGCATTGATTTCCAGATAGTAACTGGTATCAAACTTGGGGTTGGGATTTCGTCCTTCCCGCCAGCCCGTGTAAAAGAAGTGCTCGAGCGGATCGACACCGGCCTCGACGACATCGGGATATGTTGCAAGATAGTAGACGGCATCAAATTCGGAAGCGACGACTTCGATTTGAACCCGCTCGTCAGGCCGATCGAAACCCTGTTCCGCAACAGCAATTGACTCCGTTGTTGCTTCGGCGGCGTCCTCAATCGGCGACTGCCCGATTGCGGAGACCTCCTCGGCTGGTGCGCCGGTGTTCAGCGCGCCTTGTTCGTCCGCCTCGACCTGGATCAACAATGGATTGACGAGATATCTGTTGAGCACTTCCTCACGTTCGACCGAGGCCGGATCGAAATCCGGATTTGGACGCTTTCCTTCGCGCCAGCCTCGAAAAGCATAATGGGCTGCGAGATTGGTCGCTTCCGGAAACGGTCGGCGAAGCTGCTTGCGATAAAACGCCAGATCTACGTAAGGCGAGATTCTGCTTACCCAATCGGCAATGGGTCGGCCGAACAGCAGCCGCGCGCGGATCGAGGGAGTAACGCTCGAGGCGACCTGACGCCCCTCGGCGGCTCCGACGGCCAGATAATGATAATACGGATTGATGCCAGCCTTCTCGACATCCGGATAGGCCTGCAAATATGAAACCGTATCGAAGAAGGCGTTTGGATTTCGTCCTTCATACCAGCCGACTTCCATGAAGTGCATAATCGGATCAAGGCGCTGGAAATCGATGTCGGGATACTCGCGCACGTAATATCCAGCGTCGAACCGGCTGATGATCGCAGCAATTTCTCCGGAACGCTGATGGCGACCACTGACGCGCGCGGTCTCAGGCAACGGCTCGCTGCGGGCGGGCGCGGGACGCACCTCGTGCTTTTCCAGATCAGGCAGGTCTGTGAAAACCAGAACTCGCGCCTCGAAAGGCTGTGCCTTCAACCTCGTTTGCCCGTCACTTCGCATGAAATCCGCGTCGCCTCGATTGATCCCCGTGAATACCGAATGCTCCGGATCGATGAGCACCGTCTAGAAAAGCGAAAAATCCTTGAACGGCAGCCGTCCCTCGGCGAAGCCGGCATTGTCAAAGTGATCCTGCGCGTTCTTCACGATGCCGCGCCGAATACCCTCGGCCACGTCAGGATTTTCCTTGATGTAGTAGGCCTCATCAACAACGAGGCGTCGGGGCAGACGATTCTCGAAGTAACCGGTCTCGACATAGTGGTCGAAACCGCTCGAAACTCTCTTGCTGCGAACGGCATTGGCGATGTCGGAATAGGTTTCGAGATAGAACCGTTCGTCGAACTCGCCCTTGTACCTGATCGCAGCCCCGAGCAGTCGCCGCATCAATGCCTCCGGCAACGCCACATAGTCCGGGCCGATGGAACTATCGTTTTTTACGAGTCTCGCCAGATTCTTGTATTGCATTTCTCAAGCTTTCCCGGGTCGGATCACTGCGGAACTCCGTCGTCAGCGCACGATTCTTCTCGCTCGGTCCAGTGAGCTGGTGTTTCCCGTCAAACGTTGATCAGATCGTGCATCGACGCTGCACAGCACAATCATTGTCTGCAATCCCGTCCAAGTCCAACGATACGATGCGGGCGCTCCCCGCAAAATAAGCCTGCGGGTTATAATGGGTTAACAGATGACCGTGCATCTTTAACTTTATTGTATGAGATGGCGCCGGCTTCCGGATCGACACACGGCGGTCGTTTAACTGCGGCGCCTTGCGGATTCGGCGAACCCAATGTGTCGCAATTCAATTTGAATCCCATTCTTCGGATTTTGTCAGCGTTTGACAATCCAATTCGGGTATAGAGGCCGCATGATTGCGCTTCAGAAAACCGGACAAGCACGCCGCCTCGCGGACGCCGGAAGCAAACAGGTGTTGAACTGCGGCTCAGGACCAAGGTCGATCCGCAAACTGGATGCGATATTCGATCCGGCCGCATGGCAGGAGATCCGCATCGATCTCGACCCGAGGGTCGAGCCGGATTTTGTCGGCTCGATGACGAACATGCGCGGGCATTTCCGCGCGAGGTCTTTTGATGCGGTCTGGTCCTCGCACAGCCTGGAACATCTCCATACCCACGAAATTCCGAACGCGCTGGCCGAGTTCCGGCGCATTCTCAGAGATGACGGATTTGCGCTGATCAGCTGTCCCGACCTGGAGACGGTGATGACGCTGTTTCTCGAACGCGGACCGAACTGCATCGCCTATCACTCGGCGGCGGGACCGGTTACTCCTCTCGATATGATGTTCGGGCATGCGTCTTCCATTGCTTCGGGCAACCAGCACATGGCGCATCATTCCGGATTGACGGCCGAGTTGCTGGGAGGTCTGTTGCTCCGGGCGGGCTTCGCGGAGGCGGTCACCAAACGGCAGAACTTCGATCTGTGGGCGCTCGCCCTGACGGACGATGCGGATCGCGACAGCATCCTCACCAACCTGCAAAGCGCCGGACTCGATATGTCCAACGGGTCGGAATGACGACCAATCATCCTGATAGGCAATCGGGGCAACCGTCGGCGCAGACCCTGCGGTTCGAGTCCCCGGTTGTTCTGCAGGATGACATCCTGCGCCGGCGGATTTATTCGCCACAATCCTACGCGACGGTACGGAATACCGCCGTGGTTCCAATCGTTCATTCCGAGTGCGCTAGCCTTGCTTCCTGGTTTCCGCTTGTCTGGCAGCGCCGGCAAGGAAAACTTGAGTTTGTCGCCATCCGTGCCTTGCTGAATGAGCAGCGCGCTCAACCGCCCGCAGCGCGGGGCCTGCTGCCGCTGATCCTGCGGGCCTATCCCTTTGTTCTGGACCCCGGCCAACCGGCGGCGCCGGACGCTCGCAGAATGCTGGATGATGTCTTTGCCGATGCACCGACCGACGTCGGAGCGACAATCACGACGGTGCAGCGCAAGCTATCCCGCGGAACGACGAGCCGCTTCCGTTTCCTCGATCAATTCGCGCACGACGCCGTGGTTACGGCCAAAATCAGCGAGGCCGTGGCCGGCCTGGACGAATTCGAGCCCTGGAACCTGAAATTCGAGATTGACGGCAACCAGGTCGAGGTCCCGGACCTGCTGGTGGTACGCCCACGGGCCTTCGAGGACGGCCGGCTCGCGCCATTGCTGCAACAATACGGTACGCCCTGCGCCCAAATGCTCGGCCTGCATCGCATCTCGCTGTTTCGCGCCGGCGGCTTGCTGGCAATGGCAAAGGCATTGTTCCGGGAGCGGCGCGATATAATGCACGGCAACAGCGCCGCCACCGAACCGCCCCGGATGGCACGAGACATGGCAACAAGCCGCGATCACGCGACAACAGCACCATCATGACCCGCAGCGTTCCGATTCGCGAAGTCGCACATCTTCGTTTGGCAATGCCCGCAGACGATCGCTGGATCGAAGACCTTGGCTGGGTGCCGGTCAGTTCGAGTGAGATTCACCTGGCCTCTCGCTATTTTCCGATCGCAGTGCGCGTCGAAAAGCAGCGGCCGCAACTCGGATTACTGTTGCACCCGCGCTATGTCGCGAACGCCATGCTCGATGGCTCCGGCACCTGGCGCGGCGCCTATCGGCCGATCGCGCTGCGATGCTTTCCCTTCGAAGCGCCACATCTGACGGACGACCCGCTTGCCGATATTCTCGTCGACGCGGGCTCCCGATATCTGTCGACGGCAACCGGCGTCCCCATCGTTGACGAGGCCGGACGGCCGGATCGTCGGCTCATCGAAATGCACCGGCACTTCGGTCTCCTGAGGAGGAGCGAGGAAGCGTTCAGCGGCGTACTGGATCAGTACTTCATTGCCGGTCTGTTGGTACCGCTCGCCCCGGAAGATGATGGTGAACCAACGTTGTATGTGATTGACCCCACCCGCTTCAAGCAGCTGGACAAGGCGGCGCTTGGCGCCATGGCGCGCCGTAGCTTCCTGAGCGTGGATATCGCGGTCGCCGGGCTCTTCTCGTTGCAGGCTCTCAGACCGGAACACCTGCCGAGGCAAACCAGCCGTTCGCGCGCTCAGCCATTCGCGCCCGGCTCGATCGAACCGGATGCCATTTTGATGGACGACCTGGCGCTGGTGCTCGATGATGGCGAGCTCATCTCGCTCGCAAACATCGATATAAGGGAGACCGAAGGGCATACGACGGCGCCCCGCGCTTGACACCTAGCGTTCGCGCATCGATTTCGCCAGCCGGTTGCTGAGCGGGGCGACCAGGTAGGAGAGCACCGTGCGCTCGCGCGTGCGGATGATCGTATCGACCGTCATGCCGGCCGTCATTCGATCCCGAAGGTCCTCCGGAATCGTATTGCGATCCACCGCGATCTCGACTGCAAAATAGGGTTGCGGTTGACCGGATGGACCGGGGGTATCGACGATGCTGTCACGGGAGATGCTGCGCAGCGTTCCGACGAGCGGTTTAAGCTCGAACTTCATGAATTGTGGAACACGCAGTTCAACGCTTTGCCCAGGCAAGATTCGGTCGACATCAATCGGCAATACCCGGCTGCGTACGACAAGGGTATCGCTCGACGGCACGATATCGAGGATCGGATCACCTGGCCGGATAACGCCGCCGATCGTGAACATCTTGAGCTGCTGGACCGTTCCGCTGACCGGAGCCTTGATCTCGATCCGCCGCAGGGCATCACTTGCGACAACCAGTTGCTGCCTGGCGTCGCTGATGGTCTTGCGGACGTCGGGGAGCGTGTTGGCAGCCTCCTGGCGGTAATCCTGCTTGAGCTGGTCGATGCGAGCCTGCAATTCTCCCACTTTTTCCGTGGCCTTGGTCCTGCTGATTTGCGCGCCCTCGAACTGCCCCTGGACCTGGATCAGCTGGCGCTCGAGCGTCGTCACGCGCGGGAGCGCGACCAAGCCCTTCTCCAGCAGCATCTTGAGGTTGGGAAGCTCCTGCCCGATCGAATCGATCTGCTGGCGGGCGGTCTTCTCGTCCAGGACGGCCTGTCGGATCTCGTCCTTCGTCTGTGCAATTTGCTGTTCGAATACTTCCTTGCCCCGCAGCAGGCTCTGCCGGCGGTTGTCGAACTGGCTTTGATTGTCGTGAATGGCGTTGGCGATCAGCGGATCATCCTTGAGGATCATCACATCTGGCGGAAAATTGACCGTCTCGGCCATCTCGCGCTGCGCTATCAGGCGCGCCTGCAATGCGCTCGCAATCGCCAGTTGCTGGCGAAAGCCGACATCGGCCGCCGCGTTTCGTGTCGGATCCAATCGCACCAGGACATCGCCCTGCTGTACAACATCGCCGTCGCGGACGAGAATTTCCCGAACGATTCCGCCCTCGAGATGCTGGATGGTCTTGCGATTGGATTCGATCGCGACGACCCCTTCGGCCACCACCGCGGAATCGATACGCGCGAGCGCGGACCAGCCACCCAGGACGACGAACGTGAAGACAATGACGCCGGCCGCGATCCGCAACATCATGCGCCAATCGGTGGGCGCCACCGGTGCCTGAAGCAATTCAGCGCGCTCTGTTTCCATCACGATGACCTCTGGCTCTCCAGCGTCCCGGCAATAACGGTCAGCGCTGGTGGAGCGGTTGACCGCGGAATCCGATTCACGATCTGATCACGTGCGCCGAACGCCTGGACGGTTCCATTGTTCAGGACCAGAACGTCGTCGCAATAGTTCAGGATATTGAGCTTGTGAGTGCTTATGACGATCGTCGCGCCGCTGCTCCGCAACTTTTGGATCATCGACAGAAGCGACTGCTCGGCGAGCGCATCCAGGTTGGAGTTCGGCTCGTCCAGCACGATAAATTTCGGGTCGCCATAGACCGCGCGTGCCAATGCTATCCGGCTCCGCTGCCCGCCCGACAGGACATGGCCGTTCGGTCCTATCATCGTATTGTAACCTTGCGGAAGCGATCTGATCAGATCCTGAATGCCGGCCAGCTCGGCCGCCGCAATGAAACCGTCGGGGTTTGACGCGGCGGCGGGATCGAACCGCGAGATGTTTTCGGCCAGCGTGCCGGGCAACAACTCGACATCCTGCGGCATGTAGCCGAGGTAGCGCCCGAGTTCGTCTTCGTTCCAATGCGTCAGATCGTGATCGCCGATCGCAATGCTGCCGCTGCGCGGTACCCACGCTCCCACCAGCGCGCGTACAAGGCACGACTTGCCGGCCCCGCTGGGACCGATAACGCCGAGAACCCGCCCCTCGCCCAGCGTGAAGGTGACGTCGTTGAGCAGCGGCTTATCGCTACCGGCGGCGAACGCAAACACGCGCGAGACCGTGAGCGGTCCGCGGAGCCTCGGCAGCGATACTTTGACGCTCTGCGCCTGCGCTTCCCGCAGCATCTCGTCCAGCCTGGTTATCGCGCCGAAGACCATGGCATAGCTCTTCCAGCCCGTGATGACCTGATCGATTGGACCAAGTCCGCGCATCATCAGCGTCATGGCGACGAACGTATTCGACAGGGTCACTTCATTGGCGAGATACAGCAGCGTTCCGACGGTGAAAATGCCGACCATCTGGTAGGCCCGCAGGAACTTCGTCGCCGAGACGAATATCTCTATCTTACCGTACGCCGCCGACTGCCAGCCGAGCATCCGTAAATGCAGGTCATACCAGCGGTCGCGCAACGGCGGCAGCATACCCAGGACACGTACCGTCTCGGAATTGCGCGCCACCGCATGGCTGAATTCCTGAGTTTTGGAGGATAATCGCTGATGTCGGCCTGCATCCGCCTTGGTCAGCCGATGATTGAGCACGGCGAGGACTCCAGTCAGCACGATCATGACCAGTCCGATAACGCCGAACATCCAGCTGACGAGGGTCATCACGATAATGAAGAGAGGCGCCCAGAACGCGTCGAACAGCGCCAGCAGCAAATTTCCCGCCAGGAAATCGCGCACCATGTTGAAATCGGCCATTGCGGCCGGGGCGCGCATCGCGGCGCCGGACTTGTCGGACCGAGTCGCTGTCTCGAAGATCGTGCGGCTCAATTTCGCATCGATGGCATTCCCGATGGTGGTCGCGGCCTTCTTTCGAAGCCATTCCAGCAGCGCGTACATGACAAGCAGAAAGGTCGCGATCAATGCCAGAACCGTCAACGTATCGACGCTGCGGCTGAACATCACCCGGTCGAGCATCTGTTCGACATAAATGGGTGACGCAAGATAGAGGACCGGACAGAAGAAGCTGAATGCAAACAGCGTCGTATACGCCGGCAAGAACGCCCGCAGCTCATTGAGAAGGGGTGACGAGAGCTTTACCTTCAAGAGACCTCGCGGTGGCTACGCCTGTCGCGCTGCGCCACACTTCTGCTCCAGCGCTGGCCGCAATACGCATTCCATCAGGTACTTAGCCAAAAACGCCCAACTTTCTGTCGGGCGCTTTCGATCTGAACGATAGTCACTCACCCCTACAGGTGCTGGGTTCCATCGGTAAACACCAGGTTCTCGATATGGGTGACGGTTACGACTTGACCATCCTTGAATTCGATGACGGTCTGGCCATGATGAGTATGCAGCGATGCGACGTCGTGCGAGGAATACGAGTCGAATTGAACCGTATCGTTTCCATTGCCACCATCGATGGTGTCGCTGATGTGATGTCCAGTGAGGTGGAACAAATCATTTCCGCCGCCGCCATTGAGCGTATCGCCACTGGTGCCGGCAAACATCGTATCGTTGCCGTTGCCTCCGACCAGCAGCTGATGTGCCCCGTGTCCGGCATACATCAGGTCGGAGCCGTTGCCGCCCATCAGCGTGTCGTAGGAGCCGTCGCCACCATACAACGTGTCGTTGCCGTCTCCGCCGCTCAGAAGCTGGTGGTCGCCGGTTCCGGCCTGCAAGGAATCGGAGCCATTGCTGCCGTACAGCGAGTCATGCGACCCAGCGCCACCGATCAACGTATCGTTTCCGCCGCCGCCATACAGCACCTGCTGATCGCCGTTGCCTGCCACCAGCAAATCGTTGCCGTTGCCGCCGGAGAGCGTCGAATGCGAGCCGTCTCCGCCAATCAGGGTGTCGTTACCGTCGCCGCCCGAAAGCAGCTGATGGTCGCCCGTTCCGGCTACCAGCGAGTCATTGCCCGCTCCGCCGTAAATGCTGTCGGCTCCGTCGCCGCCATGAACGGTATCGTTTCCGGCCCCGGTCATGACGACATCATCGCCCGAGTCCTGCAGAGAGACATAGTCGTTTCCACCGCCGGTCACGACCATCACGTCGTGATCGCCGTGAACCGTCAAGTTGGCATCGCCCGAGACGTTCTCGACAATGACCTTCAAGGCCGCGTCCGTGGTGACTGTATTGGTGGCGGTTGTGAGGTTCAGAACCTCCGCGTGCGGATCGAGCGGCTGACTGCCATCACTGATCTGCACTTTGACCGTCGGATCGTCATGGTGGTGGTGATGATGGTGGTGGTGATCCCCATGACGGCCGTGGTCGCCGTGATCATGGCGACCATGATGCCGAGAATCATCGTCGTCATCAAAGCTGCCGTGTTTCAGCAAATAGTCGACGACCGCCGCCCTGGCGCCCGGGTCGACATTTGGCGAGAGAAGATGGTTCAGCTCGGTCCGGTCCAGATCATATGTCGCCATTTACTGCCCCTTCACTGCGGTCCGATTTTCTTCGAATTGCGGCGGAAACAATCACGACTTTCAAGCGCCTTCGCGACCGCAACATGAGAGGAGCGAGGTAACAGAGTCAACAAGCGATCAAGAATACGAAAGCACGCCGATGAAATTCAGTTACGCTGCCAGAAACGAAGAACAGCGCTTTCAACTGAAATTCACGCGAGGATTAATTCTAAAACTTTCGTCAAATATCCGGCCTGCGGTCGAGGGAAGCGCTGCTGAATTTAGAATCCAGCCGGCACATTGACCGGAGTTGGCGGGGTGGATGCCCGGCATGCCATGGACCTCAGCGGCCAAGCCAGCGCGGAAAACGGAATTGGATCGAGCGACAGAACGGGACTGTAGAACGGGTCTGCTTCCAGCGCGCCAGCCCACTTCGCCCGCAGGTTCCGCAGTTCACGCTCGAGCCTCGCCTTGCGATCGGGTCGCGTGTCCGCACCGCGGCTTGCCGATTCAAGATGACGAAGCCTTGCGTGTGGCGTAAACACAATGCGCTTGCCGATTGCCCGCAACTTCAAGCAGTAATCGACATCGTTGAAATTTATCGGGAAACGGAATTCATCCATGCCGCCGAGATCGAGATAGTCCTGGCGACGTGTCAGCAGGCACGCTGCCGTTACTGCGCTGCATTGATGGGCAACCCGCAGCAAGTCGCCATATCCGGCATCTCCTTCCAGGCGGTCGTTGAATGCGTGTGTCGCAGCAAAATTGGGACCGAGCGTAACACCGCCATGCTGCACAACCCCACTCGGCCACAACAACAACGCCCCAACCGCGCCGACATCGGCTGCGGACAGCCTGCCCAGCATTTCTTCCAGCCAGTCATCGTCGGTAGCCTGGACGTCGTTGTTCAGCAGGCAGAGAAGCTCTCCGGTTGCATGAGCAGCTGCTGCGTTCATCAAGCGGGCAAAATTGAAATCACCCGGCAGGCGCATGACGTTCGTGCCACCGCCATCGATCGACGCAAGAAAATCCAGCGTATCCGGATCGGTGGAATCATTGTCGATCACGATGATTTCGCATTCGCGTTGGCGGAGGGCTGGCTGCAGCGATCGAAGACAGGACTCAAGCAAGTCGCGCCGGTTCCGTGTCGGGATCACGATCGTGACCGTTCGGCCGTCCGGCTGCTGCGAAATCCTGATGGCCGGAAGAACTTGGCCCCGCCCGGATCTGACCTGCGCTGTGATGCCCCGTCGATCGAGGTGATCCTGTGTGGCGGTCGCCAGCGCCTTGCTCGCTGCGCCCAGGTCGAGCGACGGTAGTGTCGTCAGCGAGCCCGGGAGATGGGCAATGCCGCTCGCCGCCGTCATTCCGTCGTCGAGAACAGAGTTGAACAGACGGTAGAGGCTACCTGCTCCACCTTCGACCGCTCGCTCGGCGGCGGACCGCCGCAGGGCGAAAACGTGCGCGCAATATCCTTGCTCGAGCATCCTTTCATAATCGAATGCCGGGAACGCCAGCGGCCAAAGCGACCCATCTCCGCCGGAAATGTCCGTGTCGCCGTATACCGCCATGATTTCCGGATGATTCTCGAACGCCTCTGACAGGCGCGCTATCGCGTTCGATTCCAGAATTGCTCCCGATATCATGAAAATCACGAAATCAGCATCCGCACCGTCGCCGGCAAGAAACTCGCGTAACGCCCCATTATCGAAACCCGTATAGACCTCGGTCTCAGGCATCGATGCAGCAACCCAATCCGTGTGGGTCTGCGCATTCAGGCTTGCCGTCGTGTCGTCGGTCTCGTCCGCGCCGACGATAACCACCGCAGCCTTTAGCGAACAGACCGCTTCGACAGGCGCTGGAAGCATATCCCGCCAGCGGCGGTACTCTGCGAACGGGATGGACATCGGGACAAGGCGGTCGAGGATCGCCTCCCGCAGAGTTTCGGAGTCTGGTGCGGCTGCGGCATGCCTGCGCTCTGGATCACCGGCGAAGGCAATGAACGGCACCGGGCTGCCTTCAAGATGATCGCCTTTCTGATTTATTGCGGAAAGGCGGCGCGCAGAGCCGTCAGCGAAGCGGTTTGGAATGTGGAAATCGATCGCGCGGACAGCCAGCGCAGCCTCGGCATCGCCGATGTGGCTCCAGCCGGATGCGCCTACCTGGCTCACATGTTCACCATCGATCAGAATGTCGACGAGGGGTCCGCAATCCGCGGCGATCCAGCCCGCAAATCGCAATCCCCCCAGCCAACGCACGGCGCCCGGCGACGCATGGTCCTGGATCGGCCGGGGCGACGACCGGATAGCTATCGGTTCCCCTACCCTCGTACCAAGATTGGCGACGCGGGCTTCGACGATCTCGGCATGGTCCAGGATATCGGCACTTAGCGCGAGCGTGAAGCAGTAATGGCAGTCACCGATTTCAGTCTTGCTGGTTCCAAGGCGTTCATTTGCGCGCACGCATTTGACGGAAATTCCATCGACCAAAAGTTCGACAACGAACTTTCGGCCGGGATCATGCGCATCGAAGACGAAGCCGGTGAACGTCCGATCGTGCGACCATTGGAACGACGTCTTGAGATCGTCGCCCCGGATCATCTGAGGCATCAGCATGGCGGTCATGGGGTCTGATGTCCTTGCAGCCATGGCAACAGACGCTCGGCTGTATCTATGGCCGGCGACGACGGATCAAGGGGCAAGTCGGCTGCGCGGAACGGACAATCGCCGCGCGACCAGTCGAGATATGCGACCGGAAGCCTGCATGACATGACAGTCGAAAGCAGCGGATGCCCGAACAACGGGCGGGTCAGGCATAGCAGGATTCGATCCAATTGGTACTGACGAAACAGGCGATGCAGCTCGGCGGGCCCGACAGGTCCCGTGACAAATGCCCCTGCCCGCATCAGGTCGGTATCGTCGTGTGTGCCGCCCACCACGACGATGTCGAGACCTGGCTGGACGACCGCAAGCCGGCCAATGACCTCGCGCATGAACTGATGTTCCTTCGCGCATCGCCGTATCGGAACGAGACCCAACCGGTCCGCAGCGCCGAGGCGTTTCGAGGATCGACGCCGTTTTGTTGTCCCGGCGGCCAGGCATGTGATCCGATCGAGTGCAAGCGATCGTGCGGCCGCTTCGGCCTGGGCTTCGTGAACGAGCACGCGCCCGGCTCCGGCAACAACGTCGCGGAGGAAGATCGTGTCATCCTTGGCAACCTGTGGCGCTTGGGGCGAGGGCTGCTCCAGCCCAAGTTCGGTGTGAGCCAAAAAAAGATCGTAAGGGATCGACAGATCCAAAAGACCTTTCACAACCGGACTGGAAATTCTGCAGAGATCGAAGAATTCGATCCGCTCTAGCGACAGTTGCCTCAGACATCGAAGCAGGTCGGACGGATCGTCCGGCGACGGCAGAACGAACTCGAGCGATTGCGGCATCGCGTCGCGCGCATCGAGCAGCTTCGCAACGATACATCCGGGCCGGTAATGAATTTCCAGGATCAGGACCGCCGGCATCTTCCCGGCCAACAACTGCCGGGCCCGTTCGCGCGCGACTTCCGCAACGGCACCACCACCGGTGACCAGCAATACGCCATGCTTCCGTGCAGCCAAAAGCGAGGCCTCGATCGCTTGACGCACAGGCTTCAGCGGATCGGCTCGGATAAAATCCGCGCATTCACCGCGATAGGCCGGAAATCGCCGCTCCAGCACTTTCAGGTTACGCACGACAAGGGAGCGCTTCTCATCGCGGAAGGAGCGCGAACCTGCGTGGCCTACATAGACGGAGCCGGCGCAGACGTTTCGGAATCCGTGCGACCGGGCGCGAAGGCAGAAGTCGACGTCCTCCAGATAGCCACGACAATAGCTGTCGGACAGCCGACCCACGGCATCCAGACATGATCGCGTGATATAAAGGCAGAATCCGATGCCGTTGGGAATCTCCACCACCGCTCCGGCATTTACGCGCGCGGCAACTCGATCGATCTCGCCGACGCTGAGGCCGTCGCCGATCGCATTTGACCGGTTTGGAACTGGAAAGCTGGTGAACTCACCGTTGTTGGAAAGTGGCGTGACGGTTCCGACATCGGGCGAAGACCGCGCTGCGGATGCGAGCCGCTCGATGAATCGTTCGGGGACGATTGTGTCGGCATTCAAGAGCACGACGTCGCCGGAATCTACTTCATCCAGGGCGCGATTGACTGCGCCCACAAACCCCAAGTTAGCGGTGTTGGTCAGCACCCGTACTTGATCCGAACGCGCCAGGGTATCGAGCATGCTCGAGATCCGCGGGTCCGGACTTGCGTCGTTGACGATCACCGCCTGGTGACAGCCCGATTTGTCGAGCTGGGCCAACAAGGCTTTCAGACAGGCTTTGGTCGCGCGATAGTCTGCATAAACCGGGACGATCACGGTTACCTGGGCGGTGCGCTTGCCCGCTGCGCTGGCTGCCCGCGAAGGCACGGATGGCCCACCCTGACCGGCCCATACCTTGGCCAGGACATTGCCGTTCGCTGAAACTGAAATAAGCTGTGGCGTGCGCTGCCGCGGGACACGGAAGTCAACAGCACATCCCAATTCACCGGATAGCGGATGCCGTGCGTCCCCCGAAAAAAGCCGTTCGACGCGACCCTCTTCATCGGTGGTCGCGACGCATATCTGCGGGCCTTCCTGCCAAAGCGCCCAACCTTCAATCAGGTCGTCACGGACCTGGATCGTGGCAAATTCAGTCATGCCACTCTTGCGCAACACGGCAACCGCGCCTTTCAGGACACGCGGGTCGCGCTCGCATTCGATCAAGGTCTTTGCGGCGGTGAGCTGCAGAGCGGGCCTTCCCCAGGCCAGCATTCGCCGGTTGGCCGCCAGATCGTCGGGCGCGATCCGCAGCGCCGCCAGCAGGTCATCGATTGCGGCCGTGCGGTCTCCCATCCGATGCAGCGCCTCGGCGCGCAGCACGAAGCAGTGCGGATCAGGCAACGGCCGAATCCGGCACCGCCGATCGGACAGCCGGTAGGCGGCAGCCAGATCTCCGCGTTCCAGCGCCTTGGCACACAGCACCTCCAAGGCCTGGTGATGAGGCTCGCTTAAGTGGTCAAACCGCTGCAACGTCACGCTTGCCGTCGCTGACAATTCCGTAGTCCAGGAACGACTCCATCGTGGAACGCAGCCTGGTTCTTGCGGCGGACGGTCGGAACACACGTACCCGGGCCGACGATTTGGCTCCCGCGGCAGTCGGAAGTTCGGGTTGCAGCGGCGCGCTGCTATCGTCCAGCCGGAGGCGGAATCCGACCAACGGCTCGCGGCCAGTCGGACCGGATATTGCCACCTTCTTTCCGGTAACGCGCGTAAGCGGCGCCCCCAGGAAAGCCGCCTCGCCGGAAAGTTGCAAGCCGCGCGCT
Source organism: Hyphomicrobiales bacterium (assembly GCA_017305715.1). GTDB lineage: Bacteria > Pseudomonadota > Alphaproteobacteria > Rhizobiales > Xanthobacteraceae > Bradyrhizobium. The sequence goes on along the minus strand of JAFKKG010000017.1, from coordinate 39,707 downwards.
CGCCGCCCTGCCAGTTCGAGGGTAATGCCAACGATGGGCAAGGCGCGACCGCGCGTTCCTGCGTAGCCCCCAATCTTCGTCAACCTGCCCGAAGCGGCGTGCGGTCGCGCCAATTTGACGGAATAGAGGATATCCAGATCCTCCGGCTTGCGCGGCCAATCGATCGAGATTCCCTCGATGCGCGCCGGTGCATTGGGCCCCGCGATCCATTCATCCTCGCGCACAACGACATCGCCCAACCCGGCAACATGTCCAAGAATCCCCAAACGGCTGAGGTCGACATCATCCAGGGGATACTGCTCAACTGCATTCTCCGCCGTTCCCTGGCTCAAGGTCTCGATTCTGACCGTGGCGGCCGTCGAACCTCCTGCATCGGCCGGAATCACCTCAACCAGCAACTCGCCGGGCTTTGCCGCATACACGACAAGACATGAACCTGGCTGCCACAGCACCGCTTCCTGATGATCGGGACTTAGTACAAGTTCGATGTCTTTTCGGAATCTCGGGTTTACCATGATCGAGACACGCGGCGGCCGGCTCGTGTCCTCCGCTGTCGCATAGCGAACAAGGAGAAGACCCCGTTCAACCTCCACAGTCTTGGTTTGCTTGACACGCTGCATGCTCTGTCCGCCATTTACTGTTTGCCCGACGCCGGCGAACATATGAAGCATCTCTCTACCGCGAGTTAATCGCTATTAAATGATTTTCGAGACATTCGCTTTCGTTCGCGTACGCTTGCGTTTCAACTGCGTGCGCGGAGATCCGCACTTCGACCGACGCATCGGAATCGAATAAAAATGAATGTATTGTTCGTCCACAATAACTTCCCTGCGCAGTTTCAGCATCTCGCGCGCTTTCTCGGACAACGGCCGGGAGTTGAGGTAGCGGCGATTGGCGGACAGACATCACGATCCATCAAGGGCGTCAGGCTCTTCAAATATGGGTTGGGCACCGTTGACGTATCGTCATCGCATCCGTTTGCCCGGCGATTTGATCTGGAATGCCACAGAGCCGAGCAGATCCTTTACGCCCTTACCAATCTTAAATTGTCCGGCTTCGTTCCGGACGTCGTTGTCGCGCATCCCGGGTGGGGCGAGACGCTTCCGATCCGCTCGATCTTCCCGAAGGCGCGCCTGATCATCTATTGCGAATTCTTCTACGGAAGCGCGGATCGCGACGTCGGGTTCGACCCTGAATTCCCCGCCATGGGAATGGACGGCCACGTTGGTCTTCATTTGAAGAATGCGGCGACGCTGCTGGCGCTGTCGGAATGCGACGCCGGCATCGCTCCGACCCACTGGCAGCGCTCCACTTTTCCCAAACTATTCCAGGAAAAGATCACCGTACTGCACGAAGGTATCGACACCGCGACAGTGAAACCCGCGCCGAAAGCTTCCTATCGTTTGCCGTCTGGCGAATTGCTCACTGCAAAAGACGAGGTGGTTACCTTCGTCGCGCGCAATCTTGAACCGCTCAGAGGCTATCATGTCTTCATGCGCGCGCTGCCTCGCATTATGGCCGACCGCCCAAACGCCAGAATATTGCTGATAGGCGGCAACGGCACGTCGTACGGCGCGCAGCCACCCGCCGGGACCACCTGGCAAACGCGGTTCCTCGACGAGGTCGCCGGACAAATCGATCGGAAGCGCGTGTTTTTCCTCGGTCATTTGGCCTACGAGGACTATCTGCGCGCACTGCAGATTTCCTCGGCTCACGTGTATTTCAGTTATCCGTTCGTGTTGTCCTGGTCCTTGCTCGAAGCCATGAGCGCCGGTTGCGTTGTCATTGGATCGGACACGGCCCCGGTACGCGAAATATTGAATGACCAGAACGGGATCCGGGTTCCCTTTTTCGCCGTCGACCAGTTGGCGCACCGGGTCATCGAAGCGCTGACAGATCGCGATAAATTCCTGAAAATCCGCGCTGCCGCTCGTCAGACCGTCCTCGACAGATACGACCTCGCGCGGACGTGCCTGCCCGCTTTGGTCGAATTCGTCTGCGGAGATATCCGAGATTCCTCGGCGACCCGCGCCGGCTCGAAGTTGCTTAAGGTGGGCTCTGCCTAGTCGGAGAGAGTCGCACTATTTTGCGAACCCCTTTTTGCCCTCGTCAGGAGTTTGACTTCGATTTGCCGCCACCATTTTGCAGATGCCGGCCCCGGATTCATCGATCAACTTGCACGGCGAATCGTCCTACTTGACCCATGCACGGCGATTGATAGGGCGCATCGTCGTTGGAAATGGTGTTGAGCCGGATTCCGGGCGTGTACGTTTCATCCGTTCAATCCACGACCGCTCACGGCGCGAATGGCTGCTTTGCGCCGCTCCTGAGGCGATGGGGCCAACATCCAGAGCCGCAGCGTTTCGCCAGTAATTTGCAATTCGGGCGCAGGAAAGCCATGGGCAGACCTGTCCCAACCGGACGTGCGAATGTCCGGCATTATGGATAGCAGACGCTGAAGCGGACATCCAAAGAAGCGACGCGATTGGCCTTAAGCGGTCATGCAATCTACGTAGTACCGAGCTTAGTTGGCGCGCTGCCGAACGTTCTCAGTCCTTCCGCCAATCGACGGAGTTGAATCAGTCCAATTCAACTCGGAGCCGGAGGACGGGATGATGCGTCCCTCCAGGTCGATGCTGTACAAACTCGACCAAGTGCCGCCACCCAAGTGCACGACGACCGTGTTGTTCGTCACGGTGTAGGTGCCGACACGATAACCTGGCCAGTACCTGAGTGAGTGTGCTCCCGCAGCACCTTGGCGCTGATGTCGAGATCGTTCAGCAAACGCTCGGCCGCGCCAGGAAGTTCAGACCGGCGGGCGCAGCGACAACGCGCCGCGTGGTTCGGGCGAAGAATTGAACACCAAGTTCCGTCTCAACTTGCTGAATCGTCCGGGTCAAGGGCCGGCTGCGATTTACCTAGATCGGCGGCCGCCGTGATGAAGCTATTGTAACGCGCGACCAGCACCACCGCACGCGAGTGTTTGGTGGGTGGTTCGGGAGTGAGCGTCACGTAGCACCTGTCATCCCAAAATGGCATCGTTTCCTCGATTAGATGACGTGTTTACCAACGGCCTGGATGTATCGCCATTGTTAGTGAATGGCATTCCAACACTGACTAGGCGTTCGTAGGCAAGGCGCGGTTGCTCAATGCCGGCTCCCAAGCGGGCAGATTCAATGCAGCGGCCTTTCGCAATTCAAGTCTCGCGATCTGATCGCGATGGACCTCGTCCGGTCCGTCCGCAAGTCGAAGCAGACGCGCGGTCGCGTAGGCAGCAGCCAACCCAAAATCGTTGTTTGTGCCGCCACCGCCAAATGCCTGGATTGCCCAATCGATCACGGTCGCGGCCATCGTCGGAACGGCCACCTTGATCATCGCAATCTCGGCCTTGGCGACCTTGTTGCCGACAGTATCCATCATAAAGGCCGCCTTCAGGGTCAGGAGACGGGCCTGCTCGATCATGATGCGCGCTTCGGCAATGCGCTCACGTGTCACCGACTGCTCGGCAATGGTCTTTCCGAATGGTCGCCGCTGCTGGCTGCGCACGCACATCTTCTCAAGACTGCGCTCCGCCAGGCCGACGAGCCGCATGCAGTGATGGATACGACCCGGGCCAAGACGACCCTGAGCAATTTCGAACCCCCGGCCCTCTCCCAGCAGAATGTTAGTGGCGGGCACGCGAACATTGCGGAAGATCACCTCGGACGCCCGGTCCGGCACCCCATAGAAGCCGAAGACGGGAATGGACCGAACGACATCGATACCGGAACTGTCCTTGGGAACAAGGATCATCGACTGCTGCCGATAGCGATCGGGATTGTCCGGCGCCGTCTTCCCCATGAAGATAATGATCTTGCAGCGCGGATCGGTTGCGCCGGTCGTGTACCACTTTCGCCCGTTTATGACGTATTCATCGCCTTCGCGCCGAATGTTGCTCTCGATGTTGGTTGCATCGCTCGAGGCGACATCGGGCTCCGTCATCGCGAACGATGATCGTATCTCACCTGCAAGCAGCGGCTCGAGCCATCGTTTCTTCTGCGCCTCCGTTCCGTAGCGGACTAGGACTTCCATATTTCCCGTGTCGGGCGCGGAGCAATTGAACACCTCCGGGGCCAGATGGGACCTTCCCATGATCTCGCAAAGCGGAGCGTATTCGAGATTGGTCAGACCGGGACCGAGCGGAGATTCCGGCAGAAACAGATTCCATAGCCCCTGCTCCTTCGCCAGGAGTTTCAATTCTTCCACCACGGGCTGAACCTTCCACGGACCGAGGTCCTCGGATTCGCGGTAGAAGCGGGTCTCATTCGGATAGATGTGCTTGGCCATAAAGGCCCGCAAATGCATCTCCAATTGCTCCACCCGCTGCGACTTCTCAAACATCCGTCTACTCCCCCCATCGTGAACGCGGAGCTTACTTCAACGATTATCGCCCGGCAATATCGTCCGACGATATTGACAGACAAAATGGGAGGGCTATGCTCGTTCGTCAAATGGAAATCGGCAAAGAAACGAACGAGCCTGCAGCTTCACCCGCGAGCGAGCCGCCCCGGCCGCAAAGGATGGCGCAGTTGAACCGCACGACAAAACTCAAGCGAACCCCCACCCGCTCCGATTCGGCCGTCAGCGCATCTGACCGTATCGTGTCGGATGTCGTACGAGGCCTCTACGACGGTCGATACGCTCCCGGTCAGCGTCTCGTTGAACCGGATCTGATGCAGCGATATGAGGTCAGCCGAAGTACCGTACGCGAAGCCATCAAGCGCCTTTCCGCGGTCGGGGTCGCAACGTCCCACCCTTTCCGCGGCGCGCAAATTCGCCAACTCTCACGCAAAGAGGCCCGCGACTTTCTGCTCATACTGGAGCTGATGATCGGCCTCGCTGCACGTCTGGCCGCCGCCAATATCGAAGAGCCGGGCCGTCGGCGTCAATTCAATGACGTCTATCGGCAGTTGCTGACCTTCGCGAACGATCGCGAATCCTACGAAATGGTCCGCGCGCGCGATCGATTCTACCGCGTGATGACCCGGATCGGAGACAACGCGGAGCTTATGCGTTCACTCCCGGATACTCAGGTACACTTGGTGCGCACGCATCTGCGGGTGCCGGCAGAACAGCGCTTCGAGGATTATCGCCGCATAGGCGAAGCGATCCTCGAAGGCGATCAACAGGCCGCCGAATCGGCTGCGCGGCGACACATCCGGCGCAGCATGACGATGCTGGACCAGCTGCCTGACGAAACCTTCGGTCCGGATTCTCACGAATACTTCAATCCGGCTATCCAAGAGGAATAGACCACGCGTGAAGCAGTCATTGTACCCACTGCTCGCACACCGATCAGGGGCTTACCGCGGCAACCACACTCAGGCGCAGACTTTGGGCGGACATGCAATAGCGGCCGCCGTCGCGAGTTCCGGCTTCGACCCGGCGGAGATCGACGATATCGACTTGTGGGAATTGAACGAGACCTTCGCTTGCCAGGTCCTTTATTGTCGAGACCGCCTTGGCATCCCCGACGAGGGGCTCAATGTTAACGGAGGCGCCACCGCGATTGGTTACCCCTATGGCATGTCCGGCGCACGCATGGTTGGCCATATGTTTCTCGAAGGTCGCAGGCGTGGCGGGAAGTACGGTGTCGTGACGTTGTGCGTCGGTGGCGGCATGGGCGCGGCCGGCTTGCACGAGGTATTCAAATGAAGATTCGCGACAAGCACATCGTCGTCACGGGGGGCGCAAGCGGGATCGGCAGAGCATTGTGCCAGGCATTCGCGCACGAAGGCGCCCGGTCGATCGTCGTGGCGGATATCGATGAAGCCGGAGCGCGCGCAGTTGCGGCCGAAATCGGCGGACATGCTTCGCGGTGTGACGTCGGCTTGGAAGAAAATATCCATGATCTTGTTGTAGCTTCCGAAGCAAGGTCTGGCCCGATCGACTTGTTCTGTTCCAACGCAGGGATTGCCGCCGGATTTCAATCCGACTTCGGCAATGCGGCAGCAGTCGCCAACGACGTTTGGCACCGTGCCTGGTCGGTCAATGTTATGGCACACGTCTACGCCGCAAGACATCTCCTTCCCAGGATGCGGACGCGAGGTAGTGGTTACTTCCTCAAAACCATATCCGCCGCCGGTCTGCTTTCTCAAATTGGCAGCGCCGTCTACGCGACCACGAAGCACGCGGCGGTCGGATTTGCGGAAAATCTGGCACTCAGTCATTTCGACGACGGAATCCGCGTGTCGATTCTCTGCCCTCAAGGGGTCGATACTCCGCAATTGCGCGGCCTGCCGCGCGGCCCCCAATCCAGCGATGGGGTGATGTCGGCCTTCGATGTAGCTGCGGAGGCGGTACGCGGTATTGAGGCTGAGCGGTTCATGATCCTGCCGCACGCGGAGGTCCATGGCTATCTGAAAAACAAGACCGACGACATCGATCGTTGGATTCGAGGGATGGCACGCTTGCAACGGCAATTCCGGGCTACCGATTAGAATCGTACGCCCGTTGATGCTCCTGCTCGACGGTCGCTATGCGCAATCGCCCAGGGACGACGATCGGCAAGAACACTGGCCCCTGTCATTCAATCCGATCTTACGTTCATGAAGGGAGCGAGGCATTTGCGCTTTGCTACGCAACTGCAGACAAGGAGGAAGGCGCCAGTGCATTGCTCGAGAAGCGAAAACCGAGGTTCACTGACGCGCGAAGGCCCAATGACGCGGACACAAATTCGACAATCGATTGGTCACCCGTCCCGCGCTCGATTTCAACTTACGATATTCTTGATCCTCCCAGGGTGATATCTACTCAGGTTCTCCTTGTTGGCTGCGTATGCGGCTCTTGAGAGTGTTTCGCGTTATTTTCCCGGACTCTGTCTTCGGCAAGTCCTCCAATACCCGAATGTCGACGGGGCATTTGTAGGCCGCCAGCCGCTCCCGGCAAAACCGCAAGAGCGCGGCAACGTCTATCACAGCGTCCGGTTTGGCGGAGACGAAGGCTAGCACCGTTTCGCCGCGATATGGATCGGCAGCACCCACGACGGCTGCCTCGCGCACACCTGGAAAGCCGTAGATCACGTCTTCCACTTCGCGCGGCCAGACCTTGAAACCGGAAGCCGAGATCATGTCCTTCTTGCGGTCCACGAGATAAAACCAGCCGTCCGCATCAAAGAACCCGACGTCACCGCTATGCAGCCAACCGTTCGTCAGCACCTCATCGGTTTCGACGGGCTTGCGCCAGTAGCCAGCCATCACGCCCGAGCCGCGCACAACCACTTCACCATGTTGGCCTGGTCCAAGCGGGCGGCGCTCGTCGTCAACGACGATCGCGTCCACGCCTGGCGTCGGCCTGCCGATCGACAACGCCCCTGACTCGGGATCGACAGGGATTTGACCGTCGTTGGGCGCAAGGTGGCTTGCGGACGTCAGCTCGGTCATGCCGTATGAACTGCGGATCGAGCGATCGAACCGCGCCGCAAATGCATCGATGACCGAGGGGGCAATCGGCGCCCCGCCGGAGTAGATATGCACGAAGCTTTCGAAATGGCGCTTCGTCGCGTCCGCCTGGTTCATTAGCGCGATGTATGCGGTGATGGCACCGACGATGAATGTCGGCCGCCACTCAAGGAAGGCATCGAGCGCAACTTGCGGCTGGAAGCGATAGGTCAGCACCATCGTCGCGCTCGCGGCAAAGGCCGCAACCATCTGAATTTCAAAGCCGGTGATGTGGAATAGCGGCGCAACACCGAAGATACGCGACGTGGCGTTCAGTTCGAAATGATCGCGACAGATCAGCGCGGTTGCCACCAGGTTGCGATGCGTCAGCATCGCGCCCTTGGGAACACCCGTGGTGCCAGACGTGTATAGAAGCAGGCCGATGTCATCGGGGGTAAGAACCGGCGCTGGCGGTACAGGTGCATCGCCGGCGAACACTGCCGCCAGAGCTTGGGCCTGCGGTGCCGCGCCCGGCTCGGGCAGTACCCGGACATCGTTTCGCGTCTGGAATTCATGGGCGCCAGTCCAGATTACCAATTCGGGATCGACCGAGCCAGCGGCCGGAAACACGTTGTCCCATTGATCGTCGTGACAAATCACCGCCTTCGGTTCGCAGTCCTCGAACAGTTTTCGAAGCTCTGGCGTTCGGTACATCGGATTGAGGCTGACGACGATCGCCCCGAGTTTCCAGGACGCCACGCTGGCGATGACGAACTGTGGCACGTTCTGAAGAATGATGGCGACCCGATCGCCGCGTCCGACACCTCTATGCCCAAGCCAGCCAGCGAGCCGATCGCTCAACCGATCAATATCGGCGTAAGTCTGCGTCCCATCGAAATAGAGCACCGCCCGCGCCTCGCGCGGCGCGGCCCGAAACAAATCTAGAGCCGTGAGTTCCTCTGGCCCGGGAGCAGCAACGGGCAAAAATCCAAACCGCGCCCGCAGTCCGGCTGCGGCTTCTGCGTAGGCGCGCGCATGCGACACGGAATCCGGGTCGGCGGTCATCGCTTCCTGCAACTGATGTCGTAGCGGAGTCGCCCGCATCCAGCCTCACCGCCCGTGTAGCCTGCGGGCGCCAATTGGCGTATCGGGGTGATCTCCAGACCCACAAACCCAGCCTCGACAACGCCAAATTTTCGGAAACTACTCATTGTTGCTTCGTCCTTGCGAAACCGTGCCGCGACGAGCGTGCGGTATCGAGGCACGGCTCGCGACTGGTGGTTGGGTTGCCCCGCCTCCCGTCGCCTGAATGAGAACGCGGGTCCGACGGATATGAAGACGCACCAATACCTGTGCGGCATCGACGTCGCGTGCCCGGATCGCATCCATGATCAGAAGGTGCTGCGGATCAGAGAACGGCAATCCGTCCTTGGCATAGGCTTCTTTCACAAACTGCCGCCGAAAGTGCTGCGTGCTGTTCCAGAAACGCTCAACCATCGTCAGTAGCTGCGGCATCCGCGCACGCGAATAGGTACGCAGATGGAACTCCCGATCAAGCTGTATGTATTCCTCTAGCGTGGTTACATGCTCAAGTTCGCGTACAATCCGGTCAAGCGTCTCAACATCCTCGTCGGTCAGATTTGGAACGCTCTCTCCGATCGCAAGCGGCTCTACCGCTTCACGAATCTTGTAGACCTCTATCGAGTCTTCCGAATTGACGTCCGCAATCCAGGCGCCACGGTTCGGCGCCATCACGACGAGGCCTTCGTTCTCGAGCTGCTTCAGCGCCTCGCGCACGGGGATCCGGCTCGCTCCGAAGTGAGCCGCAAGAAGTTCCTGACGAATCCGCGTACCTGGCTGCATCTCTCCGCTCAAGACCGCGCTGCGAATCTCGCTTGCGATGCGCTCGCTCATCAGGCGGCCGGCATCCGGATCATCGTCATTGACAGCCCGTGCCACGTCCTTCCAATGGGGAGGCCGCTGATAGGCACTCATGAATGGCTCTCCTTATCAATGAATGGCGGCGTACATGATCTTGTCTTCGGTCGCGTCAGCCCGTGTCATTTCCTCGACGATACGCCCGCCACGAGCCACCAGGATCCGATCCGAGATCGCCAGAATCTCCGGCAGATAGGAAGAAATTACGACGACGGCCTTGTTCTCGCCTGCGAGCTTGCGGATCACCTCGTGGATCTGTGGTATGGCACTGACGTCAACACCACGAGTCGGCTCGTCGAAGATTACCACAGTCGGTTCCTGGGCTAGAGACTTTCCCACCACGACTTTCTGCTGGTTGCCGCCGGAATATTCGACAATTTTCAGCGTTCGCTTCAATGCCGAGATCGAAAGCGTTGAAATCCATCGATCGGCGATCCGCTTCATCTCGCGCGTGGAGTAAAGAAATCGTTTGACGCGCGGTGACGACAGATAGCCAAGATAGATGTTCTGATCCACCGTCATCGTTTCGAAGAAGCCGTCGACCTTACGGTCCTCGGTGATATAGGCGATCCCGTCGCGCACGGCCTGCCGCGGTACCCGGTAACGGACCGGCTTGTCCCGCAGATAGATCATCCCGCCGCGCAGGAAATTGCGCTTGCGTGCACCGCTGACGATCTGCGCGATTTCGGAGCGTCCTGCTCCGACCAGCCCGAAGATGCCGACGACTTCTCCATTGAACGCCGAGAACGACATATTCTTGACGATGCTACCCATCGTCACGTTTTCCACCGAAAGGACCTTGTCGCCGCGCGGCGCATGGGGCTTCGGCGCATCCGGATCCGCGCCATGGGTCGCGTACTGCGCTGCCGTTTCTTCACGGCCAACCATCATCCTCACGAGCGAATCTCGGGAGACTTCCTTCGCCGGCACGGTGGCGACCAGCTTGCCGTCCCGGAGCACGGTGATGCGATCGGCGATATTCAACGCCTCTTCCAGTGCGTGCGAGATGAAGATGATGCCGGCGCCCTTCTCTTTCAAAGTATTGAGAAGATGGAACAGATGCTGCGTCTCTTCAGGGGTAAGCGATGCGGTTGGCTCATCGAAGATGAAAACCTGGGCATGATGGCGCACGGCACGCACAATCTCGACCATCTGCCGCTTGGCCGTTCCGAGGTTTTCCACCAGCACCAGCGGGTCGACATTGAAGTTCATCGATTGCAGCGACTGGGTCGCCGCAATGTTGATCTTGCTGTAGACCGTGACCCACTTCTCCATACCGAGTTCAAGGTTCTGCGCTACCGTCATCGAGGGCACCAGGCTGGATTCCTGGTAGACCATCGCGACGCCGCCTTCGAGCGCCTCCTTTGGCGAGGCGAACGACACCTTGCGCCCACGGATCATGTAATCACCGGATGTCAGCAAGATCGCACCGGCGATCGCCTTGCAGAGCGTCGATTTTCCCGCGCCGTTCTCGCCCAGCAGGGCGTGGATTTCGCCCGGCCGGAGGTCGAAATTGACACCATCGATCGCGTGCAGGCCGCCATAGACCTTGCTGCCATTGACGATCTGGAGCAACGGGGTTCCCGCCTGTTGTTCTGACGGCATGGCGTTCATCCTTCTTGCGCGTCGTGATCAAGCGGCAGTTCGACAAGGCAATTGCGTCCCTTGGATACCGCCAGCACGCGGGAGCCAATCGGACGGACGGCGGTGACGCCATGCACCCGACCATCGACACGGCTATGCAAGGTCTTCGTCGCCATCCCCCCGGCGTCCAGCCGCGCAACCAGGCCATACGAGCGCGGCGGCGCCCACGGCTTTTGAATGCCAAGCTTTTTGATGCGGCCAATCTGGGTCGGTTCGCGCGGATTGAGCCGACCATCCAGCGCCGGCCCGATCCAGAGCTCGACCGGCACCGTCCGCATCATCTCCTCGCAAAATGCACGTTCGCGCAGCACGAATTCGGTCAGTTGCGTGCGAAGCGCGAGAAAGGCCATCCAGACCTCACCGTTCGCGCTTCGGGCGAGGCGCGCCGGATAGCCACTATAGTTCTTGACGATCACGCGCTTCCCGTCACCCGCGCGCGAAAAGGCGGTCAGGCGGTGAGCCCAGGACTCAGCGACCCACACTTCCTTGCCATCACTGGATACGACCACGCCGAGGGGCCATGCGAGCTTGTCCACACGCACGCGCGCATTGTCGAGCGTGGAGTTGCATTCAATGAGGCGGCCCGACGGAGCGCGGTTCTGCATCAGGTCAGTGAGCCAGAGTTCGGGCCGGTTGTTTCGCGAACCATCGGTCAGGTAGACGGTGCCGTCGGGCGCGACCGCCGCTGACAGCGGACAGGAAATCTTCTCACCGCCAACGCTCTCAAGCTTGCCGTTGACCTCGCCAGCGGGAGAAAACGACACCAACCCGACGCCGGAGACACAAGCAAGAAGCCTGCCGTCCGGCGTGCAGACAAGCCCGCCGACCGGACCGTCAAGCGTCGCGAACACGGTGCGCGTATTGAAATCGCTCCCCGTGCAACGAAGGATGCTGTTGCGGGTCGAGACGTAGAGTGCACCATCGTGCCCGAGAGTGATGTCATCGGGCCGCTCGATCTGATCACCGAGTTGGCGGGCCTGATCGAGCCGCTCGTTCGGTGAGAACGCGCCGTCGAGCACGGGAATGACATGAATTTCCCGGTTCGGAGACAACACGCGATCGATGATGTCGCCAATCAGAGACATGGCTTAGACGCCTCCCCAATAGGACTTGTGCGCTTCCCAAGCCGGGTCAGCGCCCTCCAGGCGGATGCGCCCGATGCGGTTGTTCTCGAGACCGCCGATATAGAGATAGCCCTTGTGCTCGCGGACGGAGGTGATGGTGGGATGCGATAGCCCGCCTGGATCCCAGAGCGATTCTGTCACGACGCCGTTGTCATCGAACTTGACCACGCAGCCGTAGTTGATCCCCGGACACAGCCACTCGTCCGGCGGGATCTGCTTGACCATGCGGGTCCGAAAGACAGGGTTGCGCATGGCGAGGTCGTAGACCGGCGTGCGCAGGCCGACGAAGGCAAGCCAGTACTTGCCATCCGAGGCGCGGTTGATGTTGTCGCAATAGCCTGGAAGATTGTCGATCAGGATTTCGCTGGTGCCCGCCTTGGGTCCGGCGATCCAGTAGCGGTTGATCTGGCATAGCCAGGTGCTGGCCCACAGCACCGATTGACCGTCATGCGAGATACAGATGCCGTTGGGGAACGTCAGGTTCTTGAGGACCGTCTTGGTTATTCCGGTTTTCGGATCGTGGCAGATCAGCCGGCCGTTACCGCGCCCCTCAAAGCCGTCGAGCGCCCAGTCGGTCAGCTCGTACCGGGTCGATGCCTCGCTGAAATAGATCCTGCCGTCGGGCGCGACGTCGAGATCGTCTGCAAGGTAGAGCCGCGAATCATCCTTGAGACGTGTTCGCGTGCGCGTGGTGCGGTCCGTGACCTTGAAGACCGAGCGGTCGGGCTTCACGCCGTACACGCCCATACCCGCGATGCACACGAGGAGGTTTTGATCTCGATCGAACGCCAGCCCGAGCGGCCGGCCGCCGATACGGGCGAATTCCTCGCGTACGGTATAGTCAGGTGCAAGAAATCGGATAATCGAGCCGTTGCGGTTGACGGTGTATAGGTTGTCCTTGCGGTCGAGGATGATGTCTTCCGGACCCTCGATCATGTTGAGCGCGATCGCTTCCGCGTTCTTCAGGCGATCATTCTCCGCGAATGGCGTGCCGCTCCCCCGCTCGACCGAGGGCGGCGGTTCGAAATCAACCCAGCTTGGGGTGACATAGACCTTTTGCAGCACCTTGCCCTTGTTCTTGACCCACTTCACGTTGAAGCCGACGGCGAGCAGCAGAATGATGCCGATGATGGCGGTTGTCAGGTTCCCGGAGATACCCAGCCGCACCATGCCGCTGGTGAGAATGAAGATGATCGCCGCGCCCATGACGCCACGCGCGATGGTGCCGCGGCCCCCGGCAAGGCTGATGCCGCCTAGAACCACCGCTGCCAACGCATTGATCTCCCAGCCGACGCCGGTGTCAGTGCCTGAGCTGCTTTGTCGCGCCGCATAGAGGATTCCCGCCAGTGCCGCGATTGACCCTGACATCACATAGGCCGAGAACAACACGCGCTTGACGTTGACGCCGGCGTGGCGGGCGGCCTTGCGGCTCGACCCGACCGCCATGATGTGGACGCCAGGCTTGATGCGGGTGAGAAAGAAATGCGTGCCGACCGCAAGCAGGATCAGCACCAGCATGTTGAAGGGAACGCCGAGAACCTTGCCGGATCCCATGAAATCCCACGCACTGGACCCGTTGTCTATGCTGGCGAGTTCGTTCGTGAACGCGACCGTCACCTTGTTATAAGCGGCGCGAACGATGATGAGGACAACCAGGGTCGTCAGGAACGGCCTGGTCTTGCCGTAAGCTATTAAGCCGCCGTTGATGGCGCCCATCACCGCGCCAAACAGGATGACAAGCACGATCGTCACCGGCAGCGGCAGCCCGAGAATGAGATACAGATAGAGCGCAAGGAAGTTCGACATCGCGAACACCGCGCCGACGGACAGGTCGATGCCGCCGGACAGCACGGAGAACGCCATCGCGACCGCGATCATGCCCTGTTCCGCGAAATTCCGCATCAGCTCCTGAAGGCTGCCTGCTGTCAGGTAGCGTGGGATCATCACCGCGAATGCCAGGAATACCGCGATCGTGAGCGTGAATGGAATGATCGGCTCCATCCACCGCTTCTCAAGCAGTTCGCCCAGGAACAACTGGGGCGAATGGCGGTGCCAGGCTCGTTGCAGGCTTTTCATCAACAGACTCCGGCGGGCTCGGCGCGGACGTGGCCGAACGGCGGGACAACGCAGGGAATGGGAATCGGCAGCTCCGGCCTGCCCGCGCCGCAGTCGGCGCGGGCTCCGACGCGATCTACTTCGCGCCCTTCGGGATACTGAAGCAGTACATGCGATCGTCTTTCGACTTCACCCAGGCAGGAGTGGTGTAATAGGCGATGTTCTTCGAGCCTGGTTTGTCACCACCCTGCAGGAGCGCGATCACCGCGTCGGCGATGGTCTGGCCCTGCACGTCGGCGCGATACGACAGGTTCGCAGAAAACGCGCCTTGCTCCAGAAGGTCGCAATCCGCGGGCTGGCCGTCGCTGGCGACGAACACCTTCACCTTGTCGCCCATGTTGGCCGCCTTGAGCGCCTGTGCTGCGCCCGCCGTTTGCGGTCCCCAAACGCTAAGGATTCCGCACAATTTGGGATTCTGCTGCAGGACAGTCGTCGTGATATCGCCGGCTTTATTCGCGTCCCAGCTTGTCGGCTGCGACGAAACGACCTTGATCGACGGATCGGTCTTGAATACTTCCATCGCACCGTTCTTCATGTCGAGCGAATAGGCCGCGGTCGCCTCGCCTTCGAGGATAGCGATCTCGCCCGAGCCCTTGCCGCCGCCACACTGGTTGATAACCTCGCGAGCGATCTTGGTGCCGAGATCCTTGGCATCAACGCCGACATAGGCGTCGGTCAAGGTATTCGATGCCATGTTGACCTGCACGACATAGATGCCCGCGTCCATTGCGCGCTTTAGCTCCTTCGCGAGCAACGTGACGTTCGGATTTTGAACGACGATCACATCAGGTTTTTCGTTGATGTAGTCGCTGACGGTCTGACGCTGGATGTCGGACTTCATATTGGCATCGCGCGTGATGAGTTTGATGCCGTAATCGTCGAACCGATCCTTCATCACACGCGTCCATTCCGATTCCAGAACACCCATCCAGACCGGCGACCAGGCCACCGTCTTGCCTTTGAGAGCCTTGTCGAATTTTTCGCGCAACTGGTCACGCGGTCCGGCCGCCTGCGACGGCGCGGCCGCCAGGGCCACACTTGCCACCATGGCCAGCCCGATGCCGGCAAGCGCCCTCTTGTACGCAGCTTTGGTCATGTCGTTCCTTCCCCTTTTTATCGGCCGCCCGCTGCGGCCTGTTGATGGATACAGGGCTTCAATCGCCCTGCTTCGACGTCTCCTCGTCGCGCGGATGCAGCCGGGAATCGAGCAGGATCGCGATCAGCAGCACGACTCCCTTGACGATGTTCTGGGTCTGAACATCCATGTCCATGATGGTCATGCCGTTCAACAGCACGCCGATCAATAGCGTTCCCGCGATGACGCTCATCACGTTGCCGCGGCCGCCGACGAGGCTGACGCCGCCAAGCACGACAACCATGATGACGTCGAAAATAATCGTCGACTCGGCGACCTGGAGATGCATCAGCGCCGTCTGCGCGATCATCACGACACCCCCGACATAACCGATCGCGGCGCACAGCGCGTACTCGATCATGGTGAGCGGGCGGGTCGGCAGACCGGTCTGACGCGCGGCATCAGGGTTGTCGCCGTGAGCGTAGACGAAACGCCCGATCACGGTGCGCGACAGGAACAGATGCACGACGATTGCGGTGGCCGCGAAGATCAGGATCGAGATCGGGACGCCGCCCCAGACATTTCCTCCGAGCCGCAGGAATTCGTCATGCCCCTTGGAAAGATAGACGACATAGTGCTGCACGGCCGTGGTGCGCACGATCCCCAGGACCGCAAGGCTCGAAGCCAGCGTCGTGAGCAAGGGCGGCATCTCGATCACCGAGATGAGAAACCCGTTCAGGACGCCAATGGCGATCGCCATCACGAAGCCTATCAGCAATGCGACCGGCGTCGCGTAACCCGAGTTCATCAGAATGATCGCAATCGCGGTGGACGCGGCGAGCGACGCGACCTGCGACAGATCAAGCCCACGCCCGATCACCACCACCGCCATACCCAGCGCGAGAATGCCGAGAATGGAAATGTTGCGCGCCAGCGCGAACAAATTGCCAAGGGTCAGAAAGCCCTTCAGGAAGATCGAGAAAACGACGATCAACACCGCGCACATCACCAGCACGGCCGTCGTCTGCGTCAATTTTAACCCGCGCGCGCCCGAACTTCCGGTCACGGGGTCCTCCCTGTTCCATTCTGTTATCGGACGAAATTGACCAACATGTATCCAGAAGTCAACAACCGTATCCAAAGGTGTCACTATTCATCAGAGTCCTCCGGAGAAATTTTGAAGAAATATCCTCCATAACTAATGATAAATCATATAGTTATATGAATTCAGTAATCATTTGAGGTCCCCCTTTTATTAGACAGTCCACTGGCCCAGTGGATCATGTTTTCCATGATTGGATACATTAGATTAGATGCCATGTGCGAGCCCACCTCAACGCCGACCGGCAGGGGCACGGTGCACCTTACGAAAACTGCAGGCTCATCGGCCGCAGGGACGCTGACAATGATCGGAGAGCCGATAGCTGTATCGAGGGCTTTTGACCTCCCCCGAAGAACTGGCCGAGACCGCGCGAAGCTTGCGCTAAAGACACATTGGCTGTCCAACAACTCTCGGGCAGAAAGAGGCGCAATGCGACCATCACGGGCACTTCGCCGCGCGCAAGTGTCAACGACACGAGCGTTGGCAATTGGCTGTTTTGCCAGGAGAGGACGCCTATCGAGCCGCGACACCAAAGAGCGGTCGCCCTTCTTCGGCATTGCAGTGTCGTCAATAACAAGCACCGCATCCTTGCCGCGGACAAGCCCGTCCGCCTGTTGAGCAGTTCGGATTCCAACGGTGTCGCGTCTCAGACGCCATCTGCGATGAAATGGTGCAGCTGATCATAGTTGCCGGTTGCAAGGCGCGTTCTGCCATTGCCTGATCGCTTTTGCGATCGCCAGCGCCGATTAATCCCGCAACATACAAGGGGCACATCCGCGGCCGGGTCTTATGACCCAGTCGGTCCAGGAAAGGCCTATGCAAGCTCAAAGTCTTCAAGCAGAGGCGCTTGCATATCACGCTCGAATTTCTCAAAGGACCAAGGGTAGGAGGCCACATTTCCGTTCTTGTCCATATACCAGCTTCGGCAGCCAGACGCCCAAATGGAGCCGGCCACCTTTTCCCTGAGCGCGTGGTTGTACGCTTCCGTTGCAGCTGATCCCGGCGAGATTTCCCGCGCCGAACCCGACTGCAGCAGAGATACCAGCTGAAGGACGTAGGCCAACTGGCGTTCGACCGTCATGAGGAAAGAGAAGTTTCCGATCGGGCTGTGGGGCCCCCCTAACATGAAGAAGTTCGGGAAATTGGGAACGGCGATCGCCCGGTACGCGAGATTGCCATCCGCCCATACTTCACTCAGCACCTTGCCGTTGCGGCCGGTGACCATCATCGGACGGAAAAGCCGATGTGGATCGAATCCCGTTGCCAGTACGATACAGTCCAGTTCATGCAAACGCTCGTCTGTCGTGCGTACGCCGCCTGCCTCGACATGACTTATTTTCGTCGTTACAAGCTCGGCATTTGGTTGCTGGATCGCGGGATAGAAGCGGTCGGAGATGATCAGGCGCTTGCAACCCATCTTATAGTCCGGCGTAAGTCGAGCCCGCAGGACCGGATCCGCGACACTGTCCAGATTGCCCCGGCAGGCTTTCGCCATCGATTCATAGACTTCCGCGTTTTCACCCGCGAGCGCCGCACAGAACGTGCCGTTGAATACCTGCGCGAGCTCCTGGTATTTTTGGTCCATCGATTTGGGGTCGGCGCGATAACGCGCCTTACGTTCCTCCGAAATCGGCGCATTCGGTTGCGGCATGACCCATTGCGCCGTGCGCTGAAACAACGAAACCTTTTCCACTTCATGGATGATGGCCGGCAAAATCTGGGCGGCAGTCGACCCCGTACCAATGATCCCGACGCGCTTGCCTTGCAGGCCCACACTGTGATCCCACCTCGCCGTGTGAAACGCCGGACCTTGAAACTCCTTTAGGCCTTCAATATCGGGATAGACAGGGTGGTGGAGAACTCCCGTGGCCGTGATAGCGACGTCAAATGCACCTTGATCGCCCCGCGTCGTCCGGATGCGCCACTGGCCATCCCTGTAAACCGCTTCAATCACCTCGCTGGAATACTGGATGAGCCGATCGATCCCATGGCGGGTTGCGACGCCCTTCAAATATGCCTGAATCTCAGCGCCGGAAGCATAGCGCTGGCTCCAATCGGGGTTTGGGGCAAAAGAGTATCGGTAGAGATGCGACGGCACATCGCATGCTAGCCCGGGATAGGTATTGTCCCGCCAGGTGCCGCCGAGATCGTCGGCCTTTTCAAAAAGCACCACGTCGGTGACGCCGACATCTCTTAGTTTTTTGGCGGCCATGATGCCAGACGCGCCTGCGCCGACGATGGCTACGCGCAACTTCCTGACGTTATCCATAGCCGATCCTTCCGACATTTCTGCCAATGCAGATTTTTCATTTCAGCCAATACGAAGACCGTCGGGCGCGATCAATGCGCCTTCAACGTATCGCGAAGGTGTTCCTTCCGGACTTTTCCGGATGCCGTCATCGGGAGCTGATCGATCAGAATGACGCGGCGCGGGATCTTGTAGCTCGCCAGTTTGCCGCGGCAGAAATTGATCACTTCCTCCGGATCTACCACGACCCCTACCCGAGCAACCACGAACGCAACTGCGACCTCGTTCAACCTGGAGTCCAGACATCCTACGACCGCGACTTGCGCGATCTCGGGAAGTTGCATCAAAAGAAGCTCAACCTCGGCCGGCGAAACATTTTCACCTCCGACCTTCAGCATGTCCTTGTAGCGTCCGACAAACCGGAGATGTCCGTCTGGACGGATCAGTCCGGCATCGCCGGTGTGTAGCCAACCGTCCCGGTCAAGCATCTTCGCGCTCGCCTCAGCATCCTTGTAGTATCCAAGCATGCAGTAGCCGCTGCGCTGCAAGATCTCGCCCTGCTGCCCCTGCGGAACGTCATCTCCCGTCTCGGGATCAACGATCCGGATTTCGACCCCGGGCATGGGATACCCAGAAGCCATGCAGCGCTTGTCCTCATCGTCGTCGAGGAAGCTCAAGGTTTGCCCACTCCACGTCTCGGTCATACCCCAGCCGGAAAGCGTCCGGCATAGTTGCCGTTGGGTCTCGACGGCGATCGGAATGGAATTCTCCAGGCCCGCGGCGAAACAGCCGGTGCGAAGCGTGCCGAGCACGACGTTCGGACACCGCTTTTTCGCCGCTATCAAATCGCTGAAATGGGTATCGTACCCGTACAGCATCGTGACGCGCTCGCGCTCAATGAGACCCAGCGCCGCGTCTGCATCGAAAGTCTCCATCAGAACCTGTTTGGCGCCGGTCAGAACGCTATGCAGCACGATATAGCCGAGCGAGAACAGGTGGAACAGCGGGAGATAATTCAGCTGCACGTCGGCAAAGGTCATGCCGAACAACGCGGCTCGCTGTGCGCACATGCCGATGCCGGCGTGGTTGAGCATCACGCCCTTCGGATTCCCCGTGGTACCGGACGTGTACATGATCATGGCAACATCGTCGGGCTTCACGGCCTGCAACCGCACGACCAGTTCGGCATCGGCGATGTTGCGCGCGCCTGACATAAACTCCGTCCATGACCAGGATCCGGGCAAATCCCCCTCGTCGACCATGATGATTCGATTGAGCAGGGGACACGCTGTCGACCGGATATTTTTATCGGCCCCAGTTTGCACAGGTCCCAGCACGTCCCTCACCATCGCGCCAAAGTCGATGGGGCCACCGCGATTGACGGTAATCAGGGTGACGCAGTCGCTTTGTCGCAACGCATAGTTCAGGTCATTGACCCGGTATCTGGTATTCAATGGAAAGACGACGGCGCCGATCTTGATGACGGCGAAGAAAATGAACAGGAACTCGGGCCGGTTGGTGACCCAGACCGCGACATGCTCGCCGTGCTTCACCCCCGCGTTGATGAGGGCCTTTGCGACCTCGTCCACCTCGGCATCGAACGCTTGATAGGTCCAGCGGCGATCATGGAATACCAACGCCTCTCTGTGAGGCCATTTCCGAGAGGCTTCGGCCGGCAAGGCGCCCAACGTCAATTTCGTCAACCCGTTGCTCATATCTCGCCCTCGAACTCTTCCATAAGCCGGACGAAGCCGGCAGAGGCTCTTCGAAACGCCGTCGCTCCCTCAAATTGCGTAGCCGCCGTCCACCATCAGGGTTTGCCCGGTGATGTAGGAGGCTGCATCAGATGCGAGGAAGTCGACGGCCAGCGCGATGTCCTCGGCGGTACCGAGACGACCAAGCGCCAGGGTCCGTTTGGCCGATGCTATGAAACGATCGTCGAAATCGCCCTTGGCCACCAATTCATGGTACATGCCATCGCTGAGAACACCGACGCCGACCATGTTGGCTCGAATCCCATTGCGGCCTTCCTCCGCCGCGATCCCCTTGGTCAGGGATTCGAGAGCGGCCTTCGGCGCCGAGGAAAGTACGTCTCTCTTGGCATAGCGACGGATGGCGGGCGTGCCGAGACAGATCGCAACGCCACGCGTCGCCCGCAATCCCGGTATGGCGTGATAGAAGAAATTGTACGCCCCGAACACGTCGGTTCCGAGCGTGCTGACGAAACGGTCGGGTTCGAGACTTCCGATGAACCGCATGTCGATATATGGGCCGGCCGCGTAAACCGCCGTATGCAGGCTTCCAAAGTCTTTCTGGACATCCGCATGAAACGCAGCGACTGCTCCGGCATCCCTAAGATCGACCTGGAAGGCGGCCGCGCGACGGCCTGACTTGCAGATCTCGCTCACGAGTTCGTCCGCGGCGGATCGGCTTCGGTTGTAAGTCACGGCGATATCGGCCCCCGACTCGGCGAGCGTGCGCGCGATCGCTTGCCCGATGCCCCCCGATCCGCCGGCGATTGCCGCGGCTCCGGCGGCATAGCGCTCGGCGCCGTTCGATCCTTTTCGCGGTTTCGTCATGCATGATCCTCACATCGGTTCAATTGACGCCTGCATCGCTCTCGTCGCCGGTCTGGCGGTCGCCGCGCATTCCGCGGCCGGTCTATTTGGCGCACATGAGCTCACCCATCGGGCGCCAGGCGCCGTCGGCGAAATTCTGCATTTGCAGGCACTTGATCAGGCGATGGTCGGTCGGGGTCGACGACAGGCTGATTCCCGGCAGCATCAGCGGCGGCGCATAGTCGGAGAAACTGTTCGCCAACCGCATGATGTTCTCGCGTGTCAGTTCGTCTCCCGCGCCTTTCAGCAGATGCGCAACGGTGTTGCAGATGGACCATCCCCAGGCGACATACACTTCGCTGCGATTGGCGGTCGGATAGTATTGGTCGATCCAGTTGCGCCACTGCGCGATTTCCGGATCGTTGGTGTTGGCGGGATCGGAGATATCCTTGAAGAAGCTGCTTGAGATCAGCTTCTCGTCACCCTTCAGGTCGGCATTCTTCAGAACGGTGGCCGTCGAATTCGCCGTGTACGGCACGAGGATCGTCGGCTTCCAGCCCAGTTCGTTGATTGCCTTGAGGGATTGCGCCACGAACTTGCCGGTCGCGGCGAGGTAGATGACGTCGACGCCCGCGGCCTTGATCTGAACGAGTTGGGAACTGACGGTCGGTTCGGTGCTCTCATAGGATTTGGCGGCAACCAGCATTGCCGGCTCCTTGTTACCGAGGCCATCTTTCAGGCCGGCGAGGAAATCACGCCCGTAGTCGTCGTTCTGGTACAGGATGCCGACCTTGGACGACGCCATTTTTTCGCTCAGGTAGCGGCCGAAAATGGCCCCTTCCTGCGAAGCGGCAGGCTGCCAGCCCATCATCCACGGATAAAGTTTCGCGTCCGACACCTTCGATGACGGGGTCGCAATGAAGAGATGCGGGACGCGCTTCTGAGCGAGGTAGGAGGCCGTGGCGATGCTGGTCGGTCCGCCGATGCTGCCCATCAGAAATAGCACCTCATCCGACTCGACGAGCTTGCGCGTCTGTTCCACCGTCTTGGGCGGACTGTAAGCGTCATCGTATGTGATGAATTGTACCTTGCGTTTGTTGATGCCACCTTCGGCATTGATCTTGTCGAAGCAGCGGCTCAGCGCTTCGCCATAAGGCCGATAGATCGAAAGCGGACCGCTGGACGCTGCAACGTTGCCGATCTTGATCGTAGCATCGGTCGCCCCGGCATCGTACCGCGGCTGCGCGCCGGTCCGGGCGGAAGTCATCCCCAGGGCGACACAAACGCCGACCATGGCCCGACAGATCCGCGCAAAACCTCGCTTCATGATTGACCTCCCCCGAAAATGTTGGCGGTGCAGCAAACCACGCCGGCACTTCCCCTTGTCGTCGGAGAGATATCCCGGCCGCGTCCTCAGGTCCCCCCTCGGAAGCCGCAGGTTCATTGTGGCGTCCGAGCGCCTAGCGTGTGCACTGCCGGAAGCGGTCGCCACACTCGATGCTTCACTCAGCCATTTCGTCGAGGCTCTGCGTGCGCGGCGACGGGCTCCCGGCTTCAAAACAAAAAATGAGGGGAGAATTTCATGCGGTTGTGCGACGCACCAAAGATCGCTGGCTCATTGCTCTCGATCCTTATCTGCACAGCGGCGCACGCGCAGCTTGCAGGAGAGAACGTCAAGCTTGGCGTGCTCAGCGATTTCAGCGGCCCGTACGCATCATGGGGCGCAAAAGGTTCCGTGGTCGCGACCGAAATGGCGGTGGAGGACTTCAAGAAGGCCTACCCCAACGCCTCCTTCAAGATCGACATCGTTTCGGCCGATTTTCAACTGAAGGCCGACCTCGCCGTATCGATTGCAAGGAAATGGGTCGGCGAAGGCATCAATGCCATCATCGACATTCCGCACTCACCTTCGGCGCTCGCGGTCAATGCCGCGCTCAAGGGATCGCCGACCGCACTTTTGGTCAGCGGCTCGGGCCACAACGACCTGACCACCAAGGAGTGTTCGCCGAACACCGTTCACTGGACCTATGACCAGGCCGCGATCGGCAAGCCAACCGCTTCTGCGATGTCGGAAGGGGGCAAGAGCTGGTTTTTCGTCACGGTGAATGCGGCCGGCGGCAAGGCCCTCGAAGATTCCGCCCGTGAGGTCATCCTCGCCAGGGGCGGAACGATTGCCGGCTCCGTGAAGACGCCGCCGAACAATCCGGACTTCGCGAGTCAATTGCTGCGGGCGCAAGCCTCCAAAGCGGACGTGGTTGCAATCCTGCAGGGCGGCGACGACACGGTCAATGCGGTGAAACAGGCGCAGGAATTCGAGATTCCGAAAGGTGGCCAGAAGCTCGTTCTGCTTTGGGCGTTGATTCCGGATATTCACGGCATGGGCTTGAAGGTGGCCCGGGACCTGATTTTCACCGAAGCATTCTATTGGGATGCCGACGAGGGTACCCGAGCGTTCTCGAAGCGGTTCTCGGAACGTTACGACGGCAAGGTCCCCACCGCCGTACAGGCGGGCACTTATTCGGTCGTTACTCATTATCTCAAGGCTGTATATGCTGCCAGGTCCAATGCCGGCCCCACCGTGATCGCGAAAATGAAGCAATTGCCGGTCTCGGATCGAGCGTTCGGTACCTCCACACTGCGCGAAGACGGACGCCTGATACATGATCTGTATCTGGTCCAGGTGAAGACACCGGAGGAGTCCAAGGGGGACTGGGATTACTACAAGATTCTTCGCAAGGTTCCGGGCATCGAAGCATTCCGGCCTTTGTCCAAGGATTGCGTCCTGGTGAACTGAATTTGAGAAGCAGCCGAAGCGAGCAAATATTGGCGGCACGGATGGAGTACGCCCGTGGCATCGGCCTGCGCCGCTTCGTCACCTGGAGGTCCGCACCGCGGCAAGAACCGATGGTTACCCGCCGCCTACAGCCGCTCGCGACGCAACATGATTCCGGCCGCTTCCCTGTCAAACGTGTGGGCCGTCACGCCCTCGGTGCGCAAGAGATGCTTTTGTATCTTCTGTGTCGGTGTCCGCGGCAGTTCGTTTACGATCCGGATGTATCTCGGGATCATGAAGCGGGTCATGCGCGCCGATAAAAATGCAATCAGCTCGCCCGGGTCGATGGTCCGCCCGGCAACGGGTACAACCACGGCAAGCACTTCGTCCTCGCCGAACTCGCTCGGTACGGCGACGACAGCGACCTCCTTGATGTCCGCATGGGTCGCCACCTCGGACTCGATCTCGAAGGACGACATGTTCTCGCCGCGACGCCGGATAGCGTCCTTGCGACGATCGACGAAGAAAAAGTTTCCGTCGGCATCCCGGCGAAAGGCGTCGCCGGTGTGAAACCAGCCGTTACGCCAGGCGGCCGCCGTCGCCTCCGGGTTCTTGTAATAGCCATGGTTCATGGCCCATGGCGCATCGGTGCGCAGGATCAATTCGCCGATGTCACCGTCCGCGACCTCGCAATCGTTCTCGTCGACGATTCGAACCTGCACGCCCGCGCGGGGACGGCCGCAGGTACCCGGCACCAGCGGATTGCGATCCGAGATCAGCGGCGTGGATATTTCGGTCATATTGTAGACGGTGTAGACCTCAACTCCGAACCGTTCGGCGAACGCACCGACGTCTCCGATCAGGGGAATGATGACGGCAACACGCAGTCCATGGTTCCGATCATCGGGCGACGGCGGCGCCTTTGCCAGAAACGGCGTCATCGCCCCCATGAGTCCGACCACCGTCGTTTCAGTACGCCTGATCGTCGACCAGAACGTTTCTGTACTGAAGCCCTCCACCATGGCGATCGAGGCGCCACGAATGAGCATGGCGTATACGCAGGACGTTCCTCCGACATGAAACATGGGGAGATTGATCATGAAGCGGTCGTTCTCACCGGCATATTGCCAGCTCGATGGCCCGCAAAGTGCGTACAGATGCGCATAGGACGACAGCACCGCCTTCGACGGCCCGGTGGTGCCTGACGTCAGGATGATGGTCTGGGTGTCCCATGGCTCAATGGGTCGGGAGGGCGGCAGCAAGCTTTCGGCCGGTGCACGCAATGCTTCCGGGCCGTGGACGACGACACCAGAGAGTTGGTATTCGGAAATGTCGGCGCCGCCGATGAAAACCGCCTTGTCCAGGGTGGCACGGCTTATTCCGTCTAGCCGCGGCGCCAAAGCACCATGCGCGATGATGAGTTTCGCATCGGACAGGCCAATCGCGTGTTCGAGGAGTTGCCCCCGATACTCGGTGTTGAGCGGCATATAGACCGCTCCGATGTAGTTGAGAGCGAACCAGACTCTGAGAGCGTCCAGTCCATTGGGCAGCCACGACAACACGTGATCACCCTGCCGAACGCCGAGCGCCTGGAGCCCCGCCGCCGTCTCCCTGACCAAGCGCAACATGTCCCCGTAAGTCAGGTTCTGCCTATCCTCGAGGACGGCAAAAGTGGCGCCAGGCTTTTCCCTGCCATGTCTTTCGAGCAGGTCATGCAGCACGCATTCATCCGCCAGGGGCACGCGCGAATCAGCGGCCATCATCCAGTCCTCCCAAGCGTGCCGTTGTCGTTCTACTTGTGGCGCACGCGAAACGAAATGCTAGCTCTATCTTTCAGGGATCGATCCCCTCGAAGGCGAGGGGCAACACGCCCGTGAGGTGTCCTCAGCTCGTCTGTCCGCCGTCCACCACCATGGCGGTGCCGGTGACGAACGAGGCGGCGTCCGAAAGCAGCCATGCCGCGGCTTCTCCGATCTCATTGGAATTGCCCAATCTGCCGTTTGGCTGGCTCGCCAAAAATGCCCGATGAGCCCGCTCGTCGCCGGCGACGACGTCCTGCAGCATCGGCGTTTCGATGACGCCGGGACAGATCGCGTTGATCCGCGGGCCGGTTCGTGCAAACTCCAGGGCCGCCGATCTCGTGAGGCCGATCACGGCGTGCTTGCTCGCACTGTAGATCGGCATTTTCGCCGAACCGCGCAGGCCAGCGGTAGAGGCAGTATTCACGATCGACCCGCCACCGCCCTGCTGCTGCATTTGACGAATCTGAGCGCGCATGCACATCCACACGCCCTTGACGTTGATCGACAGGATGCGCTCGAAATCTGTCTCGGTTCCGTCCAGCAGGCTCCCGAGTCGTTCCGGTGATGCTGCGTTGTTGAAGGCACTATCCAGCCGGCCATAGGTCCTTGCAGCGAACACGACGGCCGCTTCGACCTGGCCCTGATCCGACACGTCCATGCGAATGAACTCGGCGACTCCCCCGGTCCGCCGGATATGTTCAACGGTCTCGACGCCATGGGCGTTGATGTCGGTTACGATGACCTTTGCGCCCCGATCGGCAAACACGATCGCCGCGGCGCGGCCGATGCCTGATGCCGCCCCGGTCACCATTACGACTTTCCCAGCGAGCAGTCCCGCCATTCTTGCTCCTTTCAGGCTGGCACTCTATTGCACGCGCCGTGCGCGGCGATAAAGCTAGCGATCCGGCCGATGGCGTCCCGGCCTTCCGGAAGTATCGGCCAATACAAATGCCAAACGTGGAACATGCCCTTCCAGACCGAGATTTCGCTGTCGACCCCGGCCGACAACAGGGTTTGATGCATCAGGACTGCGTCGCCGAAGAAGCATTCCCGGTCGCCGACCTGGATCAACACTGGCGGCAGGCCTGACATGTCCGCAAACAGCGGCGAGGCGCGTGGATCGGTCGACGCCTGGCCCGCCAGATATCGGCTGGCAAAATAGTCGACCACCGCACGCGATAACGTCGGATCCACGGAAACGAGCTTGTCGAAGCTTTCGCTTTCCGTGCCGAGGTTGACCCAGGGGCTCATGCACACCAATGCGGCCGGCAAAGGCAGGCCTTGCTCGCGCGCGGCTACGGCCGCAGCGAAAATGAGTCCGCCGCCCGCGGAATCACCGGCAAGCATGATCTTGGCATTGCCATGCTTGATGAGCATCGCGCGATAGGCAGCGAGTACGTCGTCGAGGGCTGCCGGAAAGGGCGCCTCCGGCGCAAGACTGTAGTCCAGCGTATAGACCTGTGCGGCAGCGTCCTTGGCGAGCAGCGCCGCGACGTGCCGATGCGACGCCGGCGACCCCGCGACGTAACCGCCGCCGTGAAGATAGAGGACGACCGGGCCGTTCGCGTCGGCCACGACATGCTCAGCTGCGACGCCACCCAGCTGCGTGGAGGTGACATCGACGCCGGACGGCATCGAAAACATGCTGGCGAATCCGTCGAGCCGCCTTCTCAATTTGTGCTCGGAACTGGACAAATCAAGCGGATGGGCCCGCAACAGGGCGACCACCGCCTCTAGTTCAGCGCTTGGCATATGTTTTCTCTTTGCCTTAGAATAAGGCACCTTCCGTCGATGGGACTAACCCGTTTCCGTTGCAGAAGCGCCCCTCGGAAACCGTAGGACTTGCCCTGTCGTGCCGTGCACCGCCGTCGATTCGACCGAATTGCGCCGTGCCGTGCGGTGCCTAGAACTGGCACCGGACTTCGACGTCGCTCAGCAGGCCCTCAAGGATATTGCCCGCACTATCGGCATGCCGGTTCTGGCGTGGTCGGCCGACATTTCCCGGCCAAGCTTCAATCCGCACATCGATACGTTTCTCCGCCGCGAGGGTTGGTCTGACGAGATTATGAAGCTCTGGTGGCAGCGGAACGGCATGCTCAAGAATCCACTCTACGTCCGGTGCAGAATCCGCGCCCTGCCCTTCGTAACTTCGGATCTAGATAAGGTGCCGGTCGGTCGTCCGGAATTGAGACAGATTGCCGATGCCATGCGGCTGATGGACGTCAAATCCCTGATCACGACGCCGGTCCATCTGCCTCGCGGCCAGGTCGCCATGATATCGTGGGGAGGACCCTTGTCGACTTCAGAGGCCCGGGAGTTGTTGTCGCAAGCCACGACCGAGCTTCTCGCGACAGGGCACCATTTCATGCATGCCTACCGCAAAATGATCGGCGCGCTGCATACGCGCGAAGAGGAACTGAGCAAACTGACGCTCCGCGAGTGGGAGTGCCTGCGACTCACGGCCCAAGGATGCCGCGAGGCTGAAGTCGCCTCGTTGATGGGGATGGCGCAGACAACGGTCCGGTATCATCTCGATAATGTCATACGCAAACTGGACGCCTCGAACCGGACACACGCCGTCGCGATCGCTGCACAGCTGGGGATTTTGGGGCCAATCAGTTAACTTTGAAGCTCCCTGAACATAGTGAAATGGCGCTCACCGTTCCGCTCTCTCCCATGGAAGCGATGCGTATTTTTTTCTGCTGCGAGACGTTTTCGAATGAATGCGATATCGATTGGTCGCTGCCTGCATGACACTTCGCCGGGTTTGAGGGGCGGAGCGTCTCTGGCAGCCCCGGCATCATCCTGCGGGAGGAATGATGAGCATCCGGCGACGCGATGCGCGCGTTCTTTCCTGATCGAAAGCGAGAAGCGAGCAATTGCGCGCTGCCGAAAATGTTGGAGGAGAAACCTTTCGAGCGATGATCGCGGAAGGCTGAGGCGTCTCATCGGCAAGGCCGAAGCGGAAGCGACTTTCTGCCTGACCGCTTCGGGTGCGTCCCAAATCTTAGCCTCTTTGGATCCCATCCGGTGATGCACGAATTGCCGACTGACCGCTTTGCGCCATAGCGGTCATGCAAATCAGAACTGTTCGATCAGCTAGGAAGATTGTTCCAAGCAGGCAACGTATCAAACCCTTTCGGTAAGGATGGTGCGACAGCTATCGCATCGATATATGCGCGCGCCTTCAAAGCGCCCGAAACCGGAAAATCGGTCAGATGCACCATCGGCTGCCCGCAAGTAGGGCAGTCGCGCTTAAAATGCCGCTGTCGCCCATGCGATCATCTCTTTCGCGATGCGGCCGAACACTTCGTTAAACGCCTCAACTGTTGGCGCTGGCGCGACCGACGCGATTTTATCGCTGCCCTCAAATAATCGGGCGGCAACGACCTTGCCGTTCTTGTCGACGATCCGCGCCGACAAGCTGATTTCGGCTGCTGGCGTCGGATCGAGCGCAATCCGGAACCGCCTGACATCAATCAATAGCTGAAACTCGGGTTGGCCCAGATCCGCCACGCGCAGCGGCGCATGCGCGAGATCGTAATTCTCGAAACTCTCGATCAGCCGTGCCTGGATCAGTTTCGGGAGCGCATCGGCCCACATCGCCTCAGCAAATCCCGCATATTCCTGCGGTGGCGAAAACAGAAAACGCTGCGTCTCCAGCATTACCACCGCGGTGGGTTCGGGTATCGCCCATTGCACATTAATGGTCTTGCCGGCAGGGCCGGTGCTCGGCACGGCGCGCAGGTCGTAGGTGATCTTCGGTGGCGGCGCAGTGACGCCGGTCATGCGCTCAAGTCCGGCGACGATGCCGTCGAGCTTGCCGGTGTTGCGCGCCAGGCCCTCCGAAAACACCCTGAAGTTGGCGATGGTGTCCTTCAGCGCGCTGGAATTCTCCGTCAGCACCGAATCCACCTTTCGCAGTGCGTCTCGCGCGGCCTGGGTCATGCCCTGCCCGGCGCCGGGTTCGGCGATCAGCGTCGGCATCGGACCGGAATTCCCCAGCATCACGCCGCCTTCCATCGAGACGACGGGAACGCCTGTGAGGCCTTGAAATTCGAGACCGATCTTGGTGTCTGATCGGACCGGTGTCGTCGAGGCCACCGAGATGGTGGCATTGACGCGGCGCGGATTGTCCGGCGCCAGGCCGAGATCCGTCACCTCGCCGACGCGGATGCCGTTGAACAGCACGCCGGCGCCGATCAGGAGCCCCGGCACCGGACCGTCGAACTGGACGTGATAGGCGGTGCGCGGACCGAGTCCGCCAGAATTGTGGAGCCAGTAGACGAAGCCGAATACGGCGACGATGGCCGCCACGACGAAGGCGCCGACAACGGCGAAGGGAGCGCGGGTTTCCATCTCTCAGCTCGCTTTGGGTTGAAGCATCTGGGAGCGCTTGCCGTGAAAATAGGCCCGCACCCAGGGATGACCGGATTGAAGCAGTTCGCGCATCGCTCCGATGGCGACGATCTTGCCGTCCGCCAACGCCGCAACGCGGTCGCAGACGACATTGAGGCTGGCGAGGTCGTGGGTAACCATGAACACCGTCAGCACCAGCGTTTTCTGCAAGGTCTTGATCAGGGTATCGAACTCACCGGCCGCAATCGGGTCGAGTCCCGAGGTCGGCTCGTCGAGAAATACAATCGCCGGATCGAGCGCGAGCGCGCGGGCCAGCGCCACGCGCTTGGTCATGCCGCCGGAAAGTTCTGACGGAAATTTGTCGCCATCCTCCGGCTTGAGTCCGACCATTTCCAATTTTGCAATCGCGATCTCGTCCATCAGCGGCTGCGACATGACCAGGTTTTCGCGCAGCGGAAACTGAATGTTCTGCCGCACCGTGAGCGACGAGAACAGTGCGCCCTGCTGGAACAGGACGCCCCAACGGCCCGCCGCGCTCTGCGTGGTCCGTTCACCCGCGCCGCCGATCATGCTGCCCATAACCTCGATCTCTCCGCTCCGCCGCGGAATGAGGCCGATGATGGTTCGCATCAGCACCGACTTGCCGCCGCCGGAGGCGCCGACCAAGCCGAGGATCTCGCCGCGGCGGACATCCAGCGACAGATGGTCAATCACGGTTTGCCGGCCAAAGCCGACCACGAGGTCACGTACACGAATGGCAAATTCGGGAGGGGTCTCCTGCATCGTTACATTCCGATCGATGCGAAGAAGATCGCGAACAGACCGTCGAGCACGATCACCAGGAAAATCGACTTCACCACCGACGTCGTTGTCTGCTTGCCGAGCGACTCGGCACTTCCCTTCACCCGCAGGCCTTCGCTGCAGGCGACGATACCGATCACCAGCGCCATGAACGGTGCCTTGAGGATGCCGACCTCGAAATGGGTGACGGAAACGGCATCATGCAAACGCGCGAGGTAGATCGGCGGCCCCATGCCGCCATACAACTGCGCCACCAGACCGCCGCCATAGAGCGCGGCCAGCGAGCCGATGAAGCTCAGGATCGGCAGCGCAAGGACCAGCGCGATGACGCGCGGCAGGATCAGTACTTCAACAGGATCGAGGCCCATGGTGGATAGCGCATCGATTTCCTCGCGCATCTTCATCGAGCCGAGCTCGGCGGTATAGGCGCTTCCCGAACGGCCGGCGACCATGATGGCGACAATCAGGACGCCGAGTTCGCGCAACACCAGGATGCCGACCATGTCGACGACATAGGAATCCGCGCCGAACTTTCGAAAATGGAAAAAGCCCTGCTGCGCAATGATGGCGCCGATCAGGAAGGTGATCAGCACCACGATCGGAATTGCCTGCCAGCAAACGCGGTAGAACTGGTAGACCAGTGACGTAATCCGCAGCGACCACGGCCGACGCAGCACGCCGATCAGGGCCATGAAGAGCGATCCCAGGAGCTGCAGGAACACGCGCACATCATCGGTGGCGCTGGTCGCGGAACGGCCGGCGTCGTTGAGCCAGAGCATCACCGGATTGAGGGGCCGGACCGGTGCGGGATTGTGACGATTGACCTGGCGGATCTCTTCGATCAGGCCGGCGTAATTGTCCGCTACTCCGACGAAGTCGGCGCGATGACCGACTGACGCCACCCGCCGCGACATCTTCTCGAGCATCCAGGCGCCGAGCGTGTCGAGTTCACGCAAGTCCGTCATGTCGACCCTGACGCTGGGGGCGTGGTCGAGTTGCGGCGTCACCTCACCGGAGAGGCATTCCAGCGCCGCGGCATTGACCGCGGTCCAGGACCCGACCGGGCGCAGCTCAAGCGTGTCGCCCGACGCTGTGGCCGTTAACAGAGGTGCAGACGTCAAGATAATTGCTCCCTCGGATGGACAGCGTCCGTTCTAGGCTGCGGTGCGACATCGATGTTGACCTGCCTCAAGGCACCCATGCCTCCCCGGCATGCCGCGTGTTGACCCAAATCAATGGCAAATGCGCGCGCCCCCGTAGGGTTCGCTTGCGCAAACAACGAGAGTGACGCCATGTTCCGATCGAGCGAACTGGGTGACGAGCTGAAAGCCCTCGAAAGCGAGGTGTCGCGCCTCTTGAACCCGGATGGCGGCGACATATTCGACGCCGCGAAGAACCGCGCTGAAGCGCTGGGAGATCAGATCAAGGCCGCCCTCACCGAACTCGGCGAGACCCTGCGCGAGGAGGAAGGCCATGTCGAACAGCTGATCGCCGAACGCCCGATCACGACCATGGCCTCCGCCTTCGCGCTCGGCGTGGTCATCGGCTTCATGCTGAGGAGACACTGACGTGAACAGCGACAACGTCGTCAAGAACCTGCGCGCGCTATGGCGCACCGACCGCATCATCGCCGAGCTGCGGATGCGGCACATGCTGGTCGGGCTTGGCCTGCGGGCGTTCGCGGCGCTGATTGCGGCCTTCGGCCTTTTGATGCTGGAACTGGCCGCCTACTTCGCGCTGGTGCAGATCTGGAGCGCGATCTCAGCGGCCGCGATCCTGGGCCTGGTCAACTTCGTGATTGCCGCGGTGCTGTTCGTGATCGCGGGAAGGCCGCCGGCCGGGCGCGAGCTCGAACTCGCCAACGAAATCCATGGCTCGGCGGTCGACGCGCTGCAGACCGAGGCGCGCGGCATGCAGCAGCAATTTTCCGGCATGGTTCAGCACCCCCTCAACAGTGCGCTGCCGCTGATTCTGGTGCCGCTGATCACGATCATCGTCAGAAGCCTGAAGAAATCGAAAACGTCGACGACGGCCCGTTCGGCAGCCACAACACCCGAACAAACCTGATCGCCGCGGGGGCGCACGCCTCACGCCGTCAAACCAGGGAGAGCATCACCACCATGTCCAAGACCCAGCGCCAACCGATCCTGAATTCATCGCTGCCGCCGCAGTTCCGGCAGATCCGCATAGCCCTTGCGCGCGAACCCGGGCATCCCGACGGCGACGCCGAAGTGGCATACATCATGGTTGCGCCGCTCGACGCGGAGGATCGCATCGATGCCAAACTGTGGAAAGCCCATCGCGAAGCCTGCCGCCTGGCGCGGCAGCGTCCGGACGAGCCCGACAGGCTCGGCCATCTTGTTCACCGGCCGGGCGGCAGCTGGGCGTTCCATTATGACGGCGAAGGCGAACTTGCCGACGAAGCCGGATATCATTTCAACGACGAGCGGTTCACCGTCGGCGAATATGTATCGATCAGCGAACGCGGCAAGATGCACACCTATCGCGTGACGACGGTGTCACATCTCTGACGCAGGAGAAGGCCGCGACCCGCCTTCGCGGGGCGGTGCCATGTGCGGTCGAAATCCGACGGAGAGAACCATGCGAGCTTGTCTGCGTCTGCTTCTGCTGTTCGCATTGACCACAGGCGCGGCCTATCTGGCCAGCCGCGTCTTGGTGCCCAACGCCGTGCCGGGCGCCGACAGCGAACGGCCGCAATGGCATCTGCAGCTCGCCTTTGTCCTGAGGTCGATCGAATTGATCGGCCTTGGCGGAATGGTCCTGGTACTGACCGGCTGTCCCGGCATCCGGCCCCAGAAAATGCGCTGGCGCGCGATCCCCAACGCATCGCACAGCTCGTAGCCACTACCCGGCGGCAGGGCTACGGGCTGCGCTGCGGCGAATTGATCCCCGCCACCAACAGCTTCTCGGTGCCGG
>JAFKKG010000017.1:0-5802 GCA_017305715.1 Hyphomicrobiales bacterium | reverse complement strand
TGCGCCGCTTCCTCGGGGCTGCCCGCGACTGCGCAGCCCGCATCGCCACGAAATGCGAAGCGTTTCCCGACATGACGCAGCGCTACCTGCGCGATCCCGGCAGTTCGGCGGATTGAGGTGATCTGTTCAACAGGTGAACCCAAGACAACAAAGGCGGGATTGCACAAAGCGACAGCGGATCTTCGCGCCCGCTATTTGGATCTGCGCGCGCTGCTGACAGCCGACGGCATGGCGGAACTTTCAACCGCGGCAGAAGCCCCGTGCCGGTGTCCGCTGTGACTCTGCTCTCTCCTGTGCCCAACCCCGACAAGATCATCTGCGTCGGTCTCAACTACGCCGCGCATATCAAGGAGACCGTCCGCGAAAAGCCGAAGTATCCGTCCATCTTCACGCGCTACCCGTCGTCCGTGCTGGGTCATGAAAGCCGGCTGCTGCACCCCGAAAGCTCCGAGACCCCGATCTCGAAGGCGAACGTGCACGAGTCGCTACAGGATAGCAGGAATATGGCAACCGATGGGCGGAGGCTGATCGTGCAACAGCGTGTCGCTCTTCTTGAGGCGCAGCCAACAGCGCGCTGCCGCGCGCAAGATGGTACGGCATCGAACATTAGCGTGGAAAATCGTGCAAGTGGCGGAGAGAGTGGGATTCGAACCCACGGTACGGTTTCCCGCACACACGCTTTCCAAGCGTGCGCCTTAAGCCACTCGGCCATCTCTCCGGAGGCCCTCTCTTGAAGGGGCAGGGCGCTTTTTGCAAGGGACCGCGGGGGGATGCGGCGAAATTTCCCCAATCATTTGAATTTGTTGGATAATTTGTCGCCCCTATCGCGCGAGGCAATGCCGCTGGCTTGGGTCTTGAACCGGAATCGGGTTATCGCCGACGACCGTAGGCACGCATCGGCGGAGAACGGCATGATCATCCCAAGGACGCTTTCATTCGCCATCCTGGCGGCGGCCCTCGTCGCCGGTGCTGCCGGCCCGGCCTTGGCGCAATCCTGCACCCGCCAGGGCGCCGATGTGAGCTGCGATGATGGCCGGCGCGGCCTCTTCTCAGGAGAAGCGATCATCTGGGCCGACGGCACCCGATCGAGCCTCGTCTCGCCGCATCCGAGCGTCATCATCGGCAACAAATCGTCCGTCGTCGTCGGGCCCGGCGTGTTCGTCGGCAAGGGCAATGGCGTGGTGCCGATGGAGAACCCGAGCGACCCGCGCCGGGCGCGCTGTCCCGTGCTGGATGGCGTGTCGTATTGTTACTAAGCTATCGGCGCCAATCGCTAGTGATGATACCGCGCGCCATTGTTGATGGAGCGCAGCGGCCAGCGGGTCGGCTCATCCGCCATCACGGGGCCCAAAGGGCCATGATCGAGCTGGCTGTCCTGCAATGCGTCGGTGAAGTCGGCGAACCATTGCTGGATCGTGCCGCCGCGCAGCTTGGCCATCATCGCTTCCCAGCGCATCCGGCGCTCGGTCAGCGGCATCGAAAGCGCGGTCGCGATGGTGCGGGCCATGCCGTCGATATCATGCGGATTGACCAACAGCGCGGTGTCGAGTTCGTTGGCGGCACCGGCGAATTTCGACAGCACCAGCACGCCGGGGTCCGCCGGATTCTGGGCGGCGACATATTCCTTGGCGACCAGATTCATGCCGTCCTGCAGCGGCGTCACCACGCCGACCTGCGCGGTGCGATAAAGCCCCGCGAGCACCGCCTGGCCGTAGCCCTTGTTGAGATAGCGGATCGGCGTCCAGTCGACTTCACCATGGGCGCCGTTGACGTCGCTGACGAGCCTGGCGACCTCGCTCTGCAGGGTGCCATAGGCCTCGATCGCGCCGCGCGACGGCGTCGCGATCTGCAACAGCGACACGGTGCGCGCCAGTTGCGGATACAGGCCCCACATCCGGTCAAACGCCTTGATGCGGTTGACGAGCCCCTTGGAGTAATCCAGCCGGTCGACGCCGATCGCGAGCTTCTCGCCGTTCAGGCTGCGCCGCAGCCGCGACACATCCGGATGCGTCATCGCCTTGGCGGCCTGCTGAGCGAATTTCTGCGGATCGATCCCGATCGGAAACACCGCGGCGCGCGTCCGGCCATGGCGAGAGGTCACGACGCCATCATGTACTTCAAGTCCGAGATCGGACTGCGCATAGGCCAGGAAATTTTCGCAATCCTCTTCGGTCTGGAAACCGATGAGGTCGTAGGCCAGCATCGCCTCGATCAGGTCGCGATGATGCGGCACGCCGCTGATCACGGCGCGGGTCGGCCACGGCGTATGCAGGAAGAAACCAATCGGTTGCGTCACGCCGAGATCGCGCAGTTCGGCGCCGAGCGCGAGGAAATGATAGTCCTGGATCCAGAACGCGGAGTCCGGCTTCCGAAAGCGCAGCAGCGCGCGCGCCATAAACGCGTTCACTTCGCGATAGCTGAGGTAATCATCCAGGGAAGCGCGAATCAGATCGGGGCGGGAATGCAGCGCCGGCCACAATGCCGAATTGGCAAAGCCTTCATAATAGCCGCCGTAATGCGCCGCCGGCAGATCGAGCATCGCCAGCGCGCCCGCGCCCAAGGCTTCAATTTCGGCGAAAGGTTCCTTCAGGTTCCCGTCGCGGACCCGGCCGCTGGAACCGACCCAGATCGCGCCGGATTTCTCGACAACGGGCAATAAAGCCGCCGCGAGACCGCCGGTCATGGGTTCGTTGGGCTTTCCGCGCGCCACGCGGTTCGAAACGACGACGAGATTCACAGGGTCCCCTCCTGCTGGTCCATTCGCGGGTTAACAGCCGTTCATCAATATGGTTCCTCGCCAACGTTTCAACGAATTGAAACCAAATTCGGGCTGGGGCCCAGGGAACTCACCCGAACTCACGAAAAAGAAAATTTTTCGCGACATGCAGCGTGATGCTCGCGGGAACTGTGTTCGAAAGCCCGCGGCATTGGAAAAAGCCATGCACGAATCATGGCCGCGGCGCGTCCCGTTCGTCGTCGAGCAGATGCGCGAGAAATTCACGCACATCGCTCGGTGCGTCGAAATGTCCCGCGACGCCGTGCGCGCGACGGCCGACGGAGAATGCAAGGCCGTCATAGTCCGGCATGATACCGAATACCGTTTCGTCGGTGACGTCATCGCCGATGAAGAACGGACGGCGGCCCTTGAACGGTTCGTGCGTCATCAGTTCGCGCACGCCGGTCGCCTTGGTGAAGCCGGAATGCTTGATCTCGCAAACACATTTGCCCGGCAGCACCTCGATCGGCGCGTTGGGCAGATCGGCCCTGATCAGCGACACCGCCTCATAGATCGCCTTCTCGGCATGGGGCGCAAGGCGATAATGCAGCGCCAGCGA
Source organism: Hyphomicrobiales bacterium (assembly GCA_017305715.1). Classification (GTDB taxonomy): domain Bacteria; phylum Pseudomonadota; class Alphaproteobacteria; order Rhizobiales; family Xanthobacteraceae; genus Bradyrhizobium. The sequence goes on along the minus strand of JAFKKG010000017.1, from coordinate 2,467 downwards.
ATAGCCCTTGTCCTCGAGAAGAATTCCCGGACTGAGCTTGGCAATCGCGGCAAGCCGGCGCTTCAGTTCCTTGTCCATCGGCGGCGCGTGACTGGCCACCGACTCGTTCTCGGGATCGATCCGCATTTCGGCGCCATGACCGCCGACGGCGGGAAACTGATCCGGCGCGAAAATCAAGTCGATATCGTTGAGCGAGCGCCCGCTGACGAGCGCCAGCGCGCCGTTGGTGCGGGCGCGCAGCCGGTTCAGCGTCTTCGACAGCCCCGGCGGCACCCAGACCTCGCGCGGCGTCGGCATCAGTTCGAGCAGCGTGCCGTCGATGTCGAGCAGAATGGCGGTTTCGCTCAAATGCGGCACCAGCGAGCGCGGCACCGGAACGGTTTCCGGCACAGCCTCCTCGTCGCCAGCGATTTCGTCGTCCAATGGCATTTCGGCCAGATCCTCGGTCATCTCATCCTACTCCACAAAGGCTAGCGGCGGCGCGACAGTTTCGAGCGACTTGCGCTCGGCCGCGACGGCGTATCGCCACGCCACGGCTGCTGCCACCACCATCAATGCCGACCCGAACAGATAGCCGGCGAAAACACTGGTCCGCGATCCCGTATCGATCAGCACGCCGAACAGCGCGGGACCTGCCACGCCGCCGATACCGGTGCCGATCGCGTAGAAAAGCGCAATCGCCAGTGCGCGAACTTCCAGCGGGAACGTCTCGCTGACGGTGAGATAGGCCGCGCTCGCCGCGGGCGAGGCAAAGAAGAAGATCACCATCCAGGCGATCGTCTGGGTCTGCGCCGTCAGCGCGCCGATCGAGAACAGGTATCCCGACAGCGCGAGCAACACGCCCGACACGCCGTAGGTCGCCGCGATCATCGCCCGGCGGCCGAGCGTATCGAACAGCCGGCCGAGCAGCAGCGGGCCCAGGAAATTTCCTGCCGCGAAGGGCAGGATGTACCAGCCGACGTGACTGGCCGGGATGGCGAAGAAATCGGTCAGGATCAGCGCGAAGGTAAAGAAGATCGCATTGTAGAAGAACGCTTGCGCGACCATCAGCACCAAACCGACCAGCGAGCGCTGGCGATAGGCCGTGAACAGGGTCTGCGAGACCTCGCGCAGCGGCGTGTGGCTGCGCATCCGCAGCCTGATCTTCGGCAGCGCTTCCTTGTCATCGCGAACCTGCCCCGCCGATTGCTCGATCGCGTCAACGATCGCGTGCGCCTGTTCGGGACGGCCATGGATCATCAACCAGCGCGGGCTTTCCGGAATCCACATTCGCATCACGAACACGACGAGGCCGAGGCCGGCGCCGGTCAGGTAAGCCAGTCGCCAGCCATGATCGGGGGCAAACCAGGCTGGATCGAGCAGCACAATCGCGCTGACGGCGCCGAGTGCTGCGCCGATCCAGAAGCTGCCGTTGATCACAAGATCGGTCCATCCGCGATAGCGCGCCGGCACCAATTCCTGGATCGTCGAATTGATCGCGGTGTATTCGCCGCCGATCCCCGCACCGGTCAGGAATCGAAAGAGCGCGTAACTCGCGACATTCCACGATAATGCGGTTGCCGCGGTCGCCGTGAGATAGACCGCGAGCGTGATAAAGAACAATTTCTTGCGGCCGATCCGGTCGGTCAGCCAGCCAAATCCGAGCGCGCCGAGCACGGCGCCGGCAAGGTAGGCGCTGTTGGCCAGCCCGACGTCGAAATTCGAAAACCGCAGCGTCGGACTTTCCTTCAGCGCGCCGGACAACGCGCCCGCCAGCGTGACTTCCAGCCCGTCGAGAATCCAGGTGATCCCGAGCGCCAGCACGACACGGGTGTGAAATCCGCTCCAGTGGAGATCATCGAGCCGCGCCGGAATCGAGGTTTCGATGACGCGATCATGATCGTTCAGGACCGGTATGGAGGCGGAATTGCTCGCTGCCGAACCGGGCCGTATCAACTGCACACCCATCGGAATTGAACCAACAACAAAGCGCCCCGGAACACCCAGCCCCAAGGTTCTTTGGCTCGAATTGCGGCAGACGTGATGCCCGCCAGACCGGAGATAACGTCGCCGCCAGGCCATGGTTCCCCGCCTTGCAGCGGGGAAACCGGCGCAAGCTCGAGCTGTGCTGCGGTTCTTCCGCGCCCCGGCTGTCTCCACCCGTCGTCCCGGGCTTGAGCTCAGATGCGTAATTGCGCATCTGAGCTCAAAGCCGGGACGACACTGAGTATGTGTTCGCGATCTCGCGGCGCATGGCGCCCGAGCTTTGCCAGAAATTCTTCGCCCTCTTCAATTCAAAGGGCGCAGGGAATGCCGGATGCGCGCTGCACCCGCGGTCCCATGCGCAATGTGCACTAAAAAATGCGCGCATGAGCATACAGGGCAGCGGAGAACATCCGACATTCCCTGCGCGATGGCTTTACGGCTTATAACGTGCTCTCCCCGGAGAACGGCTCTTTTGCCTCCGTCGCGCCCTGGGAAGTCAGAC
>JAFKKG010000050.1 GCA_017305715.1 Hyphomicrobiales bacterium | reverse complement strand
AGGGAAAGCCGCCAAAGCTAGCCCTCATCGCCGTGCTGCGACGTCTCGTCGTCTTCGCCAACGCCGTAATAAGGTCCGGCCAGCCATGGAAAGGCGCCACCGCCTCTTGACAGCTAACACGGTAGATCCCGGCCTTCGCCGGGACGACGCGTCGAGAGATTCGCGCGCGAACCGAAAACTACTCTTCCTTCTTCGGCTCTTTCGACATGCGCTCGAGGCGCTCCTGCATGTCTTTCATCTGACGGCGCAGATCGTCGATGTTGGCGTCGTCAGCGGCCGGCTCCGGCACCTTCTCGGGCTCGAGCGAGGCGCCGCTGCGCGGCGGCACGAACGGCTTGAACATCGAGAACGTCTGCTGAAACAATTCCATGTTGCGGCGGACGTGTTCTTCAAGGGGAGCAAAGGGCGTTCCACTGAACGTGTTGGTGAGCTGCTTGCGGAACTTTTCCTGTTCGCGCGTCAGCGTGTCGATCGACTGTTCCAGATATTTCGGCACCACCATCTGCATGCTGTCGCCGTAGAAGCGGATCAACTGGCGCAGGAACGTGGTCGGCAACAGATTCTGCCCCGCCTTGTTTTCCTGTTCGAAGATGATCTGCGCCAGCACCGAGCGCGTGATGTCGTCACCGGTCTTGGCGTCATAGACGAGAAAGTCCTCGCCGTCCTTCACCATCGCTGCGAGGTCCTCGAGCGTCACATAGGTGCTGGTGCCGGTATTATAGAGCCGCCGATTGGCGTATTTCTTGATCGTGGTGGGTTGTTCTGACTTGGCCATGGGGCTCACATCGACACCGAGAGCAGGGAACCCGAAGGCATCGCCGACGGGCAGACGAGCAGCGCAACGCAGCAAAGTAAGCATTTTCAATGCGGTTCGGCTACCGTTTTGTGCGGCACGGTTAATTCCAAGGCATGGAGACTGCTTCGGAAACTGCCAAAGACGCCAATTTGAATGCGCCGCGGCGCGATTTTGCCCTCTGCCCAATTGACACTTGATGCCTAGGTTAACAGGATGGGCCCAAGAGACAGGCCCGCCATCCGGCCGCCCGCCGTCGAGAAACCTCAAGCCCAGAACGTCAAAGGAGATGTCCATGTCAGACGATGTCGTCATCGTCAGCGCCGCCCGCACCCCGGTCGGCAGCTTCAACGGCGCATTCGCGACCACCCCGGCCCATGACCTCGGCGCCATCGCCATCAAGGCGGCATTGGAGCGGGCCGGCGTCGAGCCCGGCCAGGTCTCTGAAGTCATCATGGGGCAGATCCTGACCGCAGCCCAGGGCCAGAACCCGGCCCGTCAGGCCTCGATCGCCGCCGGCATCCCGGTGGAAAGCCCGGCCTGGGGCGTCAACCAGCTCTGCGGATCCGGCCTGCGCACGGTCGCGCTCGGCTACCAGGCGCTGCTCAACGGCGATTCCTCGATCGTCGTCGCCGGCGGCCAGGAATCCATGAGCATGGCCCCGCATGCGCAATATCTGCGCGGCGGCGCCAAGATGGGCAACCTTGAGCTGGTCGACACCATGATCAAGGACGGCCTGTGGGACGCCTTCAACGGCTACCACATGGGCAACACCGCCGAGAACGTCGCCAGGCAGTATCAAATCACCCGCGCCCAGCAGGACGAGTTCGCGGTCGCTTCGCAGAACAAGGCCGAGGCCGCGCAGAAGGCCGGCAAGTTCAAGGACGAGATCGTCCCCGTCACCATCAAGACCCGCAAGGGTGACATCGTGGTCGACACCGACGAATATCCGCGCCATGGCGCCACGATCGATGCGATGGGCAAGCTGCGCGCGGCATTCGAGAAGGATGGCACCGTGACCGCTGGCAATGCCTCGGGCATCAATGACGGCGCGGCGGCCGTGGTGCTGATGACCGCCAAGGAAGCCGCCAGGCAGGGCAAGAAGCCGCTCGCCCGCATCGTCTCCTGGGGGCAGGCCGGCGTCGATCCCAAGATCATGGGCACCGGCCCGATCCCGGCTTCCCGCGCCGCGCTCAAGAAGGCCGGCTGGAATATCGGCGATCTCGATCTGATCGAGGCCAACGAGGCGTTTGCGGCACAGGCCTGTGCGGTCAACAAGGATCTCGGCTGGGATACCGGCAAGGTCAACGTCAATGGCGGTGCGATCGCGATCGGCCATCCCGTCGGCGCTTCCGGCGCCCGCGTGCTGGTGACGCTGCTGCACGAGATGCAGAAGCGCGACGCCAAGAAGGGCCTCGCCACCCTGTGCATCGGCGGCGGCATGGGCATTGCCATGTGCATTGCACGCGATTGAACGCCGTGCACGCGGCTGAACTAGAGGCAGACTGGACGCGTTGTTGATGAAAACTTCATCTATCAACCTCGGTGCAAATCGATAAAACTGAAATGCCCGGTCTTGCGCCGGGCATTTTCATCTCTGGTGCGTTGCCGAAGCGCATCGAATTCAAGAAGCCAGATTTCGTCAAAGACCGGGACAATTCCGGCTTCTAAAAAGACCACCAAGGAGGAGGATACGACATGGCACGTGTTGCATTGGTTACGGGGGGCACGAGGGGCATTGGCGCTGCGATCAGCAAATCGCTGAAGGCCGCGGGCTACAAGGTTGCGGCGAGCTATGCCGGCAATGATGCCGCGGCCGAGAAATTCAAGGCCGATACCGGCATTCCCGTCTACAAATGGGACGTCAGCTCGTTTGACGCCTGCGCGGCCGGCGTCAAGCAGGTCGAAGCCGACCTCGGCCCGGTCGACGTTCTCGTCAACAATGCCGGCATCACCAAGGACGGTGCCTTCCACAAGATGACGCTCGAACAGTGGAACGCGGTCATCAACACCAATCTCGGTTCGCTGTTCAACATGACCCGCCAGGTGATCGAAGGCATGCGCGCCCGCAAGTTCGGCCGCGTCATCAACATCTCCTCGATCAACGGCCAGAAGGGACAGTTCGGCCAGGTCAATTACTCGGCGGCCAAGGCCGGCGATATCGGCTTCACCAAGGCGCTCGCGCTGGAAAACGCCAAGGGCGGCATCACCGTGAACGCGATCTGCCCCGGCTACATCAACACCGAAATGGTGCAGGCGGTGCCGAAGGACGTGCTGGAGAAGGCCATCCTGCCGCTGATCCCGGTCAACCGCCTCGGCGAGCCCGAAGAAATCGCCCGCGCGGTGGTGTTCCTCGCCGCCGACGAGGCCGGCGCCATCACCGGCTCGACGCTGACGATCAATGGCGGCCAGTACATGGTGTGATCTGAGTCATTGCGAAGAGCACTTGCGACGAAGCAATCCAGCCTTGTGATGTATGATGGATGGATTGCTTCGCTTCGCTCGCAATGACGGCCACATGACTCCCCGCGCCGCTACCCTGATCGGACTGACCGCGATCCTGATGTGGTCGCTGCTGGCGGTCATGACCGTTGCGACCGGCAGGATTCCGGTGTTTCAGCTCGCCGCCATGACGTTCGCGATCGGGGCGGCGACGGCGTTCCTCAGCTTCATCTGGCGTCCATCAGCCTTCGCCGCCCAGAAGCAACCGCTCGTGGCCTGGGCCGTCGGCGTCGGCGGCCTGTTCGGCTTTCACGCGCTGTATTTCCTGGCGCTGCGTTTTGCGCCGCCGGCCGAAGCGGGGCTGCTGACGTATCTCTGGCCGCTGCTGATCGTGCTGTTCTCGTCGTTGCTTCCGGGCGAGCGGCTGGCCACGCATCACATGATCGGTGCACTGCTCGGGCTTGCCGGCACCGTGTTGCTGTTCACGGGCAATAGCGGCGGTGGTTTTGCACCTGGCCAGATCCCCGGACTGGTGGCGGCCCTTGTCGCCGCCTTTGTGTGGGCGGGCTATTCGGTGATGTCGCGCAAACTCAAGGCCGTGCCGACCGACGCGGTGGCCGGCTTTTGTCTGGCGACCGCGCTGCTCGCCGCATTGGTCCATGGCATGGTCGAGACCACGGTCTGGCCGGAAACGTCAGGGCAGTGGCTTGCGATTATCGCGCTGGGCGTCGGTCCGGTCGGCGCTGCGTTCTTTACCTGGGACATCGGCATGAAGCGCGGCGACATCCGCGTGCTGGGAGCGGCGTCCTATGCGACGCCGTTGCTCTCGACCGCGTTCCTGATCCTCGCTGGCTTTGCCAAACCAAGCCCAGGGATGGCGATGGCCGCGGTCCTGATCGCCGGCGGCGGCCTGATCGCGGCAAAGGATATGGTGTGGAAGCGATGACGAGAGCTAGTCCGGCTCCCAATCCTTCGGCGCCATCTCGAATGTCGCAAAATCGAAGCCGGGGACCACGGTGCAGCCGACCAGCGTCCAGTCGCCGGTGGTCTCGGCGGCCTGCCAGGTGTGCGGCGGCACGATCGCCTGCGGCTGCTCGCCGGCCGCGAGGTTGGGGCCGAGTCTAAAACTCCATTGCCCGTCATCATCGGCAATCCTCAGCGTCAGCGCGCTGCCGGCGTAGTAATGCCAGATCTCGACCGCGTCGATGCGGTGCCAGTGCGAGCGTTCGCCGCGCGCCAGCAGGAAATAGATCGCGGTCGATCGCGAACGGCCGCCGGCATCGCTGCGGGAATCGCGGAAGGTCTCGCGATAATGCCCGCCTTCGGGGTGCGGCTTCAGTTCCAGCCGCGCGATGATCTCGGCGGCGCTCATCCCGGCGGCGCTTGCCGGAACCTTCATCAGGACTTGTTCTTGCGTTCACGCAGTTCGCCGAACACGTCGGCGGCGTTGGCGCCCTTCATGTGGAGTTTGGCGGCGACCGACGGTTCGTCGGCGCGCAGGAACACATTGGCCTTCTTTTCGTCGCCAAGCAGCACCGGAATCGTCGGCTTGTTCTCCGCGCGCAACTTCGTCACTTCCGCGGCGCGCGCGACCAGTGCGGGATTATCGGGCTCGACCGTGAGCGCGAATTTGACGTTGGAGGCGGTATATTCGTGGCCGCAATAGAGTTTGAAATCGTCCGGCAGCGCGCGCAGCTTCAATAGCGAATCCCACATCATGGGATAGGTGCCCTCGAACACCCGGCCGCATCCGATCGAGAACAGCGTGTCGGCGGCGAACACCGCCTTCTCGCTGTCGAACACATAGGAGACATGGTCGAGCGTGTGGCCGGGGGTTTCCAGCACCCGCACCAGCAGGCTGCCGACCTTGATGACGTCGCCATGGCCGACGCGCAGATCGACATTGGCGATCTTGGTCGAGTTGTCGTGCGGGGCGACGACCCGGCAATTGTATTTCTGCTTCAGTTCGGCGACGCCGCCGACATGGTCGTGGTGGTGATGGGTGACCAGAATATCCGTCAGCGTCCAGCCTTCGCGCTCCAGCGCCTTGATGATGGGCCCGGCTTCCGGCGCGTCGATCGATGCGGTCGCCTTGGTGGCGGGATCGTGGATCAAATAGCCGAAATTGTCGTTGAGGCAGGTGAAGGTGCGAATTTCCGCGGCCATGGTATCTCCACGTATTGGATAAGCGTAAGGCTAACACGCCCCACATAGGCAGGAAATATGGCGTTAACGCTCATGCGGCAATGCAAATTTCTGCAGGCCCCCGGGGAACGGCGGCGTGATAGATTGGCCCCATGACCATCGACGTCATCGATCTCCGTGATTTCTATTCGCGCCGCCTCGGCATCGTGGCGCGGCAGCTGATCAATCGCGGCATCCGGGCGCAATGGCCCGACGCGGACGGCCTGCGCGTGCTCGGGCTCGGCTACCCGACGCCCTATCTCGGCCTGTTCCGCGAAGATTCCGAACGCTGTATCGCCTTCATGCCGGCGGCGCAGGGCGTGCTGAAATGGCCGACGGCGCGGCCGGCATTGGCGACCCTGATCGATGAATTCTCGATGCCGCTGCCGGACGCGGCTGTCGATCGCGTGCTGCTGGTCCATGCGCTGGAAATGTCCGACGATCCGGAACGGCTGCTCCGCGAGGTGTGGCGCGTCCTGGCGCCGTCCGGCCGCCTGATCGCCGTCATCCCCAACCGCCGCGGCGTGTGGACGCGCACCGACAACACGCCGTTCGGTCACGGCCGGCCCTATTCACGGGCGCAGATCACGCAATTGCTGCGGCAGACCTGGTTCACGCCGACGGCCTGGAGCGAGGCACTGTTCCTGCCGCCGGTCGGCAAGGGCTGGTTCCTGCGTTCGGCGATGGCATGGGAGCGCGTCGGCGCCGCGCTGTCGCTGCCGTTTGCTGGCGTGCATATCGTGGAAGCGACCAAGCAGGTCTATCGCGCGATCCCCGCGCATCGCGAGCGCACGCGGCTGATTCCATCGCTGCCGCCGGTGCTGGTGCCGTCGTCGACGACGGCGACACATATCGATGTCGTCCCGGCGCAGGCCGGGACCCATAACCACCAATAGCCGTTGTTGAAAGAAGTCGCCTGACGCCGTGCCTCAATGCGAGGACACGGCGTATGCGTCCCGGCCTTGGCCGGGACGATGGCTAACTACCTACTCATTCCCCGGATTGAAATCTTCGCTCGGCGCGGCGGGAGCGGCGGCCGCGTTGTCGGGGCGCGGGCCGTGCGGCCGGCGGCGCCGGCGCGGGAAGCGTTCACCGCTGCCATTGCCTTCGAAACCGGGCGCGCCGTTCACCTGCGGCTGCGGTCCGGTGATGAAGGACGGCAGTCGATCGACGCCGCCGGGATCGGCAATCACCGGCTGCGGCTGGGGTTGCGGCGGCTGATATTGCGGCTGTGGGCGATGTTCGCGCTCGCGATGATGCTCACGCGGCTGCTGGTCGCGGTCGCGCTGGAAGGGTTGTCCGTCGCGCGGCTGGAAATCGCGCGGCTGATTGTTGTCACGCGGCACGAACGGCTGTTGCTGTTGCGGGACGAAGCCCGGCTCCTGGCCGAAATGCGAGAAGCTCTCGCCCTCGTCGTCGCCTTCCTCGGTCGCCGGCATTTCGTTTTCGGTGCGCGGTTGCGGCTGATTCTGCCGGAATTGCTCCTGGGCGGCGGCGATCAGGCGGAAATAATGTTCGGCGTGCTGGTAGTAGTTCTCGGCAGCGACCGGATCGCCCGAAGAGCGCGCATCACGCGCCAGCTGGACGTATTTTTCCGCAACGTGGGAGGCGGTACCGCGGATCTTGATGTCGGGTCCGTTCGATTCGAACACCCGGGTCATCGGGTTTTGACCGCGCCGGTTATTGTTATTGTTGTTATTGTTGTTGTTATTGTTATTCCGGTTACGCATCCGCTTGTTGTTCTGACCGTTTCTCATGTCTTGCCTTTATTCCAGCCCTGAAGTTATGCAGTTGCCGTCGTAGCCTCACCGGATCGGGTGCACGATCGTGCGCACCGATTCACGGTGTCGTTCAAATTCATGACGTCGATTTCGCCAACCATCGCGTTCAACAAAGACGCGTTTCCCCAAGCGCCGGCATTCACAGCCGGCCGGACCAATCACTTAGCCTGCCAAAACCAGCCCAACAGAAAAACGCCCGACCAAAACAAGCCCGCAGGAGCCAGCCGCAACGGTCGCTGGAGCACGGGCTCTGCGTAACCGTTTTGCGTGACTGTTTCTTGCGTAAGTCTTCAAGCGCAATATCAGGCTTTCGTTCGCTTTGCGGTCGAGAGCAGCACAGCTCAGGCTATTGCGCTCGATTGGACCTGCGTTTTGGAACCTTTCACTCGGCGGGCTCTCGTTTCGAGAACTCTGGCCTCCACCCGATATTACCTATGGGGGGCGGCAACCCTGGACCGATGTTGTGGCCGGAACGTAGTCGCTCCCGCGGAATATTCCAAGCGGTTTTTTTGCGTTCCAATAGGACTTTATCTGGGCATTTTGCGCCCCGAAACCGCCCTCTCGATGCCCGCCAGATCGGCCTTGGGGGTACCGGCAGGCCATAACCCCGCCGCCGTCATCAAGGCCGCGATCTCGCCGCTCTGGCCTTCCCCGGCCTCCACAACCAGGATGGCATCCGGCGCCAGCAGGCCAGCGGCCTGCGGGATCAGTGCACGGTAGGCCTCCAGTCCATCCGCGCCGCCATCGAGCGCGGTCCGCGGGTCATATTCCCTGACTTCGGTGGCAAGGCCCGCTATATCCGCCGAGCGGATATAGGGTGGGTTGGACACGATCAGATCGAACGGGCCAGACAATCCGGTGGCGTAATCGCAGGCGATGAACGTCGCGCGATGCGCGAGGCCGGCATGGGCGGCGTTGGCGCTCGCGGTCTGCAAGGCTGTCGTCGAGATGTCGGTGCCGTACCCCTGTGCGTTCGGCAATTCCGACAACAGCGCCAGCAGGATCGCGCCCGAACCGGTGCCGAGATCGGCGATCCGCAATGGACGGTCCGGCGCGCCACCGGCGCGCAGCAATTCCAGCGCCAGTTCGACCACGGTCTCGGTGTCGGGCCGCGGCACCAGCGTCGCGGGCGACAGTTTGAGCGGCAGCCCCCAGAATTCCTTGCGGCCGAGAATGCGCGCCACCGGTTCTCCCTGCAGGCGACGGCGCGCAAAATCTTCCAGCCGCGTCGATTCGTCCGCCGTGAGTTGCCGGTGCGCGGCCGTGATCAGTCCGGTGAGATCGAGGCCGAGCACCGCGCCGACCAGCAAACGCGAGTCGATCTCGGCAGAATCGACCGCGCTGGATTTGAAGCGCACGGTGAGCGCGCGCCGCACGCTGTCGACGGTTTGTCCGGCGAAAGAATCAGCCATGCGACGTTCTCACGCAAAACCATCCACCTGGCGTCCCTGCGAGCGCAGGGCCCCATCGCCACAGGAGCCCGTTGTTGCGGGAAGCGGGGACGACAACGGGTAGGCGCTCACGCCGCCGCGCCCTGGGCGGCGAGCTGGGCGGCCTGGTGCTCGGTGGTCAGCGCATCGATCAATTCGCCGAGCGATTCGCCCGAGATCACCTGCGGCAATTTGTAGAGGGTGAGATTGATCCGGTGATCGGTGACGCGGCCTTGCGGAAAATTATAGGTGCGGATGCGCTCGGAGCGGTCGCCGGAGCCGACCTTTTCCTTGCGGTCGGCCGAGCGCGCGGCATTGATGCGCTGCTGCTCGGCGTCATAGATGCGCGAGCGCAGGATGTTCATCGCGGAGGCGCGGTTCTTGTGCTGCGAGCGGCTGTCCTGCATCATGACCACGATGCCGGTCGGGATATGGGTGATGCGGATCGCCGATTCGGTCTTGTTGACATGCTGGCCGCCGGCGCCCTGCGCGCGCATGGTTTCGATCCGCAGATCCTCGTTCTTGATGTCGACATCGACATCCTCGACCTCGGGCAGCACCGCGACGGTCGCGGCCGACGTGTGGATGCGGCCCTGCGTCTCGGTGTCGGGCACGCGCTGCACGCGATGCGCGCCGGATTCGAATTTCAGCTTGGCGAACGCGCCGCGGCCCTGCACCTCGGCGATGATTTCCTTGAAGCCGCCCATGGTGCCTTCGCTGGCGGAGATCACTTCGACCTTCCAGCCCTGCAGGGCGGCAAACCGCTCATACATCCGGAACAGATCGCCGGCGAACAAGGCCGCCTCGTCGCCGCCGGTGCCGGCACGGATTTCCAGCATCACGTTGCGGTCGTCCATGGCGTCTTTCGGCAGCAGCGCGACGCGGATCTTCTGCTCGAGCTCGCCGACGCGCGCCTGCAATGTCTCGAGTTCGGCTTCCGCCATGCCGCGCATTTCCGGATCGGTGGCGGAATCCGCCAGCAGCGTCTCGGTATCCGCAATCTCGGCGCGGGCGGCGCGGTACGCCTTGACGGCATCGATCAGCGGATTGAGCTCGGCGAGTTCGCGCGTGGTCTTGACGTATTTCTCGGAACTCAATTGTCCCAGCAGCTCGGCTTCGAGCGAGGCGTGATGGGCGAGCAGGACGTCGAGTTTGGCTTCGGGTAACATGGCAAGGTTCTCAATGACGGAAAGGGAAGGGTTGCGTTGCGGGGGCCGAGCCTCGCTACAACGACAGCCCCTCGGCTTCCGCGAATTCCGTCAGCTTTTGCCGGATCGAGACACTGCCGGACGGCGCATCCAGCAGCGGCGTCAACACCGAAGCGGCCTTCTTGGCGTCGAGATCGAGGATCATCGCCTTCACCGGGCCATGGGCGGTCGCCGACAGCGACAGCGAGCGGTAGCCGAGCGCGATCAGCGCCAGCGCGCCGAGCGGCTTCGACGCCATCTCGCCGCACAAGGATGCGGTCTTCTTGGCGGCATCGGCCTTGCGCACGATGTCGCGCAGCGCGCGCAGGATCGGCGCCGACATGGTGTCGAACCGTTCCGAAACCTTGGCGTTGCCGCGGTCGACCGCGAACATGAACTGGAACAGGTCGTTGGAGCCGACGGAGACGAAGTCGACCCTCTTCAGCAGCTCGTCCATCTGGTAGAGCAGCGCCGGCACTTCCACCATGGTCCCGACGTCGATGCGTTCCGGCAGCGCATGGCCGTGCTGGCGCAAATACGTCAGTTCACGCTCGACGATGGCCTTGGCCTGGTCGAATTCGGCGACCTCGGAAATCATCGGGAACATGATCTTCAATGCGCGGCCGCCGCCGGCGCGCAGCAGCGCGCGGATCTGGCCGCGCAGCAGGCCGGGGCGGTCGAGGCCGAGCCGGATCGCGCGCCAGCCGAGCGCCGGATTTTCCTCGACCACGGTTTCCATATAGGGCAGCGCCTTGTCGCCGCCGATGTCGAGCGTGCGGAACGTGACGGGCTTGTTGCCCGCGGCGTCCAGCACGGTGCGATACAGCGCGAGCTGGTCGGAGCTGCGCGGCAGGCTCTGGCCGACCATGAATTGCAGTTCGGTCCGGAACAGCCCGATGCCGGCGCTGCCGGTGTCGTCGATATGCGGCAGGTCGATGACGAGGCCGGCATTGATCATCAGCTCGATCTTTTCGCCGTCCCTGGTGACGCAGGGCTTGTCGCGCAGCGCCGAATATTGCGCCTGCCGCCGCGCCCGGAATCGCACACGCTCGGCATAGGCCGATTCGATCTCGGCCGATGGGCGCACATAGATCGAGCCTGACGTGCCGTCGACGATGATGGCGTCGCCGGCATCCGCGATGCCGGACGCGTTCGGAATCTCGCCGACCGCGGGAATGCCGAGCGCGCGCGCCACGATCGAGACGTGGGAATTCGCCGTGCCTTCCTCCAGCACCAGGCCGCGCAGGCGCTTGCGGTCGTAGTCGAGCAGCGCCGCGGGGCCCATCGCGCGCGCGATCAGGATCGCATTGTCGGGCAATTGTTCGCGCGACGGCGCGTGGTCCTGGCCGACCAGTTGCCGCATCAGGCGGTGGCCGAGGTCTTCGAGGTCGTGCAGCCGGTCGCGCAAATAAGGATCGGTCGAGCGCAGCATGCGCGCGCGGGTGTCGGATTGCACGCGCTCGACGGCGGCTTCCGCGGTGAGGCCGGTGGCGACCGCCTCGTGCAGCTTGTGCGACCAGCCATGGTCATTGGCGAACATCCGGTAGGCTTCCAGCACCTCGCGGTGCTCGCCGCCCTCGGCGACATCGCCGCGCTCCAGCATGCGGTCGAGATCGGCGCGCAACTTGGTCAGCGCCGTGTCCAGTTTCTTGATTTCCTTCGGCAGGTCCTCGGCAATGTAATTGGTGATGACGACGCGCGGCTCGTGCAGCACGACATGGCCGAGCGCGATGCCGTCGGACAGGATCGCGCCGGCCTTGTGCAGGGAATGCCGCGCCGCCGGCTCCGCGCCGGGCTGCGCCAGCGCCGCCAGTTCGCCGGAAGCGATCATTTCCGCGACCACCATCGCGGTGGTCTGCAGCGCCTCGACCTCTTCCTCGACATAGGTGCGCTTGGCGCGGTTCTGCACCACCAGCACGCCGAGTGTGTTGCCGGCGCGCAGGATCGGCACGCCCAGGAACGAATGGTAGATTTCTTCGCCGGTTTCCGGGCGGAACGAGAACGCCGGATGGCTTTGCGCGTCGGAGAGGTTGAGCGGGGTGGCCTCGCTGGCCACGAGGCCGACCAGGCCTTCATGCGCGCTCAGAACCGTTCTGTGGACGGCGTCGCGGTTCAGACCTTCGGTGGCGTAGAGTTCGAGCGTGTTATCGACGCGCAGCACGTAGGTCGAGCAGACCTCGGCCACCATATTGGCCGCGATCAGGACCACGATCTTGTCCAGCCGCTCCTGGGCGGAGACCTGCTCCGCCATGGTTTCGCGGAGCCGTCTCAACAAGACGCGGGGACCTCCCGACGCGCTCCGCATGTGCAAAAATCCTCCCCCGCGAGGCCAGCAATCCGGGTGGCCGGGCGCTGGCGTGAAACTCAACAATAGCAACAATTTTATTCATTCGGCGGCGCCGCAAGCCGCCACTCAATCATCGTTCCCGGCCGAATCGGGATCGCCAAACTGTGGCACAGTTTGCGGCAGCTCACCTGTCAGGCCGTATAGCCAATCGAGGCTGGCTTTGCCAAGCAAAACGCCTGCCAGTAGCAATAACGTCTCTGTGGGACCGATGCTGCGGTAGCTAAGAGAAAATTGTTCTAGCCCTGGTCGAGCCCATAGAGCGTGTGGAGCGTGCGCACCGCCAGTTCGGTATAGGCGGCGTCGATCAGGACCGAGAATTTGATCTCGGAGGTGGTGATGGCGCGGATGTTGATCTTGCGCTCCGACAGCGCCTTGAATGCCTGGGCGGCGACGCCGGCATGGCTGCGCATGCCGCTGCCGATCACCGATACCTTGGCGACGTCGGTGGCGCTGTCGAGCCGCTTGTAGCCGATCTTGTCCTTGGCCGAGGTGATGGTGTCCCGGGCGCGGGCATAGTCGGAGGCCGGCACCGTGAAGGTCAGGTCGGTGAACTTGCCGTCCTCGGAGACGTTCTGCACGATCATGTCGACATTGATGTTGGCGTCGGCGAGCGGTCCGAAAATCGAGGCGGCAACGCCGGGCTTGTCCTCGATCTGGCGCACGGAAATCTGGGCTTCGTCCTTGGAGAAGGCGATGCCGGTGACGACGTGGTTTTCCATGATTTCCTCCTCGCTGCAGATCAGCGTGCCCGGCGGCGTGGCGTGCGGGTCGATATCCTCGGGCTTGTCGAAGCTGGAACGCACGAAGATCGGCATGCTATGCACCATGCCGAGTTCCACCGAGCGCACCTGCAGCACCTTGGCGCCCTGCGAGGCCAGTTCCAGCATGTCCTCGAAAGCGATCTTGTCGAGCCGCCGCGCCTTGGGAACCACGCGCGGGTCGGTCGTGTAGACGCCGTCGACGTCGGTATAGATGTCGCAGCGGTCGGCATGCAGGGCGGCCGCGATCGCCACCGCCGAGGTGTCCGAGCCGCCGCGCCCCAGCGTGGTGATTCGGCCGGTCTGCGGATTGATGCCCTGGAAGCCGGCGATGACCGCGACTTCCTTGCGGTCCTTGAAGCGGTTGATGATCTCGGACCCGTCGATCTCGAGGATGCGCGCCGAAGCGTGCGCGTCCGAGGTGCGGATCGGGATCTGCCAGCCCTGCCAGGAGCGGGCCTGAATGCCGATCGCCTGCAATGCAATGGCCAGGAGGCCCGACGTGACCTGCTCGCCCGAGGCCACCACGGCGTCATATTCGCGCGCGTCGTGCATCGGGGAGGCGTCGCGGCACCACTCCACCAGCTCGTTGGTCTTGCCGGACATCGCCGACACCACGACGGCGACGTCATGTCCGGCATCGACTTCGCGCTTGACGTGGCGCGCGACGTTGCGGATTCGGTCGATATTGGCGACGGACGTACCGCCGAATTTCATCACGAGGCGGCCCATGACGACGCGTGCATTCCCTGTGAGGATAAGTATGGTGGCCCGCACGAAAATGGAGCGTCGGGGCCGAAAGCGGCGTATACATAGCGCCGCCGCCCGGGGCAAGCATTCCGGGTGCATTTTCGGTCTAAAATGACGCAAAATGCAGTGGTGGCGGGTCAACTCGGGTCGGGCGCAATTCGGGCGGTTTCAGTTCAGGTCAAGGGTGTATGGGGCGTTATATCGACGATATCCTGCAGCCCGGCGAGAAGGTGCTGTATTCCACCAATGCACACTGGATATTCTTCCTGCCGGCGATCACGCTCTGGGTGGTGGCGGCAGCCCTGTTCGTGGGTTCGGGCATGATCCCGGCGGGGCCGCTGGTGTTGGTCGGCTGGTCGCTGGCGGCGATCGTCGCCATTGCCGCCCTGTACAAGACGGCGACCGCCTGGTTTCACCGCTGGACCACCGAGACCGACGTCACGAATTTCCGCGTGGTCCACAAGACCGGCTTTGTGAAACGGCAGACCTTCGAGATGAGCGTGGACAAGGTGGAAAGCGTCGACGTCGACCAGAGCATTCTCGGCCGCATCCTCAACTACGGCAATGTGACGGTGCTGGGGGTCGGCGAGGGCGGCAAGACCCTCAACACCATTGCTTCGCCGTTGGCATTTCGCAATGCCATCACGGCACGACCGGTCGGTGCGTAAACCATGGCCATGCAATCAAACCACGCCGGTGCATCGGGCAGCACGGTCGATCCGGCCGAAGTCGCGAAATTTTCAAAACTGTCGGACGAGTGGTGGGACCCTCGGGGCAAGATGGCCCCGCTGCACAAGATCAACCCGCTGCGGCTGGCCTATATCCGCGACGCCGCCTGCCGCAAGTTCGAGCGCAACGTCAAAAGCCTGAACTGCCTCGGGGGCCTGCGCATCCTCGACATCGGCTGCGGCGCCGGCCTGTTGTGCGAGCCGTTCACGCGGCTCGGCGCGCAGGTGATCGGCATCGACCCCTCCGCCAGCAATATCGCCGCCGCGAAGCTGCACGCCGACAAGGGCCATCTGTCGATCGACTACCGCTGCACCACCGCCGAACAGATGGATGTGCGCGAGCGCTTCGACATCGTGCTGGCGATGGAAGTGGTCGAGCACGTCGCCGATGTCGGCCTGTTCCTCAACCGCTGCGCAGCGATGCTCAAGCCGGGCGGGATGATGGTGCTCTCGACCTTGAACCGCAACTGGAAGAGCTTTGCGCTGGCGATCGTCGGCGCCGAATATGTGCTGCGCTGGCTGCCGCGCGGCACCCATGAGTGGAACAAGTTCGTCACCCCCGACGAACTCGCGCATCATCTCGCCAACAACCGCCTCGCCATCACCGAACAGGCCGGCGTCGTCTACAGCCCGCTCGCCGACAAATGGAGCATCTCGTCCGACATGGACGTGAACTACATGGTGGTCGCGGAGGAGATGTAGATCACTTGCTTACCTCGCCCCGCTTGCGGGGAGAGGTCGGCGCGCAGCGCCGGGTGAGGGGGTACAGGCCCATCGATACATCTCGCCCGTGGAGAGAGCCTCTCACCCCAACCCTCTCCCCGCAAGAGCGGGGCGAGGGAGTAGAGCGCAATCCTGTCATGCGCCGATCAGGTTGACCGCGCGCGCCGCGCCCGGCACGGTGCGGCAGCTCCCGCCGGTACTCCCATGCTCACGATCGCCTCGCTCTGGATTCCCTTCACCCTCATTGCTGCGCTTGGCCAGGTCGCGCGCAATGCGATGCAACGTTCGCTGACCGGGCCGCTGGGCACCTGGGGCGCCACCAATATCCGCTTCCTGTTCGGCTTTCCGTTCTCGATCATCTTCTTCGTGGTCGTGGTGGCCGTCACCGGCGACCGCATCCCGTGGCCGACCGCGTCGTTCTGGCCGTGGCTGCTGCTCGGCGCGCTCAGCCAGATCGTCGCGACCGGCATGATGCTGCTGGCGATGAACGACCGCTCGTTCGTGGTGACCACGGCGTACCTCAAGACCGAGGCGATCCAGACCGCGATCTTCGGCTTCATCTTTCTCAGCGATCATCTGACGGTGCTGAAAGTGGTTGCGATCCTGATTGCGACCATCGGTGTGGTCATCACCGCGTTGCGGCCGGGCGGCGAAAAGGGTTTTGCCGAACTGAAGCCGACCATCATCGGCCTGGTCGCGGCCGCCTTCTTCGCGCTCTCGGCGATCGGTTTTCGCGGCGCCATCATCACGGTGCCTGGCGTTTCCTTCGTGACGGCGGCGTCCTACACGCTGGTGTTCGGCCTGTTCGTGCAGACGCTGGTGCTGACGATCTATTTGCTGTTCCGCGCGCCCGACGTGCTGCGGAAAATCCTCGGCCTGTGGCGGCCCTCGATGCTGGCGGGCTTCATGGGCGCATTCGCCTCGCAATTCTGGTTCCTGGCGTTCGCGCTGACGGCGGCCGCCAATGTCCGCACGCTGGCGCTGGTCGAAGTGCTGTTCGCGCAAGCCGTGGCGTATTATTCCTTCAAGCAGCCGCTTGCTGCGCGAGAGCTCTTCGGCATCGTGCTGATCGTGGCGGGCGTGGCGCTGCTGGTGGCGGCGTAGGGTCGCTCAAGCCGTCATTCCGGTTCGCTTCGCGCCCAGCAATGACGCTACGCGTCAATTCCGATCGTCCGGCAGCACCGGCAGCGGCGAGACCTCGACGCCCTCGTCGATCAGGGCGCGGGCTTCGTCGGGCGAGGCCTCGCCATAGATCGGGCGGTGCTCGATATCGCCGTAATGCATCTTGCGGGCTTCGGTGGGAAAGCGCTCGCCGACATTGTCGGCGTTCCGGGTGATGTGGTCGCGCAATTCCTTGATCTTGGCGCGCAGCTCGCGCTCCTGCGCCATCAACAGCGGCGTGGATTCCGTTGCCGCCACTTCCGTACCGGCAATCTCCGCCGCCGGCACCGGGGCGCTGTCGCGGCCCTTCTTGCTGACGATCCGCGGCGCCATGATGGCGCGCTCGACCTTGACCGAGCCGCAGGATGGACAGCTCACCAGCCGGCGCTTCTCCTGGCTCTCGTAGGCGGACGAACTCTGGAACCAGCTTTCGAAGGCGTGGCCCCGCTCGCAACGTAAATTGTAGCGGATCATGCCGAACCCCGGACGAGGTGCAGATGTTCCGGCCCGGCCTTGGGATCGGCGACGCCAAAGCGCCTTCCATGCTGCAACGACGGCACGGTTTTGCGCGCGGTCTCCACTCTGGAAGTATCGATCTCGGCCAGGAACACGCCGGGCTCGACGCCGCCTTCGGCAATGATCTCGCCCCAGGGCGCGACGATCAGCGAATGCCCGAACGTCTCGCGCTTGTTCTCGTGCAGGCCGCATTGCGCGGCGGCGAACACGAAGCAGCCGGTCTCGATGGCGCGGGAGCGCAACAGGATGTGCCAATGGGCTTCGCCGGTCTTCCGGGTGAACGCCGACGGCACTGACAGGAACGACGCGCCGCTCTCGGCCAGCGCGCGATAGAGCGCCGGAAAGCGCACGTCGTAGCAGATCGTGAGCCCGATCCGGCCCCACGGCAGGTCCGAAATCACGGCGGTCTCGCCCGGCTGGTAATTGGCCGATTCGCGATAGCTCTCGCCGCCGGGCAGGTCGATGTCGAACATGTGGATCTTGTCGTAGCTGGCGAGCAGGTTGCCGTCGGGCCCGATCAGGAATGAACGGTTGACCGCCTTCTCCGGCGAGAAGCGCAGCGCCAGCGAGCCGATGTGCAGATGGATCTTCAATTCCGCCGCCAGCGCGCGATAGGCTTTCAGCGACTTGTCGTCCGCTTCGCTGGCCAGATGCTCGAACAGCGCCTTGCGATTCAGTTGCATCATGTTGCTGACCTCGGGGGTCTGCACATAGTCGGCGCCTTGCGCCGCCGCCTCGCGGATCAGCTTCATGCCCTGCTCGAGGCTCGGCTCCGGCAGTAGCGCGGTGCGCATCTGCACCATCGCGGCGGTAAAGGTCGCGCTCATGAGGAGGCCTTTTCTCCCGCCAGCATCGCGTCGAGCCTGCCCTCGCGGTCCAGGGCATAAAGCTCGTCGCAGCCACCGACATGGGTTGCGCCGATGAAGATTTGCGGAAACGTCGAGCCGGCGCCGGCCCGATCGTACATCTGTTCGCGGTACGACGGATCGGTCGACACGCTGAGTTCCGTGAACGCGGCGTTCTTGCGCGTCAGCAGCGATTTGGCCGCGGTGCAGTAACCGCAGCCCGGGCGGGTATAGATTTCAACGGCAGCAGGCATGGCGCGCTCGGGTTCGAACTACAACTTATTGAATTATATGGGAGCCCGGTGGGTGTCCACAACCCGCGCGAAGACCAGCACGTCGACCTCGGCGGCCCTGGCGCGCAACAGGGCCCGCGCGCAGGCGTCCGTGGTGGCGCCGGAGGTCAGGACGTCGTCGATCAGGACCACGCGGCGGCCCTCTATATCGGCTGACCGCTCAGGGGCGACCTTGAAAGCGCCCTGCACATTGCTGGCGCGCTGCGACCGCGACAGCCCGATCTGCTGTTCCGTCGCCCGAACGCGCCGGAGCGCCTCGGAGACCAGTTTCACCCCGGTTTGACGCGAAATCACCCGCGCCAGCGCGCCGGACTGGTTGTAGCGGCGGCTCCAGCCGCGCCGCCAATGCAAGGGAACCGGGACCATCACGTCGGCTTCGCCGAGCAATTCCTTCCCCGCCCGCGCCATCCAGCGGCCCATCGCGGGCGCCAGATCGGTGCGGTCCTGGTATTTCAGCGCATGCACCAGGGTGCGCGCGACGTCGTCATAGCGCACCGCGGCGCGGGCTCTGCGGTAGGCGGGTGGATTGGCGATCGCCTCCATCGACAGCAGGTCCGGGCCGGGATCGTAGACAAAGGGAATGCCGAGCCGCGGGCAGTAGGGCGGTTCGATGAACGACAATTTGGCCCAGCATTCGGCGCAGACCCCCTCGCCATCGACCGGCTCACGGCAGGAAACACACAGCGTCGGCAGCGCAATGTCGAGCGCCAGCCGCGGAATATGCGCAAACACCTCGCGGCAGGCGCTCAACGCGCCGCGCAATTGAGAGGAAATGGAGCGTGCTGGTGATGCCTCGGCGTCCATGGGGGAGAGGCTAGCGCTGGATCACCATGACCGACAAGGCCTTAGCTGTTGATCGGGGGGTAACTCGCCGAAAGGTTGCGTCGCGGCTAGGTTGCCAACCAACGTACTGTCAGAGAGCACGGGAACTTTGTATAGGTGCCCTTTGAGGTTGCCTTGAAGGAAGGCTGGCAAAGCAATTTGGCAGGACGGGAGTATGAAAGTTCAGCTTAAAAAGCTCGAAGGCGGTTGGGATGCTGGATATGCCCTTAACAAGCATACACTTTCGAGCGAATTCATTGGGTATAACGAATTCGGACACCCAATGTTCGATACGATGCGCTCGGAGCCCGGCGAGGCATTGTACCAACTGAAATATCGAAGCGATTGGACGCAGGTTGAGCCACTCGCGGCCCAGATCAAGGCGTCGCTGCTGCCGAAGTTTGGAGAGGTCGGTCTTATTATCCCTATGCCAGCCTCAACGACACGCGCGCGGCAGCCGGTCTATGAACTCGCCAAAGAACTTGGCAAAATTACCAACACGCCTGTGTTCGACAATATCATTCTCAAAGCGCCAGCGACGGAAGGTGGCTCGCAACTCAAAAATTTGAACACTCGTCAAGAAAAGGATGAGGCGCTAAATGGTCGCTTCAGCATCAATCCGGGCATAGCGAATGAGGGGCGCTGGAATGCCCTATTGCTCGACGATTTGTTTGATACCGGCGCGACCATGGACGCAGTAGCCAAAACGTTGAAGACGTACAAGAAAATTGGCAAGGTGTATGTTGCTTCGGTAACGTGGAAATAATATGACGACAGTCTTCATCGCTGGATCAATATCGATCAATCGCTTGCACAGGAAAGTGCAAGAGAGGATTGGTAAGATCGTGTCTTCCGAACTCGATGTGGTTGTCGGCGACGCTGACGGAGCCGACACCTCGATCCAAAAATGTCTGCGCGACTTTCAGGCCGAAAAGGTGACGGTGTACTGCACGGGAGATTTGCCTCGAAACAATGTGGCAGATTGGCCGGTCCATAATGTTTACTCGAAAGCAAAGGCTGGTAGTCGAGCCTATTTCACCGCAAAAGACTTGGAGATGGCCCGTAAGAGCGATTACGGCCTGATGATCTGGGACTGCAAAAGTACCGGAACCCTCAGCAACGTCATCGAGCTTTTGCGAGAGAAAAAGAAGTCTGTTGTCTTCGTAAACAAGAACAGCGATTTCGTGAACGTGTCCGACAAGAGCGGGTTGAACCAACTTCTCACATTCATGTCGGTTCAAGCGCGTGCAAAGGCCGAAGAGAAGGTGAACCTCTCATCAATGATTGCTGGGATTTCGCAAGTGCAACTACCGCTTGTTGAGATCGAGCACTCTTCTTCAAGCGAAGAGGCCGAGCAAGCCCACGACGGGGTTCGGAGCTTGCCGATACCGGATCACACCGCTCCCAAACCGTGGGTCGAGGATTTAGTCGAGGCGCGCCGACTTGCTGCGAGCTTGAGCGCGAGTCTGCCTGACAAGATTGAAATCGCCGCAATCGGCGTTCGTTCGAAGGCCCCATTTCAATTGATCTCCGTTCGCGAAGGGCTGATCTGGCGCACTGAAGAGTTGGCGCGGAGTGCGTGCGATGCTCTCGAAAGGGAAGATTTCACCGTCGCGGCGCTATTGATCCGCGGCATCGCTGAGAGCGCGGCGATGACATGGTACCTGCTCGAAATTTTGGAGAACCGAAACGGCTACACGCCGTCCGAACTCAACGACAAGCTGATGAGGATGTTCGCGGGTTCAAAAAATAGTTGGGCTGACGGTCCGGAAGCCATCAGCGTTCTAACTTTCGTTGAGCGCTTGAACAGGAAATTACCGGGCTTTCAGGCGGCCTATAATTCATTGAGCGAGTACGCCCATCCGAATTGGTTAGGCGTTTCGGGTCTATACTCGAAAATCGACCGCGAAAATTTCACAGTGCATTATGGCCGCGGTTTGCGGTTCGCAACTACCGGCCATCAACTGGCGCACGCTTTGGTTGGCGGCCTGCTTACGTTCGAAGATGGATACAACAAGATATCCCATGCGATGCCAGCTTTCATAGACGAGCTTGAAAAACTCTAGCTGCGCTAGTTTGATTGGGATAGGAAAGCATCACCCAGCGGGTTGAGACGGCACGATGCCAGAACCGGAAATGGACCGGATTGGTGATGCCTCGGTGTCCATAAGGGAGGCCTGCGCCGCTTTGCGTCGTGTCAGCCAGTAGATTGCAGATACTCGACGGCCAGCGTACTAACCGCCATGGCTCCGAACCCTACCGCCGTCCCCATCCTGTTCGACCGTGCCCTGTTGCGCGCACGGCAGGACCGCGCGCGGCGCCTTGGGGCAGCGACGTTCCTGTTCGATCGCGTCACCGAGGATATCGAGGAGCGGCTTCAAGCCGTGACCCGCGATTTTTCCGACGCCGCCGAAATCTGGACGCCGGGCGAATTGCTGCATAGGCCGGTGGCCGATCGCTTCAGATCCATCACCCGGATCGAAGCGGATGGAACGGAGACGCTGCCGCTGGCGCCGGAATCGTTCGATCTGGCGGTCTCCGCGCTCGCCTTTCAGTTCGTCAACGATCTGCCCGGCGTGCTGGCGCAGATCAGGCGCGCGCTGCGGCCGGACGGGTTGCTGCTGGCGGCGATGATCGGCGGCGATACGCTGACCGAACTCCGGCAGGCTTTTGCGCAAGCCGAGGCCGAATGCGAAGGCGGCGCGTCGCCGCGTGTCGCGCCGTTCGCCGATCTGCGCGACGTCGGCGCACTGTTGCAGCGTGCCGGCTTTGCGCTGCCGGTCACCGATGTCGATCGCGTGGTGGTGCGCTACGACAACGCGTTCGCGCTGATGGCCGATCTGCGAAGGATGGGGGCGACCAACATCCTGATCGAGCGGCGGCGGATGCCGACCCGGCGCACCACGCTGCTGCGGATGGCGGAGATTTACACTAACCGCTTTTCCGATGCCGACGGCCGCATCCGCGCCACCTTCGACGTGCTCTGGCTGTCCGGCTGGGCGCCGCATGACAGCCAGCCCAAGCCGCTGCGGCCGGGCTCGGCGAAAGCGAGCCTGGAAGCGGCGGTGAAGCGGGTGCCGAAGTGACGGAACGCCAAAGTTGGAACCAATGCGTTATTGCTGACCGGCGACGATAAGGCGCGCATTGCCAACATGACCCGCGTCCGCGTTTCGGAGGCAATCGGCCGTGATGTTCGGCCACGTCTCGAGCGCGCATTTTGACGATGCCGCAACGGCAGGGCGCTCTTCCTTGCTCGCCGGGACCGCGACACCCGTATCATGGTTCAGCGGAGCAATTTCCGAGGCGCAGACCAGCGCGCCGAGAAGAAGGGCAAATATAATCGTCGCGCCGCCAAGACTCATGTCACGCACTCACTGCATCAGGATCGTTGCGTGATAATGAGCGCTGCAAATCTTGCAATGAAACGCCGCCGTTAAGCTGAAGCGTCAAGCTTAACGCCGACGAATTTATCCATCTGATTAACGATAGTCGCGGCCAGCGTCGCGCTGGCACGATGGTTGCGGAGTCCGGCTCGCAGCGGCGATTCCGGAGGAGTGCGCGACAAATTGACCCGACGGGCAAATCACGACTTCCGATTTGCGGAAGTCGTGTCAAGCCTCAGAATGAAAAATATTTTGCTTTTCAGAAACGACAAATCAGGGCTACGACTGTGCCCATCCCGTCCTGGTCAAGGGCGTCGGCCGTCGTCACGGGCGTTGGGCGGGGAGCGGTGGACGTGGAGGTTGTCGCCTGACGAGCGCGGCCGAAGCGTACGGCAAAAGCGTGTGGTCCTGACGCCGCGTTGCTGGCGTCCATGCACCTGGAGGCGTTCGACTTCCCAGGGCGCGACGGAGGCAAAAGAGCCGTTCTCCGGGGAGAGCACGTTATAAGCCGTAAAGCCATCGCGCAGGGAATGTCGGATGTTCTCCGCTGCCCTGTATG
>JAFKKG010000049.1 GCA_017305715.1 Hyphomicrobiales bacterium | reverse complement strand
GCTGGCGTCCATGCACCTGGAGGCGTTCGACTTCCCAGGGCGCAACGGAGGCAAAAGAGCCGTTCTCCGGGGAGAGCACGTTATAAGCCGTAAAGCCATCGCGCAGGGAATGTCGGATGTTCTCCGCTGCCCTGTATGCTCGTGTGCACCTTGTTTTGTGCACGTCGCACACGAGACCGCGGGTGCAGCGCGCATCCGGCATTCCCTGCGCCCTCGTTGAGAGGGCGAAGAGTCCAAGAGCAAACCTCGGGCGCAATGTGTCGCGAGAAGGCGAAACTGTATCTTCCGTCAATGTCTGCACAAACGCGAAGCGTTTGTACGTGAGAGCGGAGCAAAGCAGTCCATGCCGTCACGAGAAGAGAGAATGGATTGCGTCCTCGCTGCGCTCCTCGCCATGACGTTGTTGTATTCAACTCCCCATCGCCTTCCACGCATTCGACGCGAACTGCCGCCGCCAGGTCACGATCACGACCATCGCAGTCGTGACGAACAGCACCCATGGACTGACGAACCAGCCGAGATAGCCGAGCGCAAAGAAGAACGAGCGCTGGCCGCGATTGAAATGCTGGCCGGCGGATTCGAACAACCGCGTGGTGCGCATGACATGCGCTTCGGCCTCGGGCGTGCCTTTCTGCGAGGCCGGCGGCATCGCGCCGAGCAGGATGGCGACATAGTTGAACAGGCGGTACGCCCAGGAGAATTTGAAGAAGGCGTAAATGAAGATCAGGATCAGCCCGACGCATTTGATTTCCCACAAGGCAGGCGAGGGGCTGAGATCGATCGGCAGTGCGCCGAACACCGCCAGCGCGTCATTGGTGGCGCGCAGCAGGGCCAGCCCGCCGCCGATCGCGATGAGGCTGCTGGAGGCAAAAAACGCCGTGCCGTTCTGCAAGCTGGCCATGATCTGCATGTCGACCATGCGGGTCTCGCGATCGAGCAGGTTGCGTATCCAGACCTCGCGATAGATATGCATGCGGGCGGACAGGCTGTCGCGGCCGTAGGCGGTTTGCTCGAGGGTGTAGGCATATGCCATCCACTCGACCACGAAGAAGGTGATGGCTGCGATGTCGACCCAGTATCCGGTCATGCTGCATTTCCCGTGAAGGCTTGCCCCGTGATCGCTCGGTCTTGTCAGATGTAAGGGTTGCCAGATGTACAGGTTGAACGGCTGCCGCGCACTATGGCATGATGGCGATCGAACAGGATTTTTCTCGAAATGTTGAAGCTCGTCATCGGCAACAAGAACTATTCATCATGGTCGATGCGGCCCTGGCTGGCGCTGCGCGCGAGCGACATTCCGTTCGAGGAAGTCCTGATTCCCCTGTACACGGACGATCCGGCCGACAAGCAGCGCATCCTGAGCTTCAGCCATGCCGGCAAGGTGCCGGCGCTGGTCGATGGCGACGTCACGGTGTGGGATTCGCTTTCGATCATCGAATATCTCGCCGAAAAATTCCCGCAGGCGAAGCTGTGGCCGCAAGATCGCGCCGCCCGCGCGCATGCCCGCTCGATCTCGGCGGAGATGCATTCCGGCTTCATGGCGCTGCGCAACGAATGCGGCATGAATTTGCATCGGCCGGTCCGCCCGGTGGCGCTGTCGGAGGATGCGCGGGCCAATGTGGCGCGGATCCAGGCGATCTGGGCCGAATGCCATCAGCGCTATGGCGGGCCGTTCCTGTTCGGCGCCTTCGGTGGCGCGGATGCGATGTTTGCGCCGGTGGTGCATCGCTTCCGGACCTACGCAATTCCGGTGGCCGACAAGGCGCGGCCCTATGTCGATGCGATGGAGGCGCTGCCGGCGTTCCAGCAGTGGACCCGCGAGGGGCTTGCTGAAACCTGGCTGATCGACCGGTTCGAGGCGGTCTGAACGCCCGGAACCGGAGCCGGAATAGCGGCTATGCGAATTCCCCTAAGTCACCCCTTAACACACTGAAATACTTGCAAAATATACGTATTTCGGAGGCTTCGAAGCTGCTGGCTTTTTGGGCAGGTGGTGTGCTAGCTTGACGCAGGGTTCTCACGTCGGCCGGCCGCTCAGCGGGACGTTAAGCGCGGCCGACAATCTTGCGTGATGGAGAGGGTGTTGAAGCACAAGTACTCCGTTGGAGAGACTGTCTATTTTACTGCCAGCAACGTTGCACGACCGGCCGCCAGCGGCACCTATGAGGTGATCAGGCTGCTGCCGACCGACGGTGACGATTGCCAGTATCGCATCAAGAGTTCGACCGAAGCCTTCGAACGGGTTGCCAAGGAAAGCCAGCTCGCGATCACCTGAGCGCGTGCGGTCTCCTGAAAGAGTTGTGCGCAAGCGGCGGCTGATGCGGTTCCATTTATCGCTCGCCGTCAAAAGGCCCGGTTCGCAGAAGCATTCTGTCGCAAGTGAATGCGCTGGATACGCGTTCGCTTTCGCTGATCGTGTTTTATGCTGCGTAGGGGACACCGCGCATGAACTGGGACTGGGCCTCGTCGCTGGATCACATCTGGCGTTCACCGACCTTTCCGATGTGGCTGACGCTGGCCGCAGCGGGCTTCTTTGGCATCGTCGTTCTGATCACGCTGTTGCGCGCGGAGAAATCCGTGGCCAATGGCGCGCTGACCGTCATCACGCTGCTGGCGATCGCAGTCGCGGTCGCCGCGACGATCCGGGGCTTCGGATCGGATGGCGGGGGCGCGTCCGCTGAAAGCAGGCCGCCAGCCGCGGTCAGCGCGGCCCTGCCGCAGCTCTCCTGCATCGACGACCTGGCCGGGGAGGCCGTGCTCAGCGCCTGCGAAAAGACGCTGTTCGGGACCGCCGATTCGGCCGCCGCCGCGGTCGCCTACGCCGCCTCCCAAATCACCCGCCTGACCGCGCTCGGCGATATCGCGTCGGGCGACAAGGCGACGACGAGCGACTTGCAGGCGCTGCGCCGCGCCGTCGAGCGCGACCGCTACGGTCTGATGGCCTATGTGCTGATGGCGCGCGACCATTGCACGCCGATGTCATGCGCGGCTTTCGGCGCGCTGGCCGACAAGCGGCAGGTCGTGGCCAATATGGACGAACGCCTCTATGAGAACCTGATCACGCGCTACGCGCCGTCATGGAACGCGCCGCCGCAAGTGGCGGCTGCGCCAGGGCTCGTCGCGGGGCTGCCGCCGTCGATGCCAACAGGCAAGCCGACCAATGCCGATTTCCCGAGCGCCGCCTCGACCCCGCCGGTCAATATCATGACACCAGAGCCGGCCAGTCCGCCTGCCGCCCGCGCCGCAGCGCCGCCGGCCGCCGCCGCGGGCGCGCCGGTGCCTGCGCCCCGTCCGGCGACGACGGCCGCCAACGGAACGCCCGCCGCGCCCAAGAAGCCGCCGGCGCCGAAACGCGCGCCTGCTGCCGCACCGGTCCAGCTTTCGCCGGCACCGGGTGCGCCGGGGGCACCGACAGTGTCATCCACAGCCGCGGCGCCTGCGAACGAATGATCGTTTTCAAAATCCTCGCAGCCCGCTAAACCCGCCAGATGCCGCTCCATCTCATCAAGCTCGCCGTTGGCTGCGAGTCCGTCAAAGAACTCAAGGGCTGGGTTGCCGAACGGATGGCAACCGCCAAAAAGAAGGGCCTGCCGCTCCGTCACATCCACATCACGCGGATGACGCCGAAGCGCGACGAGGAACTGCTCGCCGGCGGGTCGCTCTATTGGGTGATCAAGGGGGAGATCGCGGCGCGCGAAAAGCTGATTGCGATCGAGCCGTTCCGCGACAAGGACGGCATCGGCCGATGCCGCCTGGTGATGCAGCCCAAGGTCATCTCCGTCTCGCCGCGGCCGATGCGGGCGTTCCAGGGCTGGCGCTATCTGACCGAAGACGGCGCGCCGGCCGATCTCGGCAAGGCGGCCGCGGCCAGCGTGGCATCCATGCCGGAGCCGATGCGGCGGGAACTGCGCGATCTCGGGCTGCTCTGATGGATTGAGCGCCCGTTCGCGTGGCGCGGATGACCGGCCGGGGATTACAGGGATGTCGCGGTGATGATCCGCAGCCGCGTCCATTCGGAGGGCGGCAGTTCGATCCGGCGGCGGACGTCCGAGAGCTTGTCGACGATGTCGAGCAGCTCGGTCTCGACGCCCATGTCGCGCAGATAGATGCGGAACAGTTCGTCGTACCGCGCCGACGCGCCGGTGCGTTCGTCCCTGGAAACGTTGGGCGCGATGCGCTTGCGAAGGTCCATGCCGCTCAACATCACCCTGGTGCCGGCCGGCAGCGTGCGATGGACGCCACCGGCCAGGATCAGCACACAGGCGAGGTCGCAGGGGTCGTCCGGGACGTTCAGCTTCGCCTCGAGCGGCCCGCCGGGACGCTTGAGGGCAAAGCAGTCCGCTTCGGGTTTGCCCCGGCAGGCCTCGACCTCGGTCGGTCCCATCGTGGCATCGATGCCGCGGCCGCGCAGGATCCGGCCGAGGCTGGCGGCGACATTGAGATTGGACTCGCCCCAGGAATGGATGACGACCGGCAGCTTGTGCCCGGCCTGACGGTCGAGGATGTTGATCAGCCGCTTGTGGGTATCGAATTGAACGGTGCCTTCGGCGGCGATCCAATCCGAGCAGCCCGGCCCGCAAGCGCCGGCCGCACCGTGCGCGACATAGAAGATCATGGCGTCGGGTAGCTGACCGATGCCGCCGACCGGCGGCCGGGTCGGCGTCTGCGCCTGTGCGAAACCGGCTGCGACAACGGTCAGCAGTCCGCCGACAATCGCCAAACCCCTGGACAGCGCCGCCATGCCAGCAACCTCCCAATATCCCCGATCGACATATTTGACCCGGAGATTGCCCGGCGCAAGCTGGGGCGCGTAGGGCCGGCCGCGGGCCTACACCGCGATGTTGTCGATCAGCCGTGTGGTGCCGATCTTGGCGGCGACCAGCATCCGCATCGGCCCCTGTGCGAGCGAGGCGATCGGCGCCAGCGTCTCGGCATGGCGGACCTCGAAATAATCCAGCGCAAAACCGGCGGCCGTGATCAGTTCGGCGCCGGCTGCCATGACGGCGTCGGCCGGCTCGCCGGCACGCAGCCGCGCCGCGCTCAGCTTCATGGCGCGATAGAGTTCGGGCGCCGCCTGGCGCTGTTCCGGCGCGAGGTAGACGTTGCGCGAGGACATCGCCAGCCCGTCGCGTTCCCGCACCGTGCGCGAGCCGATCACCTTCACGCCGAGATCGAGGTCCCGCGCCATCTGCGTCACCACCCGCAATTGCTGAAAGTCCTTCTCGCCGAAGATCGCCACATCCGGCCGGCATTGGGTGAACAGCTTGCCGACCACGGTGGCGACGCCGCCGAAGAAATGCGGCCGGAAGCGATCTTCCAGCCCGGCGGTGGCCGGACCCTCGGGCACGATCCGGGTCGCAAAGCCCTCCGGGTACATCGCCTTGACGTCTGGATTCCAGATCAGATCGACCTTCTCGGCGGCGAGTTTGGCGAGGTCGGCCTTCCAGGTCCGCGGATAGGAGCCGAAATCCTCGGTCGGCGCGAACTGGGTGGGATTGACGAAGATCGAGACCACGACTTTCTGTGCGCGGCGTTTGGCGAGCCGTACCAGCGACACATGGCCGTCATGGAGCGCTCCCATGGTTGGCACTAGCGCGATCATGGCCTTTCGGGCGCGCAGGCCATCGACGGCGCGGCGCAATGCGGGGACGGTACGGACGACCATGGGACTTCGCGACATCTGGGCTCGATCTCTTGGATGGTGGTTTGGGGTGAGGGGGCCGTTGGACCTCGACCTCGCGGCGGGCCGGCCGACCTTATAAGGCCCGAGCGTTGCCGCCAAGGCGATCAGCCCGTGCAACCAACAACGCCACCCGATCCGGCTGCATGGGTCGCGTGCCGCCGGGGCCGGTCGGCGCGTGCGGGCGTGCGCTTGATCACAGACAAGCGCGACGTCGTCGGCCTGATTCATGATTAAGGCAGGCGAACAGCGATTTGAATGCGTTGTCACGCATTTCGCTTGACCACAGCCGCGCGTGATTTGAAGATATCAACGGGGGTTGAGTGATGTTGGTTCAGGCTACTCAGGGTCAATCCGGCTCGGCGCATGTGGTCGTGCTGGGCAACGAGAAGGGCGGTTCGGGTAAATCCACCACCGCGCTGCATATCGCTGTCGCCCTGATGAAGGCCGGTCAGCGCGTCGCTACCATCGATCTCGACTGCCGCCAGCAGAGTTTCACCCGTTATATCGGCAACCGCACCGCATGGGCGCGCCGCACCTCGCTCGCGCTCGAAATTCCCGTGCACTTCTGCATCAGGCTCGGCGAGACGATGCAGATCGCCGACAATGAACATTCCGAGTTCCAGCAATTCATGGAAGCGGTGAGCACCGTCGAGCGCGCTTTCGATTTCATCGTCATCGACACGCCCGGATCGGACTCCTACCTGATGCGTCTGGCGCATTCGATGGCCGATACGCTGGTGACGCCGATCAACGACAGCTTCCTCGATTTCGACGTGCTCGGCACCGTCGACCCCGCCACCTACTCGGTGACGGGTGAAAGCCATTATGCGGAGATGGTGCGCGACGCCCGCCGCAAGCGGCGCCAGCTCGACGGCGCCTCCACCGACTGGATCGTGGTGCGCAACCGGCTGTCGATGATCGGTTCGCGCAACAAGCAGTTGGTTGCCGACAGCCTCAAGGATCTGTCGTTGCGGCTCGGCTTCCGTTCGATCGACGGCTTTGCCGAACGCGTGGTCTACCGCGAATTTTTTCCGCGCGGCCTGACCGCGCTCGATGACATCGACGAGGCCACGCTCGGCACGCGGCCAAGCATGGGACATGTCACCGCGCGCGAGGAGGTCACGAGCCTGCTGCGCCAGTTGAAGCTGCCGCTCGACGAGCGTGGCCGGCGGCGCGCCGCCAACCGCGCCGAATGGTTCACCCAGGTCGACAAGCCGCTCGAACTCCACGACATCATCGGCGCCTGATCAGCGCGATCTTGGCGGCTGATCGGTGCGGCCTCGGCTTGCTCTCAACGTGATTTTGGCGGCTCGATCACCGTCATCCGGAATGGACCGCTGTCGCGCGCCGCGTTGGCAACGGCGGCGTTGGCGTCGTCGAGCGCGAATGACGTGACTTCGAATTGGTTGAGATCGACCAGGCCCGCGCGGATCAACCCCGCCATCAATAGGGCCGCGTGCGGCGGGTACATCCATTGGCCGCGAAGCGTGATGCAGTTTCGCATCATCCAGGGATAGGGCAGGTCGAGGTCCGCACCTCCCAGCATGCCGACGCCGCCCATCAGCACCACGCGGCCGTAAGGCCGAACGGCCATGATCGCGGTCCGCACCTGAATCGCATTGGCGGCGGGCGGCAGAATGTCGAGCACACAATCGATCGGACCGGGCGCTGCCTGCAGGATCCGCTTGCGATCGTCTTGCTCCTCGCCTCGCATCGCGACGGTTCGGACTCGTGGGCCCAACCGGCGCGCAAGATCGGCCAGCGCTTTCTCGTTGCGGCCGGTCGCGATGACGCAAGCCGCGCCCATCCCCAATGCGACGGCGACGGCCGCGCTGCCGAAGCCTCCGGTGGCGCCGTTGACCAGCACGGTCTCGCCGGCCTGCAATTGCGCGGCAAGAAAACCGCCATGGGGCACCAGCAGCGTGCCCATCGCGCACCACCGCGCCGCGTCCGCTTCGGCAATGTTGCCGATCCGGATCGCGTTTTCAGTCGGCAGCCGCATTTGCTCGGCCCATGCGCCATCGTGAAAATATCGCTGCAGGGGAAGAGCTTTCTGGTCGGCGGCCGTGAGCCCCTGCAAAATGATGTCAGGGGATTGCGCGTCGTCACGCGAGCGTATGGTTGGATCGCAATAGACCCAGTCGCCTTTGACGAGATGCGTCGCATCCGGACCGGTGGCGCGGACGCGGCCGATCGCGCCGGCACCCGGCACGACAGGCAATTCCAGTAAATATTTGCGTTCGCCGCTGAGGACTGCATTGGCGTAGGCGAGAACCCTGCTCGCCATCACGTCGACGATCACTTCACCGGTGCCAAGCGCCGGTTCGGGCAGCGTTTCGATCGCCAGCGGCGATCCGAATTGTTTCAAGACAGCGGCTTTCATGGGGCATCCTCATCCAACGGGATACCGAATTCTTGCAACCCTTCATTTCGCCAACAAGACCTGGTATTATCCTAGGATCACATAGTCCCCCGCTGGCGAGGTGCGATCCGTGGATCCGAGGCAAAATCCGAGGCAAAATCCGAGGCAACGCGAACTCGGCGACTTCCTGCGCTCGCGGCGGGAAAAGCTGACGCCGAAAGCGGTCGGCCTGCCGATCGGGCGGCGGCGGCGAACGCCCGGCCTGCGCCGCGAGGAAGTCGCCGAGCTCGCCGGCATCGGCGTCGACTGGTACGTCAGGCTCGAGCAGGGGCGCACCGTCAGTCCGTCGGCGGCGACGATCGATGCGCTGGCCCGTGCGCTGCGGCTCGGCAAGGCCGAGCACAAGCATTTGCGGGCGCTGACGGAGAATGCGGATCGCCGCGCCTTTGCCCCCGAAACCGTGCCGTCAGCGGTCCGGCGCACCGTCGAGCGGCTCAATCTGCCGGCTTATGTCACCGGCCGGCGCTGGGACATCCTGGCCTGGAATGCGGCGGCCGACGAGATCTTTGCGTTCAGCCGGCTCGCGGAGGGCGATCGCAATATTCTCGTCATCGTGCTGACCAACCGCGCGACGCGGCGGCTGTTCGGCGCGTCCTGGGAGGATGAGGCGCGGCGCATCGTGGCCCAATTCCGCGCGACGCATGATCTTTGGGCCGGCGATCCCGCGTTTCGCGAACTGCTGGCGCGGCTACGGCAGGGCTGTCCGGAGTTCGCGGGCTGGTGGGACGCCCATGATGTCGGCGGCGTTTCGGCCGGTCAGAAGTCCCTGAGTCACCCCCGCAAGGGGCGGCTGAAGCTGGAATATGCGAGCTTTCAGGCCAATGACGATCCAGCCCTGAAACTGGTCATTTATACCACCGTCTGAATCCCGTGCTTTTACGGGGATTTCCCGGCCAAGCCCGGCGTGCGATGCAGGGAACGAACCGTCAAGAATACCGTTTTCGCTAGAGTTTTATCGATCGGTCGAACCCAAGCTTGGGAAAGGCCGTCGTATAGGGAGAAATGGGAGCGATCGCCAGGCAGTGAGCAGGTGCACAATGGTTAGGTGCGTCGCACAACGATCAGGCGGTCAATTCACAACATTTGGACTTTATGTCACGGTACGGTGACCTATATCATCAGCAACGAGCCTAAGAGTCTCGACGCGAAATGGCCCTGTGGCGGGGCACCGAGGACGCCGATGAAACGTGGAATTACCGTTCTGCTTTCACTTACCGTACTGGTTGCGGTCGCGTATTTCACCGCGAGCAAGTGGGCGATCCGTCACGAGACCATCGCATTCCATGATCCGGCGCGCGACAACCGTCTGGTCGCCGTCCAGATTGCCGTTCGGCGCGACAAGGAAATGCAGGCCAATGCCGGCATGATCAAGCTGCCAGTTGCGATCATCAATCACGGCAACACCGTCAAGAATTCCGAATATTCGTTCCTTGCCAACGCGTTCGCCGCGCGGGGCTATCTGGCGATCAGCCCGCAGCACGATCTGCCGACCGATCCGCCGATGGTGACCAAGGAAGGCGAACTCTATGTCGGCCGTCTGCCGCAGATTTTGCGTGGCGTCGCCAACATCCGCTTTGCCATCCATGAGATGCAGAAGACCCAGCCCAATGCCGACTATGAAAAGGTGACGATGGTCGGCCATTCGATGGGCGGGGATATCTCGATGTATTTCGCCAAGGAATACCCCGACGAGATCAAGAAGGTTGTCACGCTCGATAATCTGCGCGTGCCGTTCCTGACGGATGGCAAGTTCAAGATCCTGTCGTTCCGTTCGAAAGATACGGAATTCAAGCCGGATCCGGGCGTCGTTCCTGACGATGACGAGTGCGAGAAGGCCGGCATCACGGTGGTGAACACCAGCTATCAGCACAACGACATGCGCGATACCGGGCCCGATGCGGCGAAATCGTCGATCGAGACGATGCTCAACAAGTTCCTCGAGGATAATAGCGACACCACCGCACTGAAGCCGGTGCCGACCAAGGTGCCGGATCTGCTCACCAGCAATCCGGGGCCAGTGCCGCTGCCGGGTCCGATGCCGCTGGCAAGCAACCCGACGGTGACCAAGTCGGCGACCAACTAAAGGTCTTCCGTATCGCTGCGCCCGGCCGATCGGCGGATCGGCCGCATTGACGCCCAGCGTTGGCAGTCCCACATAGCGCTTGTTGCAATTTGCGAGCGTTCATGGCCGGCGAACCCACCAAACCGAGATCTTCTGCCGAGGTTTCAGCGGCGCAAAAATCTTCGTCGCGCGCGAACGCGCCGTTGCCGGAAGCGCGGCCGTCGGCCGCCGAGGATATTGCGGCCTTTGTCGCCAAGGCGCGAGCGATATCGCCGCACCGGGCGGGTGCAAAGGGGCGGCTGGTATTTGCACTGGACGCGACCATGAGCCGGCAACCCACCTGGGACATGGCTTGCGCACTGCAGGCCGACATGTTTCGCGAGGCGGCCTCGATCGGCAGCCTCGACATCCGCCTCGTCTACTACCGCGGTCTCAATGAATGTCGCGCGACGGGATGGATTTCAGACTCGGCGCAGCTCGCGAAATTGATGAGCAAGATCGACTGCCAGGGCGGCAATACTCAAATCGGCAAGGTGCTGTCGGAAGCGCGCCGCGAGGCGGTGGCTTCCGCGGTGCGTGCGGTGGTGTTCGTTGGCGACGCCATGGAAGAGTCGGTCGACGACCTCTGCGCCAAGGCCGGCGAACTCGGCCTGCTCAAGGTGCCGGTGTTCATGTTCCAGGAAGGCCATGACGCCGCGGCCGAGCAGGCGTTCCGCGAGATCGCGCGGCTTACCGGCGGCGCGTGGTGCAGGTTCGATCCGGGCGCTGCCGCCCAGTTGCGCGAGCTGCTGCGGGCGGTCGCGGCCTACGCCGCCGGCGGGCGCGAAGCCCTGTTGCGGCTGTCGAAGACCGGTGCCGGGGCTGCCAGGCTGATCGGCCAGATGAAGTGATCGCGGTTATGGTTCTTCGAGTGCCGACCGCCATGCTTTTTGCCGCCGGGGCGACTATATAGAGCCCATGCCAACCCTGATTGCCGGCGTCGTCGCCGTTGTCCTGCTCTACATGCTGCTGCAGATGTTTCGGGCTGCCAACCCGGTCGTGCTCGCGCGGCTGATCAAAATCGGCGGCGGCATCATCGCGCTGGCGGTTGCGGCGTTTACCGGGCTGCGGGGCGAACTGGCGGTCGCCATCCCGCTCGGTATCTTCGGCGCGGGGCTGCTCGGCTGGTCGCCGTTCGGGCCGTCGGGCTTCAGCAATATCGGCGGCATCTTCGGTGGCGGCGCGCAGCGCTCGGCGGGACAGACCTCGCGCGTGCGGTCGCAGTTTCTCGACATGAGCCTCGATCACGACAGCGGCGGGCTGTCGGGCATGATCGTGGACGGGCCCCATGCCGGCCGCTCGCTCGACGAGTTCGACCTGCCGCAGCTCCTGGCGGTCATGTCGGGCTTCGACGCCGAGAGCGTCGCCTTACTTGAAAGCTATCTGGACCGCCGGTTTCCCGCCTGGCGTCAGAACGCGCAGGGCGACTCGGCAGGGGGGCAGCGCCGCGCGGCGTCGAGCGGCAAAATGACGGACGAGGAGGCCTATCAGATCCTTGGCCTGCAGCCGGGGGCGGGGCGTGACGACATCAGCCGGGCGCACCGAGCCCTGATGAAGAAACTGCATCCCGACCAGGGGGGCTCGACGTACCTCGCCGCCCGTGTAAACGAGGCCAAGGATACTCTGCTTCGCACGCATCTTAGCTAACTCCGGCTCACGCTACCAACGCTACAAACCGAGAGCTGCTGCTGCCTTGTTCTCTGGTTGATGCCCCGTGTCGCCCGCCTTTATCCGGCGTGGTCGATCGTTCATTCCCGAAAACTTAACCGTAAATTCTTGACGAGAAGTTTTCGCGGAACGAATTGCCGCCGGCGATCGAACGACGGCTGCAACTGTGCTCCGGAAACAACAAAGCCGGCGCTTGGGGCGCCGGCTTTGAGTTCAACCCGAGGGCTGAGGATCAGTTGCGAACCGTGATGCAGGAGATATCGGCGCGCTTCAGCGTCCTGCAGACCGCTTCGGCCTGATCGCGCTCGAGGCCGGCGAAGCGGGCGCGGAACAGCTTGCGGTTATCCTTGGCGACCACCGGCTCGGTAAAGGAGTCGGCCCTGCCGAGCATGCCGCGGGCCTGATTGCGCGCGAGATCGATGCGGGCACGGGCTTCGTTCTCGCTCTCCAGCGCGCCGACCTGGATGATCCAGCCGGAGTGGCTGATTGCGGCCGCGGGCTTGATGGCGCCGTTCTGCTGGACGGTCTGCGGCTGGGCATAGGCGAGCACCTGGGAGGGGGCGGCTGCCGCACTGGAAGCGGGCAGTACGCCGAGTATGCCTTGGCCGGTGCCGTGGTTGGCCGGCTGCGGCGGCAGCTCGGCACGGGCCATCTCGGGCTTGGTCTCGGCCTTTGCGACGACGGCGCTGGAGGTCTCCGCCACTTCGGGACGGCCCTGCGGTATCGTGCTGGTCATGGCAGGGGCAGGCTGCGAGGGACCGGCCGAAGCCAGCTTCATCGGTCCGGCCTTGACCTGCACGGTCTTGACCTTGACCGGCCGCATCGGCTCGGCGGAGCCCGGAATGGCGGAAATGGCCTGGGTCTGGATCACGCCACTGGTCAGCGGCGCCGGTTCGGGCTTGGCCTGTTGTTCGAACCTGGGCTGTTCAGGCTTGGGTTGCGGCGCCGGAAGGGCGGCGGCGGCCGCGGCCATCAGCGAGGGCTTGGGCGGGGCAATGCTGCGCGTGGCAGGCATGGCGGCCAGGCCGGGTTCGGCGGCCGCGATGGCGCCGTTGACCTGAACCGTTTCGGCCTGGCGCGCCGGCGCGGCTTCAGCGATCTCGAAGTTGGCGTCGCCGGAATTACGTTCGGTGATGGCGGCGACGGTCCGGGTGGTCGCGCCCTTGTCGAGGTTTTCGGCGAGCAAATTGCGCATGGTGGCGTCGCGCGAACCGCCGCTGCGGCCGCCCAGCACCACGCCGATCAAATGGCGGTTGCCGCGGCGCATCGAGGTCACGAGGTTAAAGCCCGACGCGCGGGTATAGCCGGTCTTGATGCCGTCAACGCCTTCGACATTGCCGAGCAGGCGATTGTGGTTGCGGATCGACTGGCCGCGATAGTTGAACACGCTGGTCGCGAAGTAGCGATAGTAGCGCGGAAAGCGTTCCTGGATCGCGCGGCCGAGGGTTGCCTGATCGCGTGCGGTGGTGACCTGCTCGTCGTTGGGCAGGCCGTTGGCATTGCGATAGACCGTCTTGCTCATGCCGAGCGCGCGCGCCTTGCGCGTCATCAGCTTGGCGAAATCATCTTCATCACCGGCAATGGCTTCGGCGATCACGACGGAAGCGTCGTTGGCCGAGCGCGTCACCAGTCCCTTGATGGCGTCTTCGACCTTGATGGTCTGGCCGGGCTTGAGGCCGAGTTTGGTCGGTGCCTGCCGGGAGGCGTACTGGGACACTTCCATTTCGGAGTCGAGCTTCAGCTTGCCGCGCTCGAGCTGCTCGAACAGCAGATAGAGCGTCATGATCTTGGTCAGCGAGGCGGGATGGCGGAGGGCGTCGGGATTGTTCGATGTCAGAACCGCGCCGGAATTGCCGTCGACGATGATCGAGGCGAATTTCGGACTGTAGCTCTCGCTCACCACGTGGTGCCGCGCATGGTGCCGATGGCGGTAGCGGCGCGCCTCGGCGCTGTCGCTGGTGGTGATGATGACTGTGGTGAAGGTAATCAGCCCGAGAGCGCAAACCCGCAACGCGCGCGAGGAAGCCAAGGTTGTACGAAGCATTTACTTCCCCGTCCCAATTTCTGTCTTGATCACCGGTTCGTGAGGCGAAATTGTGCCCATCGGCCCGGCGACATTTCCCTGCTCGAAGCGCCTGGCCAGGATGTATTTCCGGTCTGGCTGGCCGAGCAGGTCGCTGTTCTAGCTAAGGTGCTGTTCACAAACAGCTTTCACGCTGCCTGTCGGAAGGCGAACACGTCCGGGAATCAGGTTAGGCGGCACGAGTTTCCAAAAGGTTAAGCAACCGTTGCGTAACACTCCGGTGTTTGGCGCTAATCGTCGGTATTTGTGCGTCGCACAATATTTCTTGACTTCATTGTGCGGTGCACTATAAGGAAGGGGTGGTCAGGGAGCCGGGACCTCCCGGCGATCGGTTACGTTCAGTCTGGGAAAGGACTCCATTATGGTCAAGGTTGAAGATATTCAGAACTACGGAAAAGAGCATCTCGAAACGGTTGCCGCTTCCGCGAGCAACCTGCAGAGCGGTGTTCAGGCGATTGCGACCGCCTATGGCGACTACGCCAAGAAGTCGTTCGAAGACACCAAGTCGTTTGTTGAAAAACTGTCCGGCGTGAAGTCGGTGGACAAGGCGCTGGAAGCCCAGACCGAATTCGCCCGCTCGGCCTATGAGACCTTTATCGCCGAGTCGCAGAAGATCGCCGGCCTCTACACCGATCTCGCCAAGCAGACCTTCAAGCCCTACGAAGGCCTGGTCGCGAAGTTCGCTCCCGCCACGCATTAAGCGCCGCGCGACACCTTCATCTTCCAAGACAAGAAGCTCGGCCGTAACGGCCGGGCTTTTTCCTGCGGTATTTGCCTCGCCGGTTCGTTGCTTCGCCATCCGACGACATGCGCACGAATCCATCTCACGTCGCGCCCGACATCGTCATGATCAAGTCGCCTCAGAGCGCTGGCCTAGGACGGCTGGCTCTCGACCGCCGCAATCACGGCGATCTCCACCCGGTATTTGGGATCGGCAAGCGGCGCGCCCACGGTGGCACGCGCGGGCGCATGCCCCGGAGGCAACCAGTTGCGCCACACCTCATTCATCTCGTGAAAAGTCGTTACGTCCGCCAGCCAGATGGATGTCGAGAGCAGGGCCGACTTGCCGCTGCCTGTCGCGGCCAATAGCGCGTCGATCTTGACGAGAATTCCGGCTGTCTGCGCTGCTACGGTATCGCCCTCACAGACCTGGCCGGACACATACGCAACGCCGTTGTGAACGACCGCGCCGCTGAGAAAGGATCCAACCTCCCTACGTTCAATGGCCGGCATCGTCAGTTCTTCCTCGTCGGCGACGTGGATCCGGCATCGCCTTGCTTCCTGCCGTAAGCAAGAGCGTCGGCCTCAACCTTGCTGGCATCGAACTTATTGATGCCGTCCGAGAGGTCGTTGGTCACGAAAGTGCGCGGATCGAGCGTCGTCTGCAGCACGCCCCACGTGTTCAGGAACTTGATGTAATCCGCATAGCGATCAAGGTTGGAATCGCCCCACCTGACGCCCATCGGCCGCACGTCCTGCGCGAAATCAAAGGACTTCAGCACAGCCTTGTCCATCGCTGCGATCGTCGCTTCGTCGCGGCCTATGCCCTGGCTTTCCGGCCACACCTCCTGAACGATCCTGGTTGCAGCCGCGGGATTGGTCATCAGGAACAGCGTGGCCATCGCGTAGCCCCGTGCGAGCGCGATGGCTCCGCCGCGGTTCTTTTCCATGTTCTTGCGAAGACCGACGAGGGTCGCGGACGGAAACGACTCGATCGGGCCGTTATCCAGGTTACGAAGCTTGACGCCCGCAAATTCGATCATGGCATAGTTCGTGGAGAACTGGCTTAGCGCATCGACCTGCTTGTTGCGAAGCAAGGTCGCGCTCTGGGCGGCCTCGCCGATGGTTACCAGCTCGATATCTCGATCCGGATTGAGGCCGTTCATCGATGCCAGGGCTCGCGCAACGAGGACGCCGGTCGATCCCATCGAGGTCACGCCGATCTTCTTCCCGCGCAGATCGCTGACCGATTTGATGGGACTGTCCTGCGCGACGGCGAGGCCAAAGATGTTCTTCTGCAGGATCGTGTAGAAGATGACCGCGTCAACACCCTTGCTCTTTCCGACCAGCACGGCGTCGGCCGTTGCGTAGGTGAAGTCCAGCGTTTCTGCGGCCAGGTTCTGGATGCATTCGGTCGAGCCACCTAGCGGAACAACTTCGACGTCAATGCCGCCCTCGGCAAAATACCCCATTTTCTGCGCGATGGCGAACGGGGATGCGTTGATGTTCAACGTTCTGGCACAATAACCGACGCGAAGCTTCGTGAGTGCGAACGCCTGCTGCGCGCATCCGATCGATAGAGCCGCGGCAACCAACGTGTTTATGACGACTGAACGTTTCATTGGGTTCGTGTGTCCTTCTCCAGTTCGGGGCCGCGGCCCATATCGAAAGCGTCGGTTGCCTCATGTCGGGGACCGGGAAGCCGGATCCCAAAACACGAAGAAGCGTCGCGCCAGGGTTACGATTGTTGCGAGGCACCAGCCCATCAATGAAAGAATGAGAAGAATCGAGAAGACGCCTGCGACGTCCATCGAAAAGTTCATCGCGGTCAGAAGCATCCCAAGACCGGCGCTGCCGCCGAGAAACTCGGCCACGATGGCGCCGAGCAACGAGAGCGTTACGCCGATCTCCAGGCCGGCAAAGATGAATGGCAGAGCGGACGGAAGCTGAAGCATCCAGAGCATTTGCCACTTTGAGGC
This sequence comes from Hyphomicrobiales bacterium, assembly GCA_017305715.1. Taxonomy (GTDB): domain Bacteria; phylum Pseudomonadota; class Alphaproteobacteria; order Rhizobiales; family Xanthobacteraceae; genus Bradyrhizobium. Next base: position 8,131 of record JAFKKG010000049.1, on the reverse strand, counting down.
GGTGAGGCCCGCCAAGAGATTGGTCCGCTCTTCATCGACCGATTTGAGGCCCGCAATCGTATTCACCATGATCGGAAAGAAGGAGATCATGGCGGCCATGATGACCTTCGATTGCAGCCCCAGTCCAAACCATATGATCACCAGCGGGGCGAGGGCGACCTTCGGCACCGACTGGAACATGACCATGAAGGGCAGCAGGAAGAACTCGAGTCGCTTGTTGAGGGACACGGCCACGCCGATCAGGAAGCCGACAATGGAGCCGAACATGAACCCAAGAAGGGTCTCGGTCAGGGTTATGCCCAGATGTCGCAGATAAACGCCACGCGCAAAGCCGCGGTACAGGGCGACAAGTATTTCGCTCGGCGCCGGCAGAATGAGCGAAGGAATTTGCAAGATCGATACGGCGGCTTCCCAGCCGAGCAGGACAAACGCGACCAGGGTGACGCTCGCAAAAAAGTCGAGACCTCGCTTCATCAGTCGAGTCCCCCAACGGCACTGAAGTAGTCCCGAATTCTGCGTACGTGCTTGCCAAATTCGGGTGTGTTCATGACTTCGAGCCCCCGGGGGCGTTCGAGGTGAATTTCCTCGACGGCCTGGATACGGCCCGGGCGAGGCGTCATGACAAACACCCGATCCGCGAGAAAGACCGCCTCCGGGATCGAGTGCGTGATGAACAGGATCGTCTTCTTGCGATCCATCCAGATGCGCTGCAGCTGGATGTTCATGTGTTCGCGCGTCATCGCATCCAGGGCGCCGAACGGTTCATCCATCAGCAGCATCGCCGGATCGTGAATGAGGCCCCGGCTGATTGCGACACGCTGCTGCATGCCGCCGGATAGTTGCCATGGATATTTCCGTTCGAAGCCCTTCAGGCCGACGAGATCGATCAGATCCAGCGCGCGAGCTTGATAGGCCTCACGCCTGCGCCTCAGCACATCGACCGGCAGGAGAATGTTGCCAAGCACATTTCGCCAGGGAAACAGAACGGGTGATTGAAAGACGATGCCGATATCGGATCGGGGCTTGGCAATGGTTTCGCCACGCAGGGACAACTCGCCCGAGGACTTCGCCAACAAGCCTGTCAGGATTTTGAGCAAGGTCGACTTGCCACATCCGGACGGGCCGACAATGGCCACGAACTCGCCTTCGTTTACCGAGAACGAGACATCATCCAGCGCAATGGTTTCTCCGTCGGAGCCCTGATAGGTCTTGTTGAGATTCCTGACGTCAAGGACGCTTTTGCGGTCGAACTCGCTGACAGGAGCCTCATTCCTGTCGCGACGAAAGAACGATGCCGTTGCGTGCTGTCCGGCCATAAGAGGACCCGCTTTCGCCGAACGGATTTTGCGGATCCGGCGGCCATCAATGTTAGATACATATGGTACATATATAAAATCGACCGACAAGATCGAATTTTGTGCGCTGCATGCACGTCTTATGAGCGGCTGATTTGTGTGGGATAATTCTCGCCGCTGCTGCCGATTGCCGCAGACATTGCGCTCAGCAAAAGGGTGGTCCGCAACCCATAGATCAATCGGCGCGCTCGCGCAGTTCGCTCGAAAAACTGTTTGATGCACGGATCATCTGCTCGAGAACGGCGCGTAGCCTGGTCACGTCGCTCCGCGACAGACCGGCAAACAGGCGATTATTGGCTTCGCGTAAGATCGGCGTCACCTGCCGCAGCACGCCGTCGCCGGCCTTCGTAATGCCTATCTGTACGGCGCGCGCATCGGCCGGATTGGGAAATTTCTCGAGAAGTCCTGCTTTGACCAAGCGGTTGGCGTCCGTTGTCACGTTGGTGGCCGACACGCGGAGGTGCTGCGCAATCTGGCCCACACTCGGCATACCGTTCAGCTTGCTGGCCGCGAGAAAGACGGCGAGCTCGGTCGCCGACAAGCCGAATTGACGTGCGATCTGTCGGCGCCCCGCCTGGAAAGCCGAGGTCGCTGCGAAGATCAGCGCCAGGAAGTCGCGAAATTCCAGCTCGGTCTCGGCGGTAAAGAAGCCGGGGATGCTGACGGTGGCGAGATCACCATCCCTGTGGTCTTCCTTGGCCACCCGTTTTCGCTTGGCCTGAGACCGACCTGCCATGGAAATTCCTTTGCACCAATCACCGGCATGCCGGTTAAGCCGAGAATCGAAGTTTCCTCAGGGGTCGGCACGCGTCAAGGGGTACCGAACCGACCGATGCTTCATCCCGGGTTTGCTGCCAAGGTCGGCACCTTCGGTTCAGGCGAGGATACGTGCACGATCTGGCAAGCGACATAGCGCGTATCCGCGGATCCGCTGGCCTTGTCCCAACGCTGCGTGTAGGACATGGCGGAATTGATATTGATGTCGCGTGCACCAAAATGCGGCGCCGGTTGCTCGGGGCGCCACCAGCCGACGCCCGTGACAAGTACCCCATCCAGGGTTTGATCGGTCACTTTGGCCTTCAGCCGGCATTGGCCGCTGGCGTGGGGCGTTTTGACGGTGACCCAGCTTCCATCCGCTATTTGATATTTTGCCGCCGTCGCCGGACTTACGTGAACAAACGGGTCCGGAGAAACCTTGCGGGCCCACGGCTGCTCCCGGAAGCGCGAATGGTGATAGCTCTTCTCGCGCATGCCGGTCTGAAGAATCAGCGGGTAGGTGTCGTTGATAGCCGCCTTCTCGGTCAGGTAGCTCGGAGCGACGTAGTCCGGAAGCGGATCATGGCCGACGCTTGCCATGTTCTGTGAGTAAAGCTCGACTTTGCCGCTCGGTGTCGCAAAGGGCTCTTTCTCGAAATTTCCCAACTCGAACGGGAAGGTCGCAAACCCGTCTTGCTGCAGTTTTGCGAAATCAATATCTGTCTCCGCCAGCAGGTAGGCGTTGAACTCGCGCTGGGTGCGCCAGGGTAACATGTTGGGGTCCGCGGCGCCCTTGCGGGCCAGCCGATCGACCAATCCTCTCGCTATCTCGAGGTCGTTGCGGACATCTCCATCGCGTTCGGCTGCAGCCGCGGTATAACTCACACACGGTCCCTGCTGGACGAGGGCGACGTCCTCCTCTTCAAGCGTCGTCGTTTTCGGCAACACATAGTCGGCCCAGACGGCTGTCGGCGTCATGGTGTGTGCGGCAGCGACAAACAGATCGAGCGATTTCAGAGAGTCGATCGTCGTTGCCGTGTCCGGGTAGGTCAGCGCAATATTGACGCCGCTCGCAAAGAGCGCGCGAACCGGATAGGGATCGCCTTCGCGCATGGCTCGCAGCACCGACGGGTTATGGCAGGCCATCTGGAAGCCGAGCGGGCCCGACCAGAGCGGAAATTCCTTGAAGCCGATCCGCTCCGCCTCGACGTCAGGCGGAAGCCTGAAACGGCGGTCGAACAAGATGTCGCTGTAGGTCCTGAAGCCCTTCGGCCGCTTGGCGCGTCGGTTGCCGCCGATTCGATCGACATTCCCGCTGATGGCTACGAGGCTGTGATAACTGCGAACCATCTGCACGGCATTGCTGGCTGCGTCAATGCCATGACCGCATGCAAACACCGAGGGTCCGTCGGAGTACATGCGAGCTGCCTTGACGATGTCATCCGCCGGCACCCCGCTTGTTTCAGCGGCGACGTCAGCCGTCCAGCCCGATACCCGCTGCGCCAGGGCATCGAAGCCGAAGCACCATTTCGCGACGAACGCCGGGTCGTACAGCTTTTCGTCGATAAGGACCTTGATCATCGCCAGCGCGATCGCGGAATCCGTACCCGGCCGCGGCCGCAACCAAAGGTCTGCCAGCTCCGCCGCGGCGGTCTGGAACGGATCAATGACGATGAGTTTCGCGCCGGTCTTTTTCGCCCTCTTTATCGCCATCCAGGCGATGGGGTCGGCGATCGAAGGATTATAACCCACGATCAGAATGCACCTAGTGTGGTCGATATCCTCGGCCATGGCAATGTTGAGGCCCGTCATCCGCGCGCTTGTGGCTCGCGAACCGCCGCATAGATCCTGGTTGATCATCCAGTTAGGTGATCCAATCGCGCGCATCAGCTGCGCCATGAACACTCCGCGGCTGTAATGAATACCGCTGACGGCGCCGACGATGGAACGAGGTCCCGTCCGCTCCCGGATCACGGCCAGGCGATCGGCGATCTCGTCAAGGGCATCGTCCCAGGATATCGGCTGAAAATTCCCGCTGCCACGCGAGCCCACCCGGCGGAGTGGGGTACGAAGCCGGTCAGCCTGATAGGTCCATTCGTGAACGGCACGGATTCCCTTCACGCAAAAAGCGCCCTTCGACCCCGGGTGCTTCGGATTTGGCTTGATATCCGTGACGCGCCCGTTTGCCACCGAGAGGATCGATCCGCATTGCAGGCCGCATTCCCAGCACGAACTCGGCTGGGTCGAAGGTCCCTGTGACGATAGATCGGACGCTGGCAAGGGTGTCTCCCATCCACAGAACGCAGCAAGGATAGGCATGAGATGATCAAAAATCAATATTAAATATATATTTCACATATGCATATGAGGCAGGCAGCCTGACTACGAAATTCTCACCACGCCAGGAGTTTGGAATACCCCCAGCCTAGCTAGTGTGGATTTTCCAGACTGAACAGCTCCGACTGTTCGTCGTATGCGAACAGTTCGCCATAACGCGCCCACGACACGATGGTTTTCAGCGTTTCGTCCGCCTGATCTTCCGCCATGTAGTCCTCAAGCTCGTTGCGAAAGCGCGCCGCCGGCGCCGAGTGCGAAGGCCGTTCATCGAGCACGCGGCGGATCAATCCCACCACCGGCACATAGTTGATGAGATGCTCGGCGAACAGTTTCTTGCGCGCGTCGGTTTCAAGATGAGCGAAGCGTTTGCCGGCCTCCGTCAACATCAGATCGCCTTCGCTCAACTGGGCAAACCGCAACAATTGCAGGGATTCGCCGAGGTGGAAGATCTCGTCGGCTTCCAGTTGCAGGCTGCTGGCGAGAACCGGCAAATCGGCGTGCCCGTGATAGGGCGGTCCCGCGAGCGTCTCGATCAGACCCGAAAGCACGTTCGAGGAGACGTGCTGGAGCACCAGGCCCACGCCAGTGCCGGGAATGCCTTCGATGGCCGGCGCCCTCACTTCGGTGCGCTCCGTCATGCGGGCATAGATACTGTCGACCAACTGCCGGAACGTCGGATCGAGACGATGGCGCGGATGCGGCAGATCGACCTTTATCTCGGCGGCGACGCGTCCCGGGTTGGATGCGAACACCAGGATGCGGTCGCACATCAGCACCGCTTCCTCGATATTGTGCGTCACCATCAGCACAGACTTGATCGGCAGGCGGCCTTCGGTCCAGAGGTCGATCAGGTCGGTACGCAGCGTCTCGGCCGTCAGCACGTCGAGCGCGGAAAACGGCTCATCCATCAAGAGCAGGTCCGGATGCACCACCAGCGCGCGGGCAAATCCGACCCGTTGGCGCATGCCGCCCGATAGTTCCTTGGGGTAGGCGGACTCGAACCCGTCGAGACCGATCAGGTCGATCGCCGCGAGTGCGCGCGTGCGGCGCTCGGTGCTGTCGATCCCCAGCGCCTCGAGACCGAGTTCGACATTTTGAAGCACGGTCAGCCAGGGGAACAACGCAAAGGATTGAAACACCATGGCGACGGCGTTCGGCGGGCCGTTGATCGTCTCGCCCCGGCATTTCGCGTCGCCCGAGGATGGTGCGATGAGGCCGGCGATGATGCGCAGCAGCGTCGACTTGCCGGAGCCGGATCGGCCCAGCAGCCCGACGATTTCGCCGGCGCGAATCGTCAGATCGACCTGTTCGAGCACGCGCAATTCCTCGCCGCTGCCCTTTGGAAACGACCGGCAGACACCGCGGATGTCGAGCAGGCTGGCTTGATTGACGTGATCGAGCATGGGTTGGTCTCCTGATCAGCCGAGGCGAAGACGGCGCTCGCCGAAGGCGTATAGCGGCCTCCAGAACAAGCGATTGAAGAGCGTCACCAGCACGCACATGATGGCGATGCCGAGCACGACCCGGGGGAAGTCGCCGGCTTCGGTCGCCGTCGCTATATAGGCGCCGAGACCGGTCGCCATCAGGTGGGTATCACCCCAGCTTGCGACTTCCGCGACGATCGAGGCGTTCCATGATCCGCCTGACGCGGTGATGGCACCGGTGATGTAGTACGGAAAAATCCCGGGCAGCACGACCTTGATCCACCACCGCCACCCCTTCAGGTGGAAGCTGCCGGCGGCCTCGCGCAAATCGGTCGGGAATGCGCTGGCGCCTGCGATGACGTTGAACAGGATATACCACTGCGTCCCCAGGATCATCAGCGGGCTGAGCCACACGTTCGGGCTCAAATCATAGCGCACGATCACCACCACGAACACCGGGAATGCGAGGTTGGCCGGAAACGCCGCCAGGAACTGCGCCAGCGGCTGGATTCGCTCGGCCAGCTTCGGCCGAAGTCCGATCCAGACCCCGACCGGCACCCATATCAGCGTCGCCACCGCGATCAACACGCTGACGCGCGCCAGCGTCAGCAAGCCGTACCCGACCGCGCTGATGACATCCGAGGGGCCCAATGTCGCGGAAAGATATTGATAGATCTTCCAGACGGCGTAGCCGGTGCCCGCGATGATGATGGCGAGCCAGATCGCATCGACAACATGCGATGGCTTGTTTGTCTTGGTCGGCATCCGCAAGCGGGCCGGCAGCGCGATATGCCAGTTCGAAACGGCTTTGTTGAGAGCGGCGAACGGGTAGGTCAGGGCGCGAAGCGCACGCGTTCGCCGAAACAGATCCAGCACCCAGGACGTCGGTGCGGTGGCCGAAGCGGTCTGCTCGAAGCGGAACTTGTCGGCCCAGGCCACGATGGGACGAAACAGCAACTGGTCGTAGGCGATGATGACCAGAAACATGGTCAGCATGGCATAACCGATCGCAGCGAGATTCTGCTCCTTGATGGCCAGCGCCACGAAGGAGCCGATGCCCGGCAGCGTCACGGTGGTGTTGCCGACGGTGATCGCTTCTGACGCAACCACGAAAAACCAGCCGCCCGACATCGACATCATCGCGTTCCAGATCAGCCCGGGCATGGCGAACGGCACGTCGAGCCGCCAGAACCGCTGCCATCCGCTGAGATGAAAACTCTGCGAGGCCTCTTCCAGGTCCTTCGGGACGTTGCGCATCGACTGGTACATGCTGAAGGTCATGTTCCAGGCCTGGCTGGTGAAGATCGCGAACACGCAGGCGAGTTCGGCGCCGAACACCTCACCGGGGAACAGGTTCAGGAAAAACACGACGGTGAAGGTGAGGAAGCCGAGGATCGGCACTGATTGCAGGATATCGAGCAGCGGAATCAGCACCATCTCGGCGCGCCGGCTCTTGGCCGCCAGTGCCGCATAGAGGAAGGTGAAGATGATCGAGCAGACGATCGCCAGCAGCATCCGCATGGTGGTTCGCAGCGCATAGGCCGGAAGACGCGCCGGATCGAGCGTGACCGGATCGACGTCGAGCGCCGACAAAGGCAAGGTGGTCTGTTCACCGCCATAGACGATGAGCACCATTGCGCCGATCACGAGAACGATCGCCACGGCATCCCAAATGTTGGGACGCAGGGCTTGGCCTAATCTCGGCGACAGAACATCCTGGAGCGTCATGATCGCCGCTTTCTAGAACTCGCCGTGAAAACGGCCGGAGAAGACGTGGGTCGGCCCGCGGTCGGCATTGTAGGCGGGGTTGGCGATCAGCTGATAGTCCGCCGTCAACGTGAAATTCTTGTCGATCGAGAACGCGTAATAGGTCTCGAAGATGCGTTCATTGCGGTAGTTGAGCCGGCCGTCGCCGATCAGCAGGCCGATGCCGCCGGCGGCGAGGAAGTCGCGATGATCGGATGAGAGGCCATTGACCGCGCCGCCGATGCCGACCGTGTCGCTCGGGCGGCCCCAATAGCTGCCCTTGATCGACAGGCCCGCCGACACGCTGCGGTCCACGTCGGTGAACGACAGGATTTCGTTGCGTCCGTCGTTCCAGCTCGCGCGCGCGAACAGGCCGACATCCTTCATGATCTGCTGCTCGGCATTGACGTAGAAGCCGTATTTGAGATTGTCGCGCCGGAGACCGACGATGACGTCGTTGATATCGAGCATCGGGTCCGCCGCGACCATTCCCAAGGCGTTGCGATAGTTGCC
>JAFKKG010000048.1 GCA_017305715.1 Hyphomicrobiales bacterium | reverse complement strand
AGGCCGTTGAGGCTGACATGGGTGGTGCCCCAGGCAAGACCGCCGGTGACGTAAGGCATCCAGGGTCCCATCGCGTAGCCGATACGGCCGCGGGCGGTGGCGATGTAATCGATCGTGGAATCAAACAGGGCGGGCGTCAGCCTGGGAACATCGACCGGGCTGCCGAACGAGATGTCGGCTTCCGCGCCGAGCACGAGCTTGCTGGCCAGTTGCCTGACATAGCCGGCCTGGAAGCCGCCGGTCAGTCCGGTGACGCTGTGGGGGAAGAATACGCCCTGCAAGGGCTCGGCGTTGGTGTTGGGCCCAAAGCTGCCGGCGCCATAACCGACATGGCCGCCGAGATAGAAGCCGGTCCAGGTATAGACGGCTTCAAGCGCGGGCGCCTTGACCTGCAGGTCGGCCGCAAGCGCGGGGCTGCCGAGCGTGATCGCACCGGCCGCCGCACCAGCCAGAACATGCTGCAAGCAGGTCATGGGGCCGACGGTCCCAGCATGACATGCGCGGCGATCCCGCGTCATCCCCGCAGACTCGAACGCCTGCCGCCACCCACGAGATGCAGTCATCAACCCCACCGCCCCGGACGGTTTTTCCCGATTCTGGTCAAAGAGCCAGACCGGGAAACCCCACCGTATATTCTCAATCTTTATTGCAAGTAATTCGCAACAGCAAGAAGATAGGAACCTCTATATTGGATGGCATTTCCAGGTGACAGTTTTGCAACGATCCATGGCGCGGCGGATAGTGAGGGCGAGCCACGCTCTGGGCCTAACTTTGCACGGGGGCGGTTTCCCGATTTTGAGTCCAGGCCCAAAAAGGTTGACCCGCCCGGGGGGGCAACCGGGCGGGTCGGGTGCGGCACGGGGGTGGATGAGGCGCCCGTGCCGGACGCAGGATCCACGAGAGAAGCGCGTTCGGTCTCTAAGGCTCTTCGGCTTGCTGGAAACGCTCCTCAGGCAGAAACCAAACTCACGTCGATCAAGAGCGTTTTCGAGCGAAGCGGATGCCGGTTCGCGTGAAGAAAACGCGTCAAAACAGGAATCGAATAGTTGCGATCTCAGTAATTGCAGGTGCGGACGCGACCGACGTAGTCGCCGTAGGCGTTGTACTGGGGAACGAAAGCGCAGCGGCGATAACCGTCGTAATAGTAGCCGTCATTGCTGGCGGCGATCGCAGAGCCGACGACCGCGGCGCCGACGAGGCCGGCACCAATTTTCCAGCCGAGATTCTTGGCTTCGGCCTGACTGGTGATCGTGCCGGTCACGGCAAGGGCGGCGAGGGCGACGGCGGCAATTTTGGTCTTGATCGACATGAGAAACTCCATCCTGTTGCAAGCGGCCATTGTGGTCCGCATGCCCGTTGGACGGAGGCTCTTCGATTCCGGTTCGAACGGCGCTTCGGGGAGCCGGATCAAGGATTATTCAGCAGCCAATACAGCCGTTTAGAGGACAAAGTCCGGGCCGGTCGCCAGTCTCTTCACGTCGAAGTTATCGACCTCGACGAGCAATTCGCTGAAGGCACGGGCGCCGTGCTCGAGCAAGGCTTCGCCCTTTGCGGCAGAAGCTTGCGTCGCGTTTCCGATGGCGCCGCTGCCGTGCAGGTCCTGTGCCTGCCACGCGAACGGCGCGGGCCGCTGCGTCGACAGCCAGCGATGATCCTTTTCCATCGCGATGCTGCTGGGGCGGAAATCGACGATCGCATCCTGGCGCACGGTCTGCGGATAGCGCGCCAGCATGATCGAGGTCTCAATGGCGCCGCCATGAATGCCGTGGCGCAATTCTTCCGCCGTGAACAAGCCGTCAGGGGTGCCGAACCGCGACCAGCTGGTGGTGACCACGAGCATCCGATGTTGTGCGCGCAGATCCTGCGCGACCAGCGTCATCGCGGCGCTGTTGCCGCCATGGCTCGTCACCATTACGAGCTTTTTGACCCCGGCACGCGCGACGCTTTCGCCGAGCGCCATCCAGTTCTTCAACGCGACACCCGTGGGCAGCGTCAGCGTGCCCGGATAATCGATATGCTCGGTGGAAATCCCGACCGGCTGTTGCGGCAGGAAGGTGGCCGGAACGGTCGCAGGCAACAATTCGCGCACCCGCGCCAGATAGGCCTCGCCGATCATGACGTCGGTGCCGAGTGGCAGATGCGGGCCGTGCTGCTCGGTCGCCGCCAGCGGCAACACCGCGATCCAGCGTGCTGGATCGGCCGCCGGTATCTCGGGCCAGTGGATGTCGGTCCAGTTGCGGGGCGGAACGGGCGCAGTCATCGAGCGAAGCGTTTCTTTGAGTGGATTTGCATTGTAGTTTGTTAGTCATTCCCGGGACGATCTTCGTTCCCGGGGCGATATCCCTATCCCCGGGGACGTGATCCACGTCCATACCATCCTATCATGGGCCAGAACGATCGACGGAGTCCAACCATGAACCCGGCCTTTTTGCCGCGAACGTTAACCGCAGCCTTGCTGGCGCTATGGGCCACGCTGGCGCCCGTCCGCGGGGAGACCCTCGACAAGGTCTCGTTTGGAACCAACTGGGTCGCCGAAGCCGAGCATGGCGGCTTCTTCCAGGCGGTCGCGGACGGCACCTACAAGAAATACGGCCTCGACGTGTCAATCGTGCCCGGCGGTCCCAACAGCAACAATCGCATGCTGCTGATCGCGGGCAAGCTCGATTTCTTCATGAGCGCGAACACGCTGCAATCCTTTGACGCCGTGACCAACAAGGTGCCGCTGGTGACGGTCGCCGCCATCTTCCAGAAGGATCCGCAGGTCTTCCTGACCCATCCGGAAGTCAAGATCGGCAAACTCGAGGACCTCAAGCCGCTGACGCTGCTGGTGTCCAAGGAAGGCGTCGCGAGCTATTTCCAGTGGCTGAAGTCCGAATACGGCTTCAGCGAGAGCAAGGTCAAACCCTACACCTTCAATTCGCAGCCCTTCATCGTGAACAAGCAGAGCGCGATGCAGGGCTATGTCACCTCCGAGCCCTATGCGGTGGAAAAGGCCGCCGGCTTCAGGCCGAACGTGATCCTGCTGGCCGATTACGGCTTCAACGCCTATTCGACCCTGATCGAGACCCGCACCGAGATCGTCGACAAGAAGCCTGATCTGGTGCAGCGCTTCGTCGATGCCTCGATGATCGGCTGGTACAATTATCTCTACGGCGACAACACGCCCGGCAACGAGATGATCAAGAAGCTCAATCCGGAAATGACCGACGAACTGCTGAAATACTCGACGGCCAAGATGAAGGAATACGGCATCGTCGATTCCGGCGATACCTTGAAGGATGGCATCGGCGCCATGAGCGACGCCCGTGTCGCCAGCTTCTTCGACAAGATGGTGCGCGCCGGCGTGGTTCGCCGCGATATCGATTACCGCAGCGCCTATACGCTGCGCTTCATCAACAAGGCCGTCGGTCTTGATCTCAGGCCGAAGAACTAGGCGCGATGGCGGGACCTGATTTGTCTGCAGCCGATAACATCGCGGTGAGCCTCGGGGCCGTCACCAAGGTCTATGATAATGGCGTCACCGCGCTTGGGCCGTTTGATCTCGACGTCAAGCGCGGCGAATTCGTCTCATTGCTGGGACCTTCCGGCTGCGGAAAATCCACCGCGTTGCGGCTGATCGCGGGGTTGACCACGCCGAGTTCGGGCGTGGTCGCCGTTTCCCATGACGAGAGCGAAGCACGTGCCGGCCATGCCGTCGGCTTCGTGTTTCAGGAGCCGACCCTGATGCCGTGGGCCAGGGTGCGGGACAATGTCCGGCTGCCGCTCAAGCTTGCGGGCATGGCGGCGGCCGAAGCAGACCAACGAATTGGCGAGGCGCTGGCGCAGGTCGGCCTGTCGGACTTCGCCGATGCCTATCCGCGCGAATTGTCCGGTGGCATGAAGATGCGGGTGTCGCTGGCGCGGGCGCTGGTGACGCGTCCGGATATCCTCCTGATGGACGAGCCGTTCGCCGCGCTCGACGAGATCACGCGCTTTCGCCTCAACAACGATCTGCTGGAGCTGTGGCGCAAGCTGAGCATGACGGTCATCTTCGTCACCCATTCGGTGTTCGAGTCGGTCTATCTGTCGCAGCGCGTGGTCGTGATGTCGCAGAGGCCCGGCCGCATCAACGCCGAGTTTCGCATCGAGACGGCGGAGCCGCGGGCGGAGGATTTTCGGATGTCGGCCGGCTATGCCGGCTATTGCCGCGAGGTCTCGACTGCATTGTTGCCCGCCTATTCCGGGGTGGCCAGCGCATGAACGCGTCACGGGATGTTGTTCGCTTCCTGCTGCCCGTCCTGGTGCTTGCCGCCGGCATCGCGTTGTGGGAACTCGTCGTGCGCGTCAACGGCATCCAGCCCTATGTGCTGCCGGGACCGTCGGCGGTGTTCCAAACGCTGGTGGCGGACTGGCCGGTGCTGTCGGAATCGCTCGGCGTCACCCTGCTGACCACGCTGGAAGGATTCATTGCCGCCGCCATTGGCGGCGTCGCACTGGCTTTGCTGTTCAATCAATCGAAATGGCTGGAATATTCGCTGTTCCCCTATGCCGTCATCCTGCAGGTCACGCCTGTCATCGCGATCGCGCCGCTGCTGCTGATCTATCTGCAGCAGCAGACCGCCGTCATCGTCTGCGCCTGGATCGTCGCCTTCTTTCCGGTGCTGTCCAACACCACGCTGGGCTTGAATTCGGTCGACCGCAATCTGGCCGGGCTTTTTCAGCTCTATGGCGCCTCGCGGCTGCAGACACTGCGTTACCTGAAATTACCGGCTGCCTTGCCGTATATTCTCGGCGGATTGCGGATCGCGGGCGGACTGTCCCTGATCGGGGCAGTGGTCGCCGAAATCGCGGCCGGAACGGCGGGCGCCGGCTCGGGCCTCGCGTTCCGAATTGCAGAATCCGGCTACCGTCTCAACATTCCCCGAATGTTCGCCGCATTGCTGTTGCTCTCGGTCGCCGGGATTGTCATCTATGGGCTGCTGGCGCTAATTTCGCATCTGGTACTGCGGCGCTGGCATGAGAGCGCGCTTGGAAAGGAAAACTGATGGCTGCCGGAAATATCTCGTCCGAAAAGATCGATCTACTGATCTACGGGCCAATCAGGCCGATCCTCGAAAACGGCTTTTCCGACCAATATGTGCTGCACAAGGCGGAGAGCCGGGCCGATCTCGAACGGCTGACGCCCGACGTGCTGGCGAAAACCCGCGCCATGGCGGTGACCTATCATTCGGTGCCGGCCGACGCCAAGGCGCTGTCCCATTTTCCCAAGCTCGAGATCGTCGCCAGTTTCGGCGTCGGCTATGACCACGTCGATTGCAACTATTCGCGCGAGCATAATGTGGTGGTCACCAACACGCCCGACGTGCTGACCGAGGAGGTCGCCGACGTCGCGATGGGGCTGTTGATCGCGACCTTGCGCGAATTCGTCAAGGCGGATCGTTACCTTCGCTCGGGCCTGTGGCAGACGCAGAATTATCCCCTGAGCGTCGGCTCGCTGCGCGACCGCAAGGTCGGCATCGTCGGCATGGGCCGCATCGGCCAGGCGATCGGCCGCCGGCTCGAGGCTTCGCTCGTGCCGGTGTCCTATCACTCGCGCAACCCGTCATCGGCCGTGAGCTACAAGCATTATCCCGACCTGATGGAAATGGCGAAGGCGGTCGATACGCTGATCGTGATCGTGCCCGGCGGCGCCTCGACCGCGAAGATGATCAATGCCGATGTGCTGAAGGCGCTCGGCCCGCGCGGCGTGCTGATCAACGTCGCGCGCGGCTCCGTGGTCGACGAACAGGCGCTGATATCGGCGCTGAAATCAGGAACGATCCTGGCCGCGGGGCTCGACGTGTTCGCCAACGAGCCGAGCGTGCCGGACGAACTGAAGGCGATGCAGAATGTCGTGCTGCTGCCCCATATCGGTTCGGCCTCGGTGGTAACGCGTAATGCCATGGATCAGCTCGTCGTCGACAACATCAAGAACTGGTTTGCCGGCAAGGCGCCGCTGACGCCGGTCCCGGAAACCCCGGTGAAGGGGCGCTGATGCCGGTTGGACGCTTCGGCGCCGTATTGTTGGCTTTGCTCGCGCCGGGAATACCGGCGCGGGCGCAGGATGCCTCGGCCCTGAAGAAAGAGATGATCGGCCAGTGGGAGCTTGCGACCACCGAGCGCAGCAAGACCTGCGTCGTCACGCTCAAGCCGGATACGACGCCGCAGGGCATGAAGCTCGAGCTCGAATCCGGCTGCGCGGCGGCATTGCCCTTCACCAAGGATATCACCGCCTGGAACATCAAGGGCCTTGGCGATATCGTGCGGCTGCAGGACGCCGCCGGCCAGCCGGTGATCGATTTCACCGAAGTCGAGAGCGGCATTTTCGAAGGCCTGCGGCAGGGCGAGGGCGTCTACATCCTGCAGAACCTCGCGGCCGCCCGCTCGCTGGCCAAATCGATGGACCAAATGATCGGCGACTGGTCGATGGTCCGCGGCAACGGCCAGGTCGTCTGCGGCCTGACGCTCACCAATACCGAAGCATCAGGCGATAATTTCCAGGTGTTCTTGAAGCCGCGATGCGATCCCATGGTGGCCGCGTTCGCCCCGAACCAATGGCGGCTCGATCACGGCCGGATGCTGTTGCAGTCGGCCAACGGCCAGACCTGGCAGTTCGAGGCCGACGACAATGCGCAGTGGCGAAGGGTGCCCGATAGCGCCGATCCCCTGATCATGATCCGGGGGCAATAGCCGCCGGGACGGCCGGTATGGCCGGATCGGTCCTGAATCGGGCTGAACTTTTTTGAGAATCCTCGTCGATTCACGGCGAGCCTGTTCGTCGTCCTCAATAGCGGGACAGTTCCCGCAGGCTGGTTACCCCGGTTCGCCTCAAACAGGAGTTTTTCATGCGCGTCATGTATATCGTTACCTCCCCCAAACCCGACCAGGGCCCGACGCCCGCCCTGATGGAAGCGATGGGCAAGCTCGCCGAACGCGAGATCAAGGCCGGCCGCATGATCGACACCGGCGGCCTGATGCCGATCGCCATGGCCGGCGCCCAGGTCAAGATCACCAACGGCAAGATTGGCGTCGTCGACGGCCCCTTCGTCGAGTCCAAGGAACTGATCGGCGGCTACGCGATCTTCGAACTCCGGGACATGGAAGAGGCGATCGCGTCCGCGCGCGAATTCATGCAATTGCACGTCGAGCACATGCCGGGCTGGGAAGGCACCTGCGAAGTTCGCGTGATGGCGACGCCCGGCGTGGATGGCGCCTGCGAGGTCGATGTGCGCGCCCACGCATGATCGGCGTGCTCGCAAGGCGATGTCGGCGGCGATGACCGCCGCCGACATTCATCGCACCATTGTCGCGGTCTGGCGCATCGAGCAGCCGCGGCTGCTCACTAGCCTGTCGCGGATGCTGCGCGACGTGCCGCTGGCCGAGGACCTGACGCAGGAAGCGCTGCTGGCGGCGATCGAGCATTGGCCCGCGAGCGGCGTCCCGGACAAGCCCGGCGCCTGGCTGATGGCGACCGCCAAGCGGCGTGCGCTGGATCATCTGCGCCGCGGCCAGATGCTCGCCCGCAAGCACGAAATCGTGGCGCGGGACATGGAGCAGGAACAGCAGGCCATGCCCGATTTCGATTCAGGCCTCGACGACGATATCGGCGACGAATTGCTGCGGCTGATCTTCATCGCCTGCCACCCGCGCCTGTCGCGCGAGGCGCGCGCGGCACTGGCGCTGCGGATGATCTGCGGCCTGACCACCGAGGAGATCGCCCGCGCCTTCCTGTTGCCGGAGGCGACGATTGCGCAAAGAATCGTGCGGGCAAAGCGAACGCTGTCGGAATCCGGGCTCGCCTACGAGACGCCGCGCGGCGAGGAGCTTTCGGAACGGCTCGCCTCGGTGCTGGAAGTCGTCTACCTCATCTTCAATGAAGGCTATACGGCGGCGCGCGGCGACGAATGGCTGCGGCCGCAGCTTTGCAACGACGCGCTGCGCATGGGCCGCGTTTTGACCTCGATCGCGCCGCTGGAATCCGAGGCGCACGGCCTGCTGGCGCTGATGGAATTGAACGGCTCGCGCACCGCCGCCCGCACGGATCGGGCCGGAGCTCCCATCCTGCTGATGGACCAGAACCGCGCTTTGTGGGACCAGCTCCAGATTCGCCGCGGCCTGTTGGCGCTGGCGCGGGCGCGCGAACTTGGCGGCGCCGGCGGCTTCTACGCGTTGCAGGCGCAGATCATCGCCTGCCACGCCCAGTCGAATACGCCTGACGCGACGCCCTGGCCACGGATCGCAGAACTCTACGCCGAACTGGCGGCACTGGTGCGCTCGCCCATCATCGAACTCAACCGGGCTGTTGCAGTCGGGATGGCGGAGGGGCCGGCGGCGGCGCTCGCGATCGTCGACAGTCTTGCAAACGAGCCGGTGCTGAAAGCCTATCATCTGCTGCCGAGCGTTCGCGGCGATCTCCTGCACAAGCTCGGGCGTTTTGCAGAAGCGCGCGTGGCATTCGAGGCCGCGGCGAGCCTTGCCGGCAACACCCGCGAGCAGGAATTCTTGAAACGACGCGCCGCCGAGGCCGGCGGCGGTCGAGTCTGACTCAAAAGTAGCGCCGTAAAACGCGACGTTGCCATCCAGTTCGTCATGCCCGTGCTTGTCCCGGGCATCCACGTCTTAACTGCATCTGCTGAAGAAGACGTGGATGGCCGGGACAAGCCCGGCCATGACGAACACTGAATCTGAAAATACGAACTGCGTTTTCGGTTAGGCTCTGGCGTCAGATAAACCGGAACTGCGACCGTTCGCGCTTCGCCAGTTTTGGAACTGCCTGCGCGACGATGATGTCCTTGAAATGCGGCGTCTGCTGATGGTCGGCGAAGGCCGCTTCGCCGGCGAATACCTCGTAGAAGAAGTATTTTCGCGGCTCCGCCACATTCTGGTGGATCTGGAATTCCTTGACGCCGGGCTCGCGCTGCGCCTGCGGCAGAAAATCTTTCAGAAGATTGGCGACCGCGGCTTCCTCGCCCGGATTGACCTCCCAGAACGCGGTGACGACCAGGCTTTGGTTGACGTTGTCTGCTGTTGCCATAGGGCTCTCCTGTAAATGCGGCGCCGGCTCGATCCGGCGACTGCGGTCACCATGGCAGGGATCGCGACAACAATGCTTCGATGGCAGTCGAATTGTTGTGGCGACGACGAATCCGGAACCGGCGCGAGGATCGAGGCGTTTAACGCCCGATCATTCATTCACCATGGAACAAACGCATGGCGAAAAAGACCGTGCTTGCGATCGGCATCGAACCGTCCCTGGTCGACCTCAGCGCCTATCCGGGGCTGACACCCGAACTGGTCCGGCATTTCATCGAAGCGCAGATCGAGAAACTGCGCGCGCTCGGTTACGACGCGGAAAGCTGCCTGATCGACCTCGGCGAAACCGCTGAGGCGGTGACGACCGCCGCGCTGACATCGAGACGTCTGGATTGCGTCGTGATCGGCGCCGGCCTGCGGGAGCCCGCGGAACGATTGCTGCTGTTCGAAAGAATTCTCAATCTGATCCTGATCCACGCGCCGCACGTCCGGCTTTGCTTCAACACCACGCCCGCGGATACCGCGGAGGCGGTGCAACGCTGGATCAAGCCGTGATCGAGTTTCGTGCGCGTCGTCGATATGGCTTGCATCCGCCAGCGGTGGTGAAAAGGAGTTGATCGCCGCCATCGCTCTTCGATCTCGGGGCGTTGCGGCCGCACCGGCGAAACTTCCGCGCAATTGCTTGCCGCGCCAAGCGCGCGCTATGCTCGGATCAACTCCGGGGGAAGGCCGATGATGGACGTCTTGAAGATTCTGGCGGCCTTTGCTTTGGGCTACCTCCTCGGCAGTCTGAATACAGCGGTCATTGTCGGGAAAATATATGGCAAGGACATCACCAGCCATGGCAGCAAGAGCGGCGGGCTTACCAATACGCTGCGGGTGCTTGGCAGGTCTGCTGCGGTGTTCGTTCTCGTCGGAGACGTGCTGAAGGGGCTTCTTGCCTGTCTGATCGGGCTGCAACTCGGCGTCTACGTCCAATCGGGACAGGCGATCGATTGCGTGAGCCTGCTGGCAGCGGGAGCAGGCGCGGTGATCGGACACAACTGGCCGGTCTATTTCGGATTCAAGGGCGGCAAGGGAGCGCTGACGGCGGTTGCCGTACTGTTCATGGTCGACTGGCGCATGGCCCTCATCTGCCTTGGCTTGTTCGTGCTTCTCGTTGCTGCGACCCGCTATGTTTCCCTGGGAACGATCTGCGCGACGCTGCTTTTTGCGGCCATTTCGTTCATCCCTGCTTTTTCGCACACCGTATATTTCCATATTTTCGCGTGCCTGATGGCGTCGATCGTTCTTTTCAAGCACCGGGAAAACATTCAAAGGCTGCTTTCAGGAACAGAAAACAAACTTACGTTCTGATTCTTCGCGCCGCGGCGTGTAAGCCGCATTCGTTCGTGATGTTGACGTTGCCGTATGGAAGCTCTCGTTTACTCGCTTTCGATCGCAGGTGGTCACTGGCCGTCGGCTCTCACTCAAACGCCGAACAGTCCGTTCGGTGCATCTGAGGTCACAGAAAGGCCAGAAGTCGACTTGACGTCGTTATTTTCGCCTTCCTGGAGCTTTTGCAAATTCGCGGGCGCACTCGACGAAAAGCTGCGCGGCGGGGCTGAGTTCGCGGGCCTTGAGGGTGATGACTCCGCTTGGTGCGCGGGCATTTGGCAGCTTGACATGCAGAGCTCTGATCTCGGGGTGCCTGGCGGGAAATTTCAATGCGGACGCCGGGAGAATCGTGACGAAGCGTCCTGTCGTTAAAAGGCTCATCCGCACGTAGGGAGAATCGGTGACAACGATAGCGCGAGGAGAGTTGACGCCGTTGGCACGAAAAGCCTCGATTGCGATCGACGCAATCTCGCTTCCGGGCGGCGGCAGCACCCACGATTCTTTCAACAGTTCGGCAAATCTGATCCTCCGTCGACGCGCCCATGGACTTTGTGCACCCGCCGCGACGATGGAGCAGTCATCAAAGAGAAGTTGGAAGTCCAGCTGCTTTTCCGCGATGGGGCCGAATCTGCGTGCGATCAGAAGATCGAGGTTGCGCCCGCTCAGTTCACGGTGCAGCATCTCCACGTAGCCCGTCACGACATGAAACACCATGCGCGGATAGCGCCGGGAGAAACGATCGATGACGGCTGAAACGAAGCTCGCGGCCAGCAAGGGGGTACACCCGATCCGCACTTCTCCAGCCGTGGGGTCGGCGAGGAACTCGATGTTCTTTACCGCCTGACGCAGGTCATCGAATGCAGCCACTCCGCCATCGAGCAGGGCGCGACCGTAAGCGGTCGGCTCGATGCCATGAGAGCTGCGCTCGAGCAGTCGCACGCCAATGGTATGTTCCAGGACCGCGATTGATCTGGAAACCGCCGGCTGTGTCGTGTTGAGGAGCGTGGCCGCCTTGCTCATGCTGCCAGCCTGCACGACTGTCAGCAGGACATGAAGGTCGTGCAGCTTCAACCGGAGAGCGGCGCGATCGCTCGAGTGCATGGCGCAAACCCATTGCAAGAATGATATGGCCGTATCAAAACCTAGCATTATACGCGCATAGGCGCACCCCGTATCCTGGCCCTACCGCGGGCAGATTGACCCGCGTCAAGAAAGCTCGGACGAGAGGACGATGCCATGATCGTGTTGCGCCGCGAATTCCTCCATATGGCAGCGGGTGCAGTCGCGCTTCCAGCCATGTCGCGCGTGACTTGGGCAGAACATTATCCGTCACAGCCGGTGCGCGTGATCGTCGGCTTTGCTGCCGGCGGCCCCAACGATACTCTCGCGCGCCTAATTGGCCAGCGGCTGGCGATGCGGCTCGGCCACCCGTTCGTCATCGAGAACCGGCCGGGCGCCGGCAGCAACATCGCCACCGAGGCGGTCGTGCACGCGCCGCCGGACGGGTACACGTTGCTCTTGGTTGGTTCGCCAAACGCCATCAATGCGACACTCTACGATAGGCTCAATTTCAATTTCATCCGCGACATCGCGCCCGTCGCGAGCTTCATGCGTGGTGCTCTGGTCTTGGTGGTACACCCGTCGGTTCCGGCCAAGACGCTTCCAGAGTTCATCGCCTACGCCAAAGCGAATCCGGGCAAGCTCTCATACGGTTCAGGCGGCGTGGGCGGGATCACGCACATCACGGCCGAACTGTTCAAGATGATGGCCGGCATCGAGATGGTGCACGTGCCCTACCGCGGCGTAGCACCCGCGCTGACCGATCTCCTCGGCGGACGGGTGCAAATCCTGTTCGCCAACCCCGCTCAGTCGATTCCATATACGGGAGCCGGCAGGCTGCACGCTCTGGCAATAACCACCGCCACTCGCTCGGAGGCGCTACCCGACATCCCGACCGTGGGTGAGTTCGTTCCGGGCTATGAGGCGAGTTCCATCTTTGGCTTCGGCGCGCCCAAGAACACGCCCGCCGAGGTCATCGACACGCTGAACAAGGAGATCAATGCTATTCTCGCCGATCCAGAGATCAAGGCTCGGGTTGCCGACCTGGATGGCACGGTGCTTGCTGGCTCGCCAGCTGATTTCGGCAAACTCATCGCCGAGGAGACCGAGAAGTGGGGAAAGGTGATTCACGCCGCCAACATCAAGGCGGAGTAATCCTCAAGGCGCAGATACTCCAAATTCCCCGATACGCGGTTCAGTGAGGGCGATGTCGCACAGCTCATTCGCGTCGAGACTGCGATACTCGTCATCAAGTCCGCCCTGTTCCAAAGCTGACATGGTCAGATCAACTTCATCCCCTTCAAGCTCGCATGGCCGTTCTTGCCGACGATGATGTGGTCGTGCACGGAGATGCCGAGCGGGGCGGCGATATCGACGATCGCCTTGGTCATCTGGATATCCGCTTGGGACGGCGTCGGGTCGCCGGAGGGATGATTGTGCACCAGAATGAGCGCGGTCGCGGATAATTCCAGCGCGCGCTTGATCACCTCGCGGGGATAGACCGGGGTGTGGTCGACGGTGCCGGTCTGCTGCACCTCGTCGGCGATCAGTTGATTGCGCTTGTCGAGGAACAGCAGGCGAAACTGCTCCTTGTCCGCGAATGCCATGCCGGAGCGGCAATAGCCGATCACGTCGTTCCAGGAGGAGAGCGCGATGCTGCGCTTGATCTCGCCCTTCGCCACCCGGCTGGCGGCGGCCGCGAGCAGTTTGATCTGGTGAACGGAGGCGTCGCCGATTCCGTCGACTTCGCGCAAGCGCGCCTCCGGCGCGTGAACGACTTCGGCAAACGAGCCGAATTTCTTCAGCAGCGCTTTGGCCAGCGGCTTGGTGTCGCGACGGGGCAGGGCCGGGAATAGCGCCAGTTCCAGCAGCTCATAATCGCTCAGCGCATCCGGCCCGGCGCTGTAAAAGCGTTCGCGCAGCCGCTCGCGATGGCCGTGATAATGCGGCGGCTCTGCGGGCGCGGCGGCGGGATCGGGCTTCCTGGCGGGCATCGGCATCAAACATGCCGTGCCAGCCAGTTTTTGCAATCGGGAATTGCACCGTCGTCTCGAAAATCGTCAGGTGGCTGGAGCCTAACCCTGGACGGACGCCATCTTGGCCTGGATCGATTCGGACCAGACGACGTTGCCGGGCTCGCGCCCGCCGAGGATCGAGAGCAACAACGCGGTCTTGTCGCTGAGATTCTCGAACGAGCGCATCACGCCCGGCGGGCAGCAAATGCCGTCGAGATAGTTCAGCTCGACGCTTTCCTCGCCGTTGGTGCCCCAGGTCACGCGCCATTTGCCGGTGAGGCAGATGAAGGTCTCCTCGGTGTCGTGCGAATGGAGCGCCGCGCCATTGCCCGGCTCGGCGCTGATGTAGTCGATGTGATAATTTTCGGCTTTTTCGACCTGATGCTTGAGGTCTTCCTCGGCGGTGCCGCGGCCGAGTGCGCCCATCAGGGTGCGGTTGTGGCCGGGGATCACGGCATCGATGAAGGCGTGGTTGTTCGACGGCAATTGGCCGAAGCGAAACACCCGGCTCAGCATCTCGTCGCGCGAAATGGCTTGCGAAGCACCGAACCACGCGCCGATGCTCTTGTCGTAGTTCAACGTCGCTTCCTTGCGCTCACCTTTGATTTCCATGTCGTTCTCCTCTCTGTTGGGGTTGGATCGATTGTTTTGCCCGCACGTTCAGCCCTTGACCGCGCCGGCCGTCAGCCCGGTGATGATCTGGCGCGCCGCAACGAAGGTGAAAATCAGCGGCGGCAGCGCCACCAGCATCCCGGCGGCCATCAACTGGCCCCAGTCGATGCCGACGTCGGTAATGAAGAGATAGACGCCGTAGGGCAGCGTCCGGCTGGTCCTGTTGGTGAGGATCGAGGCCAGCACAAGTTCGTTCCAGGCGATCCTGAATGTAAAGATCGCAGCCGCGGCGAGGCCGGGCTTCAGCAAGGGAAGGATCAGCGTGAAGAACAGGCGATAGGGGCCGCAGCCGTCGACGGTGGCCGCTTCCTCGAGTTCGGTCGGCACCTGCTCGATGAACCCGTACAGCAGCCAGATCGTGAACGGCAGGTTGAGCGCGATGTAGGAGATGGTCAGGCCGGCGAGGCCGTCGAGATGCAGCGGCGTCAGAATGAAATAGACCGGGATCGCCAGCACCGCGGGCGGAATGGTCCGCACCAGCAGCGTGCTCATGGCGATCGGCGAGCGCCCGGCAAAGCGGAAGCGGGAGATCGCGTAGGCGCACATGGTGCCGAAGACCAGCGTCAAGACCGTCGCGACGACGCTGACGATGATGCTGTTGCCGAGGTAGCCGAGGAAACGGCCTTCGAGGACGTTCCGGTAGTTCTCGAAGGTCGGCATCATGAAGAACGAGAAGCTGCCGCTGAAGATCTGGCTCTGGGTCTTCAGCGAGGTCGAGAGCATGACGAGGATGGGAAGGATCGACACCACCGCGAGGGCAGCGACAGTCGCGATCCGGACCGTGTCGTCGGCGCGCTCGTGGTTTGCGAGATCGGGCACGGTCAGCGGCCTTTCTGACGCAGCGGGTTGCTCCACATCAACAGCAGCGCGCTGAGCGCGGTCGTCACGATCAGGAGGCAGATCGACAGGGCCGCCGAGTGCCCCATGCGCTGGGTCACAAAGGCGGATTTATAGATGTGCAGCGAGAACAGTTCCGTGGAGAGGCCGGGGCCGCCATTGGTCATGGCGTAGACGACTTCCAGACCGCGCAAGGCGTCGATCACCCGCATCAGGATCGTGATCATCAGGATCGGCGCCAGCAGCGGCAGCTTGACGTAGCGAATGATCTGCAGCGTGCTCGCGCCGTCCATCTTCGCCGCCTCCACCGAGGACTGGTCGATGCCCTGCAGGCCGGCAAGGGCCAGAATGAAAACGAACGGCGTGAACTGCCAGATATCGGTGACGCAGATCGCGAAAAACGCCAGGCCGGATTCGGCGAGCCATGCGGGTTTCAAGGCGAACACGGACAGCCAGCTGTTGATCGGGCCGACATTGACGTCGAACATGTAGCGCCAGATCAGCCCGACGCAGATCGGCGCAATCATCATCGGCAGAACGAGCAATGTCCGGAACACCATCATCCCGCGCAGCGGCTTTTCCAGGATCAGCGCGAGGCCGACGCCGAGGAACATCTCGATCGCGACGACGATGATCGAGAATTGCAGCGTCACCGCCATCGATTTGCGAACCGACGAATCCGACAACGCTTCGGCAAAAATCGCAAAACCGCGGAAAGCCTGCGCCGTGACGGGCTCGCCGAGCCGCACTTCGTAGAACGAAAGCCGGAACGCCTCGATAACCGGATAGAGCAGTCCGAACAGCATGATCAGGACGGCCGGCGCCGCAAAGACGTACGGCGTCAGCCGCCGATCGAGTCCCGATCCCAATTGCATGTGCTGGCCGCCGATCAGGTCTTGTAATAGCCGGCGCGCGTCATGATGGTCCTTATTTCGGCCGCCGCGCTGTCCATCGCCGGCTTGATCGGCGTCTTGCCGGTGATGATCTCCGACAGCCGGATTCCCAGCACCTTCTCGGATATCTCCGTCCATTCATTGATGATCGGGCGCCAGTCGGGGTTCGCGATCTTGAGGCATTCGCGGTAGATGTCGACCGGGTAGATTTTCTTGACGTCGGGATGATCCAGCGTCGACCACCGTGTGGGCTGGCCGCCCTGCGCGGTCACCCGGACGTCCTGCTGTGCCGCCGTGATCCACTGCATGAAGGCAAAGGCGGCGTCGCGCCTCGCTGAGTTTTTCGGAATGGCGAGGCCAAAGCCGCCGAGCTCGCCGGAATATTTTACGGCCTTGGGATGAACGACATAGCCGGTCGTCTCGGTGACCTTCGATTTGGCGGGATCGCGAGCGGGACCGAAGATCGAGATGCTGTCGCAGTACATCGCCGATTGGCCCTGCAGGAAGGAATTGATGCACTGCCCGAAATCGAACGAGGCGGCGCCGGCCGGGCCGGTGTCGATGAATTCCTTGTAGACTTCGGTCGCCTTGATCGCCGCCGGATCGGACACCCGCGGCTCGAACTTGTCGTCGATCACCAGCCCGTCATAAGGCGTGAGGTGCATCAGCCAGCCCGCGGTGACCTGGTGGCCGGCCTGTGCGCGCTGCGTCAGCCCGCCCATGCCCGGCTCCTTCTCCTTCACCTTGCGCGCGGCCGCCAGCATGTCGTCATAGGTCTTGGGAGGCGCAAGATTGTGCTTGGCGAAGATGTCCTTGCGGTACGCCAGCACGCTGCATTCCGCGCCGTAGGGGATGCCGTACAGCTTGGCGCCGGGGCCCGGCAGGTATCCCCGCGGTCCGCCGACCAGACCCAATCCTTCGAGGTAGGCCGTGATGATGTCGTCCTTGTTGTAGTCCTTCATCGCGAGGGCTTCGTTCGCAAACAACGGCGCGAGCTCGGTCAGGAAATTGCGCTGGACGTATTCGGTCTTCCACATGATGACATAGACGATGACGTCGTAGTCGCCCTGCGGCTTCGACATCTGCAGCACCTGGGCGTCCTTCATGCGCAGATACTGCATCTCGTCGAGTTCGACCTTGATGCCGGTCGCCGCCGTGAACTCCGGGATCAGTTTCTTGGCGATGTCGAAATGGGGATGCGAGGGCCAGTTGATGACGATGGTCTGGCCCCTCAGCTTCGACCAGTCGGTGCCGGCCGCATTGGCGACGTAAGGGAGCGGAAGAGCCGCCAAGGCCGATCCAAGCGTGGCCTTGAGGGCCGTGCGACGCGAAATCTTCATTGATTCCTCCTGACGTCCGAGGGGGGGCGGACCGCTGCGTTTCCCGTTCGGCTTTTACCGGCGTTTGCGCCGGTTGCTGTTTTCAAGCTATGTTATCGATAACATCAATCGGCCCCCCTCGGCAAGTGACCGCAATGCTGTTATTGGAAATGGCCGGTACGAGGTATTGATGCGCCGCATTAAGATGGAAGATGTCGCCCGCAAGGTTGGCGTCTCAGCGATGACCGTGTCGCGTGCGTTGAAGCATGACGGCGTGGTGTCGGCGGCCACCCGACGGCGGATTCTGCAGGTCGTGGAGGAGCTTGGTTATGTGCCGGACCAGATCGCCGGCAGCCTGTCCTCGCAGCGCTCGGGCTTTGTCGCGGTGCTGGCGCCGTCACTGAACAACCCGCCGCTGGCCGAAAGCGTTCACGCACTTGCGGAATCGCTGGAGGAGGTCGGGCTGCAGATTTTGATCGGCTACACCAATTACGAGACCAAACGCGAAGAGCGTTTGCTCACCGAATTGCTGCAACGCCGTCCCGAAGCGATCGTCGTCGTGTCCGACGGCCATTCGCCGCGGTCCCGCCGACTGATGCGCGAAGCGGGCATTCCGGTCGTGCAGATCTGGGACCGGCCCGCGCGCCCGATCGACAACGTCGTCGGGTTTTCAAACGAGGATGTCGGCAGCAACATCGTGCGCTTTCTGGCCGAGCGCGGCTATCGCCGCCTCGCTTATCTCGGTGAAACCAACGACGAGGGAACGCGGGGCGCGCGCCGCCGGCTGGGATTCGTCCGCGAAGTCGAGCGGCTCAATCTCGGCCCGGTCCGCGTTCACGACCAGGCGCCCCCTCCGATCACCATGCTGCAAGCCCGGGCGGCGCTGCCGCGCATGCTGCAGCGGTGGCCCGATATCGATGCGATCGTCTGCGTATCCGACCCCTGTGCGTTCGGCGTCCTTTCCGAGGCCCAGGCGATGGGCGTCGGCGTGCCTTCTCAACTGGCCATCGTCGGGTTTGGCGATTTCGAAATCTCGCGATGCTGTTCGCCGCCTTTGACCACCGTGGCGATCGACAGCGGCCGGATCGGACACGAGACCGGCCAACTGCTCAAGGACATGCTGGGCCGCAGCCCGGTCGCCATGTCGAAGCGGGTGTCCCGTCGCGTGGCGATCGACGCCATCCTGACGCCGCGCGGCACCACACGGTCGTGAATCGTGCGGAGCGATGGCGGATTTCGCTTACAGGCGACTTTCCCGCTTGATGAACGGACGGCCGGCTTCCGGCACCTTCTCAAACACTTCCGACGCTTCGCAGCCCGTTACGACGGGCGAACCGACAACTTTACCGGCTTCATCCATCTCGCAGCCGCAATGATCTGGATGAAATGCGTGTCGATCGGCCCCAGATCGTTGCAGAAGATCGGGCCCGATCGGGACTTACGCGCTCACTCAATTATGCCGACGCCCGCGGCTTCTCGCCATGGCGCTGCGACAGCGTGAAGATTTCGACGCCATCGGCGGTCACGCCGACCGAGTGTTCGAACTGCGCCGACAGCGAGCGGTCGCGCGTCACCGCGGTCCAGCCGTCGGACAGGATCTTCACATGCGGCTTGCCGAGATTGATCATCGGCTCGATGGTGAAGAACATGCCGGGCTTCAGCGTCACGCCCTCGCCGGGCCGGCCGATATGGATGATGTTCGGCTCGTCATGGAACATGCGCCCGAGGCCATGGCCGCAGAAATCGCGCACCACGCTCATGCCCTGCGGCTCGACGAAGCTCTGGATGGCGTGGCCGATATCGCCGGTGGTGGCGCCCGGCTTCACCGCGGCAATGCCGCGCATCATCGCCTCATAGGTGACCTCGATCAGGCGTTCGGCCTTGCGGGCGATCGGGCCGATCACATACATCCGGCTGGAATCGCCGTACCAGCCGTCGACGATGAAGGTGACGTCGATATTGACGATGTCGCCCTCCTTCAGCACGCGGTCGCCGGGCATGCCGTGGCAGACCACGTGGTTGATCGAGGTGCAGGTCGAATAGCGGTAGCCGCGATACATCAGCGTCGCCGGATAGGCGCCGTGGCGGAAGGCAAAATCGCGGACGAATTCGTCGATGACGGCGGTCGGGATGCCCTCCTTGACGATGTCCGTGAGCTCGTCGAGGCATTTGGCGACCAGCGCGCCCGCCTTGCGCATGCCGGCGAATCCGCTTGGCCCATGCAGCTTGATCTGTCCGGTTTTTCGCAAGGAGGTATCTGTTGCTTCGATATAGCTCATGGGCGGGTCATGCTTCGGCAGGAATGGCGGGCGCAAAACGGCTGATTTCCTGCCTAATTTAATGATCGCAGCCGCCAGTGCAAGCCAAGGTTGGGGCGTTGGGCGGCATCTAAAGGCTTGATTTCAGCTCGAAACCTCCACCACGGATTCGACCGGCAGCGCGCCGCCCCGGACCCGGATTTCGCGGACCGGATAGGGAACCCGGATGCCCTCGCGCTTGAAGGCGTCCCACAGCCCCAGCATCACGTCGCTCTTGACGCCGTCCATGCCGTCGGGGTCGGCGATCCAGAAGGTCAGCGAGAATTTCATCCCGGCTTCGGCGAATTCGGTCAGGATGCAGTTCGGCGGCTTGTTCTTGATGGCGCGGGGGGCGCTAGCTGCGACCGCGAT
Organism: Hyphomicrobiales bacterium; assembly: GCA_017305715.1. GTDB lineage: Bacteria > Pseudomonadota > Alphaproteobacteria > Rhizobiales > Xanthobacteraceae > Bradyrhizobium. Next base: position 5,842 of record JAFKKG010000048.1, on the reverse strand, counting down.
GGCGAGCTTGCAGACCAGCCGCGGATCGGCGTCGTAATTGGTGCCGAACAGCACCTTCACCAGCGTGTTCTTGTCGGTATAGGTCCAGTTCACCACCTTCTGCGTCACCAGATCCTCGTTCGGGATCAGGAATTCGCGGCCGTCGCCGGCGGCGACCGAAATATAGCGCGTCTTCATCGCGCTGATGCGGCCCGAACTGTCGCCGATGGTGACGAGATCGCCCGGTTTGACCGATTTGTCCGCCAGCAGGATGATGCCCGAGATGAAATTGGCGACGATCTTCTGCAGGCCGATACCGATACCGACGCCGACCGCGCCTGAGAATACCGCGAGCGCGGACAGATTGATGCCGACGGCCGAGAGCGCGATGATGATCGCCAGCACCATCAAGCCCATCCGGATCATCTTCACCAGCAGCACCTGGATCGACGGCGTCAGGTCCGCCGAGCGGGTGATGCGGCTTTCGACGAAATTGCTGGCGATGTTGGTCAGCCACAGCGCCACGATCAAGAGCGCGCCGAGCTTGATCAGCACCAGCGGCGTCAGCCGCAAGCCGCCGAGCACCACCGACACCGCGTCCGAATCCAGCAATTCCATGGTCGGTTCGAGCTGGCCGATCACGCTCAGCGCCGCCACCAGCCACGCCGCCACCGATACCAGGCGCACGATGAACTCGTTCTGGATCACCGACGTCACCATCCGGATCACCAGCCAGGCCACCGCCAGCTTGAAGGAAACCGCGATGAGGTAGCTGCGGCTCGGCCAGGTCGAATGGATCATCGTGATGCGGGCGGCGATCATCAACAGGGCGAAGACCGCGGTGGAGGCGCTGAACAGCATCACGCGGGCGAAGTGCCTGAGCGGCAGCGGCAGGCCCATCGCGAACGAGGTCATGTCGACCTTCGAGCGGATCGCCGCGTCGCTCGCATAGGCAATGCCGGCGCCGGCCAGGATCAGGCCGAACTGCAGGTAGAACCAGGGCGAGGTGACCTCCGCGCCGAGCGAGCGGGCGGTGGTGTGCAGCAGCTCGATAATCTCTTTCAGATCCATCGCTAAAATCTCGTTCGGGCGGACGCCGCCGCCCCATCAGGCAAAATTGATTCGAAGTCCGGGCAGATTCCCACAAGCCCGCTGCGGATGCCATCGATACGGCACGCGGCGGGCGAGTTAGCCAGATAAACCGGGCACATTGCCGCTATCTTGAGAAATGGGTTGGCGTTCAATCGTGGCGACGATAAGGATGCATTTGCAAGTATTTTTGCTCAACATCGCGAAGGTGCAAAGCTCTCTGGATTTCAAGGCTTCTCTGGACGCATGGCTTCTCTCGATTCGGTAAGTCTGGTCATTCTGCTCGGTGCGGTTCTGGTGATGGCCGGAATTCTCTCGAGCCTGCTGGCGCTGCGGTTCGGCGCCCCGTTGCTGCTGGTGTTCCTGATGATCGGCATGCTGGCGGGCGATTCCGGGCCCGGCCAGCTCAAATTCGACGACGTGCGTACCACCTATCTGGTGGGTTCGGTGGCACTGGCGCTGATCCTGTTCGATGGCGGCCTGAAAACGAAGTTTCAAAGCATTCGTGCGGTGTTGGCGCCCTCCACGGTGCTGGCGACGGCGGGTGTCCTGCTCACCGCCCTAATCACGGCGCCGTTCGCCAGATATGTGCTCGACCTGAACTGGACCGAGTCGCTGCTGGTCGGCGCCATCGTCGCCTCGACGGATGCGGCGGCGGTGTTCCTGCTGGTGCACGCCCAGGGCCTGCGCCTGCGCCCGCGGGTCGGCGCAACGCTGGAAGCCGAATCCGGCACCAACGATCCCTTTGCCGTCTTCCTCACGCTGATGCTGGTGGAGTTCATTTCGCTCGGCCAGGGCTCGGTCGGTCATATCGTGACGGAATTCGTCCGGGAGGCCGGGCTCGGCGCCGTCGTCGGCGTGATCGGCGGCCGTATCGTCGTGGTGGCGCTCAATCGCGTGGCGCTGCCGCAAGGCCTGCATGCGCCCTTTGTCGCCACCGCGGCGCTGGTGATTTTCGGCGCCGCCCAGATGGCGCATGCCAGCGGCTTTCTCGCGGTCTATCTCGCCGGCATCATCATCGGCAACCGGCCGACGCGGGCGCATAATTCGGTGGTGACGTTCCTCGACGCCGCGACCTGGCTGGCGCAGATCGTGATGTTCGTGCTGCTCGGCCTGTTGGTTTCGCCGCAGCGGATGGTGAGCAGCATCGTCCCGGCCGTCGGGGTGGCGCTGGTCCTGATGCTGCTGGCGCGGCCGCTGGCGGTGTTCCTCTGTCTGGCGCCGTTTCGCTTCAACTGGCGCGAAAAGCTCTTCATCGCCTGGACCGGGCTGCGCGGCGCGGTCGCGATCTTCCTGGCGTCGATCCCGATGCTGGTCGGGCTGTCGAAGGCGTATCTGTATTTCGACGTCGCCTTCGTCGTCGTCTTCATCTCGCTGCTGTTGCAGGGCTGGACCTTGGGGCCGGCGGCCAGGCTGCTGCACGTGGCGCTGCCGCGCAGCGACCGGGGGCCGCGGCGTGTCGAACTGGATTTGCCCGGCCAGCTCGAACAGCAACTGGTCGGCTATCCCGTTCGTCCCAAGAGCCTGTATTTCCGGCGCGGGCTGATCCCGTCCTGGTCGAAGCCGACGCTGGTGATCCGCGACGAGCGCATCCTGTCGCCCGCCGAGGCCGATCCGATCGCCGCCGGCGACTACATCTATCTGCTGGCGCCGCCGGAAAAGGCCGAATCGCTCGACCGGTTCTTTGTCGACATGGCGCCGAGCACGGCGCCCGATCCGCATCTGCTGGGCGACTTCACGGTGTCCGGCGAGCACACGCTCGGCGAACTCGCCGAGATCTATGGCGTCACGGTGGGGGAAGACCAGGGCAAGCTCACGCTGTCGGATTATTTCGACATCCATCTCGACCGCGCGCCAAAGGAGGGCGCGGAGCTGGTGCTGGACCCCATCGTGCTGGTCGCGCGCAGCATCAGTGGCGGCCGGGTCAATGTCATCGGCCTGCGCCTGCCCGAGGAAGAGGATGTTGTCGTGCCCCTGACACGCCTGCAACGCTCCAGGCGCAAGCTCGCCGAAATCTGGTCGCAGGTCGCGGGGGTGTAGGCCGTAATCCGCGTTCCGAGCCAGCCGGGCGGCGGATCACGCCTTCGGCTCCAATCCGCCCCACAGCTAGGCGTTTTTTGCTGGACCGAGTCCGAATATCCGCTGTTGAGGAACGGGGGCGCAGCCATTAGCTTGGACCCAACACTCAAGGGAACGCAAGGAGACACAACAATGTCCGGCCCGTCCGACGACCAACTGGGCTTTGCGCCCGACTACGATTCGCCGGTCCCCTATATGCAGCGGACCCGCGATTATTACGCCGCGATCGGCTACACCACGCCCTACCGCTGGGCGCATTACATCGACGCGCCGTTTCAGCCCTTGAAAAAGCCGCTGGCGCAATCGCGCGTCACCATCGTCACGACGGCCGCGCAATATGACCCCACCAAGGGCGATCAGGGCCCGGGGGCGGCGTATAACGGCAGCGCCAAATTCTACAAGGTCTATGACGGCGATACCTCGAAAGAGCATGATTTGCGGATCTCGCATATCGGCTACGACCGCAAGCACACGACCGCCACCGACAGCGGCACCTGGTGGCCGCTGCCGCAACTCCTCAAGGCGCAGGCCGCGGGGCGGATCGGCGAGGTGGCGCCGCGCTTCTTCGGTGCACCGACCAACCGCAGCCATCGCGTCACCATCGAAACTGACGCACCGGAAATCCTGGCGCAGTGTCGCGCTGATGCGGTCGATGTCGCCGTCATCGTGCCGAACTGCCCGGTCTGCCACCAGACCTCGGCGCTGGTCGCGCGCCACCTCGAGGCCAACGGCATTTCGACGGTGGTGATGGGCTGCGCCAAGGACATCGTCGAGCACGCCGCCGTGCCGCGCTTCCTGTTCTCGGATTTCCCGCTCGGCAATTCCGCCGGCAAGCCGCAGGATGTGGCGTCCCAGGCGCAGACGCTGGAACTGGCGCTGCGCCTGCTGGAAACCGCGCCCGGCGCCCGCACCACGATGCAGTCGCCGCTGCGCTGGAGCGAAGATGCCACCTGGAAGCTCGACTACAACAACATCGCGCAGATGAGCCCGGAGGAACTGGCCCGCCGCCGCGCCGAGTTCGACAAGCAAAAGGAAATCGCGCGCGGCAACCGCGCGGCGTAATCGTCTTCCCTTCTCCCCTTGTGGGAGAAGGTGGCGCGAAGCGCCGGATGAGGGGTATCTCACCGCACATTCAGTGTTCGTGGAGAGATACCCCTCATCCGCCTTCGCTTCGCGAAGGCACCTTCTTCCACAAGGGGAGAAGGCAGAAGAAGCCACCAGGAGGACGTCCATTGACCCGACCGTTCGAAGGCGTGAAGATTCTCGACTTCACACAGGTGCTGGCCGGCCCCTATGCGAGCTACCAGCTCGCGCTGCTCGGCGCCGATGTCATCAAGGTGGAGCGGCGCGAGGGCGAGGACATGCGGCGCACGCCGCTGTCGCGCGAATGGGCCGAGCGCGGCCTCGCGCCGGGCTGGCAGGCGATCAACGGCAACAAGCGCAGCCTGACGCTTGATTTGTCGAAGCCGGACGCGATCGCGATCGTCAGAAAACTCGCGGCGCAGGCCGACGTGGTGATGGAGAATTTCCGCCCCGGCGTGATGGACAAGCTCGGCATCGGCTACGCCGCGCTGTCCGATATCAACCCGCGGCTGATCTATTGCGCGATCTCGGGTTTTGGGCAGACCGGCCCGGCGCGGCTTGGCGCGGGCTATGACGGCAAGATCCAGGCGCTGTCCGGCATCATGTCGATTACCGGCCACGCCGAGACCGGCCCGACCCGCGCCGGCTTTGCGGTCTGCGACGTATTGAGTGGCTCGACCGCTGCCTTCGGCGTCTCCAGCGCGCTGTTCCAGCGCACCCATACCGGCAAGGGCCAGATGGTCGACGTCTCCATGCTGGAGGCGACGCTGGCGTTTCTGTCCGGACAGGTGGCGGACTATTCGGTCGCCGGCCATCGCCAGCAACTCTCCGGCAACCAGGCGGTCAGCCGCCGGCCGACCGCCAATCTGTTCAAGGCGGGCGAAGGCCATCTGCTGCTCGCCGTCAACAGCGAGAAGCAATACCAGTCACTGATGAAAGCGATCGGCCGCACGGACGCGCTGGAAGACCCGCGCTTCGTCGACTGGTTTGCGCGGCAGGAAAACGAGCCGGCATTGCGCGCCATCATCGAGGAAGCCCTGTCGAAAAAGGATCCCCGCGAATGGGAGGAAATTCTGGATGCGGCCGGCGCGCCCTGCGCCAGCATCTGGAAGGTCGAGGAAGTGATCGATCACCCGCAGATCGCCGCGCGCGGCGCCATCCAGGAGATCGACACGCCCTATGGCCGGCTTCGCTTTGCCGGCAGCGGGTTTCAGCTCGCCCATGGCGGCGGCAAGCTCGACCGCATGGCGCCCGAACTCGGCGCCCACACCGACGAGGTGCTGGCCTCGCTCGGCTATGACGCGAACGCGATCGCGGATTTGCGCGCGCGAGAGATTGTTTAGCTGCTCCTTCCGTCATTGCGACAAGATAGCCCGACGGGCAAATCATGGATTCCGATTTTCGGAAGTCATGTCAAGACCCAGAATCAAAAATATTTCTGTTTTAAAGAATGGCAAATCAGGGCTACGACCTTGCCCATCCCGTCCTGGTCAGAAGGGCGTCGGCCGTCGTCACGGACGTTGGGCGGGGAGCGGTGGACGTGGAGGTTGTCGCCTGACGCGCGCGGCCGAAGCGTACGGCAAAAGCGTGTGGTCCCGACGTCGCGTTGCTG
>JAFKKG010000016.1 GCA_017305715.1 Hyphomicrobiales bacterium | reverse complement strand
AAGCGGATCGCCCTTCGCGGAAATCACCGCAAGCCGCTTGTCCGCATCAAAAAAACCAAATTGACCCATCGTATCCACATCCCCGAATCCTATTGCGACAGTTAGACTCGCACAAATTCAGGAACGCCGCTATTTTTCGGGGTGCCCTTAAGATCCCCTTTCTTTTCGAAGCGGCCGAGCGCACGCCGTCAGCCATTATCGGCCGCCGCACCACGGCCGCGATGTTGATCGCAGACATGGTACAAACAGCGGAGGAATATCGGCTTCGCGACAGCACTCACTATCCAGCCATTGGTGAACTCAGCAAGCTCTTGAGCAGGAAAAGCGGAATTCCCGCCAACGAAATTCTGGAATTCATCCTGTGGCCGGTACAGGTAAGACGCGCTGCAATTTGGCCTCTGCTCGAGCGTGGGTCGAAGGGTATCCCGCCGATCGGTATGGGACCATTTTTTGCGACCTTCATCGAGAAGATTGGCAAGAAGGATCTCGAATTTGAATCCCTTATGGTCAGCGAGAGAGTCCACATAGGACATGCGCTGGGGGCGACGGTATTTTCACCGCGCGAGGAGCCGGAGGGCTTCCAAGTGCTCGGCAATGCCATGGGTGACGTGCTGAATTTCTTCCGATCATTCAACATTCGAATTGCTGCTGCGTGGGTCGGAAATGTCGAGCGAAAAGAAGCACGCAAGTTGCTTCTCCCGCCGCTTCCCCTATTTGAGTTTGATCCCGAGATTCCCATTGAGGAAATACTTGCCGCAACTGATCGGCCGGTCATGCGTAACCGAGGCCGGGCGCTGTTTAGTCGGCTTGCGGACATGACCGAAGAACAACGGGCCGACGAAATCCGCAACCTCAATGCAGCCCTTCGCCGTCACGGCCGCCCCGCGGGCGTCATATCCCTGGACAACCTCGATACAGGAATCTCGCTGGCATCTGTTGCTTACTGTTAAACTCTCGCTCCAATCATCATGGGACGAATTGTTTCGGTGCGCGATCCCCCTGCGCCAGCTATCCGGCTCGTTTTGTCTCTCAACAAACTTGGGGTAGCCAGCCGGGCGGGCAGCGTAGAGCTGGTCAAATGTTCGGGCGACGGACATGCCTAGCGCGCGACGTTCTATCCGTTTCTTCGACGACGTTATTCGGCTCTTCACTTCACAAAAAGAATGGCCTTCATCGACCGGTGCGGATCGTACGGTGGGTCTTAAAGACTGCTGAGAAGTGCAGCGGGGATGACGAAACGAGTGGAACAGCTCCCGCTCACCGTTGAGCGGCTGGAAAGAGCGCTTCTGCTGCTCGCCTACTTCATTGAGCTTGATGGCGACGTACACCTGCCGATGTACGAAAAATTCGAAACTGAACTCGCCGAATTGAAAACAAAAGAAGCCGCCAAACATCGCGCGCGGAAGCGCTTGGAATCCTATCTCAACGAGGGCGGTGGCTTGAAGGCAATTCGCTGAAGATATTTCAGCTTCAACTCAAGAGAAGGTCCCTTCCCATATTTCGGCTTAAAGGTGTCATGACCCATCAGGCTGTCGATCAAGCTATCCTGGGCTTCAGCTGCGATAAGCCGATCTTTGAAGCTGTGTCTCAACGAATAGATGGTGTGCTCTTCTGTCGGACGCAATCCGTTTTCGAGTAGAAACTTGTTGGCCGTTGCAGAGAAGGTCGAGGAGTTGTCCCGATATCGGGGAAACCCGTCCGGTTTTGCTTTCAGGGCTGCCAGCGCCACACCGACGAGCGGAACCTGCCGTAAGCTGTCGTCTGTCTTCAGCCGCCGACCATCGGGGAGCACGCTGACATACGGGATCTTGGCGTTAAGGTGGATCGTCTTTCTGTTGAGGTTCAGGACCTCGGAGGGCCGAAGTCCCGTGTCGGCAATAACGTAGATGATGTAGCGCGCGTCCTCGTTCAACCCATCGAGCGCGCCATCAGCCAAGAGGCGATTTTGGATGAATTTGGTTTCATAGGGTGTCGGCTCCTTATCGACCTCCCCCTTCAGACGTAGGCCCTTAAACAGGTCAGGCAGGCCCAAGCGGCGGAGAATATTCAATTCCTTGATCATGCCGCTCAGCTGGCCGATCTCCCGATTGGCGCTTTTTGCAGCTATCCCCTCTTGCACAACGCGATTCCGCCAAAAGTTACGAAAATCGATTGCATCGTCGACTGTGAGCTCGGTTATCACCTTATCACCGACAACGCCTGCGAAGCTCTTGACCACTCGCTTTCGGGCGTTGCGCCAAATCCTGAGTTGATCGGGCGAGAGATCTAGAACCTGATCTTGTGTCTCAGACTCATACTCTTCGAAAATCTTCGAGACCTTGAAGACGGGCTTCTTTTTCAAGCCGAGGACTGCCTCTCTGGCTCCCCCGTCGTTCACGAGATCCTTTGTCACGAGCACTTCAAGACGCTCGAGCCGTTCGGCAGCTGGTGCCGCGACGAGTTGTGCATTCTCGATGTAGTCGAAACCGAGTTGGCGGGCTCGCCTTCTCGCTTCGTTGTAACGGTCCAAGCCTTCTCTTGAGTCGCTGTCCGCGAGTGCTCGCCAGTGTTGCTCGAGGCTGCTGTTGAACTTTTCAGCGACGTGTAAAGCACGAACCGCTGCGCGGTCTGAAGCAATCCGAATCTTGGTTGAATGCCTCACGACGCCGCGGCGATCGAGGTGTGCAAACTCGGTCGGGACGCGACGTGCGAAGTGCCAGGTGCCGTTTCGCCTCGTCAAAAAATCGGGCATAAGCGCTAGCGTGTTGGACGTTTTGTTGGACGAAACGTTGGACGTTGTTTCTGGCAAAAATACGGATTCTGCCCGCAATTTCAATAAGCGGCGGAGATTGCTTAGGAAAGCTTTTGGGGGATGGAGCGGGTGAAGGGAATCGAACCCTCGTATTCAGCTTGGAAGGCTGCTGCTCTACCATTGAGCTACACCCGCGCTTGGGCGATCACCTAACACGCCATGCGCGCGGCCTCAACCACCCCAGGAAACCATCAAGAATCGGCGCGAACCGGCCAGGAAATCGGGGAGAAATCGCGAGGAGAACCGCCGAGCGCATTCCAGGTGCCTCACGAACCGACCCGGTTGCGGCGGCAATCCGTGGCATCCCGCCCCTTAACAGCAGCAGATTCGCTGCCTATACTCTTGTTTCCACAACCAACGAAAGGAGGTGATCCAGTGTCTCTTACCAAGCGCTGTCACCTCGCTGGGATCGCCCGCTAAGCTCCAAAGGCTAGTTTGTTAGGGCTTGGCAACGGGGCGCTCTCAGCCCTGGACCAGCGAGTTCAAGAGTTGGGGCGCGGCGGGAGCGATTCCGCCGCGCCTTTTTGTTGGTGGGGTTGGAAGCGGCAACGGCCGATCGAATCGCTTCATCGACAGCTCAGGAATTTTCGAAATACCCAGCCCATCGGCCGGGAGGCGGTACTGGAGATGTAGGCCCATTCCTTTCCGTTTTCCGTGGTCTGGTCGGAAATTCGAATGCGCTCGCCGTTGGCGATCTTGCCGACGATTTTTCCGTTCGGCGACGTCCGGATGTTGAGCGGCGTTCCGGTCGGATCGGCGACGACGCATGTGTTGCGGTCCGGGTCCGATCCGCCCGGCGGCGATTCCTGCCGTGTGCCCGACAGTGATTTTTCATCGTTGCCGATGCTGCCGCCGGTACTGCCCGATTGCGCCCAGGCCGTCGCAACACATCCGATGCTAATGAAAGCGCCGAGCAATAGATTCTTCAGCACGGCACTTTTCGCGCTGCTGCAAACGCTGCCTTCATCTCCACCTCCATCGCAGGCGGCATTGTTCCGCAAGCCCGGGACGAGAGCAATAGCCCGATCGATCACGCCATCCGGCGCCGCCGGATCCGCTCCCACAGCGACGTCACGGCGATCGCCATGCCGGTGATCCAGGGCAGCACGGCGCCATATTCGCGCACGCTGAGCAGCAGCGCCAGAATGCTGGTGATCAGGGTAAGCATCTTCGCCATGCCGCCCTGCCCGGCCAGTGAGATCAGAAACGGCAGGAACAGGATGAAGAGCATGCTCCAGGTGATTTCGGCCATGGCCATTGGTCTCGTGAAGCGAAGGCCGGTCAGAAGCCGCAGAGATTGACGGATCGCGGGCGCGCGCCGTGGCGGCTTTCGACGATACGCTCGCCGCCATTGACGGCGGAACTGCCGTAATAGCGGTGGTGGCCGGAAACATCGTGCCGGTCGCCGGGCTGCGGCGTCACAGTCGACCGGTCGCTATCGCTGAGGATCGTGGCTGTCGTGCGTTGCATGACCGTCTCCGTGGATGACGCGCAATGGCTGCGTTCTGCCCCATCAGTCGTGCACGCCTCACCGCACGTTCAAGCGCGTTCGGATATATCGTGCTTCCGGAACGTTTCGCGGGCCGGCAGCGACCGCAGGCCGCAGCATTCCCGACACAGATGTCGGGTCCCGCGTTTGCGAAACGTCCTCGGAAGCGGCACATTCCGGCCGCCACCTTAGGGAGATATCGATGCTTTACGCCATACTGGCCTATCACGTGGAGGCCGAAGTGATGTCCTGGACGCCGGAACAGGATGCCGCCGTCATGACCGATATGATTCGGGTTCACGACGGCTTGAACGAGAAAAAGTTGCTGGGGCCGGCGGCGCGGCTGGGCGCGACGGGCAACGCGCGCACCTTGCGCGGTACGGGCGCAGGAATGCTGATCGACGGGCCGTTCGCCGAAACCAAGGAGCAGCTGCTGGGGTTTCATGTCGTGGATTGCGCCGATGAGGATGCCGCACTGGCGGTGGCGCGCGACTTTCGCAAGGTCAATCCGACCGCGGTGTACGAGATCCGTCCGATTGCGTTCTATATCCCCGGCAAGCCGCTGCCGACGACAGAGGCCCCGCCGCAAGCCTGATTCGACCCCGCCATCCAAAATCATGCCAGCAAAAAGGCCGCCCGAAGGCGGCCTTTCGTGCACGAATCGCGTGCCGATTATGCGATGCGGAGGGCTGCGCCGTGGCTCTTCCTGCGATAAGCCATGAAGCCCACCCCGGCGAAGCCGAGGATCAGCATGGCCCAGGTCGAGGGCTCGGGAACAGCGCCGACGGCGGCAGAAATTGTGATCCCTTGCACTCGATCACCATTGCCATTGCCGAGCGGATTCAATCGGAAATTCGTGCCGCTATTGGCAAAGTTGCTGTCGCCGATTTCCAGGGTGTTCGCGTTATTTCCGCTGGTGTTGCTACCCGTGCTGATGAAAGCGCCAATCGCGGTCAGCGCCCCAGCAGCGTTGAAAGTGAGCGCGGTGAAGCCGCCGAAGCTCGGTGTGTTGTAAACACAGCCGTTCCCGGTGCAGCTAAAGCTGTCAGCCGGATTGGTGAAAACCACCGAAAAGCTGGAAATAAGACCGCTGAGGCTCGCGCCGGTAAAGGTGCCCGGATATGTCAGCGGGGGAGAATTTAAAGCCAGATGTCCGACGACATCGGTTAAACCCGGATCATTAAAATTAAAGGTAATATCGTAATTAACGACAACTGCCTTTGCGGGAACAACGGACAAGCCCAGCAGCGCGGCAGCAACCAAAATACCCTTCAGTTTCACAGAACTCCCCCTCGTTGACGTATTTAAATTGCATTAAGTTAGAGCGTATCTAAGCTGGTTCCACAGCTTTTTCATCAATTTGTCAAGAACCGACGGCGCGGTTTCCCTAACAAGTTTGCCTAATATGGAACCCGTTGAACCCGTATTGAATGTCGAAGCAACCGTGGGGTTTTCAATTGGACAGCGGTTGGAGACTTAACGGGCGCGCCGTATTCTCGGGAACGCCGTTTTCCGATGGCTCAGGTCCCGGCCGTCGCGGGCGGAGCCAGATCAGAAGTGCCCACCTTCCTCCGCAGGGCTTCGGCGAGACCGTCTTCGCCACGATCCAGGCGGGCGGCATTCTCCGTCAATCGGGTGGCCGTCAACCGCAAGAAATACAGTGACAGGCCAGGATTGCGCTCGCAAAGCCGCTTCAATGCTCCATCGCTAATCCACAGCAGGTCCACCTCTGTTGCCGCCAAGGCCGTTTGAGTGCGACGGCGTCCAACGGAGAACAGTCCGATCTCCCCGAACAGATCACCGGAAGACAATCGCCGATCGATCTCCGGCAGCCAGACGCTTCCCGATACGATCATATACAGCGTGTCGGCATGTTCCCCTTTCCTGAAGATTGTTTCGCCTGCCTTGTATTGTTTGGCTCGCATGAACGGTTGCAACCAATCGGGGGACAGATCCGTAGCCGCGGCCAGTTTCGCTCTTCGGAGCAATCTGACCATGCGCAAGAGCAAAATTGCGTTCACGGGAAGCAGGATGACGTGCAAGACAAGCACGGGATAGATTTCCTCGCTTAGTCCATAGCAGATGAAGGCCAAATTGCTGCACATGGCGACCGCGCGAAGGCTCAACATCGTGCTCATGCAGAAGGTGAGCAGGACGAGAGCCGACGCCAGATAACCAATGCTGTCTATCCACGTCATAGCGAAGACCAAACGAGCGTGACTATCCAAATGCGGTGACGACACCACCAGGCCGAAACCTGGGCTACACCGCAGCCGAGGCAACCGCGACGTTCAATGCACAGCGGATAATATTTACGCCTGGCATAGGCACACGGACACTTCGTTTGCGCAGCGTCTCATTCGATTGACGCGGCGTCTCATCCCCTCGCTCGCTCCTTGTTCGCCGCAGACCTTCTCGGGGCGGCGTGGCTTTGCGCTATGCGCGACTTGCGTCCAGACCGAGCAACCAGCGGCTCATGGTCCCGAAGCTGCCCCCGCCGGAGAAAGCGACATTTGGGAATTCTGCGTGCTCGACAGCTCCACGCATCTCTGTGGCGGACACGCCGTAAGCCTGATGGAAGGAACGACTAAACACCGAGACATTGCTGAAACCACACCGAAAGGCGATGGCGCCGACTCGGTGGTGAACATGCGCGGGGTCTGAGATCAACTTGCGTGCGCGTGCAAGGCGGCGCTGCAAAATGTAGTGCCTCACGCCGCCCATCGGTTCAAATGCACGATAGAGTGTCGCGCGCGATACCCCGAGCTGGCGACACATCGATTCCGGCCCCAGATCAAAGTCCTCGAGATTCGCCTCGATAAACTGCCGAAACGTCAGGAGTGACGCCGCGGAACTGGACCGGGCAATCATGCTGCGGCCATTGCCGGAGGTCCCAGCGAAAGCGGCGATCAGTGCGGCCGTTCCATTTGCCGCGGCACGCCCATCTGTCGTGCTCAGCATTGGGGCTTCTGCAAACAATGTCCGCAAATGACCAACCAGCATCGCGTTTAGCGGACTCGATTTTCGCAGGATTCGGCCGTGGAGGCCGTCGAGATCAGCGACATGTGGTTGAAGTGAAGCTCGTGGCAATATCAGTGTGAGGCTCTGATAGTTGGGCGCACGTAGGGCACTCGGTCGCGACAGGTCAAGAAAGCAAACATCACCGGCATGAACTTCGGCATCGCGGCCCTCGGCCTCGAGTGCGCAACCTCCCTTGGAGTAGACAAGGAGACAAATGTTGTCGAGCGAGCTGCGCGCGACCATTGGTGCCGTGCGTTGGAACATGGCGGCCGACGAAGAGCCGGATGCGATGGCAACATCTGCGAACTGATAACTGTAAGTTGCACGGCGAAGGATTCGCGGGCCTTGGCATCAAGGGCATCCATCTCAAAAAGCGGGGTCATCCCGTTGCGCCAGAGCTCAAACTCCCGCCGGTTGCCTGGCGTGACAGACAGGTCCAATCGAAAACGAGGCGGCATCTCGGCGGGCACAGATCGTTTCACGCGAGCTCTCCATCCGGCACTCGCGCAGGCTGCCGTGCGATGACCTCTTTTGCAAGATGTCTCATTTTCTTCGCGCCCCGTTTCATCTGCCGACCGAGATGGCGTTCACCTTGGCAATCGCAGCCGTCCCTGAGCCCTCGATTTGGGCGATGCCGCTGCTCGGTTTCGCCGGGATTGGCCTTTTGACCTGTCGTCGTCGCAGGCGCGGCTTGAGCCCGGCTTCACATCAACAACGGCTCGAAAGGGACGGCGCCACTGAGGACGCGGCGCCGGCGGTGGCGAGCCGTTGCCGGCGACAGAGGCCCCGGAGGTACGGCGTGATATTGAGTTTCAGAACACGGGATTTTTGACGACCCGCAGCCGGCGGAGCCAGCTTAGAAGCGTCCGCCTTTGCCCGTTGGGCTTCGGCGGAACAGCCTTCGCTACGATGGGGCTTGCCTAGCCGTAGCTGGCGGAGCCAGCGAAGGCTGGTGGGGGAAGAAGGACTCGAACCTTCGAAGTCATAAGACGGCTGATTTACAGTCAGCTCCCTTTGCCACTCGGGACACTCCCCCGTTTAACAGCATCGCAAACCCAACCGCTGACTGGCGGCGGATGGGGCCATGGATGACGTTAAGTCCGGGAGCCGATTGGCGAACCCCCGGTCGGGCGCGTTTATGGGCGAAGGGGGATGGCAAAGTCAACCAAGGCAAGCCTCTAAAAAGGCCCTCAATGGGAGCAAATTGCCATAATCCGGAACCCGTGACACAAGCTGGCGCATGAGCGATCGCGACCGAAAAGCCCCGTTCCGCCGTGGCGGCGGTAAACCCTTCGAAAAAGGCCGGAAACCGGGCGGCCGCACCGCCTGGCGCGACCGGGATTCGGGCCCGGACGGGCCGGTGATTCTCTATGGCTGGCATACGGTTACGGCGGCGCTGGCCAATCCCGCGCGCCAGATCCGAAAGCTGTTTTTGACCGAAAACGCAGCAAGGCGTCTGGCCGATGAAAACATCGCCACCCGGGTACCGGCGGAAATCGTCCGGCCCAACACGATCGACGCCCGGCTCGGCCCCGACGCCGTGCACCAGGGCCTGCTGGCGGAGGCTGAGCCCCTGCCCTCGCTTGATATCGATGACCTGGCGCTGGAGGGCATCGTGCTGGTGCTCGACCAGATCACCGATCCGCATAATGTCGGCGCCATCCTGCGTTCGGCCGCGGCGTTTGCGGTCAAGGCGATCGTCACCACCGCACGGCACAGCCCGGAGGCGACCGGCGTGCTGGCGAAGTCAGCCTCCGGCGCGCTGGAAATGGTGCCGCTGGTGACGGTGCCAAACCTCGCCCGCGCGCTGAACGAGCTCAACGACCGCGGCTTCATGACGGTGGGACTCGACAGCGAGGGCGCGGAAGACCTCGGCGCGGTGGCGCTGCAGCAGCCGCTCGCGCTGGTGCTCGGGGCCGAGGGCAAGGGCCTGCGGCAATTGACGCGCGAGACCTGCAGCGTCGTGGCCCGCCTCGACATGCCCGGCGAGATCAAGAGCCTGAACGTTTCGAACGCCGCGGTGCTGGCGCTCTATATCGGTACCTCCAGGCTTGGCTTGATGAAATGAAAACGCCCGCTCGCTGACGCGAACGGGCGCTGAAGCTCTGCAGTGCCGGCTAGATCAGTAGTAGCGGCGCAGCACGCGTCGGCCCTGGTAATAACCTGCGCGCGCCGGATTATAGTAGCTCACGCGCGGCCGATAGGCGGCACGGTAACCGTAATGGGCGCGGCGATAGCCATAGTAGGGCGCATAGCCGGAGACGGTGGCTTCGCGATAGACCGGGGCCGGAGCCCAGGCGCCGGGGCCGGAATAGGTCGGGCCTTGGTTGACGTAGTAATATTGCTCGACGGGATCGGCGAGACGCTCATAGCCATAGCCCACGCCGCCGCAGGGATCGCAGCCCGACGAGGTGTAGGCCACGACCGGCGCGGCATAGACCACCGGGGCGCAACCGCTGTAACCGCATGCCATCGCGGGCGCGGTGGCCATCACGGCAACCGCCGCGACCAATCCTGAAATCAAATGACGCATTACTCTCTCCTGTTGGTACTCTTTTGCCTGTTGCTGTTCTTGTTGGCGGTGGTTCCTAGCGTGGAAGGTTCTGTGGTCCGCGTGGCCTGAAATCGCGACGCCAGTCATTCTGCGGCGCGTAGATGATCTCGGGCGGATTGACCGGCACGTTGGACTGCGCCGGCAATGGCGCCGACTGCGCAGACCAGGACTGGTGATAGCTTTCGGCCGGCTGCGGCAATCGGCGGTTCGCCGGCGGTTCGATTTCCAGGCGCCCGTAGCCGGGGATGCGGCCCGAGCTCGGATAATAATGGCCGACATTTGGCACCGGATCGATGTAGCGGCCACCATAGACGGTGGGCTGCACATGGGTGCCTCGCTCAAGACCCCAATCGCCCTCGACCACCGAATAGGACGCATCGACGCCATTGATGATGACGGGGATGCCGACGCGGCCTGGAATCACGATTTCAAAGCCGCCGCCGGCCAAAGCCGTCGACGTCGTCGCCATCAAAATTGCCAGTGTCACGCCAATGCGCATCGCCCAAGGTCCCGCTTTTTCAGGTGCCAATTTAATCCAACGGGCATCGCCAAGGGTTAAGGGCCCGGACCAAACTGCCGATAAGGCTAACGCGCCGGGATGCGCCGCCGTTCAATTGCGAGTGAAGGCGATCAGCAATTGTTAACGGGGCTGGCCCGCCGCTCAGCCAACCAGATTTTCGACAATGGTGTGGACGCCGATCGCGATGGTGACGAGACCGACCGCGCCCTGCAGGCCGCGATTGGCCCAGGTCAGCCAGCGCGCGGAGACCGCGAGCGGCACCGCGATGACGGTCGACAGCGCGCCCATGCCGATCATCGAGCCGATTCCGAACAGCGCGACATAACCGAGCCCGACTGCCGGGCTGGAGGCTTGCGACACCGCAAGTACCAGCAGCGCCGCCGAGCCCGCCATGCCATGCATCAGCCCGACCAGCAGCGTGCGCCAGCGAAAGCCGTGTTCGTGATCATGTGGGGTGCGCAGATGCGGCGTGGCTTCGCCGGCATGGCTGTGCGCGTGAAGATGCACGGTGCCGTCGTCATGGCCGTGCCTGTGGAAGTGCACGCGGTCGCGCCATAGCCGCCACAGCACGTGGGCGCCGAGACCAACCAGCATGATGCCGACCGCGGTCTCCAGCGGCCGCGCCAGGCTTTCGGGGATCGCATGGCCGAGCATGATGGCGGCGCCCGCGAACACGAACAGCGTCAGCGTATGCCCGAGCCCCCAGGTCAGCCCGTGCTTGACGATATCTCCGACCTGGCTGCGGCGCGCGGCAATGCTGGAGACGGCGGCGATATGATCGGCCTCGAGCGCATGCTGCATGCCCAGCAAAAACCCCAGCCCCAAAATTCCGAACATAGGCCCCCTGACCTTCCGTCATAGCGAGCACAGCGAAGCAATCCATACTTCCTTTGCGGCCCTATCGATTGCTTCGCTTGCAATGACGTTTCGAATTTCCTTATGACACCGCCCGGCCTGATTGTCAGAGGCAATATTCACGCCCGATCAGCACCTTCGGAAAACACTTCATCGAACAGGCTCTGCATCGCCGCCCAGGAGCGCCGATCGGCCTGTTCGCTGTAGAGCGCGGTGCGCATCATCGAGCCGTCGGCGGCGGGATTGGTGAAACCATGCAGCGTGTTGCCGTAGCTGACGACCTGCCAGTCGCGCACGGCACCCTCGCGCATTTCGTTCTCGAACGCGGCGACCTGGTCCGGCGGCGCCAGCGAATCTTCCGCGCCCGTGAGGACCAGCACGCTCGCCTTCACGCGGCCGGGCTCCGCCGGCATTTTCGTCGTCAGCACGCCGTGGAAACTGACCACCGCCTTGAGATCGGCGCCCTCACGCGCGAGTTCCAGTGCCACCGAACCACCGAAGCAGAAGCCGATTCCCGCGAGCCTCGATGCGTCGACCTGCGGCAGCGCGGCGAGCGTTGACAGCGCGGCGCGGCCGCGGGCGCGCAGTTTTTCCGGCTCGGCGCGCAAGCCTCCGACCAGCGTTGCGACCTCCTGCAGATTGGTCGCCTGGCGCCGGTCGCCGAACATGTCGGCGGCCAGCGCGACATAGCCGAGCTGCGCGAGCCGCCGTGCGCGCTCCATCGCAAACTCGCCGAGCCCCAATCCTTCGTGAAACACCAGCACGCCCGGGCGCGGTCCTGCGGCATCGTCGTTCCAGGCGAGATACCCCCGCAAATCGACATCGTCGCAGCGGTAATCGAGGTCACGCGTCGGCATGAAATTCCTTCTGCATTCAACAGGTGGGAGCCGGAACTTCACACCGGTTTGAACGGGGCACAACCCCGAAAGCGGAACATCGGCTGCCACCATCGGTTGGTGCGCGTCCCCTGTCAGGAGAAAATGCATGACACGATTCAAGATTCTCGGCGCCGCTGCGATCCTCGCATCCGCGCTGGCAAGCCCCGCGATGGCGCAGCAGGTCATCTACAACCCCGGCTATTGCGCGCAATTCTATCCGAACGCCAACTGCCAGAATCTGGGACCGGGAAACCCCTATACCGGAAGCTATCAGCGACAGGCCTATCGGCAGAACGGCGAGTGGCAGAACAGCTATAACCGCTGGGACGGCCGTGACCGCTTCTGGCCCGGCGACGTTGCGGCCGGCGTGGTCGGCGGCGCCGTCGGCACGGCAGCGGCGATCGCGACCGCGCCGATCGGCGGCGATGAGTATGCCCGCCGCAACGGTTTTGTCTGTGTCCCCGGCACTCTGTTCCGCGGCGAAGATGGCCGCCGGCATCTCTGCCAGTAGCGCGAGGGCCGGAAAGATACGCGGAAAAGGCGGCCGAAGGGCCGCCTTTTTGATGTGCAGGCGTGATGAAAGCGGGGTCGGGGGTGCTGGCCCTTTGTGGGCAAGTCTGGTATTCGGGCCGCCGAAGATCAAACGGAGTTCCGCAGCGTTATTTGCGGACCGCGATCGCTTCAATTCGCCGGTTTAGCTCAGCGGTAGAGCAGCGGTTTTGTAAACCGAAGGTCGGGAGTTCAATCCTCTCAACCGGCACCATCAAATTGGACAACCTCGATATCTTCAACACCTCGGCGCTCACGGCGGACGCTTGGACCCGGCGTCGGCCTGCCCCTCACCGCGAGAGACCCAGCCTCAGCATCTCGTCGACATCCAGCAGCCGCTCGCGGCCGCCGAGCCTGTTTCGCTCGCTGATCAGGACCAGCAGCGCAGTGCGCATCGCCATGACCTCCAGCGCGGCCACGGTGCACTCCTCGTTCCGATCGACCAGCTTGCGGATGGTGTCCTCGGCACGCAGCATTTCGGAACGCAAAAAACTGATTTTCCTGCGTATTTCGTTCAGCTTGTTGTTCATGGGTCACCTCGCTTCAAGGCCACACCATAAGAACATAAAGTGAACAAAATGCAAGCCGCTACCGCTTGTGGCCGACCCGCGTCGCGCCACTATGGCTCAAACGATTGCCGCGGACTGCGCGTGGCACAGCCCAATCGTTCCGGCAAAGCCGTTGCCAGAGCTGCTCGATAACAGCGGTGCCTCCCCACAACGCCATCGTTTGATTGCGACCTGCCGCTTGTTCTTCTTCGCACCCTCGCCGCCATCCCGACTTCATCGCCGGAATGCATTTGAGAACGTTCTGCACCGGTTGTGCGAAACGAAGAGAAGCAGCGCTATCACCGTCTGGAATGTGACGTCGAACATCATCATGCCCTTGCGGCAACCAACGCGAATTCGTCGCCGGGCCATCGGGATTTTCATCGCAACACCGTCGCGCGGTTGACGGGGACCAGCAAATCAGACTCTGTGCGACCATTCCTTCGGAGCGCACCGTGTCGGATCCCTTTGCTGATTTCATGACTGGCAAACTTTCAGAACGTCACGCCAGACAGGATCGCCGCATCTACGGGATGATGTATTTCGGCATCACCGTCCTGATGGTGCTGGCTATCGTCAACCTGTTGATCTGACCCGCGCAAAGAAAAAGCCCGGATCGCTATCCTGTCGACCGGCACCATGTTTCCGAAAAATTTATTCAAGGAGTGGTGCATTTCCGGCTCGCCGGCTTCCAACAATTTTTAAGGTTCTGGTTTTCTTTCAGGCAACCTGTACGTGTCATAGCACGGTCAGAGTTCGGGAGAGAATCAATGCTTCGGAAGTTTCTGCGCGATGAGGCCGGTGCTACCGCCATCGAATACAGCCTCATCGCCGGGTTTATTGCGCTGGCCATCATCGCCGCCGTCGGCTCGACCGGACAACGGCTCGTCCAGCTGTTCCAAAGTCTCATTCCCGCGTTGAGCTGACGCTCCCGCGTCGACACGATCCAGGGAAATTGCAACGCTTCAGGCTGCCTGATATCGCATTAGCGCGACGGGAATCCTTTGCCGCTAACAACTGGTCCATTCGGCGGTTTAGCTGCGCGGTAGAGCGAGCCAATCACATACCGCTCGTCACTTCGCAATCAACGCCGCAATACAACCCAGAGCATCTTGACGTCGAATCGCAAAACAGATTCTTGGCGGCATTGACGGAGCCACCGATGACCGACCGCCACATCCTGCATGAGTTCATGACGCGTTATCCGTCGACGCCGAAGCAGGAGATAAGACAGTTGGCTTTTCTGGTCGTGGCGTTGCTGGTGTTCACCCTCGCCATGGCGGCAAGTTTGTTTATCTAGCCTTGCACGTCCGGCGCGCGCGGACTTTTGTCCGCCCGGTTCGGCTCATCAACCCTGGATTTGAGATCGGAAGCCTTTTCCACCAGGGCCGCTGCGACATTCGGGTCTGTGACTGTCCTGGCGAATTTGAGAAGCGTCGTTGCCTGACGCATCAGATACTGCCTGCCCACCACTATCCGTCTCTCCCCGATTGCCGGACCCGGATGAGTTACGTTGCACCGCAGGATTGGTTCCGGTCGCCGTGTTGCGAGGTGAACATTTAATCTTGTTCCAATTTGCGCATTCCCTGCCCGCAACATTGGGCGCGCGAGTTCGCGTTCGGAACCAACGTCGGACGCGCACGTTTTTTGCGCATGAGAGTTCGGGAAGAAGACTGCAATCTGGTTTTGCTCGCCGGCGTCACGCTGGTCAGCGTTGCGATCGCAGGCGGCGCCGCGTTGATGGAACCGGGCTCCGCGGCGGGCAGGCCGTTCTATCTCGCGAGTGCCGCCACACCGGGGGCAGAAAACAAACCCGCTCGCCTCGCCGACCAGGTTCCGGTTCGCATCGTCGGCGCGCCGTTCGTACCCAACACCAATCCGCGCGAACACTAGAACGTTGACCGGACCACCGGCGCTGCGGTGCCCTGATGCCGTCATACGGGTGTCACCCTTTTGTCACCTCGACGGCAAATCGGGTCGCCAAATTAGCCATGTTCGGCACTCGCCCTTGATTCCGCAAAAGCCTTTTGCTGGAATAACTTGCGCCGAGGTGTGTGATGAAGTGGATGAAAGAACGCGATCTCCTGATCGCGCAGACTATGGCCTTCGTGCAATCGGTCACCGGCAAGAAGCCGGACGCGGACCTGTTTGCCGCGCGCCCGGCTGCGTCCGCACCCCCCGCGGCTCCAGCACCCGCTGACGCGTCCAAATCCACGCCGGCAGCGGTGACGATACCCGACATTGAAGCCATGCTGGCGGAACCCATCGTCGCGCCGCCGAAGCCGGCGCAGAGCAGCCGGCCCGAACCGCGGGTCGATTTCCAGTCCGAAATCCGTGCCCGCGTCGCCAATTTCCGCGCCCATCAGGAACGCTTCAACCGGGAGCGTGAGGCCTATGGCAGCGCCACCATGGCCAAGGTCCACGCCGCGCTGCGCGAAGACCCCGTGCCGCCGCGGCTGGGCAAATAACGGCCAGGTCTGATCGCCATCAAGCCTCTGAACCCGCCCAAGCCTCTGAACCCGCCTAAGCCCTGCCGATCTTGTCCAGCACCGGCAGCAGGTGCGCCAGGAACACTTGCGGATTTTCGCTCATCGGAAAGTGGCCGAGCCCCTTCATGATGGTAACCTCGCAGCCTTTGATGCTGCGCGCCACCGCCAATGTCTCCTCCGGCGTGCAGGAATAGTCGTACTCGCCCGAGAGAAGAAACAGCGGGCAGCGTCGGGTGTCGATCTCTGCGACGCGGCCGCGGATGTCGCCGTCGAGCTTGTAGAAATACAGGTCGCCCTTGAACACACCGGGCCCGCTTTGCATGTAATGCCACAGCGTTTCCCAGCGCTCGCGATCCGGTGCATCGGGCCCGACCAGGCCGGAGACGATGGCGCCGGCAACCTCGCCGCCGTGCACGTCCGGCCGGTGCAGGAAGTTGAGGTCGTAATAGGGATCGACATGGGCGCCGGCCTGCAGCCCGATGATGGCCCGAAAGCGCTCGGGATGTTCGAGCGCCAGATGCAGCGCGATGCGGCCGCCGATCGAACATCCGATCAGGATCGGCTTGTCGAGTTCGAGCGCCGCCGAGATTTCCAGGATCATCGCCGTGTATTGCGCCGAGGTGAGTTGGTATTCCTCATCATGCCATCCGGCCGGCGGCGACGACTTGCCGTGCCAGGGCATGTCGAAGGCGATGACGCGGTGCTTTGCCGTGATCCGCGCATCGTTCATCAGCGCGCGGTATTGCCTGCCATCGCTGCCGGCGGTGTGCAGGCAGAGCAGCGGCGTGCCCTCGCCCGCCTGTTCGACATAGATCCGGTGCGGCCGGCCGAACAATTCCAGATGCATGTAGCGGCCGACGATCGGCTCGAATCGCGCGCTCATGCGGCGGCTCCGTCGGTGCGCAGCTTCGCCAGGACCTCCTTGAAGTAACGCAGGTTGGACATGAATACCCAAAGGTCGCCGTCAGCCCTCAGCACGCGCCGCTTGATCAGCGCCATGATGTCGTTGGAGCCCGGCGGCGGACGGGGGCTCCAGAACTTCTTCCATTCCTCCTCGGAGGCACGAAGCGCAAACGCCGATGACGGCATCACGAAAGGACCTGGCGTCATCGACACGATGCGACCCTCATAGATCGACACCAGAAAGGCCGATGGGCCGACCTCGAGGAGAAAGCTGGTCGTCAGATAACGTCCGCGCCGCACCAGCCCCGCATCGCCATTGACCCGCGCCTGCAGCGTCTCGATCATTCCCGTCCCCATCCCAGGATGTCATCGGGCCGCCCCGCGGCCGGACTTGTTGTGTTGCATGATGGGTGGATTGGGGGCGCCGTCAATCGTCCCGGCGACTTAAAGCCAGGCGTAGACCAGCGCGACGTTGGCCGCGCAGGCCACCAGCAGCGCGACCGTGAGCGTGAGCAGGACACGCTCGCAGGAGTGGGTCTGGAGGATCGTTCTCATGCCCGAAACATCCGGCGATTCTAGGCCGGGAGTCTCGGGGATTCTTTTTTTGGGGATTCATGACTCGTTTACGACTCAGGGACTCTGCCGGAAACGGGCCGAAACGAGCCGATTTGGGTCTTTTCCGGTCGTTTTCGGCCGCCACGCAACCCCTTCGGGAAACCGAAACCGGGCTGCCGCGTTAACGGCCTTTACCGGAGCAACCCATGCCCTACGCGCTGTTCTGCCAGGATGCCAAGCTGAGCAAGGCGTATCCGTCGGAGGCCGATGTCTGGAAGCTGGCCCGACAGTCGGGGCTCGTCGTCGATGCGGTTTCGGAGGAGGAAAAGCCCGAGCCGCGGCCGGTGTTGGACAATGGGTACGAGATCAGGTTCTGCCAGCCGGACCCGGATGAAGATCCGGTCCGCAACGAGGCCGAGGCCGAGCGTGACGCCCGTTCGGGGCTGCAATTGGGCCCAAACGCAGCCTGATCAGCTGACGATGCCGTCCGTCGGAAGGCCGCGGGCCATGCCCCCCGGCCCTACGGCCGGGACAACAAACAATGATCGACGAACCTAGGGTGTCGCGGTCGCCAGGGAGGCCTGTTCCGACGCCAGCACAACGCAGGCCTTGCGGCGGTTAAGTCCCCTGATCGCGCCGGTCACCTTGAGCACCTTGCCCACGGGACAGGACGCGTCCTGCACGAAGGCGATCTCGTAGGGAGCAAGGATGAGCGGTTCGGATTTAAGGACAGTTTGGGCAAGGCACGGCACGGACGCCGCAGAAAGTATCAGCCCTAACGCAAAAGCACGCATTTTTTTGATGTCCAACCAGCCGGCTGAACCATAATAGCGGAAGATGACGAAAAGTTGCGTGCAGCGCGAAAATTATTTTTTGCACGTGCGGCGAAATGCATCAGTCGTGCGCCTTCGGCGCGCCGTCAAATAAAAAGGCCGGCTTCCGCCGACCTTTTGTTGTCTGAACTGCAAGTCGTATCAGTATTTGGAAGCCGGCGGCCCGCCCCAGCCAAACCGGTAGTTCACGCCGACCTTGACCGTATGTTCGTCGTTCCGGAAGCTCCGGCCGGCGATGTCGGGAGGACCGGCCGTGAAAGTGGTCTTGCCGAAATCGTAATATTGGTATTCGGCCTTGGCCGACCAGTTGGGCGCGAACATGTATTCGAGGCCGCCGCCGACCGTATAGCCGTCCTTGTGGTTGCCGTCGGTGGCAAACCCCTGCGGGACGCCGGCCGCCGTGACGCCGAGACCGTTGCCGTCGCGCCAGGCGTAACCGCCCTTGGCGTACAGCAGCGCCGGTCCCCAAGTGTAGCCGAACCGGCCGGTCACCGAGCCAAGCTGATTGGTATTGGTGGACACCAAGGTACCGCCCGGGAACAGCACGCCATTATTATTGCCGCCGTTCAGCCAGCTGTACTGCGCTTCCGCACCGATCACCCAATTCGGCGCGAACTGGTAGTCGAAGCCGCCCTGCACGCCGCCCAGGAAACGCGCGTCGCTGCCCTGCAGGGAATTGTTCCCCGCAAACGCGCCGCCGACATGGCCGCCGATATAGAAACCGGTCCAGTTATAGACCACCGCCGGCGCGGTATAGGCCGGCGCCTTGGTGTAAGGGCGCGGCTGGATGTCCGCCGCAAAAGCAGGGGCCGCCATGGCAACCATCGCGGCAGCGCCGAGCAAAATCTTCTTCATCTTCATTCCCCATTTCTAACGTTCCGACATCAATCCAAACAACGTGACCTCAATTAGGTTGCTTTGCGGCGATGCCGGAGCGCGGATGGTGCTCAACTGTGACGGCGTGGCAACAAAGCGGTTTTGTTCCCTCGCATATAAGGTTTTTTCCCGCGTTAATCGGGGTCTATCCCGCTTTGTTGATGTCGGAGATGACTAAGGCAAGGTTCAAAGGTCGCCGAAAAGTGATCGGTTTTCCTTCACCTTTTAGGCCCGGGAGAGGCTGCTGCCCGCCGGCAGGTTCGAGGGGGCGCCGGGCAGTCTCGGAGCAGCCGCTTTCAGCGGGGCCCGCCGGCCCCGCCGCCAAACAGCCAAGCTTGTGGCAAGCGCTACCGCACCATCTTTTCCAGATCGGGGAACGCCGCATAGACCGCTCCGGCGCAGGGCTCGCTGGCGTTCTCGATGATGCGATCGAGCCGGCCGTCGACGTAAAGGATCGCCCGTTCGCGCGGCTCGCGGTAATTGCCGTCGGAATCGCGCGCGCTGTAGCGCAGGCAACTGACGTAGCGCAGCCTGCCGCCGACGACGCGCTGCACCGGCTCCGCCATCACGGCGTCGCGCACGCCGACCGGGTTATTGAGATAGGTCTTCATGAACGAAAGGATTTCGCTCTTGTAGTTGTTGGGAAACGGCTGGTTGGCGACGCCGCGGTCGTCGGTATAGGTGATGCTCTTGACCTCGTCGCTGCCGGCGCAGGCCGAGAGCGCGATCGGCAGCAACAGCAGCGCCACAATCCTTGCCGCGCCGATGTTTGCCGCCCTGATTTTTGCCGGAGTCCCCACGCGCAACTCTTCCACCTGCCCCGAACAAATCTCTTAAACCGGGCGGCGGCGAAATGGAATTCGCATCTCGGTTATCGCACCCGGCCTCGGGCGCCCGCAAACGCACCAACCCACGGCCATTGGGGAAGCAATGGCGCGTGGGTTGGGTCTGATACCCACCGGCGCGGCGGGGGGCAATGGGGGATCGTACCGCGCCGGCGGATCAGTGATCAGCCACGCTTGGCGTGGGATCCGTGCTTGATCGCAAGCTTCGGCGCGCCGTGCGTCTTCAGCATGCCCATGTGCTTGTGGTGGCGATGATGGCGCAGATGCTTGTGGTGATGCCGGCCCATCCGGGCATTGGCATTGAAGAACTTCGACTTGGAGGGCTCGGCCTTGATGACCGGCGCTTGGGTCGTGGTCTTGATCACCGGCGCGTGCGTGGTCTTGCCGGGCGAAGCGGCCAGTGCGGGGGCGGCGAGAACGGACACGGCAAGCAGCGCTGCGGAAATGGTCTTGAACATGGTGGTCTCCTCTTCCTGGGGATCGCGGGGCGCTCCGGCCGGAAGACCGGCCTCGCTGATCATGCAGGCGACCCTAGCGGCGGCGCGCTGAACCCATCCTGAAGCGCGGAAACAGACATTGTTCATCTGCATGAAATGTTCGTCATGTTCCCCGGCGACAGCCAGCGGCAATTTTCCGGGCCAGCCTGGCCGCCATCACGGCAATGGCACCAGGGCGGCGGGGAATGTTCTCAACCGTCGGGTGTTCAAACCAACGGGCTTCGGTATAGGATCACCGGGATCCTGAACTCAGGAGAGATACATGCGCCGCGTTGCCGTCAGGCTTTCGACCTTGGCCATATTCACCGCGGCGCTGGCCGCGCCGGTGTTCTCGGCCTATGCCGGCGGCGATCCGCCCCCGCCGCCGCAATCCGACACCAAGCCGAAGAAGGGCCGGACCTCGAACATCGAGGACCCGAGATCGCTGGCCGGTTATCGCACCGCCTATGCCCTGATTTATGATCGCAATGACTATGCCGCCGCGATCGATCAGTTGAAGGCGCTCGGCCGCGACGACACCGCTCCGGTGGCCAATCTGCTGGGCTACGCCCATCGCAAGCTCGGCGACTACAAGGTGTCGCAAATCTGGTACGAGCGCGCGCTCAAGGCCGATCCGAACCACGTCAAGACCTGGCAGTATTATGGCCTGTGGCAAGTCGAACAGGGCAACCGCGACTCCGCGCAATATCACCTGAACCGTATCGCCGCCCTCACCGGCACCGGCAGCGAAGAATATCGCTCGCTGGCCGCCGCCCTCGAACAGCCGCCCGGAACGGGCCTCATCTACTGATTTTTGCGCAGCGGGATTTCCCAATTCCATTCAACTGGAGAAATATATGAGCAAACTTGCAATCAGGCTTTTGACTTTGGCGATGTTGTCGCTGACGCTGGTGGCGGCGCCCGTCGTCACCGTGGTTTATGCGGCGCCCGACAACGATCCGCCGCCGCCGGACAAGGGCAAGAAGAAGAAATCCAGCGAGATGCGCCCCGCCACCCAGGAAACCGCGTTCGCGACCGGCTATCGCGCCGCCTATGCCACGATCTATGACCGCCACGACTACGCGTCCGCGATCGAACAACTGAAGGCGCTCGGCCGTGACGACAGCGCAGCGGTCGCCAATTTGATCGGCTACTCCTATCGCCAGCTTGGCGACTACAAGGTGTCGCAGGTCTGGTACGAGCGCGCGCTCAAGGCCGATCCGAACCACGTCAAGACCTGGCAGTATTACGGCCTGTGGCAGGTCGAACAGGGCAACCGCGATCAGGCGCAATACCATTTGAACAAGATCGCCGCGCTCACCGGCACTTCGAGCGAGGAATATCGCTCGCTTGCCGCAGCGCTCGAAAAGCCGCCGGGGACCGGCCTGGTTTACTGAGCGACCGGCGCGCTCGCGCCCGTAGAACCGCAAGAAGGTGCCGACAGCAATCCGCTGCCGGCGCCTTTTCTTTGGCGATGTCGCCTGCGGCATGATCCGCGGCCGATGAGGCGCAACCACTACCCCACCCCTGCTCCCATTTCTGATTCAATTTTCAAACAACCCCAAATGCAAATTCGCGTTCTCGCGGCGCGATGCGCCCGAGCTTTGCCAGAAATTCTCCGCCCTCTTCAAATGGAGGGCGCAGGGAATGCCGGATGCGCGCTGCACCCGCGGTCTCATGTGCAATGTGCACAAGAGAGTGCGCACATGAGCATACAGGGCAGCGGAGAACATCCGACATTCCCTGCGCGGTGGCTTTACGGCTTATCACGTGCTCTCCCCGGAGAACGGCTCTTTTGCCTCCGTTGCGCCCTGGGAAGTCAGACGCCTCCAGGAGCATGGACGTCAGCAACGCGACGTCGGGACCACACGCTTTTGCCGTACGCTTCGGCCGCGCTCGTCAGGCGACAACCTCTACGTCCACCGCTCCCCGCCCAACGTCCGTGACGACGGCCGACGCCCTTCTG
The DNA here is from genome assembly GCA_017305715.1 of Hyphomicrobiales bacterium. Taxonomy (GTDB): domain Bacteria; phylum Pseudomonadota; class Alphaproteobacteria; order Rhizobiales; family Xanthobacteraceae; genus Bradyrhizobium. Next base: position 236,521 of record JAFKKG010000016.1, on the reverse strand, counting down.
ACCAGGGCGGGATGGGCAAAGTCGTAGCGCTGATTTGGCATTCTGTAAAAGCAAAATATTTTTTAGTTTGGGGCTTGACACGAATTCCGAAATTCAGAACACATGATTTGCCCGTCGGGCACAGTTGTATGCGGCCCGCTGAGCAACGCGACATGCGGGTCCCATCTCGGTAATTTCGGATTTCGGTCCAGTGCATTCAATTGACGTGTCCGCTATACGGGCGCGGCCGCCCTGTCGATGGCCACGTCGTTGTTCAGGGAGACCGCGCGCCCGGGGCCTGTTGATCCGATCTGCAGTCCGAACGACGAGACCGTCAGCACGAACCAGAGCTTTGGCCTCATGAAGCCGCGCCCCCACATCGGCGCCACCCGGCTCGGCGGCTTCGCACGAGCGATCACGCCGCGTTCCGCGAAAAACGAGCACAGAAAATTCACCCCAGAATCGTGTCCGTTCATTTATTCGTCCGTGGAGAAGCGCGGTGATGCGGCACGTTGCCGCAAAACGGATGCGCATGAGGATCGCAATCCAACGGCTCGGAATACGTAATCCCGAATTGCAGCGAGCACGTCACCTTAGCTGCGCAACGCAGCGCGACGGCATATCGATGGGCAAATAAAAAGGGCCACTTGTGTGAACAAGCGGCCCAAGTCTGGGGAGGAAACGCCCAAGCCAAATCAGCGAGGCTGATTTGCTCTGAGGGCAGCGACGGCGCGAGGCGCCATCGCACATCCCCCATGTAGGTACGAAAAGGTTCCAGTCAATGCCGGGTTCCGGAAGGCCGTCGGCGCGGATACGCCGAAATAAGTGCAATGCTACCACAACCTGGCCACCACAATTCCGGTTACCCATCGCCGCACGTCGAATTAAGTGTGCTTGTACTAGAATTCTAGTTTCAGGTGCAATTACGAGTTCCGCTATTCCCGAATCCATATAGCGATCAAGGCAAGATAACCCTCGGTTGTGTTCCGGAACGGGAACTCGCAATATGTTTGCGTGCACGCGATATTAATGCAATCTTTACTGCTTAGTTTATTCAAATTCAGCTGGGGAATCGTCAAAATGAAAATTAGTACAATTGCTTTTGGTATTGCTGCTGCGTTTTTCAGCGTGGGTAGTGCGTCCGCCGACGTCTATGTGAGCGCAAATTTTTCCGGCGGCGTATTCAGCGGACCCAACGTTAATTCACCATTCGTTGGCGTGGTCGCGCCGAATTCAACCTTCACGGGCGGGCTCGTGTTTGACAGTTCTCTCGTCCCGGCCGCCGGTTCCGGATTTCAGAATGTTGCCTTCTCATCCTTCCCGGACATCGGTTCGATTCCGGCAGCCACCGCGTTTCACTTCTCGCTTGGATCGCTCTCGTTCAACTTGGGCAACGATCCGCTCGCTTCGATCCAGTACAACAACGGAAAGTTCAACGGCTTCGCGGCGAACCTGTTGTTCACGCATGCCGGGAGTCAGTACGATCTGTTGATCTCGGGCGGAACGTTTCAAATCTACCTTGCGCCGGGCGGCAATCCGGACTTCAGCAACACGTTCGTCAGCGGATATTTCAATATCGGCAATGCCGCATTGACCGGTCAAACGCCGTTTACGCCGCAGGTTGCTGCTGTACCCGAGCCGTCCACCTGGGCGATGTTGATCTTGGGTTTTGCCGGCGTCGGCTTCATGGCTTATCGCCGGCGCAATCAGGCGATGGCGATCGCGGCCTGATCAACGACGCGATCCTGGCTTGCCAAAGGCCGCCTTCGGGCGGCCTTTTCGCTTTGAGCGGGTGCTTCACCAGACGGCGGGCAGTCACCGCCGCTCGCCGCCCCTCACTTCATCATCCCCTGCACCTCGCTGCGAAACGCCTGCCGGGCCGGATCGCGCGAATAGAACATGTGGCCGCCGGGATAGACGACAAGCTTCACGCGCGTGGGACCAGCAAAGGCCGGCAACTGGTCGAGGATGATTTTCGAGGCGAAATAGGGCGTGGCGAGATCGAACAGGCCGTGGCCGACCAGCAGTTTCATTTTCGGGTCGAACGCGAGGATCTGCCGCAACTGGGAAATCGACTCGGCCGGACCGCGGCCGAAATCCCACGCGCGAAAGACGCTGTCGCTGAGCAGTTGATACGAGCCGTCCGGCCGCCAGTTCAGCTTGCGCGTGGTGAGATCGACGGCGGCACTGGTCAATGGCGCCATCAGGGCGTCGCCGGAAGGATCGCCGAAATGAAAGTAGCTCGAATCCGGATAGGGATCGAAGCCCGACACCGAGGCATCGTAACGTCCGGTCACCCGGCCGTTGCGGCGGTCAAACTCGCGGCGGAATTCGCCGACCTCGAAGCGTCCGGCCAGCCTGCGACTGACCGCCTGATCGATGCCGGTCAGCGCGGCCACCTTGTCGGCCAGCCGCGTCGTCGCCGCGGCATCCGCCTGGCCCTTCAGCAGATCGGTCAGGAATTCGCCGCGCGCGTAGCTTTCGGCCTCGGCGAGGTCGGCCCACTTCACCGGACCTTTGGTTTCGCGCGCCACCGCGGCCATGGTCGGAAGCCGGTGAACGAATTGCAGCTGGCTGGAGCCTGAAAATTCCCGGTAGTCGAGCAACGGGGAGACCAGGATCAGCCCGCGCACGCCAACGCCCTGCTGGGTCTGCAAATTGCGCACGATCTTGGGCCCGCGGATACCGCCATAGCTTTCGCCGGCGACGAATTTCGGCGACAGCAGGCGATCGTGTTTTTCGAGCCAGCGCCGGATCACCAGCGCGATCGAACTGACATCGCCGTCGACGCTGAAGAAGCGCTTGCGCACGTCCTCGCCCTGCGCGACGAAGCGGCTATAGCCGGTGCCGACGGGATCGATGAAGACCAGGTCGGTAAAGTCGAGCCAGGTCTCGGCGTTGGGCACGAGCTCGGGCGATGCGGAAGCGACCGCGCCATCGCCCGTGATCGAGAGCCGCCACGGCCCGGCATCGCCGAATTGCAGCCAGGCCGATGATGCGCCCGGCCCACCGTTGAACAGGAACGTCACCGGCCTTGTCCCCGGATCGGCGCCGTCGAGCGTGTAGGACGTCGTGGCGATATCGGCCTGCGGCTCGCCCTTGTCGTCGAACAGCCGGATCGAGCCCGCGATCGCGGTGAAGGCCAGCGTTCGCCCGGGCAGCGTCAATGTGTGTTTGGTGGTGGAATCCGGCGGCAGGCGATGCAGCTCCGGCGACGGTGTGCCGGACGTCGGACCCGTGCCGGCGTCACCGCGGCGCCCTCCACCTTTCTGACCGGAAGGCGATGGCGACGGGGACGGAGACGCCGCAGGTTGCTGCTGTACGGCCGGCGCGGCAGCGTCTTGCGCGCGCGCCCCGGCGATGCAACACAGCGCCACCAGCGTGATGGCTATTTTCACATGACGCTGTGCCGCGAAATGAAAACCCATCGTGCCTTGCTCCCTGCGTCATTTTGGGCGGTTTCTCCCGCCCTTCGGATTCGCGCACAACATTGCGACAGCCGGGGCATGCCACACAAACAGGAAGAAGTCCGCGCAAATCACAATCCCGACAGGATGGCGTGAGCCGTTTGGCGGGGTGCCGATCCGCGTCTCGCCGTGGTTGTCCATATCGGGCGTTCGGTGATAACGGTCGGACCGCGACCGAATCCGGCGCAGGCCCCGCGGAGGAATGCGGTCCAAATATTTTTGATGCAACCATGAAACCATTTTGGCGCTGGCGAGACTAAACAATCTGCGCTTTGCAATGGGGACCAAAATGAAAATTGCGATTGTTGTTTGCCTCGGCATGCTGGCGCTGGCGTCCCCCGCCGCCGCCGACTCGCCGGTCGCTGTGGTCGAAGAGATCAAGGGCAAGGTGACCGGTGCGGAATTCATGGACTATGTGACGCCCAGATCCGTCATCAAGATCGCGGACGGCGGTTCCGTCATTATCAGCTATCTGAATTCCTGCCGCCGCGAGACCATCACCGGCGCCGGCACCGTCGTCATCGGCACCGAGCAGAGCATCGTCGATCAGGCCGTGCTCAAGGCGGAGAAGACCAACTGCGATTCCAACCAGGCGAACGCGACAAGCAAGGACACCAGCGGCGTCGCGGCGACGCTGCTGCGCAGCTACGACCGCGACAAAGCCCCTTCCCTGCCGGAGCCGCAGCTTACGCTGTACGGCGCCTCGCCCTTCATCCAGGCCAAGGGCCGCGGCACATTGCTGGTGCGCCGTCTCGACGTGACCGGTGAGCGGCACGAAATCGCGCTTGGCGGCACCCAGCTCAAGGGCAAGTTCGTCGATTTCGCCAGCGAGGACGTCGCCCTCACCCCCGGCGGCCTCTACGCCGCCTCGTTCAAATCGTCGGAAATCGTGTTCCGGATCGATGAGAAGGCCAGGCCCGGCGCCACGCCGGTCGTCGGCCGGCTGCTGCGGTTGGAATAGGCGTGCCGGACTTCCTGAGAATGGGCCTGCCATCTTGAGGATCAGGCGCAACACGCGCAACCAGATGGTGATCGCTGCGATCGCGCTGGTCTGCGCGGCGGCCTCGGTTTCTCCCGTCGTCAGGCCGATCCGCGGGCTCTCCCTCGACCTTCTCACCGCACTGCGCTGGGAGATGTTCGGCCGCCGGCAGGATCCGGCAACTTCCCCAACCGTCGTCGTCGCGATCGACGAAGAGAGCCTGCGCGCCGCGCCATTCAAGGGCTCGCCGATACTGACCTGGACCGGCGAGATCGGCCGCGTGCTGACCGCGACGCTGGAAGGCGGCGCCAGGGTCGCCGGCTTCGACGTGGTGATCCCGGCATCGATCGAGCAGTCGGAGATCCCGTTCGGCGAGAACATGCTGGGCGAGAAGGTGCGTGGTTTCGACCGCGATTTTCTCCGCGCGCTGGCCGGCGCGGCCACCAACGGCAAGGTGGTGCTGGGCGAAATCCTGGGCGACACCCATCCGGTCAGGCCGTCGCCCGGGCAGCGCATCGCGGTGCGGCAGCAGCAGAATATCCGCGCGCTCAACGTCCATACCGACCACGACGACGTCGTGCGCCGCCTGCCGCTGTCGTTTCCGGTCGGCGGCGCCAGGGTGCCGTCGCTCGCGGTCGAACTGGCGGCGCGCGCCACCGGCGCCACGCCCGAGTTCGACAACAGCGGAAGACTGACGCTGGCCGGCTACCGGGTGCCGGGCAGGGTGCCGAACACGATGACGCTCAACTTCGAGGGGGGCGCCGAAGATATTCCGACCTTTTCCTTTGCCGATCTGCGCAACTGCGCCACCGGCGGCAACAAGGATTATTTCAAGCGCTGGTTCGACGGCAAGGTCGTGATCTTCGGCAGTGTGCTCGATGTCGAAGACCGCCGCATGACATCGAAGCGCTTTGCGACCGGAATCGAGGGCGCACGGATGCCGCGCTGCACGTCAGTCAGCACGCCGGTCAGCTCGATCTTTCGGACCAGCACGATCGCCGGCGTCTACATCCATGCCACCGCGGTGAATAATCTGATCTCGCGCAATGTGGTCGTCGAACCCGGTCCGCTGGCGCGCTTTCTGATATCAGCCCTGTTCGCGGCGCTCGCGGCCATCGCCGCGTGGCTACTACGACCGGTCGTCGCGGCGCTGGGCTGGACGGTGCTGATGGTATCGGGCATTGCCGGCGCGACCGTCGCCTTCAACCATGCGCTGGCGCTGCCGATCGCCGAGCCCTTCCTCGCCAGCCTGATCGCGCTGGCATCGACGATCGGTTTCCGCTTCGTCGTCGCCGACAAGGATCGCCGCCTGCTGCAGAAGAGTTTTGCGCTCTACCTCGCCCCGCACGTCATCAACCGGATGCTGTCGTCGAACAAACTGCCCGAACTCGGCGGCGAAACCCGCAACGTGACGGTGTTCTTCTCGGACATCGAGGGATTTTCGCTGATCGCCGAAAAGATGTCGCCGGACGGCCTGATGGCGCTGATGAACGAGTATCTGTCGGCGATGACCGACGTCATCGAAGGCCATGGCGGCTACGTGGACAAATATATCGGCGACTCCATCGTGGCGGTGTTCGGCGCACCGGCCGACGACCCCGACCATGCCGCCAATGCGGCGCGCGCCGCACTGGATTGCTGCACGCAACTCGCCGAACTCAACGCCTCCTCGGCGCTGTTCAGCGAATGCAGGCTGGCGCAGCGGATCGGGATCAATTCCGGCGAGGCGCTGGTCGGCAATTTCGGATCGCAGCGGCGCTTCAATTACTCGGTCATGAGCGATGCGGTGAACCTCGCCTCGCGGCTGGAGGGCGCCAACAAGTTCTACGGCACCACGATCATCGCCTCCGAGACGACGGTCGCGCTCGCCGGCGCGGCTTTCGCCTGGCGCGAACTCGACGCCATCAGGGTCAAGGGCCGAAACCAGGCGCTGAAAATCTATCAGCTGCTGACGCACGCGACCGGGCTTGCGGACGCGCAGGCCGCGTCGATTGCCAACTACGCCGATGGGCTGGCGCACTGGCGCGCCCGGGAATTCGAGCTCGCCGCGACATGCTTCGAGCGTTCGGCGGATATCGACCGGCCGGCCGCGCTGTTCGGCCAGCGGGCCCGGGAATTGGTCGAGCACCCGCCGGGTGCGGATTGGGACCCGATCCGGACCCTGCAGGAGAAATAACCCCCCGACAGCCCCCGCGTTGACGATACTGCCCTGAAACGGGCATCCGGCCATCTCGACAAGCCTGCCCAAGGTGTATAGACGAGCGCGGCGCAATCCGGCGCTCCCGTGAGCCAGCGATCCGATGACCAGTCCCCAGCGATATGAGCGGATCGCCTTCGTTGCGAGCCCAAGCGCGGAGGCGCAGGCGGCGCTGGCGGAGCTGACCCGGCTATACGGCAATCACGATGCGGATACCGCCGACGTCCTGGTCGCCATCGGCGGCGACGGCCTGATGCTGGAAACGCTGCACCGGTACATGCGGACCGGCAAGCCGATCTACGGCATGCATCGCGGCACCGTCGGCTTCCTGATGAACGAGTTCTCCACGCATGATCTGCATGCGCGGCTGACCGCGGCGCGCGAGTCGCTGATCAATCCGCTGCTGATGCGCGCGACGGATATTCACGATCAGGTGCATCTGCATCATGCCATCAATGAAGTGTATTTGTTTCGCCAGACCTATCAGGCCGCCCATGTCCGCATCCTGATCGACGAACACGAACGCATGGCCGAACTGATCGCCGACGGCATCCTGGTCGCGACGCCGGCCGGCTCCACCGCCTACAATCTTTCGGCGCAGGGGCCGATCCTCCCCATTAACGCCGCGCTGCTGGCGCTGACCCCGATCAGCGCGTTCCGGCCGCGGCGCTGGCGCGGCGCCCTGCTCCCCAACACCGCCTTCGTCGTCATCGAAGTGCTCGAGGGCGACAAGCGCCCGGTGGCGGCGGTCGCCGATCACGACGAGGTGCGCGACGTCCGCCGCGTCGAGGTATTGTCCGACAAGACGATCTCGATGCGGATGCTGTTCGACCCCGGCCACAGCCTCGAAGAACGCATCCTGCGCGAGCAGTTCGGGCATTAATCCGGCCCCCTCCGGCTCCCTGCGGGCCGCTTTCGCAACCATTCGTTAACCGGCCGCGCGATATGGTTAACGCCGGGTGTACCGTGTTGCCCGGTATGCGCTTCTAGGGCCGGACCATGTATCGCATCGACTTCAACAAGCTGCGATTTCTGATTTGCGACGACAACCCGCATATGCGCCGCATCCTGCGGACGCTGCTGCACTCGTTCGGCGCGCGCGAGGCCTATGAGGCCGAGGACGGCGCCACCGCGCTCGAAATGTACAGCCACTACGTCCCCGACATCGTCATCACCGACTGGGCGATGCCGATCTTCGACGGGCTGGAACTGGCGCAGATGATCCGGCAGCCGGAATCCAAGGGCAACCCCTACGCGCCGATCATCATGCTGACCGGACATTCGGAAAAGCGCCGCGTCACCGTCGCGCGCGACGCCGGCGTCACCGAATTCCTGGCCAAGCCGATCTCGGCCAAGGGACTCTACCAGCGCATCCTCAACGTCGTCGCCAACCCGCGGCCGTTCATCAAGACCAAGACCTATTTCGGCCCCGACCGCCGGCGCAACACCAGCAATGCCTATATCGGCCCCGAGCGCCGCATCGGCGGCGAGGTGGAAGTCATGCAGCAGCCGTCGCTGCTCGACAAGGCGCGATCCAGCGTCTAGCGCGCGAACCGGCTCAAGGAATCCTATCAATGGCCAAAGAAAAGCCCGGCAAGTTGGAGGTCAAGAGCTTCGCCGATCACCAATTGATCACGCAGCCCAATCCGCTCCGCAAGGTGTTGCTGCGCGTTCCCGAATCCGATCTTGACGATCCCGTCGGGCGCGCGGAAAAGGCGCTGGCCGGCCTCTCCGGCGAGTTCAAGAACTGGATGGCGATCGAAGCCGACCGGCTTTCCGCCGCGCATGCCGCGATCCTGCGCAGCGGCTTTACCGACGACACCCGCGAAGAACTGTTTCGCGCCGCCCACGACATCAAGGGCGATGCCGCGACCTTCGGCTTTCCGTCGGCGGGTGCTGCCGCCGAAAGCCTGTGCCGTATCATCGAGCATGCGCCCGACCTCGAACTGGTTCCGTCGGACCTGATCGCCCACCACATCAACGCGATCCAGGCGATCGTGCGCGAGCGCACCAAGCTCGATACCGCGGCCACCGCCGGCGTGCTCAGCCGTTCGCTACGCGGCATCACGGACGAATTTCTGACCTACGCCAACCGCGACCGCCCCGAGCACCTCGAAGCGATTCTGGCGCCGAGTATCATTCCCTCGGAGTGAGGCGGGAACCAGCGGCTGCTTCAACATCCTCCGCCGTCATCGTGAGACGCGCGCTCTTGCGCGCCTCGAAGGATGGCCGCGGGCTCAAATCCACCCTTCGAGGCTCGCCTAAGACGGCTCGCGCATCAGGGGTGACGACCGAGCGTGTTGCTAAAATCCTAGCTACGCCGCGATCAGATCGCGCCCGAGTTCGTCTTCCGCCACCAGTTCGTCGCAGAACATGCGGGCTTCTTCGCGCGCGGATTCCGTTGCAAAACGGCGCAGCAGGATCAGCAGCGGCTCGGCGGCCGCGCGATCGGTCTCGCAATGGGTCAGCACGCGCTCGACCATGCGGCGGCGGAGCCGCGCCGCGCCACCGAGGGTGTCGACAAACCCGGTCTCGTGGCTGACCTCGAGCGCGATCCGGAAAGCGGCGAAGGTGGATTCCGGCAGACCCGCACGGATCAACAGCGCCTGCAGGCTGGCGCCGCCACGGTCATGCAGCAGCGCGGTGACGCGGGCGTGCGGCAGGCCGGACAATTCGGCCAGCGATGCATCGAACAGGTCGAGATTGCCCGACAACAGCGCGCGCAGGATCAGGCCCGCGGTGAGCTGGCCGGTGGCGCGCAGATGCTGCACCAGGCCCTGCATGTCCAGCCCACGCGAACGCGCCGCGATGTTCACGGTCGAACGCTCGCGCGCTTCGCTGGCGAGCCGCCCTGCCCGGTCCGGGCTCAGCCAGTTTTTGGCGACGACGAATTGCGCCAGCGTGTCGGAAAGCTTGGCGACCAACGCCATCCGCGTGGCGGAAGGCAGGCCTTCCAGCACCAGCATCGATTCACGGATCGCGGCGAGATGGCCGTGCCGCTCGACGATACGGTCCCAGGAGAACGGCGCGAGCTCCGCATAGGCGTTTTCGATCAGCTCGAGCGCCGCGGCCGCCGAACCCACTTCGGCGATCGCGGCGGAGACGGACGGCGGCAGATTGGCCCGGCGGGCGATGGCGCATTGCGTCTCGTTGTTGCCGGTGGCGACGATGTCGACGAGGTCGGCGTCGATCAGAAGCGGGGAATGTTCAAGCACCGGCAGCGCGATCGAAGCCTGGTCGAGCGCGAGCGCCTGCACGATTGCGGCGGGCGCGTCCACGCTGCGCGCGAACACTTGCGCCATGGCCTGGCGAACCAGCGGAGAAGGGTCGTCGAGGAGCATCAGCAGCGCGCCTTCGGCGGCAGCGCGATCATCCTCGGAAAGATCTGAAATCAGCCAGGCCCGCGCCAGCGCCCGCGTTGCCTCCGCCCGCTCGCCTGCCGGAGCGGTCCGTATCCAACTGATGAACTGCCGAACGATCATGGTTCTGCCGGCCTACGCAACCTGAAACGACACCGTGACGCGATGCCACTGTCATAGAAAATAAACCATGACGCTTAACAAAGGGTTCACCATAACTGTCTGGGTTTATTGACGTTTCGTTAAGGGTGCGGGGACGGCTTGCGCGCCACCAACACAAGCAAGGCCCTCATCCTGATCAGAAGCCCGTCTTCGCCCGTCGAGGTCGATAGTTTCAACCTGAATCTAATTCCGGCCATCACAGCGTCGCGGCCTGCGCGAAGTCTGCCTTTGCCGGGCGAGCATTCACCTGCAGCGGAACGCATACTGCCTGGCGTAGAGGGGGCCCGCGAGCGGCCATGAGGCCCGTTCGGCGGGCGCCAGATCGAAACCGCCCTGGCAGGTCTGGCTGGCGAAGTTGCCGGCATAGGCATGGAGGCGCCGATCACGCGCGGCGTTCCCATCCAGAATTCGGTCGGTCGTACTCAAACGCAGCAGATGGGTGTTGCGGCCCAGCATCTCATGCGTGACCCAGATATCGAGCGTGCCCTGAGGCGACTGCGGCTGGGGCGCGCTCGCCGTCATCGCGCAGAAGAAACAAAGTGCTTGCGCAAAGCCGTCCATGGCAATTCCCCCGATGCGTCACAGGTTGCAGTGATTTGCGGTTTCAAGACGTCGAACGATTCACGCGCGTCCCGTCTCAAAGCGTCCGTTGCGTTCGTCCGGCGGCGAGTTCAGCTCGGTTCCACCAGCCGCCGCCGAGCGCCTGAAACAGGGCCACCGTGTCAGCGATACGAGAGGCCTGCGCATCGACGTAAGCGAGCGACGTATCCATATAGGCGCGCTGCGCCTCGATCAGCAGCGGGATGTCGACCTGCCCCTGCTCGACCTGCCGGCGCACGAGATCGACGTTCTGCTGCGCCGACCGCCGCGCGGTGGCAGCCGCCTCGATCATGCGCACGTCGGACTGCAACGCTCTCAAGACATCCGCCACGCTCTGGAACGCCGCCAAGACCGCACTGCGGTACTGCGCGACAGACTGATTGGTGGCTTCCTCGGCCGCGCGCTGCTTGTGCGCCAGCGTTCCCGCATCGAAAAGCTTGTGGGCCACGTTGTTACCGATGGACCAGAACACGCCGCCCGGCGATAATTCCGGCACGTTGGACCAGGATTTTCCGGCGTTTGCGCTCAGCGTGATCTGTGGCAGGCGCTCGGCGATGGCCGCTCCGATCCCGGCATTGGCGGCGCGCAGGTTGGCCTCGGCCGTGCGGATATCGGGCCGCTGGCGCACGAGGTCGCCTGGCACGCTGAGCGGCAGCTTGCGCGGCAGCCGGAACGAGGCGAGTTCGAACGTCGGCAGGCGAGCCTCGCTCGGAAAACGTCCGGTCAGGAAAGCGAGCAGGTTGCGTTGCTGGGCAAGTTGCCGCTCAAGCGCCGGCAGCAACAGGCGGGCCTGCGCCACCGCGGTTTCCTGCGTGGCGACGTCGGGCAAGGCAATATGCCCCTGCTCATGCTGCCGCCGCAGAATGCGCAGCAGATCGAGTTGTAAGGCGATAATCCGGTTGGTCGCGGCGATCTGACCGCGCAGCCTCGCCTCCTCGACGGCTGCGAGCGCGATATTGGAGGCCAGCGTGAGATAGACGCCCTCGCGCTGGAAGGCCTGCGACTCCGCCTCCGCGTCAGCGGATTCGATCTGGCGGCGCGTTCCGCCCCACACATCCGGGACAAACGACACGCTTACCTGACGGGTGACTACGCTGTAGCGTGATGGACCCGTGGTCGCCTCGCCGGTGTCCGGATCGATGACCGTCTCGACCGGAATCCTCTGACGGGTCGCATCGAGACTTACGCTGACGAGCGGAAACAGTGTGCCGCGCTGGGCAAGTGCATTGGCCCGCGCCACCCGCACCGCGGCTTCGGCAGCGGACAAATCGGGGTTGTGCGCGATCCCATCCTGAACGAGTTGGTCGAGCTTCGCGGAGCGGAACAACTCCCACCACTGCGGGGGAATCTCGCCCCCGCGCTCAAGCTTGTAGCCCGGCACCCGATCTGCACCGGCCGGATCGGCGTTCCGGCCCGGAAGAAAACTCGTCACTCCCGGACCAGCCGGAGTTTCGAAATTCGGTCCGACCGCACAGCCCGACAGCAGCATCGCAGCGACAAGCTGGCTTCCAAATCTCCGCGAACGCCCCACGACCACCCCCCGCCGCCCAAGCAGCATATTTTGCTGGGCAGACCATCCGCCCTTGCGTAGCCGACTATCCCGCCGCCTGCGACGCCGGCTCCGCACGCGCCTGTGGTCGCCCGCGACGCGAGAACAGATCCACGAGAACGGGAAACACCACCAGAACGAGGACTGGAGCGAACAACATGCCGCCGACCACCACCAGCGCGAGCGGGCGCTGCACCTGGGCTCCGATCGCGGTCGAGAACGCCGCCGGCAGCAAGCCGACAGCGGCCGCCAAACAGGTCATCAGGCGCGGGCGCAGACGGACGAGGCAGGCTTCCACCAGGGCGGCCCTGCGTTCCTGACCCTCGTCGATGAGTTGATTGAAATAGGTGAGCAGGATGATGCTCTCCATGATCGAGATTCCAAACAGAGCAACAAACCCGACCGCGGCCGATACACTGAACGGCGTGCCGGTGAGCCAGAGCGCGAAGATTCCGCCGATCACCGCCATCGGGATCGCCGTCAGACTGAGCAGCGTGTCGACCACCGACGAGAACTGCACGTAAAGCAGAAGCGTCATCAGCAGAATGGTGATCGGTACGATCACCATCAGGCGCTTGACCGCGTCCTGCAGGTGGCCGAACTCGCCGTGCCACTCGATCCGGTAGCCAGGCGACAGCTTCACTTCCTCGGCGATCCGGCGCTGCGCTTCGTAGATCGCGCCGCCGAGATCCCGGCCGCGCACGCTGAACTTGATCGGCAGATAACGCTGCTGCCCATCCCGGTAGATAAACAGCGGCCCGGACTGCAACTTGACGTTGGCCACCTCCTTCAGCGGGATCTGGGTGACGCTGCCGGTCGCCGGATCCTGCACGCCGATCGTGAGATTATTGATCGCCTCGATGTCCTGCCGGAATTCCGGTGCCAGACGCACGATGATCGGGAAGAAACGGTCGCTGTCGGGCTCGTAGACGTTCCCCGCCTCTTCGCCACCGACCGCGGCGCGGATCGCGGTATTGATGTCGCCGGGCGCCAGACCATAGCGACCCGCGGCAAAGCGATCGACGTCGATGCTGACCGTCGGCTGGCCGATTATCGTATTCGCCGACAGGTCGGTAATGCCCGGCACCGTGCTCATCACGGCCCGAATCTTTTCCGCCGTTTCGGTGAGCGTCGCGAGATCGTGGCCAAACAGCTTCAGGCTGTTCTCGCCTTTGACGCCGGAGATTGCTTCTTGCACATTGTCTTGCAGGTATTGCGAGAAGTTGAATTCAACACCAACAAACTCCGCACGTAATTTGCCAAGAACCTGATCGATGAGTTCCGGCTTGGTCACCCCCGGCCGCCATTCCGACCTCGGCTTCAGCGGCACATTGAACTCGGCGTTGAAGAACCCATTCGAGTCCAGACCGTCATCGGTGCGTCCCTGCTGCGACACCACGGTCTTGACCTCCGGGAAGCTGCCAATTACCCCGCGCATCCGATTAACGGCGACATTTCCAGCCTCGAGCGAGACCGATGCCGGAAGGCTCGCGCGTATCCAGAGATTCCCTTCCTCAAGGTGCGGGAGAAACTCGACTCCGAGCGAGCGACCGGCAATGATCGAGAGCGCGAACAGGCCGGCGGTCGCAACGATGGTCCGCATCCTCGCCTTCAGCGCGAACTCGAGGATGGGCAGATAGAACCGCCGCAGCGCGGCCATGATCCGCGTTTCGGTATGCCCGATACCCTCCGGCAGCAGAAAGGCGCTCATGGCAGGCGCGATCGTAAAGGTCGCGATCAAGCCACCGGCGAGCGCATAGGCGTAGCTCTTGGCCATCGGCCCGAAAATATGGCCTTCGACGCCGCTCAGCGTGAACAGGGGCACGAAACCGACAATGATGATCATCGCAGAGAACAGGATCGGCTTGTTGACTTCGCACGCCGCCTCCAAAATCTTGATCGACTTTGCACCAAGCCCGACTGGCGCCCCGGTAGCCTGCCCGACCGTCCCCTGCTTGGAGAGATAGCGGAAGATGTTTTCGACCATGATGACGGTCGCATCGATGATCAGACCGAAATCCAGCGCGCCGATCGACAGCAGGTTGGCCGATTCTCCGCGCAACACCATGATGCCGATGGCGAAGCAGAACGCGAAGGGAATCGCCGACGAGACAATGATCGCGCTGCGCAGATCGCCGAGAAACAGCCACTGGATGAAGAAAACCAGCACGATGCCGAACAGCACATTGAACATCACCGTCCGGGTGGTGACGCTGATGAGTTCGGAACGATCATAGATGCGTTCAATCTTCACGCCGGGCGGCAATATGTTCGAACTATTGATCCGTTCGACTTCCGCCTTGACGCGCTCGATGGCCGGGGCGCTCTGCGCCCCGCGCCGCATCAGGACGATCCCCTGAACGATGTCGTCGCTGGTATCCTGGCCCGCAATACCGAGCCGCGGCTGATGCCCGACGATGACCTCGCCAATATCCCGCACGCGCACCGGATTCCCGCCGGCCTGCTTCAGCATGGTGTCGCTGACTTCGTCGATGGTGCGAATCTGCCCGACACCGCGCACGACCGCCGCCTGCATGCCGAGATTGACCGTCTGGCCGCCGACATTGACGTTGCTCTTGTTGAGGGTCTCGATGACTTCCGGCAGCGTCAGCCCGTGGGCAATCAGCTTGTTGAAATCGATTTGAATTTCGAACGTTTTGGTCTTGCCGCCCCAGCCGCTGACGTCGAGGACCCCCGGCACGGCCAGAAGCCGGCGCGTCACCACCCAATCCTGCAACGTCTTCAGATCCATGACGCTATAGCCCGCCGGCCCCACGAGCCGATAGCGGTAGATCTCCCCGATCGGACTCCAGGGTGAGATCCCCGGCTTGGCATCGTTCTGCAATGGATCCATCTGACCGAGCAGATTAAGGATGTATTGCAGAGCCTCTTCGTACGTTACATCGTAAGTGAATTGCACCCGCACGTCGGACAGGCCGAACAGCGAGATCGACCGCATCGTCGTCCGGTGTTTTGCCGTGGACAGCGCCGTCTCGATCGGGATCGTGATATAGCGCTCGATGTCCTCCGCAGATTGGCCCTTGTTTTGGGTCACAATCTGGACAAATGGCGGAACCGGATCGGGATAGGCCTCGATGTTCAGCAGGCTGAAGGCTACCGCACCGGCGACCAGGAGCATACCGAACAGCGCGACGACAAGCGCTCGCAGCCGGAGAACCGTTTCGACAATTCCGCGCATGATCTCAGTGGCTCCGCTTGCCGGCTCTTATGGATTTTTATTGCTGCCCGGACGGCGGTTAGCCTCGGAGCGTCGCCCCACGATCGATGAACAGGCTGCCACCGGTGATCACTTTCTCACCTGGCGTGAGACCGCGCAGCACCTGGACCATCGATCCGCTTGTGACCCCCGTTTTGACATGACGCAGTTCAACCGCGCCGTCGGCGCGGGCCATCCAGACGCGCGCGATGTCGCCTTCGTAGACGATCGCGCTGCGAGGAACGGCTGGTGTCGGCCCCCCATCATCGATCGCGATGTCGACGCTTGCGAACATCTCCGGCCTGAACAGCCCCTCGGAATTGTCGACCACGGCACGCACGGCCAGACGCCGCGTTTCCGCATCGAAGGACGCAGCGATGTAATTGATCTGACTTTCGAACACGCGTCCGGGATGGGTCAGGACGCTGAACTGGATCTTCTGCCCCAACTTCACCTGCGATGCGTCGCTCTCTCGTACATAGGCGAGCAGCCATACCTTGGAGATATCGCCGACACGGTAGATGGGCTCAGCGTCGCTCGCTCCCGCATCCACATACTGTCCCGGTCCGATCCGCCGCTGCAGAATGGTGCCCGCGAGCGGCGAATAGACCGGCGCATCCGGCGTGATCACGCCGGTTTTCTCGAACGCATCGATCTCCTGATCCGTCTTACCGATCAGCCGCAGGCGGTTGCGCACGGCCTGGAGGGCCACTTCAGCGGAACGGAAATCGTTTTGTGCCGTGAGCAGATTGGCCTGCGCTTCCTCCCAGTCCTTCTGCGACATAGCCTTGTCTTTGACCAGATTGGCCACGCGCCGCTCAACGATCGTCGTCAAATTGACCTGCGAACGCGCTTTGTTCAATTCGGCGATCGCGGCAACGAAATCCTTTTGCGTCTCCGCCGAATCGGTTGCGTCAATGACGAAAATCTGTTGCCCCTGCTCTACGACATCGCCTGGAGCAGCAAGAAGCCGTTTCACGCGCCCGCCATAGGGCGAATAAATGCGGGTGGAACGATCTTCATCGATCACTATCTTGCCCTCGGTGCGAAATCCGGAGCGGAATGATTGTACTCCGACGGGCTGCACCGTTAGCGTCGCCCACTGAGCGGCGGTAGGATGAAACAGTCCCGCTTCACGGGTGTCGGGACTCGCCAGCTTGGCATCGGCAGCGACCAGGCCGCGATCCGTCTTCCAGAAAAGACCGGCAAGGACGAAAGCAATGCACAGAAGGCCAAGCGCGGTTGCTGACCGCAATCGAAGCAGCGACTTGATTCGCACGACCGACTCGTCCGGCATCTTGACCCCATCGTCACCAACCACCGACACGTTGAAGCAGATCGCATCGAGCAGGCATGTTGAGCAAAGAGATCTCGATACACGTGCCGGCTTACGCCAGCCTGACAGCAGGGCTGTCTGCGACATTTTGCCCAGCAACCGTTCACAAGCATGAGGCGACGGGACAACGCGCTGAAGTGGTCTGAGCGTTCAACCGCTCGCGATCGATGTCAGCCTTAGTTCTGCAGCCGGACGAGAAGCAGCATCAGCTGCTGAATGTGCCGTTGCGATCGCTGAACAGGTCGAGGCGGCCCGGCGCGCGAACCTCGGGTTTCTGTCCGGACACCGACGGCGCCGCCGCCGAAGCGACCGACGTCAACGAAGATCCCCTGCCCCACAATTCCTGCACCGCCGGCGAAATCGGCTGGGTTCGTTCGCCGGCCTGGAACAGCGAGCGGAAGATCGGTTCGGATTGCGCGGATGCGGTCTGCGATGTCGCGGTAACGGCGCGGGAATCCGGGAAGCTCGACAGATACGCCGCGTTGTCGATCGCGGGCACCGTCTGTGTGGCGCTCGCAACCGTCACGGGTCGCGCAACGTCACCGCCTGCGGCCGCCATCGCGGTGCGCGTGGCCGGCGAATTGGCGGCACTGGCGTAGCGCGACGTCAGCACCGAATAGACTTCGGACACGCTGCGGCCGCGGCCCGAACGATCGTAGAAGATCGAGCGGTTGGCCTCGGCGGCATTCGGAAACATCCGCACCGCGGAGGCTTGCGGATTGTCCTCGGCGCTGGAGATCAGTTTTCCCGCGCCGCCGACGCCCATGAAATGCGCCATATAGAGTTCGGCGTCGGTCGGACGGCGGCCGATCTTGCCGGTCAGCTTGAAACTGTTCGACTGGGTCAGGACCCCCGCCATCGACGATGCGGCTTGCGGATCGTCGCGCAGCTTCATGATCGCGGCGCGCGCCGTGGGATCGCTGACCGAATAGCCGCCGGATTCGTTCCTGGTGATGGCGTCGGCATATTTGCCGTAGCCGAGCTGGCTGCCGGCTTCCTTCACGGTGCCGAGCCAGGTCTGGTCGATGAACTGAAACAGCCCGCGCGCCGACGAGCTCGACGCGGCCGCCTTCGGGTTGAAATTGGATTCCATCTTAGCGGTGGCGAGCAGATATTCGAAACTCGTGCCGGTGGCCGAGGCGGCCTGCCTGATCGAGCCGGCGATTTTCGCGCGCGTGGGATCGACACCTGCCGTGGCGTTCAATGTGTCGACCGACATGTCCCTGGTGCCCCGCTCCCCGCGAAACGACCGCGCGGCCTAAAGCGAAATCGCAATCAGCGCCCAATACCGCGTCACAGTGGGACATTTATGGTTAATGAGGGGTTAAGGGCTCGGAACTCGTCCCCCGGACGCGGCGCAGCGCGCCCCCTTGGCGCGGTGCGCTGCCAAGCCGGGGCCCATCGGGCCGCAGAAGAAAGTGTCGGTCCCGGCTCTCTGCGCTGCATCGTGAAGAACGCTGCACCGCGTCCGGGACACGGCCGTTACTTCTGGTAAATCGCCTTCGGATCGAACAGCCGCTCCGCATCGACAAAAGACAATCGTGTATCACCGTCGGTCTTGTCGATCCTGCGGTAGAAGCAGGACTGCCGGCCGGTGTGGCATGCCGCGCCATGCTGCTCGACGCGAATCCAGATCGCGTCCTGATCGCAATCCATTCGCATCTCGACCACGCGCTGGGTATGTCCCGAACTCTCGCCCTTGCGCCACAGGCGCCCGCGCGAACGGCTGAAGTACCAGGCCTCGCCGCTGGCGATGGTCTTGCGCAGCGCCTCGTCGTTCATATGCGCGACCATAAGCACGTCGCCGGTCGCCGCATCGGTCGCGACGCAGGTCAGAAGACCTGACGCGTCGAATTTGGGCTGGAACGTCAGCCCCTCTTCGCGGTCGTGGGTGTTGTCTGATGTGGACACGACAGGCCTCGCAAATTCAACAAGCGAGGTTACCGGCTCGGCCCTCGCACCATGGACAGGAAACGCGCCTGCTCCGCCGGATTGTCGCGGAACATGCCGGTGAAGCGGCTGGTAAACGTCATCGCACCGTGCTTGGCGACGCCGCGCACCGACATGCAGGTATGCTCCGCCTCGATCACGACCGCAACGCCGCGCGGTTTCAGCACCTCGTCGATGGCGGCTGCGATCTGCGCGGTGAGATGCTCCTGGGTCTGCAGGCGGCGCGCGAAGATATCGGTGAGGCGTGCGAGCTTCGACAATCCCACCACCCGTTCGACCGGCGTATAGGCGATATGCGCCCTGCCGTAGAACGGCATCATGTGATGCTCGCATTGCGAGGTGAATTCGATGTCGCGGATCAGGACGAAATCGTCATAGCCGGCGGTCTCGCCGAAGGTGCGGTCGAGCACTTCGGCCGGGCACTGGTGATAGCCCTGGTAGAGCTCGTCGAAGGCTTCGACGACCCGGCGCGGGGTGTCCAGCAGGCCCTCGCGGGCGGGGTTCTCGCCGATATAGCTGAGCAGCGTGTGCACCGCCGCTTCCGCCTCGGCGCGCGACGGGCGCGGCTGATCGGCGCGGACGGCGGCGGCCAGGAATTCGGCCGGATCGAGTTCGGCGGGGCGGATTTCCGGGGCCGCGTCGGCAGGCTTGGCTTCCGTCTTGTTAGGGCGGATGGATTTGATCAGTGCGTCCATGTCTTCTCCGTTCGACCGGTCCCGCGGGACCGGAGTGTCACCGGGCAGACGGGGCGGGGTTGCCGCCGGGCGCCTGAGTCCCCTTTATTTTAGCACCACGGCGCCGAAATAGGTTTCCAATCAGGCCGCCTTGGCGACATGGCCGGGCTGTATTTCCGCCATTGCCGACCATATATAGGACGGTGAAACCCTGCCGCCAAGGGCGCTTCCGCCCTGGGCCCTGGACCCCTGTTCATGCTGAACGACATTTACAACAAGCGCATCATCGAGTTGGCCGGCAATATCCCCCGTCTGGGCCGCCTCCCCGACCCCGACGCCAGCGCCACCGCCCACTCCAAATTGTGCGGCTCCACGGTCAAGATCGACCTCAAGATGGACGGACCGGTCGTGACCGATTTCGCCCACGACGTAAAGGCTTGCGCGCTCGGGCAAGCCTCCTCCTCGATCATGGCGAGTCACGTGATCGGCTCGACCGCCGGCGAGCTGCGCGAATTGCGCGAGACCGTGCGCAAAATGCTGAAGGAAAACGGCCAGCCCCCGCAGGGCAAATGGGCCGATATCGCCCTGCTCGAACCGGTCCGCGACTACAAGGCGCGCCATGCTTCGACCATGCTGACTTTCGATGCGGTGGTCGATGCGATCGGACAGATCGAAGCCAGGGCAAAGCAGCCGGCGTAAGGGTGCGCGGACCTATCGTTCGCGCGCGGGCTGCATTGCTTTCGGCGGCCGCAAGATGATAGCCGTCCGGACGGCCGGCGAAATGCGCAAGGCCTTGCGCAAGATGCAGGGAAACGGCCAGCCCGCCGCAGGGCAAATGGCCGACATCGCCCTGCTCGAATTACTTCTGCGGCTGAGCCGGCGCCGTCGCGGCACCACCGGTCGGAACCGCGGCTTCCGCGGTCTTGGTCGACTTCGCCGGCTGCGGCTGGGCCTCCCCTTCGACCGCCGAGCTGACAAAACGATCCTGGGTCGGCTTCGACTTCAGTTCAGCGACCGGCGTCGATGACGGCTCGTGCGGCAGCACGTCGGTGACCGCGTCGGTCGTCACGAGATTGGTCAGCCGCAATTCGGCGTGCGACAATTCGTGCAGGTCTTCCCACGGCGGAACGCTGAGCGCGAGCGCCAGCAGATCGCCGGTCCCGCCCATGTCGAAGGTGAACTTGGCGAGCCTGCCGATGTCGCGTTCGACGATCATCAGGTCCTGCGCGGTGTAGCTTGCGGCCTTGGCGTCGTCGGCGCGGTCGCCCATCCAGATCTGATGCACGCGGACGTGCGAGGCCGGCGATACGTAGCGCGTCTTGCCGGACAGCAGCAGGAACACGCACATCGACTCGCAATAGGCCTCCGGAACGACGCTGGGACGCTCACCCTGCGCCGTCTGGGTGCGCACGGTGGTGCCGACCGTGGTCAGCGCGCCGAGGCCGCGGAAGCGGCGGCCAAGCGCAATGGAGTCGTTGACCGACCCGCCGCTGGAATCGAGCACGATGGTGGCGCCGCCAAGCTGGCGATCCCTGGCGAACTCTTCGAATTCCTTCGGACTGTCCGCGGTGACGATGCCGACGGCGGAGACCCAGCCCTTGCAGTCCGGCTGGCACGCCACCCACTTGAAGTGCATCGGCAGTTTGCGTTCTTCGAGGGTAACGCCGGCATGGGCCGAATTGCCCAGCGTGGTGATCGCGCCGGGCAACGCCATGCTCAGGGCGGTGGCGCCGAAGAGCACCCAGCCGCGAATTCCGGGCGACGTCACAAACCTCAATTTGGTTCCTTCCCCCAAGCCCTCATTTCGGACAACGGCAATGGCCCCATTTCAACGCGACACGATTCTGTCATTCCGGCGTTATCAAAACGGTAACCGTGCGGGCCGCGATCGTCTATAGAACCTTTGCTGCACTGCCACCGTAAGACTCCGGATATTTGCAAAGTGTGGCGCAAATGCTTGCGGGGGCTGGGTTCCGTGCCTGGGAACTAAACGAATGCGCGCATAAGATTGTGACATGTCGCCTACGAAGCATTCATGGTCCTCCTGTCCGGACTGCGCGCGTACCGCGCGGCGGCTGCCGCGCAATGCCGGCCGCGGGCTGATCTGGATCTACCGGCATACGCTGTCGCCGCTGGTCGGCTACAATTGCCGGCACCTGCCGACCTGCTCGGTCTATGGCGATGAGGCCATCGAGCGCTTCGGGCTGTGGGGCGGCGGATGGATGACGCTGGCGCGGATATTGCGGTGCCAGCCCTGGGGTACGTCCGGCATCGACAACGTCCCGCTCGTCAGGCCGCCGGCCGCACGGTGGTATCTGCCCTGGCGCTATGGGCGATGGCGTGGCGTCAACGCGACATAAACACGCCTGCGTTGCTGCAGCGCTTCCAATCCAGCCACGCATCCCTGATGCGCGCGGAACTCTGGTTCCAAACGCGCGTTAATTTGATGTCCGCAGGGAGGACACCAACAATGCGCTGGAAAATCAGCCCGCACGGTCATGACGTCAGACAGATTGATCTGGTCGCCATACTCGCACTTCTCATCGTGATCATCGTCGCCTGGCGATACTTCGGCGATGTCCCCGCCCCCCACGTCACCGCTGGTTTCATCGAACCGAGCCAAAGCGTTCGGTGGTAGCGCGTATCCGGAGCGGATGCGGATCAGCGCTGCCAGAAAAAGAAGCCACCGCGAGGCTGCGGCTGCACCGGTGCCGGCGGACGCGGCTTCCTCGGACGTGGCGGTGGCGGTGGTGGCGGCTCGGCCGATGAGGTCGTCTCGCTGGCCGAGCCATCGTCGGGCAACCTGACCGACAGCAGCAGGTTCGATTCATGCGTGCGCCAGCGATAGCCGATGCCGAAATCCATCGGCTCCGCCCGCCTGAACAGTTCGGCATAGGATTGCTGGTACCGTCCCGGAAATTCGTTGATCGGGCCGGCATAACGGCCGAACGGGAAGAAGCGCCATTTCTTCTGGCTGTAATAGTACAGCGGAATCCCGGAATCGTCCTGGATGATGGTGGCGCTGTTGGCGAGGATGTAATCGCGCACCGTGGTGAAATTGCCGGAATGCAGCAAATAGGACGCGCTCTTGAGCAGGCTGTTGCCAGGCGCGAGCGTCGAACAGAATTTCAGGAAGCCCGTGACCCTCACGCCGGAATTGGAAAGATCGGTCGAGAAATAATAGAGCGTCTTCTCCATGCCGTCGGGGCCGGCGAAGATGATGCGCGTGCCGCGGACCGCGTTCGGTCCGGGATTTTCGTTACCGAAATACGCGGCTCCCTTGTTGTCCAGCGCCACCGGCGTGACGCTGCGGATGGTCTTGCCCGAGCGCGCCAGGAATACGTAGAGCACCGGCAAGGTGCCGTTGATCTGGCCGGCGTGCAGATCGGTCTTCATCTGCTTGGTGATGAAGAAACTGAAGCTCAGGATCGAGCTCAGCGACCGTTCGACGCTGTAGAGCGCGGCACCGACGCCGCCGCGCGGCAGCCGGGTCAGGTCAGGCACCGAGCCCGGCGGCTCGAGCGCGCTCAGCACATAGGTCGTCGCCTTCGAATAGAATGCGTCGGCATAGAGGAAGTCCGGGCCCGAGAACATGTAGAACATGGTCGGCCGCGGCGCGGCCAGATGAGTTTCCGACCACGCCCGGATCTTCGACAATTGCCGCTGTTCGAGCTGCGCGAACGCGCTGTCGAAGAATTTGGCGTGGCGCTGCCAGGCCGGATCCCTGGTCAGCGGCAGCAGCGGCGAGTCGGCCGACGGCATCATGCCGGCGAGAAATTTTGCCGTATCGTCGGCGCTTGCGGTGTCGGCGCGCACCGGAAGCATGGCCGCGAACACCATCGCGGCGGCCAGCATCACAACTCTCACAGCAGCAATCATGTTCATTCGCGACCCGCAGATGCGGCCACGGGGCCTTGACCTGTCCGTTTGCGGAAAACGGCATAAATCAAAAGTCCTGAAAGCATGATCAAACCACCAAGGAGCGCGCGCAGCGGCTTTTCCGTCAACAGATAGTACATCATGAAGCCGGTCACGAGCAGGAAAACCAGCGGAGTGACCGGGTATCCCCAGGCGCGATAGGGCCGCGGCAGGTCGGGATGCGTGATCCGCAGCTTGATGACGCCGAGCACGGTGAAGAACGAACAGAACAGCAATGCGAACTGGATGAATTCGAGCACGGCTTCGAAACTGTTCGTGAGCAGCATCAGGTTCGCCACCGCCAGCTGAAACAGGATAGCGTACACCGGCGCGCCGCCGGTCGAGCGTCGCGCGAACGAACGCAGGATCGGAATATCCTCGCCCATCGTCATCATGACGCGCGGGCCGATCCACATCATCGCGGAGATCGAGGAGATCAGGCCGAAGCAGATCATCGCGCCGACGATGCGGCCGCCGAACTCGCCGAAGATGTAACTGCCGGAGACGCGGGCGACGTCGAGCTGGCCGGCCAGCCTGTCGACCGGCGCGGTATGCAGGAACACCGCGTTCAGCGCGACATACAGCACCATCACGATCAGCGTGCCCGCCAGCATCGCGCGCGGCACGTTGCGCTCCGGCTCGCGCACCTCGCCGATGATGTAGGTCGCCGCATTCCAGCCCGAGAACGAATACATCACGAACACGAGGCTGATCGCGAACGGCGCGCTGACGATGTGGGAGAAGTCGGAAGCGGACGGCGCAAACGACACCGGTTGCGGCACAGCGATCGCAAATCCCGCAACCAGGAAGGCCACGATCAGCGCCACCTTGAGAATGGTCGCGATGAGCTGGAAGGTGGAGGAATGCCTGACGCCCGTCAGTTGCACGAGCGATACCAGCCAGACCACGCCGATCGCGAGCGCCAGCGGTGGCGCGCCCGGAAAGACCGACTTGCCGTATTCGCCGAACGCCATCGCGGCGAGTGCCACGGGCGCCGCGAAGCCGACCGTCGCCGATACCCAGCCCGCCACAAAACCGAAGGCCGGGTGAAAGGCCCGGCCGAGGAAATTGTACTCGCCGCTCGAGCGCGGAAACATCGCGCCGAGTTCGCTGTAGGAAAACACCCCGCACAGCGCCACGAGGCCGCCGACCGTCCACAGCAGCAGGATCGAGAACCCGCCGGGGATGTCCTTGACCTGAAACCCGAGGCTGGTGAAGACGCCGACGCCGATCATATCGGCGACCACGATGGCGATCGCGACCACGACCGAAACGGTCGAGCCGCCGCCGGGACGCGGGCCGGACCACCCCGCGCTCCCCGTTTCTGTTGCCGCCATGTCGACCGTACCTTCAGCGCCGCACGCCTGAACCGTCATGGTGCAGGCTGGCGCCGCCCAATTCAAGCAGCGTTAACAATGATTTAAATCAAGTAGCGAGTTAGGTATCTAAATACCTGAAACACCGCCATCTGGCTTTCCAGTGCACCCCGACATTGCGAAAACAAGATGGAAGGGCTCACAATCAGGACACGATTGGATGGTCTCGTAACGGCTTCCGGATGTGGGGAGTTTTCTCCGGAAGCTTAACGTCGCCTAAACACGAACGAGTTACGCCGGTTAACGGTGGATTCTTGGGTAGTGGTACTTGGGGCAGTGGGTGGATGGTCGGAGCAAATCCGAAATTCCAGATATCTGATCGCGCGAGCCGGGTCGTTTCCCCGCAGACGCGGCGCTATGCCGAGCCCCGGCATGCCGGACCCCGCCGGTGGCGCTGGATCGCCGTCGCTTCGCTTTTTGTACCCCTCTCCTTCGTGCTGGTTCAATGCGGCAAGGCGCCCAGCGCCGGCATGCTGGCCGCCAATGCCCACGCCACGTCAGGCGACAGTTTCGAAGACCGCTTCCCGCAGCCGCAATTCAACGACCGTTTCCCGACCGCCAGCGAGAGCCTGCAGCAGGTGCAGCGGCAAGTCGCGCTGGCCCCGCCGCCGCCCAAGGTGCGCACCGAGCCGGTCAGGGTCGCCTCGCTTAATCCCACGCTGACCTTGCCGCGCCAGACCGAACGCGAAGAACTGACCACGCTGGTCAGCATGAAATCCTCCGCCTTCCCCTATTTCGGCAACAATCCGCGCACCGACGCCCCGTTCCTCAACGTCTCGAATGGCGAGCGCAAGGGACGCCGCAGCTATGGCGGCCGCGTCTATTGGCAGGATCAGACCTACAACGACAGCCGCGTGCTGGTGCACGTCCCCGAAACGTTTGATGTCCGCAAGCCCGGCGTGATCGTGGTGTTCTTCCACGGCAACGGCGCGACGCTGGAGCGCGACGTCCGCGACCGCCAATTGGTGCCGCAGCAGATTTCGGATTCCGGCGTCAATGCGGTGCTGCTGGCGCCGCAGCTTGCGGTCGACGCCGCCGATTCCAGCGCCGGCAAGTTCTGGCAGCCCGGCGGCTTCAAGCGTTTCATGGACGAGTCGGCGACCCACCTCGCCCGCCTCACCGGCGATCCCGCCTCGGCGCAGGCCTTTGCCAATATGCCGATCATCATCATCGGCTATAGCGGTGGCTTCGTTCCGACCGCCTGGAGCCTTGAGGTCGGCGGCGTCCCGGGCCGCGTCCGCGGCGTGTTCCTGCTCGACGCCGTCTATGGCGAACTCGACAAATTCGCGTCCTGGATCGAGAAGAACCGCACCGGCTTCTTCGTCAGCTCCTACACACGGTATACCAAGCGCCGCGACCAGGAACTGATGTCGATGTTGCGGGACAAGGGCATCACCGTCACCGAGAACATGGATGGGCCGCTGAAGCCCGGCAGCGTCGTGTTCGTGCAGACGCGCGACGGTATCACCCATCGCAGCTACGTCACGCAGGCCTGGACCGAGCATCCGGTCAAGGAGGTGCTGGTGAAGATGGCAGCTTCGCCCCAGCTGACGCGGATCGCCAGCGCACCGTCGCCGGCAAACCGGTAATCGGCTGCATCAGCCTCCTCGCGCATCACCCACACCTTCCCATCATACCGCTGACTTGAGCCGATCGCATTGTGATGTTGATGGCCGAGCGATTTGCGGCCCGCATCATTGTTCGACACAGGCGTGCGCCATAGGGTGCCTATGGGACAACTTCCGGGGATGAATTTTGCAAGAGGGCTTATACAAGGTTGAATTTCATACTGTTCATGGAACGGGCACCGGTGTGGTTTACGCCGTCAGCGGCAAGCTTCGGGGTGGCAATTCGGCTTTCGCGTTCATCGGCAATTACAGCGACAAGAGCGACAGCATTCAGGTCAAGATCACCACGCAACGCCACAACCCCGATCCGGCTTTCAAGCCGCTGTTCGGGACCGACATGATCACGCTGACGCTCAAGGGCACCGAGAATGGCAGCATGGTCGATTTCGAAGGCAGTGCGCTGCAATTGCCAGGCGTCACCTTCAAGGCCGTGCTGACGCGGATCGCGGACTAAGCCTTCTTCGGCCTGGTCACGATCACCATCGCCAACGCCAGCGCGGTAAAGGCCGCCCCGGCATAGCCCGCGGCGTGCAGGTGACCGCGCGCGTAGAGCACGCCCCCGATCGCCGAACCGACAGCCTGACCGACATAGAGGACCGAGGTGTTGAGCGACACCGAGGCGGAGGCGAGATCAGGCGCGGCGCCGATCAAGCGAACCTGCTGCATCGAATTGGCGGACGCGAAACCGAGCCCCCAGATCGCGACCGAGGCGACCATCAGCGGATAGATGCCGGCCCCGATGGCCCAGCCGGTCAGGCCGGCCAGCACCAAGGCCGTGAACAGCACCGATGTCTTCCAGGCGCCCCAGCCATCGACGATCCGGGTCGCGATCACAATGCCGATGAATCCGCAGATTCCGTAGCACGCAAACACCAGCCCGATCGCATCCGGTCCGGCACCCGCCAACTTCGCGAGCAGCGGTCCCATGAAGGTGAGCACCACGAACTGACCGGACGTCTGCAGCGTCGTGATCAGGAGCAACAGCACGATCATGCGGTTGCGGCCGACATCGATCCAGGTCTTGAGATCGACGGGCGCGCCGACCAATCCGCGCGGCAGGCGCCACGCCAGCAACAGGGCGCTGATACACCCCATCGCGCCGATGCCGCCAAACACCATGCGCCAGCCGTAACGGCTGGCGATCAGGGTGATCAGCGGCAGACCGATGGCCGCTGCCAGCGACCAGCCGAGAAAAATATAGGCGATGGTGCTGCCGCGCTTCTGCTCCGGCACGATCAGCCCGGCGGTCCCCGCCGCCTGCGGCGTGTAGAGCGCGCCGACCGCGAGCATGATCAGGCGGATGATCAGGAGGCTCGTATAGTCGGGCGCGAAAGCGGACGCGAGATTGGTGAGCGCGAGCACCGCGAGCGTCACGGTCAGCAACGTGCGGCGCTCGATCCGGCTGGTCAGCCAGGCCGATACCGGCGAGCCGATGCACAGCATGATGGCCCCGAAGGTCACGAGCAGACCGGCGATGCTGACGCTGACGCCGAGGCCGGACGACAATTCGACGAGCATGCCCGTCGGCGCCAGCACCGAACAACCGGTGACAACATTTCCGAACATCAAGGCAGTGGGAGCGAAACGGCGATGGACGGGCGCGTCGGCGGGCGGCTTTTTCATGCATCCGCATGTAGGCCGCAGCGCGTCGCAATGAAAGCCGCCGCCGCGTGATTATTTGTCATCCGAGCATGAAATCTATTGAATTGACTATGGCCTCTTTCCATGGCGTCTCCGCCCGTTCGCGCCGGTCGATCGCGGAGCGGGCGATCTCTTCGCGGGTCAGGATGTGCGTCTCCTCGAACCTGATGGTGCGTGCGAGGTTGAGCCATCCGACGTCGGCGCCCATCCCCGCGATGAAGCTGCGGAGCATGCGGTCGGCGCGATCCGAGAGGCAGGCCGAAATCCGCCGAAAGGCTAACAAGCCCATGCAACCCCGCGCGGGGGCACCCGACGGATGGCCCCGCCGATGAAGCGCGGCTTGAGCCGGTCCGCCGGCATGCGCGGAATATCGGGGCGCGGCGGCCGGATCGACCACCGATTTTCTTGATATTGCCCGATTGCAGGCGCCGAATCCCCTGCTATACCGCTGCTTCCCGCTTACCTGCGCTCGTTCGCAGGAGTGAGCTACAGGAGAGATCATGAGCGATGACAAGAATACGCCCGCCTCGGGATTCCAATTCGGCCTCGCGAACTTGAAACCGGCCGAACCCGGACAGAAAGTCGCCCTCACCTTCCCCGACGGCGCAAGACGCGAATACCCCAAGGACATTACCGGGTTCGAACTCGCCAAGGGCATCTCGCCGTCGCTGGCCAAGCGCACGGTGGCGATGGCGCTCGACGGCGTGGTCGCCGACCTCAACGATCCGATCTCGCAAGACGCGAAGATCGAACTGATAAACCGGGACGATCCCCGCGCGCTGGAACTGATCCGGCACGACGCCGCCCACGTGCTCGCCGAAGCCGTGCAGTCGCTATGGCCGGGCACGCAGGTCACCATCGGTCCCGTGATCGAGAACGGCTTCTATTACGACTTCTTCCGCAACGAGCCGTTCACCCCGGAAGACTTCGCCGCCATCGAAAAGCGGATGCGCGAGATCGTCGCGCGCGACAAACCCTTCACCAAGGAAGTCTGGTCGCGCGAGAAGACCAAGCAGGTGTTCCGCGACAAGGGCGAGGCCTTCAAGGTCGAACTGGTCGACGCCATTCCCGGCGACGAGCCGATCAAGATCTATTTCCAGGGCGACTGGTTCGACCTCTGCCGCGGGCCGCACATGACCTCGACCGGCAAGGTCGGCAACGCGTTCAAGCTGATGAAGGTCGCCGGCGCCTATTGGCGCGGCGACAGCAACAACCCGATGCTGACGCGCATCTACGGCACGGCGTTTGCGAAGCAGGAAGATCTCGACGCCTATCTGAAGCAGATCGAGGAGGCCGAGAAGCGCGACCACCGCAGGCTCGGCCGCGAGCTCGATCTGTTTCACTTCCAGGAGGAAGGCCCCGGCGTGGTGTTCTGGCACGCCAAGGGCTGGACCATCTTCCAGGCGCTGATCGCCTATATGCGACGCCGGCTGACCGGTGATTACAGCGAGGTCAACGCGCCGCAGATCCTCGACAAGTCGTTGTGGGAAACCTCCGGCCATTGGGACTGGTACCGCGAGAACATGTTCGCGGCGCAATCGGCCGGCGACGAGGCCGAAGACAAGCGCTGGTTTGCGCTGAAGCCGATGAACTGCCCCGGCCATGTGCAGATCTTCAAGCACGGCCTCAAGAGCTATCGCGACCTGCCGCTGCGCCTCGCCGAATTCGGCGTGGTGCATCGCTATGAACCCTCGGGCGCGATGCACGGCCTGATGCGCGTGCGCGGGTTTACGCAGGACGACGCCCATGTGTTCTGCACGGAGGCGCAGCTTGCCGAAGAGTGCCTGAAGATCAACGATCTCATTCTGTCGACTTACGCCGATTTCGGTTTTGACGGCGAACTCACCGTGAAACTGTCGACCCGGCCGGAGAAGCGCGTCGGCACCGACGAGATGTGGGACCATGCCGAACGCGTGATGGCGACCGTGCTGGCGGAAATCCAGGCCAGCGGCAGCAACCGCATCAGGACCGAGATCAACCCCGGCGAAGGCGCGTTCTACGGGCCGAAGTTCGAATATGTGCTGCGCGACGCCATCGGCCGCGACTGGCAATGCGGCACCACGCAGGTCGACTTCAACCTGCCGGAACGGTTCGGCGCGTTCTACATCGATGCCGACGGCTCCAAGAAGGCCCCGGTCATGGTGCATCGCGCGATCTGCGGCTCGATGGAGCGCTTCATCGGCATTCTGATCGAACATTTCGCCGGCAACTTCCCGCTCTGGCTGGCGCCGGTGCAGGCCGTCGTGACCACGATCACCTCCGAGGGCGACGAATACGCCAAGGTGGTCGCCGCCGCCGCGCGGCGCGCGGGCCTGCGCGTCGAGATCGACCTGCGCAACGAGAAGATCAACTACAAGGTCCGCGAGCATTCGCTGGCGAAGATCCCGGCCCTTCTCGTCGTCGGCAAAAAGGAGGCCGAGACCCATTCGGTGTCGGTCCGCCGCCTCGGCAGCGAGGGCCAAAAGGTGATGCCGACCGACGAGGCGCTGGCGGCGCTGGTCGAGGAAGCCACGCCGCCGGACGTGAAACGGGCACGGCAGGCGCCCTGATGACCGAGGAGCAGGAGCTTCCCGCATTTCCGATCCGGGCCTACCAGCTGATCCCGGATCCCAATCGGCCGACGGTGGTGGCGCTGGCGATCGAAACCGAGCAGGGACACAGCCTGTTCCTGGCGACGCGGGAGATTCTGGAGGATCTCGGCAAGGACCTGCTGGAGCGGGCGGCGAAGATGCCCGCCCGCAAGCTGTAACGCTCACAATCGGTCTAAACTGGCTTTCGGCGGCTTCGTTGCCTCCCCATCTTCGTGATACGCCATTGCGCCATCCCGTCCGACGAAAGAGACCACCGTGCCCGATGCCCTTGAACTGCTGAAGCTCCGCCGCTCCGTGAAACCGCGCGAGATGAGCGGCCCCGGCCCCTCGGCGGCCGAACTCGACACCATCCTCACGATCGGCTCGCGCGTCCCCGATCATGGCAAGCTGACGCCGTGGCGCTTCATCGTGTTCGAAGGCGAGGCCCGCGCGCGGGCCGGCGACGTCATCGCAGCCGTGTTCGCGCGGAAGAATCCGGGCGCGCCGGCGGCCGATGTCGAGATGGAGAAACAGCGCCTGATGCACGCGCCGCTGGTCGTCGCGGTGGTGAGTTTTGTCAGGCCGCATCCAAAGGTACCGGCGTGGGAACAGGAATTGTCGGCCGGCGCCAGCGCCATGAACATCGTCACCGCCGCGACCGCGCTCGGCTACGGCGCCAACTGGCTGACCGGCTGGTTCGCGTTCGACCGCGACGTGCTCGACGGGCTCGGCGTGAAGCCGGACGAAAAGCTTGCCGGCTTCATCCACATCGGCACGCCGTCGAAGCCGGCCGAGGACCGCCCTCGCCCGGCGTTGTCGGATATCGTGACGCGGTTCTGAGCCTTTTTGCTGGAGCATGATCTCCTTCTGAAAGCCGGTTCCTGCTTTTCCGGATCATGCTCTACGCCGCCTGCGACGCCCGCGGGCCGAAGCCGGACAATAGCGCTGCGAGCTCCGACGCCGGCTTCGCCGCGCTGAACAAAAAGCCCTGCACCTCGTTGCAGCCTTCGGCGCGCAGCCAGTCGAGCTGGTCGGTGGTCTCGACGCCCTCCGCGGTCGTGGTGATGTTGAGGCTGCGGCCAAGGCCCGAGATCGCCCGCACGATCGCGACGCAGTCGCTGCGCTGCGCCAGATCCTTCACGAAGGAACGGTCGATCTTGATCTTGTCGAACGGAAAGCTCCGCAGATAGCTCAGGCTGGAATAGCCGGTGCCGAAATCGTCCATCGAGATGCTGACGCCGAGTTCGCGAATCTGGTGCAGAATCGCCAGATTGGCCTCGGTCTCGGCGAGGAACACCGACTCGGTGATCTCGAGCTCGAGCCGCCGTGGCGACAGTCCGGAATGCGCCAATGCGGAAATCACCGCCTGAACCAGGTTGCGGCTGCGGAACTGCACCGGCGACAGATTGACGGCGACCTTGATCTCCGCCGGCCACTTCACGGCCTCCGAACAGGCCTCGCGCAGCACCCATTCGCCGAGCCCCACGATCAGGCCGATGTCCTCGGCCACCGGAATGAAGTCCGCCGGCGACACCATGCCCTTGTCGGGATGGCGCCAGCGCAGCAGCGATTCAAAGCCGCTGATCCGGTTGGCGGCGATGTCCACCAGCGGCTGATAGTGCAGCTCGAACTCGCCCTTGGCAAAGGCGCGCCGCAGGTCGCGCTCCATGTCGCGGCGCTTCTGCGCCTGCCGGTCCATCTCCCGCTCGAAGAAATGGTGCACGCCGCCGCCGTCGGACTTCGCCCGGTAGAGCGCCATGTCGGCGTTGCGCATCAGCTCCTCGCAGCTCGCGCCGTCACCGGGCGACAGCGCGATGCCGATGCTGGCGCCGACGACTACCTCGATCCCGTCAATGTCATAGCGGGCGCTCAGCACGCCGATCAGCCGGTCCGCGAAATCGCTGGCCTCGTTCGGGGAGACATCGGACGCCAGCACGATCACGAATTCGTCGCCGCCGAGCCGCGCCACGAGATTTTCGCCGCACACTTCGGCGCGCAGCCGCTCGGCCACCGCCTTCAACAGTCGATCGCCGATCGGGTGGCCAAAACTGTCATTGACGTTCTTGAACAAATCCAGATCGACGCACAGCACCGCCACCCGCTTGCCGGCGGGCTGGCTCCGCTCCAGCGCGAGGCGAAGGCGCTCCTGGAAAAAATCCCGGTTCGGCAGGTTGGTCAGGCCGTCATGATGCGCCATATGGGCGATCCGGGCCTCGGCCTTGCGGCGCTCGGTGATGTCGACGATGGCAACCAGATAGCCGTCGCGGCCGTCGAAGGCGACCCGCCGTCCGAATGTCAGCACATGGATTTCGCTGCCATCGGCCTTCAGATGCCGCCAGTCATGGCCAGAATTGTAGACATCGCCGACCTGCTGCAGCGCCTGGCTGTGGGTGGCCCATTCGTCCTGCGGCCAGATCTGGCGCAGTTGCATCTGCAGGAAGGTTTCACGGCTATAGCCATAATGCTGCACGGCGGCGTCGTTGACGCTGATGAATTTTGTCGTTTCGGCGTCGAACACCCACATCGGCATCGGATTATTGTCGAACAGGAGACGGAACGAGATCTCGCTGCGCTTGAGCGCGGTCACGTCGGAGAGCGTCAGCGAGAGCATGTCGCCGAAGGCGGTGACGCCCAATCGCAGGCAGCGATCGTCGCGGTCGATCTCGATCTGGCCGCCATGGCCGCTGCCGACGATATCGCGCAAGCGCTGAATCAAGTCGGGCGCGCATAACAGATTGCCGCCGTCGCTGAGCCGGTGCCACAGCAGTGCGGTCGATGGCTGCTGCAGCAATCGGGCCGCGCCCTGATTGAGATGGACGACCTGGAAGTCGGACGGCCGGCCGGAAGCGTCACGGATGGCGGCGAGCGACAGCACGCCATCATCGGTAGCGGAGAAAATCGTGTCGAGCAGATTGTACTGGGTGTTGCGCTCGTTGACATAGGTCCCGATCAACGTGCCGCCCCAGCGCGACGATGTCGGCAGCGCCAGCACGTCATAGGTCCGCACCAGCCCGTCGCGCACGCAATGCGCCGACGCCAGATGAGGTCGGCCGTTCTGCAGCGCGCTGGATGCCGCCTCGGCGAGCGCGGTCGCGCAATCCGGCGGCAAGACGCTCAAGGGAATGTCCCAGCGCTCGTCATTGAGCCATTGTTGGATGTAGCGGCCGCTGCGCGATACGCCGAGCGTCTCGTCATCTTTCCGCAGCAGAACGATGTGATCCGCCAGCCGGCCGAGGCTGCCGAGCATGACGTCCTCGTAGCGCGGCAATGCTTCGCCAGGGCGCAAGGCGGCCTGCCATTTTCGCCGCAGCACCGGAACGTCGTCGAACATTTCGGTATCGAGTTTTCCTGAAGCTTTCTTCTTGTTGGCCGTAACCATGACCACCCCCGCTTACGCAAACGCCATCCCGCCGCCGGGCATCCAATGCGGGCGGTATTTAACGCGGTGTAAAAATTTCCAAGGCGGCAGGCGGATACGGCGATTATGACAGTTTGAAGTGATGCGATGGTTAGTGCGCGTTAGAGACCATGACAGTTGCTTGATACGCGGAGCTACCGGGAAATCCAGATGCGAGTTCTTGAGTCCCGCCCCCGCATGCCGGTATCCAGTACGCCGCACCCTAACCTCATCATTGCGAGGGCAGCGAAGCAATCCGCCCATCCGTTATGCCGCGCCATGGATTGCCTCGCTGCGCTCTCATGCACCAACGCTTCGCGCTTGTTGCAGACAAAGGCGGAGTACACGGTTTCGCATTCTCGCGGCGCCGATCGCCCGAGTCTTGCCAGAAACTTCCCGCCCTCCCATCGAGAGGGCACAGGGAAGACCGGGTGCGCGCTGCACCCGCGGTCCCGTGTGCGGTTTGCACTAAGAATGCTGCACACGAGCATACAGGGCAGCGGAGAACACCCGGCCTTCCCTGCGCAATGGCTTTACGGCTTATAACGTGCTCTCCCCGGAGAACGGCGCTTTTGCCTCCGTTGCGCCCTGGGAAGTCGAACGCCTCCAGGAGCATGGACGCCAGCAACGCGGCGTCGGGACCACACGTCTTTACCGTACGCTTCGGCCGCGCTCGTCGGGCGACAACCTCCGCGTCCACCGCTCCCCGCCCAACGTCCGTGACGACGGCCGACGCCCTTCTGATCAGGACGGGATGGACAAACATGTGCCAGTGATTTGGCTTCTTGAAAACAGAAATATTTTTTATTTGAGGGCTTGACATACATTCCGAAAATCGGAAGTCGTGATTTGCCCGGCGGGTTGATTTGCCGCACCCGGCTGCAAGGTAACGCTTAAATTGCGCGGTGACAGTGCACTAAACCAATCAAGCCTTGCAGCCATTGCACTTTTTAGGGGGTGGTCGAACGGGCGGATTGGGAAGAAGCGTCGGACCAGGCTTTTGATCGCAGACCACCGTTTTCTTGCCGTTTACATAGACCGTTCGGCATTCGGCGTAAGCAGCACTGCTAACCGAGAAGATCGATGCCACAACTATACAACCATAAAAAACCTTGTTCATCGTGCTACCCTCCATGCACAATCGCGAGTACGATGCAACTAAAACAACCTGTAGTCAACGAACGTGTGTAGATAATTTGCACCCTTACGACGACGCGATGCAAATTTTGATGCGGGTCGGCTACATCGGCTCGATGCTATCCGACGCTGTCTGTTCATCGAATGATCGTCGCACGTGCGCAATTGGCGAGCGGAGAATGCAGCACGATAACTCGCGGCGTTTGATTGAAGAAGGCGGATTACGCCTTCGAAAGATCACCGGTCCAACTCTGCTGCCGCCAGTTTCGCCACGTGCAGATCGATTGCGGGTGAATCGCCGTCGGAGAGGAACCACGCCGCCGACAACCCAGCCCAGGCGAGAATCCAAAGCAGCAGGCGCCCCCGCTCGAGCCTCGCAGCCTCCACCACGACCTCCAGGCGCCGCGCAAAGCGGCCCGGCTCGGTCGCTACTGGACGAGTTGGATCAGCGAGGTCGGGGTTGGTGAAGATGTTGGCGAAATCGAAGCCGCGTTCGCCCATGAGTCGCTTTGGGTCGATGGCCAACCAGCCCCGCGGTCCAAAGTCGAGCACGTTGCCATGGTGCAGGTCGCCGTGCAGCACACCAACCTCGCGCGGTTCGGCCAGTAGCGCGCGGGCGGCTTCGGCACAGCGAACGAGCACGCCGCCGTGTGTCGCAGACGCACCCTCGAGTTCGCGAAACCAGAATGGCAGCGGGACCAGTTCGGGCGGCGGCTCTGGCCGAGGCGCGTGCAGTCGGGCCGCCACAGCGCACAGGACGCGGCAAGCTTCGTCATCGCGCCCGTCTCGGGCCATGTCAGCCAGAGAGGCTGCCCCCTCAGCGCGCTCGAGGAGGAGCGCTTCGTCGTCGCGGGCCAGTACCCGCGCGGCTCCGTCTCCGTCCCACCATTCCATGAGCCGGCCACCGAAGCGTTCCTCCTTCTCGGTCGCCAGCTTGAGCATCGCCGGCTCGCCCTGATGCCGCACAGGCAGCAGGCACCCGCTGTGGGTGACGATGGGGCTGCCATCGGGAACCAGATTCCATCGGTTGAGATAAACGTCGAACATCGCAACGCATTAACTCGCGGGCTGCGTTAAGGGAAGCGTTCCACCGCGGCTTCTGCTCGCGCGACGCTGCCTGCCACGAGGCGCGTCGTTACCGCGCCACGACCTCGACCTCGCCGTCGACGCCGTTGACGACGTTGAACGGGCGCTCGAACACCTTGCCTTCGTTCTTGGCGATGGCGCGGTATTCGCCTTCGGACAGCACGACGCGGGGGAATGCGCCGATCGATTCCTTGATGACGTCGCCGCCCGGCGTGATGACGGACCACGCGGTGTTGGCGAGCGCCTCGCCGCCCTTGTCGCTGACCAGCTTCAGCGTGATGACCGCGGCGCGATGGGTGACGATCACGTCCGTCAGCTTGCCGGCCTGCACGCGGATGTCGGAACGCACCACGGAATTGGCGTCGCCATAATTGGAGATGATGTAGTACGTCCCCTCCGGCAGCAGCGCGACGTCGCCGCCGGCGACGTTGGGCAACAGCGAAGTCCGCTCCGCGCCGTCGAACTGGCTGCCCTTATAAATCGCGAACGAAATCTGGTTCGGCGGAATCTTGCTGGTGCCGACGCGGCCTTCGATGCGCAGGCCGCCGGCCGGAAGCACGAAAGATTCGCGATCGGTCTCCGACTTCAGGTTCACCGCCCGCACCGCGCTGACGAGGCCAAGTGCGACATGCACGACATAATTGCCCGGCGGCAGCACGATGTTCGGGGTCGCCCCGCGCTCCTCGCGGATCAGCTTGAACGTGCCGGTGTCATCCGGCTTGTCCGCGAACACCCGCCACACCAGCCCGCTGTTGATGACCGGCAAATCCTTGCCGTAGCGCGCCGTCAATGACAGCACGGCTTGGCCGGCCGTCGAGGCGCCCGGCGGCGGGGCTGCCGGCGGCACGGTGGCGATCGATGGCGGCACGAGGCTCGGCTGTGTCAGGGTCGGCGGGAGGGCCGGAAGCGATCCCGGCGGCGCCAGGTTCATGGCAGGGCCCGACGGCACATCGGGAATGGAGGATGGCGGCACCGGCGGCGGACGATCGGAGAACATCTGGGCCGACGCCGCGCCCGGTTCCAGCAACGCCAAGGCAAGCATAAGCGCCACGAAAAGCCGCCACGCGCCCCCGTCCGCGCCGATGCCATTGCCTCGCCAGATCATGGCCATGCTTTTCACTGAAAACGCGGCAAATTCAAGCCTCCAGAACGGATCAAAGCCCTCCAGTGGCATTGGAACCGGCCCCCTCACCCCAATGTTAACAGGGCGGTCGTGGTCCAGTCATAATCCCCGCCTAGGCCGCTCCGGCCGGCATAAACCATGCACGCGGAATTAATCGGGACGATTCTGGCAGGGCTAAGCCACGGCGAATATGCTTGGGCGCAGGAGTGATTTTTGTGTTGGATAACTGGATGGGCCGCGGCCAAAGGGGCTCCGACGGCCGCGACAAAGTCGGGCTCGGCAGTATCCGCCGGCCGGTGATCGGGCTGGCGCTGGGCGGCGGCGCGGCACGCGGATTCGCCCATATTGGTATCCTGAGAACCCTGGTTGCGCATGGCATCGTGCCCAATGTCGTGGTCGGAACGTCGATGGGGGCGCTGGTCGGCGGCGCCTATGCTGCCGGGCATCTCGATGCGATGGAGGACTGGGCGCGCAGCCTGCGGCCCCGCAACATCCTCAGCTATCTCGATATCCGCCTCAACGGTTCCGGCCTGATCGGCGGCGCCAAGCTCGCCGCCGAACTCGAAGCAACGGTCGGCCAGACCCTGATCGAGGACCTGCCGGTGAAATTCGCCACCGTTGCGACGGAAGTCCGCACCGGCCATGAGATCTGGCTGACCCATGGCCGCATGGTGGACGCGGTGCACGCCTCCTATGCGCTGCCGGGAATATTCTCGCCGGTTTTGATCGGCGACCGCTGGCTGGTCGATGGCGCGCTGGTCAACCCGGTGCCGGTCTCGGCGGCGCGCGCCATGGGCGCCGAGATCGTCATCGCCGCCAATCTGTCCAGCGACGTCTTCACCCATTCGACGACGATCTATGCGCACGGACATTCCGCCGAAATTGCCGACGTGCCGGAAGCCGCGCCTGAGCCCGCACCGCCGAAGCGCGGCCTCGGAAAGTTCTTCTCCGCCGAACGCACCATGAAGCGCGAATTCTTCGGCGGCGGCGGACGGCCGGGAATCTCCACCGTCATGGTCGATGCCTTCAACATCATGCAGGACCGCATCACCCGCGCGCGGCTGGCCGGCGATCCGCCGGATCTGCTGATCTCGCCGCGCACCGGCCAGATCGGATTTTTCGATTTTCACCGCGCCGACGACCTGATCGCCCATGGCGCGCGCGCCGCCGAACGCGCGATCGATTCCATCCAGGAAGCGATCCACATCCTGGCGCCGCAGGCGAGCCATGCCGGCGCCGACGACAGGTCCGCGCCGGTGAAAGAATAAGCTCAGGCGGTCTTGATGTAGTCGCGCAGCGCTTCCTGCTCGGCCTCATATTCGTGGACGCGGCGCTTGACGACATCGCCGATCGAGATCAGCCCGACCACCTTGCCATCCTCGACGACAGGCAGATGCCTGAACTTGCCGAGCGTCATCATTTCCATGATGCCGCTGACGGTGTCGGACTGCCGGCAGCTGACCACCTTGCGCGTCATGATGCCGCTGACGGGCTCGTCGAGAACCTTCGCGCCCCGTTCACCGAGCACGCGGACGATGTCGCGCTCCGACAGGATGCCTTCAAGGCGCCCCTCGCTCATGACCAGCACGGCACCGATCTTGCGCTCACCGAGGAGTTTGACTGCGGCCGAAAGCCGGGCGTCCGGTTCAACGCTCAGGATCTGATGGCCTTTGGAATCGAGAATTGAACGTACCGTCATTGTCGCCTCCCTGAATCGGTTCGCACCCCTTTCGGGGATCGACTTGTTCGCGAGTCTTCAATCAACAGTTCCGCGCCGGTTCGTTTCAAGGACCTTTGAGGCGCGGTCAAACGGCTCGGCTGTCCTGCACGGCAGCGGGCCTTGTCTTGCGTTACATGCGAAGATGATGAATGAAATCGCCGCGCCCCGCAAGCGACGATCAGACGCGGTCGGCCTCATCGGGCGATGACGCATCTGCAGCATGCATCGCCACCTTCGGCACCGGATCGAACAGCGAGAACAGCATCAGGCCGGCGAGAAATCCGCCGATATGCGCCTGCCAGGCGACGCTGCCACCCTCATTGCCGATCGAAATCGATCCGACGCCGAAGATGATGTTGATGCCGAACCAGACCGCCAGAAATCCGAGCACGCGGGTGTCGCGAAACGCTTGTCCGAGCGACAGCGCCGGAACCTTCGCCGCGGCATCGGCGTCGCCCCGGCTGAACGAAAGAAAACTTCCCTGCACGAAAGCGAAGCGCATGGCCGCCGCCATCGCGCCGGACACCGACGCCGAGGCGCCGATCATCGGCGCGATCGCGTGCTCATGGGTGAGAAGATGCGCAAGCGCGCCGGCCGCCGCCGTCACCGCCAAGAACACGTAGAACCTGAGCGTGCCGAACCGCCGTGCCAATGCGCTGCCGAACGGCAGCAGCCACAGCACGTTGAAACCGATATGGGCGAGATTGGCGTGCAGCAGCGAATAGGTGACGAAGGTCCAGACCTTGGCGCCCGCGCCGCCCGGAAAAACGACATCGAGCAGCGTCGAGTCGTAGCGCTTGGGGATGAAGCCGAAGACGTCGAGGGTCCAGTTCTCGAGTTCCGGCGGCAGCAGCACCCGCAGATGAATGAACGCGAGCAGCGCGACGTAGGCGGTCAGCGCGGCCGGCAGGGTCAGGATCGGCTCCTGCGGACCTTCGGGGGCATCGCGCTGGGCTTCAGGCTGGGATTCCAAGGGGGCCAGGACCTTCAGAGACCTTTAGAGACGGTTTTGGGGAATATTCGGCCCAGATAGGCGGCTTTACCCGCACTGTGCAAGTGCACAATCGACGAATCCAGGCCCTTCCGTGTCCCGGACGCGGTGCTGCGCCAAAACGAAAAAGGGAGGATGCTGAGAACATCCTCCCTCGTGCCGATCTTCTCGCGCCCCGGAGCGTTGGGGATGCATCCCCACCCCTCCCCGCGCGACGACCAAACTGTTTGACGCCACCTGTGTACCAACCGGGCCTGGCAACTTCGGATAAGCCGGCCGGGTCCGACGCGTTCCACTCTATGCAAGGCGCGCCGGGATCACCAAGCTCGTAGTTAATTTAACGTTAACAACGCAAAGCCGTGGCCAAAGCGGCCAAACCGCGGCCACGGCATGGACGCTGCAAAGCCTGTCCTGCACAACAACCAAGGGAAGGCGCGTGCGCGAAATCGGGACAGATGTGTCCCCTCGAGCCACGGGCGGGTCAAGGCCAACGCATGAAACATCCATCGAGCCGTCAGTTCTTCGCCTATTGGGACGCCAAGCGCGGCCATGCGCGCGCACCCGAGCGCAGCGAGATCGAACCCGGCGCGGTGCGCGAACTGCTGGGCGACATCTTCGTGCTGTCCTGCGACAACGAGACCGGCTTTCCCTTCCGCGTCGCCGGCACCCGCGTCTCCGCCCTGCTCGGCCACGACGTCAAGGACATGAGCTTCGCGGCGTTGTTTGCCGAAGAGAGCCGCCGCGAGATCGAGGACATCGTCACCTATGTCGCCGAGGAAATGCTGGCGGCGATCGCCGGCATCACCGCGACCTCCGCAGACGGCCGGACGGCGCATCTGGAACTGCTGCTGTTGCCGTTCAACCATCGCGCGCACACGCCGATCAGCCTCACCGGCCTTTTGGCGCCATTCGAGGAAGACCTCGGCCCGCTGAAGGATTTCAAGCTGACGTCGTGGCGCTATCTGCACCGGCCGGAAAAGCTCATGCCCCGCGCGCTGCGAAAACTCGCCCTCGCGCGCGGCTTCATGGTCTATGAGGGCCTGCGCTAGGCGCCGGCGTTTCTTGTTCTGACGCGTTTTCTTGACGCGAACCGGTATCCACCCCGGATCAAGTCCGGGGCAGGCTTTCGCTTGAAAACGCTTTGTTACCGGCCGCTGAACCGCGCGGCGCGCTTTTCGAGAAACGCGTTGCGCCCTTCCAGCGCGTCCGCGCTGTTGCGGATTTCGGCCTGCGTCTCGATTTCGCGCCGGAACTGATCGGCATAGGTTGCGTGTTCGCTGTCGTCGAGCAGGCGGCGCGTCGCCACCAGCGCCCGCGTCGGACCGTTCGCAAGCCTGCGCGCCAGCGCCAGCGCGCCGTCGCGAAGCGCGGCGTCATCGAACACGTCGCGGACCAATCCCCATTCCTTGGCCTGCTCCGCCGAGAGCGGCTCATTCATCATCATCAGCTCGAGCGCGCGTTGCCGGCCGACGAGGCGCGGCAGCATCCAGGTGGAGCCGAGATCCGGCACCAGCGCGATCCGGCTGAACACCTGAATGAAGCTCGCCGAGCGGGACGCGACGATCACATCGCCCGCCATCGCGAGACTGAAGCCGCCGCCGGCGGCGACCCCGTTGACCGCCACCACAACCGGGACCCGGCATTCGCGCAGCGCCTTGAAGGCCGGCCAGTAATGACGCATCACCCCATCGACAATGTCATCGCCGAGGATAGCCGCGGCCTTGAGATTTTGACCGGAGCAGAAGCCGCGGCCGGCGCCCGTCAGCACCAGCGCCCGCACCTCGGGATCGCCGGTCATCTCGCCGATCGCCTTGGCGAGATCGCCGAGCAGATCGGGCGTCATCGCATTCAGCGTCGCCGGCTCGTCCAGCGTCAGCACGCCAACGGCATCATCGCGTTCCCGCCTTACTCCCGCCATCTCGCCTCTCCCTCCGGTTCTTGGTCTGGTTCTTGACCGGGCTTCCGGCCGGTCTGGCCGGGCCCGGCATCGAACGTCATGGTACTGAAACAACGCACGGACAAACAATCGCTTTCGGCGGTCTTGACCGAAAACGGCCTTTCCCGGGATACTCGCTGGATTGGACGTGAACGATGTTCGAGATCAGTATTTTCTGCGTTATTTTGCTGGCGATTTCCTATTGGGCGGTCCTGTGGCTGATGGGACGGCGCGAGGACGTTTTGCACGGTGAGTTCGTCGAAGCCGGCACCAAATCCGACGAGCCGGTTCGATCGGTTTTTCCGGATGGGCCGGTATTTCCGGAGCGCACGGTTCGCCCGGTCTTCCCGCAGAAGCCCGTCATCCCCGCCAAGTCCGTTCAAACCACCATCGCGGAGCCGGCCCATCGAGCCGCATTGCCGGAGCAACCCGCCTTCAGGCCGGAGCGCCTGGAGTCGCTGCTCCATTCGATCAAGCAGGATCTGAATCAGCTGGTCCGGAAGTAGCGATCGCGGGCACTGCGCGCGTTGCCGCCGCGCCGGAGGCTGCGCGCCGCGCCCCATGCCCCGGACTTCGGCCCGGTGCCGACCCGGGAGGCTGCCGGTGGGTTTCAATTGGGTTAACACGGCGCGACTGTCAGCCACGGTGAATGCCCAGATTTGATGCGGCCGCCGATAACGCATCGTTAACCCTGTCGGCCGTAGGGTCTTTGAGGCGCCGAAGGACCGGCCGTCGGGTGGCGAAGAATGTCGTTTGCGCAAAAAAAATCCACTGTCCCGGTCGCCCAGGAGCGGCGGCGCTTCCAGCGCGTGAAGGTCCACCTGCTCGGCCGTTACATGCTCCCGGACCGGCGCGAATTCCCCTGCCAGATCATCAATATGTCGCCAGGCGGATTGGCCCTGCTGGCGCCCGGCATCGGCAATGTCGGCGACCGCGTGATCGCCTATCTCGACCATATCGGCCGGGTTGAAGGCAAGATCACCCGCATCATCGACAATGGTTTTGCCATGACCGTGGGCGCGACCGCGCGCAAGCGCGACAAGCTCGCCGCCCAGCTCACCTGGCTCGCCAACCGCGACATCCTCAATCTGCCGGAAGACCGCCGCCACGACCGTATCGTGCCGCGCAACCCGATCGCGCTGCTCACGCTCGAGGACGGCAGCAAGATGACCTGCCGGATCATCGACCTCTCGGCGTCGGGCGCGGCGATTGCCGCGGAAAACCGCCCGCCGCTCCGGTCGCTGGTCATGCTGGGCAAAGTGCAGTCCCGCGTGGTGCGAAATCTCGAAGAAGGCTTCGCGCTCGAATTCGTCCACGAGCAAAATGCCGAGACGCTCGAAGACGCGGTTACTGCGCGGTAAAGCGCCAAACGCCAAAACCCCAGATTTCTCGACCTCAAAAGGCGGTATCCGCATGACCGGATGCCGTCTTGATCCGTTCCGGCGTCCGCCAAAGCCGGTTAAC
The DNA here is from genome assembly GCA_017305715.1 of Hyphomicrobiales bacterium. Taxonomy (GTDB): domain Bacteria; phylum Pseudomonadota; class Alphaproteobacteria; order Rhizobiales; family Xanthobacteraceae; genus Bradyrhizobium. The sequence goes on along the minus strand of JAFKKG010000016.1, from coordinate 193,065 downwards.
GGCGGGAACTTTTGCGGCCACATCTGCCGTTACCGCAGCGTTTGGCGCGTTAATGCATAAAATTTGAATCAATTGCAGTTGTTTCAAATTTTAGTCGAATTCGATTCAAGTATAGATCAAATTCGCCGCGCCTTTTACTTGTATTCGCGTCAAATGTACTTGGCGTACTTAGCGGCGGCGCAAAGCCTTTGTGAGAAACATGGTCCCAACAAGAAACGGGGGCCACAATGTTTTTCAGGGGACAGGGAAAGGGATTGGCGGTTGCCGCCATCCTGCTGGGAATGAGCGTCTCGGCGAAAGCCGGTGACGTGCGCTATGCCAGCCTCGGCGATACCACGCGTCCGCCGATCGGCTGGGTCGAATTCTGCGCCGAGAGTCCCGGCGAATGCCGCGGCGGCACGTCACAGCCGCGGGACATCGTGATGTCGCAGACGGCATGGCGGGATTTGCTGAGGGTCAACAAGTGGGTCAACGAGACCATCAAGCCGATCACCGACATGGATCATTGGGGTGTGATCGAGAAATGGTCGCTGCCATCTGACGGCTACGGCGACTGCGAAGACTATGTGCTGTTGAAGCGCAAGATGCTGATCGATGCCGGCTGGCCGCGTGAAGCGCTGTTGATCACGGTGGTGCGCGACAAGAAAGGCGAAGGCCACGCGGTGCTGACGGTCAAGAGCGACAAGGGCGAGTTCGTGCTCGACAACCAGAACGAAAACGTCGTGGCCTGGACCGAGACCGGCTACCGCTTCGTCAAACGTCAATCGCAGAGCGACCCGAACGTGTGGGTCTCGCTCGGCGACAACCGCCCGGCGCCCGCGACCGCCAGTTCGCGCGACCGCTAACGAACAGGAGTTTTACGAACCCGCGACCCGGTCACATCCCCACCCCTCCCCGTCCCAGACCGGTTCGCGCGCGGCCAGGCTTCCCCCAAAGCCTGGCCGCAACTTTTTTTGGCGGTCGAAAATCCGGCCGTTGCAGACGGGCCGGCCGGACGCAACGCCGCCGCAGGCCGATGCCGGAGTGAGCCTCGAAATCAGGCCGCCCATGATCCGTGACCGGTCTGGAAGTTGTGCGATTGGACGACAGCCACCGGGCAAAGCCGCCCCAAAGTTCCCATTTTCAGCCCAAAATCCGTTTTTTGTCGCGATTTTTCCCCGAATCTCACCCCGTCCGGCAAATCCCGGGTTTGAGCCCGGTTCCGACTGTGGTAATCGGAGAACACTTATTGAAAATGACCGTCTGGATTGCAGTCTCATGACCGAACTCGCCCCGCGGCAGTATCCCAGACCAGATCCTGTCTCCCAGCTCGCCCCGCTGTCGCGTTTCAGCGGACAGCCGATCCTGATCGCGGCCGCGGCCCTGGTCGCCCTCGTGCTGGGTATCGGCTCCATCGCGGTGTGGCGCACCTATACGGGCACGGCGCCCGAAACCGACCGCGTCGTTGCGGTCAGGCAATTGCAGGCGCGTACCGCGCACGCGTCCGAGCAACTGGTCGAAAAAACCAAGGGCATCGAAGCCACCCAGCAGGAATCCATCGACCAGCTGCAGGTGGTGCAGGATCAGTTGCTGACCGTGCGCCGCCTGCTCGCCGCGCAGCAAGCCGATACGCGAAAGCTTTCCGAGCAGGTCGGCACGCTGACTGAATCGATCGACGGCTTGCGGCAATCGTTCGCGAGCACGCAGGCCTCCGAACCGTCCGCCGCCCCCTCCACCCGCAAACGGTCGTTCAGGAAATCCCACGCCGCAAAATCCCGCTCGGGCCGGAGCGCCAAGCTGAGGCGCGGCAGGTCGAGCGGCTGAGGCAGGCCCCGGACGCGGTCCGGGCCGCTTTTTTACGAGAAGAACAGGCGTTGCCACGCCCGCGCCCGGAACCGGTGCGCGCCAGCCACGGCCTTGCCCAAGGCCGGGCTCCGCGCGGGCGGACATTTCCCCCAAACGCGGGACGTTGCCCGCAAGAAAGGGCTTCCATCAATTTTGTGCGCGGTTTGTGAACTGGATCACATATGACCATCCGAATCCGCTGCATGCTGCACGTCACCGGATGGCGTGAGCCGATTTCAATATCCGGGGCTGGCAAGGTCGTTGACGGTATACTGCGTCGACGGCCTTGTTTTTTTACCCCCGTCCATCGACCGCTCCGGCCGACCCGCCCGACCTCGCACGCTGGTGATTTGCCTTGGGCCGGCATTGTTTGCTGAGGTGCCTTGCGCCTGTCTTGATGGATCAGAATCGCGTCCCAAACGTTTGTTTTGACGCGCTTCTTCGATCCAAGGGGATGTCCCCCGGCCGGAAGGCGCGATGCAAGGAGCCCCCATGAGCGCTGTCCCCCTGCTGACCTCCGACGTCATCGGACTGACAAAAGTCGCGCCGTTCTCGCGCCGCGGTTTCATGACCGCGACGGCTGCGGTAACGGCAGGCTATACGCTCGCCGCCGGGCCGGTGCGGGCTGACGTCATCACGACCGACACCCGCGGCCTCAACGCCGGCGATGCCAAAATCAAGGTCGCCGACGGCGAAATGCCCGGCTATTTCGCCCGGCCCGAAGGCGTCGCCAATCCGCCGGTCGTGCTGGTGGCGATGGAGATTTTCGGGCTGCACGAATACATCAAGGACGTAACGCGGCGCCTCGCCAAGCTTGGCGCGTTCGCGGTGGCGCCCGACTATTATTTCCGCAAGGGCACCGACCTCACCAAAATCACGGACATCCCGCAATTGTTGCCGATCGTGAATTCGAAACCGGACGCCGAATTGCTGTCGGACCTCGACAGCACGGTGGCGTGGGCAAAGTCGCAGGGCGGCGATACGTCACGGCTCGGCATCATCGGCTTCTGCCGCGGCGGCCGGACGGTCTGGGAATATTCCGCCCACAGTCCGACGCTGAAGGCCGGCGTCGCATTCTACGGACCGCCCGTCGATCCGCCCAATCCGCTGTGGCCAAAGAGCCCGACGCAACTCGCACCCGAGATGAAGGCCCCGGTGCTGGGTCTCTACGGCGAAGCCGACACCGGCATTCCCGTAGCTTCGGTAGAAGCCCTCAAAGCAGCCCTCGCCGAGAACAAGAAGACCGCCGAGTTCAAGATCTATCCGGGCGCACCGCATGGTTTCCATGCCGATTATCGCGCCAGCTATCGCAAGGAGGCCGCCGACGATGCATGGGCGCAGATGCAGGCGTGGTTCAAGAAATACGGCGTGCTGAGCTAGGCGCTTTCGAGCGAACGTCATACATCAAGAAAGATGCGCAGCTTATTGGCTGCGCGTCTTTTTTAGGCCAGCCTATCCGAGGCGATCGCCGTTGCGATGCGGCCTGGATGCCGACTGCTCGATTTCCCAGAACATCCAGACGGCGGCGGCGCCCAGACCGACAACGACACCGAGAAACACCAACGTCAAAGCCGGGGCTGTGAGCATGTTCAGCATCCCTGATGGGTTGCAAGCGGCGTACCAGCAAGCCAAACGCGGCCCTCGGCGATCAAACACCGGGGCCGCTGAAATCATCCCGATAATGCTTCGGGCAGGTTTTAGTTGCAGACATGTACCGGCTGGACGCTCCAACCATAGGGGGTCATGACGCGCTGCTGGACGACGTAACAGCCGCCATCACCGTAATCGTAGCCGTAATAGGCATCATACGGGTACGCGTCGTCATAGCCGCCGTAATAGGCGTAGGACCCATAGAGGCCGTAGCCGAGGCCGGCGCCGACAACCGCAACCGGAAATCCGCGATGCCGGAAGCCATGGTGGAAACCGCCAAAGCTGCCGCCGCGAAATGCGGCTACCGGAGCGCCCGCCGCACGGAAACCGCCGCCGATCGCCGCGGCACGGAAGCCGCCGCCGCCGATTCCCATCGCGCCACCACGGAAACCACCCCCGCCAAAACCACCGCCATGGAAGCCGCCACCGCCGTGAAAACCACCGCCGCCAAAGCCGCCACGGGCCGACGCTGTGTCGGGCACCAGCATCGCGACCGATGCGGCCGCGAACAACGCGATCATCATTTTACGCAACATCATCCATCCCTCCATGCGAGCTCGCTGCAAGCGAGCTGGAAACCTTCTGTTTCCTGCTCCAGATCTAGGACGAGTTGTCGCAATCGCTCGGCTCGTTTTCTCACTTCTGCGCGACCGGACCGCGTCCAAATCGCCGGCCGCTAGCAACCACGGCAGATGCCATTGAGCTTGCGATCGATCGTCCTGTTTTCCTCATTGATGGCGGCGTCGACGTTACCCCGCGGCGGCGCCATCGTCCCCGTGCCCGCAGCGCCGGTCGTCACGCCGACACCGGCATTCATGCCTGACCCGGAGGATTGAGCCGTCCCGGCGCTGTTGGTGCCGGACGCGGGAGCTCTGGCCGTGCCCGCCGAACCGGCGCCGCCCGCGCTGTTTTGCGCGATCGCGACGGCAGGCAGTGCCAGGATGACCAGGGCGGCTATCGCCGCCGTTTTCAACGATCCCTTCATCGGCAATCTCCTTTTCCGTTCAACGACGCCGTCAAGTCGTTGTTCCCGGCGGAACGATTGCCATTACAGGTCATTTAACGGTATCCGTGGTGGCCAACGGAGCCCGATGGCGCTTGCGCAAATTGATCTCTTTTGACGAGGACACGTTCGACAAGCTGAAGCAGCTTGCGCGCGACCGGATGGCGACGATTCAGGAACTGGCCGACGAGGCGTTCGCGGACGTGCTGAAAAAGCACGGCATACCCGTCGACCTCAAGGATGCCTTGCGCAAGAGCGCCGGACTCGCGAAGACGGCGCCGCCGAAGGGGGCAGCTTCGAATACGACAAGGCCCCGCCCATCGAGGAAAACAAAACGATGATCGAGCCTCAGCCGATCTTCTTCAGGCCGTTCTTGAACTGCGGTCCGCGGATGGCGTAAGACTTCGCCGCGCGTCCCATGCCCGCCGCCTGCTCGGGCGAAAGCGTGCGGATCACGCGGGCCGGGGAGCCGATGATCAGGGAGTTTTCGGGAAACTCCTTGCCCTCGGTGATGACCGATCCCGCGCCGACGACACTGCCGCGGCCGATCTTCGCACCATTCATCACGATCGAGCCCATCCCGACCAGCGCGCCGTCCTCGATCGTGCAGCCGTGCAGGATGACGTTGTGGCCGACGGTGCAGTTCTTGCCGATCGTCAGGGGAAAGCCGGGGTCGGTGTGGCAGGTCGAATTGTCCTGCACATTGGAGCCTTCGCCGATTTCGATCCACTCATTGTCGCCGCGCAATACCGCGCCGAACCACACACTGGCGGAAGCCTTCAGCCGGACCTTGCCGATGACGGTAGCGGTATCCGCGATGAAATAATTTCCGTCCGCAGGAAGATCAGGGCCCTGCCCGTCGAGTTGGTAGATCGCCATCGCACAAAGGTCTCCGTTCCCGAAGACCTTGGCATAGAGGCCGGCGCGTGATCAAGCGAGGCGGCGATCCCGTTTCAGGCGAGCAGGCCTGCGGCACGCAGTGTCATCAGCAGGAACGTTCCGGACATCAGGCTCCAGAAGCCGGCAAGCACGGTGGCCATCATCACGAATTCGAAGCGGCGGCGTTCGATCCGGGCGCCGCGCAATGTGTTGCGCATGATGATGAAGGGCGCGGCAAAGACCAGAAACGGAACCGCGGCAAACGTCTTCGGCGCGACGCCTTGCCCGAGCAACCCGAAACCCGCAGGCCGTGCCGCCAGCGCCTGATAGCCGCTGGCCAACGCGCCAGCGACGGCAAAGCCGATCAGCAGGGAAAACAGGGAATTCAACGCATCGGGCGACATGCACTACATCCGCAACTCAACAAAACGCGCTTTGCTTTCGCAAAATTGGCGGCCCGCCGCCACCGTATCCTTAAGGAAGGGTTAACAGCCGGCGGCCTTCGTTCCCGCGCGCTCGCCGCTGGTCCGAGGACGGTGAAATCACTTGCCGCCCGTGGCATATTCGCGGGAGTGATTCGGCCCCAAACTCCCGATATTTCCTGCATGACATTGCTTTCGACGGCCCAGCACATCGCCCGCGACACGCGCAAGGACCCGCGTTCGCACATGATCCTGATCATCGTGGCGGCGACGATTGCGGCCGGCGCCATCGGGCTCGTCGCCTATTTGCTGTGGCCGACCTGGGGCAATGGCGCTGCAAACGCGCCGTCGCGCCTGCCCGTCAGCGTCGGCGGCACCCTCTTCAACGTGCCGACGTCGGCGGTCCGCAGGAAAATCCAGCGCCACTCCGGTCCCCAGGAACGCGTCGATCTGAGCTTCATATTTCCCTCGCTCGAAGCGCCCGAGCTGCCGAAACACGTCAGCGCCGAGACCGTCGAGGACAAGGTGCAGCCGATCGACCGGATATTCGTGTCGATCTCGGCCCATCACGACTCGCTGGCGCCCGACATCCGCGTCCGCACCATCTATCCGCGCTATCTCGAGCAGGCCTCAACGCCCATCGACGACGCATTGACGATGCGTGCGTTTCGCGACGGCTCGCCCTATGCCAACGAAGATCTGTTCACGGCCGGCGCACCAAGCCTCGGCGCGCGCTGCACGCGCGATGATGTGACGCCCGGAATGTGCCTGAGCGAACGCCGCGTCGACGGCGCCGACCTGACGTTCCGCTTTCCACGAAGCTGGCTGTCGCAATGGCGCGACGTCGCCAATGCGATGAATCGCTTGACCGCCCAATTGCAGGGGCCGAAGGGCTAGCGGCGCGAGTTTGCCTCGCTTCGTAGGGTGGATGGGGTGCAGCGCTCGCGCCACTGAACGAAGACGGTGGGTTACGCTTCGCCAACCCACCGTGCGCTTTCGCGTCAGCCCTGATCGACCAGGTCTTCCTCGAGGATCGCCATCTGGAACTGGAATGAGCGATCGTCATCCTCATCGTCGACGAACAGGACGCCGATGAACTCCTCGCCGATATAGACCTCGGCAGAATCGTCCTTCTTCGGCCGCGGCACCACGCGGATTTTGGGGTTGCTGAACACGCGCTTGAGATAGGCGTCGAGCTTCCTGACTTCCTGAACGTCCACGGCGGTCTCCAATCGAATATCTTGGTATCTTTGGGTTTCCGGGGAGTTTTAGGCCGAGACGACGCAGACCGCCAGCCGTATCTTCACAAGATCGACAGCTCAGAAAGCAGTCTGGTCAGGTCCTGCGGGTCAGATCCCGATTGCGTTGAGCATCTGATCCATGGTGCGTGACGGTTCGGCGCAGCCGGCCTCGCCGACGATCTTGGCCGGAACGCCCGCCACGGTGACGTTGTGCGGCACCGGCTTGACCACCACGGAGCCCGCGGCGATGCGCGCGCAGTGGCCGATCTCGATATTGCCGAGAATTTTCGCGCCGGCCCCGATCAGCACGCCGTGGCGAATCTTGGGATGACGATCCTCGTTCTCCTTGCCGGTGCCGCCGAGCGTGACACCGTGCAGGATCGAGACGTCGTCCTCGATGACCGCGGTCTCGCCGCAGACGAAACCGGTGGCGTGGTCGAGGAAGACACCGCGGCCGATCACAGCTGCGGGATTGATGTCGGTCTGGAACACCGCGGACGCCCGGCTCTGCAGGTAGAACGCAAAATCCCTGCGCCCCCGCTTGAACAGCCAATGCGCCAGCCGATGGGTCTGCAGCGCATGGAAGCCCTTGAAGTAAAGCAGGGGATCGATGAAGCGCGAGGTCGCGGGATCGCGATCATAGACCGCCACCAGATCGGCGCGGAAGGCATTGCCGAGATCGGCCTCGTCGCGCAGCGCCTCGTCATAGGTCTGGCGGATCAGATCGCCCGACAGCGCCGAATGATCGAGCCGTTCGGCCAGGCGATGGATCACCGAATCTTCCAGCCGCTCGTGATGCAGGACGGTCGAATAGATGAAGGAGGCAAGCTCCGGCTCGCGGCGAACGATGTCTTCCGCCTCGCTCCGCACACGATCCCAGATCGGATCGAGGGCTGCCAGTTTCGAACCCTGGGGATTGACCTGATGCACTGCCATGGCTGGTTCTCGCAGCTTGTTTCGTTGGGCGTTATAGCACGGCTGGCGTGCCGCTGTCCCGGGGCAGGCACCGGCACAGTAAACCCCCGCCGAACGCCCCGGATCGGTAAGGGTCCGTTCAAGGTGGTTGGCGATTTGGGGAAATCAAGCCGGACGGCGTCCGACTATTGGTGAATTTCGGCCGCCGCGCCATTCCGGGCAAATTGACCAAAACGGGGGGAAATCACATCAATACGCAGATTCTGCGCGCGCGTGCCGCCGACTCACGGCTGGTCTGGATCGCCGCCATCACCATCCCCCTCATGCTGCTCGCCCCTGCCCTGTGGAACGGCTATCCGCTGCTCCAATGGGATACCGGCGGCTATCTGGCACGCTGGTATGAGGGCTACCTCGTGCCCAGCCGTTCCACGGTGTTCGGTCTCTATCTGCATTTCGGCGAGGAGTCCGCCTTCTGGACCAATCTCGGAATCCAGGCGCTGGCGACGCTGTGGATCCTGCAGCTCACGCTGCGGGCATTTGAAATCGCGCAGCCGTTGCGGCTGCTGGCGATCAGCCTCGTGCTGGCGCTGGCGACCGCACTGCCATGGCTTGCGAGCACGCTCCTGACCGACATCTTTGCCGGCCTGTCGGTGCTGTCGCTGTTCATCCTGATCGCGTTTGGCGAACGTATTTCGACGCTCGAAAAATGTTCGCTATTCGCCCTGACGGCATTCGCCGCCGCCTCGCACAGCGCCACGCTGGCGGTGCTGCTCGGATTGTGTGGCGCGGGATGGATGGTGCTGCCATTTTCGCGCGGGCGGATCGCGGTGTCCGGACTGGTGCAGGGCAGCCTCTCCTTGCTGGCCGGCGCAGCGATGCTGCTGGCGGCGAATTTTGCGCTGTCCGGGCAATTGGCGTGGACGCCCGGCGGTTACGGCGTCGCCTTCGGACGGATGCTGCAGGACGGCATCGTCGGGCGTTACCTGAAGGAGCATTGTCCGCAGCAGAAGTTCAAGCTCTGTCCCTATCGCGACCAGCTACCTGCCACCGCCGATCAGTTTTTGTGGGGCAACAGCATGTTCAACACGCTCGGGCGCTTCAAGGGCCTCGGCGACGAGATGAGTTTCATCGTGCTGCGTTCGCTCGCCGAATATCCGGCGTGGCAGGCCGAGGCCGCGATCAGTGGAACCGCGCAGCAACTGGTCCATGTCGCCACCGGCGAAGGCACCAATGAATGGATCGGCCACACCTACGGGATCATCGAGCGCTACATCCCCTCGCAACTGAAGGCGATGCGCGCCGCCAACCAGCAGCGCTGGCGGCTCGACTTCACCGCGATCAACCGCCTCCACGTTCCGGTGGCGCTGGTCTCGATGCTGCTCGCGGCGATCGTGTTCGCGCACGGCCTGTGGCGGCGTCCGTTCGACGATCTCACCTGGCTTGCAGGCACGGTGACCCTTGCCGTGCTCGGCAACGCCTTTGTTTGCGCGGTCATCTCGGGACCGCATGATCGCTACGGCGCGCGCATGGCGTGGATTGCGACCTTCGCGGTGCTGATCGCGGCGGTGCGGCGATTTTCCGGCGAGGATGAGCGCGAAAACTCAGCCTCGCCGTGAGAGGAAGTCGATGACGCCGCTCTTGTAGACCTTGTCGCCGACCGCGCGCATATGGTCGCGGTTCGGAATGTCCAGCACCTCGGCGCCCGGGATGATCTTGCCCAGCGCCTGCGCCGAACCAGCGATTTCATCCGTGGTGCCGACCGCGATCAGCACCGGCACCTTGATGCTGGCCGCCTGATCCCGCGTCATCAGGCGCCGTGAGCCGCGCAGGCAGGCCGCCAGCGCGCGGCGGTCGGAACGGGTCTGGTCCGCGAAGGCGCGAAACGTCCGCCCCACCGGATCGGTCACGTCCTCCAGCGACGGCGCCTCGAGCGCGCGGGCGACGTTCTCGCCGGGGCCGCCGCCCTCGATCAGCCCGATCCCGATGCCACCGAGGATGGCGGAGCGCAGCCGCTGCGGCTGGTTCAGCGCCATCTCCGCCATCATCCGCGATCCCAGCGAATAGCCCATCACATCGGCCCGCTCGATGCGGAGATGATCGAGCAGCGCGGTGACGTCGCCGGCCATGATCGCGATGTCGTAACGCGCGGCATCGTAGAGCTTGCCGGAATCGCCGTGGCCGCGATTGTCGAGCGCGATCACGCGGCGGCCGGCTTTCTTCAGTTCGGAAACCCAGGTCGGGTAGACCCAGTTCACGTTCTTGCTCGAGGCAAAGCCGTGCACGAGAACAATCGGTTCGCCCTCACCCTCGTCGAGATAGGCAATTTCGACATCGCCGTTATGAAAACTCGGCATCCGCAATTCCGTTTTTTGGGAAGTTAAAAATGTGCGATCGGAAACGATCGCAACTCTAGCCGCAGGCTGTGGCACCCGCCAGAGGCGGGCTTGGCGGTAACGCCGCAGCAGCGCTCTGGTTTCGCAAGCGCCGCGCTTTCTTGCGGCGCAGATATGCCATGGTGGCCCGTTCGGTGGTCGCCTTGATCGACGACAGCAAGCCGAACAGCGCCAACAGCGCACTGAATACCCACAGCGACAGGTTGAACGCGCCGGCCGCCAGCAGCAGCGCGCCGCGGCCGAGCAGTTTCAGGATGGCGCGGGTCTGACCGCCCTTGGATTCCGCCAGTTTGGCTGCGCGCGCGACATCCTTCGGGCCTTCGGCCATGCGCAGCGTATCGAGCGCGCCGCGCGTACCGGCCTTTTCCCCGACGCGGCCGACATCCTTGGCCAGCCGCACCAGCGCGCCGGCCTTCTCGGCACGGAACGCCGCCTTGATCGCGCTGACCGTCTCGCCGGGCCGCAACACCGAACCGGAGGCGACCGCCTTTTGCAGCATCGGCGCATCGACGACGTCGCGCGCCGAGCGTCCGGCCCAATGCATCAGCCCCTCGCCGAGCCGCCCGACCTTGCGCGCATCCTTGACCATGGTGAGGCCGGCGCGCACCGGCAGTGCGCCGCCGACCGACACATAGGTCGCCGCCGTCACGGCAAGGCCCGCCGTCGCCAGTCCGAGCACCAGATGGTCGGCATCCTCGCCCATCGCCAGATGCTTGCCTTCGCGCACCACGTCGCGGATGTCACCGAACACGAAGAGATCGCCCGCCACCGTGCCCGACAGGCTCGCGACATCCTCGGCATTGCCGGTCACCAGACCCGTGGCAAAGCGCCTGGCGAACTGCGAGGTGGAATTCGCGTCGTTGACGGCATCGCCGACCCGCTTCGACAGTTCTTCGCTGACGGCGATATTCCTGTCGCGCGCAAGTTCGACAAAGCTGCCGGCCAGATCGGCATCGCCTGCCGCGAGCGCCGCCTCGATGTTTTCGGTGATCGGCGCCGGACCGTTCCGCAAGGCAGAATTGAGCCTGAGATCGGCCAATTCGGATGGGTCATCCTGCGCCGCCAGGATCGCAAAGGCGTCGCGCGCATGCGGCATAATGAGCGGGAACGCCGTCGCGCACACCGCCATACCAGCGAGAGCCAGACCGATCCGCAACCGTGTCATGCCGAAAAGCCCAATGTTTTCGTCTTCTCCAAGATGGGGTGCCGCTTTTAGGACACAACGTCCCCGACGAAAGAAGGGCTTCTCTGGAACGACAAGATTGTGTCGAATTTGCATGAGCAAATGTGCGGCAAATACCTTCAGGAATCGGGGCTCTTGGAATCAATGAAACCCGTCAGTATGGTGCGCGGCATTTCGGAAGAGCCGCGTCGCGTTGATTGTGTCCGTCCGTCATTGCTATCCAAGGTGAAATAAGATGTCCGACCATGTCGTCCCGCACTTCCACAACGACGCCGGCGTCTCGGTAATCGAGATCGGCTCGCAGGAGTTTATGTGCGTGGGCGCCAATCCGCCTTTCGACCATCCGCATGTCTTCCTCGATCTCGGCAACGACAACGAGATCATCTGCCCCTATTGCTCGACGCTCTACCGGTTCGCCGCCGATCTCAAGGCCGGCGAGGCACGCCCCCCGGAATGCGTGCTGAAAGACAAAGTCGCCTGACAGGTCCGCGGTGGCGGTTACGCGCACCATCGTCGTCGCTGGTGCCGGGATCGGAGGACTGACCGCAGCGCTGGCGCTGGCAGCGCAGGGTTTTCGAATCGTCGTGCTGGAAAAGGCCGAGCGGCTGGAACAAGCCGGCGCCGGTCTGCAGCTTTCACCCAACGCCAGCCGCATCCTGGTCGAACTCGGCCTGCAGAAGCGGCTCGCGGCGGGTGCCGTGACGCCCGAATCCATCAACATCATGAGCGCGCGGGGCGGCGGCGAGATCGCCCGCCTGCCGCTCGGCGAGGCCGCCAATTTTCGCGCCGGCGCGCCCTATTGGGTGGTGCATCGCGCCGATCTGCAGGCGGCGTTGCAGGCCCATGTCAACGACAGCCCGGATATCGAATTGCGGCTTGGCTGCCAGTTCGAGGACGTCACCTCGCACGCCAAGGGGCTGACGGTCGTGCAGCGCCGCGGCGATGCGCGGCACCAGGAACTGGCGGTGGCGCTGATCGGCGCCGACGGCATCTGGTCATCGGTCCGGCATCATCTGTTTCCGGGGGTGCAGCCGCAATTCTCCGGGCTGATCGCCTGGCGCGGGACGCTCGATGCGACGGCGCTGCCGCGCGAATATACCTCGCCCCGCGTGCAGCTCTGGATGGGGCCGAAAGCGCATCTGGTCGCCTATCCGATCTCCGGCGCGCGGCGGATCAACGTCGTCGCCATCGTCCCCGGGACGTGGAACCGGCCGGGCTGGAGCGCACCGGGCGATGGCAATGAAATCAAGACGGCGTTCTCTTCGCAATGGCCGGCGACGGCGCGGATGCTGATCGGCGCCGTCGACGAATGGCGGCGCTGGGCGCTGTTCACCGTGCCCGATATCGGCGACTGGACCGATGGTGCGATCGCACTGCTCGGCGACGCCGCGCATGCGATGCTGCCGTTCGCGGCGCAAGGGGCCGGAATGGCGATCGAGGATGCCGCGGTGCTGGCCAAAACCTTAAGCGAAAGCAGCGGCGAAAACACCACGGGGATTCCGGCCGCCTTGAAGCGCTACGGCCGGCTGCGGCGCGAGCGCGTGTTGAGGGTTCAGCGCGCCGCCCGGCGCTCGGGACAAATCTATCATCTCACCGGCGCGCTGGCGCTCGCGCGCGACCTCGGCATCAAGGCGTTGGGCCCGGCCCGGATGCTGGCGCGGCAGGACTGGATCTATGATTGGCGGGCATGAGCGGTTCAAATGAGGCGCGCCCGTTGCACCTAGCGCAATGCGCTGCCCGGCTTTGAGCCGGATCCCTTGACCCCGGGCGCCGGCGCAGGTGGCATTGCGGCGGCGGCGGCCGGTTTCTCTTCCGGCTTGGTCCACACGCATTTGTTGCGCCGCCAGGCCTCATCGGCGAGCTTCTGTTGTCCCCTGGTCGAGATGAGATCGTTGCGATAGGCCACCTCGGCCACGACAGAGCCGGCAACGCCGGTTTCCGCCTTGGCCATCAAACCCTGCAGTTCCGCTGCGCGCGCGGCGAGCCTTTCACGCTCCGGCTGCAGGTGTTTGCACTCGTACAGATCGTATTTGGCGGGATCGGCGAAGGCCGATGACATGTTGTCGCCGACGCTGGCGCAGCCGGCGAGCCCCGCCCCGGACACGAGCAGCGCCAGCACGGCGAGGTTTCGCAAAAATGGCGGGCGACAGGACGAGACAGCGGACATCGGACTTTCGTAACCGGACAATGTTGAGATTGCCTAAAGCAGGGCCAGGTGTCCGCATTGAGGCTTTGCCAAGGCCTGCGCGGTCCCGTAAGGAAGGACGTGTTTGCGGGCCGGATTATCCCAATTCCAGTTCGCCCGCAAACGCGCTAAGTACCTGATCTTCTGACTAAAGCGGACGTGGCGGAATTGGTAGACGCAAGGGACTTAAAATCCCTCGATGGCAACGTCGTGTGGGTTCGAGTCCCACCGCCCGCACCAGGGATTGCACTTTGGACCTTCGTGACACTCCCGATCAGTAAACGCGCGAGCCTCGACATATCAGTCCAATAGAGCATCCCGAGGCGATGCTAATGACCCGAAGCCGAGGGCACAAAGGTGAAAGTTGGGTGCATTGTCACCGCAACAAACTAGTTGGTTCCATCGAGGGCTATCCAAGCTAACGAAAGTTGATCCGGTCGTGACTTACGCAAAAAAGATCGTTCTGCAGCTCCCCTTGTCAAGTTTGGATGCGTTGGACGTATTCGTTGAGGAGTGCGTCCGTGACGGCGTGTCGCTCATCGCTATCGTTGGAGAAAACGCGAGCAAGATTGATGATATTATAGATGAGCTGGTGGTCGGTGATGGCTCAGATTCGAGCCGACAAATCGTGACTTCATTCCACCCAAATGAAACGGTGGACGAGGTCTTGGAGTTTGCACGCAATTTTCAGCGAGAGGAGGGTCAAGCTGTGCAGCTTGTCAAGTTGTAGGACTTGCGGCGACAAAGGCAAAGGCCGGGTATGGCGCCCTAAAGGCTAGTCACTCTGCCGAACAGCGACGAACTATCTGCCCAGACTTAGGTCGCCGATCCTGACTACATCTGAGAAGGCCTTGCGCCCTACTCCTGGTACAAAAGCGTATGTGCAGGCTGGCGGCCGAGCATGCATTGCCTCGGCAATAGTCGCGGAGGCTATTGCCGGTGCTGCCACCACTGACGAGCCAACAAGGAGCGGTATGCACTGGAGACAGCGTAGCTCCCGGTTTGGGAAGCCTCGATCTAGGCCGCCCGCTTCTTCCCAGTTCCCACAGCAAGGTGAACTCCAGATACGCGCTGAAGCTTGCCAAGCATCGCAAGTAAATTGCTTGCCCGAGGATTGCCCTTAGGCCCAAGCATGCGCATCAGGCTCTTAGAAGGCGTGCCGGTCGCCTTAGCAAGTCGTTCAACGCCGACAGTCGCGTTGATGTAATCGCGCAGAACAACCTTGCCGACTTCCACTTCACCGGAAATCAGTTGTTCTACGGCTTCAGTAAGCAGCGCTTTGCTGAATCAGGAAATAGCTCGGTGAGTTGCGTCCTTCGGACGCTAATCAGATCCCTGCCCAGATGGGTGCTTGGCCAAGGTGTTTGCCGAGCGTTTCAGCGATTGTCCGACATTTAGCACAAACGGGTCAAAAAACGTTGGAAATCAGCCATTTTTAACACCGGTTTTAGCACAAATTTTTAGACGTCCGATTTTCGTTAAATAAATCAATTGCTTCGGCAGGCGAAACGCACTTAAAGCACTTGAGTGCCCTCGGAGAAACCCGGGGTGCAGAACTGCTCAAACTCGGGGAAACCTGTCAGATGGCAATCCCGAGCCAAGCACCCGGTCGAAAGGCCGGCGTGAAGGTGTAGAGACTAGACGGGCAGCATCTAACGGCGCGAACGCGTCCATGATGAAGGTATAGTCAGACCACAAACGAGCCCAGCGCGCACGCGCGACGGCGAGGCGGCGAAAGCCGTAGCTGGTAAGAAAATCCCTCGGCTCGCAAGAGCTGTGCCGGTTCGATTCCGGCTGCCCGCACCACGCTTCGCCCTACGGGCTGCGCGTGGCGCAGCCACGCGGAAGGCCTTAGGGCCGAAGCGTGTCCGGCGTAGCTTGAGCGAAGCGAAGACGGACTGGAGCAACTTTGCCGCAGATCAATCTCTTCGAAATGCGCCGGCTGGAGATGCTGAGCAACACCATCTTCGGCGTGGCGATGACGCTGCTCGCCTATGATTTGCCGAAGGCCAGCCGTTTCGCGAGCCCACCGGGTTGGATCGACCTTCTCAACGTCTATGCGCAGCCGGTCATCGCGCTGGCGATCAGCTTCGTGGTCGCCGGCCTGTTCTGGTTCAGCCATCACCGGCGGCTCGCGGTGGCGCCGGAGGCCAGCCGCGGGGTGGTGTTCCTCAATCTGATTTTTCTGCTCTCGATCATCATCCTGCCGGTGACCAACGGCCTTTACGGCAGCTATCGGCTCGATGGCGTCGTCGCCGTGATTTACGGGAGTCATCTCCTGACGATCGCCACACTGAACGGGATGTTGTGGATTTTGGCTCTCAGAGGCCGCAGCGACCCGCAATTGATGGCAACGGCCTTATTCCCGATCCTGGTATTCGTCATCGCCACGGCCGTCGCCTCAATCTCCCCGAAGGTGGCGCAGTTCACGTGGTGCCTGGCCTTTTTGTCGCCGGTCGCAGGCTGGCTCGCGGGACGGCGCTCGAGCTAATCAGGAGCCTTGGCGACGGCCGCCTTGATCAACCTCTCCGCCTCTTCCGCGATCACCTGCTCCACCTTCGCCTGAAATGCCTTCCGGTCGAGCCCCGGTGGAATGACCGGCAGATAGGACAGTGTGATGGTGCCGCTGTGGATCATCAGCGTCTTCTTGCCCCAGAACAATCCGGAATTATGCGCCGTCGGCAACACCGGGACGTCGAGATTGGTGTAGAGCGCGGCGATGCCCGCGGGCTGGAATGCCATGGGTTCGTCCACCGCCTGGCGCGTGCCTTGCGGGAATATCAGAACCTTGCGGCCTTCGCCGACCGCGGCCCGCGCCTGCTCGATCATCAGCTTGAGCGCCTGCCGGCCCGCCGAGCGGTCGACCAGGATCATCGGATAGCGGTGCAGGAACCAGCCAACGATCGGCAGTTTGCGCAGCTCCTGCTTGGCGACGATGCTGGCATCGGGGAAGATCGCGCACAGCACTGCCGTCTCCCACAGCGATTGATGGTTGCAGGCGATGATGCAGGGACCGTCCGGAATGTTCTCGCGGCCGTGCTCGCGGTAATCGAGGCCGATCACGTATTTGAACAGCCAGACGATCCCGTTCGTCCACAGTTGCGACACCGCGCGCACCTTCGCGCTCGCGGCATTGGCGAGCCAGAGAAGGGGCACCGCCAGCGACAGCAGCAGCGTCCAGATCACCACCAATGCGATGAAAACGGCTGACCTCAGATTATGCAACGACGATTTCCCCTGAGCTTTCCGCGATTTGCCGGCTCCCAATACCGCACTTTTGCGGCCTTGCATAATTCCGATGTGAGGCGGACGATAGGAAATTCCCGCGGAGAATCCGCCGCGCCGGCATTTGCCCGCCATTTGAAGATTTCAGGATTGCCGCATGCCCGCCCTGGAACAGATCACCATCTCCCCGCGCCTCACCTTCGACACCCTCGTCGCCGGCGAGCCCGGAGCACCGCTGGTGTTGCTGCTGCACGGCTTTGCCGAATCGATGCATTGCTGGCGCGCCCAGATCACGGCGCTCGGCGACATGGGCTATCGCGCGATCGCGCCGAGCCAGCGCGGTTACTCGCCCGGCGCGCGGCCGGACAGCCGCGAATTCTCGCACTATCTGATCAACCGCCTGATGGACGACGCCATCGCGATCGTCGCCGCCGCGGGCTATGGCGACGATCGCTTTCACCTCGTCGGCCATGATTGGGGCGGCAGCATCGCCTGGGGGCTGGCCGACCGCGCCCACGAGCGGCTGGCATCGCTCACCATCCTGTCACGGCCGCACCCGAACGCGTTCAACCGCGCGCTGCAAATGGTCGATGGCGAGCAGGCGGGCCGCTCGCGGCACCACAAGGCATTCCTCGAGCCGGACGCGGCCGATGTCGTACTCGCCGATGATTGCAAATGGCTGCGCGATCGCCTCGCCGCCAACGGCGTTCCCGCGGATGCGATCGAGCGGCATCTTGCGGTGCTCGGCAACAAGGAGGCGATGGAAGCGGCGCTCGCCTGGTATCGCGCGCGCGGCGCGATCCGCGGCCCGCTCGGTCCGATCCGCGTGCCCACGCTCTACATCTGGGGCGATGCGGACGACACCGTCGGCCGCATCGCCGCCGAAGGCACGAGGGATTTCATCGCCGCGCCCTATCAATTCGAAGTGCTGCCCGGCGTCGGGCATTTCGCAGCCGATTCCGCGCCGGAACGGGTCAATGAATTGTTACTGGCGCATATCGAGGCGCATCCGGGCTGACGGAACGCGACGGCCGCAGGAATGTTGTCGTGCAGCAAATGGAGCATGCCGACATGGCCAGCGAACAATCTTCCGAAAAGCTGAACTCTACGGCGGACAGGCCGGCCCGGAATCCACGCCCTCCATCACCGCGACCGCAAATCCCGTCCCCGTTTTCGAACGACGGGCCCGAACTGGTGCGCGACAGTAACTGCTGATTTTTCTGTCGTCATTGCAATGACGGCAAATACCTCACGCTCTCGCGGCGAATTCCTGGTGCCTGCCGGGCGCGGCGTCGAACAGGGCCCGGGTGTATTCGTGCTGGGGCGCGGCAAAGACCTCCGCCGTGGTGCCCTGTTCGACGATCACGCCGCGCTGCATGACCGCGATCCGGTCGCAGACCTGGGCGGCGACGCGCAGATCGTGGGTGATGAACAATACCGCCAGGTTGAACTTGCGGCGCACCTCGTCCAGGAGCTTGAGCACCTGGTCCTGAACGGAGACGTCGAGCGCCGACACCGGCTCGTCGCCAATCAGCAATTCCGGCTCCATCGCCAGCGCCCGCGCAATGCAGATGCGCTGGCGCTGGCCGCCGGAGAACTGGTGCGGGAAGCGATCGATCGCGGCCGGCGGCAGGTGCACGATCGCCATCAGGTCGCGCGCGCGTTGCAGCGCCTCCTTGCGGCTGACGCCGAAATTCATCGGCCCCTCGATGATCGCCTCCCCGACCGTGCGCCGCGGATTGAGCGATCGATACGGGTCCTGGAAGATGAACTGGATGCGCCGGCGCATCGGGCGGAATTTCGCTTCCCGCATCGCCGCGATATCGACGCCATCGATCTTGATGCCGCCGCCGGAGACATCGACCAGCCGCGCGACGCAGCGCGCCACCGTCGACTTGCCCGAACCGGACTCGCCGACGATGCCGAGCGTCTCGCCGCGGCGGATCGTCAAGGAGACGTCCTTGACCGCAGCCACGACACGCGCCTTCGGCTGGAACAGCGTTCGCTTGCCATAGGTCTTGAACAGATTCTCGGTCTGCAACACCACGGGACCCGTCACCGGCGACCGCTTCGGCGGCGTCATGCTCGGCACCGCGCGCAGCAGCATCCTGGTATAGTCCTCGCGCGGATTGCGCAGCACCTCCTCGCAGGGGCCCTGCTCCACGATCCGGCCCATCTGCATCACCACGACACGGTCGGCGATCTCGGAAACCACGCCGAAATCGTGGGTGATGAACAGCACGCCGGTTTTCGTGCGCTCCTGCATTTCCCGCACCAGCTTGAGGATCTGCGCCTGGGTGGTGACGTCGAGCGCGGTGGTCGGCTCGTCTGCAATCAACAGAGCGGGGTCGAGCACCAGCGCGGCCGCGATCATGATCCGCTGGCGCTGGCCGCCGGAGAGCTGATGCGGATAGGCATCGATCATCTGTTCGGGATCGGGCAGATGCACCGCGCGCATGATCTCGAGCACGCGCGAACGCTGCTGCTTCGGGTCGAGCCCGGTGTGGATTTCCAGCACTTCGCCGATCTGGTCGCCGACCCGCTCGACCGGGTTGAGCGCGGTCATCGGCTCCTGGAACACCATCGCCATGCGGGTGCCGCGGATCGCGCGCAGCTCGGCATCCGACTTGGTGAGCAGCTGATCGCCCTGCAGCCGGATCGAGCCGCTCTCGACCTGCATCGCGCCCTTCGGCAACAAGCCCATCACGGCTTGCGCCGTCACCGATTTGCCGGAACCGGATTCGCCGACCACGCAGACGATCTCGTCGGCGCCAACCGTGAGGTTGATGCCCTGCACGGCGTGCGTCCGGTCGCCGCCCCGGATGGCGACGGACAGATCGGATACTTCGAGGACGGTGTTGCTCACATCACATCCGCTTCATCATCTTGGGATCGAGCGTATCGCGCAAACCGTCGCCGAGAACGTTGACGGCCAGAATGGTCAGCGCGAGGCACACGCCGGGATAGATGATGTTGTGCGGGAACAGGCTGAACACATCTCTTCCCGCGGCCATGATGTTGCCCCAGGTCGGCACTTCCGGCGGCACGCCGATGCCGAGGAAGGACAGGATGGCTTCGATCAGGATGGCGGAGGCGCAGATGAACGTGCCCTGCACGATCATGGGCGCGATGGTGTTGGGCAAGACATGCCGCCACAGCAGTTTCGGGGTCGACGTGCCGAGCGTCACCGCCGCCTCGACATAGGGCTCCTCGCGCACGCTGAGCACGATGGAGCGCACCAGCCGGACCACGCCCGGAATCTGCGGAACCGTGATGGCGATGATCACCGTCCACACGCTGGAGCGAAACAGCGACACCATGGCGATCGCCAGCAGGATGGCCGGGATCGCCATCAGGCCGTCCATGATCCGCATGATGATGGCGTCGAGGATGCGGAAGAAGCCGGCGAGCAGTCCGATGAACAGGCCGCAGGCGACGCTGATCAGCGCCACCGTGATGCCGACGAAGAGCGAGACGCGGGCGCCATAGACCACGCGGCTATAGACGTCGCGTCCGAGGCCGTCCGTGCCGAACCTGGCGATCATCTTGATGCGTTCGCCGGTGTCCGTGCGCAGCGTGATTTCCGTACCCGGGACCTTGTTTCGCGCGATCGGGCTGATCGCCGTCGGATCGATGGTTCCGAGCCAGGGCGCCAACAGCCCCATCAGCAGAACGATCACCATGATGCTGGCGCCGAACACCACGCCCGGATTGCGCAGCAATTGGCGATACGCGGCGGGCTTGGCTGGGCTCGCCGGCAGAACGGGTTCGAGGATCGTCGCATCGACCATCAGTAGCGGATCCTGGGATCGAGAACGGTGTAGATCATGTCGACCGACAGGTTGATCATCACGTAGACGAACGAGAACAGCAGGATCACGGCCTGGATCGTCGGGTAGTCGCGCGCCAGCACCGCATCGACCGTGAGCCGGCCGAGACCCGGAATCGTGAAAACGCTCTCGGTGACGACGACGCCGCCGATCAGCAGCGCCACGCCAAGGCCGATCACGGTGACGATCGGAACCGCCGCATTGCGCAGCGCATGGCGGAACATCACCTTGCGTTCGGATTGTCCCTTCGCCCGCGCGGTGCGGATGTAATCTTCGGAGAGCACCTCGAGCACGCTGGTGCGGGTCATGCGCGCGATCAGCGCGATATAAATCACCGACAGGGTCACGGACGGCAGGATCAGCCGTTGCGCCCAGCCGCCGACGCCCTCCGAGATGCGCTGATAGCCCTGCACCGGCAGCCAATCCAGATAGACCGCGAACACGTAAATCAGGAGATAGCCGATGACGAACACCGGCACCGAAAAGCCGAGCACCGAAAAGCCCATCACGATGCGGTCGATCCATGAACCGTGCCGGTGCGCCGCCAGCACGCCGAGCGGAACCGCGACCAACACCGCAATCAGGATCGTGAACAAAGCGAGCGACAGGGTTGGCTCGATGCGTTCGCCGATCAGCGCGGCCACGGTCTTCTTGAAGAAGAAGCTTTCACCGAAATTGCCGGTCAGCACCCGTCCCGACCAGATCAGGAACTGCTCCAGCATCGGCCGGTCGAGGCCGAGCTGGCTGCGGATCTGCGCCACCTGTTCGGTGGTGGCATTGTCGCCGGCGATGACAGCCGCCGGGTCGGACGGGGTCAGCCGCAGCATCATGAAGATGAAGACCGCAACCACCAGCATCACGGGAATCGTGCCGAGCAATCGCCGGAAGAAGTAGCCATACATGGACATGATCAACCGACCCTGGAGCGGCGCGGACGGAGTCTCCGTCCGCGCCGCTCAGTTCACTTGGTGACCTCGATATTCCAGAACACCGGCACCGGCGCGATAATGAAGCCCTTGACGTTCTTGCGCATCGCGACCGGAACGACAAATTCACCGACCGGGATTTCGGGCGTGACTTCGATGCTGCGCACCTGCACCGCCTCGGCAATCGCCTTTTGCTTGGCCGGGTCCGCTTCGCGCGCAAAATCGTCACGCAGCTTTTCGAGCTGCGCATCGCACGGCCAGCCGAACAGCGCCTTGTCGCAGGCTGCGTTCAGATAGGCGGTCGAGACCGGGTTCATCACGTCGGCAGCGACCCAGGCGGTGAGGAAGGCGTTCCAGCCGCCGGCGTCGGGGGCATCCCGCTTGGCGCGGCGCGCGACCAGGGTCTGCCAATCCATCGACTGCATGTCGACCTTGAAGCCGGCCTTCTCCATCAGGGACTTCGCCACCGGCGCAAGGTTGGTCAGCGCCTTCAGATCGGTCGATTGCATCAGCACGACAGGGGTGCCGTCGTAACCGGCCTCCTTCAGCAGTTCCTGGGCCTTCTTGGCGTTGGAGGTGAGCAGCCCGTCCATCCCCTTGGTCGACGCGAACGGCGTGTCGCAGATGAACAGCGCCTTGCACTCCTTGATGTATTCGGCGTCACCGACGGTCGCCATCAGGAAGTCTTCCTGGTTGAAGGCGTACCAGAGCGCCTGGCGGATCTTCGGATTGTCGAACGGCTTGTGGAGATGGTTGGGGCGGAAGACATATTGCAACTTCAGCGGCGGCGCGACCAGCACGGTGATGTTGGGGTCCTTCTTCAGCGGCCCCAGCAGATCGTGGCTCGGCTGCTCGACGAAGTCGATCTCGCCCTTTTGCAACGCGTTGATGGCCTGCTGCGAGTCGGAGATGGCGCGCCACTCGACGCGGTCCACCTTGACGACCTTGCCGCCGGCCAAGCCGGACACCGGCTCGCTGCGCGGCTTGTACTTGTCGAACTTGACATAGACGGTCTTGTCGCCCGGCTTCCATTCATCCTTCTTGAAGACGAAGGGTCCGGAACCCGTGAAATCCTCGATCTGCTTGTTGGGGTCGGTTTCGGCGACGCGCTTGGGCATCATGAACGGCACGTTCGACGAAGGCTTTGACAAGCCGAGCAGCACGAGGCCTGTCGATTCCTTGAGCTTGATGGTGAAAGTCTTGGCATCCACCGCGGTCATCGTGTCGACGAAGGTCATCATCTTCTGGCCGAGCGCATCCTTTGCGGCCCAGCGCTTGATCGAAGCGATGCAATCTTCCGACGTTACGGGCTGGCCGTCATGCCAGAGCAATCCGTCGCGCAGCGTGAAAGTATATCCTTTCCCGTCCGCGGCGACCTCGTACTTCTCGACCATCTGCGGCTTGACATCGCCCTTTTCATCCTGTGCGAGGAGCGTGTCGTAAATCATGTAACCGTGGTTGCGGACGATGTAGGCCGTGGTCCAGATCGGATCGAGGATCTTCAGATCCGAGTGCATGACGGCGCGCAACGTGGTCTCGGCCAGCGCTGGCGCTGCCACCGCCATCAGGCTGCCGACACACGTCGCAGCGAGAATTGCCTTTCTGAACGCGTTCATTCCTTCACCTCCATTGTCGTCTCGACGCCCGAACGCTTCTTCTTGTTCGGGCCCCCTGCCCGGTTTATGACCGGACTATAGGGCCGCTCCTGCGCTTCACAACACCCCTTTTGGTCCGACGACACGGCTGGCGCCGGCGTCATCCGTACCCGGCGCGCGCCGGACACCGGATGCCCCCGCCCGGCTCCGCCGCCTGAAACAATCAAGAATGATGCCAGAAATCGTCGTCCCCGATCCGGTACGGCGAAAGTCTGACGGCGGCATGTTTTCGCTTTACAAATTCGTCGCCGGTCCTTCTCGTACAGCGCCATCGCCAAACATTCCGGCCGAACCGGGAGAAATCAGATGAATCCTGCCAACCTTCCCTTCGATTCCGAGACCATGCTGCAGGGGCTGCGGACCTGGGTCGAATGCGAAAGCCCGACCTGGGACGCGGGCGCGGTGGAGCGTATGCTCGATCTTGCGGCGCGGGAAATGGCCATCATGGGTGCGACTATCGAACGCATCGCCGGGCGGCAGGGCTTTGCCGGCTGCGTCCGTGCCCGCTTCCCTCACCCGAAACAAGGCGAGCCCGGAATCCTGATCGCGGGCCATCTCGACACCGTCCATCCGGTCGGGACGCTGGAAAAACTGGCGTGGCGGCGCGAGGGCAACAAATGCTACGGCCCCGGGATCTTCGACATGAAGGGCGGCAACTACCTTACGCTCGAAGCGATCCGGCAACTGGCACGCGCCTCGTTCACGACGCCGCTGCCGATCACCGTGCTGTTCACGCCGGACGAAGAGGTCGGCACGCCATCGACCCGCGACATCATCGAGGCCGAGGCCGCGCGCAACAAATATGTGCTGGTGCCGGAGCCCGGTCGCGCCAACAACGGCGTCGTCACCGGGCGATATGCCATTGCCCGGTTCAACCTCGAAGCCATCGGCAAGCCGAGCCATGCCGGCGCCACGCTCTCGTCCGGCCGTTCCGCGATCCGCGAGATGGCGCGCCAGATCATCGCCATCGACGGCATGACGACGGACGATTGCACCTTCTCGGTCGGCATCGTGCACGGCGGCCAGTGGGTCAATTGCGTCGCCACCACCTGCACCGGCGAGGCGCTCAGCATGGCCAAGCGGCAGGCCGATCTCGATCGCGGTGTCGAACGGATGCTCGCGCTTTCCGGAACCAGCAATGACGTCACGTTCAAGGTCACCCGTGGCGTGACGCGGCCGGTGTGGGAGCCTGACGCCGGCACGATGGCGCTGTATGAAAAGGCGCGCGGGATCGCGCGGGAAATGGGCCTCGAACTTCCCCATGCCAGCGCCGGCGGCGGCTCCGATGGCAATTTTACGGGCGCGATGGGTATCCCGACCCTTGATGGGCTGGGCGTTCGAGGGGCCGACGCGCATACGCTCAACGAGCACATCGAGGTCGACAGTCTCGCCGAGCGCGGCCGTTTGATGGCGGGTTTGCTGGCGACATTGACGTGAGCGGCGTTGGGTCATTCCGGGGCGATGCGCAGCATCGAACCCGGAATCTCGAGCTTCCGGGTTCGCTTCGCGCCCCGGAATGACGGAGCAGGATTGCGTTTCGCTGCGCTCGCAATCACGGATGGGGCATGCAAAACGGAATTGCTCCGCAGCTTGCGCTGGCCGCAATGACGCGCTTAACGTCCCCCCCGACGAATGCACCGGTTGAGAAACGAGATGACCCGCATCGCGGTTGGCGCCTTTCTGCACGAAACCAACACATTCGCGCCGACCAAGGCGACGTATGACGATTTCGTTCATGGTGGCGGCTGGCCCTCGATGGCCCATGGCGCCGAGGTGCTCAAGGTGATGCGCAAGATCAATGTCGGCCTTGCCGGCTTCGTCGAAGCCGCCGAGGCCAATGGCTGGGAGCTGGTGCCGACGATCTCGGCCGCGGCCGTCCCGTCGGCCCATGTCACCAGGGATGCGTTCGAACGCATCATGACGGAAATGATCGACGGCATCGCCGCGGCCGGACCGATCGATGCCGTCTATCTCGATTTGCACGGCGCCATGGTCACCGAGCATTACGACGATGGCGAAGGCGAAACGCTCGCCCGCGTGCGCAAGGTGATCGGCAAGGAACTGCCGCTGGTCGTGAGCCTCGACCTGCATGCCAATGTTTCACCCGAGATGATGGCGCATGCGGACGCGCTGATCGCCTACCGCACCTATCCGCATGTCGACATGGCCGACACCGGCCGCGCCTGCGCCAAGCATCTGGCGATGATGCTGAAGACGAAAGCGCGGTTCGCAAAGGCCTTCCGGCAACTCCCGTTCCTGATTCCGATCAGCTGGCAATGCACAAACGACCAGCCCGCCAAGAGCATCTATCAGAAGCTCGCGGCGCTGGAGAGCGCCTCGGTGCCAACGCTGTCCTTTGCGCCGGGTTTTCCGGCGGCCGATTTCCGCGACTGTGGCCCGAGCGTGTTCGCCTATGGCGCGACGCAGGCCGACGCGGATGCCGCGGCCGACAAACTGGCGGCGCTGATCGAAGGCCATGAGGACGATTTCGACGGCCGCATCTATTCGCCCGACGACGGCGTTCGCCACGCCATGGAGCTGGCAAAAAGCGCCAGCAAGCCGATCGTCATCGCCGACACCCAGGACAATCCGGGCGCCGGCGGCGATTCCGACACGACCGGCATGCTGCGCGCGCTGGTCCGCAACAAGGCCGTGCGCGCCGCGACCGGCGTGATCTACGATCCCCAGTCGGCCAAGGCGGCGCATCAGGCCGGTGTCGGCGCCACCGTGACGCTGTCGCTCGGCGGCAAGTCCGGCATCCCCGGCGATGCGCCCTACCAGGAAAGCTTCGTCGTCGAAAAATTGTCGGACGGCAGGTTCGTGGCGTCCGGGCCCTATTATGGCGGCCGCGACATGGACATGGGACTGTCCGCGTGCCTGCTCATCGGCGACGTGCGCGTGGTCGTGAGTTCCTACAAGGCGCAGCTCGCCGACCAGGCGATGTACCGCTATGTCGGTATCGAACCGACCGAGCAGGCCATCCTCGTCAACAAGAGCTCGGTGCATTTCCGCGCCGATTTCGAGCCGATCGCCGAAAAGCTCTTGATCTGCGCCGCGCCCGGCGCGATGCCGGCCGATACCGCCAGCCTGCCCTGGACGCGGCTGCGTCCGGGCATCCGCATCAAGCCGAACGGCACTCCATTTGCACCACCCTCTCCTCGTTCAACCGTAACCGGATAACAGACATGCCCACCATCGAACGCATCGACGGCTTTGCCGAAGAACTCACCGCCATCAGGCGCGATCTTCATGCGCATCCCGAGATCGGCTTCGAGGAAGTCCGCACCTCCGGCATCGTCGCCGACAAGCTGACGCAATGGGGCATCGAGGTGCATCGCGGTCTCGGCGGCACCGGGGTGGTCGGCGTGCTGAAGGGCAAGGGCAACGGCGGCATGAAGATCGGCCTGCGCGCCGACATGGACGCGCTGCCGATGGAAGAGAACACCAATTTGCGCTGGCGCTCGACCATTCCCGGCCGCTTCCATGGCTGCGGCCATGACGGCCACACCACCATGCTGCTCGGCACCGCGCGCTATCTCGCCGAAACCCGGAATTTCGACGGCACCGTGCATTTCATCTTCCAGCCCGCCGAAGAGGGGCTCGGCGGCGCACGCGCGATGATCAAGGACGGCCTGTTCCAGAAATTCCCCTGCGACGAGGTCTACGGGCTGCACAACGCGCCCGACCTGAACCATGGCGAGATCGCGATCCTGCCGGGCCCGGCGATGGCCGGCGCCGACTTCTTCGACATCGTCATCGACGGCTATGGCGCCCATGGCGCGATGCCGGAGCGTTCCAAGGATGCGGTGATCATCGCCACGACGCTGGCGCAGTCGCTGCAGACCATCGTCAGCCGCAATGTGCCCCCTCATCATCCGGCGGTGCTGTCGATCACGCAGATCCATGCCGGTTCGGCCTACAACGTCATTCCGGGCCAGGCCAAGCTCTGCGGCACCGTCCGCGCCTTCGACGACGGCGTGCGCGCGCTGATCCGAGAGCGCATGCGCGCGATCTGCGCCGGCACGGCGGCCGCCTTCCAGTGCGAGATCAATGCCGACATCCGCGACATCTTCAGCGTGCTGGTGAACCAGGAAGAGCAGTCCCAGATCGTCGCCGCGGTGGCGCGCACCGTGGTCGAACCGGACAAGGTGTTCACCCGTTCCGAGCCGAAGATGGGCAGCGAGGATTTCGCCGACATGATGCAGGCGGTTCCCGGCGCCTATTTCTGGATCGGCCATGAAGGATCGGTACCCGTGCACAATCCCGGCTACGTCCTCGATGACAAGATCCTGCCGATCGGCGCCAGCATGTTCGCGCGCATCATTGAGACCCGTATGCCGGTAGGTGCCCATGCATAAAACCAGAAACGAAGAGGTCACCTCGCTGCACGATCTTTCCGCCGTCGACCTGCTCGCGGGCTATCGCGCCAAGCAATTCTCGCCGTCCGAAGTGCTGGAGGAAGTGCTCGCCCATGTCGCGGTGTGGGAGCCGCACATCAAGGCGCTCTATCTGCTCGATCCCGATGGCGCGCGCGCGGTCGCGAAAGCGTCGACCGATCGCTGGCAGAGTGGCGAGCCGATGGGCGCGCTCGACGGCGTGCCGGTCACCATCAAGGACAATATCGCCACCAAAGACCAGCCGGTGCCGCTGGGTGCGGCCAGCGTCAAGCTCGTGCCGTCGCCGAAGGACGCACCGCCCGCCGCGCGCTTGCGCGAAGCCGGCGCCATCATCTTCTCCAAGACCACGATGCCGGATTTCGGCATGCTGTCATCCGGGCTTTCGAGCTTCCATCCCCTCACCCGCAACCCGTGGGACCTCAGCAAGAACCCCGGTGGCTCGTCGTCAGGCGCCGGTGCTGCGGCCGCGGCCGGTTACGGCCCGCTGCATCTCGGCACCGATATCGGCGGTTCGGTGCGGCTGCCGGCCTGCTGGAACGGCCTGGTCGGACTGAAACCAAGCCTCGGGCGCGTGCCGATGGAGCCGTTCTATGTCGGCCGCGTCGCCGGGCCGATGACCCGCACCACCGACGACACCGCGCTGATGATGAGCGTGCTGTCGCGGCCCGACCGGCGCGACGGCATGAGCCTGCCCGCGCATGAGATCAACTGGAAGGGGCTCGACAAGTCGCCGCGCAAGCTGCGCATCGGGCTGATGCTCGATGCCGGCACCGGCCAGCCGCTGGAGAAGGAAGTGCGCGAGGTCGCGGTGAAGGCGGCCAAGGCGTTCGAATCCGCCGGCGCCGTCGTCACCGAAATCGACGGCATCATGACGCGCGAACTGCTGGACGGAATTGACAATTTCTTTCGCGCGCGGAGTTGGGACGACCTCGCGAAGCTTACGCCGGAAGAGCGCGCCAAGACGTTGCCTTACATCCTCCAATGGGCGGAAACCGGCGCGAAACTCTCGGGCCTCGATGTCATCCGCGGCTTCAACGCCACCATGGCGATCCGCACCGCCGTGGCAAAGCTGTTCTGCGACCTCGATTATGTGGTCTCGCCGGTATCGCCGGTCGTGAACTACCCGGCCGAGTTTGCCTCCCCCGTCAACGATCCCAACAAGCCGTTCGAGCACATCGCTTTCACCGTGCCGTGGAATATGTCGGAGAACCCGGCTATCTCGATCAATGGCGGCTACGACAAGAAGGGCTTTCCGATCGGTGTGCAGATCGTCGGCCGCCGTTTCGACGATCTCGGCGTGCTCGGCATGGCCAAGGCGTTCGAGGGCCTGCGCGGCCCGCAAAGGCCGTGGCCGTCCCCGCCGAGGAAGTGATGACCTGACACCTCTGGTCATGGCCGGCTTGTCCCGGGCATGACGAGGACTGAAATCCGAAGAGCAAAACCGAGGAAACACCCATGGCGTATGAGACGATCAAATATGAGGTCGCCGAGCAGATTCTCACCATCACCCTGAACCGGCCCGACAAGCTCAACGCCTTCAACGGCACCATGCAGCAGGAATTGATCGACGCGTTCGACGCGGCCGACAAGGACGACGACATCAGGGCCATCATCGTGACCGGCGCCGGCCGCGGT
Source organism: Hyphomicrobiales bacterium (assembly GCA_017305715.1). GTDB lineage: Bacteria > Pseudomonadota > Alphaproteobacteria > Rhizobiales > Xanthobacteraceae > Bradyrhizobium. The sequence continues at coordinate 163,702 of JAFKKG010000016.1, read as the reverse complement.
TTCTGTGCCGGCGCGGACCTGTCCTCCGGCGCCAACACCTTCGACCGCGACGCACGCCGCGGACCGGTGAACCGGCTGGCCGACGGCTCGGTGGACTACAGCGATCCGCAGGTGCGCGACGGCGGCGGAAAGGTGACCCTGCGGATCTTCAAGTGCCTGAAGCCGGTCATCGCGGCGGTCAACGGCCCCGCCGTCGGCATCGGTGTCACCATGCAGCTCGCGATGGATATCCGTATCGCCTCTGAAGCGGCGCGATTCGGTTTTGTCTTCTCCCAGCGCGGTATCGTGCCGGAGGCCGCCTCGAGCTGGTTCCTGCCGCGCCTCGTCGGCATCTCGCAAGCGCTGGAGTGGTGCTACACCGGCCGCGTCTTCCCGGCGCAGGAGGCCCTCGCCGGCCGTCTCGTCAGCAAGGTGGTGCCTCCGGATGACCTGTTGCCGACCGCGCGCGCGCTGGCAAAGGAAATCGCCGCCAAGACCGCCCCGGTTTCGGTGGCGCTGATCCGCCAGATGATGTGGCGCATGATGGGCGCCGACGATCCGATGGAAGCCCACAAGGTCGACAGCCGCGGCATCTACGCCCGCGGCCGCTCGGAGGACGTCAAGGAAGGCGTCGTCTCGTTCCTGGAAAAGCGCCCGGCGCAATTCAAGAACAAGGTGTCATCCGACATGCCCGACTATTATCCGTGGTGGGAAGAGCGGGAGTATAAGTGACCGCGCAGCGGTCATCCCGGGCGCGAAGCGCACCCGGGATATCGAGATCCCCGGGGCGCAATTGCGCCCCTGAAGTTCGATGCTTCGCATCGCTCCGGAATGACGGACCGTAGAATGACGGACGGTCAAGACCGCGTCGTCCTGCTGCATGGCCACAGCAGGACCGCCCTGTCGTTTCGAAAAATGCAGGCGGCGCTCGAGGCCGCCGGCTTCGCGACGCTGAACATCGACTATCCCAGCCGCCATCACGCGCTCGAAGCGCTGGCTGAGCACATCCATCCCGCCGTCACGCAGTTGGCCGCCGGGATCGAAGGCCAGCTTCATTTCGTCGGCCATTCGATGGGCGGCCTGCTCGCCCGCGTCTATCTCGCAAGATATCGGCCGCAGCATCTCGGCCGCGTGGTGATGCTCGGCACGCCCAATGGCGGCAGTGAGATCGCCGATCGCCTGAAGAACGTCTCGCTCTACCGCGCCTGGTTCGGACCGGCCGGCGCGCAACTCGTGACAAGGCGCGAAGCCGCCACCGACGCGCTGTTTCCGCCGGTCGATTATCCCGTCGGCATCATCGCCGGCAACCAGTCGATCGATCCGATATCGTCGCTGTTCCTGCCCAAGCCGCATGACGGCCGGGTGTCGGTGGAGAACACGAAGCTTGACGGAATGGCCGACCACATCGTGATCGGCGCCTCGCATCCCTGGCTGCTGGGGAATCGTGTGGCGATTGCGCAGACGATTGCGTTTTTGAGGAATGGAAGATTTAGCAGGTGAGCCGAGGGCCACTCTCCTCGTCGTCCCGGCGAAGGCCGGGACCCATAGCCACCGGCTCAAGTTGGTCGTCTCCCACTTTGCCTTACCGATAAATCACGCGGTATCGGTCCCGGCCTTCGCCGGGACGACAGATTCACCCCATCGTCAGCGCCACCCGGCCGATCGCCTTGCGCTCGACCAATAGCCGCATCGCCTTGGCAAAATCTTCCAGGGGCAGGCGGTGCGAGATGTTGGGACGGATTTTTCCGGCTTCCGCCCATTCCGTCAGCGCCCTGATCCTGACCTCGCCGAGCGCGGGATTTTTCCGCACCGCTTCGCCGGCGCGGACGCCGAGCACGCTGGCGCCCTTGATCATCAAGAGATTGGTTTTTGCCGATCCGATGCCGCCGGTGAAGCCGACGACCAGGAGCCGTGCGCCCCAGTTGATGCAGCGCATCGAGTTCTCGAACACCTCGCCGCCGACGGGATCGAACACGACGTCCGCACCGCGCCCGTCGGTAATGCGCTTGACGGCGTCGCGGAACGGTTCCCGGTCATAGCGCACCAGATGATCGGCGCCCCTCGCTTTTGCAATTTCAAGCTTTTCATCGCTCGACGCGGTCGCGATCACGGTCGCGCCCAGCATCTTGCCGATCTCGACGGCCGCAAGCCCGACGCCGCCGCCGGCGCCATGCACCAGCAGCACTTCACCCGGCTGCAATTGCCCGCGGTCGATCAGCGCATGATACGCCGTGCCATGGCCGGCCAGGAACGTCGCACCCTCCGCGTAATCGAACGTCGATGGCAACGGCACCAGTTGCGACGGCGTGGTCACGGCCTCGTCGCAATAGGCGCCATGGCGCATCTTGACGATCACCCTGTTGCCGATCGCAACGCCCGCGGCATCGTTGACCTCGACCACATCGCCGGCGGCTTCGACGCCGGGCGTGAACGGCAATGGCGGCTTGAGCTGGTATTGACCGGCCGCCATCAGAATATCCGGAAAATTGATTCCGGCGGCACGTACCGCAACCCGGACCTGCCCCGGCGCCAGCGGCGCTGAGTCAAAGCTTTCCAGACGCAGGCTCTCGGGCGGGCCGAGTTCGCGGACAACAACGGCCTTCGGCATCAGGCGGCCTTCCCCTGGAGCCGCAGCACCGCTTCGCGGATCAACGGCATCCGGTCGTTGCCGAAATACATGTCGGTCTTGCCGACGAAGATGGTCGGCGATCCAAAGCCGCCGCGCGCCATGACTTCGTCGGTGTTGGCCTTGAGCTGGTCCTTGATCGCCTGCTCGCCGATGCCGGCGAAGAATTTGACGTGGTCGATACCGACGCTCTTGCACACTTCCGTCAGCACCGAGTCCTGCGAAATGTCCTTGTCGCCACCCCAATAGGTCTCGAACACCGCGCGCGCGAACGGCACCATGTCTTTTCCGAGCCAGATGCAGCCGCGCATCGCCTTGACGCTGTTCACCGGGAACACCGTCGGCGGCATCTTGATCGCCAGCCCTGCGGAGCGCGCCCAGTCGGCAAGGTCCTTTTTCATGTACCGCGCCTTCAACGGCACCGGCGTCTCGCGCGAGGCGTAGACGCTGGGATTGACGGTGTTGAAGATGCCGCCGACCAGAATCGGCCGCCACGAAATCTCGACGCCGAGCTCCTTTGCGAGCGGCTGGATGTTGTGGAAGGCGAGATAGGTCCAGGGGCTGGAGCAGTCGAAGAAGAATTCGATCATGGCGTTTCCTTTTTTGTGTTTGTTATCTGTCCCTCATCCTGAGGAGCGGCGTCTTCGCCGCGTCTCGAAGGATGTAGGCCGATCTGTGGCCTCATGGTTCGAGACGGCGCAAGAGCGCCTCCTCACCATGAGGGGTGAGAGCTGTCACTTTCGTTCAGCCATCTCCTTCGCCTTCGCGCCGAACATATTCCGGCGCGCTTCCTCGTCGAACGGCTCTTTCACGAACTTGCCGATCGCCAGCCCCGCCTGCACCTGCGGCCGCGCGCGCACGACGGCGTACCAGCGCTTGATGTTCGGGTAATCATCGAGCGTAAAGCCCTGCGCCTTGTGGGTCATGGTCCAGGGGAAGCAGGCGATGTCGGCAATCGAATAATCTGCGCCCGCGACATAGGCTCCGGTTTTGCCGAGCTGGGTATCGAGCACCCGGTAGAGCCGCGCCGCCTCGTCACGGTAGCGTTCGATCGCGTACGGAATTTTTTCAGCCGCATAGAGCGCAAAATGGCCGTGCTGGCCGAGCATGGGCCCAAGTCCGCTCATTTGCCACATCACCCACTGCACCGCCTGCGAGCGGCCGCGCATGTCGGCCGGCAGGAAGCGGCCGGTCTTCTCGGCCAGATAGATCAGGATGGCGCCGGTCTCGAACACCGAAAACGGCGCGCCGCCGTCGGCCGGCGCGTGGTCGACGATGGCCGGGATGCGGTTGTTGGGGCTGACAGCCAAAAATTCCGGCTTGAATTGCTCACCGGCACGGATGTTGATCGGGATCACGGTATAGGGGAGCCCGAGTTCCTCCAGCATGATCGAGATTTTCCAGCCGTTGGGCGTCGGCGCGTAGTGCAGGTCGATCATGGCTCCCCTTGGATTATTCGCGGATGTCCAGTTTGAAGACGCGCTTCGTGCTTTTGAACAGCTTTTGTTGTTCTGTACTGACATCATAAGACATGGCAGACAGGCGCTCAAACAAAACCGACCGGGAGGCTCCCATGCTGTTTCCAACGACCATCGCCGGCTCCCTGCCGAAACCGGAATGGCTGGCCGAGCCGAACACGTTGTGGGCGCCCTGGAAATCAGGGGGTGACGAGCTCGCCCGCGCCAAGCGCGACGCCACCCTGCTGGCCATCAAGCTGCAGGAGGATTCCGGGGTCGATATCGTCACCGAGGGCGAGCAGGCCCGTCAGCATTTCGTCCACGGCTTTCTGGAAAAGGTCGACGGCATCGATTTCGTCCACAAGGTCGAGATGGGCATCCGGAAAGACCGCTACAAGGCGATGGTGCCGCAGGTGGTGGCGCCGCTGACCTTGAAGGGCCGTGTCCACGCCGACGAAGCGCGCATCGCCCGCGCCCATACCACGCGCAAGCTGAAATTCACGCTGCCCGGGCCGATGACCATCATCGATACGGTGGCCGACGGCCATTATGGCGACCGGGTCAAGATGGCGTTCGCCTTCGCCGAATTGCTGAACGAGGAAGCCAGGGCATTGCAGGCCGACGGCGTCGACATCATCCAGTTCGACGAGCCGGCCTTCAACGTGTTCATGGACGAGGTTTCGGACTGGGGCATCAAGGCGCTGGAGCGCGCCGCGCAGGGACTGACCTGCGCCACCGCCGTGCATATCTGCTACGGTTACGGCATCAAGGCCAACACCGACTGGAAACAGACGCTGGGCGGCGAATGGCGGCAGTACGAGGAGATTTTCCCGGCGATCGCCCAAAGCTCGATCCAGCAGGTTGCGATCGAGTGCCGCAATTCCAAGGTGCCGCTCGACCTGCTCGCGCTGCTCCCCGGCAAGATCATCCAGGCCGGCGTGATCGACGTTGCCAGCGACACGGTCGAGACCGCCGAAGACGTCGTCAAGGTGATCGAGGCGGTGTCGAAATTCGTGCCCAAGAGCAACATCGTCGCCACGACCAATTGTGGCATGGCGCCGATGCGCCGGGATATCGCGGAGGCCAAGCTCGCCGCGCTGGGTGCGGGCGCGAAGCTGGCGCGACAAAGGTTGGGCTAAGGGCCGCTTCCCTCTCTCCCCGTCATGGCCGGGCCTGACGACGGCTAAAATAGCGGTCGCGGGCAGGCCGATTATAGGTCATTTTCGACCGCGCTTGGGGTAACATCAGGCGCCGGGAGAGACCCGCCATGATCAGGGCTGGAGCATTGCTTGCCGCTGCGCTCGTCCTCGCGGGTCCGGCTGCGCGCGCGCAAACCTATCCGTCCAAGCCCATCACATTGATCATCCCGTTCGCGCCCGGCGGGTCGAACGACATCGTCGGCCGCGCGATCGGCAAGAAACTCACCGAGGCCTGGGGTCAGCCGGTCGTGGTCGAGAACCGCGGCGGCGGCGGCACCATCATCGGCACCACGGCCGTGGCGACGGCGCCTCCGGACGGCTACACGCTGCTGCTGGTATCCCCGACATTCACCATCAACCCGGCGGTCAGGAAGAGCCTGCCGTTCGACCCGGTCAGGGATTTCACCCCAATTGCCTTCATCGCACGCGCGCCGCTGTTGGTCACGACATCAAACAAGCTCCCGGTGCAATCGGCCAGGGAATTGTTCGCGCTCGCCAGAAGCAAGCCGGGCCAGATCACCTACGCCTCGGCCGGTATGGGCAGCATCAACCAGATCTCGACCGAACAGATCGCGCTCTCGGCGGGTGTGAAGCTGATGCATGTTCCCTACAAGGGCGGCGCGCCGGCGCTCAACGATCTCGTCGGCGGCCATGTCGACATGTTCGTATCGAGCGTGCCGCAGGCGCTGCAACTCGTCCGCGGTGGCCAGGTCAAGACGCTTGCGGTGACGAGCACCAAGCGGACGGCGCTGCTGCCCGACGTGCCGACGCTGGCGGAATCGGGGGAAACGGGGGCTGAACTCGGGACCTGGTGGGGCATTGTGGGACCGGCCGGACTGCCCGCGGATATCGTCAATGCGCTTAACAAGGAGATCGCCAAGATGCTGGCTTCGCCCGAGCTTGGCATCTTTTTCGCCAACGAAGGCGCAGAATCCGAAACCATGACGCCGCAACAATTCGGAGACATGATGCGGCTTGAGACCGCGCGCTGGACCAAGGTCGCGCACGAGGCACATATTTCGATCGATTAGCCTCAAGGAGCTCGAACCGCACTCGGGTGCAGCACCGGTCGATAGCCAGCACTGATCGCACGTAAAGCTGACGGCGGCGTCAGCAGCATCGCGTCGCCAATCTCGCGCACTGCCGCGCCATAGCCCGCCATCGACCACGGCAGCGCGGCGCCCTGCGCGATCAGATAGCTCTCGCCTCCCGCCTGCACCATCGCGCCGTCGGGCAATTTCGCTAGCGGCATCGGCAGCGGATGCAGCCGCTTGCTGCCGTGATCGAGCCGCTCCCGATGCAGCACCGCATCCATGTCTCGTGCCAGAACATCGGCCACGCCATTGCCCTGCTCCCACGCGGCGCGAAACCGGTTGGCGTCGTCGCGGCGGCAGAAGAAGCACGGGCGGTGCCCGGCCGCGAATGCGGTCGCCTCGTCCAGGAAGAACAGCTCGGTCCAGCTGCGCGTGCCCATCACCTTGCGCCGCCAGCCTCTGAATTCGCAGACGCAGATGATCCAGGCCGGGGTCGCCCAGCGTTTTTTCAGCAGGGTCTTTGTCGCGGGGTCATGGATGATGCCACGATTGCCGGTGAAGTGCCCGCGATGCGGGTCAGCGACGATGTCGCCGGTGGGCGTGACACGGTTTTGAAGGGGCATTTGGTGGCCCGATTGTTTGCCGCACCCGTCATGGCGAGGAGCGAAAACGACGAAGCAATCCACACTTTCTTTGCCGCGCGATGGATTGCTTCGCTTATGCTCGCAATGACGGCGTCGGAGCTACGCCGCTCCGTCGCGGATTGGCGGCTGGAACGACAGCGCGGTATCCCAGGGGAAGAAGATCCAGGTGTCCTGCGACACTTCGGTGATGAAGGTGTCGACCAGCGGCCGGCCCTTCGGCTTGGCGTAGACGGTGGCGAAATGGGCGTCCGGCATCATGTCACGCACCAGCCTGCCCGTTTTGCCGGTATCGACGAGGTCGTCGACAATCAACAGCCCCTTGCCGGTGCCGCCGCCGAGCGCTGCGGTGTCGGCCGAAATGCCTTTCAGCACTTGCAGTTCGCCCTGCTTGTTGTGGTCGTAGCTTGCGATGCAAACCGTATCGATCACGCGCACGCCGAGTTCGCGCGCGACGATCGCGGCCGGCACCAGGCCGCCGCGGGTGATCGCAATCACCGCATGAAAGGGACCGACCTCGTTGAGCCGCCAGGTCAGCGCCCGGCAATCCCGGTGAAATTGATCCCACGACACCGGAAAGGCCTTGCCGGCCCGCTCCTGCGCGCTCAGTTCCTGGGGATCCGTCGCCATCATATCTCCTGCATTCAAAATTCGATCGCCGCTATCGGGGCGTGTTCAAACTCGCCAGCATCTCTTTCACCGCGGCCATCGCAGCCGCAAGCTTTTCCGGGTCGCGCGAGCGCACCACGAGGTTGGTGTTCGGCTTCTTGTCTTCGTCCTGGAACGGATAGCTGCCGATGATGGTGTCGGGGTGGGCCTTGGCGATCTCGCCCAACGGCCCGCCGATGTCGCCTTCCCGCGAATTGGCGCGGACCGAATCCGACAGCATCCGCACGCCGGATTTCAGTTTCGGCGCGATGATGTCCATCATCGCCTGCATGATGGTGGGGATGCCGGCCATCACGATGACATTGCCGAGCTTGAAACCGGGCGCCAGGATGGTCGCGCTCTGGATCAGTTCGGCGCCGTCGGGAATCCGGGCCATGCGCAGCCGCGCCTCGTTCAAATCCTGCTCGGTCCAGCGTTCACGGAACCGCGCCACCACTTCGGGATGGTGGTCGATGCCGACGCCGAATGCCTTGGCCACGCTGTCGGCGGTGATGTCGTCATGGGTCGGCCCGATGCCACCGGTGGTAAAGACGTAATCGTAGCGCTTTCGCAGTGCATCAAGGGCGGCGACGATGTCGGCCTCGTCGTCGGCGACGACACGGACTTCCTTGAGGTCGATCCCGATATTGGTCAGGTACTCGGCGATAAAGCCGATGTTCTTGTCCTTGGTCCGGCCGGACAGGATCTCGTCACCAATGACCAGAATGCCCGCTGTGACGATCTCACTCATTTCTTCTTCCCTGTCCTGTCCTGTGATTTTGCGCATCCAGCGCACTGAAGTCACGGGCTTTGCTGCCGAAATAAGCACCCGGCAGCCGGTTTTTCAGGCAGCACGGGAAAACACCCCATACCAAATGCCTCAGCCCCTGCATATCGCGCTGGCCTGCCCCTTGCTACCATCCTGTGAAGTCATGCACTGTGTCGCATGGCTCGGAGAGATAGACGGGATTTATGGCAGTCGCGTTTGACGAAATGAACGGCCTAGGCGGGGACCTCCGTCCGGCCTACCAGGAACTCTCCCGCTGGCTGAAGGAGACGCCGCCGGACGCCCTTGAGTATCGGCGCCAGGAAGCCGAACTGCTGTTCCGCCGGATCGGCATCACCTTTGCGGTCTACGGGGAAGCCGACGCCCAGGAGCGGTTGATCCCCTTCGACGTGATCCCCCGGATCATGTCGGGCAAGGAATGGACGCTCCTGGAAAAAGGGCTGAAGCAGCGCGTCAAGGCGCTGAACATGTTCCTGCGGGACATCTATCACGGCCGCGACATCCTGCGCGCCAATATTATCCCCGACGATCTGATCTTCCAGAACCCGGTATTCCGGCCCGAAATGAACGGCCAGGACGTGCCCCACGACGTCTATGTCCACATCGCCGGGATCGACATTATCAGGGTCGACGCCGACAATTTCATCGTGCTGGAAGACAATGCAAGGACGCCCTCCGGCGTCTCCTACATGCTGGAAAACCGCGAAATCATGATGCGGCTGTTTCCGGACCTGTTCGCCCGGCACCGCGTCGCGCCGGTGGAAAAATACCCCGACGAATTGCTGTCGGCACTGCGCTCGGTGGCGCCGCTCTCCGCTTCCGCCGAGCCGACGGTCGCGCTGATGACGCCCGGCGTCTACAATTCAGCCTATTACGAGCACTCGTTCCTCGCCGACAAGCTCGGCATCGAACTGGTCGAGGGCCGCGACCTCATCGTCAAGAACGATGAGGTGTTCATGCGCACCACCGAGGGGCTCAAACGTGTCGACGTGATCTACCGCCGCGTCGACGACGACTTCCTCGATCCCCTGACCTTTCGCCCGGATTCGGCGCTCGGCGTGCCCGGGCTGATGTCGGCCTACGCGGCCGGCAACATCACGCTGGCCAACGCGGTCGGCACCGGCATCGCCGACGACAAGGCGGTGTATTCCTACATGCCGGACATCGTGAAATTCTATCTCTCGGAAGAGCCGATCCTCAAAAATGTGCCGACCTGGCGCTGCCGCGAGCCAAAGGACCTCGCCTACGTGCTCGATAATCTAGCCGATCTCGTGGTCAAGGAAGTGCACGGCTCCGGCGGCTACGGCATGCTGATCGGCCCGGCCGCCACCAAGGCGACCATCGAGGCGTTCCGCGACAAGCTCAAGCGCGAGCCCGAGGGTTTTATCGCGCAGCCGACGCTGGCGCTGTCGACCTGCCCGACCTGCACAGCCTCGGGCCTCGCGCCCCGCCACGTCGATTTGCGGCCGTTCGTGCTGACCGGGCGCGATCATGTCACCATCGTCCCGGGCGGACTGACCCGCGTGGCCCTGAAGGAAGGCTCGCTGGTGGTCAATTCGAGCCAGGGCGGCGGCACCAAAGACACCTGGATTCTGGACGAATAGAGATGCTGTCGCGCACCGCCGAAAACCTGTACTGGCTGGCCCGCTATGTCGAGCGCGCGGAATATCTCGCGCGCACCATCGACGCGACCTTGCGCGTGACGGCTCTTCCCGCCGCCTATATCGGCAAGACCAATGAGTGGGACTCGGCGCTGCTCACCGCCGGCGTCAGCGCCAGCTTCTACGAGGCCTATTCCGAAGCCAATGAGCAGAACGTCGTCGAATACCTCGCGTTCTCGCCGTCCAACCCCTCCTCGATCAAGAACTGCATCGAGGCGGCGCGCCTCAACTCCCGCTCGGTGCGTACCGCGCTGACGTCGGAGATGTGGGACACCATCAACTCGGCCTGGATCGAGTTGCAGGAAGTCTGGGGCAAAGGCACATCAAGCCGCGAGGAACTGGCAAAATTCCTGCGCTTCGTGCAGGAGACCTCGCTGCGCTTCGACGGCTCGGCCTACCGCACGATGCTGCGCAACGACGCCTACTGGTTCTCGCGGCTGGGCTTGCATCTGGAACGCGCCGACAACACCGCCCGCATTCTCGACGTGAAATACCATGTGCTGTTGCCCGAGGAGGAACATGTTGGCGGCCCGCTGGATTACTACCAGTGGACCTCGATCCTGCGCTCGGTATCGGCGCTGACCGCCTATCACTGGGTCTATCGCGAAACGCTGAAACCGTGGCTGATCGCGGATCTGCTGATCCTCAACGACACGCTGCCGCGCTCGCTGGCGAGCTGCTACAGCAATCTGGTGCGGAACCTCGACCAGATCGGGGTCGCCTATGGCCGCCAGGGCGCCGCCCAGCGCCATGCCCGCGGCGTCCGGAACCGGCTCGAACACAGCCATATGGACGATATCTTCCAGCATGGCGTCCATGAATTCATCCAGGAATTCATCGCGGACAACGCGCGGCTGGGTGAAATCATCACCAAGCAGTATCTGATTTAGAGGTTTTGGGGCGGCCATAAGCAAAACATCGTCATGGCCGGGCTTGTCCCGGCCATCCGCGACTTGCTATGCCGTCCGATAAGAAGGACGTGGATGCCCGGGACAAGCCCGGGCATGACAGTTCCTGCTTGATCCCGGTAACGCCATGCGCCTGCGAATTGCCCATACCACCAGCTATCGCTACGAGCCCCCCGCCTCCGGCGTGATCCAGATCCTGCGGATGACGCCCGGCAGCCATGACGGGCAGTATGTCGCCGAATGGCAGATCGACGTCTCGACCGATTCCCGGCTCGACATGCATCAGGACGCCTTCGGCAATGTCACGCATGTGCTGACGTTCGGGCCGATCGCCGACCTCGTCATCAATGTCGAGGGCCTGATCGAGACCCACGATACCGGCGGCGTGCTGCGCGGCACCGACGAGCGTTTTCCCCCGAGCCTGTTCCTGCGCTCGACCGCGCTCACCGAAGTCAATCCGACGATGGCGAATTTCGCCCGCGAGATGCGCTCGGAGTCCGGTGACGACGTGCTCGGCTTCCTGCATGCCCTGATGGTGCAGATCAACGAGCACATGACGTTCGACGAGGATCCGACCAACAGCGGCACCTCGGCGGCGGAGGCCTTTGCGCTCAAGCGCGGCGTGTGCCAGGACTACGCCCATATCTTCATCGCCTGCGCCCGCTCGGGCGGCGTGCCCGCGCGTTTCGTCTCCGGCCATTTCCTGCGCTCGGACGGCACCGTCAACCAGCAGGCCGGCCACGCCTGGGCGGAAGCCTTCGTCCCCGACCTCGGCTGGGTCGGCTTCGACGCCGCCAACGGCATCTGCACCACGGATGCCCATGCCCGCATCGCGATCGGGCTCGACTATCTCGGCGCAGCACCGGTCCGCGGCACCCGCTACGGCGGCGGCAACGAGACGCTGACCGTCGCGGTCAAGGTCGATCAGGCCAGCGGCCGACAGGGACAGTGGCAGAGCCAGTCGTAGGATTTGATCACAGCCCTAGCCACCGTCATTGCGGGGAGCGCAAGCGGCGAAGCAATCCATCCATCCGTTATGCCGCACCATGGATTGCTTCGCTTCGCTCGCAATGACGAGCGTTCGCTTCAGAACGACGCCGTCACTTGTCCAGCCAGACATCCTCGAACCGCAGATTGTTGTACTGGCTGTTGTCGTGCGGCTTGAAGTTCTTGACATGCGGCTGCCAGCAATTGCCGGCCGACGAGTGCAGGATGATCGGGCGCGCGGCGTCGTCGACCAGGATGCGCTCGATGTCCCAGACGATCTTCTTGCGCTTTTCCTTGTCGAGCTCGCGCGATTGGGCCGCCAGCAGCCTGTCGACCTCGGCATTGCAATACTGCGTGTAGTTGCGCTCCGACTTGCATGAATAATTCTCGACGATATTGCCGTCGGGATCGTCGACGCTGACGCCGGTGACGTTCAGTCCGATGGTAAAATCCTTCTTGGCCAGCCGCGCGTACCATCGCGGTGTGTCAAGAATATCCAGCTCGCCCGAGATGTAGATCTTCTTGAGCTGGTCGGCGACGATCACGGCGGGATCGCGGTAGGTCGGCAGGTTCCGGGTCTGGATCTTGATCGGCAGCGGTTTGGCGTCGCTATAGCCCAGCTTCTGCATGATCGCCTGCGCTTCGGCGACGTTCTTGGCCGTATCGGGGCCATAGCCCATCAGCGACGACACCATGTCCTCCGCCATGCCCCATTCCCCCTCGGGCTTGGCCAGCATGGCGCCGCCAAGCCGCGCGGTGCCTTCCATCAGGATGGTGTTGAACGCCTTGCGGTCCAGCGCCAGCGACATCGCCTTGCGAATGTCGGGACTGTCGAACGGCGGGTTGACGCGATTGACCATCAGATTGATTTGCGTGCCGGTGCCGGTCATCTCGCAGATCGCGTTCGGCGAGCGCGCCTTGATGTCCTTCAGCAGCGGCACACTGACGTCGGAGGGAAAGGTGATGTCGTACTCGCCGGTTGCGAAAGCCAGCATCCGAGTCGCGCGGTTGTCGATCGTGCGCACCGTGATCTCGTCCAGATATGGCCGGTCTTTCTTGAAGTAATCGGGGTTACGCACGAGGCGCATGGATTCGCCGCGCTTGAATTCGACGAATTTGAACGGCCCGGTGCCGACCGGCTTGGTCCGCATCGTCTGCTGCGGCACGTGGCAGGGATAGACGACGGAAAACGCGCTCGCCAGCAGCACCGGCAGGCTGGGCTGCGGCTCGCTGAGTTCGAACGTCGCTTCATGGTCGCCGTTGATGCTGACGTCCTGCAGTTTGCCGTACCAGACCTTGCGCGGGTTGCGCCTGAAATCCTGCGTCTCGGCCTTGCCGATCAGCATCCGCCAGGTGCACTGCACGTCTTTCGCGGTGAAGGGCTGGCCGTCATGCCATTTCACGCCCTGCCGCAGCTTGAAGGTCAACTTGGTGTTGGTCGCATCCCATGACCAGCTTTCGGCGAGATCCGGAATCACGGTCTCCATGCTCTCATGCGGCTTGGCCGGATCGAACACCACGAGGTTGTTGAACACGGCCGCGAACGGCATCACCGAGGCGATGGTCGATTCTTCCAGGAGCGACGTCGAGGGCGGATTGTCGTTGTGATAGAGCCGGAGCGTGCCGCCCTTTTTCTGCGCGGCGGCGGGGCCTGCCGCGCAGAGCGCGATGCACAACAGCAGCGCCGGGTAAGCGAGTTTCAACCTGCCGGAACAATTGGCGCGCAATTCCACCTCCCAGAATGTTTTCTTTTTTCGTTGGAGCTGTCAAACTCTATAGGACCCGCACGGGACGAACACAACGCAGGAGAGCGCGATGTCGGAAACCGACAAGCTGTTCGCAGGCTCGATCCCGGAAAACTATGATCGCAACATGGTTCCGCTGATCTTCGAGCCTTACGCGCAGGACGCTGCACAGCGCGTCGCCGCACTGGCGCCGAAGGCCGTGCTGGAGACCGCGGCCGGCAGCGGCGCGGTCACGCGCGAACTGGCGCGAATTCTGTCGCCTGACGCAAGATACGTCGTCACCGACCTCAATCAGCCGATGCTGGATTATGCCAAATCAAGACAAGGCGCGGACAGCCGTATCAGTTGGCAAAAGGCGGACGCCCAGGCGCTGCCGTTCGAGGATGCCACGTTCGATCTGGTGGTTTGCCAGTTCGGCGTGATGTTCCTGCCCGATCGCCCATCCGGCTACCGCGAGGCGCGGCGGGTTCTCAAATCGGGCGGCTGTTTCCTGTTCAGCGCCTGGGATCGCATCGAGGAAAACGTGTTCGCGAACGAAGTCACCGACGCGCTGGCGGCGTTCTTTCCGAACGACCCTCCCCGCTTCCTGGCGCGCACGCCCCACGGCTATCACGACATCGCATTGATCCGCAGCGATCTGGCGAAAGCGGGCTTTACCTATGCGACGATCGAAACCGTGAAGGCGCAAAGCCGGGCCCCCTCCGCCCGCCATGTCGCGCTGGCCTTTTGCCAGGGCACCCCGCTGCGCAACGAGATCGAGGCGCGGGGTGCGGACCGGCTCGAGGCGGCGACCGACCACGCCGCCTCTCTGGTCGCCAGCCGGCACGGCCGCGGCAAGATTTCGGCCAAGATCCAGGCCCATGTCGTCCTCGCCCGGGCCTGATCCTGCCCGGATTCAATGCGTCTTTTTACCCACCCGGCGCATGCCTCGCTTGGGGTAATTGGGGTTGGATGCCCCCCTGAAATTCGCTACTAGTTGCCCGCCGGTAAGTCCGCCGGTTTGGGGATGTGGAATGACCTATTGTTGCGGAATCCTGGTGCGTGACGGCCTAGTCATGATCGCGGACACCCGCACCAATGCCGGCCTCGACAACGTCTCGACCTTCCGCAAGCTGCACATCTTCTCGAACCCCGGCGATCGCATCCTGGCGATCGCCAGCGCCGGCAATCTGGCGATCAGCCAGTCGGTACTCTCCACCCTGACCGAAGGGCTGGAAGACCCGCACACCGGCGAGACCGAAACGCTGATGAATGCGCCGACCATGTTCCAGGCCGCCCAGCGCATCGGCCGCGCCATCCGCAACGTCCACGCCACCGAAGGCGACGCGCTGCGGTCGGAAGACGTCAGTTTCGACGTCTCGTTCCTGTTCGGCGGCCAGATCAAGGGCTCGCGGATGCGGCTGTTCATGGTCTACACCGCCGGCAATTTCATCGAATGCACCACGGACACGCCGTATTTGCAGATCGGCGAGCACAAATACGGCAAGCCGGTGCTCGACCGCGCGATGCATTATGACGTCGAATTGTACGAGGCGCTGAAGACCGGGCTGATCTCGATGGATTCGACGATGCGCTCCAACCTCGGCGTCGGCCTGCCGATCGACGTGCTGGTGGTGCGCGCCGACGCCTGCGAGGCCGACCTCAACCACCGCATCGAGGCCGGCGAGCCCTATTTCCACGATCTGCGTTCGCGCTGGTCGGCGGCGCTGCGCGCGGCGCATCAGAATATCCCGCGACCACCCTACAAGTCTGAAACAGAAACCAAGAAATAAAGGCGAGGAAACAATGGCCGAAGCAGCAAACAAGATCGCGGTCGTCACCGGTGCAGGCACCGGCGTCGGACGCGCGGCATCGCTGGCGCTGATGAATGCCGGCTTCACCGTGGTGCTCGCCGGGCGGCGCATGGAGATGCTGGAAGAGACCAGGAAGCTTGGCGACAATATCGGCAAGAGCCTGTGCGTTTCCGCCGACATGACGAGCCCTGCCTCGATCGCGGCCCTGTTCGCCAAGGTGATGGAAACCTATGGCCGGCTCGACGTTCTCTTCAACAATGCCGGCATGGGCGCGCCGCCGGTGAATTTCGAGGATCTCAGCCTCGAACAATGGCAGGCGGTGGTGAACACCAATCTTACCGGCCCCTTCCTGTGCACCCAGCACGCCTTCCGCATCATGAAGGACCAGAACCCGCGCGGCGGCCGCATCATCAACAACGGCTCGATCTCGGCGCATGCGCCGCGGCCGTTCTCGTCGGCCTACACCTCGACCAAGCACGCCATCACCGGCCTTACCAAGGCCACCAACCTCGACGGCCGCATGTACGACATCGCGGTCGGCCAGGTCGATATCGGCAATGCCGCCACCCCGATGACCGACCGCATGGTCGCCGGCCCCGGCGTGATGCAGCCCGACGGCACCATGAAGCATGAGCCGCGCATGGACGCCAAAGCGGTCGGCGATGCCGTCGCCTACATGGCCGGCCTGCCGCTCGATGCCAACGTGCTGTTCATGACTGTGATGGCGACCAAGATGCCGTTCGTCGGGCGGGGCTGAGCCAACCCGATCGCGCCGTCCCGGCGAAGGCCGGGACGACGTGTTGAAACGTCGTAGCGCCCTACTCCAGCTTCTCCACGTCCCGCAGCGTCGGGAACAGCTTCATCCAGAGCAGCGCGATCGCAATCGTGCCGACGCCGCCGAGCACGGCGGCCGGCATCGCGCCGAACAGAGCGGCGGTGACGCCGCTTTCGAACTGGCCGAGTTGATTGGAGGCGTTGATGAACAGGAAATTGACCGCCCCCACGCGGCCGCGCATCCCGTCGGGGGTCTGGAGCTGCACCAGCGAGAAACGGATTACCACGCTGACGACGTCGGCGGCGCCGAGCACCACCAGCGCCAGCACCGACAGCCACATCCAGTGCGACAGCGCAAACACCACGGTCGCCAGGCCGAACACGATCACGGCCTGGAACATCCGCATTCCGACGCGGCGGTTGATGGTGTGGTGGGCGAGGAACGCCGTCATCAGCAGCGCGCCGACCGCGGGCGCGGCGCGCAGGATGCCGAGGCCGAGCGGGCCGGTTTGCAGGATGTCGCGTGCATAGATCGGCAGCAGTGCGGTGGCGCCGCCGAGCAGCACCGCGAACAGATCGAGCGAGATGGTGCCGAGGATCGCCGGGTTGTTGCGGACGAATTTGACCCCGGCAAAGATGTCGTCCGATGTCGCGGAATCCCGCACCATGGCCGGCTGGACCAGCCGGATCGCGCCCATGCAGGCGGCGCCGCACAGGAAAAACGCGCCCATGACCCCATAGGCCGCGCTTGGCGCCAGCGCATAGGCCAGCCCGCCGAGTGCGGGCCCGGCGATGGTGGCGATCTGGGCCGCGCCGCTCGAGATCGCGGTGGCGCGCTGCAGCGAACCTTGCGGCGCGATCAACGGCAGCATCGCGGCCAGCGCCGGGCTCTCGAAGGCGCCGGCGACCCCGAGCACAAAGGACGCGATGAAAATCTGCGTCACGGTAAGAAAGCCGGCATAGGCGCCCCAGGCCAGGAACAGCGCCGTCAGCCCCTCGGCGATCTGGCAGAGTTGCACCACGCGCTTGCGCTCGTAGCGGTCGGCGGCATGGCCGGCCACAAACAGCAACAAGGCGGTGGGGAGGAATTGAACCAGCCCGATCATGCCGAGATCGAAGGCGCTGCCGGTCATGTCGTAGACCTGCCAGCCGATCGCCACGGCTCCGATCTGGCTGGCGAAGCGCGACAGGCTGCGCGACAGCAGGAACGACAGGAATGAGGGATGCCTGAGCAGATCGCCGGCGCCGACAGGCATCAGGGAAGACATGGGAAGGCCGGTGTCCTGCGTGTCGAAGCGTCGGCGGTTGCCCCGCTTCCATTGTTGTTGATTACGCCGTGAACGACCCTGATCTTCCTGTCAATGGCCGGCTGCGAAGGGCTGCCCGGCATTGCGCTTGCAAGTCCGGCTGCCATAATCGCTTGAGGGGGCTTTGGGATCATGCTGCAGCTGCAATCGGCGTTCGGCGTGCTGGCGTTGCTGGCGATCGCATGGGCGCTCGGCGAAAACCGCCGCGCGGTGTCATGGCGACAGATGGCGATCGGACTGGTTGTCACGATCGCCACGGCGCTGGTCCTGCTCAAGCTGCCGCTGGTGGCCAAGGCGTTCGGCGCCATCAATGACGCCGTCAATACCATCGCGGCGGCCTCCCGCGCCGGCACCTCCTTCGTATTCGGCTATGTCGGCGGCGGTACGCTCCCCTTCGAACTCAAGACGCCGGGTGCGGATTTCATCCTGGCGTTCCAGGCGCTGCCGATCATCCTGGTCATGAGCGTGCTGACCACGCTGCTGTTCTATTGGCGCGTGCTGCCGCCGGTCGTGCGCGGCATGGCGTGGCTGCTGGAACGCACGCTCGGCATCGGCGGTGCGGTCGGTCTCTCCACCGCCGCCAACATCTTCTTCGGCATGGTCGAGGCGCCGCTGTTCATCCGCCCCTATCTGGCGCAACTCACCCGCAGCGAATTATTCATGGTGATGACCGGCGGCATGGCCGGAATCGCCGGCACCGTGCTGGTGCTCTATGCCACCTTTCTGGCGCCGCTGATCCCGGATGCGGCAGCACATTTCGTCATCGCGTCCGTGCTCGGCGCGCCCGCCGCGATCCTGATCAGCCTGATCATGGTGCCGGAAACGACGGCCAAGCGCACGGGCGGGATGTTGGCAAACCCCGATACGGGCGTGTCGAGCACCATGGACGCGATCGCCAAGGGCACCGCATCCGGTCTGGAACTGCTGCTCAACGTCATTGCCATGCTGCTGGTGCTGGTGGCCCTGGTCTATCTCGCCAATGCCATCCTCGGGCTGTTGCCCGAGCTCGGGGGTGCGAAAATTTCGCTGCAGCGGCTGCTCGGCCACCTGATGGCGCCGGTGTGCTGGCTGATGGGCCTGCCCTGGCCGCAGGCCATCACGGCCGGAAGCCTGATGGGCACCAAGACCGTGCTCAACGAGCTGATCGCCTATGTCGATCTGGCGAAGCTTGGGCCCGAGGCGCTCGATCCGCGGTCGCGGCTGATCATGCTCTATGCGATGTGCGGCTTCGCCAATTTTGCCAGCCTCTGCATCATGATCGGCGGCCTCGGCACCATGGCGCCCACCCGCCGCGAAGAAATCAATGCGCTCGGGTTGAAGTCGATCGCATCAGGCACGCTGGCCACATGCCTGATGGGCGCGATCGTCGGGGTGATAAACTAGGCCGCGGGTCCTTGGGCCCCGCTTCATCGTTGGAATTCGCTGTGTGAGGTCCCTCACAGCGACAACGAACCCCATCGGCTACGCCTGCGACCACGAACTGAGCGAATCGTCCCTTCCCAAACCATCCAGGAGAGTGACATGAACGATCAAATCCGCGACCTTGGCTCGACGAAGCTGAACAACGAACGCGCCGAACGTTCTCTCATGGGCGTCGAAATGGAGCTTGGCGAACGGGAATTATCGAACGTGTCCGGCGGCAGTTTGCATTTGGCGTGCGTAAAGGGAGAACATATTAAGAGAGCCAAGCTGACCTGTTGAACGCAGACGGCTACATTCCCTCCTGATTTTTCAGGCAAAATTGAACGGCCGCCCGGTCGTCATGGCATGAGCCGCGCAGGGCGAGCGAAACCCGGCAACCCTTAAAACCGCCGCTCTCTCGGCCATCGTGGAGGGCACGCACTATTCCCACGATATTTCTCCGGCCCGCAGCGCGGTCTGAACCGCATGGCGCAGCATTGGCCGCCGAGGATTGAAGGCGAAACGGCCCGCGGTGAAGCAGGCCACGCCACAGGTTGACGAGCTGATCATCCCGACGACGGCACACCATCGTCAGGAGATGATTGAGCGCTCCGGCTGCTACTCCGCGCTGCTGACCAGTTTCATCCGCGGCTTCACGGCGTCGATCATGGACTGATAGGTGTTGAGGTAGTCGAGCGCCATGCGGCGGGCCGTGAAACGCGTCTCGAAATGCTTGCGGATCGCGCCACGATCGAGTTCCGCTAGCCGGCCGACATCGGCCACGGCGCTGATCTCATCCTCGACGATGAAGCCGGTCCTGCCGTCGTCGATGATCTCAGGAACCGAGCCCCTGTTAAAGGCGATGACGGGTGTGCCGCAGGCCATCGCCTCGATCATCACGAGTCCGAACGGCTCCGGCCAATCGATCGGCACCAGGAGGCCGATGGCGCCGCTCAGGAAATCGGATTTTTCGTGATCGCCGATCTCGCCGATATAGTCGACCAGCGGATGGTCGATCATCGGCTTGATCAGCGTGTCGTAATATTCCTGGTCCGCGCGATCGACCTTCGCCGCGATCTTGAGCGGGATGCCGCATCGGATCGCGATCCGGATCGCGCGGTCGACGCCCTTCTCCGGCGCGATGCGGCCGAGCACGGCCAGATAGCTCGGCTTGACCGCCTGCGGCGTCAGCAGCTTCTCCGGCAGCCCGTGGTGGATGGTACGGATGAAATTGGCCTGCGGAACCGGGCGCCGCTGCGCATTCGAGATCGAGACCAGCGGAAGCCTTGAGAATGTCGTGAACAGCGGCTGATGTTCGGGAAGATCCAGCCGCCCGTGAAGCGTGGTGAGGAACGGCGTCGGTTGCCGCGCAAACAGCGAGAAAGGGTAGTAGTCGAGGTGGAAGTGGAGAAAGTCGAATTCCTCGTCGTCACATTTCCGCCGCACGCGCTCGAGCATCAGCATGTGCAGGGCGTTGGCATCGCGCACCGATCCGTCCAGCCGCAGCGCCTTCGGCCATGTCGCTTCCAGCTTTGCGGACGTGCGGGAATCGCCACTGGCGAACAGCGTGACGTTATGGCCGAGGGCGACCAGTTCTTCGGTCAACCAATGAACGACACGTTCGGTGCCGCCATACAGCTTGGGCGGAACAGCCTCCGTCAACGGAGCAACCTGCGCGATGCGCATACTGACGACCTCCTGATCTGACTCTGCTTTGAAAACCCTCAACCCTCGTGGCGCCGGCATCGCCACAGCGGGAACGTTTTCGCAGATGCGAGGTTCCACTGAGTACACGCGCTTCACTCACACTGTCGTCTTGCTGATGCCATCACACGCGATCAGACTTGTTGAACGACCTTTGCTGCGAAATTGTTGAGCAGGTGAGGCGTTGCTGCGCCATTCGAATGACCGGTATCGACAGCGTCCCGAGTTCCACTAGGGATTCCCGTTAATCTCCAACAGGTTTAGCAGGCACATGGACAATCTATCGGGATATGCGCATCGCCCTTTCCCCTTCGTGATGCGCTACCTGCGCCAACGGCCCCGCTCCCATGCGCTGATTCTGATTGCGGTGGTGGCAGCGGTTGCTTGCTCCGTCGGCACACAATATGGCGTGAAGTATCTGGTCGACGCGCTGGCGGCCGGACCTGCCCACAGCGGCGGTGTATGGCTGGCATTCGTTTTTCTCATAGCGCTGATCGGTTCTGACGTGTTGCTGTGGCGCGTCGCGAGTTGGACAGCGAGCTTTACGTTTGTCGGTGTCACCGGCGATTTGCGCCGTGACATGTTCCGCCATCTGACCGGGCACGCGCCGAGCTATTTCACCGATCGGCTGCCGGGCATGCTGACAAGCCGCATCACGGCAACCTCGAATGCCGTGTTCACCATGGAGAACATGTTCGTCTGGAACGTGTTGCCGCCGTGCATCGCCACAATTGTGGCGATCGCGCTGATTGGAACGGTCAGCCTGCCGATGGCGGCCGGCATGGTCGTGATCGCATGTGTCGTGCTCGTCGCCATGTTCCGGATCGCCGCCGCGGGCAAACCATTACATGACGACTACGCCGACAAGGCCGCCGCGGTCGACGGCGAAATGGTCGACGTCATCAACAACATGCCGCTGGTGCGGGCGTTCTGCGGGCTGGATCACGAGCATAACCGCTTCGACAGCACCGTCGACCGCGAACTGACCGCGCGGGGCCGCAGCCTGCGCTATCTGGAAAAGCTCAGACTCATCCATGCCGTCATCACGCTGGCGCTGACGGTCGCGCTGTTATACTGGGCCGTCACGCTGTGGCAGCGCGGCAGCGCGACGACCGGCGATGTGGTGCTGGTCTGCACGCTCGGCCTTTCCATTCTGCACGCGACGCGCGACCTTGCGGTGGCCCTCGTCGACGTCACGCAGCATACGGCCCGGCTGTCGGAGGCGATCGCGACTTTGCTGCAGCCCCATGAGCTGCGCGATCATCCCGAGGCCGAACCGCTGGTCAAGAACGGCGCCGCCATTGCTTTCAAGAATATCTCGTTCGGATATCCCGGCGGCGTCCAGGTGTTCGACAATTTCAACCTGCACATTCGCGCCGGGCAGCGCGTCGGGCTGGTCGGCCAGTCCGGCGGTGGAAAATCCAGCCTGTTCGTGCTGTTGCAGCGCTTCTACGACGTCGGCAAGGGCAGCATCTCGATCGACGGCCAGGACATTTCACGCGTCACCCAGCAAAGCCTGCGCGAAGCGATCTCGGTGGTGCCGCAGGACATCTCGATGTTCCACCGCACCATCATGGAGAACATCCGCTACGGCCGTCCGACGGCGAGCGACAATGAGGTGCTGCGCGCGGCGATCGCGGCGCGCTGCGATTTCGTCGAGAATCTGCCGGACGGACTTGCCACCATGGTCGGCGATCGCGGCGTCAAACTTTCTGGCGGGCAGCGCCAACGCATCGCGATTGCGCGCGCGTTCCTGAAGGACGCGCCGATCCTGCTGCTCGACGAAGCCACCGCCGCCCTCGACAGCGAGTCAGAGGAAGCGATCCGCGAGGCGCTCGGCCGCCTGATGCGCGGCCGCACGGTGATCGCGATCGCGCATCGCCTCGCCACGCTAAGGAATTTCGACCGCGTCGTGGTGCTCAGGGAAGGCAGGATCATCGAAGACGGGCCGCCGGATCGGCTGATGCGCGAAGCCGGCCCCTACCGGCAATTGGTGACGCAGGAAATGAACCGCCTGGCGAGCCACGCCGCCTGATCGAAGTCTGGGATTGCCGTCAGGTCCGCGTCGCATCGGCGGGGCGTTATCCGCGAGGAGTAAAGGACAGGGATCACGCCATGGTCATCAAAAGCAACGTCCAATTGGCACATGCACCCGCCACCGACCAGATCACGGAATCGCCGTTCTATATCCCGATGACCGGCCAGGCTGCACGGCCGCGCCGCGCCCTCAAGCATGACGATACATTCATCGTGCTCGACAGCCATGGCGACATCGGTGCGTCGGCCGGCGGCCCCGACGGCCTGTTCAATGCCGATACGCGCTATCTGGCGCGGCTCGAATTGATGCTGAACCAAACCCAGCCATTGCTGCTCGGGTCGAATTTGCGCGACGACAATTCGGCGCTGACGATCGATCTCACCAACCCCGACATCTACGACGGCGACCGGATCGTCCTGCAGAAGGACCTGATCCACATTGTGCGCACGATCTTCCTGTGGCGCGGCACCGCCTATCAGCGCATCGCCGTCCAGAACCATGGCGACCGCCCGGCACAGATCGATCTGACCTTGCTGTTCGACAATGACTTCGCCGACCTGTTCGAGGTGCGCGGTGCCAGGCGTCCGCGCCGCGGCACAGGCTCCAGTGAATTGCTGAGCCCCGCCGACGTCAGGTTTGAATATCACGGCCTCGACGGCAGGGTCCGGACCACCAACCTGCATTTCGATCCACGCCCCACCTTGCTGGCGGTCAACAGCGCCACCTATCATGTCGCGCTCGAACCCCATCAGATCACCTCGGTGTTCGTTGCCGTCACCTGCAACCATGCCGCCGAGCACCGGCCGGCGCCGTTCATGCGCGGGCTGCTGGCGCATCGGCGCGAGATGCGCCGCTCGACCGCGGGCACGACCAGCATCGAGACTTCGAACAACATCTTCAACGAGGTGCTGTGCCAGTCGATGGCCGACCTCAACATGCTGATGACCGAGACCGCGCATGGCCGTTACCCCTATGCCGGCATCCCCTGGTATTCGACCACGTTCGGCCGCGACGGCCTGATCACGGCGCTGCAGTTGCTGTGGATCGATCCCCGCGTGGCCTGCGGCGTCCTCAAGCGGCTGGCCGCGTATCAGGCCAAGGCGGTCGATGCCCTGAACGATGCCGAGCCCGGCAAGATCCTGCACGAAATGCGCGGCGGCGAAATGGCTGCTCTGCGCGAGGTGCCGTTCGCGCAATATTACGGCAGCGTCGATTCCACGCCGCTGTTCGTGCTGCTGGCCGGATTCTATTTCGAGCGCACCGGCGATGAAGCCACGCTGCGGGAGCTGTGGCCTGCGATCGAGGCCGCGCTGGCCTGGATCGACGGTCCCGGCGACCCGGACCGCGACGGCTTCGTCGAATATCAGCGCGCCTCCGAACAGGGCCTTGCCAACCAGGGCTGGAAGGATTCCTTCGACGCGATCTTTCACGCCGACGGCGAACTCGCCGAAGGCCACATCGCGCTGTGCGAGGTGCAGGGTTACGTGTTCGCCGGCAAGCGGCTGGCGGCACGCTGTGCGCGGCAGCTCGGATTTGCCGGGAAGGCGCGCCAGCTCGAGGACGAGGCCGCGCAACTCGCCGCACGCTTCGAAGCCGCGTTCTGGTGCCCGGACTTGGGCACCTATGCGCTCGCTCTCGACGGCGCCAAGCGGCCCTGCAAGGTCCGGACCTCGAATGCCGGCCAATTGCTGTTCACGGGCATCGTCGGCGAGGAGCGCGCGCGCCTGGTCGCCGCCGACCTGATGCGGCCACGCTTCTTCACCGGCTGGGGGATCCGCACGGTGGCGTCGGGCGAAGCCCGCTACAACCCGATGTCCTACCATAACGGCTCGATCTGGCCGCACGACAACGCGCTGATCGCGCTGGGGCTGGCGCGCTACGGCCTGAAACATTCCGTCGAACATCTGTTCCGGGGATTGTTCGGCGCGGCAAGCTACATGGATCTGCGGCGGTTGCCCGAATTGTTTTGCGGCTTCCGCCGTGAGCGGCGATTCGGCCCGACGCTTTATCCGGTGGCATGCTCGCCGCAGGCCTGGGCGAGCGCGACACCGTTCACCTTGCTGGAAGCCTCGCTCGGGCTCGAATTCGATGCGCAGGCCGGCGAAATCCGCCTGCGCAATCCACGTCTGCCGGAATTTTTGAACGAGGTGGTGCTGCGCGATTTGCAGCTCGGCGATTCCAGCGTCGACCTTCGCCTGCGCCGTCACGGCGACGACGTATCGCTCGAAATGATGCGCACGCGCGGCCGGATTCAGGTTTCGATCGTATTGTCGCGCTGACGGCGCGGCGGCCTGCGAGAAACATGGCGCAGCCGGCCGCGACCGGTTCGTCACCTCTCGCGCAACCACGAAGCGTTCTCGGGAGATCGCATGCGCTCAGGGCAAAAGATCACGGCGGCGATTCTGGTATGGGGCGCGATATTGGCCGGCGCACCGGCGGGCGCCCAGGAAGCGGATAAGGGCGCTGCTGCACCGCCAGGTCCGGCGGCGAAGGCTTCACCCGATGCGCCGAAAGAGCCCGCGCCGCCGCCTTCCGTCACCGTGATCGGCGCGTATGACGCCCGCGGCATTCTCGGACGTGACGTCAAGAGCACGGCCGGTGAGAACATGGGGCGCATCGTCGACGTGATCGTCGATCGCGCCGGCACCGTCCGCGCCGCGGTGATCGATTTCGGCGGCTTCCTCGGCGTCGGCAGCCGCAAGATCGTCGTCGACTGGAGCGCGCTTCACTTCGGACAGGTGACCAACAAGAAGGAGAGCATCACGCTCGAATTGACGCTGGAGCAGGTCAAGGCGGCGCCCGAATACAAGGAGGATACGCCGATCGTCGTGCTCGGCGCCTCCGGCACCCTGCAGCCCCTGCAATTCGACCACTGACGGCGGAGAATTCAACTGTCCGCGCGCCCGCACCCACGCCCCGATAACCCTACCAGGGATAGTGTCGATGCGGCCAGGCCCGCGCCGCCCATCGATGAACGCGGCGACACGTCCCTGCCTCCGCCGACATCGCCCGAACCCCATCCCTCCTCGCAAAGCCAGCGCGGCCTCGACTGGTTCATCTTCTTTCTCGCCGACGTCCAGACCGGCTTCGGCCCGTTCGTCGCGGTCTACCTCACGACGCAGAAATGGACCCAGGTCGAGATCGGGCTGGTGCTGTCGATCGGCGGCGTCGTCGGATTGCTCGGCCAGATGCCGGGCGGCGCCATCATCGATGCCGCCCGCAGGGAACGGCTGGTCGCCGGTTTCGCGGTCGCGGCGATCGGCGTCGCGGCATTGGCCTATGCGGCGTGGCCGATCTTTCCGGTGATCGCAGCGGCGGCAACCCTGCACGCCTTGGCCAGTTGCGTGCTGGGTCCGGCCATCGCGGCGATCAGCCTCGGTCTGGTCGGACCGGCCGCGATCGGCGAACGGCTCGGGCGCAATGCCAGATTTGCGTCGCTCGGCAATGGCTTTGCCGCGGCGCTGATGGGCGCCTGCGGCTATTTCCTGTCGAGCCGCTCGGTGTTTCTCGCCACCTTCGTGCTGGTGATCTTCACCATCATCGCGCTGGCGCGGATCAGGGATCGCGAGATCGATCCGGAACAGGCGCATGGCTCCATCACCCGGGCCGAACCGGACCCGGAAGCAACCAGCGTGCTGCATCTGCTGCGCCAGCGTCCGCTGCTGATCTTTGCCGGCGCCGTGATGTTGCTGCAGCTCGCCAATGCCGCGATGCTGCCCTTGATGGCCGGCATCGTGACGACGCGTTCGAGCCAATGGGCACCGGTGCTGATCGCGGCGTGCATCATTCTGCCCCAGGCGATCGTGGCGCTGAGTTCGCCCTCGGTCGGCCGCAAGGCGCAGCAATGGGGCCGACGGCCGCTGCTTCTGATCGGGTTTTCGGCGCTCGCCATCCGCGGCGTGCTGTTCGCCACCGTCACCGATCCCTACGCGCTGGTGGCGGTGCAATTCTTCGACGGCGTTACCGCCGCGGTGTTCGGCGTTCTCATTCCGCTGACCGTCGCCGATATCGCCTTCGGCAGCGGCCACTTCAACCTCGCGCAGGGCGTGGTGGGGACGGCGGTCGGTATCGGCGCGTCCTGCAGCAATGTTCTGGCAGGCTATGTCAGCGACCATTTCGGCCACAGCACGGCCTTTCTCGGCCTGTCGGCAATCGGATGCCTCGGCCTTTGTCTGATCGCGTTCGTGATGCCGGAGACGAAGCGGGCGTGAGGGGCGAATGGCGAATAGCGAATGGATAGGAAAGATCGTCTGTCTTCCCCTATTCGCTACTCCCTATTCGCCATTCGCCCGCAAGCCCAGGCCTACGACGACAATTCCACCGTCTTGAATTCGGCCGGCAAAATCACTTCCAGCAATTCGACGTCGTCGGAATAATCCAAGATCAGATGCTTGATGCGCGGTGGCTGGGTCCACGAGCTACCGACGTTCATCATGGTCTCGCCCTGTCCTTCCATATAGGTCTTCACCCAGCCCTTGAGCACATAGACCATCTGGAATTCGACGTCGTGGTAATGCAGCTTCGAGACTTCCGCCGGATTGCACGGGCCGATCAGCCGGATCACATGCGCCTGCGCCAGGCCATGGGTCGCATCCGCAATGCCGAGGTCGCGATAATGCGCGTAGGTGCGCAGGCCGTCGGCTTTAAAATCCTCTTCGCGGTGATGGCTGATGGCGATGCGCTGCTTCGGCCGGGCTTTGGTTGCAGGCTTCCTGGCTGCCGCCTTGCCAGGTGCTGCCTTGGTTTTGGCCGCGGGGGCCGCGCGCCCCTTGGATGTGATGGTCTTGCGGGCCGAGGATTTGGCGGCGGCGCCGAGGCCGGTCCATTTTTTCTTTACCGCGGTTTTGGCGGCGGCTTTCGATGTCGCTTTTTGCTTGGCCATTGGTGCCTCCCGTTGGTTCGATCAAGAGAGGCTAACACAAATTCGGTTTCCCAGAGTGTTTTCGAGCGAAGTGTAGGATGGGCAAAGGCGCGGCTGCGCCGTGCCCACCATCTTCATCGAGCAAACGATGATGGGCCCGCTTGCGCTTTGACCACTCTATAATCCCGCCGGCTCAATGCAGCCTGAACACGCCGTCCACCGCGCGAAGCTCGGCCGGCTTGATCAGCTTGGAGTGCGCCACCGTCACCGAATACAAGGGTCCATCGAGCTTCTCCTGCCAGAACGCCAGGAAGTCTTTCAGCGCGGGGAATTTCGGAAACAGATCGTAATTCTGCCAGACGTAGGACTGCAGCAGCGAGGGATGATCCGGCAAGCGATAGAGGATTTCCGCCGTCGTCAGTCCGTAACCCAGCACCTGCTTCCGGAAATCGTCGGAAACAACCCCAACCCGCGAGACCATGCCAACCTCCATTGTCGGAAGCGCATTTCACGGGGCGGCACCGAGCCACCCCGGCGGAGATGCGCTCACATGAGAGAAATGTGACGCACGAGACCCGCTCATCACAAGCCTAAATGTTTAATGAACTGTTGAAAGTTGTTGCGTTAGCAGCAGCTTACCGCAGGTGCTAATACGGCGCCGGTCCGCCGTTTACCCTGATTAATCATGCTGAATGAAATTGGCAGGCGTCATATTGGAGTGCCAATTTTTCTGCTAGAAGCCCTTGTCCCCCGAACAAGTCTAGCCTAAATCAGCCGCAGCCGGGCTGGCACTCGCCTGCCCGGACTGCCAAACCGCCAAAATTCGACAACATTTGCAAAAGTTTAGGAGGACTGCATGAAATTCCGTCCGCTTCACGACCGCGTCGTGGTCAAGCGCATCGACGCCGAAGAGAAGACTGCTGGCGGCATCATCATTCCGGACAGTGCCAAGGAAAAGCCCTCGCAGGGCGAAATCGTCGCCGTGGGCCCCGGTGGCCGCGACGAAGCCGGCAAGCTGATCCCGATCGACCTCAAGGTCGGCGACCGCGTCCTGTTCGGCAAGTGGTCGGGCACCGAGGTCAAGATCGACGGCCAGGAGCTCCTGATCATGAAGGAAAGCGACATCATGGGCGTCCTCACCGACGTTCCCGCGACCAAGAAGAAGGCCGCCTAAGCCTTCGCCCGTTCCCTCATCCTGAGGAGCCGGCGCAGCCGGCGTCTCGAAGGATGGGCCCCAAGCTCAATCATCTCATCCTTCGAGACGCCCGCCAGGGCGGGCTCCTCAGGATGAGGGTCCAGTTTTCAAACGGAGATCCATATGTCAGCTAAAGAAGTCAAATTCGGCGTTGATGCCCGCGACCGCATGCTGCGCGGCGTCGACATTCTCGCCAACGCGGTGAAGGTCACCCTCGGCCCCAAGGGCCGCAACGTCGTGCTCGACAAGTCGTTCGGCGCTCCCCGCATCACCAAGGACGGCGTCACCGTCGCCAAGGAGATCGAACTCGACGACAAGTTCGAGAACATGGGCGCCCAGATGGTGCGCGAAGTCGCTTCGAAGTCCGCCGATGCGGCCGGCGACGGCACCACCACCGCAACGGTTCTCGCCGCTGCGATCGTCCGTGAAGGCGCCAAGTCGGTTGCCGCCGGCATGAACCCGATGGATCTGAAGCGCGGTATCGATCTGGCTGTCGAAGCCGTGGTCGCCGACCTCGTCAAGAACTCCAAGAAGGTCACCTCGAACGAGGAAATCGCCCAGGTCGGCACCATCTCCGCCAACGGCGACGCCGAAATCGGCAAGTTCCTCGCCGACGCCATGAAGAAGGTCGGCAATGAGGGCGTCATCACGGTTGAGGAAGCCAAGTCGCTCGAAACCGAACTCGACGTCGTCGAGGGCATGCAGTTCGACCGCGGCTACATCTCGCCCTACTTCGTCACCAACGCCGACAAGATGCGCGTTGAAATGGACGACGCCTACATCCTGATCAACGAGAAGAAGCTCTCCTCGCTGAACGAATTGCTCCCGCTGCTCGAAGCCGTGGTGCAGACCGGCAAGCCGCTGGTCATCGTCGCGGAAGACGTCGAAGGCGAAGCGCTCGCCACCCTCGTCGTCAACCGTCTGCGTGGCGGCCTGAAGGTCGCGGCCGTCAAGGCTCCGGGCTTCGGCGATCGCCGCAAGGCCATGCTGCAGGACATCGCTATTCTGACCGGTGGTCAGGCGATCTCGGAAGATCTCGGCATCAAGCTCGAGAACGTCACGCTGCAGATGCTCGGTCGCGCCAAGAAGGTGATGATCGACAAGGAAAACACCACCATCGTCAACGGCGCCGGCAAGAAGGCCGACATCGAGGCGCGGGTGGCGCAGATCAAGGCGCAGATCGAGGAAACCACCTCGGACTACGACCGTGAGAAGCTGCAGGAACGTCTGGCCAAGCTCGCAGGCGGCGTCGCGGTGATCCGCGTCGGCGGCGCGACCGAAGTCGAAGTCAAGGAGCGCAAGGACCGCGTGGATGACGCGATGCATGCGACCCGTGCGGCCGTTGAAGAAGGCATCTTGCCGGGCGGCGGCGTCGCCCTGCTGCGCGCCTCCGAGCAGCTCAAGCGCATCAAGACCGCCAACGACGACCAGAAGACCGGCGTCGAGATCGTGCGCAAGGCGCTGTCCGCGCCGGCCCGCCAGATCGCGATCAACGCAGGCGAAGACGGCTCCGTCATCGTCGGCAAGATCCTCGAAAAGGATCAGTACGCCTACGGCTTCGACTCGCAGACCGGCGAATACGTCAACCTGGTCTCCAAGGGCATCATCGACCCGACCAAGGTGGTTCGCGCGGCGATCCAGAACGCAGCCTCGGTTGCGGCTCTCTTGATCACCACCGAAGCCATGATCGCCGAACTGCCGAAGAAGAACGCCGGCGCCGGTGCCGGCGGCATGCCCCCGGGCGGCGGCATGGGCGGCATGGATTTCTAAGTCCAGCCACTCAGGCGATTACAGGAAATGCAAAACCCCGGCAGCGATGCCGGGGTTTTTGTTTGGGCAGTTGATTCTCCGCACAGGCCGCAATAATGGTCTTCGTCATTCCGGGGCGGCGCGGAGCGTCGAGTGAAGGGCCGCCCTTAGGCGACGCTTCCCGTTACGCATTCTCGACCGGCTTCAGGCGAACCAGCGTGGTCAGCAGTGCATCAAAGCCCTGCCCGTCACCCGCGTGGAGGCCGATGCGGCCGACCTGCTCCACCAGCCGCTCGAGCGACTTCCCCGGGGCATCTACTCGTCATTGCGAGCGTAGCGAAGCAATCCATCCATCCCCGCGTTGAGGCGTGGATTGCTTCGCTACGCTCGCAATGACGATCTACAGGGGCTGCTTGAAATTCAAATGAGATACAGGCGCCATCGCTTGCCCGTCACTCGATCCGCGCCAGCACGGCAAGCCGGCGGATGCCCTGGTTCCGGTACGCGTCCAGGAACGCGTAATAATCCTTGAAGGAAACGCAGCCGTTGGAATCGCCTCTGGCACCGAGCATATAGGTGTGTGCCAGCAGGCCGTCACGGTTGAAGATCTTGTCCTTTCCGCCGAGCGGCGTGAGCCGCAGCGCCGGCACGCCGTGGAACAGTGCCTCGCGCGGTTTCAGTTCATAAATGTGCGGCGGCGTCACGCCCTGCATCCGCACATGCGCATAGCGCACGTCATCCAATTTCGAGCCGAGGCCCGAATGCGCTTCGAGCCGGGTACCGTCGGGCAGATAGACCATCTTGGCCGAGATGTCGTAGACCGCGGTCTGCTTGTCGTAGGGCGGCGATCCACCCAGCATCGGGTTCTGCGAAAGCGTATCGGGGATGCTGCCGGTGACGTTGGCGTCGGCGGACGCGTAGGACAACAGCGATCCGCGCGACGACGGCTTGCCCCATAGTTTCTCGACCATGGTCGGCTTGTCGTTGGACGCGATCGACATCACCGCGGCCTTGGCGCGCTGCGCCATGTCGCGGACGGAAGCCCCCGACTTCGCCTTGGTGTCAGCCTTGGCATCCGCCTTGGCGTCAACCGGCTTCGCCACCGGCGCCGGAACGTTCAGCGCGGCCTGCTGCTGTGGGGCCGCTTCCTTTGCCTTCGGTGCTTCGGCGGGTTTTGGTGCGTCAGTCTTCTTCGGCGCGGCCGGCGGCGGAGAAGCATCGGCCAGTTGCGTCGGCGGGATCTGCCGTTCGGAGGGCCAGAGCGTGTCGCCCTGCGGCGCCGAGGCTGCAAACCTTTCGTTAAACATAATCGAGGGACCGACCGTCTCGGGCGCCGAAATTTTAGGAACCGGCTGCGGCAGCGCCGCGAACACCTCGTTGAAGGCCGGCCGCGCCGGACGGGCCGCAACGGTGGTGGAATTCTTCACAACGGGCGCGTCGAGCGCTGCGCTGTTGACGGAGGGATAGATATTGGCAGCAAAAACGTTGGTGTAGACCGTCCAGGCGCAGCCCAGCACTACGGCTGCGATCGCGACGCCGCCGAGGAAATGTTGAGGAATGATTTTCCGGGAAGATTTCTTGCGGTTGTGGGCCGCAACGCCATACGCACCGGTACTCGTACTCATACAACTCGCGCCCAGAACAACTCTACAAAGCCCCGTGTGATGCCGCCCCGAAAAGTTCCCCGGTAGCGTCTCGCAGAGGCGTGAAGCGTCATTAAGGCGAGTTTTAGTTAAATGCAGATTAAGCGCGGGCATATCTGGGGCATGCGCAAATCATTGGAACTTATGCGCAAATTACTCCGTAAGGATGCGGGAACTGGACGAAATTGGGACACCCGGCGGGCATTGGCCAGGTGTCCCATTTTGGCATTCAATCCTTGAACGGATCGAATTCGTCGTCGCCCGCCATGACGACGGCGAACGGGCGAAGCGTGTGCTGTACCTTGATCGAGCCGGCATGCTCGGCCAGGACCTCGGGCAGCCTGCGGTAGGCCATCGGGCTCTCATCGAGATCGGCGCCGATCAACGTCACGCCGCGCGATTGCAGCCACGCGTCCATCTCGGCGCGCGAGAACCTGCGCTTGGCCTCCCTGCGGCCGAACAGGCGGCCAGCGCCGTGAACCGTCGAATAGAGCGACGCCTTCGCTTCAAGGCTGTCGACGCCTTCGACGATGACCGCGTCGTCGCCCATCGATCCACCGATGAAGCCACGCTGTCCCGGAAAGGCCGGCGTCGCGCCCTTGCGGACCACCCACAAATCCCTGCCCTCGTGATTTTCACGCCAGGCATAATTGTGATGGTTGTGGACCATGTCGGTGACGTTACCGCCGATGATCTTCCGCACGCGGTCGACCACCCACTCCCGGCCGGCATAGGAATAGCGCCCGGCCAGTTGCATGGCCGCGATGTAGCGCCGTCCGATCTCGCTGTCCTCGTCGATCACGGCCGGCGGCACATGCATGCCGTCCTTGCCGCCCGCGGCCTTCAGGTAGCGGGTCGCGCTGGTGTGGCCGAGACCACGGCTGCCGAAGTGAACGCCGATCCAGACAAAGCCGGCCTCGTCGCGCATCAGGTCGACATAGTGGTTGCCCGACCCCACGGTGCCGAGTTGCGAGACCGCCTTCTGCCGATACGCGCCCATGTCGGACTCACGCCAGGCGTCGCCGTCGTCGAACAGTTCGTGTTCGACGCGCTCCCCGTTGCTGCGCCCGACGCCAAAGGAAATCGCCTTGTGGACGTCCCGGATGATGGTGCCGACATTGCTTTCGATCTGGCTGAACGGCGTGTCGAGACGCACCGCCATGTTGCCGCAACCGATGTCGAACCCGACGCCGGAGATGCTGATCTGCTTTTC
Organism: Hyphomicrobiales bacterium; assembly: GCA_017305715.1. Classification (GTDB taxonomy): domain Bacteria; phylum Pseudomonadota; class Alphaproteobacteria; order Rhizobiales; family Xanthobacteraceae; genus Bradyrhizobium. Next base: position 130,352 of record JAFKKG010000016.1, on the reverse strand, counting down.
ATAGGCGATCACGCCGCCAACCGGCTGCGCGTAGCCGAGATGCCCGTCCGCGCAGATCACCCCGGCCACGGCGTTGCCGACCGCCATGCAATTGCGCATCTGCGCGATCGTGGCGTCCTCGTGCCGGCCGAAGATCTTGAGCGGGCTGTTTTGATACTGCGCAGCCTGCGGCTTGATCGCGATGTCGGCGGCAACGGCCTCCGCGTCACGCGCAAGCTTCTCCTTGCGGGCAGCGTCGCGGAACGTGCACCAGAGCGGCATCGGCCGCTGGCCGGGGACGATCAATCTTGGCGTCGGGGTCGAGCCCGGCCTCGATCGCCAGGGCCCTGGCGCGCTCTTGAAACGGATCGGATCGCATCGGATCCTCCTTCCCTGCAATTCATGTCATCATGGAGACCCGTTCGGGACTCCATCAGAAGACCGATGTCCGAAGCGACACCGGCCGGTTTGGCTTTGCAGGCAGAAAGGCGTTTCGAAGTGCAATTGGCCGAAGCGGACAATTTGCGGGATTTGGTCTCTCTGCCTGTACGGCAGAAGGAAAATCCCGCCGCCGCTTACGCTAGTCGTTCTTTGCGATTGGACGATTCATCTATCGAGAGCAGACTATACGCGCGCAGCGAGACGCGACCGGGCCGGACGACCGGCAGGCCTGCATCACGCGTCGGATAGGTGGCTCGATGTTGCATCGTCTTCCCGTAGGATCGGCAGAAGTGCGCGTCCAAATACAGCAAATTCCGTAATTGTAAATAGCTTTGCTTGCAACAGATGCAGACATGACCTCCGTTGCTCGCCGATTCTGGCCGCAGTTCTAATAGCTCAAACGCGGATACCAGTCCTTGCCGCGGCCTTCGGGCGTGGTGTCCAGGATGGTCCACAGCGGATCGAGGTCGGGTGCCCCGCGGGGATCCTGACCGGGATCGGCGGTGGCCTGTCCCATTTCACCGGACCAGAAATGACGGAGCGAGCCGTCGCGGCGCGTGAACACGTTATAGCCGGGCATATCGGCATCCGCGGCGCTGACATAGTCGCGCGTGTAATCGCCCGACGGATCGGAATAGATCTTGTGCTGCGTCCAGCCCCGCGCCTTCTTGGCTTCGATCAACCGTGCGATCGGCGAGCGCGCGACGAAGACAAACGCGATGCGCTGCTCGATATCCTTTAACTTGGCCGCCCATGTCCCCATGAACGACGTGCACATCGGACATGGCTGCTCGCGCTGCGGGCCGAACATGTAGCTGTAGATAACGAGCGTCTGCTTGTTGCCGAACAGGTCGGCCAGCGTGGCGCTGCCGCTCTCGCCCACGAACGAATAGTCTTTGGTCACCGCGCCGCCGGGCGGCAATGCACGGCGCAATTCCGCGACGCGTTCGATATGGCGGCGAAGTTCGATTTCTTCCGCGAGCAATTGTTCGCGCGCGCGGCGATATTCGGCGCTTTCGTTGGGCACGCGCGCGGTATTGCTGCGGGCAAGATCGGCGGCCGGCTTCAGGATGGAACTGCTCATGACACGACCTCGGCTCTAGGGGCGGAGTTTTGGGTTCGCTACAAGACGATCCAGAAAAGGCAGATCCGACAAGGGCGCCCGATTATTTTCTCCGGGGCACGGGTCTCTCCAGCAACGTTACTGCAATTCCGGCGGCGGGGAACGGTCGAAAACCTCGCCCTTCGGCCCCTCGAGCAGATCGAGCGCGTAGGTCTCGATCAGCAGCGGACCGCGCTTGCGCTGGACCTCGGCGACCTTCTCGATACGGGCAAAACCACCCTTCAGCGGATGATCGCCGGGGAAGACCTCGTGCACATAGAGCTGCCTGTCGCCGAGCTGCGCCGCCGTCGGCTCGGGCATGTTGACCCAGCGGATGCGCTGGTTCTGCTGCGCCACGCAAGTCCCCTTCGGCAGGTAGAAGGCGAGCCAGCCGGTGGTGCCGTAATCCGGGGCGAGCACGCAGGAAGCGCCGGCGCGCACCCTCACCGCTTCGATCCCGGCCGCCATTTCGCGCCAGCCGACGCCGACACTGCGCACGGTGGCGTCGCGGCGATAGCCCGAGAGTACGCCGGTATTGGCCTGCACGATCAACAGCGCAAACATCACGATGCCGGTCGGCGCCGCCCAGCGCAGGCAGAAATTGACCGTGCGCTGCTCGCGCACCTCCCATTGCACCAGATGGGCCGCGTACGCCGCCGCGATCGCAAACGCCGGATAGACCGGGGCAAACCAGTTCGCCTCGACGCGGGCATGCAGCGAATGCCAGACGAAATAGGCAACGATGGTCCAGAACATCGTGCTGACCAGTGCGCGCGCCGCCAGCGCGCCGGCGCGGCGCTGGAACATCACGTAGAGCCCCATGGTGCCGAGGATCCACACCAGCGGCGTCGCGAACGCGATCTGCGTCGGGATCAGTTCGGCAATGAAGCCCGGCTTGAAATCCTCGATCCGCGCGCGGCCCATCTGCTTGATGAAGGACACCCAATGATGATCGGCGTTCCAAAGGATGACCGGACTGAACATCGCCAGCGCAACGAGGCCGCCGAGATAGAGCCAGGGCGAGAGCAGCCAGCGCCGCAATTTCGGAACCGCGATCAGCCAGATCAGGATCGCGGGGCCGAAAAACAGCGCGGTGTATTTCGACAGCAGCGCCGCGCCGGTGGCAACACCGACCGCGAGCCACCATGCGCCGCGCCCGGTCTCCAGCACCTTGGCGAGCGAAAACACCACGAAGCTCGATGCCACCAGCAGCGGCGCATCCGGCGTGACGATCATGGTGCCGACCGCGGCCATCAGCGTCACGTTCAGCAGGATCGCCGACGTCACCGCCACCCGCTTGCCGCCGAACAATATGGCGGCGGACCGGTACACCGCCCAGCTCATCGGCAATGCCAAAAGGACCGATACCAGACGTACGCCGAGTTCGGTGTCGCCGGCGATCATGGTGCCGAGACGGATCACGAGAGCGACCATCGGCGGATGATCGTAATAGCCGCCGGCCAGACTCTTCGACCACATCCAGTAATAGGCTTCGTCGAAGGTGATCGGCGTGCAGGCGGCAGCGACGAGCCGCACCGCGACCAGCGCCAGGATCGTCAGAACCGTGTTGAGGACAAGCCGAGCCTCGTTCGGATTCATTTTTGGGTCATCGCTTGCGCCAGACGAACAGTCCGGACATCGCGTAGTTCCAGACCACGCCCATCAGCGCACCCGCCGCCCCGGCCAGCCACCAGATCGGCTCCTGGTCGTAGACCGAGAACGCGACGCCGACATTGGCGAGCAGGCCGACGCTGCACACGAGGTAGAACAGCAGCAAGCCGCGCAGGATGCCAAAGCCCTTCAGGCGTTGATCGCGATAGGTGAGAAAATTGTTCAGGATGAAATTGCTGGTCATCGCGGTCACCGCGCCGATGGCCTGCGCCTCCGGGAACGGCGCCTTGAACAGTTCGAGCGAGATGAACAGCGCCGCGAGATGCACGACCAAGCCGATCGAGCCGACCATCGCAAACAGCAGGAAACGCAGCGACACGACATCATGCGTGAGCTTGGCCAGCACCAGCCCGAGGAAATCCAGCGCCACCATGGAATCGAGCTTGCTCTCACCGTGCTGGCGCGATCCGAAGGTAAAGGGAACCTCGACCGTGCGCAGCTTGCCCTGCGCGGTCGCGACGATGTCGAGCAGGATCTTGAAACCCTGGATCGAAAGCTGCGGCGCCAATTGCTCGAAGCGGTCGCGGCGGATCATGAAGAAGCCGCTCATGGGATCGGCGATCTCGACCTTGAGCAGGCGCTTGGCGAGTTCGGTCGCGAGCGTGCTGATGCCGGCGCGGCCCTTGTCGAAACTGTCGGCGCTGCCGCCCTCGATGTAGCGGCTGCCGACCACGAGTTCGGCCTCGCCGCTTTGCAGCAGCCTGGCCATCTTGGGCAGCTGCGTTTCGTCATGCTGCAGATCGGCGTCGATCACGGCCGCATAGGGCCCGCTGGCGGCGAGAATGCCCTCGATGCAGGCCCCGGACAGCCCGCGGCGTCCGATCCGGCGAATGCAGCGGACCCGCGAATCCTTGCTTGCCAGGCCGCGCACCACTTCCCAGGTGCCGTCGGGCGAATTGTCGTCGACGAACACGACTTCCCACGCGATATCCGTCAGCGTTGCATCCAGCCGCCGGTAGAGGACGGTGACGTTGTCGCGCTCGTTGAAGGTGGGGACGACGACCGAAAGCTGAGGCAAACCGGCGGCCTGCAGCGGGCTTTCGGGGCCCGGCTTGATGGCTTCATTCATGGGGCCAGCGTATATCCGCAGCCGCCGGTGATGCCAAGGCGCCGCCGGCTCTTACAAAGGCGGTCGAACGTCGCCGGATGTGGGAAAACGGGCCAAAAACGGCCCCAAAATGCCAACGACCACGAACAGAGGGCGCGCGTACATCCGGCGCTGCCAAGCTATTCATGGTCGTCCCAGCGCCGGAGCTTCTTAAGCATCAACGTCGCCGTTAAGGCCATATGGGGATGCCCTTGGCGATCCGCAAGGGGCGGCCTGTCGCCGGCCCCGCATTCCTTAATTGGGCACTTCCCGAATCACCGGCCCCCTCGGCGCAGGCGCCGCCGGCGCGGCCGGGACCTGCTGAACAACGGCCGGCTTGGGCGGCGGCTTGCCAAACTGCCCGATCGGCCCATAGGCGATCGCGACCACCAGCACGATCGCGGCGACGATGCCACCCAAAATACCGGCTACTGACTCAGAATCCATACCCGACAATCTCCCGTCCGATCGGGAATAATATCACGGAAGGCCGGAATGGTGGAATAGATCGGCGAAGACCGTGCCAGGCTACTTCGATACGGCCTTGCGCCTTGCAAACGCCGTCACGATGTCCTTCTGGGCGAAGGCGATGGCATTGTTCGCCGTCGTCAGATTCGCGTCCGTATCCTTGTCCGGGAACTGGATTCCGAGATAGCCGACCAGCGCCACCCGGAAGTTCTGTCGCTCCGACGCGCACGCGGCGGCGATCAACGCGCCAAATTCCTGTTCCGGCATGTTCCGGTTGCTTTCGCGCGGATACTCGCGGGCCAGGCAGTTCCAATAGGCGTCACGCCCCGAAACCGCCAAACGGCGGGCATCATCGGCCTCATCGGCGAGAACAGGACAAGTTATCATCACGGCCAGCGCGGCCATCAGGATGCGCATCCTCGTCTCCATTTTCTTCTTGTGTTGCCCGAACCCGATCAAGCCAAATGTGCACAGCACGGTTTCGGCGGATTGGCCAATCACAATTGAAAAAGGAGGAACCAAGTCTACGAACCGACACTCCGGCTCGCGCTTCGCTTCGCCGCCGGCCCTGCCCCGCGCATGTAATGCCGCTCCGGCCGGTAGCGACCGGCCCAGACCCGCATGATGCGGCGGGCGAATGTCGACAGCCATTGGATGATTGCCATCGGAAGCTCCTTCTATCTCTAGGCGCCGAGCTGGCCGGTCAGCCGCTGGTGGAACGACGAGCTGCGCTGGTCGAGCCCGACGAACGTGACCGTGGCGCCATGGTCGCGGTACTTGGTCTGGATCGAATCCAGCGCCGCGACGCTCGAAGCGTCCCAGATCTGCGAATGAGTGAGATCGATCAGAACGCGCTTCGGGTCGACGCCGTAGGAGAAGCGCTCGACGAGGTCGTTGCTGCTGCCGAAGAACAGCGGCCCGTGAACGTGGTAACGGACCGAAAGGCCGTCGTCGCTGACCGCGCGCTCCGCGCGGATGACGTGCGCAACCCGGCGCGCGAACAACACCATCGCCAGCAACACCCCGACGGCGATGCCGATGGCGAGATTGCCGGTGGCAACGGTAACGGCAACGGTCAGGACCATGACAAGCGTTTCCGGGATCGGCATGCGCTTCAGCGTCGAGGGCGCGATACTGTGCCAGTCGATGGTCTTGAGAGCGGCGATCATCATGACGGCGGCAAGCGCCAGCATCGGAATTTGCGCCATCAGATCGCTGAGGGCGGTCACCAGCACCAGCAGCACGATCGCGGCAACCGCCGTCGATATCCTGGTGCGGCCCTGCCCGATCTTCACATTGACCACGGTCTGGGCGATCATCGCGCATCCGCCGATGCCGCCATAGAAGCCGGCGGCGATATTGGCGACGCCGAGCGCCCAGGACTCCCTGCCCTTGTGCGAGCGCGTATCGGTGAGATCGTCGACCAGCTTGGCCGTCAGCAGCGTCTCAAGCAAGCCGACAAAGGCGACGCTGAGCGCGGTCGGCCAGATGATGCGGAGCGTTTCAAGGCTGAGCGGGACGGCAAACGCCGTCAAGCCCGGCAGCCCCGGCGCCATCGCGCCCTCGCCGCCGACATTGGGCACCGTCAGATGACCGGTCATTACGATCGCGGTCACGACGATGATGGCGACCAGCGGCGCCGGCACCGCGGTGGTGATGCGCGGCATCACCAGGACGACGGCGATCGTGAGCGCGAACAGCGGATAAACCAGCCACGGCACGTTGAAAATGTGCGGCACCTGTGCCGCAAAGATCAAAATGCCGAGCGCATTGACAAAACCGATCATCACCGAACGCGGAACGAAGCGCATCACCCGCGCCAGCCCGGCAACGCCGAACCCGATTTGGATGATGCCGGCCAAAATGATGGTAGGCAGGATATAGCCGACGCCATGAAGCTTCACCATCGGCCCGATCACCAGCGCGATCGATCCCGCCGCCGCCGTAACCATCGCCGGCCGGCCGCCGAGCGCCGACATCACGAGGCACAGCACGATCGAGGAAACCAGTGCCACCTTGGGATCGACACCGGACACGAACGAGAACGAGATCACCTCCGGGATCAGCGCCAGCGCGGTGACGATTCCGGCCAGCGACTCCCGCACGAACAGGTTCGGTGCACGCAGCACGGTTATGATCGACGGCGAATCTTCGAATTGAACTTGCGCGTTAGTGGTGGTGCTGGCGACTTGCATGAGAGAATTTCCAAAAACTATTCATTTGCCGGGCGGCTGACGCACGACACAGCGAAAGCCGATATGGCATGTGGAAGAATCGACGGTCTCGCCCTGACGGGCCGAGGGCCGATAGCGCAGGCAGTAATTGGGGGCGCACAGATGCGAGCCACCCTTCACCGTCACGCGCACGGCGCGGTCATTGCCGGCGCTGGTATGGCAGCAGGATTGCGGCTGCGCGGCGTCCTGTTGGATCGCAACGGCGTCAAAGGGGCTCGACGTCCATTCCCAGGTGTTGCCGACCATGTCGAACAGGCCATAGCCGTTGGGTGGAAACGCATCGACCGGCGACGTCCCCTCGTAACCGTCGTCGGCCGAATTCTGGTACGGGAAATGGCCCTGCCAGGTGTTGGCCATGAACCGGCCATCCGGGTTGGAGGCATCGCCCCATGGATAGGCCTTGCCTTCCAGGCCGCCGCGCGCGGCAAATTCCCATTCCGCTTCGGTCGGCAACTCCTTGCCTGCCCACGCCGCATAGGCGAGCGCGTCCTCATAGGTGACATGGACGACCGGATGATCCTCGCGCCCCAGAATCGAACTCTCCGGCCCTAGCGGATGCCGCCAGTCGGCGCCCGGCCTGTATTCCCACCAGGCGAGGTTGTTGCGCAGGTTGACCGGACGATCGGGCTTCCTGAACACCAGCGAGCCCGGCACCAGCATGCCAGGGTCGGCGTCAGGATACATCGAAGGATCGGGCTGGCGTTCGGAATAGGTGACGTATCCGGTCGCCTCGACGAATTTGCGGAACTCGGCGTTGGTGACGGGATAGGTATCGATCCAGAAACCGTCGACATGGGCGGGGCGGACCGGGCGTTCCTCGCGATAGAAGCTGTTGGAGCCCATCAGAAAATTGCCGCCGGGGAGCCAGATCATGGCGCCCCGGACGGCCGCATCCGATATCACGCCGGTTGTTGCATGACCGGAGAGCGAGCAGCAGCCCGCTCCCCGGCGACCGCCGGCTGCACCCGGTGCGGCTGGCGCCGCTATCGTCGGTGCAGACATCGTACTCACGCTCTCTTGCGCTGCTTCGGCACGAAATCGAGCGGCGCGCCCGGCGGAATCAGTTCCTCCTTCTTGGCGCTCTCCTCGAAATCCCGGATGATGCGCTGGGCGTGCTGCATCACCCACCAGCGCACATACCGCTGGTTGACCGCCTCGCGCTCCTTCGGATCCTCCTTCAGATGCGTGATGCGGGCGAAGCCGAGCGGCAATTCCGGATCATGAAAATGCTGCTGCCGCTTGAAGTTGATCTTGAAGTCCTTCCACTTCACCGCATGCAGTTCGTCCTTGAGCCAGACGATGCAGGACTCGCGGTTGGAGGTTTCCTTCTTGCCGAGGAAGAAGTCGCTCTGGTCGACGCCGTCGATCAGACGATCCTTGGGCGCCTCGCAGCCGGTCATGGACAGCAGCGTCGTGAACATGTCGGTGACATGAACCATCTCGTTGCTTTCGGTACCCGGCTTGATGTGGCCCGGCCAGCGGATCAGGAGCGGCGTACGGATGCCGCCTTCGGCCGAACTGAAATACGAGCCGTCGAAGAAGCCGCCAGTACCGCGGCCGGCGAGATGGTCCTCGGCGCCGTTGTCACCGCACATCACGACGATGGTGTTGTCGCGAACGCCGAGTTCGTCGAGCTTGTCGAGCAGCACGCCGAAATCGTGGTCCAGCATCAGGAGGCAATCGCCCCACTCGCCATTGTCGCTCTTGCCGACGAATTCGTCGCGCGGGCTCATCGGGAAGTGCATCAGCGAATGGTTAAAGTAGCAGTAGAACGGCTTGTCCGCCTTGACGGACTTCTCCATGAACTTGATGGCGCGCTTCTGATATTCGAGGTCGCAGGTCTTCTTGGTTTCCATGGTGAGCTGCTCGTCGAGCAGCGGCCAGGCACCCTTGCCCTTGACCCCTTCATGCATGTGCGAGAAGCCGTCGCGCTCCGGAACGTAGTGCGGATCGGTCAGCCACATGCATTCGTCGTAGGTGCGCAAGGGGCCGTACCATTCGTCAAAGCCGTGATCGGTGGGGAAGCGGCCGTCCTCGGCGCCGATGTGCCATTTGCCGTAGATCGAGGTCGCATAGCCGGCGTCCGACAGAATGGTGCCGATGGTGCGCTCCCAGGTGACGATGCCGCCGCCATTACCACCCAGTGCAATGGTATGGTTGCCGGAGCGGATCGGAAAGCGTCCGGTCATCAGCGCCGAACGGGTCGGCGTGCATTGCGGCTCGACGACGTAGTGCGTCAGTTTGGCGCCTTCCTTTGCGAAATTATCCATGCGCCTGGTATCAGCGCCGCGCAGAATGCCGCCGCCGTAGCAACCGAGTTCGCCCATGCCCAGATTGTCGACATGGAAAAACAGAATGTTGGGTTTCTTTGCCATTGAATGCTCCGAAGTGATGGACGCAAGGCGCGAGTCATCGTTGACGCGCACGCCTGTTCGCGTCCGTGCTTGATTGCTGTGATTGATTTCCGGTTCGCGCCTGTCAGGCCGCGACGTTCGACGTTAGGTCAGAAGATTTCGCCTACTCCTTTCGGTCCTACTTTCATGCCAAAGCCAGATAGGCCTCGATCCCTGATCTCCGGCGCCATGGCCGCGAGCGACTCTTCCCGGATCAGGCCCTTGAGCTCCTGCACCAGATTCATGAACTCCGGCGTGTCGGTCATCTCGGCCGTACGCGGGCGCGGCAACGGCACCTTGATCTCGGCCTTGATACGGCCCGGACGGGCGGTCATCACGTAGATGCGGTCGGAGAGGAAAATCGATTCCTCGATATCGTGCGTGATGAACAGCACCGAGATGCGGAACTGCTGCCAGATGTTGGTGAGGATCTCCTGCATCACGACGCGCGTCTGCGTATCCAGCGCGCCGAACGGCTCGTCCATCAAGAGAACCTGCGGACTGGTCGCCAGCGCGCGAACGATACCGATGCGCTGCTTCATGCCGCCGGAGAGCTGATCCGGATAATGGTTTTCGAACGACAGAAGGCCCGCGAGATCGAGCAGCGCCCGCGCCGTGGTGTTGCGCTTGCTTTGCTCGACACCGGCCATCTTGAGGCCGAACTCGACATTCTTGCGAACCGACAGCCACGGAAACAGCGAGTATTGCTGGAACACGACGCCGCGGTCCGAACCCGGCTTGGTGATCGCCTTGCCGTCGAGCAGGGCCTCGCCGCGCGTCGGCTTCACGAAGCCGGCGACGATGCTGAGCAAGGTCGACTTGCCGCAACCCGAAGGCCCGATCAGCGATACGAACTCGCCCGGCTGGACGTTGAGCGAGACATTGTCGACGGCGACGACCTTGTTGTCGTTGGCGCCGAACGTCACGCCCATCTCGCGAACATCGATGAAGCCCTTGTGGGTTTCGGCTTCCGTCATGGCCATCGTCATCGTCGACCTCCGGGTGCGAATGCGAGCCAGGGCATCAGGAGAATACCGACCATCCGGATAATGCCGCTGCATGCCAGTCCAAGGACACCGATCGTGATCATGCCGAGCACGATCGCGGGATAGTCCACCAGCGAGTAGGCTTCCCAGGTGAAGTAGCCGACGCCGAACTGGCCGGAGATCATCTCGGCGGCGATCAGCGAGACCCAGGCCACGCCCATGCCAACGGCAAGGCCGGTGAAGATGTGCGGCAGCGACCCCGGCAGGATCACGTTCAGGAACAGGCGGATTTCGCTGGCGCCGAGGCAGCGCGCCGCCCGCACCAGCACGCCATCCAGCGAATGAACGCCGTGAATGGTGTTGAGCAGGATCGGAAAGAACGCGCCGATAAAGGTGATGAAGACGATGCTGGCCTCGTTGTTCGGCCACAGCATGATCGACATCGGCACCCAGGCGATCGCGGGAATCGGCCGCATGATCTCGACGACCGGCATGAAGAAGTCGCGCACGCGCTGGTATTTGCCGATCACCAGTCCCAGCGGCACGCCGATCGCGGTCGCGATCATGAAGCCAAGCAGGATGCGGCGTACGCTGATGGCGATGTTGACGAGATATTTGTTCGACAGCCCGACCTGCGTCAGTTGCTGATACACCTCATAGGGCGTCGGAACGTTCTTGAAGCGGATGTAGAATTCGAGCCGGTACTTGGTGCCGAGATACCAGAACAGGAACAGCGCCCCGATCGAGATGCAGGCCAGCGACGCCGTGATGATCCGCTCGCGGGTGACGTATCCCCACAGGTTCACGAACACCCTGGTCAGGGAGACCGTGGGGATATGCTCCGGTTCGGGTATCGGCATTTGCGTTGCGGCCGGTCCGGTTGCGGACACCTGCGCTGCGGAAGCCTTGGTCTCCACAGCCGCCGGCACAGGATCGGCCTGCTTGTCGACCATCGGAAGCGCCACGATCTTGGCTGTTGCCGTGCTGCCCATCGGATTCCCCTATTGCCCGAGATTGATGGCGCCGAGGACTTCGGCATAGGTCGCAAGCTTGCCGCCATTCATGGCCGCATAGGCTTCCGCATCCTTCTTGAGCAGGAACGGAACGACTTCCGGCTTTTTCAGATCCTGACCGCCAATCGAATAGAACGCGGCATCGGCGAACACCTTGATGCCGAGTTGATGATCGACCAGATAGACGGCGTTGAACTTCTTGCCCTCGGAGCCGTATTTCTTCACGCCGAGCAGCGTGCAGACCGGTGAGCTGAACGGCACGATGTCGCCGCCCTGGATCCAGATCTCGCCGGTTTGCAGGGGATCGTTGACCGGTGCGTTGCAGACCGGATCGGTGCCGGTGACATTATAGCTGTCATACGACGCAAGCTGCTTGTCGTAGTCGAGCCCAAGCTCCTTGTAGGCCGTTCGCACATAGCTGTCGTTGACCCAGGCGCCGATGTTCAGTTCCTTGATCATGTTGAGTTTCTGCAGGATCGCGTAGTTCGCGCCGATGGATTCCACCCATTTCGGCTTGATGGTCGCATCGAGCGTATGCACGCCGCCGGGACCTAAGAAGATGTAGATCACTTCCTTGTTGATCTTGGTCCACTCCTCGATCTTCTCGGCCGCGAATTTCGGGTTCTTGCGCATCCAGTCGTTCGCTTCCATCAGCGCCTTGATGTAGGCGACCACGATTTCCGGATATTTCTCGCCGAAATCCTTGCGCACCACGACGCCGTGGAAGGTCGGTGTCTTGGTCTCGGCGCCGTCATAGATCTTACGGGCAAAGCCCTTGAACGGCAGCAATTCGGCGAACGGCACGAAGTCGCCATGCGCGTCGATGCGTTTTTCCTGCAGATTGGTGCTGCCGACTTCCGGCGATTGCGACACCAGGTTCCAGAAATCCGGCGGCAGGCCGCGCTTCTGCAGCGAGGTGAGCATCATGCCATGCGCGGCGGAGCCGAACGGCACCGATACGTTCTTGCCCTTGAGATCGGCGAGTTCGTAGAACGGCGAGTCCTTGTGGACGACGATGCCGTTGCCGCCGCCGACGGCGTTGTAGGCGATGATCGCGACGAGCTGCGTTTCGTTCTTGGTCGCCTGCCCGGTGGCGCCATTCACCATCAGCGGGTAATCGCCCATCATACCGATCTGGATGTTGTTGGCCATCATGCCGTTGGTGATCGGCGGGCCGGACGTCGCATTCTGCCAGCTCAGCTTGTACTGAATGTCCTTGTACTTGCCGGTCTTCGGGAGGTGCTTCTCCAGCAGACCCAACTCCTTCAGCACGACGCCGCCGGTCACGGTGTTGGTCGTCGTATTCTGTGTACCGATCCCGATCTCGAGCGTCTCCGCACTCGCCTGCCCCGACGCCAATGCGATGGCGGCTGCCGCGATCAAGGGAAAGAAGCCAGGGAATTTGGAGGCCGGGCCGATGCTCATGGAACAAATCCTTTCGAACCAAACTGTGCGGTTTGACTTGCAATGCCCATGCGAAATCCCCCGGTCGCGGCGAAGAGCGGCAGGGTTACTCGGCGCTGAGCAGACTGACTGGCGTGATGCTGTTGAGGGTGCAAACGACATGCCATCAGACAGACTCTGACGGGGGACGGCTTCCGGTTCGCGAAGGCCCGGTTCGCGAAGGGCGTCGCTGATGAAGGGAGTGGCGTCATTGCCGTGAACTCGCTTGCTTCCATCGGGACGCCGTGGCGTCCGGTGAACAAGTTCTGAACGGCCTCCTCAGAATCCGAAACGACGAACGCTTCGGGCCAGCAACCTATTGCTAAGAAATTTGCGGATGCTCAATTAATGGACAGAATTCGAGGCCTATTTGGCTACCCGGCAGGCTCGGTGGCTATGAAATAGTCACAACGGGTCGATGAGAATCGACCCGCGAACATCCAAAACGGCTGAAACGAGCGCTGGCGACGGTTTGTCGCGGGACTCCGCGATCCCAGGGCCTCACGCGATATCGTCGGAAGCGGCAGCCTTGGCATGCTTGCCATCGCGAATATCGCCCAGCATGTCCGCGTTGGTGATCACGAGGTTGGAGCCGCGCGCATGCAGGATTCCAAGCTCGGTAAATCGCTTCAAGCTCACCGTGACGGACTGGCGCGTCACGCCGGTCATATGCGCGAGATCGGCGTGGGTGAACGAGGCGGCAATCAGGTTGCCGTCGCGCTCTTCGACGCCGTAGAGGTTCATGAGATGCAGCAAGAGCTGCGCCAGCCTTTCGGTGGGCGACCGCGTCCCGAGCATCTGGGCCAGCGCCGAATAGCATTGGCCCTTGAACGTCAGGCCTTCGATGATGCCGATCGCGAGCGCGGGAATCGTCAGCACCATCCTGCGCAAGGTATCGCCCGGCAAATGCAGCACGGTGGAGTTGACGGCGGCCACCCCCGACCAGATGTGCAGCCCCTGCTTGAAAACTTCGGGGCCGCCGACGAAGTTGCCGGAGTGCCAGTAGGCCAGCGTGATCTCGCGACCCGAAGGTGCGATGTAGAACACTTTGATGCGACCGCTCTCGATCAGGAAGATGCCGTCCTGCGGACTGCCTTGGCTGAACAGCTGGGCGCCGCGGTAGAGCACCTTGCGTTTGCCGGAACCCAGGACCTGCCCAATTTCGGACTCGGTCAGGCCATGGAACAGCGACGGCGGGCCGCTCCGCTGCGTTCCACCATCGGTCATCAGCAGGGCCCCGAACTGGGCCTGCCCACCGGTCCTGGCCGCTCGCTGCGACGATGGATGCTTGCCTGTCATATCTCCGCTCGTAGCCAAACCCGAACCGCTGCGTCGATAGGAACGGAAAAGTCCGGGCACACGGCCTGCCGCGTTGCAAAGACCTGCAATCGGCGCGCCAAGTTTGAAGCCCATTGTCGGCTCAAGCCGTGTCGCTGTCCATATGATGGCGGTGACACATGCTGCCACACCGTGCTTCCTGGGAAGTACCGTACCTGCGGCAATCTGGCCAATCAGACCCGATCTGGATTATGATCGCCCGACATCATCCCTCCATTGTAACGAGCCCCCGGTGAGCAAAGCTGCAAAATCATCCGCCAAGAACAGCGGCAACATCTTTATCGGCATCGGCGGCTGGACCTTCGAGCCGTGGCGCGGTGTGTTCTATCCGGAGAAGCTGGCGCAGGCGAAGGAACTGTCCTATGCCGCGTCGAAACTGACCTCGATCGAGATCAACGGCACCTATTACGGCTCGCAGAAGCCGGAGAGTTTTCGCAAATGGGCGCGCGAAGTGCCCGACGGTTTCGTGTTTTCGTTGAAGGGACCGCGCTTCGCCACCAACCGGCGCGTGCTGGCGGAGGCCGGCGATTCCGTGAAGCGGTTTTATGATTCCGGCGTGCTGGAGCTCGGCGACCGCCTGGGCCCCGTGCTCTGGCAGTTCGCGCCGACCAAGAAATTCGACGAGGCCGATTTCGGAAAATTCCTCGAACTGCTGCCGCGCACGCTCGAAGGCCGCGCGCTGCGCCATGTGGTCGAGGTGCGGCATGACAGTTTCTGCGTGCCCGATTTCATCGCGCTGCTGCGAAAATTCGAAACGCCCGTGGTGTTCGCCGAGCACGGCAAGTATCCCGCGATTGCCGATATCGCAAGCGATTTCGTCTATGCACGATTGCAGAAGGGCAACGACGAGCTCAAGACCTGCTACCCGCCAAAGCAACTCGACGCCTGGGCGAAACGCTTTCAGGCCTGGGCGTCGGGCGACGAGCCGGACGACCTGCCGCGCGTCGATGCGACCAAGCCGAAGAAGGCGCCGCGCGACGTCTTCGCCTACGTGATCCACGAGGGCAAAGTGCGGGCGCCAGCAGGTGCGATGGAATTGATCGAGCGGGTCAAATAGACCTCCTCGTCAATCCAGCTTGATGCCGGCTTCGCGGATCAGCTTGGTCCAGGTCTCGTGTTCGGACGCGACAAAGGCCGTGAGCTTGTCGTCGGGAAAATCCCAGACTTCGCCGCCGCTTTTTTCAAACCGCTCCTTGAGGTCGGGCAGCGCGGCGCGGATTTCCCGGCGCAGTTTTGCAAGCACTTCCGGCGGCGTTTTCGCCGGCGCAAAAATCCCGAGCCAGGAGTCGACGTCGAGACCGGGAACGCCGGCTTCCGACATCGTCGGCACGTCGGGCGCCAACGGGCTCCGTTTGGACGACAGCACCGCGATTCCCCTCACTTGTCCTGACTGTACGTAAGGCAAACCGGCCGCGATCGAATCGAAAAACAGATCGATGCGGCCCGCCAACAGGTCGATGAAGGCCGGCGGCGAGCCCTTGTAGGGCACTTCGAGTAGCTTGACGCTGGCCGCCTTCATGAACGCCGCTGCGACCAATTGCTGGCCGGTACCGACGCCGGCGGTCGCCACCGAGATCGAACCCGGATTGGCCTTCGCCGACGCGACGATGTCTGCGAGTTTGGCTTGCGGCAGATCCTTGCGGCCGACCATCACGTAGCCGAATTTATAGACCAGCGCCACCGGCACGAAATCCCTCAGCGGATCGTAGCCGAGTTTTGAATACAGCGCCGAATTGAACGCCATGTTGGAGAGGCCGCCAACCATCAACGTATAGCCATCCGGCTCGCTCTGGCTGGCGGCTTGCGTTCCGACGACGGTGCCGGCGCCGGGCTTGTTCTCGACCACAAAGCCCTGTCCCATGCGCTTGGCAAGCACGTCGGCCAGATGCCGCCCGACCAGGTCGTAGCTGCCACCGGGACCGATCGGGACAATGATTTTGACCGGGCGATCCGGGTAAATCGTCTGCGCCTGCGCCGTGGCGCCGAGCCCAATCAGTGCGAGTGCCGCCACCGGGGCCAGCGATCGCCAATATCCGTGCATCGTGTTTCCCCCGGGCAAGACCGGCCATCGACAGGCTCTTTGCCTGACTATGCGACATGCCACCCTCGGCAGCAACGCATCTGCTGCGCCGGTTCGCGCGGCATAAGCTACGCGGCTGTGGAAATCCGCCGCCGGCTGCCTTAGCCTCAGCGCAACGAACCAACGAATGCCGGGATCGCGACATGGCACGCAAGACCAAGCGCCTCTTCACCATCGGCTATGAGCAGACCCCGGCCAAAGCCGTGCTCGATGAGCTGGAGAACGCCGGCGTCAAACTGCTGGTGGACGTGCGTGCGGTGGCCTCGTCGCGGCGGCCCGGCTTTTCCAAAAGCCAGCTCGCCGCCGGCCTCGACGAGCGCGGCATTTCCTATCTGCATCTGAGGGGCCTCGGTACGCCGAAGGCCGGCCGCGAGGCGGCGCGCAGCGGCAAATTCGATCTGCTGCACAAGATCTATTCGGCGCATCTGAAGACCGCACAGGCCAGGGAAGAACTCGCCGAATTGTCGGCGCTGGTGAAAAAATATGGCCCGGTCTGCATTCTCTGCTACGAGCGCGACCACCAGCATTGCCACCGGCAGTGGATCGCCGAGATCATCGAGGACCGCGATGGTGTGAAGACCGAGAATTTGGCGGCGAAGCAGGTGTAAAGACGTAGCCAGGATGAGCGCAGCGATATCCGGGACGATTCGAACACGGGCCCCGGATGTCGCTTCGCTCATCCGGGCTACGACATGATTACCCCACCCCCGCCAACCTGAACGTGCCTTCCATCATCTGCACGCTGGCGCCGCCCACATGAATCGACGAAACCGCGCCACCCTGCTTGCGGACGCGCGTCAGCAGCAGGCTGGGGCGGCCCATGTCGACGCCCTGGCCGATCGTCAGTTTCAGTTCGCCGTCCTTCAGGGGATCGAGATCGGCGAGCAGCGCCGCGCAAGCGGCGGTGGCACTGCCGGTGGCGGGGTCTTCGGACAACCCGCTGGCACCGGGATGGAACATCCGCGCCTGCAGCTCGCAAGGCTGTTCGCCCGATGGCACGTCGCGCGTATAGAAATAGACCGCATCGCTGCCGTCGCACGGGAATATCCTGGCAAAGCCTCCGGCATCCGGCCTGGCGCGACGCAACGCTTCGCGCGAGGTGAGTTCGACGGCCAGGAATGACAGCCCGACCGAGATGATCTGCGGCGGGTGCCGGTCGAGTTTGATGTCGCTCGCCGACAGCGACAGACAGGATGCCGCCTGTTCGGCGCCAAGATGCGACAAGCGCTTCAGCGGCTGCGGCGCCGTGAATTCGGTGCTGACCACCCTGCCCTGCTCGGTCGCAATCTCGACGGGGACGAGGCCGGCTCCCTCCTCGAACAGGAGCCGGGCCGGCGGCTTTGCGGCCTGCGTCGCCAAGACGTAGGCGGTGCCGACATTGGGATGGCCGGCAAACGGAAGCTCGCGGTTCACGGTGAAGATGCGAACCTGCGCGTCGTGCGCGGGATCCTGCGGCGGCAGCACGAAGGTGGTCTCGGAATAATTGAACTCGGTGGCGATCGCCTGCATCTGCGCCGTCGAAAGCCCGCCGGCATCGAGCACCACCGCGAGCGGATTGCCGCCAAAGGCCTGATTGGTGAAAACGTCGACCGTGATGTAACGCCGCTGCATCGGAACTCTCACTTTTGTTTGGGCATGATCTGTTCGGAAAACCGGCTCCCGCTTTTCCGGATCATGCCTAGGCTATCTTCCACACCGTCACCGGCCGGTCATAGCCCCTGACCGGGACCTCAGCGAGCGCCACGGCATCGCGGCATTCCTCTCCGAGCGCGTCGCGAACCGCCGCCGAGATCAGGAATTGCGAGTTGAAATCCTTGTTGAGCGCCTCGAGCCGGCTGGCGAAATTCACGGTGTCGCCGATCACGGTGTATTCCTTGCGCCGCGGCGAGCCGATATTGCCGGCAACGACGTCGCCGACATGAATGCCGATCCCCATCCGCAACGGCCAGCTCGAGCCCTCGTTCAAACGCTCATTCGCCTCCAGCATCTCGCGGGCTGCTGCCACCGCGTGGTGGGCGGCGTTGCCGGTTTCGAAGGGCGCACCGAACAGCGCGAGGAATCCGTCGCCGAGAAACTTGTTCACGATACCGCCATGGCGATCGAGGATATCGACGAGCACCGCGAACGCGCCGTCGAGGCGGTCCACCACCTCCTGCGGCGTGCGGGTGCTGGCGCCCGCGGTAAAACTGCGGAAATCGACGAACATCACCGCGACACGCCTGACTTCGCTGTTGGTCGCGGTCCCCTCCGCCATCAGCCGCTCGACCACCTGCGGCGAGACGTGCTGGCCGAACAGATTGGTGACGCGGTCGCGCGCGGTCGCAGCCAGGATGCTGGCCTCGAATTGCCGCCGCAACTGCACGCCGACCGCGCCCGCCAGCATGCCGCAGACCAGAATGATGACGCTGCGCACGGCGTGATAATAGAGATCGGGCGGCGGCTCGGTACTCCCGGTGCGATGATAGAACATCGCCATGCCGAACAGCTCGGCTGCGGCAACGAATCCCGTGAAGGTCGAGAGCCAGAAATCCAGCCGCAGCGTCGACAGAATGACGAAGACGAAATAGGTGAGCGGCACCGCAAACCCGAGTGCCTCTGCATGGCCCATGCTGTCGATATGCATCGCCAAGGTCAGCGTCGGTATCGAGGTTTCGACCAGCGCGCTGATGTAGCGCCGGATCACCGGCAGGTCCCGATCCTTGCCGAGATGCCGGGTCACGACGGCATGAACCCAGACCTCGTAGAGAATGAACGGAATCAGGATCGTGAAGAGATCGCCCGGATTGAGCTTGCCGTGCCAGAGGTGCTGTGCCGCGCCGGGGTCGACGAAATGGATGATGAGGATCAGGAACGCAAACAGAGCAGTCGTCCCGATCAAGGCCTTGATCCGGATCAACTCCGTGCGCAGCACCTGTTGCGTCAGCGCGCGCTGGAAATCCGCCGATACCACCGGCCGTTCGCTTTTATTGCCCCATAGCCCGATCATTCCCGCCCCTGTCATTCCGGGGCGCGCGAGCGTGAGCCCGGAATCCCGAGATTCCGGGTCTGGTGCTGGCGCACCATCCCGGAATGACTGCAACCTATATTGCATCAATCGAGCGTGCGACGGAAGCGCGTCACGGCGATCGTCATCGCCAAAAGCATCAGTGCAATGAGGGCAATCGCGTCGTATTGCAGGTTCTGGATGGTCGCGCCCTTCAGCATGATGGCGCGGACGATGCGGACGAAATGCGTCAGCGGCAGGCCCTCGCCGATATACTGCGCCCATCTGGGCATGCCCGCGAACGGAAACATGAATCCGGACAACAGGATGCTCGGCAGGAAGAACATCATCGAGAGCTGCATCGCCTGCAACTGGTTCTGCACGACGGTCGAGAAGGTGTAGCCGATCGCCAGATTGGTGGTGATGAACAGCGTCGTCAGCAGCGCGAGCGTGAGCAGGCTGCCGAGAATGGGAACGCCGAACAGCAACACGCCGATGCCGATGATCAGACTCGCTTGAACGAAACCGACGATCACATAGGGAATGATCTTGCCGAACATGATCTCGACCGGCTTGATCGGCATCGACAGCAGGCTTTCCATGGTGCCGCGCTCGATCTCGCGCGTCACCGAAAGCGCCGTGAAGATCAGCATGGTCATGGTCAGGATGGTGCCGACCAGGCCCGGCACGATGTTGAGCCGCGAGGACGCCGCCGGATTGTAGCGCGCATGGGCGCGGATCTCGAACGGCATCGACGGTGGATCGCCGGCCTGCAGATCGTGCGCCAAGGCGGTCTGCACGATGCCGCCCAGCGTGCCGAGCGCGGAGCCGGCCGCCGTCGGATCGGTGGCATCGGCTGCGACCAGCAGCGCCGGGCGATCGCCGCGCCGCACCGCGCGCTCGAAGCCGCGGGGGATTTCGACGCCGAACAGCACCTTGCCCGACTGCAGAAGGTCGTCGAATTCGGCGACGGTGTGGACTTCGTGGGTGAAGCGGAAATAGGCGGTGTTTTCCATCGCTTTGAGGATCGAACGCCCGAGATCGCTGTCCTCCTGCAGCAGCACCGCCGTCGGCAGGTTACGCGGCGTGGTGTTGATGGCAAAGCCGAACAGGATCAGCTGCATCACCGGCAGCATCACGATCATCGCGAACGAGACGCGGTCGCGGCGGAGCTGGATGAACTCCTTGACCAGCATCGCATAACTGCGCCACCAGAAGCCGAACGGCGGCTCCCGGACAGTGCGGCGCTCGCCATTGGCGTCGGCCGCACTCATTGGAAATTGTCCTTTGAGCGGCTCATCAGGTCGATGAACACGTCTTCCAGCGACGGCTCGCCGTGCTGCCAGTGCCATCCCCGGCCGTCTCGATAGGGTGCAACGCTGGCTTCGAGCGCGGCCTTGTCGCGGCCGGAAACATGCAGGCTGGTACCGAACGGCGCCACCATGTCGATGCCGGGCTTGCCGGTGAGTTCGGCGGCAAGGCCATTGAGATCGTCGCCGGTGACCGTGTAGGTCGACAAAGCCGATTGCGCAATCACCTCATCGACGGTGCCATGCGCCAACAGATTGCCATAGGCGATATAGGCGATCTCGTGACAGCGCTCGGCTTCGTCCATGTAGTGGGTGGAGACCAGCACGGTGAGGCCGTCGGCCGCCAGCGCATGGATCTCGTTCCAGAAGTCGCGCCGCGCCTTGGGATCGACGCCGGCGGTCGGCTCGTCCAGCAGCAGCAATTGCGGATTGGGCAACGTGCAGGCGCCGAGCGCCAGCCGCTGTTTCCAGCCGCCGGAGAGTTCGCCCGCAAGCTGCTCCTCGCGGCCGCTCAGCCCGATGCGCTGGATCATGTCGCGCGCCGCAGCTTGCGCATTGCGCACGCCGTAAAGCCGCGCCACGAATTCCAGGTTCTCTCGGACCGACAGATCCTGGTACAGGCTGAAGCGCTGCGTCATGTAGCCGACCTGGCGCTTGATCTTGTCGGCGTCGCGGCGAATGTCGTAGCCGAGGCAGGTGCCCTCGCCCGCGTCCGGCGTCAGCAGGCCGCACAGCATGCGGATGGTTGTCGTCTTGCCGGAACCGTTGGGGCCGAGGAAACCATAGATCGAGCCGCGCTTGACCTGCATCGAGAGGTCCTGAACGACCTTGCGGCCGCCGAACGATTTCGACAGACCCTCGACATTGATCGCAATGTCGGATGCGACTGGCGATGCCGAACTCATCGCTTGTCCGCCACCGGTATCGGCGCATTGACGAACACGCTGATCGGCTGACCGACGCGCAGGCTGTCCGGCTTGTTCGGCCGCGCCTGGATCAGATAGACGAGCTTGTTGCGTTCATCGAGGCTGTAGATGACCGGCGGGGTATATTCCGCCGTCGTCGCGATGAAGTAGATCTTCGCGGTGAGGTCGGGCGCGCAATTATCGCAGGTCACCTTCACTTCATCGCCGATCGCCAGCTTCGGCAATTCGGTCTCCGGCACGAAGAACCGCAGCTTCATGTTGCCGGGCGGCATGATCGACAGCACCGGCCGCTGCGCCGGCACCATCTCGCCTTCGCGGAAATAGATCTGCTGGATGGTGCCCGCGAGCGGCGCAAAGCCGCTGCGCCGCGCCAGTCGCGTCTGCGAGGTGTTGACGCGCGCTTCCGCCACCCGCAGCGCCGAGACCGCGGAATCCAGATTGGCCTGCGTGCCCGAGCCGGTCTTGGACAGCGACGCCGCGCGATCATAGGTCTGCTGCGCATTGGCCAGCGTCGCATTGTTCTGGTTGAGATCGGCCTTCTGCAGATCGTCATCGACCGAATAGAGTTGCGCGCCGGGCTTCACTTCGTCGCCCTCGCGCACGTTGAGCTTGGTCACGCGCCCGGATTCGTCGGGGCTGACGAAGATCATGTCGGCTTCGACCCAGCCCTGGAAGCCGGGATCCCTGCGTTCCTTGCAGCCCGCGAGCATGCCGGCCAGCACGAGCGCTGTGAAAACGGTCGTCATGCGCGACACCATCATGTCGCCCTCCGTTCGCCAAAAATCAGATCCAGGTGGACGCGAAACATCTCGTTGGCGTCCAGTGGCGCGTGCCGTGCGAACAGGCTTTGCCAGATCACCGCGATCATCGCCGGCGCGATCAGGATTTGCGGAAACTGCGCGAGCTCCTTGTTCTGGATTTCGCCACGCGCGATGCCGAGCTGGATCGCCGCGCGCATGCCGGCGAGCCCCTTTGAGACCACCTCGCGATAGCAGAAGTCCGCAACGGCAGGAAAGCGCGGGCCTTCCGCAACAATCAGGCGCACGATGTCGCCGCGCTGCGTCGTCGTCACCTCGTTGATGAAGGTGCGGGCAAAGCCCTCGACCACATCGCGCACCGACGTGCCTGACGGCGGCGGCCCTGAGCTCAGGCGGTTGACCAGGGGCACAATCGCCATCCGGATCAGTTCCTCGAACAGCGCTTCCTTGTCCTTGAAGTGCAGATAGATCGTGCCCTTCGCGACGCCTGCCCGCTTGGCGACGTCGTCGAGCCGGGTCGCGGCAAACCCTTGCGCGATGAATTCATCCATCGCCGCCGCAATGATGGCCTCGCGCCGCTCGGCCGCGCGTTCGGCCCGGTTCGAGGCGGGTCTTGCGGGCTCGACCTTGGCCGAGACCATTTTTGGCGTCCTGGCGGCGGCAGCCCTGCGCACAACGCGGGTCTTGGCCGGTCTGGATAGGGTGCTTATGCGTCTCTTGCTCATAATCCATAAATGACTGACTGGTCAGTCATTGTCAATATGACGTGAGGTCATCGTTTTCACATCGCGGTGACCGGTGGGGTCGGGTGCCTGTCATTGCGGGCGACGCCTGCTGCTGCCACACTTCCCGCAAGTCCCGCGGCAACGACCGCGCAAACCGGCGCGCTGGACAATCGAGGAAACGATGAAGTTCGTCGCGAACCTGTTCGCATCCCTGCTCGTGCTGCTCACGGCGCAGACGGCATCGGCGCAATCCCATTATCCGAACCGGCCGGTGAAAATCCTGGTCGGCTTCACGCCGGGCACGGCGCCGGATCTGGCGGCGCGCATTCTGGCCGACCGGTTTGCCGAAGTATGGGGCACGCCGTTCGTGGTCGAGAACCTGCAAGGCGCCGGCAGCAACATCGCCACCGATCGCGTCGCCAAGTCGGCTGCCGACGGCTACACGCTGCTGATGGGCGGCAATTCGGCGCTCGTCATCAATCCCAGCCTGTATGACGTCCTGCCGTTCGACCCGATCAAGGATTTTGCGCCGATCTCGCAGGTGTTCATCGCGGCCAACGTGCTAGCCGTTCCGCCCGAAGTGCCGGTGAAGTCCGTGGCGGAACTGGTTGATCTCGCCAAGGCGCAGCCCGGCAAGCTCTCCTACGGCCATGCCGGCGTCGGCACCTCGCAGCATCTCGGCGCCGAATTGTTCAAATACATGGCGCATGTCGAGATCGCGTCGGTGCCCTATCGCGGCACCACGGCGTTGATGCCCGATTTGCTCGCAGGACGCATCGCGATGTCGTTCGCCAATATCGTCAACGTGCTGCCGCTGGCGAAGGAAGGCAAATTGCGCGCGCTGGCCATCACCTCGATCAAGCGCTCTGCCCTGGCGCCCGACTTGCCGACGATGGCGGAATCCGGATTTCCCGGCTTCGAGGCCGTGCCGTGGTTCGGCCTTGCCGCGCCGGCCGGCACGCCAAAGGACGTCATCGACAAATTGCATGGCGAAACCGTCAAGACGCTGGCGCTGGCGGAGGTGCGCAGGAAGTTCGACGAACTCGGGCTTGAACCGGTGGGCAATACGCCGGCCGAGTTTGCGGCCGTGATCAGGAAGGAAACTCCCGAATGGGCAAAAGTGATCAAGGACGCCGGCATCAAGCTCGGCAACTAGTACTTTGCGACGACAGGGCCGCCCAGATGGTAGTTGAGACCTGCTCTGAAAATGTGTTCGCGGACATCTGAACTGATCGTGTTCGTGCTGCCCCCGAAGGGGGTTGCATAGATGTAGGTGTCGGAAATTCCCTTGAGGTCAACGAAAAGATACTCGGCTTTCACGGACCAGTTCGACGCAATCATCGTCTCTATGCCCCCACCGAGGGTCCACCCTCCAATCACGTGGGAAAAATTGTGCGTTTGCTGCGTGCCACCAAGCAGGCCGTTGAATTCCTCTGTGACTGAGGTAGCGACCCTTGCTTGGGCGAAGCCGGCGGTGCCGTAGACCATGGAGGGGCCGTTCGTCCATCCCACCCGGCCCCGATAGGTGTTCAACCACGAAATCCGCTGGCCGATGCTCGCAAAATTGGGCGGCGCAAAGAAAGTGTTGTTGCACATCGCTATGCAATCGCCGCTTTGGTGCTGATCGACCCCTTGAAAGTCAACTTCAACGCCAACGGCCCAAGTCGGTGCGACTTGCCAATTGTAGCCAAGTTGACCGCCGCCGAGCACGCCAGCAGGTGACAAACGGAACGTCTCATTGAATGTCGTGAAACCGAAGTTGTTGATGCTCTGGTATCGGCTCTCATCACGCACGACACCATACCCAACGTTGGCACCAATGTAGAAACCCGTCCAGTTCGCGACTGTCGTCGTTGGAACTGCCGCTGCCACCGGGCCTCCCAAATGATAGTTCGCTCCGACGCGAATCACGTGATTCCGGATTTCCGAGGCTACGCCGGTGGTGCAACAGGGCACTGTAGCTGGATACGCCGTAAAGGCGTCGGCATGGCCCAGATCCATGTACAGGTATTCGATTTTGCCCGTCCAGTTTCCGAACAACCGTGTTTCCGCGCCAGCACCGATCGTCCAACCCGCGAGCGTTTGAGCGCTTGAGAACGTAGTTGCGGGAATGCCTCGAAAGAAGGCTGCAAGCGCGTTCACATTCGTATTGACGTGGCCGTATGCGAAGCCACCGGTGAGGTAGAAGAGGCTCGATCCGTTAGTATAACCAGCGCGTCCACGCACGGTGCCAAACCACTCGAGCTTCTGATCGATTTGGGCTCCGGTGCCCGGGAATCCTGCAATCCCGCACCACAGCGTGCAGGTGTAGCTGTCCCGCTGCCCGCTGCCCTGGAAATCCGCCTCCAAACCCACCACGATGGCGGGATTCAGTTGGACGTTGTAGCCAAGTTGCGCGCCGCCGATCACTCCGGCCGGGGACTGAATGAAGTTCTCCCTATCATAAAAGGTGGTGGGAACGTCGTTGCGCTGAAGGGAGAATGTGCTCGGATCACGGCCCAGCCCGTAACCCACATTCACGCCGGCGTAAAAGCCTGTCCAGCTCTCGACGGAGGCTATCGGTGCCTTTGCCTTGACCGGCAAGTCTGCCGCCCTAACGTTGACGGCTCCAAAAGAGAGCAGCAACACGGCCAAAGTAATCGTTTTCACGGCAACCCCAAGTGCTAGAAAATGCATCTGCGCCAATTCGCCACACCTTACAGACTACGGCATCCTTGGACAGTGGCCGAGTTGCAACAGGTTCTAATTGTTTTCGCCTTTGGCCTTGCCTAATCGCAGACATGCTTCCGATAGGTAGCCCAGTCTGAGCGCTTGCGCATGTGAAGGCCTATGTTCGGCGTTGGCCCATCGCGACATATTGCGCCGCCGCACAAACTTGGTCTCTAAAGGAGCAAAGCGGACATCGTCTGCGTTGCATCACGCGGCCCGTTTTTCAGGTGCATGGTCCTAGTGTAACCTGAAGGTAGATGAACCACGTCTCATAACCAAATCCCTCCCCTCAACCCCGAGGAATTCCCATGGCCAATTGCATCGTCGTCGTTCAGTTCGATCTGCCGAAACGATCAGAGGAACAGGCGATCAAGGGCGGCACGTCGAGCGCGCCGATCTATCGCGGCCTCGCCAGGAAAGGCCTGATCCGCAAGGATTACCTGAATGGCGAAACCGGCACCGGCGGCGTTTATCTCTGGGATAGCCGTGCATCGGCCGAGGCCTGGTACACCGAGGAGCGCATCGCGGAGTTGACGCAGCGCTTCGGCGTCCGCCCGCGCCTCACCTGGTACGACACCCACGTAACGGTCGACAATCTGAAAGAAGAGACCCGCGTCAACGGCAAGGCGATCGAGGCCGTGGCCTGACGATACCGGCTCTCGGGGACGAGGTGTTTGCGTCCAGTCCTCCGGCCTCCCGGCCTGACACCACCCTCTAATGCCCGGCGCCCACGAGCTGATAGGCGCCGCGTTCGAACGCGTCGTAGACGGCCAGCGCCTTGGCGTCCGCGAACGGCAGATACTGCATCATGATCACGCCGGCGACGCCTCTGACGGGATCGACCCAGAAGTAGGTGTTGTTGATGCCGCCCCAGCTCAGGCTGCCGGGCGAGCGCTTGCCGGGCACCTGATTGGCCGTAATCAGGAAGCCGAGCCCCCATTTGTCCTTGCCGTCATCGATGAAGGTGAAGTCGGCGCTGCGCGGCAGCGCACTTTTGAGCGCCGGCACCGAGACCACGCCGATATGGTTCTGGCCCATCAGCGCCACCGTCTCGGCTTTCAGCACCTGCGCGCCGTCCAGCGCGCCGCCGTTGAGCAGCATGCGCACGAAGCGCCCATAATCCTCCGCGGTCGAGGCCAGGCCACCGCCACCGATCGGCGCCGCGATGGTGAGCCCGAGCTGCGGCTTCTGCAGTTCGACGGCGCCGTCCATGCGCTCGCCGCCGCGCTGTTGCTGCGCGACCAGACGCGGTCCCTTGGCTTCCGGCACGTTGTAGGACGTGTCATCCATCTTGAGCGGGGCAAAGATGTGCTGGCGGAAATAATCCTCCAGCTTCTGGCCGGACACCACTTCAACCAGCCTGCCGACCACGTCGGTGGAGGTGCTGTAGTGCCAGCGCTCGCCGGGATCGAACAGCAGCGGCCCGCCGAACGGATAGGTCTCGCCGGCGCGCGGCTTGAAATCGCGCCAGATCGGGCTGGTGAAGGCATAGGCCAGTCCGGACGTGTGCGTCAAAAACTGCCTGACGGTCGGCGGCCGCGCCGCCGGGCGAAGCACATAGGCACCGGTCGCAGCGTCGAAGGATTCGATGACCTTCACCCCCACGAGCTCCGGCAGATATTTTTCGGCGGGGTCATCGAGACCGAGCCGGCCCTGCTCGACCAGTTGCATCAACGCCACCGATGTCACCGGCTTGGTCATCGAGGCGATGCGAAACAGCGCGTCTTTTGTGAGCGGTCGGTTGGTTGCGACATCGGCGACGCCGAAGGCCCCCTGGTACAGCACGCGCTCGCGATTGGTGACCAGCGCCACCACGCCGGGTACGTCCTTGCGCTCAATCGCACCGCGCAGGCTTGCGTCGAGCGCTGAACTGCCCTGTGAATTTTGTGCACTTGCATTTCCGGTCAACGCAGCAACTCCCAAGCCCATGGTGAAGACGATTCCGGCGGCCGTTCTATGCATGGAAGCCTCCCTTTTGCGCATCGCACGGCTTTTCCCGCGCTGCTTTTCCGAGGCCAACTTTTCGTCCGACGCCGGCGACAAGGACACGGCGTCGCATCGGCCTGTCGCGTCGCATCATTAGCAGTTGCGGTTGGTTGTGTCCCAAATTCCGGCGATCGCGGTTGGTTCGCGCGATGACGGCGGCGGATGGCCCCGCCAGGTTGAGCGGGTCGCGGATCTTGCAACCGAGAGCGCAGCCGCTCCGGTTTCCGGGCACGAATATTGCTTCACGGCAAGCTGACCTCGGGGGCCGCCATGACCGCCATTCCCATCATCGATATTGCTCCGCTCGTGAACGGCTCGCCTGAGCAAACCCGCGCGGTGGCTGATGCCTTGGGGAGTGCCTGCCGCGATGTCGGTTTCTTCTATGTGACGGGCCACATGATCCCGCCGGCCCTGGTCGCGCGGGTGTTCGAAATGTCGGCGGCCTTCTTTGCCGGCCCGGCCTCACTTCGCGAGGCGACGTCGTTCAGCGGTCCCGGCGATAATCGCGGCTACATCAGGCTCGGTGGCGAGACGCTCGATCCGGGCAAGCCCGCCGACTTCAAGGAAGCCTTCAACATCGGCCTCGAGCTTGCGCCTGACGATCCCCAACTGCTCGCACGCGCGCCGTTTCGAGCCCCCAATCTATGGCCGGACATGCCGGGGTTTCGCGACACCATGCTCGACTATTTCGATCGTGTCTGGCGGCTGGGGCGCGATCTGCATCGCGGCTTCGCGCTCGACCTTGGACTCGAGCCGGAATTCTTCGAGAGCAAACTCGACAAGCCGATTGCCACACTCCGCCTGCTCCACTATCCGCCGGTCACGAGCCCTCCTCCCGACGGACAGCTTGGTGCGGGCGTCCATACCGATTACGGCAATGTCACGTTGCTCGCGACGGACGCGGTCGGCGGCCTGATGGTGAAGGATCGGTCCGGCCGCTGGCTCGATGCGCCGGTCATCCCCGGCGCGTTTGTCTGCAATATCGGCGATTGCCTGATGCGATGGTCGAACGACGTGTATGTCTCGACGCCGCACAAAGTGGTCAATCCATTGGGCGCAGATCGCTATTCGGTCGCGTTCTTTCTTGACCCCAATCCGGACGCGATGGTCGCGTGCCTGCCGACCTGCATCAACCGAGATCGCCCGGCCAAATATGCGCCGATCACCGGCGCCGAATTCCTTCGCTCGCGGCTCGAGCCAACCTATGCCGGCACAACGACCTGAGCAGGTCCAGGCGCAACGCCGGCACTTGGTCGTATGTGATTGATGATCACGTTACGCTTGTCCGCAATGACGTGACATCGACCACAGTCGGCTTGTTCGGATTGACCTATTCCTCACCGCGCGAGTTGAGGGATTGTCCTCACCGAAAACCAAATAGGCGAATGAAGATGACCAAATTGAACAATGGTGCCAGCGAACTGCACATCGAGGATCTGGACACCGTGTCGGGCGGCATGCCCTTCTTCGGCATGAACTGTTCGGTGAATCAGCACAACCGGATCGGCGGAATCGTGGATTCCCTGAACAGCATTCCCTTCATCGGTGGTGTTCTCGGCGCGATCGGCACGGCGATCGGCCGGGCATATTGCAGCTAAAGCGACGATGAATGGCGGTGGCCGCGGTCGTTACCGACCCGGCCACCGCTTGCTTCGCGGGCGACCGCGTGCTGCGGCATCGTCTCAACTGTGAAACTTCAGCCCGTCGACGATCTTGTCGATCACCTTGCGCTCGGCGCGCACGGCAATTCCCACCAGATTGAGTTCGGCGCGGATCACCGCTTTCACCACCTCGCGGTTGGCGGCGTCATGCGTGGTCTTGAACATGTCTTCGGTATAGACCGCCGGCGTCACGCTGCGCGCCAGCGCGCGTTCGAGCGCGCGCGACAGGGCGGCGCGATCGGCGCCGTAGATCAGGATCGGCTGGCCGATCAGCGCCAGATATGTGGTACCGGAGCCGTCGCCATAGGGCTCCCCGATACATTCGGGAAACGAAGCGGCAATGCCGCCGGCCAGAAACGACGCCACATTGAGCTTCTGCCACGGTTCGAGATCGGTCCGGATCACGACCGCGATTTTGGTGTCGAATTGCATTGAAAACTTCACTCCAGGAATTCCCGAGAACTCAATCCCTCATGGTGAGGAGGCGCGTAGCGCCGTCTCGAACCATGGGAGCCCGCGTCCATCCTTCGAGACGCGCGCAACGGCGCGCTCCTCAGGATGGCGTCAGTGTATCAGGATCGGGTTCGGCGCATCACCCCTTGGCATCGCAGGCCCAGGCGCGGATCACGCATTCCTTGCCGCCGAATTCGTAGCATTTTTTCGTCGCGGCATTGAGCGAGCTCGAAATCTTCGGCTTGACGGCGTAGCCGTGCGCGCCGCAGGGTTTTGCCATGTCGACCGCGAACGCGGCGCAGGCGCGTTTCATGGTGACCGTGGTGCAGTCGCCCTTGCATTGCTTGAGCGCAGCCGCACGCGCGGAGGCTTCGGCGGGATAGTCATAGGCCTGGCCATAGGCGCCGCATTTGCCGACCGCGAGCGCGCCGGCCGCCCAGGTCTTGGTCACAAAACTCTCGGTCACGAAGCGCGACGCGCCGATCGCCAAAGTGAACGCAAGAATGAACAGCGCGCGGCGTTGCGCGGCAGCGGTCGAAACGATCAAAACCCCATCCCCCAAGACAGCGGGCGGAATCTAGCCGCGAGGGAGTTGAGACTTGGTGAACGGAGGGTTGAAAAAAGCTGTCAACGATGCCTTAACGCGGCTACCCCCGCCGCGCCGCTTCCAGCGCCTGCGGCGTGTCGATGTCGAGAAATGCGCTGTCGCCCTCGACCGGCACTTCGGCCACGGCTTCGGCGTGCTTGGCGATGAGATGGCGAGCGCCGACGTCGCCGTCCAGCGTCATCAGTTCGCGGAAGAAGCGCCGCGACCACAGCACCGGATTGCCGCGCCGCCCGTCGCTGACGGGGACCGCGATCAGATGGCCGCGATCCGGCTCGAACGCGTCAATCAGCCGGTCGAGCAGTTTGGCATCGATCAGCGGCATGTCGCCGAGGCACACCAGCGCGCCGTCGGCATTCGCCGGCACCGCCGCTACGCCGGCCTTGACCGAGCTGGCGAGCCCGCCGGCGAAATCGGGATTGCGGGCGAATTTCACCTTCAGGCCGGCCAACGCCTGCTCGACCAGATCGGCCTGATGGCCGGTGACGACAATGACATCGGTCGCCTTCGAGGCCAGCGCCTGTTCGGTCACGGTGCGCACCAGCTTCTTGCCATCGAGTTCTGCGAGCAGCTTGTTGGGACCGCCCATCCGGGTCGAGCGTCCGGCCGCAAGCACGATCGCGGCCACGTTGCGGCTGGCTTCGACGTCGGTGACGGTGCGCGGTTGCGGCCGCGTCACGATTTCCATCAGCAAACCGCCGACGCCCATGCCGGTGAGCTCGGCGCGCGTCACCTTCAGGCCCGCGAGCAGGCGCATCAGCACCCAGTCAAATCCGTTTTCGACCGGCGAGCGTGCGCAGCCCGGCGCGCCCAAGACAGGGACGCCATCGGCGCTGCCGATCAGCAGCAGGTTGCCGGGATCGACCGGCATGCCGAAATGTTCGATCGCGCCGCCGATTTCGGTGATCGCAGCCGGGATCACGTCACGGCGGTCGGCGATCGCCGATGCGCCGAACACAATCACGAGCTCGGCGCCGAGGCCGAGCATTTCCTTGATCGAGGCTGCCAGCACCTTCTCGTCATGCGGCACCCGGCGCTCGGCGATGATGGCAGCGCCTGCGGGTGCCAACCGTTCGGCGGTGACGCGCAGCGTCTTTTCGATCACCTTCGGCGACAGGCCCGGCAGCAAGGTCGAGACCACGCCGACGCGTTTGATGGCGTAGGGCGCAATCCGCAGCGCGTTCTTGCCGGCGACGGCAACGGCGGCGTCGCGCAGCCTGGCTTCGACGCCGAAAGGAATGAGCTTGACGGTCGCGATCATCTCGCCTTCGACCACCGGCTTGAAGGCGGCAAGGGTCGCGAAGGTAATGGCTTCATCGACGCCGTTGATGCGGTCGACCGCGGCGCGATCCACCACCAGTACGCCGGCCTGCGCCGCGAACAGGTTGGAACGCCCGGTAAAGGCGCGCTCGACATTGACGCCCTCGCCGGCGACAGCCTGCGCGATGCTGGCAGCAGCGACGTCCTCGGAGACATCGCCCTCCTCCAGCCGCACCACGACGATTTCCTTGACGCCGGCTTTTGTCAAAGCCTCGACTTCGCCGGGACCGATGGACGTGCCTTTCTTGAGCACCAGCGCGCCCTGGCGGAGCGTATGCACGGTGACGCCGCCAATCGCGTCAACTGGACTGGCGGGCCCGAATTTCATGCCGCTTGTTCTTTCGCATTTTCTTTTGGCAGCCGCAGTTCGGCGGTGATTTCGGCCATGATCGAGACCGCGATTTCCGACGGCGACACCGCGCCGATGTTCAGCCCGATCGGCGCATGAATGCGCGCGATGTCGGCATCGGTGGCGCCCTGCGCCTTCAGGCGTTCGGCACGCTTGGCATGGGTCTTTCGCGAGCCGAGCGCACCGATATAGAAGCAGTCGCGCGCGAACGCATGCAGCAGCGCCGGGTCGTCGATCTTGGGATCATGCGTGACCGCAACGAACGCGGTGTAATGATCGACATTGAGCGGCGGCAGCGCGACATCAGGCCATTCGGCGATCAGCGGCACATCCGGAAAACGCTCGGGGCTGGCAAACGCGGTGCGCGGATCCACTACCGTGACGTCATAGTCCAGCGAGCGCGCCAGCGGCGCCAGCGCCTGGCTGATATGGACCGCGCCGACAATCACGAGACGCGCGGTCGGCGCGTAGACATTGAGGAACAGTTTTTTGCCTGAAACCTCGATCATGCCGCTCTTGCCCATGCGCAACTGCTTTGACAGCTCCGCGCGCAGCGGATCGGTCGCGATGTCTTTCGCCTTGACGAGCCGCTGGTCGCCATTGGCGGTATCGGTGATCACGATCACCGGCCGCCGCGCGGCGCGCTCGATGTTCACTTCGGAAAGCGTCTGGAGTTTCACGACTTGGCCACCTTCTCGACGAAGACGCGGATAGTGCCGCCGCAGCTCAAGCCCACATTCCAGGCGGTCTCATCGGCCACGCCGAATTCGAGCATTTTGGGCTGGCCGCTGGCGATCACGTCGAGTGCCTCGGTTACGACCGCGCCTTCGACGCAGCCGCCGGAGACCGAGCCCAGGAACGTGCCATCGTCATTGATGACGAGGCTGGAGCCCGCCGGGCGCGGCGCCGAACCCCAGGTTTCGACCACAGTCGCCAAGGCGACCCCGTGACCGGCCTTTTGCCAGGCCTCGGCGGCTTGCAGAATGTCTTCGTCGCGATTGAGCATAGCGGGCCTCTTTTTCAAGCTGCTGATCGGATCACGCTGCGATGATGGGCCGGAGGCGGCGCCGAAAGCGCCTCGATCAGCCCTTCCATGGAACTCAAATTATGCACCGGACGGAATTCGTCAACGTGCGGCAGCATCATTTTGATGCCCTGCGCCTTGGCTTCAAAGCCGCTATAGCGCAGCAGCGGGTTGAGCCAGATCAGGCGGCGGCAAGACCGGTGCAACCGGTCCATCTCGAACGCCAGCTTGTCGTCGGCCTCGCGTTCCAGCCCGTCGGAGATCAAGAGCACGATGGCGCCCTGCCCGAGCACGCGGCGGCCCCACAATTTGTTGAATGAGTGCAGCGAGGTCGCGATCCGGGTGCCGCCGGCCCAATCCTCCACCGAGGACGAGCACCTCGCCAGCGCCTCGTCGGGATCGCGCGCCCGCAGACTGCGCGTCACATTGGTCAGCCTTGTGCCGAACAGAAACACGGATACGCGCTTGCGGGCATCGGTGATGGCATGGAGGAAATGCAGGAACAGGCGGGTATATTCGCTCATCGAGCCCGAGATGTCGAGCAGCGCCACGATCGGCGCCGGCTTGTCGATCCGTCCGAGTTTTCGGATATCGATGATCTCGCCGCCGGTACGGAGCGAACCGCGCAGCGTGCGGCGCATGTCGAGCTTGAGCCCGCGCGCGTCCGGCTGATAGCGACGGGTGCGCAACTCGGCCTGCGGCAAGCGCATGTCGGCGATCGCGCGCGTCACTTCGGCGATCTCGGCCGCGCTCATCTGCGCAAAATCCTTCTTCTGCAGGATCTCCTTGTCGGAGACGGAGAGCCGCAATTCCTGCTCCTGGGCCTGCGGAACTTCCTCGCGCATCGAGGGCTGCGCCAGCGCTTCCTGCACCCGGCGCGAGGCCGGCGGCGGCTTTTTCCTGGCGTGGTCCGGCAACGGCACCGAATCCAGCATCGACTTCCATTCTTCGGCGGCGCGGAAGAACAGGTCGAAAGCCTGGGCGAAGATCAGCGCATGCTCATGCCGCTTGACGAAGATCGCCTCCAGCGTGGCGTAGACATCGGCGCGGTTGCCGATCTCGATCACCTGCAGTGCGTTCAGGGCATCGATCACCGCACCCGGCCCTACCGGAATGCCGGCGGCGCGCAACGCGCGGGCAAAGCCGATGACGTTGTCGGCCATTTGGCCGGTGGGCGGGTTGAGATGATCGATGGCCATTGGACTGTCCAGTTTCGTCGGGGCGATGCGAAGCATCGAACCCGGAATCTCGAGATTCCGGGCGGACCATTCCGGAATGACGATCAACTATCGCTCGTCGCTTCCTTCAAGACCTTTTGCAGCGCGTCGCCCTGCATCCGCGCGATGTCGTCCTGGTATTTCAGCAGCGCGCCCAGCGTGTCGCCAACCACTTGCGGCGTCAGCGAGCGGGCGTCGAGTTCGGTCAGCGCGGTGGCCCAGTCAATGGTCTCGGCGACACCCGGCGACTTGTAGAAATCCTGATCGCGCAGCGCCTGCACGAAGCGCACGACCTGCTGCGAGAGTTTGGCGGAAAT
Source organism: Hyphomicrobiales bacterium (assembly GCA_017305715.1). Taxonomy (GTDB): domain Bacteria; phylum Pseudomonadota; class Alphaproteobacteria; order Rhizobiales; family Xanthobacteraceae; genus Bradyrhizobium. Next base: position 95,775 of record JAFKKG010000016.1, on the reverse strand, counting down.
ATCCGGCACGCGCGACTTCACGATCGCAAGCTCGCGCTCGGCGTTGGGATAATCCACCCAGTGATAGAGGCAGCGGCGCTTCAGCGCGTCGTGGATTTCGCGGGTGCGATTCGAGGTGATGATCACGATCGGCGGCTGCGGCGCCTTCACGGTGCCGAATTCGGGAATCGTGACCTGGAAATCCGAGAGGATTTCGAGAAGATAGGCCTCGAACGCTTCATCGGCGCGGTCGAGTTCGTCGATCAAGAGCACGGGCGCGCCGCCCACATCCGGCTCCAATGCCTGCAACAACGGCCGCTTGATCAGGAAGCGCTCGGCAAAGATATCGCTGGCAAGCTGATCGCGGTCGGTATCGCCGCCGGCTTCCGCAAGCCGGATCGCGATCATCTGCGCCGCGCTGTTCCACTCATAGACGGCCGAGGCGACATCGAGGCCTTCATAGCATTGCAGCCGGATCAGCTTGCGCCCGAGGGCGGCCGACAGCACTTTTGCGATTTCGGTCTTGCCGACGCCAGCCTCGCCTTCGAGGAACAGCGGCCGGCCCATGCGCAGCGACAGATAGGTCACCGTCGCCAGCGACCGCTCGGCGAGATAGCCGCGCGATGTCAAGGTTTCCTGCATCGCATCGACGGATTTGGGTAGCGCCGATGCACTCATGACAAAGCCAATCCAACTGAGCCGGGAAACGGCAAACTTACTTCGCCGTCGCCGCTTCGACGGCGCGGCGGGTCAGCACGCCGATCAGATGCGCGCGATATTCGGCGCTGCCGTGCAGGTCGCTGTTCAGGCCTTCGGCCGGCACCGACACGCCATCGAGCACCTTGTGTGAGAAGCGCTTCTTCAACGCTTCTTCGAACGGCTCGGCGCGGAACACACCGTCCGAGCCGGCGCCGGTGACGGCAACCCGCACGTCCGACGGCCGCTTGGCGACGAACACCCCGACCAGCGCGTAGCGCGAAGCCTGGTTGCGAAACTTGATATAAGCGGCCTTCTTCGGCAGCGGGAACATCACCTTCGTGATGATCTCGTCGCTCTCGAGCGCGGTCGTGAACAGGCCTTGAAAAAACTCTTCAGGCTTGAGGCGGCGCTTGTTGGTGACGATGGTGGCGCCGAGCGCCAAAACGGCCGCCGGATAATCCGCGGTCGGATCGTTGTTGGCGAGCGAACCGCCGATGGTACCCTTGTGGCGCACCGCGGGATCGCCTATCTGGCTTGCGAGTTCGGCGAGCGCCGGAATGGCTTCACCGACGATCGCCGAAGTCGCGACCGCGGCATGCTTGGCGGTCGCGCCGATCACCAGCGAGCGGCCCTTCATCTCGATTTCGTCGAGGCCTTCGATATGGGAGAGATCGACCAGATGCGGCGGGCTCGCCAGCCGCTGCTTCATGACCGGCACCAGCGTGTGGCCGCCGGCGATCACCTTGGCGTCTTCGTTCTTCACCAGCAGATTGGCGGCCTGACGCACGGTCGCCGGGCGATGGTATTTGAATTCGTACATGAGAACTTCCTGATCGCGGTCGCGATGAATTCGATGATGCGAGGCGGACTTACGCTAGGTCAGACGTTAAGCGAGGTCAGACTTGGCCATCGCCTTGGCGCCGGCGGCGATCGAGGCCACGATGTTCTGATAACCGGTGCAGCGGCACAGATTGCCTTCGAGCTCTTCGCGAATGACGTGGTCCGAGAGGTCGTGTCCCTTGCGGTGCACCAGATCGACCGCGGTCATGATCATGCCGGGGGTGCAGAAGCCGCATTGCAGGCCGTGGTGCTCCCGAAAAGCTTCCTGCATCGGATGCAGCGGCGCGCCGTCGGCGGCGAGACCCTCGATGGTCCGCACCTCGTGGCCGTCGGCCATGACCGCCAGCGTGGTGCAGGATTTCACCGCCTTGCCGTCGAGATGGACCACGCAGGCCCCACACTGCGAAGTATCGCAACCGACATGGGTGCCCGTCAGCCGCAGATTTTCGCGGAGAAACTGGACCAGGAGGGTACGGGGGTCGACGTTTTCTTTGACGGGATTGCCGTTCACGATCAGGGAAATCTTGGCCATCAGCACTCTCTTGAGCTGCACCGCCGCATATCGGCTGCGCAGGCGTTTAAAATCGTTCCAAGGCCATAATATGGGCCATCCCGGCAATGAGCAACCTTGGCAGTCACTCACTTCCGGCATGGCCAGACGTGGCTTGGCGGGACTCTCGACGTGCAGTTCGGTCCGGACTCAGGGCGGGAATCTCGGGCCGTCCCGGGGGCCCTGCCCGCGGTGAGCCCCGATCCTATCCTTAAATCTTACCCTTGCACCGCCTTGGCGAAATTGGCGAAGAATTCGTCGGCCAGTTTCTTGGCCGAGCCGTTGATCAGGCGCTGTCCGAGCTGCGCCAGTTTGCCGCCGATCTGCGCCTCGACATTGTAGCTCAGCAAGGTGCCGCCGTCCTTCTCGGCCAGCCCGACCGTGGCGCCGCCCTTGGCGAAGCCGGCCACCCCGCCCTCGCCCTCGCCCGAGATCTTGTAGCCGTTCGGCGGGTCGAGATCGCTCAGCGTGACCTTGCCCTTGAAGCGGGCGGAGACCGGTCCGACCTTCATTTTGGCGGTGGCGCGGAAGCCATGCTCGTCGGTCTTTTCCAGTTCCTCGCAGCCGGGGATGCAGGCCTTGAGCACGGCCGGGTCGTTCAATTTGGCCCACACGGCCTCGCGCGGCGCCGCAAGCTGGACTTCGCCGGTCATCGTCATGGCCATGAGTGCCTCCTGTAACGCTTCAAACTGTGCTCCCCAAGTAATGCACGGCCGCCCATAAGGAAAGGCCACCTTGGGAGGATGAGCGATGCATATTCGCAAATCCACAACGGTCATCGCCGCAGTGCCGCAATTCCGGCTCCCGGTTTTGTGACCGGGATACATCGTCGGGGGCATTGCCGGGTTGGCAACGCCAACCCGGGATGGTTAGGTCCCGCACAAATGAGCACGTCCCTGTCCCCCCTGCTTGCCCCGATGCTGTCGAGTGCGGCGATGCGCGCCGTATGCGACGATGTCGCATGCCTGCAGAACATGCTGGATTTCGAGGCAGCGCTGGCCCGCGCCGAGGCCGCGACCGGCGTCATTCCGGCCAGCGCGGCGGGTCCGATCGGCAGCGCCTGCCGGGCCGAATCATTCGACCTCGCAGCACTGGCCGAGGCCGCGACCCGCTCCGGCAATCTTGCGATCCCCCTTGTCAAGGCCCTGACCGCAAACGTCGCCAAGGCTGATGCCGATGCCGCGCGCTATGTGCATTGGGGTGCGACCAGCCAGGACGTCATCGATACCGGCGCGATGCTCGGCCTGCGCGCCGGCATCGATGCGCTGCTCGCCGATACCGGCCGGGCGATCGCGGGCTTTACCAAACTGGCGCGCCAGCACCGCAACACCGCGGTGGTCGGCCGCACCTGGCTGCAGCATGCGCTGCCGATGCCGTTCGGGCTCAAGCTCGCCGAATATGCCGCTGCATTGCATCGCTCGCAGGCGCGGCTGCGGCGGCTGCGCAGCGAGACGCTGGCGCTGCAGTTCGGCGGCGCGGCCGGCACGCTCGCCGCCCTCGGCGACAAGGGATTGGCGGTCGCAGAACGGCTGGCGCAAGAACTGAATCTGCCGCTGCCCGAGGCGCCCTGGCACACCCATCGCGACCGTATCGCGGAGGCCGCCTCCGCCCTCGCCATTCTCGCCGGCAGTTGCGGCAAGATCGCCCGCGACGTTTCGCTGATGATGCAGACCGATGTCGGCGAGGCCTTCGAGCCCTCGGGCGAGGGCCGCGGCGGCTCCTCCACCATGCCGCACAAGCGCAACCCCGTGGCCGCCGCGACCGCGCTGGCCGCCGCCACCATGGCGCCCAATCTCGCGGCGACGATTTTTGCCGCACAGGTGCAGGAACACGAACGCAGCGCCGGTCCCTGGCATGCGGAATGGCCGACCTTGCCGACGCTGCTGCTGGTCACGTCGGGGGCGCTGGCCGCCATCGTCGACATCGCCGAAGGCCTGGAAGTCGATGTGAGCAGGATGCGCACCAATCTCGACGCCACCGGCGGGCTGATCATGGCGGAAGCTGTGACGTTCGCGCTGGCCGAAAAGATCGGCAAGGGCGACGCGCATCATCTGATCGAGGCGGCCAGCAAGAAAGCGGTTGCCGGCAAGCAACATCTGCGCGACGTGCTGATGGCTGACGCAAAGGTCACCGCGCAACTCAGCGCCGGGGAAATTGAAAAACTGTTCGAGCCGATGGCCTATCAGGGCGCCTCGCAAGCCCTGATCGACCGCCTGCTCGCTTCGCTGGATAGGTAGATGTCGTTGCCGGGCTTGACCCGGCAATCCATCTTCTTGAATAGACTTCTTTGACGGATGCGCGGGTCACCAGGGCAAAGACGCGCGTTGCGCTTTTGCCCACGCATGACAAAGGAACAAACCATGCCGATGATCGACGCCGACGGGTGCCTGCTCAACGTATCGGTCGAAGGCCGCGACGGCGGCCCGACGCTGATGCTGTCGAATTCGCTCGGCTCGACCATGCAGATGTGGGAGCCGCAGATGAAGGCGCTGACGCAGGTGTTTCGCGTCATCCGCTACGACCGCCGCGGCCACGGCAAATCCAGCGTGCCGCCCGGCCCCTATTCGATGGAGCGTTTTGGGCGCGACGTATTGGCAATCCTCGACGACCTCAACATCGCCAAGACGCATTGGTGCGGGCTGTCGATGGGCGGCATGGTCGGGCAATGGCTCGGCGCCAACGCGCCCGACAGATTCGGCAAGATCATCCTCGCCAACACGGCTTGCCACTACCCGGACCCCACCAACTGGCACAATCGCATCAAGGCGGTGAAGGAAGGCGGCATCGCCTCGGTCGCCGACGCCGTAATGGCGAACTGGCTGACAGCGGATTTTCGCGAGCGCGAGCCGCAGATCACCGCGAACCTGAAGGCGATGATGCTGACGACGCCGGTCGAGGGCTACATCGCCTGCTGCGAAGCGCTGTCGACGCTCGATAACCGCGCGCTGCTGCCAAAGATCACAAGCCCGACGCTGGTGATCGCCGGGCGCCACGACATGTCGACGCCGGTGGCAGCCGGCGAATTGATCCGCAGCCAGATTCCCGGCGCCAGCATGACGATTCTGGATGCCGCGCATATTTCCAATATCGAACAGCCGCATGCCTTCACTGATGCGGTGGTCGGTTTCCTGACGCAACGCTAACCATCGTCGTCATTCCGGGGCGATGCAAAGCATCGAACCCGGAATCTCGAGATTCCGGGTTCGCCTCTTCGAGGCGCCTCGGAATGACGACTCCGGAGGAGAGACCATGGACGACGACAAGCGCCGCGACGACGGCATGACCCAGCGCCGAAAAGTGCTCGGCAATGAATGGGTCGACAAATCGATCAAGAACCGCAACGCGTTCAACACCGATTTCCAGGACCTGATCACCCGCTACGCCTGGGGCGATATCTGGACCCGGCCGCATTTCGACCACCGCACCCGCCGCGTGCTGGTGATCGGCACCATGGTGGCGCTCGGCCAATGGGATGAATTCCGCCTGCACGTGCGCGCAGCGCTCAGCGAGGGTGGTTTTACGCCCGACGACATCAAGGAGATCATCCTGCAGCAGGCGATCTATTGCGGCGTGCCCGCGGCCAACCACGCCGTCAAGGAAGCCGGCGCGATCGTCGCCGAACTGGGTCTGCTGAAGGGATAGCCCGTTTGCGCGGGCGGTGGCATCCGCCCACTCCTGCGCCGGTGGTTCGACCAGCAGCACGATTTCCGTGCCGTTCGGTCCCGCGACGCCCGGGAGCGCGCCGGTTGGCCGACGGACCGCCGTTAAACCAGAGGCGGCAATTTAAACCTTAACCGCCCGCCCGGGCATCCGGGTGTCACAAACAAGAGGCCCCGCCTTTCGGCAGGGCCATCCCTCCTCTGACTGTATGTTCGAACTAGCGGTCCATATTGGGGTTGTGGCCTGGTTTCTCGTCCTGACGCCGGCTCGGATCCTGCTGCTGCTGACCGGGCTTCTGGCCACCGCCCTGCTGCTGGCCGGGCTTCTGACCCGGGTTCTGGTTCTGCTGGCCGGGCCTCTGATTCTGGTTACTCATTCGGGGATCTCCCTTGTTGAGACGTAACGGGGGGTCAACGGAGGGACCCGGTTTTGGTTGCCAGGGAACACCGGTTCCGGCGGGATGATTGCGCGGCAAAGCCGTGTTGGCATTGTGAACGTCGGAACCGCCTTGGGGAACCGGCGTCAAAATGACCTCTGCACAAGCCCTTCAAGCCGCAGGCAGCGCTGTTGCCGCCCCCGGTTCCAAACTGTAAGAAAACGATACGACGCGTCGGACAAGGCTGCCGGGGGCCCTCGCCGCGTCTGTCTCTAAACACGGCAGCGCATGGATTATTTCGCCCAGCAACTGATCAACGGCCTCGTGCTCGGCTCGATCTACGGCCTGATCGCCATCGGCTACACCATGGTCTATGGCATCGTCGGCATGATCAACTTCGCCCATGGCGATATTTTCATGATCGGCGGCTTCATCGCGCTGATCACGTTCCTGATCCTGGTCTCGTTCGGACTGACCGCTATCCCCCTGATCCTGCTGGTCGTGCTGCTGGTCTCGATGGCGATCACCGCCCTCTATGGCTGGACGGTGGAGCGCATCGCCTACCGGCCGCTGCGGCATTCGTTTCGCCTCGCCCCGATGCTCTCGGCGATCGGTATGTCATTCGTGCTGACCAATTACTCCCAGGTCGCCCAAGGCGCGCGGGTCAAGCCGGTGCCGCCGATCATCACCGGCGGCTATACGCTGCATGAGGGCGCCGGGGGCTTCGTGGTGCAATTGTCCAACATCCAGATCATCGTCGTGATCACGACCGTGGTGCTGCTCGCCCTGTTCACCTGGCTGGTGTCGAGCACGCGGCTCGGCCGCGACATGCGTGCCTGCGAGCAGGACCAGACCATGGCGGCCCTGCTCGGCGTCGACGTCGACCGCACCATCTCGATGACCTTCGTGATCGGTGCCGCCCTCGCGGCCGTCGCCGGCATGATGTATCTGCTCTATTACGGCCTGGTCGATTTCTTCATGGGTTTTGTCGCCGGTATCAAGGCGTTCACCGCAGCCGTGCTCGGCGGCATCGGCTCGTTGCCCGGCGCCATGCTGGGCGGGCTTGCGATCGGCCTGATCGAGACGTTCTGGTCGGCCTACTTCTCGGTCGAATACAAGGATGTCGCGGCGTTCTCGATCCTCATCGTCGTGCTGATCTTCCTTCCGACCGGCCTGCTCGGCCGGCCCGAAGTCGAAAAAGTCTGACGGGCCCCCGCGTGAACGCGCCCCCCGCCGCCATGCAAGCCTCGCGCGCTCCCGGCATCGCCTTCATCTTCAAGAAAGCCCTGATCAGCGCGCTGGTCGCGTTGGTGCTGTTTTCGCTGATGATCGGCGTGCGTACCGAAGCCGGACCGCAGGGGCTGCTGGTCTATGAAACGCGATTCGGCGATCTGGCCGCCATGGTCGCGGCCGTGTTCGGCGGCAGCATCGTCGTCGAATTGCTGCGGCAATGGTGGGGGCCGGTCGGCACCATCAGGGTCGTGCCGCCACAGGTCACATCGACGCTGGCGGTCGCAGGCCGCTGGGTAGCACCGGTGCTGCTGGTCTTCACCTTCCTCGTGCCTGTGATCTTTTACGATCAGCGCTATATCCTCGACCTCGGCATCCTCGTACTGACCTATGTGATGCTCGGATGGGGGCTGAACGTGGTGGTCGGTCTCGCCGGCCTGCTCGACCTCGGCTATGTCGCGTTCTACGCCGTCGGCGCCTATTCCTACGCGCTGCTCGCCACCAATTTCGGATTGTCGTTCTGGGTTTGCCTGCCGCTCGCCGGCATCCTCGCCGCCTTCTGGGGCGTGCTGCTCGGCTTCCCGGTGCTGCGGCTGCGCGGCGACTATCTCGCGATCGTGACGCTGGCTTTCGGTGAGATCATCCGCCTCGTCATCATCAACTGGCAGAGCCTGACCGGTGGGCCCAACGGCGTGTCCGGCATCCCGCGTCCGACCCTGTTCGGCATCCCGCTCGATAATAGCGATAACGGCCTTGCCGCCCTGCTCCGCATCGAATTCTCGCCGACCCACCGCATCGTCTTTTTGTTCTACCTGATCCTGGCGCTGGCGCTGCTCACCAACTGGGTGACGATCCGGCTGCGCCGCCTGCCCATCGGCCGCGCCTGGGAAGCGCTGCGCGAGGATGAAGTCGCCTGCCGCGCGCTCGGCATCAACACCACCACGACAAAACTGACGGCGTTCGCGACCGGCGCGATGTTCGGCGGCTTCGCCGGCGCCTTCTTTGCCACGCGGCAAGGCTTCATCAGTCCGGAATCCTTCACCTTCCAGGAATCGGCGCTGGTGCTGGCGATCGTGGTGCTCGGCGGCATGGGCTCGCAGCTCGGCGTGGCGCTCGCCGCGCTCGCCATGATCGGCGGCTTCGAGCTGTTCCGCGGGCTGGATCAATTCCGCATGCTGGTGTTCGGCATGGCGATGGTGCTTCTGATGATCTGGCGCCCGCGCGGGCTGATCGGCCATCGCGCGCCGACCGTGTTCCTGGAACGCAACCAGGCGATCTCGTCCGACCTCGTCAAGGAGGGACACGGGTGAGCAGCGACCACATCCTGTTCGTCGACCATCTGTCGATGCGCTTCGGCGGCATCGTTGCGGTCAACGAACTTTCCTTTGGCGCCGAGCGGCGCAAGATCACCGCGCTGATCGGACCGAACGGCGCCGGCAAGACCACCGTGTTCAACTGCATCACCGGCTTCTACAAGCCGACGTCAGGCGCAATGCGGCTGACGCATGATGACGGCCACACGATCCAGCTCGGATCGCTCAACGATTTCCGGATCTCCAAGCAGGCGAAAGTCGCCCGCACCTTCCAGAACATCCGGCTGTTCCCCGGCATGACGGCGCTGGAGAATTTGATGGTGGCGCAGCACAATGCGCTGATGCGCGCTTCCGGCCTCACGCTGCTCGGATTGATCGGCGCGCCGTCGTGGCGCGCCGCGGAGAAAAACGCGATCGATCTGGCCCGGACCTGGCTGGAGCGCGTCGACCTGCTCGACCGCGCCGACGATGCCGCCGGCAATCTGCCGTATGGCGATCAGCGCCGCCTCGAAATCGCGCGCGCGATGTGCACGGAGCCGGCGCTGCTCTGCCTCGACGAGCCGGCCGCCGGGCTGAACGCGCGGGAAAGTGCCAGCTTGAGCGAATTGTTGCTCTCGATCCGCGCCGAACAAGGCACCTCGATCCTCTTGATCGAACACGACATGTCGGTGGTGATGGAAATCTCCGACCACGTCGTCGTGATGGATTACGGCGTCAAGATCGCCGAAGGCACGCCGCAACATGTGCGCGACGATCCGAAGGTGATCGCCGCCTATCTCGGCGCCGACGAGGAGGAAGCGATCGCCGTGATGGAGAGCGGAACGTGACCGCCCCGGCCAAAGCGCCGCTGCTCGCGATCCGCTCCTTGCGCGCGGCCTACGGCAAGATCGAGGCCCTCAAGGGCGTCAATCTCGAGATCAATGCCGGCGAGATCGTCGCCCTGATCGGCGCCAATGGCGCCGGCAAATCGACCCTGATGATGACGATCTTCGGCCGGCCCCGCGCCCGCTCCGGCCAGATCGAATTCGACGGCCGGGACATCACCGCTGTGCCGACGCACGAGATCGCGCGGCTGCGCATCGCCCAGTCCCCCGAAGGCCGGCGGATTTTCCCGCGCATGAGCGTGGCGGAAAACCTGCAGATGGGCGCGGACGCCACCGATTGCAGCGAGGCCGACCGTGCCAGCGGCCTGGAACGCATCTTCGCACTCTTCCCGCGGCTCAAGGAGCGCATGACCCAGCGCGGCGGGACGCTGTCGGGCGGCGAGCAGCAGATGCTGGCGATCGGCCGCGCGCTGATGAGCCGGCCGCGCCTGTTGATGCTGGACGAGCCGTCGCTTGGCCTCGCCCCCCTGATCGCGCGGCAGATTTTCGACGCGATCCGGACCCTGAACCGGCAGGATGGCCTGACCGTGCTGATCGTCGAGCAGAACGCCAATCACGCGCTGAAACTCGCCCATCGCGGCTATGTCATGGTCAATGGCCTGATCACGCTCTCCGGTACCGGCAGCGAATTGCTGCAACGCCCGGAAATCCGCGCCGCCTATCTGGAAGGCGGCCGGCGCCATTGACGCAGCCGGCGGTCGGCCGCGACGGCCGGCGCTGCGTCAAGATGCGGCGAACGGGCCGCGGATTTGCCCGAAATTTGCCGATGACTTCGCGGCAAAATCAGCCGACAATGACCCCGGTTTGCGCACCCGGCCCGCCGGGTGCGTCCCGTAGCGACTATCCCGCGAGGACACTCATGAAATCACTGAAACTCATCGGCCTGGCATTGGGCGCATCGTTCGCGCTCTCGACGGCAGCGCTTGCGCAGGACATCAACATTGCAGTTGCGGGCCCGATGACGGGCTCCGAATCCGCTTTCGGCCGGCAGATGAAGAACGGCGCCGAACAGGCGGTCGCGGACCTCAACGCCGCCGGCGGCGTCCTCGGCAAGAAGCTGGCGCTGCAGGTCGGTGACGATGCCTGCGATCCCAAGCAGGCACGCTCGGTGGCGGAAAAGTTCGCCGGCGCAAAGATCCCGTTCGTCGCCGGCCATTTCTGCTCGTCGTCGTCGATCCCTGCTTCGGAAGCCTACGCCGACGGCAACGTGCTGCAGATTACGCCTGCTTCGACCAACCCGCTGTTCACCGAGCGCAAGCTCTGGAACGTGGCGCGCGTCTGCGGCCGTGACGACCAGCAGGGCCTGGTTGCCGCGGACTACATCACGAAGAACTACAAGGGCAAAAACGTCGCCATCCTCAACGACAAGACCACCTACGGCAAGGGCCTCGCGGACGAGACCAAGAAGGCGCTCAACAAGGCCGGCTTCACCGAGAAGATGTTCGAATCCTACAACAAGGGCGACAAGGATTTTAACGCCATCGTGTCGCGCCTGAAGCGCGACAACATCGATCTCGTCTATGTCGGCGGCTACCATCAGGAAGCAGGCCTGATCCTGCGCCAGATGCGCGACCAGGGCCTCAAGACGGTGCTGATGGCGGGCGACGCCATGAACGACAAGGAATTCGCCTCCATCACCGGTCCGGCGGCGGAAGGCACCCTGTTCACCTTCGGTCCCGACCCGCGCAACAAGGCGACCGCGAAGGCGATCGTCGAGAAGTTCAAGGCCAAGAACATCGACCCCGAAGGCTACACCCTCTACACCTACGCGGCGATGCAGGTCTGGTCGCAGGCGGTGGCGAAGGTCGGCGCGACCGATCCGAAGAAGGTGATGGAAGCCATCAAGGCCGGCGAATGGGACACCGTGCTCGGCAAGATGAGCTTTGACGCCAAGGGCGACATCAAGCAGCTCGACTACGTCGTCTACAAGTGGGACGCCAAGGGCAACTACGCCGAAATCAATCCGAAGGGGTCATAACCCCTCGCCGCTTCACGTCACCTGTGAGCGCCCCGGCTTGCCGGGGCGTTTTTGTTGGGCGGCATTCCGGACATGTGAGTCGGCGCGCCGCAAAGGTTAACGGCCGCGCGGGCCGCGGAACTTTTTTCCGGAATCGATGGAACCAAATCGCATCGACGGTTTTGAACCAGTTCAGGCTGAGTTCCATCTATTTGATTTTGCTGCATCACCTGCTGTTCCACCTTGATCCGCGACGGGACGGCTCGTCTTATGACGCAAGATCGCGAACCCGCATTCGGATTCGCGCGGGGTCCTCTTGAGGAGACACCATGAGTGATCTTTCCGGCGCATCATCCCCGGTCCGCCGCGTCTCGAAGAATAAGCCGCAAGCCAATGGTACGCCCGACCCGATGCAGGATCTGCTGCACGCGCTGCAGGCGATGCGCTCCGGCGACTTTTCGGTCCGGATGACCGGCGATCATCTCGGCATCGAAGGCAAGATCGCCGACACCTTCAACGAGATCGTCGCCGCCAACCAGCGGATGGCGCAGCAACTGGAGCGGGTTGGACAGGTCGTCGGCCGCGAGGGAAAAACCCGCCAACGCGTCAAGTTCGATCTTTCGAGCGGCTCGTGGGCGGACATGGAGGGCTCGGTCAACACGCTGATCGACGATCTGCTGTGGCCGACCCGCGAGGTGACGCGCGCCGTGGCCGCGGTGGCGCAGGGAGACCTGCTGCAGACCGTGCAGCTCGATGTCGACGGCCGTCCGCTGGGCGGCGAATTTCTGCAGTCCGCCAACATCGTCAACACGATGATCAAGCAGCTCAGCGTGTTCACCTCGGAAGTGACGCGCGTCGCGCGCGAAGTCGGCACCGAGGGCAAGCTCGGCGGTCAGGCCCAGGTGCCAGAAGTAACCGGCGTCTGGAAAGATTTGACCGAAAGCGTCAACTCGATGGCCAACAACCTCACCGGCCAGGTCCGCAACATCGCCGAAGTCACCATCGCGGTCGCCAATGGCGATCTGTCCAAGAAGATCACGGTCGACGTCCGCGGCGAGATCTTGCAGCTCAAGGAAGCCATCAACACCATGGTGGACCAGCTGCGCTCATTCGCTTCCGAAGTCACGCGCGTCGCCCGCGAGGTCGGCACCGACGGCAAGCTCGGCGGCCAGGCGATCGTGCCCGGCGTCGCCGGGACCTGGAAGGATTTGACGGACTCCGTGAACGCGATGTGCGGCAACCTCACCGCGCAGGTCCGCAACATCGCCAACGTCACGACCGCAGTCGCCCGCGGCGACCTCTCGCGCAAGATCACGGTGGACGTGCGCGGCGAAATTCTGGAATTGAAGGACACCATCAACACGATGGTCGACCAGCTCAACTCGTTCGCGTCGGAAGTGACGCGCGTCGCGCGCGAGGTCGGTACCGAAGGCAAGCTGGGCGGTCAGGCCCAGGTGCCCGGTGTGGCCGGCACCTGGAAGGATTTGACCGACAACGTCAACTTCATGGCCTCCAACCTGACGGCGCAGGTCCGCAACATCGCCGACGTCGCGACCGCGATCGCCGGCGGCGACCTCTCCAAGAAGATCACGGTCAACGTCTCGGGCGAGATCCTGCAACTCAAGGAAACGCTCAATACCATGGTCGACCAGCTCAACGCCTTTGCCGGCGAAGTGACGCGCGTCGCGCGCGAAGTCGGCACCGACGGACGGCTCGGCGGTCAGGCCAACGTGCTCGGCGTCGCCGGCACGTGGAAGGACTTGACGGAAAGCGTCAACTCGATGGCGAGCAACCTCACCGCCCAGGTCCGCAACATCGCCGAGGTGACGACGGCGGTCGCCAATGGCGACTTGTCCAAGAAGATCACGGTGGACGTGCGCGGCGAAATCCTGGAGCTGAAGGACACCGTCAACACGATGGTCGACCAGCTCAATGCGTTCGCCGGCGAAGTGACGCGCGTCGCGCGCGAAGTCGGCACCGAGGGCAAGCTCGGCGGCCAGGCCATGGTGCGCGGCGTCGCCGGCACCTGGAAGGACCTCACCGACAGCGTCAACTCGATGGCCAGCAACCTGACCGGCCAGGTCCGCAATATCGCCGAAGTCGCCACCGCCGTCGCCAAGGGCGACTTGTCCAAGAAGATCACCGTCAACGTGTCGGGCGAAATCCTGCAGTTGAAGGAAACCCTCAACACGATGGTCGACCAGCTCAATGCGTTCGCCGGCGAAGTGACGCGCGTCGCCCGCGAGGTCGGCACCGACGGCAAGCTCGGCGGCCAGGCCGAAGTGCCCGGCGTCGCCGGCACCTGGAAGGACTTGACCGACAGCGTCAACTCGATGGCCGGCAATCTGACGGCGCAGGTCCGCAACATCGCCGAGGTGGCGACCGCCATTGCCGGCGGCGACCTGTCGCGCAAGATCACCGTCGACGTGCGCGGCGAGATCCTGCAGCTCAAGGAAACCCTCAACACGATGGTCGACCAGCTGAACCGGTTCGCCGGCGAGGTGACGCGCGTCGCGCGCGAGGTCGGCACCGAAGGCCGGCTCGGCGGTCAGGCCAACGTGCCCGGCGTCGCCGGCACCTGGAAGGACCTCACCGACAACGTCAATTCGATGGCCGGCAACCTCACCGGCCAGGTCCGCAACATCGCCGAAGTCACGACCGCGGTGGCCAAGGGCGACCTCTCCAAGAAGATCACGGTCGACGTCAAGGGCGAGATTCTCGAGCTGAAGAACACCGTCAACACGATGGTCGATCAGCTCAACGCGTTCGCCTCCGAGGTGACGCGCGTGGCGCGCGAGGTCGGCACCGAAGGCAAGCTCGGCGGTCAGGCGCAGGTGCCCGAAGTCGCCGGCACCTGGAAGGATCTGACCGACAACGTCAACTTCATGGCCTCCAACCTGACGGCGCAGGTCCGCAACATCGCCGAAGTCGCGACCGCGATCGCCGGTGGCGATCTGTCCAAGAAGATCACGGTGGACGTCCGCGGCGAGATCCTGCTGCTCAAGGACACCTTGAACACGATGGTCGAGCAATTGCGCTCGTTCGCGGCCGAAGTCACCCGTGTGGCGCGCGAAGTCGGCACCGAGGGCCGCCTCGGCGGCCAGGCCGTGGTGCCCGGCGTCGGCGGCACGTTCAAGGACCTGACCGATAACGTCAACCTGCTCGCGGCGAACCTGACGACGCAAGTCCGCAACATCGCCGAAGTCACTACCGCGGTGGCGCGCGGCGACTTGTCGCGCAAGATCACCGTCGACGTGAAGGGCGAAATCCTCGAGCTGAAGAACACCATCAACACGATGGTCGACCAGCTCAACGCGTTCGCCGGCGAAGTGACGCGCGTGGCGCGCGAGGTCGGCACCGAAGGCAAGCTCGGCGGACAGGCGCAGGTGCCCGGCGTGGCCGGCACCTGGAAGGACCTCACCGACACCGTCAACTTCATGGCCGCCAATCTGACCGAGCAGGTGCGCGGCATCGTCAAGGTGGTGACCGCGGTCGCCGACGGCGATTTGAAACAGAACCTGACGGTGAAATCGAAGGGCGAAGTCGCGGCGCTGGCCGACACCATCAACAACATGATCGAGACGCTGGCAACGTTTGCCGATCAGGTCACCTCGGTGGCGCGCGAGGTCGGTGTCGAAGGCAGGCTCGGCGGACAGGCCAACGTGCCGGGCGCCGCCGGCACGTGGAAGGACCTCACCGGCAACGTCAATTTGCTCGCGGCGAACCTTACCTCGCAGGTGCGCGCGATCGCCGAAGTGGCGACCGCGGTGACGAAAGGCGACCTCACGCGGTCGATTCAGGTCGATGCGCGCGGCGAAGTTGCCGAACTCAAAGACAACATCAACACCATGATCGGCAATCTGCGGCTCACCACCGACGTCAATACCGAGCAGGACTGGCTGAAGACCAACCTCGCCAAATTCACCAACATGCTGCAGGGCCAGCGCGATCTCACCACGGTGGGCCGGCTGCTGCTGACCGAACTGACGCCGCTGGTCAATGCCCATATGGGCGTCATCTACCGGGTCGAAAGCGAGGACAACCGGCAACTGCGCCTGCTGTCGGCTTACGCGGGCGACGGCAACCACCCTCATCCGCAATTCGTGCAGTTCGGCGAAGGCCTGATCGGGCAATCCGCGATGGACAAGCGCCAGCGCGTCATCTCGGACATTCCGGCCGACACCATACCGATCAATTCGGCGCTGCTCCGCGTGGTCCCCAAGAATCTCGTCGTGCTGCCGGTGCTGTTCGAAGGCCAGGTCAAGGCGGTCATCGAGCTGTCCTCCGTCAGTTCGTTCACGACCTCGCAGATGACCTTCCTGGAACAGCTCACGGACTCGATCGGCATCGTGCTCAACAGTATCGAGGCCACGATGCAGACCGAAGGCCTGCTGAAGCAGTCGCAGCAGCTCGCCGGCGAATTGCAGACCCAGCAGAAGGAGCTGCAGCAGACCAACGAACAGCTCGAACAGAAGGCCCAGCAGCTCGCCGAGCGCAACGTCGAGGTGGAAAGGAAGAACCAGGAGATCGAACAGGCCCGGCGCGCCCTCGAAGAGAAGGCGACCGAATTGTCGCTGACCTCGAAGTACAAGTCCGAATTCCTCGCCAACATGTCGCATGAGCTGCGCACGCCGCTGAACAGCATCCTGATCCTCGGCCAGCAGCTCACCGAAAACCCGGACGGCAATCTGTCGGCCAAACAAGTCGAGTTCGCCCGCACCATCCACGGCGCCGGCACCGACCTGCTCAATCTGATCAGCGACATCCTCGACCTCTCCAAGATCGAATCCGGAACGGTGACGGTCGATGCCGAGGAAATATTGACCGCCAACCTGCTGGAGACGGTCGGACGCCCGTTCAAGCACGAGGCCGAAAACCGCCAGCTCTCGTTCAATATCAGCGTCGACGAGAACCTCGGCCGCAGCATGGTGACCGACTCCAAACGCCTGCAGCAGGTGTTGAAGAATCTGCTTTCGAACGCCTTCAAGTTCACCGCCGAAGGCGGCGTGCGGCTGAACGTGTCGGCGGCGCTGGGCGGATGGAGCGCCGAACACCCGATCCTGAATCATGCTCCCGCCGTCGTGGCCTTCGAGGTCACCGACACCGGCATCGGCATCCCGCCGGAAAAGCAGAAGCTGATCTTCGAGGCGTTCCAGCAGGCCGATGCCGGCACCAGCCGCAAATATGGCGGCACCGGCCTCGGCCTTGCGATCAGCCGCGAATTGGCCAGCCTGCTCGGCGGCGAGATCCATCTGCGCAGCGCGCCGGGCAAGGGCAGCACCTTCGTGCTGTATCTGCCGCTGAAATATTCCGGACCTACCGTCGCGCCCCGCACCCCTGCCCCGTCGGCGTATCTGACGGTGCCGGCGCTGCAGACCGCGGCGACCCAGGAGCGGGTTACAGAGCAGCGGGTGATCGAACAATTGCCGGACGACCGGCTCAATCTCGCGGCCGGCGACACCATTCTGCTGATCGTCGAGGACGATCCGCATTACGCGCGGGTGCTGATCGATCTCGCCCGCGACAAGGGTTTCAAGGTTCTCGTCGCCAATCGCGGCGCCGAAGCCCTCGAACTCGCCAAGCAGTTCCAGCCGACAGCGGTGTCACTCGACGTGTTCCTGCCGGACATGCTGGGCTGGACCGTGCTGAGCCAGCTCAAGCACAACCCGCTGACCCGGCACATTCCGGTGCAGATCATCACGCTCGACGAAGACCGCCAGCACGCGCTGGCGCGGGGCGCATTCTCCTTCGTCAACAAGCCGACGACGACCGAGGGCGTCAGCGCCGCACTGTCCCAGATCAAGGAATACGCCAAGCCGCGGCGCAAGCGCCTTCTGATCGTGGAAGACAACGCCGCCGAGCAGATGAGCATCAAGGCGCTGCTCGACCATGGGGATATCGAGATCCTCACCACCGACACCGGTGCCGGGGCGCTCTCGACGCTACGCGACAACCCCTGCGACTGCGTCGTACTGGACCTGCGGCTGCCCGACATGAGCGGCTTCGAGGTGCTCGACCAGATCCGCAACGATGACGCCCTGTCGAACGTGCCGGTGGTCGTGTTCACCGGGCGGGAACTTTCGGCCGAGGAGGATGCGGAACTCCACACCATGGCCCGCAGCATCGTGGTGAAGGGGGTGGAATCGCCGGAACGGCTGCTCGACGAAACGTCGCTGTTTTTGCACCGTGTGATCACGGAATTGCCAGTTGAAAAGCAGAGGATGCTGGAGAAGCTCAATAGTTCCGATGAGGATTTGATTGGCAAGACCGCGCTGCTGGTCGACGACGACGCCCGCAACATCTTCGCGCTGTCGAGCGTGCTGGAGCGGCGCGGCATGAAGGTGCTGACCGCGACCACCGGCCATGAGGCCATTGCGCTGGTCGAATCCAACCCCAAAATAGCGATCGTGTTGATGGACATCATGATGCCGCAGATGGACGGTTACCAGACCATCGGGGTCATCAGGCAAAACCCGTCATTCGGCCGCCTGCCGATCATCGCGCTGACCGCAAAAGCAATGAAGGGCGACCGCGAGAAATGCCTCGAGGCCGGCGCGTCGGACTATCTGGCGAAACCCGTCAATACCGAGCAGTTGCTCCTCGCCATCCGTATGTGGCTCCACCGTTGATCGGCGAATGCAGATGATGGACCACGAACAAGTCAATATCCTCCTGGTGGACGATCAGCCCGCGAAGCTGCTCGCCTACGAAGTGATCCTGAAGGAGCTTGGCGAAAATCTGATCATGGCGTCGTCGGGGCGTGAAGCGCTCGAATTCCTGCTCAAGAACGACGTCGCCATCATCCTGGTCGACGTGTGCATGCCGGAACTCGACGGCTTCGAGCTGGCCGCGATGATCCGCGAACATCCCCGCTTCCAGAAGACGGCGATGATCTTCATCTCGGCGATCCAGGTCAGCGACCTCGATCGCCTGCGCGGTTACGAGATGGGCGCGGTGGATTACGTGCCCGTGCCGGTGGTGCCGGAAGTCCTGCGCGCCAAGATCAAGGTGTTCGCCGAGCTTTATCGCAAGACCCGCCAACTGGAACGGCTCAACGTCGAACTCGAGGACCGGGTTCGCGCCCGCACCGCCGAGCTGGAAGAGTCCCATACAAGACTGCTGGAAAGCGAGCAGCGCCGCAGTCTGGCGATCGCCGCCGGCAAAATGGGATCCTGGGACTGGGATTGGATCAGCGGCGACTGGATGTGGGACGACGGCCAGTACCAGATCTTCGGCCTTGATCCGAAATCCTTTGTGGTGACGCCGGCCAGCGTTCAGGCCTTGCTCCATCCGGATGATATCGACGAATTACGCAAGGCGATGGCGGAGTTCACCAAAGGCATCACTTCCTATGAGGCGGAGTTTCGAATCCTCCGCCCCGATGGGGAGGTGCGCTGGTGCGCCGGGACGGCTGCAACGAGCACCGACAAGGATGGCCGCGTCGTCCGCGTCAGCGGCGTGACGGTCGATATCACCGAACGCAAGCAGGCCGAAGAACGCCAAAACCTGCTGGCCCGGGAAGTCGATCACCGCGCCAAGAACGCATTGGCGCTGGCGCAATCCATCGTGCGATTGACGCGCGGCGAAAACGTCAAGAGCTACATCCGCTCCGTCGAAGGCCGGATCACCGCGCTGGCGCGGGTTCACACCGTATTGTCGCTGTCGAGCTGGCAGGGCGCTGAAATAGCCAAGCTGATCGACGAGGAGCTGGCGCCCTACTCGACCGGCGAGCAGATCGAATTGCGCGGCGCCGAGGTGCAATTGCAGCCGGCAACCGCGCAGACGGTGGCTCTGGCGCTGCATGAACTCGTCACCAATTCGGCCAAGTATGGCGCGCTGTCGGTGCTGACAGGCCGGCTATCGGTGAACTGGGAGATCAAGTCGGACGTCCTCGACATCGTGTGGGCCGAGGCCGGCGGGCCCGTGGTCGAAAAGCCGATATCGCGGGGCTTTGGGACCAGGAGCGTCATCGCCAGCATCGAGTCGCAACTCGGCGGCAAAGCCGATTTCGACTGGCGCCCCGAAGGTCTCGTTTGCCGCCTCTCGGTCCCGCTTTCGCCGCGCCAGGTCGCGTCCGATCCGGCCCCCGCACGCGATGCCGTGACGGAAGAGAATGGAAGCCGGCGCATTGGACAATTGGCGCGGCCTTGACGGCAGCGCCCGATTACGACGCCGCGCCGGCAACCGCGTTTACCGGGGGGCGCGTCGCCTGCCGCGCTGCGGCGATCGCACGGGTCAGGTCGTTTGGACGAAACGGCTTTTGAAGGCAGACGACATCGGCCAGTTCCGGCGATTTCGACAGGAAATCGAGCGCCGTCATGCCGGAGATCGCGATCACGGGCAGATCCGGCACCCGCTCGCGCATCGTCGCAATCAGATCGGAACCGTTGGAATCCTGAAGGAAGATATCGACGATCGCGAGGTCAAAACCACCTTCTTCGAACGCCTGCAATCCCGCTTCGGCGCTGGCGGCCTCGACGATTTCGAATTGGTTGATCCGCAGCACGATCGAGATCATCGTGCGCACGTCGGATTGGTCGTCAATCACAAGAACACGGGGCATGAATGAAATCCCGAACTGGTCGCGCGACAGCCTATGATGAATATGCCCGGTCAAGGCAACGCCGCGGACATTATTCGAGCTTTCGGTAAAGGGACGGTTACCCGAACGGCCAGACGGGGGCCCGAACAGGTAGCATGTAACCTTGGGTTGATTCGGCCGGGTCCGACGGTCGATTTGCCGCACCGCACCGCATTCTTGCGGCTCCGCGTCCTGTGGCGTGCTTCAGTTCGTCAGCCGCGCGATCGATATCCCGATCTCGGCTCAATACACCACACCAGTGGATGGGATAATATTCGCATATTTGGTACTGGTCCGATGGCGCGTTCGATGCCAGTTTGCCGGGAACGACAATGCAGACGGCTGACGAGCGCAACATCTTCCTGTCGACCCTGCCGGCGACCAGCCGCGATCGCGCATGGGCGCTCACCATCGTCGGAATCTCTTCGGTTCTGTTTGCCTGCGCCGTTCCCTTTGTCGGCATTCCGCTTGCACCGCTGCCGGCATTCGTCGCGAGCTATCAATCCGCGCTTGCCATCAACGATATCATCACCGCGATTCTGCTGTTCTCGCAGTTTGCGGTGTCGCGCTCGCGGGCATTGCTGCTGCTCGCGAGCGGATATCTGTTCACGGCCGCCGCCGCCATCGTCCACGCCCTCACCTTCCCTGGCCTGTTTGCGCCGAATGGATGGCTCGGCGCAGGTTCGCAGACCACGGTCTGGCTCTATATGGTCTGGCACGGCGTCTTTCCGCTGCTGGTGCTGGGCTATGCGCTGCTCAAGGCCGGGGATAACGGCTCCAAGCTAAAGGGTTCGACCGCAAGCGCAGTGCTTGCGAGCATCATGGCGGTGGCCGGCGCGATCGCCCTGTTCACCTGGGTGGTCACGGCGCAGCATCATCTGCTGCCGGTATTGCTCAGTGGAGGTCACTATACGCCGGTCATGCTCGGCGTGGTGTCGACGGTGTGGTGCCTCAGCCTCGGCGCGCTCGCGGTGCTGTGGTTTCGCAAGCCTTACTCCGTCCTCGACGTCTGGCTGATGGTCGTTCTGTGTTCCTGGCTGTTCGATATCGCGTCGTCCGCCATCCTGAATGTCGCCAGATACGATCTCGGCTTCTACCTCGGACGCATCTATGGGCTCTGCGCCGCGAGTTTCGTGCTCGCGGTGCTGCTGATCGACAATGTCAGCCTGCAGGCCCAACTGGCCCGCCTGCTCCGGACCCTGCGCCGCCAGGCCGCCTCCGAGCGCAGCCTTCACACCGAGCGGGAACGCCTGTTCAGCGCGGTCGTGGAATCGTCCAACGACGCCATCATCACCAAATCGCTCGACGGCACCATCACCGCCTGGAATCGCGCCGCCGAGCGCCTGTTCGGCTTTGTTTCGCTCGAGGCGGTGGGCAGGTCCATCGAGATCATCGTCCCGCCGGACCGCCGCGATGAGGCCCGCAATATCCTCGAACAGGTTGGCCGTGGCGAGCGGATCGGGGATTACGAGACCGTGCGGATGAACAAGGACGGGCGATCGGTCGACGTCCGGCTGACCATCTCCCCGATCCGCTCGGCTTCCGGCGAGATCGTCGGCGCATCGAAAATCGCGCGCGACATCACCGACGACAAGAGAACGCAGAAGGCGCTCAATCAGGAGATCGAGGAGCGGCAACGCATCTTCGAAACCTCGCACGACCTCATCTTCGTGACCGACACTGCCGGGAATTTCATGCAGGTCAGCCCGAGCGCCAGGATCATCCTCGGGTACGATCCCGCCGACATGATCGGCCACAGCGCCGTCGAATTCATTCATCCGGACGACCTCGAAAGCACCCGCAACGAAATGCGCGCCGCGCGGCGCGGCAAGCAATTGCGCAACTTCGAGACCCGCTACATCCACAAGGACGGACAGTCGGTCACGCTGAACTGGACCGGCACCTGGTCGGAGCCGGTGCGGCGGCATTTCTTCATCGGCCGCGACCTCACCGAGAAGCAGGCGGCGGAAGCCCAGTTGCGGCATATCCAGAAGATGGACGCGATCGGCCAGTTGACCGGCGGCGTCGCGCACGACTTCAACAACATCCTGACGGTGATCACCGGGACCATTGGCATCCTGGAGGAATCGGTGGCCGACAAGCCCGAGCTCGTCGCCATCACGCGGTTGATCGACGAGGCCGCCGAGCGCGGCGCCAATCTGACCCGGCATTTGCTGGCCTTTGCCCGCAAGCAGCCGTTGCAGCCCCGTGAAGTCGACGTCAATGCGCTGGTGCTGGAGGCAGCCAAACTGCTGCATCCGACGCTCGGCGAAAACGTCGAGATCACGCCGCTGCTGGCGGAAGACGCATGGACGGCCCTGGTCGACCCGAACCAGCTCGCGACAGCGGTTCTCAACCTGGCCCTCAACGCGCGGGATGCCATGCCCAATGGCGGCAAGCTCGCGCTCGAGAGCGGCAACATCTATCTCGACGAAAACTACGCCAGCATGCACAGCGAGGTCACGCCGGGCCATTACGTGATGGTGGCCGTCAGCGACACCGGCACTGGCATCCCCGCCGCGCTCATCGAGCGGGTGTTCGATCCCTTCTTCACCACCAAGGAGGTCGGCAAGGGCACCGGCCTCGGGCTCAGCATGGTGTTCGGCTTCGTCAAGCAATCAGGCGGACATATCAAGATCTACAGCGAGGAAGGCCACGGCACGTCCGTCAAGATGTACCTGCCGCGCGCCACCGGATTGAACCAGACCGCCGCCGAAGCGGCGATCTCGGCCAATGTCGAAGGTGGCACCGAGACCGTTCTCGTCGTGGAAGACGACGCGCTGGTGCGCCGCTACGTGATGACGCAGATCGAAAGCCTCGGCTACACCACCTTCGAGGCCGCCAATGCCCGCGAGGCGCTGCAGATCATCGATGGCGCGCCCACCCTCGATCTGCTGTTCACCGACGTCATCATGCCCGGCGAAATGAACGGTCGCCAACTGGTCGACGAGGCGCTGAAGCGGCGCCCGTCGCTGAAAACCCTGTACACGTCGGGATATACCGAGAACGCCATCGTTCATCACGGCCGCCTCGATTCCGGCGTGCTGCTGCTGGCAAAACCCTATCGCAAATCCGAACTGGCCAGGATGCTGCGGCTGGCGCTCGGCGGTTGAGGCCTTCTTGACGTCGGATATCCCGGCGAGGATAACCTCGATGGCCGCAATCTGCGCGGACTTGGACGGACCGTCATCTTGAAAAACCTTCTCACCGACATCCCCGGCGTCCGCGTCGGCCACGCCGATGACGCCGGGGTGGCGTCCGGCGTCACTGCGATCATTTTCGACCAGCCCGCGATGGCGTCGGTCGACGTCCGCGGCGGCGGCCCCGGTCTGCGCGAGAACGCCCTGCTCGAGCCTGAAGCGACCGTCGAGGCGGTCGACGCGATTGCGCTCTCCGGCGGCTCGGCGCTCGGGCTCGATGCCGCCGGCGGCGTGCAGGCCTGGCTCGCCGAACAGGGGCGCGGCCTGCGCATCCGCGAAGCGGTGATACCGATCGTGCCCGGCGCGATCTGCTTCGATCTCCTCAACGGCGGCAACAAGGCCTGGGGACGGTTTCCACCCTATCGCGATCTCGCCTATGCCGCGGCCCGTGCCGCGGGCACCGATTTTGCGCTCGGCAGCGTCGGCGCCGGGCTTGGCGCCACCACCGCCAATTTCAAGGGCGGCCTCGGCTCGGCCTCCGCACGGACCGAAAGCGGCGTCATGGTCGCGGCGCTCGCGGTGGTCAATGCCGTCGGCAGCGTCACGGTCGGCGATGGGCCGTGGTTCTGGGCGGCGCCATTTGAGGTCGGCCATGAATATGGCGGACGCGGACTGCCGTCTTCGTTCACACCGGGCATGTTGAAAGCCCGCCTCAAGGGCGGCCCGGAGCCGACCTCCGGCGAAAACACCACGCTCGCCGTCGTCGTCACCGACGCCGTGCTGACGAAACCGCAGGCCAAGCGCCTTGCGATGATCGCGCAAACCGGCATGGCCCGCGCCATCTACCCCGTCCATGCGCCGACCGATGGTGACGTGGTGTTTGCGGCGGCGACCGGCCAGAAGCCGGTCGAACCGCGATACGGCCTCACTGAACTTGGAATGGTGGCGGCCAATGTGGTTGCCCGCGCGATTGCGCGCGGCGTCCACGAGGCGGCCGCGCTGCCCTTTCCGGGCACGCTCCCGGCGTGGAAGGATCGCTTCGGCTAGCGCGTGGAGATTAGGTTGGTTGGAACGGCGTCGAGAATTCCACCTCTCCCATCGGGAGAGGTCGCGCCGAAGGCGCGGGTGAGGGGTTACGGTCTCTCGCTAGAACAGCGCCCCCTCACCCGATTTGCTCGCGCAAATCGACCTCTCCCCGCCGGGGAGAGGTGAACCGAGCCTGGAGCAAACGACTCAGCTAAGTTTCATCACGCTCTACGTCCTGACTGCCGAAGCCTCGCCTGGTCTCTTCAAAGCGTGTTGCTCAGGCGCTGACCGAGAGCGAGGCGGTGGCAGAGGCCGAAATCGCCTGGGCCTGGCGCTGGATCATCTGCTCGATGAAATTATACGACGAGGTGGCGGCGCTCGAAGAACTGCCCGAGGCGGCCGACGTCATCGTGACCTTCGATCCGTCGGCATAGGTCAGCGATGTCGTCACCGAACCATCGCTGTTGGTCGTGGAGGTGCTGGAGGCGCCCTGCAGCGCCTGCATCAAGGGATCGGCGCTCGATCCGTTCTCGCCGGAGCCGCTGGCCATGTGATGGCTGTGACGCCCCTTGCCCTTTCCGCCCTTCAGCGCCGAGGCCAGTTCGTTGAGGCTGACCGAGCCGTCGCCGTCCTTGTCGAGCTTCGCGAAGACGTCGTCGGCATTCTTCAAATTGGTGCCACCGGCGCCGAGCGCATCTTCAAATTCCGATTTGGTGATCTTGCCGTCGCCGTTGCCGTCGATCTGCGAAAACAGGTCCTTGAGCGCGTCGGAACGGCTGGTCGCCGTCGTGGCCGTCGTGCCGGTCGAGGACTGGCTTTGCGCCGCCAGCAGCGCGCTCATGGTTGCCGGCGAGATCTGCGACCCGCCGCCGCCTCCGCCCGTATTGGTGCTGGCCGAAGCCTGGGAGCTCGAAAAGGAGTCGAACAGGCTGGTCGCATTGGATTGCGAGGAAGACGACTTCGAGGAAGTCAGCGACTTCAGGGCATCGATCGCCGATGACGCGGCGCCAAGAGCAAGCAACATGACAGAACCCCACCAACGCCGCGCCATGCGGCCTTGTTCACGCCGATGGCTCAGCAAGCGCCGTGCCACGACAAAAAGCCCAATAAAACCGCGGTTTTCCTGATCGCACCCGTGCTGCTGGAACCGGAACATGACCGGCAATAGCTGCCCGCCGCGGCAGATTTTTCCGCCCACAGAAGTCGTTTGCCGCTGCATTGCCCCCGGCCGCACTGCATGTTACGCGGAGCCGATCTACCCCCTGGAAGCGCATCGGGAGCGCACATGTCCCAACACTTTGCGTCGCGTCCGCTCGTCATTGCACCGTCGATCCTGGCCTCGGATTTCGCCAAGCTCGGCGAGGAAGTCCGCAACGTGGACCAGGCCGGCGCCGACTGGATCCATCTCGACGTGATGGACGGGCATTTCGTGCCGAACATTTCCTACGGCCCCGACGTCATCAAGGCGATCCGCCCGCATACCAAGAAGATCTTCGACGCGCATTTGATGATCGCGCCCTGCGATCCCTATCTCGAGGCGTTTGCAAAAGCCGGCTGCGATCACATCACCGTCCATGCCGAGGCCGGTCCGCATCTGCATCGCTCGCTGCAGGCGATCCGCGCGCTCGGCAAGAAGGCCGGCGTCTCGCTCAATCCGGCCACGCCGGTAAGCGCGATCGAATATGTGATCGACCTGATCGATCTCGTGCTCGTGATGTCGGTCAATCCCGGCTTCGGCGGCCAGGCCTTCATCCGCTCGGCGCTGGGCAAGGTCCGCGATATCAGGGCGATGACGGCGGGACGTCCGATCGATATCGAGGTCGATGGCGGCGTCGGTCCTGATGTGGCGGGCGAACTTGCCGCCGCCGGCGCCAACGCACTGGTCGCGGGCTCCGCGGTGTTCAAGGGCGGCACGCTGGAAGCCTACAAGACCAACATATCAGCGATCCGCAACGCGGCGGCATTGGCGCGCGGCGAAGCCGTGTAAGTCCGTCAGGCCGGCGTCGCGGACGCCTTCCGGATGATGTGGTGCACTACCCGCACGTCGGGCACCGCCTCCATTTTGGAAGCCGCGTAACTCACCGCGTCCCCGGAATGGTCGGCTTTGGTTTCGCCAAACTGGATCGTCCCGCTGGCGTCGGACTTTTCCGTCAACGTGAGCGTCGGGATCTTTCGATACTCAATCGATTTGGTCGTCGTGCTGAAGATACCAGAACGCACGATGACGCGTTGGTTGGTGACCGCGTATTCGGTGCGCTTCCGGCAAAGCGCGCTCCAGAAAAAATGTCCGACGAGCAGATAGAATCCGATCAGTACGAACGGGACACCAAACAAGGCAAACAGCGGACTCTGAGCCGAATTGGCGGCGGACGATTGGCTCCAGACTCCATGAATCCAGAATGCGGCAAAACTGAAGAAGATCAGTCCGAACCCCGATTTTGACAGGTCCGCGTTTTCAAAGCGCAGCCCCCGCACGGGTGATCCGCTCCACAGCAGACGTTCCCCCGGTGCGAGTTCCTTTCGAATAGCCTCAGTTGGAATATTCATTGGACCCTTTTGAGATCGATCGAATGCCGGATCATGTCAAATGGCAGAGCAAACTTCCAGCCGGTGGTCGGCCCGATGTGGCGGGCGCGCCCGCAGCCAAATGCCTGGTTCGGGCCCGCGAAACGCCGGATTGTGACATACGTCACGGCACCCGCGCTTGGTTGCGCGGCAAGCTTCACCCCGAAAAGACCGGGAACGGGGTGACGGGTCCATGACTTTCTCCATGCACGCGGGCTGGCCGGGTGTGGTGCGCGGTGCGTTCGCAGCGATGCTGCTCGCCGTTGCCGGGATGGCGGCCGACCCTGCCGGCGCGGAGATCATCTCCAGGGAAGACAAGCTGCGCGGGATCACGATGACGCGCGAAGAGTGCGCCGCCAAACCGCAGACCTTGTGGGTCAACGTCTACGACCAGGACTTCTGCGTCCGCTACTATCTCTCCACCGCCGGCGGCGAAGGCTCCCGCCCGGTCATCATCCTGAACGGCGACGCCAACGGCCCGATCGATGGCAAGCGTTGGGAGTGGAAAGATCCGTCCGGCGTCAAGGACACCGACACCGACAAGCTGGTCGGTCTCGCCGACAGTTTCTCGAAATGGGCCAGGACCACCGCGATCTATATCGGGCGGATCGGCGTCGACGGCACGTCGGGCTCCCATCTGTCGCGCAAGACCCTCGTCGAGGTGAACCTGATGGATATGGTGCTGGACGCACTCCGGCAGCGTTACCAGTTCGGAGGTTTTCATCTCGTTGGCCAGTCCGGCGGCGGCCGGCTCGTGTTCGGCCTCGCCGAAATGCGGCGCGACGTCGGCTGCCTGGTTTCCACCTCGGGCGGCATCGTGACCCGGGCAACGAGGTCACGGACCGACGATCCCGGCAAGACGTATTTCGACATCACCGGCAACGTGCGATTTCTCGCACAGAACCGCGACCTGCGCATCATCGTGCTCAGCGACCCGGAGGACCGGCAGGTGCCGGCCGCCACAAGGCAGACCCCCATGGTGGACCGGCTGCGGCAAGAAGGCCACGCGGTGCTGCACCTCTCCGTCGAAACCACCGACCCGAAGCGTCACGGGGCGCTCCGCGCCTATGGACCGGTTGCGATGGGCGGCTGCGTGCGCCAGAAATCCGACGACGAGATCGCGCAGGCAATAGACAAGGTCGTCCGCAAAAAAGCCGAGATCAACCAGCGCCGACAGGACGAGGCGCGTGAAGCCTCCCGGACGGCTTCTGAATGATGCGGCGTCGGTAGCGGCCGATCGCCTATCGAACAGGGCGTTGACGTTCAGGAAACGGCCAGAGCCAGACCGTCGGTCGCCGGATCTGCACCACCTTCCATTCCCCGGGAAGAAATCCTGATGCCGTGCACCCAGCCGAATGTATGGCTGAGGGGAGATCGTACCGTCTGATATCCGAGCGCATTCAACGCGCGCTCGGCGGCGCGCGGGATCCGGTTCGACAGATCGATGACATCGCTGGTCGCGGAAAAGCGAGGCGCCGAGACCGCCTCCAGCATCGACATGTCGAAGTCGAGAACGTTCAACGATACCTGGAGCACCCCCATGGCAATCTGGGTCGCGCCGGGGGCTCCGATCACCAGGACGGGCTTGTCATCCCTGAAGACGATCGACGGACAGATGGAAGAGAATCGGGCTTTTCCAGGCGCCAGCGAGCCGGCACGCCCGGGCCGCGGATCAAAAACCCCCATGCATCCGTTGTACATGAAGCCCAATCCGCTGGTGATCACGCCGGACGGCATCCCCAGCGAATGGGTCATCGAGATGCAGTTGCCGTCGGCATCGCAAATCGAGACCTGCGTCGTATCCTTGCTCGGCAGGCCGGCATTGAGCCTGGCGACGCTGACCTTGTCACCACGTCTGATGCCTTCCGCGAGCCCGGCGCCATATTCCTTCGAGATCAGGCGATCGGTCGGAACGTCGACAAAGGCGGGATCGCCGATGAACAGATCCTTGTCGCGCGTTGCGGCCTTCATGGCTTCTGCAACGACGCGAATATATTCGACACTGTTGTGACCTATCGACCCCAGATCGAAATTCTCGAGCGTGCCAAGCATCTCCAGCAGCATGATGCCGCCGCCCGGCGCCTGATTTGTCGTAACCTGCGCGTTCCGATAGGTGGCGGAGAGCGGCTTGTTCCTCACGGTCCGCAGCTTCTCGAGATCGGAGCGGCGCAACAGACCGCCGTGAGCCCGCATGTCTGCGTCGATGGCATCGGCGATCTCGCCGCGAAAGAAGGCGTCGGGTCCGTCCTTGGCGATAAGTCGCAGCACATTTCCATAGTCCCGATTGACGACGCGGTCTCCGACACGCTTCGGCGACCCATCCGGCCTGCAATAGAGCGCCTTGGCCGACGGGACGAACGAAATCCGATGGGCATTACCCACCCGTCCCATCGTTCCCTCGTCCGACCACCAGGTGTAGACATGCGGCCGAACGTTCCAGCCGCTTTCGGCGTAATCAATCGCCGGACCAAACAACTCTGCCCAGGGCAATTTGCCGAGATCGCGGTGCGCGTCGGCAAAGGCCCTGAGCGACGAAGGCACGCAGATCGATTGATAGCCGATATCGTTGACGTTGCCTTTGAGAATAAAGCCGTATCCGTCACGCGCTTCGCTCTCGATCAGGTCTTGCCACATGTCAGGCCGTACGGCGGCCGGTGCGGGAGCGTGGAAATCGTAGTAGGTATGCACGTTCTTCGATGGAAAA
This sequence comes from Hyphomicrobiales bacterium, assembly GCA_017305715.1. Classification (GTDB taxonomy): domain Bacteria; phylum Pseudomonadota; class Alphaproteobacteria; order Rhizobiales; family Xanthobacteraceae; genus Bradyrhizobium. The sequence continues at coordinate 66,271 of JAFKKG010000016.1, read as the reverse complement.
TAGGCGGCCAGACTTCCGAAGCCGGCAATTCCACACATCATGGGGTCAACGACTGTCTGCACCAGCGCTGCGGCGATGGCGGCGTCGATCGCATTGCCGCCGGCGGCGAGAATGTCCCTGCCCGCTTCTGTGGCCTCGGGTTGCGGCGTTACCACCATGCCCTTGTTCGTCACGTTCTTCTCCCTGGAGCGTTTTTTTTTGCGAAGTGGATACCGGTTCGCGTCAAGAAAACGCGTCAAATGCTGCAAGGAGCGAAGCAGCTAAAAATTCTTTTGGCAACAGGGACGCGCAGTGCCTGTCATCGGACGCGCCTTCGCGCGACCCGGCGGCTTTACTCTACCTGCGATGGCTCGGCTAAAGCGCGATGAGATTGAGACGAATTATCATCATCGCGCTTTAGCGCTTTGTTTGAGCGTGATCATTTCGGAAAACCGTTTCACACGTTTCCGGATCATGCTCTAGGCCAGCGTATGAACGATGACCGGTCCTGCTACGGCGGTTGCCGGCCCGGTGAGCAGCGGCGTCAGATTCTGCTCGATCCACGCGACCCCGCGCCGGTTCGACTCTTCCGCGCCGGCATGGTTGTTGAAAATGCTGATCGCCGTCACCGTGTCGTCCGGCGCATAGACCACGTAGTAGGCCATGAAACCCTCGACATCGCTGATGATCGGTATGGCGCCTTCCTTGATTCTGCGTGTCAGCTCTTCGGCCATGCCGGTCTTTGCCTTGCCCTGACGAATGGCGGCGTACATGGAAGTTCTCCTTCGCAGCTAGCAGAAGCCCCACGCCCCATCTTACGCCCTCTCCTGCCATCGCGCCATTGATGGAACCCGCAGCGTCACCGTCTTGGCCATGAAGCTTCATGGTCTGGCCATAAAGCCGGAACACCGTCGGACCCTCACATTCGATGGACCGACATCATGACCAAAGCCCTCGCCGCAGCTACCGTGCTCCTGTTGCTCGCTCCCTCCGCGGCCCTTGCGCAGCACCGGGCCGGTGACGCCGCGCTGGGCGCGGTCTCGGGCGCCGTGGTGCTTGGACCAGTCGGCGCGGTCGCCGGCGCCTTCATCGGATATTCGGCAGGACCTGCGATTGCACGCTCCTGGGGAATCGACCGGTCGGGATCGGCGCGACAGCGCCGACATGCTTCGAGAGAGCGCGTGCGTGGCGCCAGAGCTGAAGCCGTTGGCGGCACTGCAACCAGGCCCGGCGCCGCACGCGCCGAAAAGGATGCGCGCGCCGCGGCTTCCCGGCGCGAAGCAAACAACGCCGCGCCGGGCGCGCCGGCAGCGGCGTCCGTGGCTGCGGCGCCACCGCCTCCGGCGACGACACCACCGCCGGTGCAGACACTCGAATGAGTTCGTCACCTCGGCCATCCGATGGCGCGCGAATGATGTCGTCACGCAGGTTTCAGGCCGCATCCCCAACAATTCGTGCTGCGCCGCCACATGCTCAAACTTCGGGCGGCCTCCCGTAGAACTCCGGTCTTCACGGACTCAAGCAAATCACGGCACAACGCGTTTTATGAATTCGCGGAGTGCGGCATCATGACGATGACACTGGTCTGGAGTGGCGTGGCGTTGTGGCTTGCCCTGAATGCGATCGTGGCCGCCTGCCTGTTGGTGGCGCAGCCCGGCACCGTGACGCATGCGCCCTATCGCGGCCCCGACTCGATCTGAGCCATGCGGCATGCGATCGCAAAACGATCGACGAGACGCAGGCGCCTGATCGCGCGGCGCCGGCGCCTCGACCTCGAGTTCTTCTTTAACCGTTACGAGCGGCATCGGCCCGGAATAGGCCTGGCCGACGCCAATTCCCGGTCCGATCTTTACGATTTGGAAACCCGGACACGGCTACAGGATCGCCGTTAAATACCGTTCCCCGAATTGAAGCCGGCTCGTTTGCATTTTTTTGCGCCGTGCGTGGGAACCGTTCGCTTACCGCAGAATATTACAGCATCCAATTTGAGAACCGCCATGAATCCGCCTTGCCCAAGTTGCTTGAACGAGATGTCGAAGACGGCATCGGCGCACAACATGTTCCGTTGCGAACCCTGCCGCGAAATCATCCAGTTCTTCGACGTCTGGCGGGATCGCGACAGCACACCAGGCGATGGGAAGCGCCCGATCGATCAGGTTCGCGCCGCCTGACTTGAGGGGCTTGCGCGTGCTTTGCCTTCCTGCGCCATCGCCGAGCGCGGCGGCCGCACCACCGTCACCGTGCAGACCGCTTCGGCGGCGACCCTGGCCGAGACGCTGCCCAAAAATGCGCGCAACATCGAATTCTGCCGCGCGCCGATCACGATATGGTCGACCTGATTTATCCGAGTGAATTCCAGAATGGCGGATGCGGGATCGACCGCTTCCAGCACATGCACGGTGAGCCTGCTTTCATCGAGCTTCAGTGGCGACGCCCAGTGCCGCAAGGCGACCAGGCGGTCGATATGCTTGTTGTTGCCCTCCTCATCCAGCGTCCGGTCGATGGTGATGCGGCCGAGTTTGAGGACATTGATGCAGGCGAGCCGCGCGGACGGCAACGTCGACAGCAATTGTTCGGCGGTCGCGCGCAGGCATTCATGGAGCGGTCCCGAACCTTCCTCGGTATCGAGCGCGACCGCCACGATCGGTCCCGACGCCAGTTGCGCCGCCACATCCGATTTCGGTTTTGGCAGGGTCAGCCCGCGATTGAAGCGGCGGCGCCACACCGTGGTGATCGGATCGCGCCGCAAGCGCTCCGACCGCGCGGTGAGTTTGACCTGATCGGGATGCGCCAGTTCAAACGCCAGTTGCGACGCCGTCGGGTGCCGCCAGACCGGTTCGATCTCCAGGCACCGCAGCACGATTTCCTGAAGCCAAGGCGGATAATCGCCCTTGAGCTGGCGCGGCGGCGTGGGATCGCGCCACAGCCGCCGTTTCATGCCGCGCAGGGTCTCGGACTCGCCGAACGGCCGCACGCCGGTGGTGAAGAAATACAGCAGAACGCCCAGCGAAAACAGATCGCTGCGCGGATCGTCGCGCACGCCGAGCAGGCGCTCCGGCGCCATGTAGGGCGCGGTGCCATAGGGCAGGCGGAATTCCTCCTGCAATAGATCGGGCAGTTGATTGTGATGCGACAGCCCGAAATCGATCAGTACTGCCTCGCCGCTGTCGCGAAACATGATGCTGCTCGGTTTGATGTCGTGATGGATCACGTTCTGCCGGTGCAGATCGGCCAGTGCGGTGGCGATCTTGCCGGCGATCCCCCGCGCTTCTTCGTAAGATAGCGGCAGATCGCCGAGCCGGGCATAGAGCGTCTTGCCGGGAATGCGCTCGATCACGACATAAGGCTGCCGGTCGAAATCGCCCGAGCCGAAACAGAGGGGAACGTGCGGGCCGGCGAGCCGCGGCACGATCATCTGCTCCATCTCGAAAGAGACGATCGCGGCCGGATCCTCGCCTTCGGAAACCTTTGGCACCTTCATCAGCAGCGGCACATTGATGCCGGGATGGGTCACGCTCCACAGCGTCGCCATGCCGCCCTGATGGACGCGCGCGCCGATCGTGAAACCGTCGAGCTGCGCGCCCGGCTCAATGGCGGGTCTGGCCATCGCTCACCTTCCCCCGAGCAGGCGATCGGCCAGCCAATGCGGCAGGCCGTTGGCGCGAATCCGCTCCGCCGCGGTCTCGACATCGTACGGCACGCGGCAATAGGTGATTTCGCGCGAGGCCGTATCCAGCATCGCGAACGCCGCCGCCGGATTGCCGTCGCGCGGCTGGCCGACGGAGCCGATCACGGCGAGCCAGCGCCGGCCCCCGAGCAATTGCACCGGGACATCCGTGGTCGGAATGAAACTCGTCATCTTCGCCGCCGACGACATCGAATAGAGCGCGGGCCGGTGAATGTGGCCGCAGAAGGTGACGTGCGCGTCGGTCGCCTCGATGCTGCGGGCGGCGTCCGGCGTGTCCCTGATATAGCGCCAGCGCGCCGGGCTGCTGGCGTCGGCATGCACGTAGAGGCGATCGTCTTCCCGTTGCGTCAGCGGCAGTTCGGCGAGGAACCGCCGCTGCGGCGCGCTGAGCCGGCCGCGGGTCCATTCGATCGCGGCGGTCGCCTCGGCATTCATGCTTTCCGACGGCGTGCCGATGGCGTTGTCATGGTTGCCGCGCAGCGCGATGGCGCCGTCGTCCACCAGACCCATCACGGTGTCGACCGCCCATTCCGGATCGGCGCCATAGCCGACGATGTCGCCGAGGCAGATGATCCGCTCCGCGCCGCGTGTCCGCGCGGCCTCGAGGCAGGCGCTGAACGCCTGCCGGTTGGCATGGATATCCGCAAACAGCGCAAGACGCACGCTTTCCTCCGCGCCCATGATCGCGCCGCCGCCGGCGCGCGTCTCAATGACTATCAGACAATGGGAGGCTTGCCGTCCGCAATGACGCAGAGGGCGGGCGCGCGCCAGATCAGCGCTTCTTCGGTGCTTCCACGCTCTTGAGCAACAACGCCAGCAAGGCGTCGAAGCGGGCCGGCGTCTCCGGATCGGTCCACTCGTCGGCATGCGCCGGGTGGTGGTATCGTGTGGTGGCGTCGAACAGCGCGCGTGCCGCCACGTTGACGTCGGTGACCTGGAAGGCGCCCTGCTTGACGCCGTCGGCCAGGATGTGCGCGAGCTGCCCCATCAGGCGCTCCCTGTGCGCCTTGACAGCCTGGCAGGCTTCGCGCGCCAGCGTCAGATAGGTCTGGAACATCTCGGGATCTTCGGTGACCTTCTGGCGCTTGATTTCGAACATCGTGCGCACCCATTTCTCCAGCCGGGCCGGCGCCGGGCCGGAGGCTTCCGCGATCTGCTGCAGCGGCGCGTTGGCGCGGTCCAGCCAGCGTTTTGCAACCGCCTGGCGCAAGGAGGCCTTGCTGGGGAAATGCCGGTACACGCTGCCGTGGCTGACATCCAGCGCACGGGCAACGTCCACCACGGTGGCCTTGGTCAGCCCGAAGCGGCGCAATACGTCCTCGGTGACCTCGAGAATTCGCTCAGGGGTCAAAACCACGGCTTCGTTCATGCGCGCACCTGCGGAATGATGGAATGGGTGGTCATTTGATCCCCTTGTAACCCCTGGAACCCCGGAAAGTTCAGCTTTTCAGCGGTCCCAAACGGGCGGCCTGAGCTTCCAGATGGCGGGCCACCTGGGCGTTCAGCCAGCGCTGGATTTGTGTCGTCAGGTAAATGATTTCGATGGTCATGGCTTAAGTCCTCTTCAAGTTCCCGGGGCTCAGTGCCAGCGAGCCCGAGGCGACGCCCCTATCCGCAGCGTCGAAAAAGGATATAGCATATCTCGCTGACAGATTTCAATATCTGTCAGTCAGTTTTTCGTGATTGACACCCCCTGTCCGGCCTTCGGCGGGTGTCCCATCCGGGCCCGCCCGCCGGTGCCCGGGCCCGCCCAGGGGACGCCCGCCCCGCCCCGGCGGCGTGCGCAGCCACCGGGTCCCGCTCCGCCTGCGGTCCTTGCCGTTGGCCACAGCGATTTGCCTCGCGCGTTTGTCTCACTGCGGTGGCTCTGTTAAAGCACGGCGTAAAAAACAATCTTCCCGGAGTCGTCGATGATCCCCCGCTACACCCGCCCGGAAATGGCCTCCATCTGGGAGCCTCAAACGCGCTTCAAGATCTGGTTCGAGATCGAGGCGCATGCGGCCGACGCGCAGGCGGAGCTTGGCGTCATCCCCAAGGAAGCCGCCAAGACCGTCTGGGCCAAGGCGCGCAACGTCACGTTCGACATCGCCCGGATCGACGAGATCGAGCGCGAAACCAAGCACGACGTCCTCGCCTTCACGACGCATCTCGCCGAAATCGTCGGCCCCGATGCGCGCTTCGTCCACCAGGGCATGACCTCCTCCGACGTGCTCGACACCTGCTTCAACGTCCAGCTGACCCGCGCCGCCGACATCCTGATCGCCGATCTCGACAAGGTTCTGACGGCGCTGAAGAAGCGCGCCTTCGAACACAAGATGACGCCGACCATCGGCCGCTCCCACGGCATCCACGCCGAGCCGGTCACCTTCGGCCTCAAGCTTGCTTACGCCTATGCGGAATTCGCCCGCGCCCGCGAACGGCTGATCGCCGCGCGCAAGGAAGTCGCGACCTGCGCCATCTCGGGCGCGGTCGGCACCTTTGCCCAGATCGATCCGCGCGTCGAAGAACATGTCGCCAAGGCCATGGGACTGACGCCGGAGCCGATCTCGACGCAGGTGATCCCGCGCGACCGCCACGCGATGTATTTTGCAACGCTCGGCGTCATCGCCTCCTCGGTCGAACGCCTCGCCACCGAAATCCGTCACCTGCAGCGCACCGAAGTGCTGGAGGCCGAAGAATTCTTCTCCGAGGGCCAGAAGGGCTCCTCGGCGATGCCGCACAAGCGCAACCCGGTGCTGTCGGAAAACCTTTCCGGCCTCGCCCGCATGGTGCGCGGCTATGCGATGCCGGCGATGGAGAACGTCGTGCTCTGGCACGAGCGCGACATCTCGCATTCGTCCGTCGAGCGCATGATCGGGCCGGACGCCACCGTGACGCTCGATTTCGCGCTGAATCGCCTCGCCGGCCTGATCGACAAGCTGCTGATCTACCCCGAGAACATGCAGAAGAACCTCGACCGCCTCGGCGGCCTCGTGCATTCGCAGCGCATCCTGCTCGCCCTGACGCAAAAGGGCGCCAGCCGCGAGGACGCCTACAAATACGTCCAGCGCAACGCAATGCCGGTGTGGCGCGGCGAAGGCGACTTCCTGACGCTGCTGAAAAAAGATCCCGACGTGAAGAAGCATCTGAGCGACGCCGAGATCGAGGAGCGGTTCGACCTCGGCTACCACTTCAAGCACGTCGACACGATCTTCGAGCGCGTGTTCGGCGAGAGCTGAGCAAGCAGCAAACTCCGTTATGCCCGGGCTTGACCCGGGCATCCATTCCGCTGCGCAAGAAGTCTTTGAAGTGATGGATTGCCGGGTCAGGCCCACGGCAACGACCAAGAGCGAAAGTATCAGCCCCGCGCCACCGCCGCCGTCTTCACCGGCCCGCCATACATCCGCATGAGCACGAAGGTCACGGCCAGCACCGCGGCATACACCACGAGCTGCATCGCGGTCGGTTGATCGGTGTAGCCGATCAACGTGTGCAGCGCTTTGCCGGGGATGCTGGTGTCCGACAGCAGCCAGGCCGAATCCCAGACCACGTTGTTCAGTGCCGTCAGCAGATTGGCCTTTTCCAGGAACGAGGCCGCCTGCGCCGCCATGCCCGCGGCCAGCAGCGCGATCAGCACGGTCGTGACCGCAAACAGTTTTCGCGCCGGAATCCGCACCAGGCCGGCATAGGTCAGCACGCAGACCAGCGCGCCGAGCAACAGCCCGATAAAGCCGCCAAGCCCGACGCTGAGCGCGGAATCGTCGCTGCCCGCAACCACGCCATAGAGGAACAGCACGACCTCGCTGCCCTCGCGCAGCACCGCGACCCCGACCACGACGGCCAGCGCCAGCAGCGACTTCGATCCCTCGACCACCGCCTGCCCCGCCGCGCGCAATTCGCCCGCAAGCTCGCTGCCGTGCCGCGCCATCCAGACATTGTGCCACGTCAGCATCACGACGGCGATGATGAGGATCAGCGCGTTGAACAGTTCCTGCCCCATGCCGGCGAACAGGTTGGACAACGCGCCGGCAAAGACCGCGACGAGGCAGGCGGCGAGAACGCCCGCGATCACGCCGCCGCCGATCCACCGGTTGCGATGCGACACCGTGCGCGTCACCGCGAGCACGATGCCGACGATCAGGCCGGCCTCGAAGACTTCGCGAAAAACGATGATCAGTGCGGCGATCACGATGTCGGCTTACTTGACGACCAGCGCGCCGCGGGCGACTTTTTCGTTATACTCGTCGAAGAATTCGTAGCGGCCCGGCTTCTGGGCGCGGACGTTGATGGTGGCGTCGCTGGAGCCGGCGACCACCTTCTCGACCTTCAGGGTCTTGCTTTCGAATTCCATCGCCTTGCCGTCGAGGTTTTTCAATTTGATCACGATCGGCGTGTTGGCGGGCGCGCTGATCTCGGCGGGATCGAATTTCTTGTCTTTGTAGCTGAGCTGGATCTCGGTGGCATTCTGCGCGCGGGCGGCGCCGGTGATCGGGAGCAGAGCGACAGCGGCGAACAGGATTGCTTTCGAAAGGGACATATCGGTTCTTTCAATGAGAGCAGCAACGGTGACGGGCAACGCAAGGTATCGGGCGATGGCATACGCTGCCGGGCGCCATGCCGTGAAGGGGCAAATGGCACGATCAAATTGGAGTCGTTCTAAATTGGCGGATCAACCAGGGGCGCCATCGATCATGCGCGCGGCGACGCGGTCGCGCCTGATGAAATGATGCCAGAGCGCGGCGGCAAAATGGAGCACGATCAGCGCCAGCAGCACATAGGCGAAGAAAATATGACGGTCTTCATACGCCTCGGCCGCGGCCTTGTCCGGCGAGGTGAATTGCGGGACACGAAACAGGCCGAACCAGTCCGAATAGTTTGGCGTCCGCGCGCCGGAATGCGCCCAGCCCAGCACCGCCACCAGAATGGTGACCGCATAGAGCGCGCCATGGCTGACCCGCGCCGCGATCCGTTCCCAGCGCGGCGATGGCGAAGGCAGCGCCGGCGTCGGGTTGAGCCCGCGCCAGACCAGGCGGAGCACCATCAGGAGCAGCACGGCATAGCCGATATCGGCATGGATCGAGCGATAGAAGAAGCGGTCCGGCCGCGCCGGAAAATGGTTCATCCACCAGCCATAGGCGATCATGCCGATGATGCTGACGCCGAGTATCCAGTGGAATCCGCGGGCCAGACTTCCCCAGCTCGATGACGTATTTCGGATCATGTCTGCCGCAGCCTCCGGCGTCTCGAACCTGCCGTTCCCGCGGGATTTCCGGCCCGCGGCAGCCTGCCCTGATAGCTTTCGGCCCTTGCCAAGGCGATTTGAATCATTCCAAATTGAAGCGCTCCAGACTGGGCTGGGCCCTCAAATCACCTGAACCGCAACCGCGGATCGGCTAAGGTCGCAGCGTGGCATCCCCTCCAACGATTCTCGTCTTCGACTCCGGCCTTGGCGGCCTCACGGTGTTGCGTGAGATCGTCAGCAGCCGGCCCGATGCGCATTACGTCTATGTCGCCGACGACGCGTTTTTTCCTTATGGCCACCACAGCGAGGAGCAGATCATCGCCCGCGTGGTGCCGCTGGTCGGCGAACTGATCGCGGCCCACGCCCCTGATCTCGTGGTGATCGCCTGTAACACCGCTTCCACGCTGGTCATGGCGCATTTGCGCAGCGCGTATGAGGTGCCGTTCGTCGGCACCGTGCCCGCGATCAAGCCGGCCTGCGCCAGTTCGAAAACAAAGCGCGTGTCGGTACTTGGCACCAAGGGCACGGTGAAGCGGGAATACACCAGAAAGCTGATCGACGATTTCGCGCAGGGCTGCGAGGTGACGCTGGTGGGTTCGGCGGAACTCGCCGCCCTGGCCGAACGCGCGCTCAGCGGCAACGCGGTGAGCGACGAGGATATCGCCGCCGAGATCGCCCCCTGCTTCGTCGATCATGGCAACGCCCGCACCGACACCGTCGTGCTGGCCTGCACGCATTATCCGCTGCTGCTGGATCGCCTCAAGAATCTCGCGCCATGGCCGGTCGACTGGATCGATCCGGCGCCCGCGATCGCGCGGCGCGTCTCCGATCTGCTCGGCGGACCGGTGCGTGAAGCCGACACCGCCGGCGCCAAGATGATCTTCACATCGAAACGGCCGCACACGCTGAGCAAGGCCCTGATGCCATTTTTCGGCGGGCGCGTGCCGGCCTGAAATTCGGATCGCGGGTTACGCCTTCCGCCTTCGTTCTGCGGCGGACAAGTCGGCTCAATCCGTTTGCCGTCGATGCCAGGGGATCAGCAAATAGGCCATCAGCAGGAAGCTCGGGCCCCAGATCGCAAGCATCCAGAACAGCACTGTTTCAATCGTGTCCATGCTCGTCCCCGTCATGACCGATGGCCCGAGTGTGCCGTGATTCCCTCGATTGCCAAGCGAAAGCTGTTGTGCAGCGCACGCACCAAAACAGTGCGATACTGCTTCAGCCGGCGCAGGAACGAGAAGGAATCCCTTGACGTTTGACTCGACCGCACCGGCGTTGCGCAGCCGTTCCCGAGGCCCGGACCTGGACCATGCCGACGATTGGCTTCGCTGCTGCTGGGGCGCGCGGCTTGGCGCCGCCGCCATCATCACGCCGCGCTGTCGCCCAATCCTCGCGCCCGAGCGGAGTCCCCTCCGGCGGTCTTTTTATTTACACCGCTAGCCGATAGATTTGATGAGGCAAGGGAGACATCGTTGGAAAAGCTGCTGCTCGTCGCGTCATTGGCCTGCCTACCGGGCGATCGCCTGATTGATCTCAGCGGCAAGCTCCCTCCCAACGTTCGATCGATGAATTTCGTGGTGTCCGTCGAGCCGTTTTACACCCGTTTCTACGTCTACCAGCCCGGCTTCCCGGACAGCATTCAGCAATGCTGCGGTGGCAAGCCTTCGGGGGTGCTCAAAATTCCGATCGTTGACGGACGATATTGCGTGCGACAGAGCCAGCCACAAATGAAATGGACCGTCCGCGCATTGCTGAGGCCTGATATCGAGATGTGAGGCCTGCGCCGGGTTGCACCGATGAGCCGTGGCCCGGTGCTCGACGATGCCGACAGGCCGAACCTCCCGGCACCAGAGCATCTTGGCGGTAGATTGCGCGCCGCATACTCGCTATCTAGCGTTTTTATCGCGACGTTCGCATTGCCTGACCGGAATTCATGATGGCCCTTGCCGCATTCTACCTCGCGATTCAGCTGATATTCGTGTTGTATCCCGGGCTGGTCCTGCACCGCGCGCTTGCTCGCCAGATACTGAAGCGGGACGCCCGCGGATCGGCCGCGATCGACGAAGGTGACCTGCTCGGATTTGGATTGCTGCCCGGGCTTGTGCTTGCAGGCACCGTCGGCACCCTCCTTGCGGCCATCCAGGCCTTTTATCTGTGGTCCTACCTCGCCGTCATGGCCCTCATCGTGGTGGTTTTCCGGCGCGATGCGATGGCGACGCTGGCGGCGATCAGGACGATTGCCGGAAGGTCGCTGACGTCGCTGATGCAGGGCAATTTGATGATCGTGGTGGCGGCCGCGATCTTTCTCCAGACGACTGCCGGCATGCTGGCCGAGTCGCTGGTGCCGTCCGCCGGCATCGACATCTGGCACCATAACTTCCCGCTCGCAAAAAGCATCGTCGATCACCGCGGCTTTCGCATGCCGCAGATCGACAGCATGTTCTACGGCAGCTATCCGCTGTTTCATCACATATTCTTCGCGCAAGCCCTGCTGTTCGCCGACAGCATCGTCGCGGCAAAGACCGCGAATGCGATGATCTATCTCGGCTTCCTGCTCTCGCTCGTCGTGTTCGCGAGACGCTGCCGCGCCGTGATCGTTCTGCTGATGTCCTACCTCATCATCGAGGCGCCGTTCTTTTCCTTCGGGACGGCGGATCTGATGACCGACACGACGCGGATCTGCTTTTCGACCCTGGCGTTCGTGTTCGCCTACCAGTATTTGCGCCGCGGCCAGATTTACTTCCTGCTCGCGTCGGGATTGCTGGCGGGAGGCGCCATTGCCGGCAAATATACCGAATTGCTCACGCCTATGCTGATCGGCCTATCGCTGCTTCCGGCATGGATCGGGCGCAAGCGCGACGGCTGGCGCGCCGTTCTGGTTTTCTCGGCCGCGACCCTTGCGATCGGCATCTATCCCTATGTGCGGAATCTGGTCTTGTTGCACAACCCGATCTATCCGTTCCTGTTCGGTCACGCCGGGCTATCGGACGAGTACATGTCGGCACTGAAGACCGAGTTCTCCAATCCGCTCGATCCGGTCTTCCTCACCTATTCGCAGAACCTCTTTACAATGGCGGGCTGGCGCGACTTCGCCATGGCTGTCTGGCAGGTGTTTCTGTCGACATGGAAGCTGAAGGCCTCGGTCCTTGCGATCGTCGCGGCAGGGCTGATCTTCCTGCGCAGCTATGCGCTGGTCTGGTTTGCCGTCTGGACATTCAGCATGTGGGTGTTCTGGTACATCATCGGCAACATGACCTATCGCTGGGGCCTGCCGGCCATGATGCTGCTGTCGACCATGACATTATTGGTGTTCATGGAGTTCCTCGACAGAGCCGCCGACAAAATTGCTGCCGCGGGGGATAGCCGGCCATCGCCGTTTGGGGGGATCACCCGCTTGACGCCATCAGGGCTGGCGCGCGGCGCAAGTGCCGCCCTCGCGCTCTACGTCGCCGCGGTCGCGCTTCACCGCGTGAGCACCGTGGGCATGCAGGCGGCATTCCCGAAATGGCTACCCGAATATCTGGCCGTTGCCACGCTCCAGCCAAACGGTCTCGATGAATCGCTTTCCAGGAATATTGGGGGTTACCAGATCTATCGATACATCGGAGAGCACGACCTGAAGGTCGTCCTTCAACCCTTCGATATCGGCGCCTCCTTTTATCCCTCCGCTTACACGGGAGGACGACAGGGCGTGTGGATACTGCCCTGGTCCGAACTGCCGAAGGACCCATCCGACTATGATCGGTTCATTCGAGCCAGGGGCCTTCGCTACTTCGTCTATTGCCCGTCCATCACGCCGCTGCTCGCGCATCGTCTCGACGGGGGCGGCGACAACCCGCGCCATGTCGAGATGGCGTATCAATTCATGCGCTATCTGCTGCCGAAGTCGCGGCTGATACTCACCGACGCGTTCGGTTGGGAATTGCGCGAAATAACCAACTGAACCGCAAATTGGCCCTGTTGCGGCCCCCCTTCGAGACGCCCGCCTTCAGCGGGCTCCTCAGGGTGAGTTCTTGTTTTGCGGCTAACGCTCAGACCCTCATGGTGCGGAGCCCGCAAGCCGGGCGTCTCGAACCATGGGGCCGGGCACGTTCGCAGCACCACAAGCGATTGCCCTGCCGCTTCGCAGCGAGACTCAGGGAGAGACGGCAACCCCTTCGCCGTAGCCGGCGCCCAGCAAATGTTCGGCATAGTGGGACGAGGAGCCCCTGGGCGACGACGTCTGGAACAGGATCGAATCTTCGTTCGTGTTGAAGTCGGTGATGACATCGGCGCTGAAATAGCCGCTGCGACAGCGCGTCGGCGGCGCTACCCCAGCCTGCCGCCGACCAAACGCCCGATCTCGGCAAAAACCGCTGTAAAATGCTCGGGTTTTGGCGCGCCGCCTTGCGTATAGGCGCACACCACGATCGGCCTTCCTGGCGTCGGCCAAGCCATTGCAATGTCGCCGGAGGCGTCCTTGCCATTGTTGCCGGTCTTGTCGCCGATCTTCCAGTTCTTGGGCAGCCCTGCGCGCAGCCGGTTGTCGCCGGTCTTGCAATTCACCATCCACTCCGTGAGCTGCTCGCGTGAGGCTTGCGACAAGGTGCCGCCGAGCAGCAAGCGGCGCACATTGCCCGCCATCGCCTCCGGTGTGGTGGTGTCGTTCGGATCGCCCGGCGGTGAGCGGTTGAGTTCCGGCTCGTTGTGATCGAGCCGCGAGACCGTGTCTCCCGTCGCGCGCCAGAACGCGGTCAGGGCGGCCGGACCGCCGGCACGCGCCAGCAGCAGATTGGCGCAGGTATTGTCGGAAAGTTCGACGATCGCCTTGCACATGTCGGCGACCGGCATCGCGCCGCGGGCGAGATTCTGTTTGGCGACGGGCGCATAGTCCAGCAGGTCGTTCGGACCGTAGCTCACCATCGCGTCCAGTTTGTCTTCGCCACGGTCGACCCGCGCCAGCACGAAAGCGGCGAGCGAGGCCTTGAAGGTACTGCACATCACAAAACGCTCGTCGGCACGCCAGGTGATCTTCGCGCCGGATGCGAGGTTTTCGGCATAGACGCCGATCCGCCCGCCGGTTTCGCGCTCATAGGCGGCCAGCGCCGGCGGCGCTTCTTCGGCAAATGCCGGCCAGACAACGAGGCCGGATGCAGCGGCCAGCAAGGCGCGTCGATTGAGAATCATGGTCACTCCCGATTAATTGCACACGAGAGTCTGACGTCAGAACGCGGCGGCCGCATGGCAGCAAATGTTCCATGCGAGCAGAGCCGGAATTGCGCACACCAACTGCGTCGCCCCGCTCGCGAGCACGCTTTCGCGACCTGGACCGCGACAAATCCACCCGACGGCCGCGCCAGGCGCAACCCCTCCAGGGAAACCCACAGCAAATCACTTCTGTTATTCAGAATCAATGTCAAGCCCCAAAATGAAAAATATTTCGCTTTTATGGAATGGCAAATCAGTGGCACGTATTGCCCATCCCGTCCTAGTCAGAAGGGCGTCGGCCGTCGTCACGGACGTTGGGCGGGGAGCGGTGGACGCTGATGTGGCGCTTGACGCGCGCGACAAAGGCGTACGGCAAAAGCGTGTGGTCCTGACGCCGCGATGCTGGCGTCCATGCACCTGGGGGCGTTCGACTTCCCAGGGCGCAACGGAGGCAAAAGAGCCGTTCTCCGGGGAGAGCACGTGATAAGCCGTAAAGCCATCGCGCAGGGAATGTCGGATGTTCTCCGCTGCCCTGTATGCTCATGTGCGCACTCTTTTGTGCACATTGCACATGAGACCGCGGGTGCAGCGCGCATCCGGCATTCCCTGCGCCCTCCATTTGAAGAGGGCGAAGAAGTTCTGGCAAAGCTCGGGTGCATCGCGCCACGAGATAGCGGCTGCATATCCTGTTGCTGTTTGACAATTGAATCAGAAATCTCACCGGCGAGCGCATCGCGCCGGGCTTGAGGGATCGGCGCCAGCCACCTTTGCGCGCCGCGCCCGCGCTGCTAGTCTCCGCCCACAGGGAGAAACAAACATCATGCTCAAGAAAATTCTGCTCGGACTGACCGTCATTGCCTTCACCGGCGCCGGTGTCGCGATTGCCCAGCAAAGCGGGATCAAGCGCACCCCGCTGCAAAAGCTCGATTTCCCGCCCGGCTACAACACCGTCACCGCCATCGCGGAAGTGCCTGCCGGGGGCGCCGCGGGCCGCCATACCCACCCCGGCGCCGAGACCGGCTACGTGCTCGAAGGCGAGCTCGAGCTCGTTATCGACGGCAAGCCGCCGGTGAAGATCAAGGCCGGCGAATCCTACCAGATCCCGGAAGGCGCGGTTCACGACGCCAAGGCCGGCGACAAGCCGTTCAAAGTGCTTGGGGTTTACGTCGTCAAGGCAGGCGAACCGCTGGCCAAACCGGCGCCATAAGGCTGGCGAACCGGCCGGTTCATGCTACATCAGAGACAGGCGGGCCTAACTTGCGGCCCGCAGGCTCTTGATTGTCGATTGCAGGAACTCGAGCGGAGCGATGCGCGGAACGGTTCGAAGAATCACAATACCGCGTCGCTTCGTCGCCGACCTCATGCACGCCTCGCGCGGCGTGCCTTTTGTCTCGCTGGCGCGGCCGCTCGACATACGCGCGCTGCTCGACGCTCGCGCGCAGGCCACGCGGCCGCCCGGCTGGGCCGCGATCTTCGTCAAGGCGTTCGCGCTGGTGGCGAAGAATGAGCCCATCCTGCGGACACTCTATATCAAATGGCCCTGGCCGCATTTTTACGAGTTGCCGCGCAGTGTCGGGTTCGTGACGATCGCGCGGGGCCACGACGGCAAGGATGCCGTGCTGCTGCAAAGGATGCGCGCGCCGGATGAAATGCCGCTCTCCGAAATCGATGCGGTGCTCCGGCACGCCAAGGAGGCGCCGGTGGACGAGGTGCCGGCGTTTCGGAAGATGCTGATGGCCACCCGGCTGCCGCTGCCGTTTCGGCGATTCATCTGGTGGCTGGGGCTCAATTGGGGCCGCCAGCGCGCCAATTATTTCGGCAGTTTCGGGGTGACGTCGGTGGCGGCTTTCGGGCCGGGTGAATTGCATGCGTTGGGTCCGGGGCCGTTCATCCTCAGCTACGGGATGACCGAGCCGGATCACACCATCGGCGTGGTCTTGCGCTGGGACCACCGGATTTCCGACGCCGCCCTGATCGCCCACGTCCTGATCCGGCTGGAACAGGTGCTGAACAACGAAATCGCAGCCGAATTGCGGGCGAATCGGCAGCAAACCGAGCCGAAACCGGTGCGGAAGGTGGCGACCTGACGGCCGAAGGCCGTCATCCCGGGGCCCGAAGCGAGCCCGGGATCTCGCGATTCCGGGTTCAATGCTTACGCATCGGCCCCGGAATGACGAGCCCTCGTCGTTGACAGGACGGCCCTTCCCGCCTAATAACCCGCTTGCTCGCGGGCCGCTTTCGGCCCGCGTTGCGTTTCGCGACCCGTGGTCCTCCCCAATGCTTTTGAGGCGGACCTGTCGGCACCGGGAAATTCCCGGCGCACAGGAGGGCGCGTCTCCTCAAACTCAAACTTATCAAAGAGGACGCGATGACTAAGCGCAGTGAGGCGAAATACAAGATCGATCGCCGTATGGGCCAGAATATCTGGGGCCGCCCCAAGAGCCCCGTCAACCGCCGTGAATACGGCCCGGGCCAGCACGGCCAGCGCCGCAAGGGCAAGCTGAGCGACTTTGGCGTCCAGCTCCGCGCCAAGCAGAAGCTCAAGGGCTATTACGCCAACATTTCCGAGCGCCAGTTCCACGGCATCTATGTCGAGGCCGGCCGGATGAAGGGCGACACCGGTGAAAACCTGATCGGCCTGCTGGAGCGCCGTCTCGACACCGTGGTCTACCGCGCCAAGTTCGTCGCCACCATGTTCGCCGCGCGCCAGTTCATCAACCACGGCCACATCAAGGTGAACGGCCGCCGCGTCAACATTTCGAGCTACAAGGTCAAGCCCGGCGACGTCATCGAGATCAAGGAATCCTCCAAGCAGCTCACCCCGGTGCTGGAAGCCAGCCAGCTCGGCGAGCGCGACGTGCCCGATTTCATCGAAGCCGATCACTCCAAGATGACCGCGAAGTTCACCCGCATCCCGGCGCTGTCGGACGTGCCGTTCGCGGTGCAGATGGAGCCGCATCTGATCGTCGAATTCTATTCGCGCTGATAGCTGCGGATTTTCGAGCTACAAAGGCCCCGGGAAAACCGGGGCCTTTTTGCTGCCCCGCGGGGGAAACGCCATGCGCCTGAGCGACTGCCACAATTTCCATGATTTCCGAAAGCTGGCGCGGCAGCGTTTGCCCGGCCCGATCTTCAACTATATCGACGGCGCCGCCGACGACGAGACGACGCTGCGGCAGAACACGGCGAGCTTCGAGCGTTGCGATCTCGTTCCCAACGTGCTGCGCGGCGTGCAAGCCATCGACATGTCGGTGACCGTCATGGGCCAGAGGTTGGCGATGCCGGTCTATTGCTCGCCGACCGCCCTGCAACGGCTGTTCCACCATACCGGCGAACGCGCGGTGGCGGCGGCCGCCGCGAAATACGGCACGATGTTCGGCGTCTCCTCGCTCGGCACGGTAAGCCTCGAGGAATTGCGCAAGGCGCATGATACGCCGCAGGTCTATCAGTTCTATTTCCACCGCGACCGCGGGCTCAACCGCGCCATGATGCAGCGGGCCAAGGACGCGGGCGTCAATGTCATGATGCTCACCGTGGACAGCATCACCGGGGGAAATCGCGAACGCGATCTGCGCACCGGATTCTCGATTCCCTTCCGCCTGACGCTGGGCGGAATGGCCCAGTTCGCGATCAAGCCGATGTGGGGCATCAACTACCTCACGCATGAGGGCTTCAAGCTGCCGCAACTCGACGAGCACGTCGACATGAGCGGCGGCGCCATGTCGATCGGCCGCTATTTCACCGAAATGCTCGATCCCTCCATGACCTGGGACGACGTCGCCGAGATGGTGAAGCTATGGAACGGGCAGTTCTGCCTGAAGGGCATCATGTCGGTCGCCGATGCCAAACGCGCCGTTGAAATCGGCTGCACCGGCATCATCCTGTCCAACCATGGCGGCCGGCAACTCGACGGTTCGCGCGCCGCGTTCGATCAACTGGCTGAAATCGTCGACGCCGTCGGGGATCGCATCGACGTGATCATGGATGGCGGAATCCAGCGCGGCACCCATGTCCTGAAGGCATTGTCGCTCGGAGCCAAAGCGGTTGGCGTCGGCCGCTTCTATCTCTATCCTCTGGCCGCTGCCGGCCAGCCCGGCGTCGAACGCGCGCTCGGACTGATGCGGACCGAGATCGAGCGCGACATGAAGCTGATGGGCTGCACATCGATCGACCAATTGTCACGCGAAAACCTGCGGTTCAGATAGTCCCCCTCGTCTCCCCCGATCACGTTGCAAATGCCGAGAGCCAGTTATGACCCACTACACCCCTCCTCCGCGCGATCCCAAGGCCGCGCCGGTCCGCATCAATCTGCTGTCGGACACCCAGACCCGGCCGACATCCGCGATGCGCGAGGCGATGGCGCGGGCGGAGGTCGGCGACGAGCAGATCGGAGACGACCCGACCGTCAATCTGCTGTGCGAGCGCGTCGCTGACCTGCTCGGCAAGGAAGCCGCCGTGTTCATGCCCTCGGGCACCATGTGCAACGTCGCGGCGACATTGTCGTGGTGCCGGCCGGGTGACGAGATCCTGGCGCATGTCAGCGCCCACATCATCGCCCGCGAAGGCGGCGCACATGCCGCGCTCGGCGGATTCCAGATCACGCCGCTGCCGGGCGATGACGGCCAGTTCACGCCGGAGACGTTCCGTGCCGCGTTGCACCCGCGCTCGCGCTACCAGCCGCCGCAGACCGTCGTCAGCGTCGAGCAGACCGCCAATATCGGCGGCGGCACGATCTGGAAGAAGGCCGCCCTCGACGGGGTCGTCAGCATCGCCAAGGCCAACGGCCTCGTCACCCATATGGACGGCGCGCGCCTGCTCAATGCCTGCGTCGCTACCGGCATCTCCGCGCGCGACATGGCCACCGGCTGGGATTCGGCCTGGATCGATTTCTCGAAGGGCCTCGGCGCGCCGGTCGGCGGCGCCATCGCCGGCTCGCGCGATTTCATCGACAATGTCTGGCGCTGGAAGCAGCGGCTCGGCGGCTCGATGCGGCAGGCCGGCATCTGCGCGGCGGCATGCGTCTATGCGCTCGACCATCACGTCGACCGCCTCGCCGACGATCACGCCAATGCGCGGGCGCTGGCGCGGGGGCTGTCGCAGATCAACGGGATCGAGGTGCAGCAGCCCGAGACCAATCTGGTGTTCTTCAAGCCCGACGGCGCCGGCATCAGCGGCGACAAGATGGTCGAGGCCTTGCGCCAGCGCGGCGTGCTGCTGGCGATGATGGACGGCCGGATCCGCGCCTGTACGCATCTCGACGTGACGGCTGACATGATCGAGGAGACAGTTGGTTTCGTGCGCGAGATCGCGCGCGGGGCCTAACGGCTCACTTTCCCATCGCCTGATAGATCAGTGTCTTCAATCCGGTCTGAATGCGGCCGCGCTGCGAGGGCGTCTGGACCATGAAGATCGCGAACATATCGTCCTTGGGATCGACGAAGAAGAACGTGCCGGCGACGCCGTCCCAGCGGTATTCGCCGATCGGCCACGACGTGTTCGGCGGCACCGACGTGCGCACGGCGAAGCCGAGGCCGAAGCCGCTGCTTTCGCCGGGGTAGTAGGCATAGTCGCGCGCGATCTTCGTTTCCGGCCCGATGTGGTCGGACGTCATCAGCGCGATCGTCTCCGGCTTGAGATAGCGCCGGCCCTCGAAGGTGCCGCCATTCAGCAGCATCTGCGCAAAGCGGGCATAGTCGCCGATGGTGCCTACCATGCCGCCGCCGCCGGACTGCATTTTCCTCGGCTCCATCGGATCGCGGACATTGGTGACCGGGCTGATCGCGCGATCGGTCGGCATCGGCTCGGCGATACGAGGGCGCATGGCCGGATCGGTGAGGATGAAGGCCGTCTCGCTCATCCCGAGCGGGCCAAGCAACCGCTCCTTCTCGAATTCAAGCAGGGACTTTCCCGACGCCACCTCGATCACGCGACCCAGTACGTCGGTGGAAAGGCCATAGTCCCATCGCGTGCCCGGCTGCTCGACCAACGGCAGTTTTGCGACCTGCTCGGCAAATTCGGCATTGCTCAGGTTGCGGCGGACAAGACCAGCCTCGGCGTGACGGGCCCGTACGAGGCCTCCTCCGATGTAACCGTAGGGCAGACCGGAGGTATGACGCAGCAAATCCGTGATCGTGATCGGCCGCTCGAGGGGCTCCTCCACCAGCGTCAGCGTGCCGTCGTCGCTGCGCTTTTCGACGCCGACCTTCGTCTCCGCAAAGGCCGGGATGTATTTCGAGACGGGATCGTCGAGTTTCAACTTACCGTCCTCGACCAGCATCATCGCCGCCACCGAGGTGATCGGCTTCGACATCGAGTAGAGGCGGAAGATCGTGTCCTCGGTCATCGGCAGTTTGGTCGCGATATCGCGGACGCCGAAACTCTCGAAATAGACCGGCTTGCCGTGCTGCTGGATCAGCAGGATCGCACCGGGGATCTTGCCGGTTGCGATTTCGTTGCGGATGTAATCGCCGACGCGCGCCAGGCCCTCGCGCGAAAAGCTTGCGGCGGCCGACGGTTCCTCGCCGGCACGCGCAAGATTCGCCGAACCGACGACGACCAGTGCCGCGAGCGCCGCTGCGACCAGACGATAGCGCGTCACGGCGTCAGTTCTCCATCGCTTCATACACCAACTGCTTGAGGGTGCGCTGGACGCGCTGCCGCTCGGTGGGGGTCTGTTCCAGCAGCACGAAGAACATGTCCTGCTTGCGGTCAATCACCATGTAGCAGCCCGCAGCACCATCCCATTTCAATTCGCCCAGAGATCCCGGCGGCGGCGGCTTGGCATTGCCGGGATCGGTCCGCACGGCAAAGCCGAGCCCCATGCCAAAGCCGTCACCGGGAAAATAGAAATAATCCCGCTCGACGCCGGAGCCCTTGCCGATATGGTCCGACGCCATCAATTCGAACGTCTTCGGGCTGAGATAGGTCTTGCCTTCGAATGTCCCGCCATTGAGCAGCATCTGCGTAAAGCGCGAGAAATCTGCCATGGTCGAAACCATGCCGCCGCTGGCGGATTCCCATTTCTGGCGAACCTCGGTCCGGTACTGGCGGCCAACCCTGAAATCGCTGTCGTTCGGCAGCGGCTGGGCGAGCCGCTGCAATCGCTCCGGTTCGGTGACGAAGAAGCCGGTGTCGACCATGCCGAGCGGATCGAGCAGCTTTTGCTTTTCGATCTCGAACAATGATTTTCCGGACACGATCTCCATGATCCGCGCCAGGATGTCGGTGGAATGGCCGTATTGCCAGAGCGTGCCCGGCTGGTTGTGCAGCGGCAGTTTGGCGATCCGCTCGGCGAATTCGGCAAGATCGAAATCGCCGGCATAGATGTTGGCCTCCTTGTAGGCCTTGCGCACCAGGCTGTCGCCATAGAAACCATAGGTGATGCCGGAGGTGTGGCGCAGCAGGTCGAGAATGGTGATGGGGCGGACCAGCGGGACCAGTTCGAGCGTCTTGCTGCCGTCCTCGGCTTTTTTCTCCACCCCGACCTTCACATTGGCGAAGGATGGAATGTATTTCGAAACGGGGTCGTCGAGCCCAAATTTGCCGTCCTGGAGCAGTTCCATCGCCACGACCGACGTGATCACCTTGGTCAGCGACGACAGCCGAAAGATGGTCTTGTCCGTGATCGGAGCCTTGGAGGCGACATCCTGCACGCCGAATATCTGATGATAGACCGGCTTGCCGTGCTGCTGGATCAGGACATTGGCGCCGGCGATCTTGCCGGTCGCCACCTCGTTGGCGAAGAACTCGGTGATCCTGGCGAGCTTCGCCTCATTGAAACGCGCACCGGCGGGCATATCGAAAGTGCCTTCGGCCGCGACAGGCGACACGGCGGACAGCACCAACAACGCACCGGCCAGCGGCCGGAGCAACGAACTTCTCAAATACATCAACCCCTCCCGGATTAATGGCCGGAGTGTAGCCGAGGGGTCAGTAGGGGCAAGGGCTGCCAAAGGCTTCCGCAGCCTCCTCATGCAGCTCGGCGCTGTCGCGAGAGAAGCAGCAAAAAATGACGCGGATCAACGAGGGTGCCGACCGCAGTGCGCTTACCGTTGTGGCGACCGCAATTTTCGCGGCTCGATCCGCAGGAAACCGGAAGGCGCCGGTCGAAATCGCAGGAAATGCCACAGACTCAAGATTGTTGTCACGGCAAAGCTCGATCGCGCGGCGATAGCACGAGGCTAGCTGCGCTTCCTCCCCACGGCTGCCGCCGTACCAAACTGGCCCGACGGCATGGATCACATGCCGCGCGGGGAGCAGATATCCTTTGGTGATCTTGGCGTCGCCAGTCGCGCAGCCGTTCAACGTGCGACACTCGGCCAACAATTCGGGCCCGGCTGCATCATGGATCGCGCCATCGACACCGCCCCCGCCGAGCAAGGACGAATTCGCGGCGTTGACGATGGCGTCAACGCTTAACGTCGTGATGTCGGCAACGATGACTTCCAGTCGCGCCGTGCCGATCTGGCGCACGCTCAAGCTCAGGCTGAGGCCGCCGCGTTGACGGTGACGCCCTTGTCGGCGAACAGCTTCTGCAATTCACCGGCCTGGAACATCTCGCGGATGATGTCGCAACCGCCGACGAACTCGCCCTTGACGTAGAGCTGCGGAATGGTCGGCCAGTTGGAGTAGGTCTTGATGCCGTTGCGCAGGTCGGCGGATTCCAGAACGTTCAGCCCCTTGTAGCCGACGCCGACGTGATCGAGGATCTGGACGACCTGACCGGAGAAACCGCACTGCGGAAATTGCGGCGTACCCTTCATGAACAGCACGACGTCGTTCGACTTCACTTCGTTGTCGATGAATTGCTCGATGCTCATATTCGTTTCCTTTTGGGGCCAGCCCCCTGCGGCTTAGCCTTACGGGCCGGCTGGTCCGGTTTAACCCGATACTGCCTATATATGTAGCCCAAACCGTTGTGCATCCAAAGTAAAATGGCGAGGAGCTGGCATGCGTCCCCGTGCCAAACGCCCAAAAGGCCCCTCCGCCCCATAGTCTGATGACAGCAATGTCATGGCTCCGGGAGGCTTTTATCCCGGGCGGGACGCCCTATCTAGGACGGACTGTCCGTCGGGAACCTGTCCGCCATAACAACGTTCTCTCCTCAACCGGAGACACCAGTGACGAAATCAGTATCCGCGGCCGCGTTAGCCACCCCCACCCCGTCACTTTTCTCCGATTCCGGGACCCTCGCCCAGCGCCTGGTCGAGGCCTACCTTGCCGTGCGGGGCGAGACCGAGCGCCGGGCAGCCCCCTTGAGCCCCGAGGACCAGCTGATCCAGTCCATGCCGGACGCGAGCCCTGCAAAGTGGCACCGCGCCCATACCACCTGGTTCTTCGAGCAATTCCTGCTCGGCGAGCACTGCGAAAGCTACCAGGTCTTCCACCCCGACTACGCCTTCCTGTTCAACTCCTATTATGTCAGCGCCGGTCCCCGCCACGCCCGCCACCAGCGCGGTCATCTGACCCGCCCGAGCGCGGACGAAGTCACCGCTTATCGCCGCCATGTCGACGCCGCCGTGGTGAAGTTCTTCCAGAGCGCCGGCGAGGACACCCTGGCAGGGCTGGTGCCGCTGGTCGAAGTCGGCCTCAACCACGAGCAGCAGCACCAGGAATTGATGCTCACCGACATCCTGCACGCCTTCGCGCAGAACCCGATCCCGCCGGCCTATGATACGGCTTGGCGCTTTCCCGCCGCGACCCGGGGCGGCGAAGAATGGGTCACCCTCAACGAGGGCATACATACGGTCGGCCATGTGGATGACAGCTTCCATTTCGACAATGAGAAGCCCGCCCACCGCGCGCTGGTCGGCCCGGTCAAACTCGCCCGCAACCTCGTCACCAATGGCGAATGGCTCACCTTCATGAAGGACGGCGGCTACGCCACGGCGACGCTGTGGCTGATGGACGGTTTCGCCGCCGTTGGCAATGAGGGCTGGCAGGCCCCCGGCCATTGGCGCCACGTCAATGGCGAATGGCAGATCATGACGCTCGGCGGCTTGCAGCCGATCGATCCGTCGGGCCCGGTAAGCCATGTCAGCTATTACGAGGCGGATGCGTTCGCGCGCTGGCGCGGAAAACATTTGCCGACCGAGATGGAGTGGGAAGTCGCGGCGCGCGCCGGCCAGCTGAGCGACGCCTTCGGCATCGTCTGGCAGTGGACCCGCAGTTCATATTCGCCCTATCCCGGCTATCGCGCCATCGAGGGCGCGCTCGGCGAATACAACGGCAAGTTCATGGTCAACCAGCTGGTGCTGCGCGGCTCCTCGCTTGCAACGCCCGCCGGACACAGCCGCATCACCTATCGCAACTTCTTTTACCCGCACCACCGCTGGCAATTTACGGGATTGCGCCTCGCCGACTACGCCTGACTTTTCTCAAGCATGATCCGGAAGCCGCCGAGCGCTCTTCCGGGACAGATCATGCCCAACCGATGATCAAAGCGCGCCGGAAAGCGCGTTCAGGAGAGTATCATGAATGTGCATGCCCAGGCTTTGGCCAAAACGCACGAGTTCGACGAACAGACTTCCGCCTTCGCGGAAGACGTGATCGGCAACCTCGCGCAGCATCCGAAACGGCTGTCACCGAAATATTTCTACGACGCCACAGGATCGGAGCTGTTCGAACAGATCACGCTGTTGCCGGAATATTATCCGACCCGCACCGAACTCGACATCCTGCGCGACCGCGGCGATGCGATCGCCGCCATCATCGCGAAGGGTGCGGCGCTGGTGGAATTCGGCGCCGGGGCGACCACGAAAGTACGCCTGTTGCTGGAACGCAGCGACTTCGGCGCCTACGTCCCGGTCGACATTTCCGGCGACTTCCTCAAGGCGCAGGCCGATGCGCTGCGCAAGGATTTCCCCGCTCTCGACGTCTATCCGGTGGCTGCGGATTTCACCGCCCCCTTTGCGCTACCGACCGAGATCGCCAACATGCCGAAGCTCGGCTTCTTTCCGGGATCGACGCTCGGCAATTTCGAGCCGCCGGAAGCGAGCGCTTTCCTGCGCACCGCCCGCGAGATCCTCGGCGACGGCGCGCAGATGATCATCGGGGTCGATCTCGAAAAAGACGAGCGTGTGCTCTATGACGCCTATAATGATTCCGCAGGCGTCACCGCGCGCTTCAACCTCAATGTGCTGGTGCGCATCAACCGCGAGCTCGGCGGCAATTTCGACCTTTCTGCCTTCACCCACCGTTCGATCTACAATCGCGACCGCCATCGCATCGAGATGCACCTGATCAGCCGCAAGGCGCAGAATGTCCGCGTGCTCGGACACAATTTCTCGTTCCGTCCAGGCGAGAGCATCCACACCGAAAGCAGCTATAAATACAGCTTCGAGCGCTTCACCGCGCTGGCGCGCGACGCCGGCTGGAGGGTGCGGGAATCCTGGACCGACAAGAACAGGATGTTCTCGGTTCACGCGTTGGCGGCTTTCGACTGAAGCCGCCTCAGTTCTTCGCACCCGTCTTGCCGCGCGCCGGCCGCGGCGCAGGCGTCGTCCAATGATCCGACAATCGCCCGGCACCCAACAGCCAGGCGTGAATGATCCGCCATTTGTCCTGCCCCCGCGCCTGGAAATCCAGCAGCGGCGATCCATCGTCCTGTAGTTCGTAGAAGAACCGCAGCGAGTCCTTGCCGGTGGGTCCGCCCGGATCGACCGCTTGCGTCAAAATCCAGTTGTCCCATTGTTGCAGTATCAGGACCCTTGCTTCGCTTTGCTTCATCGGCGCGCGTTCTCGCCCACGGTCAAAACCGTGGCAACTGAGTTGACCGCGCTGGTCAGATTGCACTTGCAAGGAAAGGTGGGCCGCGCCGCCGCGCACCGGCACCTTCACAGCCCCTATGAAAGCAAATGCTTAACAAAATTGCAATTTCGTCGATCTACGCCAGCAATTCGCTGCACCGGCGCTGCCGTTTCCCCTTCGAAACGTCCAAATTTCGACTCGGACTCAGCCGATGCTGGCGGGACGGCTTGGCTGGGGTGAGTTCGTGCCAGGGAACATAGTCATGGGGAACGCGTATCCAACCTCCGGAAACCAGAAGCACCGCTTCGGACCTTCCTCTGCCCACGATGATGAAAACGAGGGACCCGATACCGGCGTGAACGCCACGCTGGCGTCGCTGATCGAGGAAAATGTCAGGCTTCGTGCCCTTGTTGTCCAGCTCTCCGATCTGGTCCTCAAGAACGTCATCGCACAGAAATAGTCGCGCGGCTCGTGCGACATGCCGACTGGCTATTCGTGTTCGCTGGATCGTAGCGACATCGACTCCCACACCGCGACCACCACCATGATCGCGGATGTGAGGATCGAAAGCCACAGCGGCGACAACCCGCCGGCGAACCAGGCGAGCGCGCACAGCGCAAGGATGCCGACGCCGTGCGAGAGCTGAAGGAATCCGCGAAAGCTGTGCTTGAACAGGATGGTGCCGATCAGGAACAGCAGCGGCCCTCCGATCGCGCTCAGGATCGTCTTGAGATCGGAATGACCGTGCGGATGTTTCAACACGAGTTCATCGGCGACGGCGGTGACGATGATGCCGGCCACGATCGGCATATGCAGATAGGTATAGGCTAGGCGCGCCAGCCGGCCCGGCTCGCTCGATCTTGAAATCTGCTCGGAGCCGGCTTCGGCGCCCTTGTGGAAATAGATCCACCACATCGCGAGCGTCCCGACAAAGGCCGACACGAAGGCAAGCACGGTTTCGGTGGTCCAGGTCAGTTCGGCAAACGTCGCCCCGGTCACGACGATGGATTCGCCGAGTGCGATGATGATGAAGCCGGCGCACCGCTCGGCCATGTGGCCGCCCTCGACCACCCAATCGGCCACCGACGACGCGCCGTATCGCGGGATCCAGAACCGCACCGCCGGCGAGATGTATTCGATGCCAAGCGCCATCGCCCACAGCGCCAGCCGCGTCTGTCCGGTGGCAAATCCGCCCGATATCCAGAATACCGCCGACAGCGCCAGCCAGGATGTAATCCGGATCGCATTCATGCGCGCGAGAGGTTGCGACGGCGGCGTCGATACCCACAGGAACACCGTCTTGCCGACCTGCATCGAGGCATAGGCCAGTGCAAACCACAGCCCGCGATCGTCGAATGCCTTCGGGATCGAGGTCGAAAGCACCAGCCCGCCAAGCGTCAGCGCGAACAGCAGCAGCCGGACCGGGGTCTTTTCTGGATTGAGCCAGTTGGTGATCCAGGAGGTGAAGACCCACACCCACCAGACCGCGAGGAACAACAGCGTGACCTGCAGGCCGCCCAGCGGCGTGAAGTGGGCGAGCAGCGTGTGCGACAGCTGCGTGACCGCGAAGACGAAGACGAGGTCGAAGAACAGCTCGGCGTAGGTCACCCGGCTGTGCTGGTTGGGCACCATCGGGCGGTACAGCGCGCCGCGTGCATTGTCCGCCGGCATCGGCGCGCCCCAAGGTTCGTTAAGGATTCGGTTGGATCAGCCTTCAGGTACGCCGGTTTGCAGCGCCAGCGCGTGCAGCACGCCGCCCATCTGTCCCTTGAGGGATTGGTAGACGATCTGATGCTGCTGGACCCGCGACTTGCCGCGGAAGGATTCCGAAATCACGGTCGCGGCGTAATGATCGCCGTCGCCGGCCAGATCGCGGATCGTCACCTCGGCATCGGGTATGGCTGCCTTGATCATCGATTCGATATCGTGGGCGTCCATCGGCATCCAGCAAATCTCCGTCAGATGTTTCGAATCACCGCCAGCTCTCGCGACCGTGACGGATAAACCTAGCGCGTACGCCCTTCTAGGTCACCCTTTCCGCCACTATATTCCCGGTCCAGACGTTTTAAACCCCTTTCGTGCTGAGGCGTCCGGTCACATCCAGCTGACCCAAAAAAAGGCTCAGAACCATGAAACTCCCCGGTCCCGACCATCCGATCACCATTATCGCCAATCCGAAGCGCGTCCGGGTCTCGGCCGGCGGCGTCGTCATTGCCGACACCACCCATGCCCTGACCCTGAAGGAAGCGAGCTATCCGGCTGTGCAATATGTGCCCCGGAGCGATGCCAATATGGCGCTGTTGGCCCGCACCGAGCGGACCACCCATTGTCCCTACAAGGGGGACGCGAATTACTTCAGCATCAACGCCAACGGCAAGACGCTGGACAACGCGATCTGGACCTATGAGGCGCCGTTTCCGGCGATGGCCGAGATTGCCGGTCATCTGGCGTTCTATCCGGACAAGGTCAAGATCGAGGAAGTTGCTTGAGCCGGCCACCCTCGACCTGACAAAGTTGTCATAAAGGCTTTTGATATTGCGCATTGGTCCAGTGTCGTAAGGACTTGCTGAATCGGATTCCCGGCGGCAACATTCGGGACGAACGGCCGCTGCCGGGAGACGTCCATGACATCGATTTCCACCGTGGGACACGCCGACGCTCCGGCCGTACCCGACGCGCACGCCGTACCGAAGGTCAAATCGCGAAACCTTTCGCTCGACCGCGCCCGCACCTTCCTGACGCTGGTGGTGCTGCTGCACCACGCCGTCATTCCCTATACCTATTACGGTCATACCGACCCGAAGGAATTCTTCGGCTTCGACATGATCGTGCTCGCCACCGACAGTTTCTTCATGGCGATGTTCTTTTTCCTGTCGGGGCTGTTCGTGTGGCCGGGCATCGCCCGGAAGGGACCGCTGAATTACTTGAAGGATCGCCTGCTGCGGCTTGGCTTGCCGTTCGTGATCTGCGCGCTCACCGTGATTCCGCTCGCCTACTACGCCATCTCGCTGCGGCAGCATCCCGCGACCGGCTTTTCGGAGTTCTGGTGGAATATGATCACGAAGGGACCGTGGCCGAGCGGACCGATCTGGTTCCTCTGGGTGCTGTTCGCCTTCGACCTGGTCGCCTGCCTGTTGTTCCGGCTGTCGCCTAACGCGCTCGATCCGATCAATCGCCTCTCGCTGCATGGGCGCCGCCGGCCAGCCGTGTTCTTCGCGGTCATGCTTGCGGTCACCGCCGCGGTCTACATTCCCGGGCGGATTCATTTCGGAGCCGGCA
Organism: Hyphomicrobiales bacterium; assembly: GCA_017305715.1. GTDB lineage: Bacteria > Pseudomonadota > Alphaproteobacteria > Rhizobiales > Xanthobacteraceae > Bradyrhizobium. Next base: position 37,169 of record JAFKKG010000016.1, on the reverse strand, counting down.
GCTGGTTCGAATTCGGGCCGTTCTCGGTCCAGCACGGCCGCGTGCTGCTCTACGCCACTTATTTCTTTTTCGGCGCAGGTATCGGCGTTCAGATGATGGATCGCGGGCTGCTCGCGGCGGACGGCCGGATGGCGAAGGTGAGCTGGGACTGGATGATCCTGGCGATCGTTCCGTATTACCTGATGTGGGTGCTGATCGGCATCAAGCGCGAAAATCTCGGCAATCCGGTGGACTTGCCGGACTGGTATGAAGGCGCCTACGCCGTCTGCTTCACGGTGTTCAGCGTGGCCATCCTGTTCCTGATCCTGGCCTATTTCCTGAGGTTCGCGCAGTCAGGCAAGAGCGTACTCGATCCGATGCAGGGCGATGCCTACGGCATGTTCCTGGTGCACTACCCGATCGCGCTGTGGCTGCAATATTGGCTGTTCGACTTCGATATGCCGGCGACCGCGAAAGCGCCGATCGGATTCGCCCTGACGGTCGTGCTGAGCTGGGCGCTGACGCGCGCGTTGCGGCAGATCCCGGGCGCCAAGCGGGTGTTGTGAATTGAGTGGGCCGTTGGCATCATCATTTCGGCAGCCCGGAAGCATCAAGCATTTCGCCAAGGGCAACAGCAAGCTCCGGCGCGCAATCGACGCCTGAGAATTGCCGGCCGTATCGAAACGCGGGTTGCAATTCCAGGACCCGGGAAGCGGCGGCCCTGGCTTCCTCGAGTCGCCCGACCTTAGCCAGCGTCGCCGCCAGAAGCACATAGTTGATACTGTGGCCAGGATTTGATTGAACCGCCTGATAGGAGGCGTGTACAGCCTCATCGTAGCGGCCGCGCAGAAAATGACCCAGCGCAAGCGAGCCGAAAGCGGCAAACGCCCATGGATCGAATGGGCTGAGGCGCATTCCCTGCTCGCCCCATTCGATCGCGCGCTCAGCCTGTCCAGCCCAGCTGTAGACGACGCTGCCCAGAATGTAGGCGAGAGCCGTTGATGAACTGACCGCGAGTGCCGTCTGGAACGCAGTGAAGGCGGAGGTGCGATCGTGGGCATCCATACCGATGGAAAACCCGGCGAACGTCAGAGCGAGAGCGTCATCCTGCCCGTTTGCGAGCGCGGCCCGAGCATGACGGATAGCGGCCGTCCTGTCCGCTTCATGCAGTCCGGCACGAAGAAATCGGTTGTGATAGCCCATCGCGGCAAAACCGTGCCCCAGCGCATAGTCGGGATCGAGGGCAAGTGCGCGTTCGAGAAGCACGAGCGCCTTTGCGGAGCGCTCGGGCATTCCGGAGTAGATGTCGTCCTGGGCTTGCAACACGAGATCGTATGCGTCGAGGCTGTCGGGCCGTTTGCGCTTGACCCGCGCCACTTCGGCCTGGCGCAAGCTTGGCTCGATGGCGCCAACCACCGATATGGCGATTTCGTCCTGCAGGGCAAAAATGTCGTCGAACTTCCGATCATATCGCTCGGCCCAGACATGCAGACCCGTCGCAGCATCCACAAGCTGGCCGTTAACTCGCACGCGATCGTCGGCCTTTCGCACGCTGCCTTCGAGTATGTAGCGCACGCCAAGCTCGCGTCCGACGTGCTTCAGATTCACCGACCGGCCGCGAAAAGCAAAGCTCGAGTTTCGGGCGATGACGAAAAGCCATTTGATCCGCGACAGGCCGGTGATGATGTCGTCGACGATACCGTCGGCGAAATACTCCTGCTCGGAATCGCCGCCCAGGTTTAAAAACGGCAGCACGGCAATGGAGGGAGTATCCGGCAGGATCAATTCAGGCGATTTTTGCGCAGTCGCCTCGGCATTCAAATCACCGACCGCGACCACCGGCCCGACATAGCGATAGCCCCGTCGCGACAACGTCTCGATCCAGTTTTCTCCTCCGGCCTGCGCCGCCAAAGCCCGGCGCAACGCAGCCATCTGAACCGTCAGGTTGCTCTCCTCTACCGCAAGCCCCGACCAGGCCGCGTCGATCAGCACGTCCTTGGAAACCGGCATTCCGGGCTTGGCAAGAAGCACGCGAAGCAGCGCAACCGCGCGCTGCCCAATCATTTTCGGTTCGGCGCCGAGAAACAATATTCCGGCATCCGGGTCGAGACGAAACAGGCCGAATTTGTAGATCTCCGCCATCACCGAAGTGGGCACCATTCGGAACAATTTTGCAATATTTTCCGAACCGCTTCGGGACCTCAAGCCGACGCCGTGCTTCGCTACCTGCCGAGAAGATGCGTCAAACCAGGGAGGACTCTATGAGCGCCAAACCAGTTGTTCGAATGCCGGGCGAGGCCAAGGGGGTGGTGCTTGCCGGCCATCCGATGGGATTTCTCGTGACAGGCGAGGACACCAAACACACGTCAATGTTCGATTGGACGATACCCGCTCGGTTTTCGACAGGTCTGCATGTCCATCGCACCCAGGAAGAGACTTTTTACGTCCTGGAGGGCGAGTGCGATTGGCAGGTCGGCGATCGCCGCATTCGCGCCACGCCGGGCACCTTTCTGTTCATTCCGCCGGGCGTGCCGCACAACATCGCCAACGCCACCGACACGCCGGCGCGCGTGCTCATGACGGTGTCACCGCCCGGACACGAGCGCTATTTCGAAGAGCTTGCAAATGCAGTCAGCCATGGCAGCCCGCCGGACGCCGAAGCCATCGCCAAGCTGAGAGCCCGCTTCGACACCGATCAAATATCAGCCCTGACAAACTAGCGGGCCATACGGCCGCCGTCATCCACGGCCTAGGAAGCCTTGCCGCTCATATAGGCCGGCAGCCAGCTTTCGAACGCCGTGTTGAGCGATGTGACCGCGACCGGCGTTTCGCCGGCCACCGCGATCGCATCGCCACCGGTGGTACCGATGCGCGCACACGGCACGCCCGCGCCCTTCATCTTCGCCAGCACCAGTCCGGCTTCCGCGGCCGGCACCGTCACGATGTAGCGCGCCTGGTCTTCGCCGAACCACCAGGCATGCGGCACGATCGCGCCCGGCGCGGCCAACAGCTGCGCGCCGATGCCGCCGGCAATCGCCATCTCGGCGAGCGCGATCAGGAGCCCGCCGTCGGAAATGTCATGCACCGCGGTTGCCGTACCGGCATGGATCATGCCGCGAACCACGTCGCCATTGCGCTTTTCGGCGGCCAGATCCACCGGCGGCGGCGCGCCCTCTTCGCGGCCGCAGACGTCGCGCAGATACACGGACTGACCGAGCCAGCCCTGGGTGTCGCCGATCAGGAGGATCGCCTCGTCAGCCGCCTTGAACGCGAGCGTGGCGGATTTGGTGAAATCATCCAACAGCCCGACGCCGCCGATCGAAGGGGTCGGCAGGATGCCGCGGCCGTTGGTCTCGTTGTAGAGCGAGACATTGCCGGACACGACCGGGAAGTCGAGCGAACGGCAGGCTTCCGCGATGCCCTTCAGGCAGCCGACGAACTGGCCCATGATCTCGGGCCGTTCCGGATTGCCGAAATTGAGGTTGTCGGTGATCGCCAGCGGCCTGCCACCGACGGCCGTGATGTTGCGCCAGGCCTCGGCCACCGCCTGCATCCCACCTTGATAAGGATCGGCCTCGCAGTAACGCGGCGTCACGTCGACGGTGAGCGCGAGACCCTTCGGCCCGTCCTGCACGCGCACCACGGCGGCATCGCCGCCGGGGCGCTGCACGGTATTGCCGAGAATGACGTGGTCATATTGCTCCCAGACCCAGCGCCGCGAACACAGCTCGGGCGTTGCGATCAGCTTTTCCAGCGCCGCCGAAATGCCGATCGGCGGCTTGACATCTTGCGCGCGCAGCACCGGCTGCAAGGCAGACGCGACATGCGGCCGGTCGTAGAGCGGCGCCTCGTCGCCGAGTTCCTTGATCGGCAAATCGGCCATGACGTCGCCGCCATGCTTGACCACGAAGCGTTTGCTCGGCGTGGTGTAGCCGACCACGGCGAAGTCGAGCCCCCATTTCCTGAAGATCGCCTCGGCTTCCTTTTCCTTCTCGGGCTTGAGCACCATGAGCATGCGCTCCTGGCTTTCCGAGAGCATCATCTCATAGGCGCTCATGCCGGTTTCGCGCGTCGGCACCGCATCGAGATCGAGATCGACGCCGAGGTCGCCCTTGGCGCCCATCTCGACCGCCGAACAGGTCAGCCCGGCCGCGCCCATGTCCTGGATCGCGATCACGCAATCGGCTTCCATGATTTCGAGGCAGGCTTCCAGCAGCAGCTTCTCCGCGAAGGGATCGCCGACCTGCACGGTCGGGCGCTTCTCGGCGCTGTCATCATCGAATTCGGCCGACGCCATCGACGCGCCATGAATGCCGTCGCGGCCGGTCTTGGAGCCGAGATAGACGATCGGCATGTTCACGCCGGATGCGGCCGCATAAAAGATCTTGTCGGTATCGGCGAGGCCGACGGCCATCGCGTTGACCAGAATGTTGCCGTCATAACGGGTGTGGAAACGCACCTGCCCGCCGACGGTCGGCACCCCGAACGAATTGCCGTAGCCGCCGACGCCGGCGACCACGCCCGACACCAGATGGCGGGTTTTGGGATGCTCCGGCGCGCCAAAGGAGAGCGCATTGAGACACGCGATCGGGCGCGCGCCCATCGTGAACACGTCGCGCAGGATGCCGCCCACGCCCGTGGTCGCGCCCTGATAGGGCTCGATGTAGCTCGGGTGGTTGTGGCTCTCCATCTTGAACACCACGGCCTGACCGTCGCCGATGTCGATGACGCCCGCGTTCTCGCCCGGACCCTGGATCACCCAGGGCGCCTTGGTCGGCAGCCCGCGCAGATGGATGCGCGAGGATTTGTACGAGCAGTGCTCGTTCCACATCGCGGAAAAAATCCCGAGTTCGGTGAAACTCGGTACCCGTCCGATCAGCTTGAGGATGCGCTCATACTCGTCCGGCTTCAGCCCGTGGCTGGCGACGAGTTCGGGAGTGATCTGGGGCTCGTTCATGGGTCCCTTCATAGGAAGATCGGAGGGCTGCGAAAAGGCCTTTTACGGCGCATTTCCGCCCTGTCCAGAGCTTTGCAGAGGCCTGTGCGGGAACAGCGTTTGCACATCGTGGCTGGATCGGATTTAAGGGCTGGAGCATCGCAATTGAAGGCCGGATTCCGTGAACGAGCTCCCCAAAACCGTATTCCTCCGCCGTCCCGACATCCACGTCGAAACCGAGGGTGAATTCGCCGGCTGGCGCACCTGGACCCGTGACAGTTTCGAGACCCATAACGGGCCGTTCTGGCACCGGATGGACGAAAACGGCCAGGTGCAATGCGCCTTTCGGGTCGAAAAGAAGCATCTCAACGGCATGCGCAACGTCCACGGCGGCTGCTTCATGTCGTTCGGGGATTACTGCCTGTTCGCACTCGCTTCTTCGGTGCTCCAGGGACCCGGTGTGACGGTATCGTTCGCCTGCGAATTCCTCGACGCGGCCCGCGAAGGCGAGCTGGTGGAGGGGACCGGCGAGATCACCCGCGCCGGCGGTTCACTGATTTTCGTGCGTGGCACGCTGAAATCGGCCGGGCGGACGCTGTTCACCTATTCGGGCACCATCAAGCGGGTGAAGTGGAAGCCGCGGAACGACGCGGGCGCAATTGCCACCTAGCACTCCCAAGGTCGATCGGAGCTGGCGCGACTATGCGCTGCTGCTGGCGCTGGCGTGCTGCTGGAGCTCGACCTATCCGCTGACCAAGATCGGCCTCGCTTCGATCCCGCCGATCACCTTCATCTCGGCCCGCTCGCTGATCGCCGCGGCCTTTTTGCTTGTCATCCTGTACGCACGTGGACTGCGGCTTCCGACCGACGCCAAGGCCTGGAAGCTGTTCGGCCAGCAGCAGACGATCAACTCGACCCTTCCCTTCCTGATGATCACCTGGGCGCAGCAATATGTGCCGGCATCGAGCACCGTGGTGCTGGCCTCGACGACGCCGATCTTTGCCTTTCTCATCACCTGGGGCATCACGCGGCACGAGCCGGCGACGCTTTTAAAGCTCGTCGGCGCGGTCCTGGGCCTTGCCGGAACGGCGGTCGTCATTGGCCTCGATGCGCTGGGCGGCCTCAGCAGTGACATCTTCGCCGAGATCGTCATCCTGCTCGCCACACTCTCCTTCGCCTGCGCCACGATCTTCGGGCTGCGCCTGACCGAGTACGATCCGATGGTAGTGGCCGCGGGTTCGCTGGTGTTCGGCGGCCTCGTGCTGTTGCCGGCATCGCTGATCATCGATCATCCATGGACCCTGCGGCCGACGGCGGAAGCGCTGGCAGCGACCCTCGCGATGGGGATCGTCTCGAGCGCGCTCGGGCTGATGCTGTTCTACATGTGCCTGAGTCGGCTCGGCACGCTGACCACCAACTCGCAAGGGTATCTGCGCATCCCGATCGGCGTCGGCCTCTCGGTACTGCTGCTCGGCGAGAGCGTGCCGGCGAATCTCGCGCTCGGGCTCGTGCTCGTGATGGCGGGCGTCGCCGCCATGACCATTCCCGGCGATCGCTATGGCAAGTGGATCGACCGGCTGCGCGGCGGGCCGAAAGGCCGCGGAGTATAGACGATTTCGGGGGCGCAGGGCGCCCCGCGCATCGCGGCCTATGGCGCGCGCGTGATGGACTACACCCGACAACACCGCCGCGATGAACCCGGCCGGGACGGCTGGACCGGCCCGGCTAGCCGGTCAGAACCTGATGCTGTCCGCGTATGCGCGCGGATTGGTAACGTGCTGGGTTGGCTCGCCGATGCTCTGGTTGACGACGCCGGAAGTGAAAGCCGAGTTAGGCATACCGGCAACGCTGACGCCGGTTGCGGTGCTGTGCCTCGGCTATCCCGCTGCGATTCCGGAAGCTGTGATCTCCGGCAACAAGCCGCCCATCGTCTGGGTCTCGTAGCGCCGCGCTATTTCTTGTCTTCCAGCAGCTTGCGGTATTTCTCGACGTCTCGCGTCACGAGTTGTTGCAGCACTTCCGGGGTGTGTTCGTTGGCATCGGGGGCAACCGTCGAGAGATCGCGAAACCGCTTTTTGACGGCATCGCTCTCCACCGCGCTCTTTGCCGCCGCGTTCAGTTTCGCGATGATCGCCGGCGGGGTGCCTTTTGGGGCAAACAGGCCGTTCCAGCCCTGCGCCTCGAATTCGGGAAGGCCTGCTTCCGCCGAGGTCGGCAGATCGGGCAAGGTCGCAAGCCGCACCGTCGAGCCGACCACAACAGCCTTTACCAGCTTGTCGTCGATCGCCTGCGACACCGAAGCCGCCGCGTCGCAGACGCCATCGATCTGGCCGCCGATCGCGTCCGTCAGCGCCGGCGCGGCACCACGGTAGCCGACCAGCGTGATTTCAATGCCGGCGGCCTGCTCAAAACTCTTGCAGATCAGGAAATTCGACGAGCCGATGCCGGCATGTCCGAGATTGATCTTGCCGGGATTCTTCTTCGCGTAGGCGATGAATTCCCCGAGGTTTTTCGCCGGAAAATCCTTGCGCAGCGCGACGATGCCAAAGGTCTTCGCCACCATCGCGATCGGGACAAAGGACTCCGGCGTGAACGGCAGTTTCGGATAGATCGTATAAGTCGCCGCACTGGTGCCGGCATTACCGATCGCGATGGTGTAGCCGTCGGCCTCGGCGCGCGCCGCCCGCGTCAGTGCGGTCGAACCGCCGGCGCCCGCGATGTTCTCGATCACGATCGGCTGCCCGAGCGATTTCGACATCTCCTCGGCCACCACGCGCGCGATCACATCCGAAGTGCCGCCGGCCGCGAACGGCACGATCATGGAGATGGGACGTTTTGGATAGTCTTGCGCGTGGGCGGCGGTCGCCAATGACAAAGCCGCCACGGCGATCAACAGCCGCCTGGTGACCGCGATCACGCCGCGTTTTCCAGATGTGCGACGAGGCCGGCGAACAGGCCGCGGCCGTCGGTGCAACCCATGATGTCTTCGACGTGGTTTTCCGGATGCGGCATCATGCCGAGCACATTGCCGCGCTCGCTGACGATGCCGGCGATCGATTGTGCGGCACCGTTGATGTTGGAGCTTTCGTCCACCACGCCATCGGCCGAACAGTAGCGGTAGAGCACCCGCCCCTCGCCTTCGAGCCGTTTGACCGTCTCTTCATCGGCCTCGTAATTGCCTTCGCCATGCGCGACCGGCACGCGGATGATCTGGCCGGCATTGTAACCGCGCGTGAACGGCGTGTCGGAACGTTCGACGCGCAGGTGCACGTCCTTGCAGATGAATTTCAGCCGCGCGTTGCGCATCAGGACGCCCGGCAGCAGGCCGGCTTCGCAGAGGATCTGAAAACCGTTGCAGACGCCGAGCACGAGGCCGCCCTTGCCGGCAAAGTCCCGCACCGCGTCCATCACCGGCGCACGCGCCGCAATCGCCCCGCAGCGCAGATAGTCGCCATAGGAAAACCCGCCGGGCACCACCACGAGATCGGTGCCCTTGGGCAACGCGGTCTCGGCATGCCAGACCATCGCGGCCTCATGGCCCGATGCGAGTTTGAGCGCCCGCGCCATGTCGCGCTCGCGATTGATGCCGGGGAAGACGAGAACGGCTGATTTCATGGAGTGCGCCTAGAGCAGTTCGACCCGATAATTCTCGATCACGGTGTTGGCCAGCAGCTTGTCGGCGGCGTCTTTCAACGCCGCCTCGGCCTTGGCCTTGTCCGAGCCTGACAGTTCGATGTCGAACACCTTGCCCTGACGAACGCTGGCAACCCCATCGACGCCGAGCGATTTCAGCGCGCCTTCGATGGCCTTGCCCTGCGGATCGAGAATGCCGGACTTCAAGGTAACGGTAACACGTGCTTTCATTTCAACCTCGTCATTCCGGACGAACCGCGCAGCGGGTCGATCCGGAATCTCGCGCATGCAATCTCTAGATTCCGGGCTCGCGGTCTTCGCCCGCGCCCCGGAATGACGGACTAGCTCTTCACCAGCACCGGACCCGAACCCGCCGGCCGCTCGTTCTCCATCAGGATGCCCAGACGTTTTGCCACCTCGGTATAGGCCTCCAGCAGGCCGCCGAGATCGCGGCGGAAGCGATCCTTGTCGAGCTTCTCGTTCGACTTGATATCCCACAGCCGGCATGAGTCGGGCGAGATCTCGTCGGCGACGATGATCCGCATCATCTCGTTTTCGAACAGGCGGCCGCATTCCATCTTGAAATCGACCAGACGGATGCCGATGCCGAGGAAAAGCCCGGTCAGGAAGTCGTTGACGCGGATGGCGAGCGCCATGATGTCGTCGATTTCCTGCGGCGTCGCCCAGCCGAACGCGGTGATGTGCTCTTCGGAGACCATCGGGTCGTTGAGTTGGTCGTTCTTGTAATAGAACTCGATGATCGAGCGCGGCAGTTGGGTGCCTTCCTCGATGCCGAGGCGCTGCGACAGCGATCCCGCCGCCACGTTCCGCACCACCACCTCCAGCGGCACGATCTCGACCTCGCGAATCAGCTGTTCGCGCATGTTGAGGCGGCGGATGAAATGGGTCGGCACCCCGATGTCGTTGAGGTGCTGAAACAGGTACTCCGAAATCCGGTTGTTGAGGACGCCCTTGCCCTCGATCACCTGGTGTTTCTTGGCATTGAACGCGGTCGCATCGTCCTTGAAGTGCTGGATCAGGGTTCCCGGCTCCGGGCCTTCATACAGGACCTTGGCCTTGCCTTCATAAATGCGGCGTCGACGGCTCATAGGGATGTACCGTGTTTTGTTGAAATCCATGAATTTGGTGTGCTCCGGATGACAAGGGTTTGCGACCACGACGGAGCTGCCGTGAAGGTTTGGAACCCGGACATTACGACCGAAACAGAACAGGAACCAAGCCTGTCGGCAACCTATCCGATTGGGCTATCCAGCACAATCGATCCGGCCCATTTGGGCCCACTTTATACCTGTAGACTGCGGCTTAACGGCCCGTTGTTTTGCCGATTCGCCCCCTCTATCTAGGTAGGCGACGGGGCCGCCACAACGCGGCCCTCGCGTCCATCTGGCAGGGATTGGAACCCAGAATATGAGTACTTTCGACAAGCGCGAGGAAGGTTTCGAGAAGAAGTTCGCCCTCGACGAGGAGCTGAAGTTCAAGGCGGAGGCACGCCGCAACAAGCTGCTCGGAACTTGGGCAGCGGAGAAGCTCGGAATTACCGGTGACGCCGCCACCGCCTACGCCAAGGAAGTCGTCGCCGCCGACTTCGAGGAAGCCGGCGATGGCGACGTGTTCCGCAAGGTGAGCGGAGATTTCAAGGCCAAGGGCGTCGCTCTCACCGATCAGGACCTGCGCGCCAAGATGGATGAGCTGATGGCAACCGCCATCATCCAGGTGAAGGCAGGAACGTAAGGCTTGCGAAAAGGGAGTGGCGGGTAGCGAATGGGCACCATTCCATTCGCTACTCGCCATTCGCCATCCGCGCCTTCACAATCTCCAGCAGCCGCCGCGACGCCGCGCTGAGAAAGCCGCCCCGGCGGGTCACCGCCACGACATCGTGGCTTGCCTTGAGATCGCCGACGCGGATCGTGGAGATCGAGCCGTATCTCAATTCTTCCGCCGCGTTGCTCTCCGACAGCAAGGCGATGCCGAGGCCGGCTTCGACCAGGCGCTTCTGCGCGGTGAGGCTGTCGACCGGGGTCCAGTCGACCTCTCCCAATCCATGGGTCTGAAACAGCGCGAACACATGTGACGCCGTGATCTCGCGTCGCCCCGGCAGAACCGGAAACGCGATCCAGCGTTCCCCGCGCAAATCGGCCAGCTTCGCGACCCGGCGGCCGGCGCGCGGATGATCGGCCGCGCACACCACCTGCAGCCGTTCGGCGAGCAGCAATTCGCAATCGAGATCGCGCGAGCGGTCGCGGTCGTAGCGCAAGCCGATCGTCGCCTCGCCGCGCCGGATCAGATCGCTGACCTCAGCGCTCGTCGCTGTCCGAAGGCTCAATTCGACCCCGGGATATTCGGCCGCGAACCGCTTGAGGATTTCAGACAGCCGCCCGCCGGCGAGCGTGCCGACCACCGCGAGCGCGACCGGCCCCGAATCCGGGCGTGCCAGGGCACGCACCGCGTTCTCGGCGTCTTGCGCGGGGGCGACCGCGCGCTCGGCATACGGCACCATCACCCGGCCGGCGTCGCTCAACATCGTTCGCCCGGCGATCCGCTCGAACAAGGGCACGCCGAGTTCCTGCTCCAGCAGTGCAATGCGCCGGGATATCGCCGGCTGCGACCGATGCAGCACTTTTGCAGCACTCGAGATTCCACCGCGGCGGTGAACCGTGAGAAAGGTGTTGAGCGCATCGCTGTCCATTTTCCCGTCCATGCGAAAAGCTGATGGTTCAAAGAAAAATAACAAATTAGGCTGATGGACGGAAGCCCACTATGTTTTGGCGCGAAGCAACCAATTTGGGGGAAAACGATCGATGCGCAGCCAGAAGGAAAAAGCCGAACTGTTTCGTGCCCTGCATGCGCGGCCCGGCGCCTTCATCATCCCCAATCCGTGGGATGCCGGCACCGCCAAACTGCTCGCCGCGATGGGTTTCGAGGCGCTCGCGACCACGAGTCTTGGCCTTGCCAATACGCTCGGCAGCGCCACCGTCAGCCTGGATGCCATCATCGAAAATTGCCGCGCCATCGCCGGCGCCACCGACCTGCCCGTCAATGCGGACCTGGAAAATTGCGGCGCGGACGATCCGAAGACGGCGGCCAAGGCCATTGCGCGCGCGGCCGAGGCCGGCGTGGTCGGCGGCTCGATCGAGGATTCGACCGGCGATCCAGGCCGGCCGATCTATGATTTCGCGCTTGCCGTCGAGCGGGTGCATGCCGCGGTCGAAGCCGCCCGCGCGCTGCCTTTCCCGTTTACGCTGACGGCGCGCGCCGAAAACCTGCTGTGGGGCCGCAACGATCTCGACGACACCATCAAGCGCCTGCAGGCGTTCGAGGCCGCCGGCGCCGACGTGCTGTATTCGCCCGGCGTGCACGACATCGGCACCATCCGCACCGTCGTGTCGTCGATCGGCAAACCCTTCAATCTGGTGATGGGGTTTGCCGACCCGACGCTGACCGTCCCGCAGATCGCCGCCGCCGGCGTCAAGCGCATCAGCGTCGGCGGCGCGATGGAGCGCTACGCGCTTGCCGCTTTCCTGAAATGCGCCCGCGAAATGAAGGATCAGGGCGCATTCACCTATGTGCGCGAGATGGCGCCGACGAAGGAAGTGAGGGAGATGTTCGCAAGAGGCGAATAGGGAGTCAGCGAATGGGGAAGTCCACTCGCTATTCGCTATTCGCCATTCGCGTCCCTACCCTTCCTTGAATCCATACTCCGGCACGTTGCCGCTGGCGCCGTAATATTTATACGGCAGGAATTTGCCGGACATGGTGATCTTGACGCGGTCGCCCTTGGGATTGGCGACGCGTTCCATCGCCATGTCGAAGTCGATCGCCGACATGATGCCGTCGCCGAATTCCTCTTCGATCAGCGCCTTCCAGGCGGGGCCGTTGACCATCACCATCTCGTAGAAGCGATAGATCAGCGGATCGGTCGGCGGCATCGGCGTCCCGGTGCCGCGCATCGGCACCTCGTTCAGCATCGCGGTCTCGGATTTCGTCAGGCCGAACAATTCCGCCGCATTCGCAGCCTGCGGTTTTGTCAGTTTCATCTGGCCGAGGATGGCGCCGACGATCAGCACCTCGGAATAGCCGCCGATCTTCTCGCAGATATGCTTCCAGCTCCAGCCCTTCTCGCGCTTGATGTCGAGCAGCTTTTCGGTGAGATCTTCGCGTTTCATGTTACGTCTCCCTTGGTGATTTGCTAGCGCGCGGCCGTCTGGGCCGGATGGGTCTCGACCACTTTCGGCGTCGAGACGATGGTCGGATCGCCCAAACCCGGCCGTACCGTCGGCACGTTACGCGGATCGTGATTGGCGACCGTGGCCGCGAAATTCTTGCTGCGGCTGACCAGGAAATCGACGATGTGGTTTCGCAGCGCGTAGTAATAGGGGTGGCGGTGCAGATCGATGCGGCCGCGATCCTTTGGCAGCGGATTTTCGACGATCTCGGCCAGCACCGCGCCGGGTCCGTTGGTCATCAGGAAAATCTTGTCGGCAAGGTAGATCGCCTCGTCCACGTCATGCGTGATCATGAAGGCGGTCTGCCCGGTCTCCAGACAGATGCGCCGGACCTCGTCCTGCAGCGTGCCCCGCGTCAGCGCATCCAGCGCCGAGAACGGCTCGTCCATCAGCATGATTTTCGGGCTGATCGACAGCGCCCGCGCGATGCCGACGCGCTGCTTCATGCCGCCGGACAATTCCGACGGCCGCTTGTGCTCGGAACCGGTCAGCCCGACCAGATCGATGAACTTCTGCGCATGCGCCTTGACCCTGGCGCGGTCCCATTTGCGCCATTTCGAAGTCACGGCATAGGAAACGTTGCCGAGCACCGTGCGCCACGGCAGCAGCGCATGGCTCTGGAAGATAACCGCGCGGTCGAGGCTGGTGCCCTCGATCGCCTGCCCGTCGACGATGACGGCGCCTTCGCTGGGTTCGTCGAGCCCGGCGAGGATATTCAGCACGGTGGTTTTGCCGCAACCGGAATGGCCGATCACGCAGCCGAACTCGCCGCGCGACATCGACAGCCAGAGATTTTCGAATACGCTGATCCGGCCGCCATCGGCGCCGGGATAGCGCCGCGCGATGCCTTCGATCGAGATGAATTTGTCGGTCATCGCGCTACTCCGGGAACGTGACCATGCGCGCAAAGCGCGCAAGGACCTGGTCGAGCAGCATGCCGACGATGCCGATCAGCAGGATCGCGATGATGACATTGGTGATCGAGAGGTTATTCCACTCGTTCCAGACGAAATAGCCGATGCCGGTGCCGCCGACCAGCATCTCGGCGGCGACGATCACCAGCCAGGCGATCCCGATCGAGATCCGCATGCCCGTGAGAATGGTCGGCGCCGCGGCCGGCAGGATCACGGTGAAGGCGCGCCTGATGGTGCCGACTTCCAGCGTGCGGGCGACGTTGATCCATTCCTTGCGCACCGCGGCAACGCCGAACGCGGTGTTGAGCAGCATCGGCCATACCGAGCAGATGAAGATCACGAAGATCGCGGAAATGCTGGAATCCTTGATGGTGTAGAGAGCGAGCGGCATCCAGGCCAGCGGCGAGATCGGCTTCAGCACCTGGATGAACGGATCGAGCGCCTTGCTGATCAGAGGCGACATGCCGATCAGGAAGCCGAGCGGGATCGCGACCAGCACCGCCAGCAGATAGCCGAGGCCGACGCGGGCGATGGAATAGCCGAGTTGGATGCCGAGGCCCTTGTCGTTCGGCCCGTTGTCGTAGAACGGCCGCTTCAAATGCTCCCACAGCTTGGCGCCGACATCGAACGGACCGGGCATCGCCGATTTGCCGGCGGTCGCGGTCAGCCCCATCAGTTTGGCGTATTCCGGTGTCATGTTGGCGACGGCGGCAGTGCTGCGCGTGGCGAGATGCCAGATGCCGAGGAAGGCGGCGAACAGCACCAGCGACACGATCGCCGCGCGAAAGCGGAGCGAGAAGGTCATCTCCTTCTCCCCGCTTGCGGGGAGAAGGTTGGGATGAGGGGGACTCTCCGCACGGCTGGTGTGAATTGATAGACTTGTACCCCCTCACCCGGATCGCAAACGCGATCCGACCTCTCCCCGCAAGCGGGGAGAGGTGAAGAGAGAGCGACGCCGCGTCTCACGAAGACTTCCTGATCTTGAAGCCGGCGAGATAGTCGTCGGGTTTTGTGGGATCGAAGGTCTTGCCCATCACCGCGAAGGATTTGTAGGCCGTCGATGGCGGCGCCAAACCCATTTCCCTCATCACCTTGGCGGTGTCGGTCGCAAGATAGACCTGCTCGGCCACCGCCTTGTAATCGACATCGCCCTTGATCTGGCCCCAGCGCTTCATCTGCGTCATCATCCACACCGCAAAGGACTGCCAGGGGAACGGATCGAAATCGACGCGCTTGGCGTCGGTTTTGACGCCGCCAAGTCCGTCGGCATAGGTTCCCGTGAGCACCTGCTCCAGCACCGTCACCGGCGCATTGATGTAATTGGCCGGCGCGATCGCCTCGGCGATCTGCTTGCGGTTTTCGGCTTTCGATGCATAGGCCGTCGCATCGACGATCGCGCGTGTCAGCGCCGCAAAACTGTTCGGCGACTGCGTGATGAACTCGCGGCTCGCGGCAAAGCTGCAACAGGGATGTCCGTCCCAGATTTCCTTGGAGAGGATGTGCATGAAGCCGACGCCGTCATAGATCGCGCGCTGGCAGATATTGTCGGGCGCGAGGAAGCCGTCGATGTTGTCGGCGCGCAGGTTGGCGACCATCTCCGGCGGCGGCACCGAACGCAATTGCACGTCGGTATCGGGATCGATGCCATGTTCGGCGAGATAATAGCGCAACAGATAATTGTGCATGGAGTAATCGAACGGAATGGCGAACTTCATGCCTTTCCAGTCCTTGGGATCGCGCTTGTCCTTGTGCTTCATGGCGAGCGTGATGCCCTGCCCGTTGATGTTTTCGATCGCCGGCACCGTGAACGGCACGGCGTTGGCGCCGAGTCCCAGCGTGATCGCGATCGGCATCGGCGCCAGCATGTGGGCCGCGTCGTATTCCTTGTTCATGGTCTTGTCGCGGATCACGGCCCAGCCGGCAGTCTTCACCACTTCGACGTTGAGACCGTATTTCGAATAGAAGCCGAGCGGTGCCGCCATGATGATCGGCGTCGCGCAGGTGATCGGGATGAAGCCGACCTTGAGGTCCTTCTTCTCCGGCGTGCCGGAATCGGCAAAGGCTTCGGTTGCCGCCTTGATCGGGAAGAATTGCGAGATCGCGGCCAGCGCCGTCGAGGCGCCGACCGATTTCAGGAAGGCGCGGCGCGCGGCGTCCCTGGGGAACATCGCCCGCACCACGGCGGACGCGACCACACCTTCATAGCGTTTCTCCTCGCTCCCGGCGGGCTCGCAGCGCAGGGCCAGCGCGGCATGTTCGTGCTCGGCCGCGGAGCGATGCTGGCCGCAGGCACAGCCGGCGCGCTTGAGGTCACGGTCGGCATCGAACGGATCATCGAAGGTAGACATGCTGCGCCCCTTTGTCACACCGGCGCGGCGGAAGTCCCGTTCCGCCGCGTTCCGGCAATTTTTTTCACGGCCTGGCCTGTTTTGCCGGGCCGTGGGAAACATGCATGTTCTATGCCGCTTTGCCTGTTAAACGGGCAGCGGTCGGCAAGCCCTCATCGATCGGCAGCGAGGGATCGCGCGACCATTCGTTCCAGGAGCCGAAATACATCCGGACGTCCTTTACCCCCGCATTCTTCAAGGCAAGGAAGGTGTTCGAGGCCCGCGCGCCCTTGAAGCAATAGAGATAGACCGGCGTATTTTCGGAAATGCCGACGGTGGCGCATTCCGCCAAAATCTCGTCCTTGGACTTGAAACGCGGACCTTCCGCCGTCGGCTTCATCATGCGGTACCATTCCAGCCAGACGGCACCGGGAATCCGTCCCTTGCGCGGACAGAAGTCTTTGCCGTAGGGCGAGGAACTGTCGCCGATCCATTCATCGACATCGCGCACGTCGAGCAGCGCGATGCCGGGCTTGCCGAGCGCCGCCAGCATGGTCTTGGCGTCGATCAGGATGTCGCCGGCTTCCGGCACGATCGAGAATGACGCTTTCACCGGCGACGGCACATCGGTGGTCACGGGAAGACCCGCGGCGACCCAGGCATCGTAGCCGCCATGCAGCACCTTGATCTTGGGATAGCCGAGCATCGTGAGCAGATAGTAGCCGCGGCAGGACTGGCCGAAGCCGGAGTTCATCGACTGCTCGTAGATGACGGCGGTTTCCTTGCCGGAAAGCCCGGCGGCGCCGAACGCATCGGCGAACTTCGTCTTCAATTCCTGCATGCCCTCCGGCGTCGAGGTCGCAAGGTAGGTGAAGATTTCGTGGACGTTGACCGCATTGGGCAGGTGTCCCGCGCCATAGGCATCGGGGTTGCGGGTGTCGATCACGACACACGGCTCTTTTTTCAGGAATTCGACGAGTTCGCCGGCAGTAATCAGCACGTCCGTCATGGCAGGCCTCTCCTGTTTTGGGGTTGCAGTTGGGGTCGAACCGAAAAAATCCTTTGGGCTCAATCGCCGGCCAGCATCTTGCGAAGCTGCTTGGTGGCGGGGGTGACGATGGCGACGAAATAGGCTTCGCGCAGCCGGCGCTGGGCGCGGTGGCTTTTCAAATACCCGCGCGCGCCGCAATGGAGCATCGCCGCGTGGGCCGCCGCGACGCTGGCGTCGCCAAGCCGCAATCGCAGCGCGATGACGCGGCGCCAATAGCTGTCCTCGGCATTGTAGGGATCGGCGGCGAGCGCCATCGCCTCCTTCTCGAACTCGGCATGCAGTTCGCGGAACTGGGTCGGCTGTTGCGGCAGATAGCGGTTGACGTGGCCAAGCGGCGGATGGACCTCGTCCATGATCTGGATGCAGTCCTTGATCAGACCGAGCCCCATGCCGACCTGAAGCAGAATGAATCCGGCACGGATTTTCTTGACGAAAGCCGCGGCCGTCGTCGCAAGGATCAATTCGTCGGGCACAAACAATTCGCGGAACTGGACGCCATACGTTCCTGTGCCGTCCATGGCGAGGAACGGCTTGCAGGGCTGCAGTGTGACCGCGGGATCGGCACAATCGGCGAGAAACATCACGATGCTGCCGGGCTCGTCCTCGCGTTCGAAAATAGTGCCGAAGAAATGGTCGGGCCCGAGATTCGACACCCAGGGCAGCGCGCCCTTGACGACATAGCCGCCCTCGACCTTGCGGCCTTTCAGCTTGAATTTCTCGATGCCGAAGAAGGTCTTCATCGGGTTGGAAAGCCCGGTGCCCCCGAGCCGCGCTCCGCTCGAAAAGTCGTCACCGAAGCGCTGCGCGAGCTTCAGGTTGTTCGAGTTCGCGACATACCAGACCAGCGTGTTCTGACACCACGCCATGAAGGCGGTCGCGCCGCAGACCTCGCCCAGCGCGGCGATCGACTGGATGGCACAGCGCAGATCGGCAGGGCCTTCCTGCGGGACATGGCTGCGCCACGCGCCAACCTTGCCGAGGCTGCGGAGCAATTCGGCCGGATAGATCGTGCCGGCATCGATGCCGGAGGCGAGCGGCGCCAATTCCTGCCGCGCGATCCGCGCCACTTCGTCTGATATCGAAGGTGCGGGCCGATCAAGCGCTTCGACCCGTGATAAAGCCAGTGAACCCATGATCGTCTCCCGCACCCGGTGTTTCGCGTTCGGCTAGGCGCTGACCTCGAGATTGACCGGGCGCGTAAACGTGTTGGCGACCGGCGACCATTTCTTGACGTGGGCCACCAGCGCATCGATCTCGCTCTGCGGCACGCCTTCGCAGACCATGTCGACCTTGACGCGGACGTCGGTGAAGCCGACCGGCTTCTCGCTGACGTCGCCGGTGCCCCAGACCGCGGTGATGTTGAGATCGCCCTCGAGCTCGAGTTCGAGCTTGTTGACGGTCCAGCCGCGGTGAACCGCGTTGGCGTGGAGGCCGACCGCCAGGCAGGAGCCGAGCGCGGCCAGTGAGGCTTCCGACGGATTGGGGGCGGTGTCGTCGCCGAGCAGGCCGGGCGGTTCGTCGACGATGTAGGGCGCGAGGTTGCGGATGTAGTTGGCGTGGCGGAACTTGCCCTCCGCCACCGTCTTGCATTTCAAGGTCTTGATGACCTTCGGATTGGCCTTGCCGTTGGCGATGAGCTGCTCCAGTCCGCCTTTGTCGATCGGGGCGAGGCAGCCTGTGAGCACTGTTTTCTGAGCGACCGCGGTCATCGTTGTTTTCTCCCTGGGAGTAGGATACCGAACGGTCTGTTTCCTGCACGAAGCGTGCCAGACGCCAGCAAAACCAAAAGCCGAACTACTCTCGCCGCTTAGCGGTGGCTGCACGGAAATTGATCAGCCGCACCTTGCTCAAAGCCGATGCAATTGCCGCGCAGCCGCGATTATTTTGCGCGCATGAAGATGCGACTTGATGATTTTGCCGCGGTTCGATTTACTGTCGCCCATGGGCAAATCAGTTTCGAAGAAACAGGCTGTCGCCGCAGCGCTCAGCGCAAACGACGAAGAATCGGCGCGTGGCCGCCTGCTGAGCGCAGCGACGCATTTGTTCTGCAAGAACGGAATCAACGCCACCGGCATCGACGCCATCATCCATGAGGCCGGCACCGCGAAGACGACGCTGTACAAATTGTTCGGCTCGAAAACCAACCTCGTGCATGCCGTGCTGGAGAGCGAGGGCAAGGCGTGGCGCGAATGGTTCATCGGCGCGATGGAGCAAGGCGGCGGCGATGCGCAGGCAAAGCTGACGCGAATCTTTCCGGCGCTGAAAAGCTGGTTCGGCGAAGAACGCTTCTACGGCTGCCCGTTCATCAACGCGGTCGCTGAACATGACAAAGATGCAAAACAGTTCCGCGCCATCGCGCTGCGCCACAAGAAGGTGGTGCTGTCGCACATCGAAAAGCTCGCCGGAGAAATGGGCGCGGCCGATCCCGAAAGCCTGGCGCATCAACTGGCGCTCTTGATCGACGGCGCCATCGTCGCCGCCATGGTGTCGCGGGATCCCGCCGTCGCCGACACTGCAGGATTGGCCGCCGGATCGCTGTTCGGGCCGTCGAAGGTGAAGAAGCCGAAACGAACGGCAGGCGCTGCGCAGCTCGTCGCGGTGTGACGCAGAGGACCTGCAACGTTCCTTGATCTTTTGGCGACGATGACCCCGGCGACGATGATCCGCTGGGCTGACCTGCACCATCCACGCGTGCAGCCGCGGGATTTTTCGCAACCAATCGTCGCAAGTGTGCGTCAGTATCCATCGTCGGCGCGTCCCGCGGTCCCCTGAGTTTACCGGTCGTCAAGCACGCCTCGTCATCGGAACAGGCCTTAAAAGTCTGTTAGGGCCGGTGATGTCAGTTGGCCCGTGAAGAGACGGGACAACAACAATGCAGTCCGAAAAAGGACGATACAGCCAGCCGCGCTGGGGCTTCACGCGCTGGCTCGCCGATGCCGGTCCGGGCGTGCCGAACGACATTCGCCTGGCACTGATCGCAGACCTCTACGGCTCGCTGCCGGTGTTCGCCGCCGGCGCGGTCAACACGGTCGCGGTCGCGGCTGTCATCGCGATCCGCGAGCCGACCGCGCCGTTCATCCTTTGGCTCATCCTCGAACTGGTGATCTGCCTGTCGCGACTGGCGGTGCTGGTCGTTGCCCATCGCGCCGCGCGCGAACGCCGTCCGACACCGACCGACCTTCATCTTCTGCTAGCGGTCGCCTGGAGCGCCAGCGTCGGCTTTGGTATCCTGATCAGCCTCGCGAGCGGCGACTGGGTGGTCGCGATGCTGGCCGCGTTGTCGGCCGCGGCGATGGTCGGCGGCATCTGCTTCCGCAATTTCAGCGCGCCGCGTCTGGCCGGAACCATGATCCTGCTCAGCCTCGGCCCGATCGTGCCCGGCGCCGCCTTGGCCGGCGAGCCGCTGATATACATCGTGTTCATGCAGGTGCCGCTCTATCTGTCGGCGATGACGGTGGCGGCTTTCCGCCTCAACAAGATGCTGATCGCGACCATGCGCGCCGAGCGCGAGAACGGCCATCTCGCGCATCACGACACGCTGACGGGCCTGCGCAATCGCGCGGGCTTCGTCGCCGCGCTGGAAGCCTCCGCCGCCAACGGCAAGCCCTTCGCGCTGCTGTTCTTCGACCTCGACAATTTCAAGCCCGTCAACGACACCTACGGACACGCAGCCGGCGACCAGGTGCTGATGCTGGCGGCTGAACGGTTGCGTCGCGCTTTGCCCGAGACCGACGTGATCGCGCGACTGGGCGGCGACGAGTTCGTGGTCCTGGCGAGCCGCGCCGGCGTCGAGCAGGCGCTGGCAGTCGGACAGCGCATCATCCAGACCGTCACCATGCCCTATCAGCTAGCCGGCGGCGTCTCAGCCACGGTCGGCGTCAGCGTGGGCATCGCGGTCTCCCCGGAGCACGGTACCGAGGCCGAGGAATTGCTGGCGGTCGCCGACGCCGCCCTCTACGAGGCGAAGTCGGAGGGCAAGGCCCGCTGCCGCATGGCCTCTGCGACCACCAATGTCGCGGCGCTGCGCCGGCTCACAGAGAAAGCCACGGCAGCGGCCGTCGATCGCGGCGCCGCCGCGTAGCGCGCGCCCGTGGCAAAGCCGGCCGCGGGACGACGCAATGGAGAGGGTCGCGCACTCAAGTCCCCATCCCGCTAACCGAGTGACGCGAAGAGGTCATTGCGCCTGAAGGCTCGCCTCCAGCCGCACCAGTTCGGCCTCCAGATCCCGCTCCACATCCGTCACCCGCATCTCGACCACCCGGTAGTCGCGGGCCTCCATCCAGATCCGCCGCCCGGCGCGGTCGGCCACGATCGCCTCCGACTCAACCGGATTGACCAGTTCGATCGCGATGCGGTGCACGAAGGAGACGAAGTCCGGGATGTGGCGGCCGACCGGGGTCTGGCGCTTGAACTGGCCGGCGAAGCGGCGGTCCCGGGTCAGCGCCTGCCACAGCATCCGCTCGGCATCGGTCGGGTTACGGCGGAGCAGCCGGGCCAGCCCGCGGACGGTTCCATTCTCGCCCGGCGAGGCCGCCTGCCCGTGTTCGGCCAACAGTGCGCGCAACCTTGTCGCCTGCTCGCCGTCGAGCACGCCGCCCTTGGCCGGACCCTTGCGGCCCTCGGCGATCGCCATGACGACCCCATGCAGGGTGTGCATGTCCTGCTTGGTCGGGTCCATCCGGCTGAAAATGTTGCGCAAATTGACCAGCATGGTCTCCCGCTTCTCCGCGGGCCGCAGGAACTCGACCTTGTCGAGTTCCCGGACCAGATTGTCGAAGAAGGCCTGCATCTGGTGCTGGGAAGCCGGCTCCGAATGTTCCGGCATCGTGAACGGCAACGCGCCGCCGGTCGAGAGCTTGAACCATTCATAGCCGACCAGCAGCACCGCCTGCGCCAGATTGAGAGAGGCGAAACCGGGATTGACCGGAAAGGTGATGATCCGGTTGGCGAGCGCGACCTCCTCGTTCTGGAGTCCGTAGCGCTCGCGGCCGAACAGGATTCCAGCCCCGCCGCCCTGGGCGACATGGGCAACGATCTGACCTGCTGCATCCGATGGTCCGACCACCGGCTTGGCCTGGTCGTGGGCGCGGGCAGTGGTGGCAAACAGCAGCGTCAGATCCGCCACCGCCTGCTCGACCGTCTCGAACAATTCGGCGCTCTCCAGGATCTGGTCGGCGCCGGCCGCGGCGCGTTGCGCGGCGACGTTCGGCCAGCCATCGCGCGGATTCACGATTCTTAAACGCGAAAGAGCGAAGTTGCCCATCGCTCGCGCAGCCATGCCGATATTCTCGCCGAGTTGTGGTTCGACGAGGATCACAACAGGTCCGCTTAAGTCCAAACCAGACTTGGTTTTATCGGTCCCAGATCCGGACATTTCTCACGTCACTTTCCAATTCAAGCTCGGAAGTTGATTCAACTTCTGAAGGTTTTGAATCAGGATGCGAAGCACCTGATTCAAAGTCTCATTGCATGTCTCGATGACCGGCCACGACAGCAACCGGAATTCTCAAGCCAGACAACAGGGTTAGTAGCGTTTCCGAAAGTTCGGTCAAAGCCTCAATTGGGCCAAACCGCAGGTGGCTTGTACGCGCCCTGCTTTCGGATAGGCTAACAATCACACTCAAAGCGAAGCTGCAAATAAACAGCCGGCCGGTTCGACGGCCCAGGATCCAAAGCAGCCAAAAGAGGAGACGTCCATGCGCGGCAGATGGTCGTTGGCGATTGTCGGTATCCTCCTCATTCTGGCCGGCGGATGGCTGGCCCATCTGACCCAGACCGCCGGTGGCATTCGCATTCAGGACGTCAGATTCAAGGGCGCCAAGGGCAACACCATGAGTGCCCTGCTCTACATCCCCGCCAACGCCACACCGCAGATTCCGGCGCCGGGGATTCTGGCGGTGCACGGCTACATCAATTCGCGCGAAACCCAGGACGGTTTTGCCATCGAATTCGCCCGCCGCGGCTATGTGGTCCTCGCCCTCGACCAGACCGGCCACGGCTATAGCGACCCGCCGGCCTTCGCGAACGGGTTCGGCGGTCCGGACGGACTGGCTTACCTCCGCAGCCTCGACGTCGTCGACAAGACCAATATCGGCCTCGAGGGTCACTCGATGGGCGGCTGGACCGTGCTGGCCGCAGCAACCGCCATGCCCAACGACTACCAGTCGATGGTCCTTGAAGGCTCGTCCACCGGCAAGCCGTTCGCCGCCGATGGCACCGCGACCTGGCCGCGGAATGTCGCCCTCGTGTTCGCCCAATATGAGGAGTTTTCGACCCTGATGTGGGGCGTCGATCGGGCCCGGGATGTCACCCAGAGCGCGAAATTGTGGGCCCTGTTCGGAACCCAGGGGCCGGTCGAACCTGGCAAGGTCTATGGCGACATCGCTGACGGAACCGCGCGGGTGCTCTACACCCCCGCCATCACCCACCCGGCCGAACACATCTCCCATGAGGCGATCGGCTACAGCCTCGACTGGTTCGCCCGGACGCTGAAGGGCGGCACCCCGCTGCCATCCGACAACCAGATCTGGTTCCGCAAGGAAATCGGCACGCTGATCGCCCTGCTCGGTTTTGTCGCCCTCCTGATCGGGGCCTTCGATGCCCTGCTGGAAGCCAAAATGTACTCCCGCCTGCGGCTCCCCGAGATCGCCGACGGCACCATGCCGGCCCATTCGGCCGCGAGCGGCCGGCGCTGGACCACAGCCTTCATCCTGTCGGCGTTCATCCCGGCGCTGACCTACTATCCGGCCTTTGCGCTGGCCGGCACTTTTGTCAAACCATCGGCCTGGCTGCCGCAGGGGATCACCAACCAGATCCTGGTCTGGGCCGTCATCAATGCCCTGATCACGCTGGCGTTGATGCCGTTCGCGCCCAAGCGGGCCAGCCGGGCCGGGATCATCGGTCAGTCGGTCATTATTGCGGTCGCGACCGTCGCGATCGGTTACGCGGCGCTGTGGCTGGCCGACCTCGCCTTCAAGATCGACTTCCGGTTCTGGATCGTGGCGCTGAAACTGATGAGCGCCAAACAAGCCCTGATTTTCCTGATCTACCTGGTGCCGTTCACGGCGTTTTTCGTGATCGCGCTGCATGTGCTGCACCGGAATTTCTCGACCATGGCAGCCGGCCGCGCCACCCTCTACCTCACCAACATCCTGGCGCTGACATCGGGGTTCACCGTGCTGCTGGCGCTGCAATATGGCACGCTGTGGCTGACCGGAAAGCTGTTCAACCCGCTGCCGGATCCCGGCTTCGTCCCGCTCTCGACCATCGTCGCCATCCAGTTCGTGCCGCTGCTGGCCATTTGTGCCGTGGTCGCGACCTTCACCTGGCGGCGGACCGGCTCCAGCCTCCCGGGCGCCCTGATCTGCGGCCTGTTCGTGACCTGGTACGTGGTGGCGGGCACGGCGACGCAGGCGGCGTTCTGACCCCACGCATTCTGACCGAAAAGATGGCGGAAACTGCATAACGGCTTGGCTTTCGCCAGGCGGTTTGCAGTGCTATAGCCCGAGCATAATCACGCAACCCCGCACCACCGCGCGGTTTTCCAAAAAAGGCCCCCTCCGTCATGGCAAAAATCAAGGTGACCAACCCCGTCGTCGAACTCGATGGCGACGAGATGACCCGGATCATCTGGCAGTACATCAAGGACAAGCTGATCAACCCCTTCCTTGACGTAAACCTGATGTATTTCGACCTCGGGATGGAATACCGCGACAAGACCAATGACCAGGTCACGATCGACGCCGCCAACGCCATCAAAAAGGTCGGCGTCGGCGTCAAATGCGCCACCATCACCCCGGACGAGGCCCGGGTGAAGGAATTCGGCCTCAAGGAAATGTGGAAGTCGCCCAACGGCACCATCCGCAACATCCTCGGCGGCGTGGTATTCCGCGAACCTATCATCTGCAAGAACGTGCCCCGCCTGGTGCCCGGCTGGACCAAGCCGATCATCATCGGCCGTCACGCCTTCGGCGACCAGTACCGCGCTACCGACTTCAAATTCCCCGGCAAGGGCACGCTGACGATGAAATTCGTCGGCGACGACGGCAAGGTGATTGAACGTGAAGTCTACAAGTCGCCGGGCGCCGGCATCGCGCTCGCGATGTATAACCTCGACGATTCGATCGCCGATTTCGCCCGCGCCTCGCTGAACCAGGGCCTCGCCAAGGGCTATTCGGTCTATCTGTCGACCAAGAACACCATCCTGAAGACCTATGACGGGCGGTTCAAGGACATCTTCCAGGAGATCTACGACAACGAGTTCAAGGCGAAGTTCGAGGCCAAGAAGATCACCTACGAACACCGCCTGATCGACGACATGGTCGCCGCGGCGATGAAGTGGTCGGGCGGGTATGTCTGGGCCTGCAAGAACTACGACGGCGACGTGCAGTCCGACACGGTCGCGCAGGGCTACGGCTCGCTCGGCCTGATGACCTCGGTGCTGATGACGCCGGACGGCAACACGGTCGAGGCCGAAGCCGCCCACGGTACCGTGACCCGGCACTACCGCGAACACCAGAAGGGCAAGGAAACCTCGACCAACTCGATCGCGTCGATCTTCGCATGGACTCGCGGCCTGTCGCACCGCGCCAAGCTCGACAATAACGCGGAACTGGCGAAGTTTGCCGACACGCTGGAGAAGGTCTGTGTCGACACCGTCGAGTCCGGCTACATGACCAAGGATCTCGCGCTCCTGGTCGGCGCCGACCAGCGCTGGCTCTCCACCACGGGCTTCCTCGACAAGGTCGCGGAAAACCTCACCAAGGCGATGGCGGCGAAATAAGCCGCCCTTGCCGGGGTTAGCTGTTTTTGGGGGTCTCAATGTGGATCAATGTGACCATGCCACTCCCCAAAAACTCTCCCAGGAACATCGCGCTCGCAATGCTGACGCTGTCAGCTTCGCTTGCGGGCGCGCGCGCCGCCGGGCCGCTTCCCGACGCGATCGCCGCACCGGGCCAAACCGCCGTCCTGACCCTGCACGCCGAAGGCGCGCAGGTCTACGAATGCAAGGCCGGCGCCGACGGCAAGCCGATCTGGTCGTTCCGTGAGCCGATCGCGACGCTGATGGCCGACGGCAAGACGGTGGGCCGTCATTATGCCGGACCGAACTGGGACTATAGCGACGGCAGCGGCGTGGCCGCAAAAGTCGCCGGCAATGCGCCGGGCACGACTGCGAACGATATTCCCTGGCTGAAGCTTGAAGTGACCTCGCGGCGCGGCAGCGGCGTGCTCGCCGATGTCACCACGGTGCAGCGGATCAATACCAAAGGCGGCAAGCGCGACGGCGCATGCGAGACCGTCGGCAGCTTCCTGAACGAGCCTTATTCGGCGGACTACGTCTTCCTGCGCAAGGGGTAGCGACAGGACCGGAGATTCCGAAGTTACGCGCCGGCCATCGCCTTTTCGATCGCCGCCAGCGCGGCATCGGCCTTGGCGCCATCGGGTCCGCCGGCCTGCGCCATGTCGGGCCGGCCGCCGCCGCCCTTGCCGCCGAGCGTCGCCGAGGCGATCTTGACCAGATCGACCGCGCTGAAGCGCGAGGTCAGGTCGGCAGTGACGCCGACGACCACACCCGCCTTGCCATCCTCGGTGACACCGACGATCGCGACCACGCCGGAGCCGATCTGCTTCTTGCCGTCATCGACGAGGCTCTTCAGGTCCTTGGTCTCGACGCCCTCGACCGCGCGGGCGAGCAGCTTGACGCCGCCCGCTTCACGCACGCCGCTGGCTGCCGCCGAGCCATTGCCTCCGCCGCCGCCCATCGCGAGCTTCTTGCGCGCATCCGACAGGTCGCGCTCGAGTTTCTTGCGCTCTTCCATCAATGCGGCAATGCGACCGGGCATCTCCTCGACCGAGGTGCGCAGTTCGCCGGCCGCGTTCCTGGCGAGTTGCATGGTGTCGTTGGCGTGCTTGCGCGCATGGCGCCCGGTCAGCGCCTCGATGCGGCGAACGCCGGAAGCGACCGCGCTTTCGCCGGTCACCGAAATCAGCCCGATATCGCCGGTGCGGCGGACATGGGTGCCGCCGCACAATTCCACCGACCAGCCGAGCGCGTTCTGGCCCTGCTCGCGGGCCTGCTTGCCCATCGACACCACGCGCACCTCGTCGCCATATTTCTCGCCGAACAACGCGCGTGCCCCGGCCTCACGGGCGTCGTCGACCGCCATCAGGCGCGTGGTGACCTCGTCATTCTCCAGCACCACCTCGTTGGCGATGTCCTCAATGCGCGCGATTTCTTCGGCCGTGATCGGCTTCGGATGCACGAAGTCGAATCGCAACCGGTCCGGCGCCACCAGCGAGCCGCGCTGGGCGATGTGATCGCCGAGCACCTGGCGCAGCGCCTCGTGCAGCAGGTGCGTCGCCGAGTGATGCGCGCGGATCGAGGAACGCCTGGAATGATCGACCTCGAGCTGCAAGGCGGTGCCGATTTTCAGCGTGCCCTGCTCCACCGTGCCCTGATGCACGAACAGATCGCCGGCCCGCTTCTGCGTATCGGTGACGCGAAACCTGACGCCCTCGCCGATCATCACGCCGGTATCGCCGACCTGACCACCGGACTCCGCATAGAACGGCGTCTGGTTGAGCACGATCGATCCGGTCTCGCCGGCCTTGAGGCTGTCGGCGTCTTTGCCGTCTTTCACCAGCGCGGCAACCACGCCCTCGGCGCTCTCGGTCTCATAGCCCAAAAATTCGGTGGCGCCGAGCTTTTCGCGCAGCGGAAACCAGATGTTCTCGCTGGCGGTATCGCCCGAACCCGACCACGACGCCCGCGCTTTTTCTTTCTGCTTTTCCATCGCATCGGTGAACGAGGCGATATCGACGCTGATGCCGCGCGACTTCAGCGCGTCCTGGGTGAGGTCGAGCGGGAAACCATAGGTGTCGTACAGCGTGAAGGCGGTGTCGCCGTCGAACATGTCGCCCTTCTTCAGCGAGCTGCTCTTCTCGTCGAGGATCGACAGGCCGCGCGCCAGCGTCTTGCGGAAGCGGGTCTCTTCCAGCCGCAGCGTTTCCTCGATCAGCTTTTCCGCCCGCACCAGATCCGGATAGGCCTGCCCCATCTCGCGCACCAGCGCCGAGACAAGACGATGCATCAGCGGATCGCGCGCGCCGAGCAACTGCGCGTGGCGCATGGCGCGGCGCATGATCCGGCGCAGAACGTAGCCGCGGCCTTCATTCGACGGCAGCACACCGTCGGAAATCAGGAAGGCCGAGGAGCGCAGATGGTCGGCGATGACGCGGAACGACGCCACGTTCTGCTCTCGCGGGGCGTCCCCGAGCGCGGAAGCGGTCGCGTCGATCAGATGGCGGAACAGATCGGTTTCGAAAACGCTCTCGACGCCCTGCAGGATGCAGGCCATGCGCTCCAGTCCCAAACCCGTGTCGATCGAGGGACGCGGCAGCGGCTGGCGCTCCTCCTTCGTCACCTGCTCGAACTGCATGAAGACGAGATTCCAGAATTCGAGGAAGCGGTCGCCATCCTCCTCCGGGCTGCCGGGCGGGCCGCCCCAGATGTGCTCGCCGCGGTCGATGAAGATCTCCGAGCAGGGACCGCAGGGCCCGGTGTCCCCCATCGCCCAGAAATTGTCCGAGGTCGGAATGCGGATGATGCGGTCGTCGGAAAAGCCCGCGATCTTCTTCCAGAGGCCGGCCGCCTCGTCGTCGGTGTGGTAGACGGTGACGAGCAGCTTGTCCTTTTTCAGCCCGAAATCCTTGGTGATCAGGTTCCAGGCGAGCTCGATCGCGCGTTCCTTGAAATAATCGCCGAACGAGAAATTGCCGAGCATTTCGAAGAAGGTCAGGTGCCGCGCGGTGTAGCCGACATTGTCGAGGTCGTTGTGCTTGCCGCCGGCGCGGACGCATTTCTGCGAGGTGGTGGCGCGCTGATAGGGACGTTTTTCGACGCCGGTGAAGACGTTCTTGAACTGCACCATGCCGGCGTTGGTGAACATCAGGGTCGGGTCGTTGCGCGGCACGAGCGGCGAGGAGGCCACGATCTCATGGCTGTTCGCCTTGAAGTAATTCAGAAAAGTCGACCTGATCTCGTTGACGCCGCTCATGTTCATCCAATCGGAAAGTGGGCCGGGCCAGGCCGCAAATAGCCTTTTCTTCCGGCGGAACGCTTTTAGACAAGGCCAAAGGCGGTGTCCAGAAACTGTGCAGGCGGATCATAGGCTTGCCGCAGCACACAAGACCGGTTGATAGGCCCTTCCGCGCGTTGACAGGCTTGGCCCGGCCGTGGTTCTTTCCTATCTGTTCAAGACGTCACGTCGGGAGAGATCGGCTTAAGCGCCGGCGCCGAAGGAGCAACCGCCCCGGAAACTCTCAGGCAAACGGACCGCGTGACGGACTAGCATCTGGAAAGAGACGCCGCAGGGCCTGGTCCCAGGGGTGTCCGCCGACGGGATAATACTCTCAGGCACAGCGACAGATGGGGCTTTCTGCGGGTTTTCGGGGGCTGGTCCCCGAACCCTGGAGGGTCCCTGAATGCTGGCGCGCGACGAATCTCCCCTACTTCGCACCCCCTTACACGCGCTTCATGTGGCGCGCGGCGGCAAGATGGTTCCGTTCGCCGGCTATGAGATGCCAGTGCAATACGCCGCCGGCGTGCTGCGGGAACACCAGCACACGCGGAACGCTGCCGGCCTGTTCGACGTGTCCCATATGGGCCAAATCGCGCTGCGGCCGAAATCCGGCAAGGTCGAGGACGCCGCATTGGCGCTGGAGCGGCTGGTGCCGCAGGACATCGTGGCGGTCGCGCCCGGACGGCAGCGCTATGCGCAGTTCACCAATCCCGAAGGCGGCATCCTCGACGATCTGATGGTGGCGAATTTCGGCGACCATCTGTTCCTGGTGGTCAACGCCGCCTGCAAAACCGAGGACGAAGCGCATCTGCGCGCCCATCTCTCGGAGGCCTGCGTGATCGATTCGCTGGCCGATCGCGCGCTGATCGCGCTGCAGGGGCCGAAGGCCGAATCGGCACTGGCAAAATTTTGTGCAGACGCGCCGTCGATGCGCTTCATGGACGCCAGACCCCGCAAGGTCGCGGGCTTCGACTGTTTCGTCTCGCGCTCCGGTTACACCGGCGAAGACGGCTTTGAGATTTCGGTTCCGGCCGAACATGCCGAAGCGCTGGTGACGGCGCTGCTGGAAAACGCCGACGTGCTGCCGATCGGCCTGGGCGCACGCGACAGCCTCAGGCTTGAAGCCGGGCTCTGCCTCTACGGCCACGACATCGACACCGCGACCAGCCCGGTCGAAGGCGCGCTGGAATGGTCGGTGCAGAAAAGCCGCCGCAGCGGTGGCGCCCGTGCCGGCGGCTTTCCCGGTGCGCAAGCCATTCTTGCCCATTTTGAAAAAGGCGCCGCACGTCGCCGCGTTGGTCTGCGTCCGGAAGGCCGCGCGCCGGTGCGCGAAGGCGCGGTGCTGTTTGCGGACGCGACGTCCGCCGAACCGGTCGGCAAGGTTACCTCAGGCGGGTTCGGCCCAAGCCTCAACGCCCCCGTCGCGATGGGCTATCTGCCCTCATCCCTTTCGGCGTCAGGCACGCAAGTCTTCGCCGAAGTCCGCGGCCAGCGCCTGCCCTTGCAGATCACCCCCATGCCATTCGTTCCCAACACCTATAAACGCTGAGGTAAGTCTCATGACGATCTTGTACACGACAGACCATGAATGGCTCCGCATCGAGGGCGATGTCGCCACCATCGGGGTCACCGATT
The DNA here is from genome assembly GCA_017305715.1 of Hyphomicrobiales bacterium. Lineage (GTDB taxonomy): Bacteria > Pseudomonadota > Alphaproteobacteria > Rhizobiales > Xanthobacteraceae > Bradyrhizobium. Next base: position 6,370 of record JAFKKG010000016.1, on the reverse strand, counting down.
ACGCGCAGTCGCAACTCGGCGACGTCGTGTTCGTCGAACTGCCCAAGGTCGGCCGCAGCCTGAAGAAGGCGGAAGCCGCCGCCGTCGTCGAATCAGTGAAAGCCGCTTCCGACGTCTACGCGCCGATCTCCGGCGACGTGCTCGAAGTCAACGAAGAGCTCGCCGCCGAGCCCGCGCTGGTCAATTCCGATGCCGCCGGCAAGGCCTGGTTCTTCAAGCTGAAGATTGCGGACAAAAGCGAACTCGACGGCCTGATGGACGAAGCCGCCTACGCCAAGCACACCGCCTGAGGAATAGCCCATGAACGCGCCGCTCAAGCCTACCAACGAGGCCGCCACCGATTTCGTGCGCCGCCATATCGGGCCCTCGCCCCGCGACATCCAGGCGATGCTGGAGAGCGTCGGCGCGAAAAGCCTTGGCGAACTGATGGGGCAAACGCTGCCGTCCTCGATCCGGCAGAAGACGCCGCTCGATCTCGGGCGCGCGTTGAGCGAAACCGAAGCGCTGGCGCATATGGGCGAACTCGCCGCGCAGAACCAGGTGTTCACCTCGCTGATCGGCCAAGGCTATTCCGGCACCATTTTGCCCGCCGTGATCCAGCGCAACATTCTCGAAAACCCGGCCTGGTACACGGCGTATACGCCGTATCAGCCCGAGATCAGCCAGGGCCGGCTGGAAGCGCTGTTCAACTTCCAGACCATGATCTGCGATCTGACCGGCCTCGATGTCGCCAACGCCTCCCTGCTCGATGAGGCGACGGCCGCGGCCGAAGCGATGGCGCTGGCGGAGCGGGCTTCCAGCGTGAAGGCAAAATCCTTTTTTGTCGACAGCGATACGCACCCGCAGACGCTGGCGCTGCTGCGCACCCGCGCGGAGCCACTCGGCTGGAATCTGGTCGTCGGCGATCCCCTCACCGATCTCGACAAATCAGACGTGTTCGGCGCGCTGTTGCAATATCCCGGCAGTTCCGGCGCGGTGCGCGACCTGCGGCCTGCGATCGCTTCGTTGCGCGCCAAGGGCGGGCTCGCGGTCGTTGCGGCCGACCTGCTGGCGCTGACATTGCTGGCCTCGCCCGGCGAACTCGGCGCCGATATCGCGATCGGTTCGGCACAGCGTTTTGGCGTGCCGATGGGCTATGGCGGCCCGCATGCCGCCTACATGGCGGTGCGCGATGCGCTGAAGCGGTCGCTGCCCGGCCGCATCGTGGGATTGTCGGTGGATTCGCGCGGCGAGCCCGCCTATCGGCTGGCGCTGCAGACTCGCGAGCAGCATATCCGCCGTGAGAAGGCGACGTCCAACATCTGCACCGCGCAGGTGCTGCTGGCGGTGATCGCCTCGATGTACGCGGTCTATCACGGCCCAGAAGGTTTGAGCTACATCGCGCGCCAGGTGCACCGCCGTGCCGCCGTGCTGGCGGCGGGACTGGCAAAACTCGGCTTTGCGCCGGTGTCGCAAAACTTCTTCGATACACTCACGGTGGCATCAGGCGGCAAGCAGGACGAGATCGTCGCGCGTGCGCGTGCCGAGAAGATCAATCTGCGCATCGGTGACGGCAGCGTTGGAATTTCGGTCGATGAAACCACGACGCCCACGGTCATCGAAGCCGTGTGGCGCGCGTTCGGCGGCAAGCTGTCTTACGCGCAGATCGAGCTTGGGGCGCGGGAGGCGCTTCCGGCTGAATTGGCGCGCGCCACCGCGTTCATGACGCATCCGGTGTTCAACGCCCACCGTTCCGAGACCGAGCTATTGCGCTACATGCGCAAGCTTTCAGATCGCGATCTCGCGCTCGACCGCGCGATGATTCCGCTCGGCTCCTGCACCATGAAGCTGAACGCGACCGCGGAAATGATCCCGTTGACCTGGGCGGAGTTCGGCAGCCTGCACCCGTTTGCTCCCGCTGACCAGGCCAAAGGCTATCACGCGCTGTTCAAACGGCTGGAACAATGGCTGTGCGACATCACCGGCTATGACGCGATCTCGCTGCAGCCGAATTCCGGCGCGCAGGGCGAATATGCCGGCCTGCTGGCGATCCGCGCCTATCACGCCGCACGCGGCGAGCCGCATCGCAAGATCTGCCTGATCCCCTCCTCCGCGCACGGCACCAACCCGGCCTCCGCCGCGATGGTCGGCATGGACGTCGTCGTGGTCGCCTGCGACGCACGTGGCGACGTCGATGTGAATGATTTGCGCGCGAAGGCCGAAAAACATTCCAGGAACCTCGCGGCCATCATGATCACCTACCCCTCGACGCACGGCGTGTTCGAGGAACACATCCGCGATATCTGCGACATCGTTCACGGTCATGGCGGACAGGTCTATCTCGACGGCGCCAACATGAATGCGCAGGTCGGCCTGTCGCGGCCCGGCGATTACGGCGCCGACGTCAGCCATCTCAATCTGCACAAGACATTCTGCATTCCGCATGGCGGCGGCGGCCCCGGCATGGGACCGATCGGCGTCAAGCAGCATCTGGCGCCATTCCTGCCAAGTCATCCTTCAAATTGCCATCCCGCGACCGACACTGCCCCGCATCCGGTTGGTCCCGTTTCGGCCGCCCCGTTCGGCTCGGCATCGATCCTGACGATCTCCTACATCTACATCCTGATGATGGGCGGCGAAGGCCTCACGCGGGCCACCGAGATCGCAATCCTCAACGCCAACTACATCGCGGCAAAACTCGATCCGCATTTCCCGGTGCTCTACAAGAACGCAAAAGGCCGTGTCGCGCATGAATGCATCGTCGATCCCCGGCCGCTGAAGGCAACCAGCGGCGTCACTGTCGACGACATCGCCAAGCGGCTGATCGATTACGGCTTCCACGCCCCGACCATGAGCTTTCCGGTGCCGGGCACGCTGATGATCGAGCCGACCGAATCAGAATCGAAGGCGGAGCTGGATCGATTCTGCGATGCGATGATCGCGATCCGCAACGAAATCGCCGAGGTCGAGCAGGGCCGCTGGAAGATCGAGGCCTCGCCGCTGCGCCATGCGCCGCACACCGTGCATGACATCGCCGACGACGGCTGGAACAGGGCCTACAGCCGCGCCGAGGGCTGCTTCCCGGCCGGCACGTCACGGATGGACAAATACTGGTGTCCCGTGGGGCGCGTCGACAACGTCTATGGCGACCGCAACCTCGTGTGCTCGTGCCCGCCGGTCGAGGATTACGCGCAGGCGGCGGAGTGATACTTATGCATCGCGGAGGTGTTGGCTTCAGCGAACTTCGGTGAAGCCAACTCATTCGTATCGATCAAAGCGGCTCGCGCGTCGGGTGGGTTGCGGGCCGATGCACAAAGGTCGATCAAGCGCGAGATGGCTGAGGCGCCACAAGCGCCGGATTCCGGCGCCACAGAGAATCATTGGTCAGCCTGGTTCCGGCCCACCAGCGATCGATCGGGTTATAGCGGCCGAAATCTTCCTTGTGTGCGACGATTGCCCAGTCGAGGTCGGTTAGCGACAGCAGGCTTCGCCGGTATGCCTCGTGGCGGGCGCGATACTCCTCCCTGTCAAGCGTGCGCAACTCGTCGTCAAGGCCCGCCTGCCACGCCATGCGTGCCGTCTTAATCTCGCTCTCGGTGACGTCGATGGCAGGCAGCTTCCATTTCGCGAGTGGTTCCGGCCTCACCATGAGCAAATCGAGATCGGCAAGTCGCACTTTCAACTTGGCCACGATCTCCGGATGCGAACCAAGGAGGTCGAGTAGCCAAACCAGTTGCAACGGATCGTTTGGCGCCGGATCAAGGCGCTATTAGCGCGCGGCCCGCAACGTCCCAGCGCCACAAATTGTCATTGGTCAATTTCGTCCCGCCCCACCAGCGGCGGATCGGGTTGTGCAGGCTGAAATCATCAGCCTGAGCCAACACCGCCTCACCAAGCGCGGTCAGCGAAAGCTTGCTTTGTTTGTATCGCGTGTGACGGCTTTCGTCGGCATGCAACCCATCCGTGAACGGCCCCTCCTCGAGGCCGGCCACAGCAGGTGCCAGGCCGCGAGCTAACCCATCCAACAACGCTCCAACTTCCCAATAACCAAACACACGCCGCGTGTTGCGCTTCTGGTGGTCCGGAAAGACGTCGGGCGGAGTGGCGTTACCCGCCGCGACCAGTTCGAGCATCCGCATTTCGGTCGCGCCGATCCCGGTTGCAGGCATCGGCAATTCTTCGAGCAATTCCAGCACGGCCTGCCGGAGTTGCGGCAGGACGCCGATGTCCTTGCCGAGCAAATCAACCCAGTGCTGCGGCGTCGGATGTCGATACGCCTGCCAGGCCATGCTGGCGGCTTCGAGATGCTCTTTCCGGATTTTGAAGCCCGGCGGTTTCCATTCGGAAAGCGCTTGCGGAACTTGATTGGCCATATCGACATCTGCCTGAAACAGGGCCAACTTCGAAGCGATACCTTCGCGCGAAGCGAGGTAATCCAGAAGCTGCACGAGCACGAGTTGTGCGTTCGGCTCCGGATCGAACCACAATTCGACGGTCTCGCAGCGCTCGCACAGATCGAGCGTGCCTGCTTCTCCCGGATCAAATCCTCCAAGCCGGTGCTGCGGGAAATGATCCAGCGAGCCCGGCCCCAACATCGCTTCCAGCCGTTCGGCGGACGGCAATTCGCCCCAGACGAATCGGAAGCCGAACGGAACCACGATGTCGCCGACTCCTGCGCCCAGCAGACACCCGGCTGCCGAATCGCTCGATGTCAAAATCAGACGCGTCATCTTCGTCACCCGCGATACGCAAAACAAAACGGGCACCGAAGACGTCGGCAACTCAACGTCCTCAGCACCCGCTATGTCGAAACCCGGGTCATGAGACCTGAGGTTCGGAAAACCTTATTCGTCTGCCGGCTCCTCGTCGTCGGCGTCGCGCTCGGCGGGGCCGGCGAGAATCTGTTCGGCGATCAAGCCGGAGTTCTGGCGGATCGCGGCTTCGATCTTCGCGGTCATGTCGGGATTGGCCTTGAGGAACGCTTTCGAGTTCTCGCGTCCCTGCCCGAGCCGCTGGCTGTCATAGGAGAACCAGGCGCCGGACTTCTCGACAATGCCAGCCTTGACGCCGAGGTCGAGGATTTCGCCCATCTTGGAGACGCCCTCGCCATACATGATGTCGAATTCGACCTGCTTGAACGGCGGCGCCAGCTTGTTCTTCACCACCTTGACGCGGGTGGAGTTGCCGACCACTTCGTCGCGCTCCTTGATGGCGCCGATGCGGCGAATGTCGAGGCGGACGGAGGCGTAGAATTTCAGCGCATTGCCCCCGGTGGTGGTTTCCGGCGAGCCGTACATCACACCGATCTTCATGCGGATCTGGTTGATGAAGATCACCATGGTGTTGGATTTGTTGATCGAGGCGGTGAGTTTGCGCAGCGCCTGGCTCATCAGCCGCGCCTGCAGGCCGGGCAACGCATCGCCCATTTCGCCTTCGAGTTCGGCCTTCGGCACCAGGGCGGCGACGGAATCGATCACCAGCACGTCGACCGCGCCCGAGCGCACCAGCGTGTCGCAGATTTCCAGCGCCTGCTCGCCGGTATCGGGCTGCGAGATCAGGAGTTCATCGATGTTGACGCCGAGCTTGCGGGCATAGACCGGATCGAGCGCGTGTTCGGCGTCGATGAAGGCGCAGATGCCGCCCTTCTTCTGGCCTTCCGCCACGGTGTGCAGCGCCAGCGTGGTCTTGCCGGACGATTCCGGCCCGTAGATCTCGACCACGCGCCCTTTCGGCAGGCCGCCGACGCCGAGCGCGATGTCGAGTCCGAGCGAGCCCGAGGAGACCGTCTCGACGTCCATCGAGCGGTCGTTCTTGCCCAGTTTCATCACCGAACCCTTGCCGAACTGGCGCTCAATCTGGGAGAGAGCGGCGGACAGGGCCTTGGTCTTATCCATGGAGGATCCTTCGACGATACGCAGGGCAGAGACGGACATGGGTGCTCCTTATGGCGGGGATTCGCTAGCGGGACAAACGGCGAGGATTCTCAGGGACCGGAGATCTCAGGGATTCGAGTGGCGGTGAGAACTTGTACCATCTTTGTTCTATGTTCGCAATATGTTCTTTTGCGGATGGGGGTGCTGGCCTACTTCGACCCTCAGTGGCCTAGTTTGAAATTAAGAGTGGCCTACTTTGATTTTTCGGTGGCCTCAGAGAGCCACAAGACTTCCAGCTTCGCTGCCGCCTCGGCCTCCTCGGCAGTTTGATAGAGACCCGAAGCGCCTTTCGGAATCCAAAATGTATAAGGTCGTAAGTCTTGGTGGCTCGATTAAGATGGGCGATCGAGGCGGGCGTTGCGGGGTTTATGGGAGGTCGTTGGCGGCCGTCGGGATCTCGCACCCCGCCTCGTTTAATTGAAGGGCCGGACACCCGGACGGTAGCAAGTGCTGGCCGC
>JAFKKG010000047.1 GCA_017305715.1 Hyphomicrobiales bacterium | reverse complement strand
TACATGCCGACGTGGTCGGATTTGCCAGGCTTGCCATACACGCGCTCGGCCTTCGGCGGCAGTTTCGGCTGGCCCCACTCGTTGACCTCGATGATGGCGCCACGCTTCGGCAGATGATTGGCCATCCATTCGTGCTGGGCGCCGAGAAAGGCCTCGACGTCGGTCGAGTAGCGGCTGTCTTCGTTGGCCGGCGCGAACAGATCCTCCTGCCAGACGATGCCGTAGGCCTTGGCGAGATCATCGTCGAAGTTCGCATCGCGCGCGTACATCCGGGTGCGCGTCAAAGCCCGCGCGACGTCATTCCAGGTGACGGTCGGCTGGCCCTTCTTCGGCTTATGCTTTTTCCAGACCTCGCCCTGTTCCTCATCGGTCGCGGCAGCGATAATGCGCAACTGCTGTTCGCTCGGCATATCGCCGCGAGCCATTTGGTCGAGCATCGCCGGCAGGACGTTCGCGAGGAGTCGCAGCTTGCGGACCTGACGCACGGACTGGGCGAGCGCGATGGCGATCGATTCCTCCGTCCAGCCGAGCCCGACCAACCGCTCGATCGAACGCCACAGATCGACCGGGTTCATGCCCTCGCGCGCGACATTCTCGACGATGGCGCGCAGCGCGTCCTTGTCCGTCTCGGGGTCGGCGACGAGCACCTCGATCTCCGCCAGCTCCGCGACGATCGCCTGCGAAACGCGGCGATGCCCGTATTGAATGTAATAACCGTTGCCGCCGTCCAGCTGCGGCGAGATGATCGGGGGCTGCACGATGCCGACTGCCTTGATCGTGGCGAGCAGGAGCGCGTCGGCCTGCGGTGCCGCAGCCGTGCGTCGCGTCGGATCCGGATTAGGCTTAAGCGCGCGCGGATCGATCGTTATCAGTCTCATGGAAGTTCTCCATTTCAGGGGTTGCGGACCGCGTTCTCCCGGCGGTCCCTCTCGTCTTCTTTCCGAAGACCCCCTCCGGCCCGCAGGGCGGGCGGGGCGGCGCAACTGCCGGCGAGCATCCCGGCCCGGCAGGCGTGAGCAGGGCGTCACGGCGCCGTGCGAGCGCGGCCGCGCCCGGGATCGCGAGGCGGTCGGTTGAGCGCCAGCGGCGCCGCCCCGACCGCTCTGCGAGGAGGTTTCTCTCCCTCTTTTCATCGCTAAACCCCTTGAATGCCGCTTTATTTGACGCTATATTGCGTCATAATATGCGTCATAAGGGCTCCGAGGGAGACCGACTATGGGATTGGTCCGATATGCCGACGACGGCTTCTTTGCCCCGCGCAAGATCGCGGAAGCCTTTCGCACGACAAGCGAGGAAGTCGCGCGCACAGCCGGGCTGGGCAAGGACGCCGTTCAGCGCAAGGAGCGGGTCCGTTCGGACAAGACCCAGCGGCGTCTGCGCGAAATGGTCGAGATCATCAACAAGGTCGAGCCGCGTTTCGGGTCGGCGATGATGGCCTATGCCTGGTATCGATCCGAGCCGCTGCCGGGCTTTTCGGGGTTGACCGCCATGCAGCTCGTGCGCAGCGGCCGCGCCGACGAGGTGCTCGAATACGTCGATGCGGTCGATGCCGGCGTCTACGCCTGATCCGACCGATGCTCTATCGCGGCCCGCTCTATCGCGCCCTTAACCCGATCTATGCGCGTGAACCGCTGTCGGGCCGCGGCGCCGAACTCTATGGCGGACGGTTCAATCCCAAGGGTGTGCCAGCACTCTATTCGTCGCTGACGGTGATGACCGCACTCCGGGAAGCCAACCAGGCGGGCAGCCTCCAGCCGACGATGCTCGTCTCCTACGACGCGGAGATCGCGGACGTTTTTGATTGCCGGGACGAGGAGGCGCTGAAGGCCGAAGGCATGGAGGCGGCCGCGCTTGCCGACACGACATGGCGTGATCAGATGAAGGCGACGGGAGAGGCGAGGGCGCAGAGCTTTGCCCGGCGCTTAATGGGCAAGGGCTTTCGTGCGCTGCTGGTCAGAAGCTTCGCGCCCGGTGCAACCGAGTCCGATCTCAATCTGGTACTCTGGGACTGGGGCGCCTCACCGCCGTCGCGCCTCACTCTGATCGATGACGAGAACCGGCTGTCACGTTGAGGCGGGAGCCGGACGAGACCGTGGCGATCAAGCGGCCGCTCTACTGTCATCCGCTAGCCCGGTGGGGTCAGCGCTATCGCCGCCATTGGCAAGATCGACCTCGATCTTGGCGAGTTCCGCGCGCTTGAGACCGAGCTCGGCATCGAACGCGAAGGCCTCCCCGACCCGCGCGCCATAGGTGTCGAGGCGTTTGCGCGCGTCGACGAGCCGGTGCCGGTAGGCCTCCTGCTCGCCCTTGAGGTTCGACAGTGCGTGTTCGAGGCGAGCGATGGCGCCGAGCGGCGTCACCGTCACGGGAAGCTCGATTTCGAAGTCCGCGCCGGTGCGCCGAAGCAAGGTCGTGTAATGGTAGCCGTCACGTCCCAGACGCTGGCCATCGAAGACAAGGTCGAAACCACCGATCGAGGCGATGACCGCCTCCTTCTCGTGCTGAAGCTGAACGAGGGAGAGGACCTCCTGCATCAGCACGCGGCCAGCGAGCTTGCGCTCCGTAAAGGCCGTGCCCATGACGGTCATCGCGAAGGCCTCTCCCGCGGTCGGCACGAAACGCTCTATGTCGTGCCCGATCTCGCCGATGCGGCGGGTGGCGCGCTCGATCTCGCGCTCGGCATCACGAATCTGGCGGCGGATGGCATGCTGGTCATCGATGTGGGCGGCGCGGAGCCGTTCGAGACGAGCGATCTCGGCCTCGAGCCCGGCCTTCTGCATCAGGCGCGGGTCGCCGGACGCGATCGCCTTAGCCATCGCGAACTGGTTCGCCTGGCCCTCGCCGAGATCTTCGAGGCGCCGGACGCTGATATCGCCAGAGAGTGCCGCGGCGATGAAACGGGCCTTCCGCTCATTGTTCTGCCACATCGTGGCGTCGAGGGAGCCGAGCGTCGCATAAGCAAAGATATCGACTTCGTCATGCTGGTTGCCTTGCCTCACAATTCTGCCCTCGCGCTGCTCGATCTGCGACGGCAGCCAGGGGACGTCGAGGTGGTGCAAGGCTTTCAGGCGAAGCTGGACATTGACCCCGGTGCCCATCGTGTCGGACGAGCCGATAATGAAGCGCACCTTGCCGGCATTGAAATCGTTAAACAGGCGCTGCTTCGCCTCTGATTTCTTGAAATCCTGCATGTAAGCGATCTCGGAACCCGGCACGCCGAGGCGGACGAGCTCGTTCCGGATCCAGCGGTAGGCGGAGAAGCCGCGAGTGGCCTCGACCGAGATCGTGCCGAGGTCCGAGAAGATAAGCTGGCCTGCACCAGGCTTATCGAAGGGCTGGCCGTCCTTGCGACGGTAGGCGTGCGCGCCGGTCTCGCTCCAGACGCGAAAAGCGTTCGCGACGAGCGCGTTGAGTTTGTTTGCGGCCTCGTTGCCCTGCGCCGGATCGACGAGGCGCAGATCGATCGCGGCGTGCCGCCCGTCGGTGATGACCGAGAGCAGTATGTCGTCACCGGGCTCCGGCGCGCGGTCGCGTTCCTCGATCGCGGTGATGCGCTCGTCGAGCAGGCGCTGGTAGGCCTTGAAGGCCGCCGTCGGCTCCGCCGTGATGATTTGGCGCTTGCCGCCGGCGACGCTCGGCACCTTTACGAATTCGCGCAGGTCCTCCGGCAGCACCACGTCCGCAGACGAGCGGAACATGGCGATGAGCTCGGGAACGTTGACGAACTGCGCAAAGCGCGTCACCGGCCGGTACTTGCCCGAGGGTTGGAGCTCGAGTTCGGTCGAGGTGTCGCCGAAGGTGGACGCCCACGCGTCGAACTCGTGCAGGCCGCGCTCGCGCAGCGCCGCATGGTCCATCAGCCGCTGCACGGTGAACATTTCGCCGCGCGTGTTGGTAATCGGCGTGCCGGAAGCGAGCACGAGCGCGCGGCCGGGGTTCTTCATGTCGACGTAGCGAGACTTCACGTATAGGTCCCAGGCGCGCTGCGAGCCGTTTGGATCGACGCCGCGCAACGAAGTCATATTGGTGGCGAAGGAGAGTTTCCGGAACTCCTGCGCCTCGTCGACGATGATCTGGTCGATACCGATCTCCGAGATCGTGAGCAGGTCGTCCTTGCGCGACGCGAGCGCCTCCAGCCGCTCCTTGTGTCCCTCTTTCATGCGCTCGAGCCGCTTGCGGGAGAGGCGATCCTGCGAATCGATGCGGGTCAACAGGTCCTCATAGGCTTCAAGTTCGTCCTGCAGCATCTGCTGCTCAAAAGTGGACGGTACCGGAATGAACTTGAAGGCCGAATGCGTGATGACGATCGCATCCCAATTCGCGGTCGCGGCGCGCGACAGGAAGCGGTGGCGCTTCTCCTTCACGAAATTCGTCTCGTCGGCGACGAGAATGCGGGCGTTCGGATAAAGCGCCAGGAACTCGCGCGCAGCCTGCGCCAAGCAATGACCCGGCACGACAAGCATGGCCTTGTTGATCAGACCAAGCCGGCGCTGCTCCATGATCGCGGCCGCGATAGAGAGCGTTTTGCCGGCACCGACCGCGTGGGCGACATAGGTGCTACCGGAGGCGATGATGCGCCAGATCACCCGCTTCTGGTGCCCATAAAGAGAAAAGGCGCCTGAGGCGCCCGGGAGTTGGAGATGTGATCCGTCAAAGTGACGAGGCACGATGTTGTTGAAGGTGTCGTTGTAGAGCCGCGCCAGACGGTCGGTGCGATCCGGGTCGGACCAGATCCAGACCTGGAAAGCGGCCTTGATCTTGGCGAGCTTCTCCTTGGCCGCCTCGGTCTCGACCGTGTTGAGAATGCGCCGTTCGCTGTCGCCCTCCTTCACCGTGTCGAAGATCTGCGGGATCGACGAGTTCAGCGCGTCCGAGAGGAGCTCGCCGGCATGGCGGCGATGCGTGCCCCATTCCGTCGTGCCCGCGGCCGTCCACGACAATTGCCGCGCATTCACCGTCCAACAGGCGAGTTCGGCCGTGTGGTGGATCGTGATGTCGGCATCCATTGTCCCCTTGACGAAGGCGATGATATCGGCCGCGGGAATCCAGGGCGCGCCGAGGCGGGCGGTGATGTCGGAGGGACGCAGGTCAGGCGGCTGCACCCGCTCGAGCGCCGCGACGTTGCGGGCGAAGGCCGGGTCGAGTTCGGCAGCCGCGCGTGCGGCGGCGAGCTTGGAGCGCACGGCGCCCGAGAGGTAGGCGTCCGCTGTCAGCCACGCGCCGTTTTCCGGATCGCGGAAGATCGCGTCGCCGAGCTCAGCGATCACGGCGTCTACATCGCCGTGCAGGAGCTCCGCGACGTGCGCTGGGTCAACGGCGCCGCGCTCGTTGAGCACCACAGCGAGGGCGTCGACTGCCGAGGTGATGGCGGGCGACGGCGGCGGCGCGATGACCCGCTCGGTGAAGATCGGCCCCGGTTTGGCGGTATTGCTCTCAAGGTCGTAGTCCTCGATCGAGGCGACGAGCCAGCAGTCGGGGTCATCGGCAAAGGGGGCAAGGTTTGGCCGGCGGTGCGTTTCCCGAACCTCGCCGGTCTCTTCGTCCTCGACCGACGACACCACGGTGGTGTTGATCGGTCCGAAATCCCGCACGAAGCTCGACCAAGTGATGCGAAGCCGGACCTGTGGCTGCTTCCAGGATTGGTCCGTCTCCTGGCATTTGAGGATCTCTCGGACAGCGTCACGGATCGGAATCAGCTTGCGGACGATCCGCGCGTGCTTCTCGAAGATGCCGTCGGTGGATCGACCTCTCCGGATCTTAATGGTGGCGGCCTCGCCGTCGACGATCTGCACCAGGGCGCCGTTCGCTCCGATCGAATAGCTACCCTCGCGAATCCAGATCCCGCGTTCGTCGCCCCGATCGTCGACTGCCGGGTCGGCGTGACCGGGGCCGACAGCTTCCGGCTCGCCGTCGTAGACGCATTCCGGAAGGCGCAGGACCGCGGCGGCGAGCGCCTCGCCCAGATCGGTGCCCAAATGTGGCAGGCAAGTATAGGCTTCGCCGTACGGGCCCGAGGCGAGAGCGTGCGTGCCGAGCACCATCTCCGGATGCTCGGTGAAATACTGGTTGATGCGGATCGCGCCCTCGTCTTCGGTCGCACCGCGAACCTCTGCGAGGCTGAGCCAGGCATCACTGCCGGCGTACTCTCGTTCAAGGCGCTTGCGGAAGAACAGGATGTCGACGACGACGTCTGTGCCGGCATCAGTCCGGAAGCTGCCCTCTGGCAAGCGGATCGCACCGACAAGGTCCGCCGTCGCGGCGATGTGCGTTCGTGCACTAGCATCCACCTTGTCCATCGTGCCGGTCGACGTGACGAACGCGGCGAGTCCGCCGGGTTTCAGGCACTGAATCGACTTCGCGATGAAGTAGTCGTGCAGGCGCAGGCCGAGCGCGCGAAAGGCACGGTCGCTGCGCACGGTTCGGTCGGAGAAGGGCGGGTTGCCCAGCGCGAGATCGAAATTCGGCCTCAACTCGACGCGCGCGAAATCCTCATTGAGGATCCTCGCATGCGGCTGCAAGAGTTTCACGATCCGGGCGGTCACTGGATCGAGCTCGATACCAGTGACGCGGCAGACGTCGCGCAGTACTGCCGGCATCAACGCCGGAAACAGGCCGCTGCCGATGCCGGGTTCGAGCACCCGGCCGCCGCGGAAGCCAAGCCGCTGTACAGCCGTCCAGACTGCGCGAACGATATATTCCGGCGTGAAGTGGGCGTATTGCGTGCAGCGGGCGAGCGAGGCGTAAGACCCTGCGTCGACAAGCCCCTCGAGCTCTCCACCGATGTCCTCCCAACCATTCCGGAACGCGTCATTGCCTGGACGCCGGAAGACACCGTTGGCGAGCTCGGACGCGCCAAAGCCGGTGAAGCAGATCAGGTGTGCCTGTTCGTCCGCCATCGCCGGCCGACGTTCGGCCTCAATCACCGCTGCGAGCCGGATCGCTGCAAGATTATCCCGCGCGCGATCGCGCCAGCTCTTCGCGAGTCCGCGGTCGCCGTCGAGGTGGAAATTCTCACCGCGAACGAGCGCCGGTTTCGAAACGGCAGCCGCGAGCTGAAGGGCAGGGGCGGGTATCGTCGACGAGACATCGTCTTCAACGGCGTCGGGTTCGCCCGCGGCGGGAAGGGCTGTGACGCCGAGCCCGAGGCCGGGCGAAAGCGACGTGCTGCCGAAGAGATCAAGGGTGAAGGGGTCGTTGAGCGCCATGGCGGCGGACTCCTGTTTGGGGCGCACGGCAACGACGCGCCGAAGATGTTCGGCGGGTCGCCATGCGTGGGTGGTGGACGGGTAGGGCGCTGAGGGGGTTCAGAGCCGGAAGGTTCGAACGAGATCCTGGTGCCTTTGGTGGCAGTCGAACATCTCGTAGTAAAAGCGCTTGCGCGCTTTCCGCATCGCCGGAGCGCGGCGATGCTTCTTGGCGATGCGGCCGTTCGCGGCGCGCACGACGTCGCGCCACGACGCGAAGGTGTGGACGCGGAGACGGTCGTAGGTGCCTTGCATTGGAGTTTCCTCAGGCCGCAAGCGGCGGAAGGCGGCGCAGCTGCACAGGCAGCTTGGCGGCGATCTCTTCATCGGTGAGATCGTCGAGGAGCTTCAGCACGGTGCCTAATTCTCCGCAGAAGACCAGTACCGTGCGCTTGCCTCGCAGGCCGGCGGGCCAGCGCGCGCCGGCACGGCCGCGGTAGTCGTCATGGGTGCTCGACCAGATATGATCGAGGCGTTCATCGCGCGTCATGGCGCGGACCGGCCGAGACTCGCGCTCGACGATCGCCTGCTTCATGCGCTCCGGGGCGCTGCGATCGGCAAGGTCGCAGTATGCGTGGAAGAAGCGCTTGCGGCCGTCGATCCAGAGAGAGAAGAAGACGCTCGTGACGCTGCCCGTCATGAATTCCCGCATCGCGAACATGTCGGCGCGCATGAAGAGCGGCGGCAGGATTTCGAGCATGTAATCATGCTCGGCCTCCGCGATCTCGAACCACTCACCAGCGAAGAGGTGCCGAGCCTCTCCCTCCGCCATTGCTGGATCGCCGCGATGACGGTTGAACATGCGGTACATCTCGTGGCGCGTCGCGACGCCTTCAAAGACTTTGCGGATGGTGGGTGAAGTGTGCATCGGCGGCTCCTGTTGGCCTGGCCGGACTGAAATGCGAGCGATCCGCCTGATCTTTCGTCAGTTCAGTCCTTCATCACACCTCCTCGCCGGCCGCCTCGCCGGTCCGGCGGGTCAAGGGCCGCGGAACGCGGGCGAAGCTTCACCCTTGACGCGCAGGCCGGGCATGCGGCAGCGCCTCATTGCCATTTCATTTTTTCCTCTCTCATTGTTCGATCTCCTTCGTGTGCCGCTCACCCGCATCAGAGCTGCACTCAAACGGCGGCCTTGCCGGCGCGCCACTACAAGGACGTCGCGCTTGCGGTCGCATCAAGAGCTGGCCGTCTCAGGGCCTTCAGATCCTCGTTCCAGTCAACGGCGCCCGGTCGCAACCGCGCATACCGCGCGCTCGCTTGCGCGGCGATGGCACGAACGCGATCAGCATAGACGTCACCCTGCCGATTGTTGTCGGTTGCGGCCACAAGCCAGGCGTTGGCGCGCTTGGCCAGGTCGCGGATGGCTTCATCCGTCGCCGGAGACCAGCCGCCACCGGTGCTGACATACAGGGTATCGGGGCGCCGACCCTCGATCGCTGCGAGGCTCATGGCATCGATCGCCGCCTCCGTGATGCAGATCCGCTCGGACCCGGCCGGTCCGAAGCGGAAAAGCCTTTTGGCGCCGCCTGTGGCGAAGCCGCGCCATTCCGGTCCACGCTCCTCCCAGCCCGTGAGCGCACCAGCAGAATCGCGATGCGCCGCCCACATGCTGCCTTGGGGACCCTCACGCAGCCGATCGCACGCGACGGCCTGCATCACGATGTCGGCGGGCAGCGCGCGCTCGCCGGTGAGATAAAGCCAGGCCGGCGAGCCGGGGCGCGGCTTGAAGCGGTGCCTCCATCGCTCTGTAATGGACGCAAGGCCCTTCGGCCTTGCCTGACGCAGCCACGCTGGTGCGCTGGGAACGAAGCCAACCACATCCGCAACACGATCACACGCTTCGACGAAACCGTCAGCACCGAGGTGTTCGGCGAGCGAAAACACGTCCCCTTTCGCGGGCGACAAGGGATCGAACCAGCCGCGGCCTTCGTGGATGACGATGATGATATGGCTGTCACGGCGATACTTGATCGCGCGTCGGGTGCTTTCCTTGACGTCGACCTTCCAGCCGTCTTTTTCCAGTAGGGCCGCGCAGCCGATCTTTTGACGCAGCTCTTCGATTTCTCTTTTGTTCATTTGTCTACACCGGACTCGCGAGGCGAGTCCGCCCCTTCTTGCGTTGGTCTCTCTTGCTCCTAGTCTTGCGGAACGCCCCCGACCGGCCGCGAAGCCTGCCGAATGCAAGGGCGCGTAGACCAACCCGGCAGTCGCCGCATCGTCGGGCGCGGCGAAGCCTCCCTTGCAGCCGGCTTGGCGCCAGCGGCAGCCGGTCACCCGGCTCAATGAGCCGGGTACCAGGGGTCGTACTCATGAACGATGGCGTCGTGATCGCCGTCGTACTCGCTGGAAACCATCACGCCGAATTCGTTCTCAGCCTGGAAAAGGATGACCGGCACCATCAGCGTGCGGGCCAGGTCGAATGCATGGTTCTGAGCGAGCGTGAGATTGTGCGACATTGAAAGGCTCCCGTCTTGCGGCGGGGACCATCCCCGCTCGACAGGCGCCGAAGTGTTCGGGGGCGGCTGCGGTCACCTCGCAGGCGAAGCCGAAGAGGTCGCACGCTTGCGTAGCGAACCCCTTGCGGGTTGATCGTGGAAGGCCGCGCTTGAACCAAGGAAAGCCCATTCGAGAGCGGGGTGGTCCTTCTCCGGAAGTGGGTGTACCGAACTGTACATCTCGCGCCGGTGAGTTTATGCCGGCGACATCGAGACCGAGAACAAATGTGATCCTTCTTCCTTGAATTAGCGAAGAATGCGGTACGATGGGCGCGAACTAGCTCAGATCAGGTTGACAGTAACGCCTACGGCGCGGTGACCGTAGAACTGACTTGATATTGCTCGACCCGATGGCTTGTGACCGACCAAGCAACGTGTGGAAGGAGCGACCAGAGTCGAGGCTTAATCCGATCGGCGCGGCAAGCGGCTGTCTTCGACCAGGTCGAAGAAGCGAGTGAATTCCCCTTGAAACGTCATGGCCACTGTTCCTGTCGGACCGTGCCGCTGCTTCGCGATGATGACTTCCGCCTTGCCGCGCGCGTCCCTCATCTCGGATTCCCAGGTGAGATGGTCGTCGGTGCCGGGCTTCGGCTCTTTGTTCTTGAGATAGTACTCTTCGCGGTAGACGAACAAGACGACGTCGGCGTCTTGTTCGATCGAGCCTGACTCGCGCAGATCGGAGAGTTGCGGGCGTTTTTCGTCGCGGTTTTCGACCCCGCGCGAGAGCTGGGACAGCGCAACGACAGGGACGTTGAGTTCCTTTGCCAGCGCTTTCAGACCCGTCGTGATCTCCGTAATTTCCTGAACGCGATTCTGCGTCGCGCGCTGCGATCTGCCCTGCATGAGTTGAATATAGTCGACGACAATGAGGTGCAGGCCTCGCTGTCGTTTCAGACGGCGAGCGCGAGCCGCGAGCTGGGCGATGGACAGCGCGCCGGTCTGGTCGATGAAGAGCGGAAGGCGGCGCATTTTCTGGCGGTGGTCGAGCAGCCTGCTGAAATCGGTCTCCCCAATGGCGCCACGCCTGATGCTGGAGGAGGGGACTTCCGCCTGTTCGGAGAGCACGCGGGTGGCAAGCTGTTCCGACGACATTTCCAGTGAGAAGAAGGCGACGATGCCCCCGGCGACGGGCCTCAGCGAGCCGTCGGCCTGTTGCGTCGCGTCATAGGCGCTTACGACGTTGAACGCTATGTTGGTGGCTAAAGATGTCTTCCCCATGCCGGGTCTGCCGGCGATGATGATGAGGTCTGTTGGCTGAAGACCTCCCATTTGTGCATCGAGGTCTTTGAGGCTGGTTGCAAGGCCAGAAAGCCTGCCATCGGACTGGTACGCTTGTGCGGCTCTATCGATAGCGCTGTCGAGGGCGGTTTCGAACGTCTCGAAGCCTCCGCCAAAGCGTCCTTTTTCGGCGATTTCGTATAGAAGCTGCTCGGCATGCTGGATCTGATCCGCTGGAATGCTGTCTATAGGGGCTTCAAATGCACCATTGAGCATATCCTCGGCGATCCTAATCAACTCGCGTCGCACCGCAAGATCGTAAACAGTCCGGCCGTAATCGACCGCGTTGATGATCGTCGTCGCTTCCGCGGCGAGGCGCGCAAGATACTGCGCAATCGACATTCCAGCGACAATGAGAGTGGCGGGAAAGAAGGTCTTAAGCGTGATCGGATTGGCAACCTTGTTTGAGCCGATCAGTTCGCTGATCACCTCAAAGATACCACCGTGCAGCGGCTCGAAGAAATGGTTAGCCTTCAGGAAGTCAGCAACACGATGAAAGGCGTCGTTGTTGATCAGCATGGCGCCGAGGAGCGCTTGCTCAGCTTCGATGTTGTGCGGCGGCTCACGATAGGGTGGAGCCTCGAACGGTTTCAGTTTGAATGCTGCTTCTGACACTTTCGTCCTTCCGCCGACCCAACGCTAAAGTGCAGAACCTACGAAGAACAAAGGATCATGCAGGGGATAGGCGACGAATCGCCTTCCAGTGATGAAGTGTAGCGCCAATAGGGGCAAAACCAATCGATTCGCACCTGTCCAGATCAGGGCAGCCAGCCATCGCGGGTGGGCCACACCGCCCGTTTGCGTCAGGGATGGCAACCCGCGAGGGGAAAGACCCGCTTGCGGGGCTTGAGCGCAGCCAACAGCCCGGCCCGCAGGGCGACGCCCAATTCCCGCCAAGACATAAGCACGATGAATTGTAAGCAGCACGTCGTTTTAGGCTGAAACCGCAAATGATGGAGCGCCGACCTCACTCGACGAAGCTCTTGCACGATCGTTGGCAAGCTCACTTTGGCCAAACTGCCGATCTTGGGGCCACTCTTGCCGAACCGGACGTTCGTTCTGCGCATTATGGGAGCAATCCCTGCCGAAGCGCGAGGGCCACAGCGTGCGGAAGAGTTAGTGCAGCAAGATTGCGCCTGGCGTTGTCCAGATGAAACTTTACCCCTCGCGGCGTGACATCAAGAAGCTGCGCAATATCCTGCATCGTCTTGCCGTCAGAGATCCATGCGAGACACTGCCGCTCGCGCTGTGTGAGTGGGCTTCCTATCCCGCCGCCTGCTGACGCGCGTCCGATCTTGGCGCTCACATGTGCATGGTAGGTGAGACCGACCATTTTCAACATGTCTTGCGAGGTCTCGATGAAACGATCGAGGCCAAGGCTGCGGTCGTCCACCGCCAGCGTGAAGGCTGCGAACTGGTTTTGGCTTGAGGGAATGCGAACGGTCAGGCCGGTCCTGATCTTGAAGCTGAGCGCATCGTCAAACAGACGGCGTTCTTTCGCCGACCTTGCACTGCGCGCCTCGCGTCCATCCCACAGGACCACCCGGCTTGTATTTCGCGGTTCCTGAAGAACGGGATCGATGTTGTCGTATCCTTCCCGAAAATAGTGGCTGGTCCAGCTCTTCGGGTAGGATGAGATCAGATTGGGGCCATTCGCACGCTGACCCAAATAGGCGAACCACCGGAATCCCAACGCATGCGCGGTCCGTTCCGCGACACGTCGAAAATCATCTTCCGTATCGGCAGCGTGAAGACAATCGACGAATTCGTTGCACGCTCTTTTAACATCTTTCATTGCGCCACTTCAGTACTTCGTAGGTTCCCCAACGCGAAATCCGCAACGATTCGCGCTCTGCGTGCAGCCCGTCTATTGCGATGTTGCGGCAGCTTTGCGGCAAGAACAATTCCAAAACGCCCTGTCAGAACTGACAGCGCAACGCCGCGACCGCGCCTGCTTTTCTGATCTCGAAGCTGTGATTCGTAAGCAGGAGATCAAGAATGAAGGTCATTGTGCGGACGCGTGCGGAACTCCTGTGCGACGCTGAACTGACAATGGGGATGCATCGCCTGCGAGGGCGCGTGTTCAAGGAACGGCTCGATTGGGACGTTTCTGTCTCCGATGGATTGGAGATCGATCAGTACGACACATTCAAGCCAACATATCTTTTAGCGGTCGATCACCGCGACGTTGTTGGTTGTGTTCGCCTGCTGCCCACCACAGGACGCAACATGCTGGCGGATACGTTCCCGGTGTTGCTGGATGGCCACGCGCCGCCGAAGGCTGCCAGGATCTGGGAGAGCTCCCGCTTTTGCGTTGACACCAAGAGTGTGGCGGCAACAGCAGAAAATGGTCTGCGAGAAGCGACGTTCCTGCTGTTTGCCGCAATGATCGAGTGGGGCCAGCAGCGCGGCCTTCAGGCCATCGCAACGGTCACGGATCTGCGCATGGAGCGCATCCTGCGCCGGGCCGGATGGCATCTCGATCGCCTCGGCGCGCCTCGTCAAATCGGGGCGACCAAAGCGGTGGCTGGATTGTTGCCCATCACCGATGCCGCTCTCGGCGCGATCCGGGCAACCGGAAAGATTTCCGGGTTTGCGATTGACGCGCCGTCAAGTCTCACGCTCGCGGCATAGCATCGAACGTCTTCAGCTCCGACAAAAGGTTCTCAACCATGGATCCTGCCGCATTTGCCGCTCTGGTCGCACAGTGCGCCCCGACGCCAGACCTGGTCCGGCCGCTGACAGCGATCGTGCGGCAGGCGAGTTCGTTCGAGCCGCTACTCATCACGATTGAGGGGCGCAAACCGATTCCGATTCAGCCAACCAATCGTGATGAAGCCATCCAGCTCGCAACTGAGGCCATCGCCGCCGGCCAGCAGGTCCGGACCGGACTCGCTCAACTTGATGCCAAGGAGACAAAGCAGGCCGGGCTGACCGCTGCCACGACATTCGACGCATGCAAGCACATCGCAGGTCTTGGCAAGTTATTTGACGCGCGACTGCAAGCGGCGAACATGAAGAGCGCGGACCGCGACCAGGCGATTGCCCGCGTTGTCGTGAATTTCGCCGCCAGGGCTCCCGGCACAACGCCGGAGCCTCGTACCCAGCCGATGGCGTCCGCCGGTGCTGAGCATTCCACTGGCGACACGACAATCAATACTCCTTCACCTTCTGTCAGCGAGCGGCCGCGCTGGGACGTCTATCGCTCAGGACTGGGCACGTCAGCCTTTGTCTATGACCGATGAGGATCATCATCTTCTTATCTCAACTCAACGCCGCGGTCCGGATGGGCTGCTGTGCCAATCGGAGCCGTGTCATGACTTCCCCTCTTAAACACTCCGTCGCCCTCCTGTGCATGGCGGCCGTTCTCAGCATCGCCTTGGCGGAGCCCGCCCTGGCGCAGACCGCAAATATCGAGGGCGTGCTCCAGAACATCGTCACGATGTTGACCGGCAATGTCGCGCGGCTGCTGGCGACACTGGCGGTCATCATCGTCGGCATCGCCTGGATGTTCGGCTACCTCGATCTGCGCAAGGCCGCCTACGTCGTGCTCGGCGTCGCCATCACATTCGGTGCCTCCGAGGTGGTTTCGACCTTGACCGGGGGCCGCTAATGATTGTCGTCACGCATGAGCCCATGCGCCTCACCGAGGACACATTATTCCTGGCCTGCACGCGTCCCGCCATGATTGCCGGGGTCACCATGGAAGCTATGGCGCTCAATGTGATGTTCTCCTGCATCCTGTTCCTGGCGGCTGGAAGCATTTTATACGGCCTGG
Source organism: Hyphomicrobiales bacterium (assembly GCA_017305715.1). GTDB lineage: Bacteria > Pseudomonadota > Alphaproteobacteria > Rhizobiales > Xanthobacteraceae > Bradyrhizobium. Next base: position 16,152 of record JAFKKG010000047.1, on the reverse strand, counting down.
TTGCGCTTCCGATCCACGGGATCTGCCGGATCGTCTGCCGCCACGACCCCAACATGTTCCGGATTCTGCTCGCCTGTATCGAGACCCGGGGACGCACACGCAACGCGCCGTACTGGGGCGGATCGTCCTGCGCGCCGCTGAAGCTCGTTCGGCGGTATCGAACGAAGGATCTTGGCTATGCGTAACGCAGCGCTCAAGGCTCGGGAGATCGAACCGGACGGCTATCTGCCGTTCGGTCGGCACGTGACCGATACAGTGATCAGCCTCTCGACCCGTGCCTTGATCACCGTGATCAGGATCGACGGCACATCGTTTGAGACGGCTGAGGCGGCCGACCTGAACGATCTTCACGCAAAGCTCAACCTCACGCTACGCAATATCGCCGACGACCGGCTGGCGTTGTGGTCCCATTTGATCCGTCGTCAGACATCGGATTACCCAAACGGCACGTTCCGATCGACATTTGCAGCCTCTCTTGATGCGCAATATCGCCAGCGGCTCCAGAGCGACGCGCTGTTTCGCAACGACCTTTATTTGACGCTGGTATGGCATCCCGGCCGTGCCACGACGGACGCAGCTGCGGCGTTCTTCAAGCGGCTCGGTCGCGCCAGCGGGCGCTCCGCCGAGGTTGACAGCGAGGCCTTGAAACGGCTCGAGGATGCCAAGCGCGACGTCGTCGCCGCGCTTGAGCGTTACGGCGCGCGTGCCGTCGGTCTGGTCGAGCGCGATGGCATCGTATTTTCAGAACCGATGGAACTGCTCCACGCGCTCGCCTCCGGCGAATGGATTTCGATGCCTTTGCCACAAGGACCGATCGGTCCTGCGCTCTATTCCAACCGCGTCATCTTCGGACGCGAAGCTCTCGAAATCCGGGGTGCCGGCGGATCGCGCTTCGCCGGTATGTTCGGGATCAAGGAGTATCCGGCGTCCACCCGGCCGGGACTGTTGAACGCACTGCTTTCGGCGCCGTTCGAGCTCATCCTCACGCAATCTTTTGCCTTTCTGTCGAAGGCTGATGCCAAGACGGTACTGACTCGAAAGCAAAATCAGTTGGTGTCGGCTCAGGATCCGGCGGCCTCACAGATCGACGAACTCTCCGACGCCCTCGATGACCTCGAATCCAACCGGTTTGCCCTCGGTGATCATCACCTCTCGCTGCTCGTCTCAGCCGATACGCCTTCGCAGTTGCAGGGCCACATGAGCGTGGCACGGCGCGCACTGGCCGACGCGGGCGCCGTGGTGGCACGCGAGGACCTTGGGCTTGAAGCAGCCTATTGGGCGCAGCTTCCCGGCCTGTTCAAATACCGCGCCCGAGCGGGTGCGATCAGCTCACGCAATTTCGCGGCATTCTCCCCGTTCCACACCTATCCGGTCGGAAAGCCAGACGGCAACCATTGGGGACCGGCGGTTGCGATACTCAAGACCGCTTCCGGCTCGCCGTTCTATTTCTCGTTCCATCATGGCGACCTCGGCAATACCTTCATCTGCGGCCCGTCGGGATCCGGCAAAACCGTCGTTCAGAATTTTCTGCTGTCACAGGCCGAGCGGCTTGGCGCAACCTATGTGTTCTTTGACAAGGACCGTGGCGCCGAGATTTTCGTCCGCGCTGTGGGCGGCACGTATTTGACACTCCGCAACGGCGTTCCGACCAGCTGTGCGCCGCTCAAGGCGCTGGAGCTGACACCAGCGAATCTCTCCTTCCTGGGCGAGCTGGTCCGGAAGCTTGTCACACCCGAGAACCGTCCCCTGACCGTCACCGAGGAGGAACGGATCGATTCCGGGTTGCGCGCGCTTAGCCAGCTCCGGCAGGAGGAACGCTCGTTCGGCGCATTGCGCGCCTTTCTCGGGCAACAGGATCGCGACGGCATTGGCGCCCGGCTGGAACGTTGGTGTCTCGGCGCTCCCTACGGCTGGGTGCTCGACAGTGACCAGGACGCCATCGGCCTCGACGCCCGCTTCATCGGCTTCGACATGACGGATTTGCTCGATCACCCGACCGTCCGTACGCCGCTGATGATGTATCTGTTCCATCGTGTGGAGCGCCTGATCGACGGCCGGCGCCTGATCATCGACATCGACGAGTTCTGGAAGGCGCTTGGCGACGAAGCATTTCGCGATCTCGCCAACAACAAGCTCAAAACCATCCGCAAGCAGAACGGCGTCATGGTGTTCGGCACCCAATCTCCGCGGGATGCGCTGGCCTCCCCGATCGCGCACACCATTGTCGAACAATGCCCTACCCAGATTTTCCTGCCGAATGCGCGGGGAACACGATCGGACTATGTCGACGGTTTCCACCTCACTGACACCGAATTCCGCTTGATCAAAGAGGAGCTGGCACCCGAAAGCCGGCGGTTCCTGGTCAAGCAAGGCCATAACTCGGTGGTGGCGGAACTCGACCTCGGCGGTTTTGACGACGCGCTCGCCGTGTTGTCCGGTCGGACCGAAACGGTTGAGCTGCTGGACCGCATTCGCTCCGAGATCGGCGACGATCCGGCCCAATGGCTGCCGGTATTTCACGCGGAGCGGAGGAAAACCCGATGATAACTAAGCGTATGCCCGCGGTTCTTACCTCCCTGTCCGTCCTGACCCTCCTGATGGCCTCACCCGCCGGGGCGGAGATTGTGTTCGACCCAAGCGTCTTTGCGCGGCAGTTCGAGCAACTGACGGAAATGAAAAAGCAGGTCGACACCCTGACGTCGCAGCTCAAGGTCGCGCAAGACCAATTGAATCAAGCCAAGCAGCTTTATGATAGCTTTAACAAGCGAACCAACGCGAACGACATTGGCGCGCTCTTGAACACGCCGGAGTTCCGGAAAGTTCTGCCGCAACAGTTTTCTGACATCGAACGTCTCGTCGCGGGGCAGGGCAGCGGCAATTTTGCGAATTCGATCAACCAGTATCTCAATCAAAACCGCGCCTATGCGGGCAACAGCGGCAATTCGTATTACCAGAGCGAGCTCGATCGGATCGCGCGGCAGACCGGCACCAAGCACTCCATGGGCCAGGCGGTGTACGATACCGCCTCGCAGCGCGTCGATGCCCTTGAGGAGCTGAGAGCTCGAATCAGCTCGGCGACCGACGCCAAGGAAGTTCTCGATCTGTCGGCGCGCCTGCAGGCCGAACAGGCGCTGCTGCAAAACGACGTGCTGCGGATGCAGGGTCTGGCGATGATCCAGCAGGCGCGCGTGGACATGGACGGACAACGGGAGCGGGAAAAGCAACAACAACTTATTGATGAAATACAGGCGGCGCTCCAATGACAATGAAGGCATCCATTGTAGCGATCGCTGTCGCCACCGCGCTTATGGGCTGTAACGAGGCCGATAGGAATCAGCAGACGAAGACAGTCGGCTGGTTTCTTGGTCATCGGGACGAACTTGCCGCGGCACTCAATGCGTGCGGCGACAATCCGGGAGAGTTCGCGAAGACGCCGAACTGCATCAATGCGAATGAAGCTCGCAACAAAATTACTATCCAAGAGATGGAAGACGCTCTGAAGTAAGGATGGCGCGTAATGGCTATAAACGTCTTTGACAGTTTCCTGAAAGAGTTCGAGCAACCGATCACGGCATTTGTGTCGACTTCGGTTTCGAATCTTGCCTCCTACATCGATGGTCCCCTGCGCACCGCCGTGATGCTGTATGTTATCCTCTACGGTTTTGCCGTGATGCGGGGAGCCATTACTGAGCCGATCATGGAGTTTGCATGGCGGGCGATGCGGATCGTGGTCGTGGTGCTGCTAGCGACGAACTCGAGCACGTTCCAACAGTACGTGACGGGATTGTTCTTCGATTCCTTGCCGAAGGAAATCGGCAACGCGTTGGCGGGTTCGGGACTGAATACCAGTTCCGGCGCTCCGTTCGATCAGCTTCTGTCCAAAGGAATTGACGTTGCTAATAAGATTTACAAACAGGCAGGCTTGACCAACATCGCGCCGGCGCTAGTTGCCGCGATCCTCCTGGTCTTCGTGGCAGTTGGCTCCTTCTTACAGTTTGCCATCCTGCTCTACGCCAAAGTGGGCCTCGGCGTAGTCATTGCGCTCGGCCCGGTATTCATTGCGCTGGGTCTCTTTGAGGCGACCCGCCCGTTTACAGAAGCCTGGCTTCGGCAAGTCGCGAATTTCGTGATCCTATTGGTGCTGGTGGTCGCCCTCGTCGGGCTGATGTTAACCACCGTCAGCGGCTTCATCGACAGGTTCGCGGCCAACGCCGGAACAGCCGGCGAGATGGTGGTGGCCGCGGTCGCCATCAGCGCGGTGCTCGGTCTTTCCGGTTACATCGCGCTTCAACTGCCGGTCATCGCTGGCGGTCTCGCCGGGGGTGGCGCATCGCTCGCAAGCCGGCTGGTGACGAGCCCGCTGATCGCCAATACCACGGCCGCAGCCGGCGGCGCCTATGCCGGCGCGCGCGGGGCGGCCAGTCGCGGTCTCGCTGCAATGCGGGCCAGCCGCCAGGGCGGCAGTATGCGGCGCACACGCTCGCAGGGGACTACGGCCGCGTAAGCAATAGTCGCCAGTATCAGGCGACAGAGAAAGACAGGGGCATCAGAACGATGTGGCGTCGACTATTCATCATTTGCATCATCCCATGGCAGCTTGGCGGCTGCGCGATCTGGTCAAAGGGCCCGCCGTCATGTGACGGCCTGGCTCGGCGGCCGCTTAATCGCTCGTTGTGGGACTGGGAATCCGGGGCGCCGTTGGCAACACCGGAGGCGCCAGTTCCGCCATCCGCACCAGTCATCCGCAAGGGTGAAAGTGGCCCACCAGCGCCCTCCGTTCATCTCGCCTCATCCGGTCGCGGGATCGACATTGCGACCTCTTACCGCGCCTGCGGCAAGGAGGCGTGAGATGATCGGGCATGATGACCTGAAAGCCTACTTCGATAATGCGCGGCGATGGGAACAGGATCTGCTGCTATCGGCCCATCGCTCGCGGCGAATAGCGTGGGTGATTGCCGCGGGCGCCTGCGCTTTAGCGTTGGCCTCGGTGGGTGCAGTCGCAGCGTTGGCGCCACTGAAGACGGTCGAGCCATTCGTCATCAGGGTCGATAGTGCCACCGGCATTGTGGACACCGTCTCCGCCCTCAATTCGACGCCGGCACGCTACGACGAAGCGGTCACCAAATTTTTTCTTGGGCGCTACGTGCGCGCGCGGGAAGGTTACAGCTATCCGGAAGCCGAAACCAACTTTCGCACAATTTCGCTGCTCTCAGGGCAGGGCGAACAGGCTCGTTTCGCAGCCTGGTACCGCGGCTCCAATCCCGAAAGCCCGCAGGTCGTGCAGGGCCGTTTCGGGGTCGCGACGGTGCGTATCAAAGCGATCTCGCTCCTGGCCGACAACGTCGCATCTGTGCGTTTCATGAAAGAGAGCCGCAAGGGCGAGGAGACCCGCGTGACCCATTGGGTTTCGACGCTGACGTTCTCTTACGCCAACGCACCGATGTCTTCCGCCGATCGTCTGATCAATCCGCTCGGCTTTCTGGTTTCGGAATATCGCGCCGATCCGGAGGTCGTGCCATGAAACCTCTCGCTGTTTTAATGATATTGGTGCTTGGAATTGCGAGTCCCGCTATGGCCTTGCAACAACCGTCTCCCGGGCAGCGCGATGCGCGTGTACGCACGGTGACCTATGACCCGGCCAACGTGGTTCGCCTCAACGGCATGATTCGTGCCTCGACTCAAGTCGTCTTTGCCGATGACGAAGAGGTGGCCCATGTCGCGATCGGCGACGCGGTCGCATGGGAAGTCGCACCTGCGGGTTCGATCCTGTTCCTCAAGCCGCGCGAAAAGCATCCCCCGACCAATCTGCAGATTGTCACCACCCGCACCGACGGCCGCAAGCGCTCGTACCAGTTCGAGTTGTCGATCGCGGAGACGACGCTTGCGGATAGCTACTTCGTCGTCCGCTTCGCCTATCCCGGTGATGAGATTGAGCGCCGGCGCACCGAGGCTGCGGCCCGTGGCGCCGAGCGCGAAGGCGCCCTGATCGAGCAAACTTTTGCCCTGCATCATGCCTATGGCGCGCGCAACTGGCGGTTCTCAGCGCAGGGTTCGATCGATCTCGAGCCGGAAGCCGTGTTCGACGACGGCAAGGAAACCACGTTCCGCTTTGCCGGCAACCGGGAAGTTCCGGCCATCTACCTGATCAACTCGGACGGCTCCGAAAGTTTGGTGCCCAAGGACGTTCGCGGCGAGCTCGTGGTCGTTCATGCCACGGCAAAAGAGTTCCGATTGCGCAAGGGGGACAACGTGCTTTGCATCTTTAACGAGGCCTTTGACGCGGTCGGTGTCAATCCAGGCACCAACACCACGAGCCCCTCGATCGAGCGGCGGGCGAAGAAGTCAACTCGATCCCAAAAGTCACGATAGGGGGCGCGAGATGACCGAGCTTCAAAACGAGACGCTGCCCGATGACCGTGGCATTACTCCTGTGGGAACAGGGGATAACGGTCGAACGACGATGCTCAAGCGCGGCTTCGGCGCGCTGGCGCTTACCGCATTTGCGTTCCTGATCATCTGGGGGACCTGGAAAGGCGACAAGCCGGTCAGTGATTCCGCCCGCAAGCTCACGATTCGGCAGGCAGCGGCGTTCGAACCCGTCAAGGAGACGCCGGCGGCACCGATCACCACGGCGTCCATCCCGGTCGCTCCGGTCGCTGCCGCGTCAGCGGCACCCGCGCCCGCTCCAGACCAAATGCTCGAAAGTGCGCGTCGCGCGCCGGTATTGGCCTATAACCGGCCGGTGTCGGCTGCACATCCCCCTCGTGACGGCGTGACCGGAAGCATCAGTACCGATCCCTACAGTTTCGGGCGAGGCGAGCCGCGCAATGACCTTGCCGACAAGCTCAAGCCTACGCCAATCGAAGGGGTACGCGCGGCGCGGCTTCCCAATCGCAACCTGCTGGTCACACAGGGAACATCGATCCCGTGTGTGCTGGAGACGGCAATGTCGTCGGACGTGGCGGGCTTCGTCTCCTGCGTCGTCATACGAGACGTGATGTCGGATTCCGGCAACGTTGTCCTGATGGAAAAGGGCACCCAGGTGGTCGGCGAATATCGTGGCAATGTGAGGCGCGGCTCAAAGCGCATGTTCGTGTTGTGGACGCGGGCCAAGACGCCGACCGGGGTGATCGCAGCTTTGGCCTCGCCCGCAACGGACGCGCTGGGCCGCGCCGGTTTTGATGGTGACCTCGACACCCATTTCTGGGAGCGATTCGGATCTGCAATGCTGTTGTCGATCGTCAGCGACGCTTCTTCGATCGGGCGTCAACAACTGCAAGACGGCTCGATCCAGGTCAACAACACGACGGGCGCCACCAACACCGCCGCCGCCATCGCCGTCGAGCAATCCATCAACATCCCGCCGACGCTGAACAAAAACCAGGGCGAATTGGTCAATATCTTTGTCGCCCGCGACGTCGACTTCTCCTCGGTCTATCAACTGCGGCGGATTGAGACCCGCACGCAGATTTTGGACCGCACCGTCCCGGGGGTCAACGTGGCCCCGGCTGTCGTGACAAAATGACCGCGGCGGTCCCCTCGATTGAACGCGATGGCGGCCGCCTCGTGCTGGCGCGCTACCTCGAGCCGCTGGCGCCGTATCTGGCGGATGACACCCTGACCGAAATCGTCGTCAACCGCCCCGGCGAGATTTTCGTGGAAGGGCCTGGCGGCTGGACCCGGCATGAAGCGCCGGCACTCACCCATGCTTACCTTATGCATCTCGCGACCGCGGCTGCCGGCCATACGCGGCAAGACATCGGTCCGGAACACCCGGTGGTCTCGACCAGCTTGATTGGTGATGAGCGCTGCCAGATCGTGATGCCACCAGCGGTGCCGGCCGGCATTGTCAGTCTCACGATCCGCAAGCCGTCCATGCTGACAATGACACTCGACGTCTTCGAGCGGGCAAAACTGTTCGATGAGGTTCGCGCCGCCAGTGACGACCTCACGGCCGACGAGCATCGTCTACTTGCCCTGAAAGAAGCCGGTGCCTGGCGCGAGTTTCTCGAGCTTGCGGTGCGGACCCGGCGCAACATCATCATCTCGGGTGCGACCGGCTCGGGCAAGACCACGCTGTCCAAGGCATTGATTGCGGCGATCCCGGCACATGAGCGGCTGATCGCGATCGAGGATACCGCAGAACTCGTCATTCCGCATCGAAACTGTGTCCGGCTGCTCTACGCCAAGGACGGCCAAGGTCTTGCCAAGATCGGCCCGCGCGAACTGCTCGGATCCTGCTTACGGATGCGGCCCGACCGTATCCTGTTGCAGGAGCTGCGTGACGGTACGGCCTTCTTCTATCTACGGAATGTGAACTCCGGTCATCCAGGGTCGATCACGACGGTTCATGCCGACAGCGCCCGGCTCGCCTTCGAGCAGCTGACCTTGTTGGTAAAGGAAAGCGCGGAGGGACGCGACCTTCATCGAGACGATATCCGCTCGCTGCTGTTTCTTTTGGTTGATGTCGTTGTCCAGATGCAAAAGCGCGACGGCCGCTATCGCATCACGGAAATCTATTATGACCCCGTTCGCAAACGCGACCGCATCAGCTAAGGCCGCGCGGGGCATCGCGCTTGCTCTCGCGGCCTGCGCGCTGTTTCTGCTGGTCGCCTCGAATGTTCTGCTGCTCGGGCTGCGGCTTCACGACGGAGGCTTGCACTGGTCGGAGATCGTCACGGGCTGGCCGCGTTACGGCGCCGACCCACGTTTCGACCGGTGGCTGACGCTGGCGACGCTCGCCGGTGTCGTTGTGGTGTTCGGAATGCTGGGTGCTGTGCTCCGTCACCGTCCTCTGCCTCTTCACGGCAGCGCGCGCTTTGCGTCAGAGCGGGAGATCAAGGCCGCGGGCTTGCGTTCCACTGAAGGCATCCTGCTCGGCCGCAAGGACGGTGCGCTACTGTGTTTCGGAGGCTCCGAACACGTCCTCGTCTATGCACCGACCCGGGCAGGCAAGGGCGTCGGCTATGTCATTCCCAATTTGCTGAACTGGCCAGATTCGGTGGTTGTTCTCGACGTCAAGAAGGAGAACTGGGATCGCTCAGCGGGATTTCGCGCTACCCATGGGCAGGAGGTCCATCTGTTCGATCCGCTTGAGGAGAACGGACGCACCGCGCGCTACAATCCGCTCGGCTACGTGCGCAGCGATCCTGCGGATCTTTATGACGATCTGCAACGCATTTCCGTCATGCTGTTTCCGGCAGAGAGCCGCGGCGACCCGTTCTGGTTCGAGGCCGCCCGCTCGGCCTTTGTCGCTGTTGGAGGCTATGTCGCGGAAACACCGGGCCTTCCACTGACAATCGGCGAGATCCTGCACCAGCTGTCCACTGCCTCCGACCTAAAGGCGCATTTCGATAAACTCATCGCGGCGCGAAAGTCAGGTCCATCACCTCTTTCCCGGCATTGCATCACGGCGCTGAATGATTTCCTTGCCGCTTCCGAGAACACCATGAACTCGGTACGCAAGACCGTGACGGCGCGCCTGGGTTTGTGGCTCAACCCCCGGATCGATGCCGCAACTTCGGCCAATGATTTCGATTTGCGGCAACTGCGGCAACGGCCGATGTCGATCTATCTCGGGGTCACGCCCGACAATCTCGACCGTATGGCGCCGCTTCTCAATCTATTTTTCCAGCAAGTCGTCGATCTCAACACCCGCGAACTGCCGGAACAGAACCCAAAACTCAATCGCAAAATTTTGCTGCTGCTCGATGAGTTTCCTGCCTTGGGAAATGTCAATGTGCTCGCGAAATCCGTCGCGTTCATCGCCGGATACGGCATCCGCCTGCTTACCGTGGTCCAGAGCCCGGCGCAATTACGCGCAATCTATGGACTCGACGCGGCCCGCAACTTCATGACCAACCACGCCGTCGAGGTGGTGTTCGCCCCAAAGGAACAGGACGTGGCGAACGAACTATCGGAGCGCATCGGTTATGACACCGTGAAAGCGCGCAGTCGCAGCGGACCGAAGGGGCTGGCGATGCGCTCGACCAGCGAGACCATCTCCGAGCATCGTCGCGCCCTGATGCTGCCTCAAGAGTTAAAACTTCTTCCGAAATCCAAGGCCTTCATCCTCGGCACGGGCATTCCGCCCATCATTGCCGACAAGATCGTATACTACGAAGACAAGGCGTTCCTGCAGCGATTGCTGCCGGTGCCCGCCCCGGAATTGCCCAAAGGACGCTCAAACGCGCTGCTCGATGCCGAGATCAAAATCCTTCGCTCCGAGGTCGCCGAGTTGCGGGCGGTGTTCCGCGCCCGGCCGATGACTGATGAGGAGGTGGCTGACCCGTCCACAATACCTGCCAACGCTAGTTTCGATTTCGGAGACGTGGACGTCGACCTCGAAGGGCTGTCCGAGGAGGACATGAAAGCCTGGACCCTGAATTACATCGACGCTCAGGCCATCCCGCCGGCGCGACGGGCAAGCCGCAAGCAGAACGGGCAGCAGCATGAACGACACACGTGACGACAGCGAGGATTTTAGCCTCAAACGGCAGGATCGCCCCGTTCGCGATCCCAACGTAGAGAAATCAGGCGAGGATCGGGCGGCGAGGTCGGACAAATCGACTTCCGCGACGATCAGTGGCGATGCGCTGCCCGATCGTATCCGCCGCAAATATTATGTGGTGACCAATGAGCCCGGAAAAGATGGACCAGACGGCGAGGCGCGACTATACGCGGATGAGCGGGGCGAGTACCTCGCCTTCAAGGTTACCGAAGATCGTCTGGTCACGCGGCTGGCCGCAGTCGAGGTGATCCGCGACATGGTCAGCATTGCGCAACATCGGCAGTGGGAGGCTCTACACGTCCGCGGCTCCCCGGAGTTCCTTCGGGAGGCTTGGCTTGAGGCCGGCGCGCGCGGAATCGAGGTGCAAGGCTATCAGCCGACCGAACTCGATCGGCAGGCGCTTGGCGATCGGCGAGACGTCTCTACCCGGACGCAACCGAGAACGCCCGAGGTCGAGGCTCGTTCGGTTTCCGACGGAGGCGTGCGCGCTGATGAGTTTGATTACGACAAAGGTGTGTCAGGGCGCCTGATCGAGGTCGGTCAGGCACCGTACCGCAATCGCGCCGATGCCGAGACATCCACTTATGTCGCGATCGAGCTCGATAATGGTCGGCAGCGTCAGGTGTGGGGCGTCGGTCTGGAAAAAGCGACCGCCGATAGCAATGCGAGGCCTAGCGATCGCGTTCACGTGCGCCGGGACGGCGTCGAGCGCGTCACCAAAGAAATCAAGGTCATCGACGCCGCAAGTGGGCACGCGCGTATCGAACGGCGCCAAGTGCCGCGCAACCGTTGGCGGGTGACGGCGGAGAAGTTTCGTGCGGCGGACCGGCAGACGGCGGCGCGCGATCCCGACCTGGTCGCGGCGCAATCCCAAATGGTGCTGCTCAAGAAAGCACTGGAACGGGTGTTTCCCAAAGATGTACGCGCGCGTCACAGCATCATGGAAGCGGCGAGGGAACGGATTGCACAGCATCTCGAGCGGGGACATTCATTCGGCCGAGCAACGATCAATGAGCCTATGCAGTATCGCCATCGATCGGAAGGCGATAAAGGTGATGCTGTGCAAATCCGGAATGCTGAGCGCGTGAGAGTTCAGGAACGAGAACGCTGATCGCGCCGATTTTTTCGTATCAATTGTTTCATGCTACGCTCACAACGTGAAGCCGCAGGTTCAAATCCTGTCCCCGCAACCACTTTTGTTATAATTCACTCACCGTCCCGGTCTAACCGCCGGGACGGGCGTGGCGGTGGGCGAAGGAGCCGATCCGCAGGCAACCGGCAAAAATCTGATCACCTAATAATTCTGGCAACTTCAAGGCCTGTTTGAGCTCATTTCGGGACGTTGACCGACCGACCATTTCAACTCGCTTCATCGATCCTTGGTCCGACGAAATACAGATACGAGACCGCTCGGCTGGAACAGAAGAATCGCCATCAGCGCTACGCCAATTAATGCCTGAGTGATTGAAGACATGACCGGACCTTCGCCAACAACTCGCATGATTTCAGGCCAGAGCGTCATGATGACGGTGCCAATCACGATGCCACCAAAAAAAACTCGCCATCCCGCCCACAATCAACATGGTGAGAAGCTGAACCGTCACGAAAATATTGAAGAAATCGGCGCTGACATAATTCAGGAAAGACGCATAGAATCCCCCAACGAATCCTGCGAGCGCCCCGGAAATCAGGAACACGGAGACCTTGATGGCAAAGACATTGCGTCCCATTGACTTTGCCGTAACTTCTTCTTCTCTAATTATGTGCAGCGACCGGCCGAAGGACGAACGCACAAGCCTAAGGTAAACGATGGCAACAGCCGCCACGAAGACCGCGGAAATGCCAAGTTTACCCCAGCGACTGTCCACCCCAAAAAGGGATGGCACATTGGCGACACCGGCATCTCCACCAGTAAATTGACTATTGACGGCATAACTTGTGAGGATCATCTGCAGTCCAAGGGTCGCGACCACCAGATAGTCGTCGCGAACCCGCGCCGCCGGAATAGAGACGACCATGGTAAAGACGGCGGCGAGAAATGTGCCGGCGCCGATGCAAATAGGCATTGGCCATCCATAGCGGGTGCTCAGGATCGCTACGCTGTAGGCCCCCACGCCGACAAATCCAGCATGCGCGAGAGAAAAGAGGTGTGCCCAACCAATCACAAGATCAAAACTGAGCACCAGGGCCAAGTTGATCAAAGCAAGAGTCATCACAAACAAATAATAGTCCATTTATATTAGACCCTGTTCCGGCCGATCCCCAAAATGCCTTCGGGCATGATTACGATAATGATGATCAAAGACGACGAAAGCCGCGGTGCTTTACGACCTTGACCGGATGTCGCCGGCCCGGCAGAGGCTTCTCACGCAAGTAAGGCTCGTTGGGAAGCGGAACCGCTTCCCTTCCCAAGGTGAAATCGTTGGAAGCCTGTGCGCTTTTCAGGCTTTCTTGTACGAGAGGCGGTCAACCGCCCATTGCAAGCATTTCTACGCCATAATGCGATAATGCAATTTCTAACTTCCGCTCTGCGTTTCTTCGTTGCTTTTTGTCCGATGGATCCTGATGAGGAAACGTCGGAATGGCGGAAGATGATGAACGGCAGCGACTTTGTCCGGCCAACGACAACGGATCGCGCAGGGGCGAACCACTCGATGCGCGCATTCTACGGATTGCCGAGGCTATCGGCCGACAGCTTGCCCGCGAGCAGGCCAAGTCTCCCGCCGCCGCCAATGACAACGAGCCCTAGCAGCGATGAGGCCGAGGTAGATTCACCGAGGTAGATTCGCCTTGACAATCTCTTTTCCGACAGTTGTAATATCATGTTCGGATATGATATGAACTATCGAATGCCCGAATATCAGCTTGAGTTCCTGCTGGGCTTCGATGGACGTGTCCATCACCTCGAAGAGGGGTATTGGATGAAGTTCGAGATCAAGCGCGTCAAGGCAACTGCGGCGCGTCCTCACGGCTTGTCCTATTCGTTCACGCTGCACGCGCCTGACGGGCGACGACTGATCGGCTTCGACAATGCGCATCGCGTTCCGGCCGCTGGGTCACGGTTCAAACGGCGACCGCAGTCGAATGACCATTGGCACCGCACGAAGAGCGACCCGGGGCGTCCGTATCAGTTCAAGGATGCCGAAACCTTGATCGATGATTTTCTTCGGCGAGGTAGAGAGGGTGTTGGGCGAACATGGAATTACAACGACGGTTGTCGAGGTCGAGGAAAGCCGGAGGTCGGAATGACGAACTATAAGGTTCAGAGCCTGCGGTCTCTGCGGCGCGAAATGAAAGCGGTGGCGCGTGGCAAGAAGCCGGCACCCGCCGATGCAGCGCTGCCGAGTTTCAATTCCGTCGATGCTGTGATTCGGCTGCTGACACCCGAGAACCGTCAACTTCTCGCCCTGATCCGCGACCATAAGCCGCGTTCCGTTGCGGAGTTGGTGCAGTTGTCGGGGCGCGCCCAGCCAAATCTCACGCGGACGTTGGCGAAGCTGGAAGCGGCGGGGTTCGTCATGATGACGGCGGATGGCCGCCGCAAGGCGCCGAGCACGACGATCACGAAGATTACTGTCGAGATTGACCCGTACTCCGAACATGACCGCCTGGATGTGGCTTGACGTAACGGGCCGATAAATCGAAGGAGACGTGGCGATGGACATGAGGGTTGCGCTATACGCCCGCTACTCGACCGGCAATCAGAGCGTAGCTTCGATCGAGGACCAGTTCCGCATCTGTCGCGAGCATGCGGGTAGGGAGCGTTGGCATCGATACCTATCATGACGCTGCCATCTCCAGCGCCAGCGTCATTCTCCGGCCGGGTGTTCAATCACTGTTGCAAGACGCCCAGCGTGGCAAGTTCGACCTCGTGCTGGCCGGTGCACTGGACCGGGTTTCGCGCGATCAGGCCGAGTGGCGACGCTGTTCAAGCATCTCCGCTTTGCCGGTGTGCAGATCGTGACCCTGGCCGAAGGCGAAATCTCCGAACTTCATGTCGGTCTCAAAGGCACGATGAACGCTTTGTTCCTGAAGGACCTCGCTGCCAAGACCCATCGCGGTCCGCGCGGCCGGGTGGAGAAGGGCAAGGCGGGCTGCGGGCTCTGCTACGGCTACGACGTGGTGAAGCGTATTGATAGCGAGAGCGAGCCGGTTCGAGGCGAACGTAAGATCAATGAGGCCGCGGCCGCGGTTGTCCGCCGTATCGTCCGGGAGTTCGCGGTGGGAAAATCGCCGCGCGCCATCGCGACCGATCTGAACCGGGATGATATTCCCGGCCCGTTCGGCCACACCTGGGGCGATACGACGATCCGGGGCCACGCCTGCCGGGGCAATGGCGTCGTCAACAACGAGCTTTATGCCGGCGTGCTGGTCTGGAACCGGTAGCGCTTCATCAAGGACGCGAACACGGGCAAGCGTGTTTCGCGCCCGAACCCCGAGGCCCAAGTGGATCAGGACCGAGGTGCCGGAGCTGCGTATCGTCGATGACGAGTTGTGGCGTCGGGTGAAGCTGCGCCAGGCCGAACTTGCGAAGCAGTTCGAGGCGACGACCAAGGGTGTCCGCGCCGCGCGAGCGGAACGGCTGAACGGCCTGCGTCGTCCCGCCTTCCTCTTGTCAGGCTTGCTCATCTGCGGATGCTGCGGCGGCAAATACGGCATAGTCGTCAACGATCGCTACGGCTGTCTCGGTCACTTCCGCAAAGGGACCTGCGACAACGGCCGCACCATTCGCCGTGACCACATCGAGCGGCGCGTGTTGGCGGGCCTCACCGATAAGCTGGTATCTCCCCAGGCCGTGGCGATCGCGGTGCGCGCCTATGCCGAGGAGACCAATCGCCAGAACCGTGAGCGGCGAGCGCAGGCGGAAGCCGATCGCCGCTCCCTTGAGAAGATTGACAGGAGCATCAGAGGGGTCATGGACGCCATCGAGGATGGCATGTACCAGCCAGCGATGAAGGCTAGGATGGGAAAGTTGGCGCAGCAGAAGGTCGAGATCGAGGCGCGTCTTGCCGAGGCTCCCGCCGACCTGCCGGACGTACATCCAAATATCGCTGAGCACTACCGCGCCAAGGTGATCCGTCTCGCGGAAACGCTGGCCGAGCCGGAGTCCAACGGGGACGCCCGCGAGGATATCCGCTCTCTGGTTGGCCAGGTGGTGACAAGGCGTCGTGCGGAGTGGCGCGGCAATACACTGGTTCCGCAGGTAAAATCACGAACTGCCAGATCGGCGTCTTCGCTGCCTACGTTTCGCGCCACGGTCATGCGTTCATCGATCGCACACTGTATCTTCCGAAGGAATGGGCCGACGATCCAGGTCGCCTGGAAGCCGCATACGAGCTTGGGGTCAGCAGCGCTCATGTGGTTCATTCCTGGGGCAAGCGGCAGGTCGCGGACATCGCCCGGACGCGGCGCTCGTCCGACGGGAAACGCCTGTCGGCAAGGGCCGGAACCAAAGGACCGCGGCTGCATGATTGGTGCTATCTCGAATTGGCTGATCTCGAGGTCGAAGAATTTTATAGCGCAAATCATGGTCTTTGGACGCGAGGTCTGCTGATCCGTCGAAATATCGCTGATGGCGATCTCGCCTTCTTCACCACTTGGTGCCCAGCGGCAACACCCATCGAAACGCTGGTGGCGGTCGA